>JAWKSY010000015.1:0-113509 GCA_041402125.1 Planctomycetota bacterium
GGCCGCGGGCGACCTGCTCCTCCTCCTCGACGAGCGCCATGCGTCGGGAGAGGACCCGGCCGGAGGCGCCTGAGGTGACGCGCGCCCGCCGACCGGATCTCGCCGAGCTCGAACGCGGCGTCCGCGCCGGCGACCGCGGCCTCCTCGCCCGCGCGATCACCCTCGTCGAGAGCGTCCGGGCGGAGGACCGCGAGGCGGCCCAGACCCTCGTGAACGCCCTGCTCGATCGCACCGGAGGCGCATATCGCGTCGGCCTGAGCGGGCCGCCCGGCGTCGGCAAGAGCAGCTTCATCGAGACGCTCGGCTGCGTCCTCTGCGACCGCGGTCACCGCGTGGCCGTGCTCGCCGTCGACCCCTCGAGCTCGCTCACCGGCGGCAGCATCCTCGGCGACAAGAGCCGCATGGTCGAGCTCTCGCGGCGGGACGAGGCCTTCATCCGCCCCTCGCCCTCGGCCGCGACCCTCGGCGGCGTCGCCCGGCGGACGCGCGAGGCGCTCCTCCTCTGCGAGGCTGCCGGTCATGACGTCGTGCTCGTCGAGACGGTGGGCGTCGGCCAGTCCGAGACCGCCGTCGCCGACATGGTCGACACCTTCTGCGTCCTCGCGCAGCCCGGCGCCGGCGACGAGCTGCAGGGCATCAAGCGCGGCATCCTCGAGCTCGCCGACGTCGTCGCGGTGAACAAGGCCGACGGGTCGCTCCTGCCCGCGGCTCGCATCGCGGTGGCCGAGCTCCAGGCCGCCTTCCACTACGCCCGACCGCGCGGCGGAGGCTGGGCGCCCCGCGCGCTCGCGGTCTCGGCCCACGAGCGCTCCGGCATCGACGAGTTCTGGGAGGCGGTCGAGGCGCATCGCGCCGCGATCGCGGCCACCGGCGAGCTCGAGTCACGGCGCGTCGAGCAGCGTCGCCGCTGGCTCTGGGACGAGATCCGCGAGCTGACCCTCCGCCGGATCGAGGCCGACGAGACCGTCCGCGAGCGCTTCGTCGCGCTCGAGGACGAGGTCGCGGCCGGCCGGCGGACACCGGGAGCGGCCGCGGCCGAGCTCGTCGCCGCGCTCTTTCCTCCGCGCGGCGATTGAGCCGCCCCGGTCGATTCAGCCCTGGAAGCGCAGCGCCAGCGTGTGCGAGGCGCGCTGCGTTCCGAGGTCGACGAGCTGGACGTAGACCGTCGTGTCCGCGAGGAGCGGGTGCACGAGGAGCTGGTGGTGCGCCCAGGCGCCCGTCGCGTCCGGCACGACCGCCGCGCTGAAGCCGCCGCCGAGCTGGGTGACGTTGACGAGCGCGGTGCCGACGACCATCGGCGTCGCGAGCAGGCTCGTGTTCACCATGGCGACCACGACCTGCGGGATGCCGGGCACGTTCACGAAACCGGTGGCGACGAGCCGGCCGCCGGGGATCGCGGCCTGGTAGGGGCGCCACTCGAGCTCGAGCGCGGTGGCGATCGGCGGCCCGCCGAAGATGCCGCCGCTCGTTCCGCCGCTGGGACCGCCGATGCGCCGGGCGCCGTAGAGCGAGGTGAGATGGAGCGTGCCCGGATCGACGCCGGGGTCGCGCACGCCGACGCAGAGCTCGTCGAAGCGGTCGCCGCCGAGGTCGCCGACGGCGTTCAGCGAGGCGATGCCCTCCGCCACCGGGGCCGCGTCGGGCAGGTTGGCGAGCACGCCGTTCGCGGCGAGACCAGCGCCGAAGTCGGCCAGCCGCACCGTTCCGGAGTCCGAGTAGGCCAGCTCGTCGTGTCCGTCGCGGTCGAAGTCGCCTCCCGCGATGGCGTGGAAACGCGCTCCGCCGGTGAAGTGGACCGAGAGCAGGGGGATGTGCGGGACGACGCCGCGCAGGATGTCGAGCGTCGCGATCGATCCGGCGGCGCCGGTGTTCGGGGTGGCGATCGCGAGGTCGGTCACGCCGTCGCCGTCGTAGTCCAGGGACTCGAGGACGCGACCGAAGTCGACGCTGACGGGGCCGGGGAGGAGGCCGAAGGAGACGAGATCGGCGCCCGAGATCAGGTCGACCGCGCCGCCGCCGGTCGAGAGCGCGAACTGCCCGAGGGCGAAGTCGGGCACGCCGTCGAAGTTCCAGTCGTCGAGAGCCGCGAAGCCCGTCGGCAGCGCCCCGCGCGTCGTGATCATGAGCGGGGCGAAGCTCAGCCCGTCGCGGACGCTCAGGATCGTGCCGCCGAAGGGGACCACGCTCACCAGGAGGAGCTCGGTGACGCCGTCGCCGTTCAGGTCCGTCATCTCGGCGACGTGGCGTCCGGGGCTCGCGGCCTGCGTGATGGCGAGGCTCGAGTTGATGACGAGCCCGGTCGCGGTGGAGACCACGCCGACCAGGGTCGACGCGCTGAAGACCGCGACGTCGTCGAGGCCGTCGAGGTCGCGATCCCCGACGTTCACGACCCGCGTCCCGAAGGTCGGGATGGGTCCCGGTCCGACGCCGCCGGTGGGGGCGGGGAAGTTCGAGATGATCGCGCCGAGCCGTCCGTCCACGATGAGGAGGCGTCCCGAACTGGTCGAGGTCGGATCGTTCGGCGCGCCGACCGCGAGGTCCTCGAAGCCGTCGCCGTCGATGTCGCCCACGGCCGCGACGTCGGCCCCGATCGCCTCGAGCGGCGGGGACGCGAGCCCGCCCGCGTCCAGCGTCCACACGACGGGGAACTGGGCCGCGGCCGGCGCGACGAGGAGGAAGAGCGCGGCGCCGAGGGCGATGAGCGGCTTCGAGCGCGTCATGGTCGGTCTCCGTGGGAGCGTGGGTCGTGCGAGACGGGCCCCACTCGGGCCCGGTCGTTCAGCCGTGGAAGCGGAGCGCGACCACGTGTGACGCGCGTTCCGTCAAGACGTCGACGACCTGGATGTAGACCGTCGTGTTCGCCAGCAGGGGATGGACGAGCAGCAGATGGTGCCGCCAGACTCCCATCGCGTCGGGAAGGATCGGGGCGTTGAATCCGCCGCCGAGGGCCTCGACCTGGATGACGGCCGAGCCGAGGAGATAGGGGATCGCCACCAGGGAGGACGCCACGACCACGAGGACGTTGGACGGCATGCCGGGGACGACCACGAACCCGCTCGCCTGCAGGATGCCGCCGGGAATCGGCGCGGAGTAGGTCCGCCACGCGAGCTCGAGCGGGACCGGCGTCGGCGGCGCGCCGTTCTGGCCGCTGCCGCCGCTCGGCTGGAACATGCGGCGAGCGCCGAAGAAGGAGGCGAGGTGCACCGTGCCCAGGTCCACGCCCGGTTCCGAGACGCAGACCGCGAGGTCCTCGAAGTCGTCGCCCGTGACGTCGCCGACGTCGACGAGGCGCATGATGCCCTCGACCGACGCGGCGGCATCGGGGAGACTCGTGAGAGAGGGCGCGGCGACGAAGCCGGTGCCGAAGACGGCGAGTCGGACGGCGCCGAGGTCGGAGTAGGCGATCTCCTCGCGGCCGTCGCGATCGAAGTCGCCGCCCGCGATGTGATCGAAGTGCCGCCCGCCCACGAAGGTCGCCGTGAAGAGCAGCGGTTGGGAGGCGACGCCTCCGTAGACGTCGAGCGTCGCCAAGGAGGTCGGCGAGGCGGTGTTCGGCGTCGCCGCCGCGAGGTCCGTCCCCCCGTCCCCGGCGAAGTCGAGCGCCTCGAGCACGTGGCCGTGATCGGCGCCGGGGACGCCGGTGAGCGTTCCGAAGACGCCGAGTCCCAGGCCCGAGATCAGCGCGATCGAGCCCGACCCGGTCGTGGCGTCGAACTGGCCGAGGGCGACGTCTCCCGCGCCGTCGGCGTTCCAGTCGCCGAGGCTCGCGAAGCCGGTGGGCGTGCCCGGAAGGGTGACCGACGCGAGCTCGGCGAAGCCGGACCCGTCGCGCAGGCTGAGGATCGTGCCGCCGCTCGCGAGATCCTCCGCGACGAGCAGGAGTTCGCGGTGGCCGTCGCCGTTCTGATCGTCCAGCTCCACGATCTCCCTCGGGACGGCCCCGGCGAGGCCGAAGGCGCCCGGTCCGCTGAGGGGCTGGCCCGTCCGCATCGAGATGATGGCGACCACCTCGGTGTCGCTGAAGACGGCGACGTCATCGACTCCGTCGAGATCGCGGTCACCGACGTTCGCGAGCTTCCGTCCGTAGGACGCGAGGGGTCCGCTCGTGAGGCTGAACGCCGGTGGGGCGAAGAAGGAGACCATCGAGCCGAACTGGCCGTCGACGACGAGGAGATAGCCGGAGAAGTTCTGGCCGATGATCCGGGGCGCACCGACCGCGATCTCGGACAGACCGTCGCCGTTGACGTCGCCGATCGCCGTGGCGTCCGCCCCGAACGCCCAGTTTCCGGTGAAGAAGAAGGCGTCGTCCTGCGTCCAGGCGACGGGAAACTGCGCGCGGGCCGGCAGGGCGAGGGCGACCAGGATCGCTCCCAGGCCGAGGATGGTTCTCATGGTGGGGATCCTCTCTCCGTCAGAGGATACCCGTCGCGCGGGGGGAAGTCGCCGGGGCGGCGGATTGTCGGCCGTTCCCCGCGGAGCGGCCGACCCCGTCGTCAAGGCAGGCGAGCGAGCTCCCGCTCGAAGCCGCTGCAGCGCAGGGCCCAGGAGCCGCGGCGGTAGACGGCGTAGGGACGGCCTTCGCCCGCGTCGAGCGTCGCGCCCGCCGCCGCGATCGCGAAGGCGTGGCGCACCGGTTCGACCTCCTCGCCCGAGAAGGCCTCGGTGCTCATGAGGGCCCCCGCCGCCGCGGCCGCGTCCGGCGCGAGTCCGAACCCCTGCGCGACCGCGCCGAGGAGATGGCGCGCCGGCTGACGCTCGTCGAGGAGTCGCGCGAGTCGCGTCTCGTCCCCGCCGAGTCGCGCGAGCCCGAGGATCGCGTCGCGGCGGCGTTCGAGGTCTCCCCGGTCGAGCGCGAGGTCGCGCACGACGCCGCGGGCCTTCTCGTCGCCGACGGCGCCGAGGGCGAGGGCGTAGAGGCCGAGCATGGAGGCGGCGCCGCCGCGGTCGAAGCGCGCGCGGAGGCGCGCGCGGTCCTCCGGATAGCCGAGGCGGGCGAGCGCCAGGCCCGCCGCCGTCGCGACGTCCGGCGCCTTGGCCTGCTCGACGAGCGGTCGCAGCGCCGCCGCGAGGCGACGCGGGATGTCGGCGTTCCAGATGGGGGCGCGCTCGAAGCCGAAGGCGAGGGCCCAGACGATGGTCTCCACCATCGAGGCGTCGCCGATGCGGTCGATGAACTCCGCCGACTCGAGCGGTGCGCGATGCGTGAGGACGCCGGCCGCGAGGATGCGGGGGACCATGTGGGGATCCCCCCGGACCACGCGCAGCAGGCGCGCACGCTGTTCCTCGCCGATGTGCGCACGACCGAGTGCGAGCCCGTCGAGCGCGGCCGCGCGCAGATCGGCGGCGCTCTCATCGAGCGCGTCGAGGAGCGTCGCCTCCGCGAACTCGCCGCCGCCCGCGCCGAGCGCCCGGAGCGCCGCCGCGCGGATCCAGCGGTCGACCTTCGGATGGGCCGCCAGGGCGCGCACGGCCTCTCCGGCTTCGGCGTCCGGCCGCCGCGCGTGGATCGCGAGGGCGGCAATCGTCGTCTCGACGCCGTCGAGTCCGTCTTCGCGCGGAATCACGAGCGCGGCGCGATACACGGCGCGGAACTTCGCGACCTCCTTCTCGGGCACGGCCGCGCCGAGCCGGCGCGCGAGCTCCTCGCCCGCGAGCATCGCCGCCGCGCGCTGGGGATCGTAGGTGTAGATCGAGGACAGGCTGGCCTCGGCGAGCGCCCGCAGGAAGCGGTAGTCCCCGACGTCGCCGACGAGGCCGAGCGCGAGCGTCGCGAGGCGGCGCGTCTCGCGGTCCTCGTCGCGGATGAGATCGCGCACGAGCTCGACGTCGGCGCGCATCCCGGCGCGGCCGAGCGCGAAGGCGGCGGCGCGACGCACCTCGGGAGAGGGGTGCTTCGCGGCGGCGCGGATCTCCTTCTCGAGCGCCGCCCGCAGCTTGGTCGGCACGGCGGTGCGCGCGCCTTCGGCCGGCTCGAGCATCAGGTCCTCGCCGCGCATGTACCACCACGCGGTCCAGTGCCGCTCCTCGGCCGCGAGGCGCTTCCGCATCTCCTCCGGCGTCGGCATGTAGGGGCCCTTCATCTCGTCGAAGGGGAAGGCGCCGGGCAGCGGGCCCTCGCCCACCGGACCCCAGAGGCCGATGCCCCGGAAGCGCTGGCCCTGCGCGGAGAGGGCGCCGGCGGCGACGAGGACGGTGAGCAGGAGGGTGGTCAGACGGGCGGGCGCGGCGCGAAGCGTCATGAGCGGGTCTCCGGGGGCGGGGGAGGGACGCCATCGAGTGTCGCGCGGGGCGCGGATTCGTCGCCTCTTCTCCGCCTTTGTCGCGGGCGCTCCGGATCGTCGCGCTCGAGTGTATCCGGTTCGAGTCCCCGGGCGGGCATCGCGCTCGACTTCAGGGCGCGGTGTTCTCGAGATCGCGCGCGATCGCCTCGGCGAGATCGCGTCGCTCCGGCGCCGGACGCGCGAGGAGCAGCGCGCCCAGCGTCGGGTCGAGGAGAGGGTCGACGGGCGCGAAGCCGTCCGCCCGCAGCGCGGACTCCAGTGCGGTTCTCAGCGGTCCCGGGGCCGAGATGGCGCCGCCCTCGAGCGCGATCTCGCCACGCTCCGGCGCCACCGCGCGGGCCAGCGCGGCGAGTTCGGCCGCGGCCCCCTCGACGATGGCGCGCGCCACCGGGCAGCCGCGCTCGGCGAGCGCGGCGACGCGGGGGGCGAGTGCGGCGACGGCCGGGCGGTCGAGCCGATCGGCGCCGGCGATGCGGAGCACGCCGCGGATCTCGGCCAGGGCGAGCTCGCGACGGAGCGTGCGACCGAGCTCGGAGGAGTCCTCGCGCCCGTCCGATTCGCGCACGAGGCGACGCAGGGCGGCGAGCCCGATCGCGGTCGCGCTGCCGGCGTCGTCGAGGATCGCGCCGAGTCCGCCGGCCCGGGCGCGGGAGCCGTCCTCGCGCTGGGCGAAGGCGGCCGAGCCGGTCCCGGCCACGAGGATCGCCCCGGCCTCGCTCCCGAAGGCGCCGCACCACGCGGCGGCGAGATCGTGGTCGACGACGATGCCGCCGGGCGCGGCGAGGCGGAGCGGCCCCAGCGCGTGCGCGAACTCCCGCCGCTCCTCGGCCGTCCCGAGCCCCGCGACGCCGAGGCCGGCGCTCGCGGCCGGCTCGGGTTTCGATCCGTACACGGCGAGCGCCTGGCCGCGGGCGCGTGCGATCGCGTGGAGCGCGCCATCCGTCCCGACGGCGCGGGGGTGACCGGGCCCGGCCCCGCCGCGCCCGACGATCCGGCCGGTGGCGAGGGTCGCGACGCAGCGCGTGTGCGTGCCGCCGAGGTCGAAGCCGAGGAAGAGGGCGGGGTCGTCGCTCATGCCGTCTCGCGTCCGGGAATGAAGTTCGCCGAGAGACCGATTCTAGGGCGAGGGCGACGACGAGGTCGAGGGGGGCGAGAAAAAGGCGGGGGAGATCCGAGGCGTGCGGTCGGGCGACCGCGCGTGATCTCGAATCTCCCCCGGTCGGCGCCGCGGTGGGCGCACCTCCCGGCGATGGAAGTCCTCGGCGGACCGAGTACTCCCCGCGCGAAGGTTCGCGCCCCGAAGGACCCGCCGTACGCGTCCCGCGATCTCCGTCCGCTTCTCGAACCGGGCCCCGTCGTCGCAGCCGATACGGCGGCGGGACGTCGGGCCGGGAAGCGTTCGTCGGTCGCGCGACGCGTCGCGCCGGCGGTCGCCGTCTTCGGACCCGGGCGGACCCGGGACCGCGATGGTGCCTTCCCCGGCTCGTTCGGGATCGCCGGGCGACGGACGCGCGACCGGTCATCGGCCCCGTAGGGACGACGGCTGTCTTCTCGTCTCGAAGCGTTGGCGATCTCGGTCCGAGCGCGGAGGGCATCCCACCTCGAACCACGGCAAAGCAACAACGACCGGAGTATGGAGTTCGGGACCGTCCCTGTAAACGAAGGCCACTTTTGCCCCCGGGCGGCGGCGGAAGCCCGCGCTCCAACCCCCCGCGCACCGGGGGCTTGGCGACCGGTCCGGGGCGGGACGAACGACCGCGGCGGCGGACTACCGGGCCGGGGTCCGCTCCTGCATAGTGGGCCCCGTCATGCTGCGCCGCGCCCCCGATCGAAACCTCCGCGACCGCTCCTCCCCGCGGCCTCCGAGCCCGGGCTCGAGGCTCGCGCCCGAGCTCCTGGCGGCGCTCGTCGTCCTCGGCGCGATCTTCGTCGGCCTCGGCGCGCGGGCCCTCTGGAACCCCGTCGAACCCCGCTACGCCGGCATCGCGCTCCGCATCGCCGACGGCGGTCCCTGGCTCGTCCCCGAGTACGAGGACCTCCCCTACGACCAGAAGCCGCCGCTCGTCTTCTGGTTCGTGGCCGCGCTGCACCGTCTCGCCGGCGGCGAGCTGAACCTCTTTCTCGTCCGCCTGCCCTCGGCCCTCGGCGCGCTCCTCGGCGCCCTCGGTCTCGTCCGCCTCGGCCGCCGTCACTTCGGCGCGCGCGCGGGGCTCTGGGCCGGTCTCGTCTACGGCAGCTCCGCGCTCGTCGTCTGGTCCGGCCGCTTCCTCCACCTCGACACGCTCTGCGCCGCGTCCCTGATCTGGAGCCTGCACGCCTCGCTCGTCGCGGTCGACACCCGCGGCCCGGCGCGCCGTCGGGCGATCGCCCTCGCGACCGCCGCGCTGGCGCTCGGCCTCTACACGAAGGGGGCGCCCCCGCTCCTCTTCACCGCGCTCACCCTCGCGGGCACCGCGCCCGCGCTCCGCGACCGCCGCGTCCTCACGCGGGCCGGTCTCGGCTGGAGCCTCGGGGGCGCGTTCGCGCTCTTTCTCGCCTGGTTCCTTCCCGCCTGGGCGGCGATGGGACACGGCTGGTGGCGCGAGATCCTCGTCGAGCAGGGCCTCTCGCGACTCGTCTCCGAGCGGCCGCCCCGCAAGCACGACGCGCTCTACTACCTCTACTCGCTCCTCGGGGCCCTCACCCCCTGGGCGCCGCTCCTGCCCTTCGCCCTCGTCGCGGCCGTCCGCGCGCTCCGGTCGCGCGGCCCGGCCCGCCTCGAGCCCGCCGCGCGTCGCGGTCTCGTCCTCGCCCTCGTCTGGCTCCTCGTGACGCTCGTCGTCCTGAACCTCGGCGAGACGCGTCGCATCCGCTACCTGATGGTCGCGCTCCCCGCCGCCGCGCTCCTCCTCGGCTGGTACCTCGACCACGCCTTCGCGAAGGCGGCGGGGGAGAGGAACCGCCTCGCCCCGCGCCTCGCCGCGGCCCTGGCCGCCCTCGCGCCGGCCGTCCTCGCGCTCCTCCTCGCCGCGCTCGCCTTCGCGGGCGAGGCCGTCGCCGGCCGCTTCCGCGGCGCGGCCGCCGCCGTCTTCCGCGGCCTCGCCGACTCCCCCCTGGCGATCCCGATCGGCGTCTCCGCGCTCGTCCTCCTCGTCCTCGCGGTTCGCGCCGTCCTCGCCGATCGCCCCCTCCGGGCCCTCGGCCACGCGACAGCGATCCTCGTCCTCGGCTGGGCCTTCTGGGGCCTCGTCGGCGCCCCCGCCCACGACCGCCATCTCGACGACGAACCTCTGCTCGCCCTCGTCCGCCCCGAACTCGCGGCCGGGGCCGAGCTCTGGGGCATCGAGGGCGTCGCCCGCCGCGAGTCCGCCTGGGGCTGGTACTACGCGATGACGCGCCGCTCGATCCGGGTCGACGACCTGAGCTGCGAGCAGGTGCGCGCCGCCGTCGCCGCCGGGCGGCGCGTGGTGCTCGTGCGCGAGAGGAAGAAGGGGGAGACGGCGCCGCCGGAGATCGAGGGGATGGTGCGGCTCAACGAGAAGCCGGTGGGGCGGCGGGCGAGTTGGGTGTTTGCAGATAGAGGTAGGTCGACTGCGCGATAGTCTTCGATCAGCGAATGATCACGGCACGAGTCCGCGCGCTGACGTCGTCCCAAAGGCGAAATCGAATGATCCCCTCCTCGCCCTCGGGGATCTTGAAGCACACAACCCAAGTCCCGGGAGTAACCTCACGGAACTTCAGGTTATATCGCTGCGAGCCAATCAAGGCGGAGCCGTGCAATGCCCCTGTGACGCCAGTCACGGTCACGCAGGCTTCCGACCCCGCGGATGCGTAAAGCGATCCGGTGATTTGCATCACGCATTCTGGACGACTACGGCCAGCTCCTGGAGCAGGGCCCTCAATCCGTCTTCTGCCTCACTCGCTGCCAGGGCATTCAATTGAGGAAGAAAGGGCTTCAAGTCCACCGGAGGGAGTCTCATGAGGCTATCGACAGCGATCACTCGGACCTGAACCCGCGAGTCCGTCGCGGCGATGAGGAGAATGTCGGCAAGTGCGCTGTGCCCTCGGTCGGCAATCCACTGGACCGCCATGACGACCTGCTCTTCGGAGCCAAGTTGAACGATCCTCGCGATCGCCGGCTTCCCCGAGCCCGCGAAAACGCGATCGAGTTCTTGCATGCTCGCAGCGAAGATCGGCCCGTCCTGCTGAGGGGGTCCTTGGTTCGCGCGTGACGGCAGCAAATACGCCAAGGACCCCGTCAACGCGAGGAGCCCGAGCGCCGTTCCCGCGACGAGGAAGCGGCGGCGCCGCTTCAGTCGCGAGAGGTGGAGCTGCTCCGCGGCTTCGGTGATGGATCCGATGAAGTGCTTGCCATCCCCATGGACGATGGGGTGGCAGAAGGAGCAATGGTCGATGTGCTCATCGGCCCATCCCTTGGCGCCGAGCGCCCAGGCCTTCAGGTAAGTCGTGCAGCGGTAACGCCCAGGACCTCTACTCATCGCTGTCTCCGAGTCGAGAACCGCCGACGGCCCGGCGGTCAGGGAAATCGTCGCACGGGACGAAGCCTCTGTAAACGCCCTTTTCGGGCCCTCGATCGGGTCTCGGGCCCCGGAAGGCGCGCGAGGGCCTTCCGGGGGCTGACTTGCGGTGGTCGGGGGGGCTGGAGTCAGCCGAGGAGCTCGGCGTAGGCCTCCTCGTTGAAGCCCACGATGAGCGTCTTGCCGAGGGTCCAGCTCGGGGCGCGGAGGTTGCTCGACGGGCCCACGACGAGCTTCGCGAGCTCCTCGTCGGTGGGGGCGTCCTTCGAGGTCGAGGCTCACGACCTTCTTGCCCTTCATCGCGACGAGCTTCGCGTGCTGGCGGACGAAGGCCACGGCCTCGTCGGCGTCCATCTTCTCTTCGCTGCATTCACCACCGTCCTGGTGGCGATGTCCCGGCCCTCGAAGAAGGCATCGGAACGGCCGCAGCTCGTTCAGCCCTTGCGGTGGTAGTACCAGGCGATCTTCTTCGGCATGTCGATTCTCCTCGACGGCAGGGTTGCGCACCCGGCGCCGGATATCAAGGCGGGAGCCGGGGCGAGCGCGGATGCACGTATCGGTGCCAGTCACCTGATGTGCATTTCCGGGCGAATCGGTTTCGCAAGCGGACCCGGGCCGAACGGAAATGCACATCGGGTGACTGGCACCGTACGTGCATCTTCCGACGACGGGGCGGCGACGAGGAGAAGTCTCATCGGGTGACTGACACCGTATGAGAATCTTCCGGGCGCGAGCGATCGGGTAGACTCCGCCCCGGACGGAGAGAGACATGCGCATCCTCGTCATCTGCCTGCTGATCGCCGGGCTCGCCCGCGGGGCGTCCGCCCAGGGTCCGGAGTGGGAGTGGAAGGCGGGGGGGCTCGCGATCGAGTTTCCGGCGGGCTGGGTGCTCGAGGAGGAGATCTCCCCCGTCACTCTCGCCCGCGCCTGGCGCGGCGCGACTCTCGATCTGTTCAAGGCCCGCTTCGAGGGCGACGTCGACAGCGCCGGCCTCATGCTTTGGCTCGAGGATCAGCGCGCGACGCCCGCCGATCTCGCGGCGCGGATCGCGCACCGGGCGAAGAGCGCGGGGAATGCGGTCGGTCAGCCGCGGCCGCAGCGCATCGGAGATCGCGACGTCGTCGTGCTCGACGGCCAGCTCGACGATCAGGGCCACGAGATCCGCACCCTCTGCTTCGAGAAGGACGGCGTGCTCCTGAGCTTCTGGTTCGCGATGCACGAGACCGATACGGACGTCATCTCCGAGGCGCTCTTCCGCCGCCTCGAGTTCGATGCGGCGAAGCCGATCCCCGGGCACCTGCGGCCGGGCCGGCCGCGCGTGGTGGATGCGCCGGAGGTCCGGGCCGAGGGAGGCGCGTGGTTCTCGGGCCGGACGGGGGTCCTCTTCGAAGAGGGCGCGGGATGGACCAACCACGTCACGGTCGCGGGGAACTTCATCGTGCTCAGCGACTTCGTCGCCGGAGGGCGCATCGAGGTCCAGTTCACCGAGGCCCAGGATCCGCCGGATCGCGAATCGGAGCGTGGCTACGCCGCCTACCTGCTCGAGGACTACCCCACCGGAAAGGAGAAGCGCGCGCACAAGGTCCCCTTCCTCGGCCGGAACATCACGATGTTCGAGGACATCTTCGGAGATTCGGCCCGCGGCCTCGTCGCCATCGGACGGACCCTCTGCATCGTGACCTTCGAGGGCTCCCTCGAAGGGGACTGGACCGAGCGGCTCGCGGTCGGCCTGGCGCGCTTCCGTCGCGTCGACGGCGCCGAGAGAACGGCGCGTCGGCGGGTCATGCGGACCTCCGGCCTCGCGCTGGACGAGCGCACGACGGCGCTCGCGGCGCGCGGCGACTCCGTCTACCTCCTCGCCCACGGCGCGATCTGGAAGCAGCCGGAGGACGAGACCTGGTGCCGACGGCTCGGCGGCGAGCCCGACGGGCGGGGGCTGCTCCTGCCCGGGATGGTCTCCTTCCGTCGCTGCGATCCGGGCGGTCGTCTCTCGCTCGCCGGGGTCCCGCTCGACGCCGAGACCGGCGTCGACGGCATCGTCCGGCGGCTGGTGCGCGACGCGAAGATCGAGGACGAGGCCTCGCTGATCGTCGACGGCGCCCCGGCCTGGACGGGAACGCTCCGGCTCACGGAGACCGAGATCGAGCGGATCCTCGTCGTGAAGACCGACGATCGCCGAGCGGCGGTGGCCTGGGTCCGGATCGACGAGGACGAGCGCTACGACCCGCCGGAGGTCGTCGAGCGCGCCCTCCGCTCCTTCCTCGTCCGGCCGGCCCTCGCCGAGGTCGAGAGTCGCGAGGGCGTCACCGTCTTCCGCGCCTGGGGCTTCGCGCTGCGTCACGGCGCCGACGAGTTGCAGACCCAGCCGCCGGCGGGAGCGCTGAACATCGAGGCGCGCTGGCGCCTCGCGCTCCGCGCGGGCCCGGCCGAGATCTTCGCGCGTTCCTTCGACCGGAACGTCAGCTCGGACGACGAGATGTTCGCGGCCGAGCGCCAGTGGCACGCCGCCGAGGTCGACGGCCCCCCGAAGAGCGAGCGATCGCTCGAGGTGCAGGGCTTCCCCGCCCGGCTCTGGGTCTTCGGGGAGGGGAGCCGTCGGCGCGAGATCCTCTGCGTCCGTCGCGGCCGCCTCTTCTTCACCCTGACGCCTCCTCGCGGCGCCCCGGCGAGCGAGCTCGCGGACCGGATCGAGTTCGAACTCGGCCGCTACGACTGACCCCACGCCCGGCGGCCAGGCGGTTAGACTGGGGGCCGGCGTTCAGGTTCTCTCTCCATCTCGAGTCCTCCCATGCCACGAGTCCTCCTCGCGTGCCTCCTCGTCCTCCTGCCGCTCGTCGGGCTCTCCGCGCAGAAGCCGGTCTGGAAGTGCGATGAGACGGGCATCACCCTGACCTTCCCGGACGGTTGGACCGTCAAGCCGGAGGCGACGCCGGGATCGGTGGCGACGGCCCCGACCAAGAGCGCCTTGTGTCTCGTCGGCGCGAGGTCCGGCGAGGATCGAGGCGGTTTCGTCCAGTTGTTCCTGGGCGCCGGCGTGTATGGCATGCCCATCCGCGAGTGGATGGACGTCGCCAATCAGCAGGAGGAACAGAAGGGCGATCTGGCGGGCGAGCCCTGGAAGTATCGACGATTCGGTCGCGTCGAGACGATGTACCGCGACGCCGATCCGGGCAACTTCGACCCCCAGCAGGTCCTGTTTCGCGACTACATCTTCGACAAGGACGGCGCGCTTCTGAGGCTCTTCATCGCCGCTCCGCCGAAAAAGCACGATGCGCTCGCGCGCGCGATCTTCCGCGGCCTGAAGCTCGATCCGAAGGTGTCGATCGATCCGCGATGGGGGCCGATTCCGCCTCCAGTGCTCCGGCGATTCGACGCCGAACTCGCGGAAGGGCGCCTCACGCACGCGGCCGCCCGGCTGGAGCTGCGGGAAGGCGACGGCTGGTACTTCCTGCGCCAGCCGGCGGCGCCGATGAGCGAAGCCGCGATGTCGGTGATGCTCGTCCGATACGCCGGTGGGCCCTTCAACCTGATGCTCACCGTCTTCCCCCACGACTACGACACCGGGGCGCAGGCGAGGATGGATGCCATCACGGCAAAGTTCCACGGGGACTCGAAGCCGGTCGTGACGCGTCCGGCTCTCGGCCGCGAGCTCGAGTTCCGAAACGAGGCGGGGGGGGATCAACTCGCCGCGCAGTTCATGTCCGGCGATTGTCGGGTCCGCCTCGCGATCGGCGGAGGGGATGCCGACGAGCGCGTCGCGGTCCTGAAGGACGCCCTCGAACTCCTGCGAGTCCTCGATGACCGCGAGGTCGAGGAGGCCCGACGGCGCTTCTACCGCTCGGCGACGAACCTGGAGGGCCATCACGAATTCGCCGACGCGAACGGACGCCAGGTCGTCTGCCCCTCGTTGGGACTGATCTGGACCCAGCCGCCGGGCTCGGACTGGCAGCTCCGGTCTTGCGACCGTCACGGGCCGACCTTCGTGTCGCCCTCGCAGAACACGGGAATGCGCGTCCGCGTCGTCGAGGTCGATCCGGACACGACCCTCGCCAAGGCCGCGGCGACGGGCTACGGCCTCGAGACCGCCGGCCGGCTGAAGGCCGGAGACGTGGTCGAGAAGTCGATCGGGGACGTGCCGTTCTGGTTCGCGACGAACACCGCGCCCGGGAAGAACCCCTCGCGCGTCTTCGCGCGGCGTCTCGACGAGAAGCGCTGCCTGGTCGGGATGGTCAACTCCCTCGAGACGATGTGCGACGAGATCGTCCGACGCGCGGAGGACTTCGCGGCCGCCTTCGAGGTGGTCCCCGGTCTCGCCGCCGTGGAGGCGACGAAGGAAGGCACGCGGATCCGACGCTTCGGCATCCATCTCCGCCACGCCCCGGGGAAGATCGCCCCGCTGATCGCCGGGGCTCTCGGCGGACATCCACGGATCGTCGCGGGCGAGTGGAGCCTCGAGACGCCGCAGGGAGCGGTCGTGGTCCGGGCGCTCGGCGTCAATCCGGAGAACATGCCCGTCGACGCGATCACCCTCGAGAACTCCCTCACCGGGATGGGGTGGACGGGAGGCGAGTCGCGGCCGATGCAGCTCGGCGGATTCCCGGCTCGCGCCGCGGCCCTGGGAGAGGGCGAGAGCCGTCACGAGGGGTTCGTCGTCCGTCGCGGATCGACCCTGTTCCAGGTCGAGGGGCCGCCGGGCATGAAGATCGCCGAGCTCGAGGTGATGATCGAGTTCGAGGGGCGCTGATCGTCGAGGCCCGAGATGCTAGTACGGTGCCAGTCACCGGATGAGCATCTCGGTCAGCCCCGATTCGCCGAATCGTGCGACGTGCGCCCCGGGGATGCTCATCCGGTGACTGGCACCGTACGAGCATCTTCCGCGTTCCGGAATTCTCATCGGGTGACTGACACCGTATGAGAATTCGTCAGGCGAGCAGCTCGCGGACGACGCGCGCGGGCTCGACGCCGGTGAGCTTCTGGTCGAGGCCCTGGAAGCGGAAGGTCAGGCGCTCGTGGTCGAGGCCGAGGGTGTGGAGGATGGTGGCGGAGAGGTCGCGGATGTGGACGGGGTCCTTCGCGACGTTCCAGCACCAGTCGTCCGTCTCGCCGTAGTCGATGCCGGGCTCGATGCCGCCGCCGCAGAGGAAGGTCGAGAAGCAGCGGCCGTGGTGGTCGCGGCCCGAAACCTCGGCGCCGATCTTGCCCTGCGAGTAGATCGTCCGGCCGAACTCCCCGCCCCAGACGACGAGCGTGTCCTCGAGCAGGCCGCGGCGCGCGAGGTCCTCGATGAGGCCGGCGGTGGCCTGATCGACGTCCTTGCACTGGCGGGGGAGGTCCTGGTTCAGGCCGTTGTGGTTGTCCCAGCCGCGGTGGAAGAGCTGGATGAAGCGGACGCCGCGCTCGGCCATGCGCCGGGCGAGGAGGCAGTTCGAGGCGAAGGTGCCCGGCTTGCGCGCGTCCTCGCCGTAGAGGGCGAAGGTGGAGTCGGGCTCGCGCGAGATGTCGGTGAGGTCGGGCACCGAGGTCTGCATGCGGTAGGCGAGCTCGTACTGGTCGATGCGCGTCTCGGTCTCGGGGTCGAGGTCGGCCGCGAAGTGCTCCTCGTTGAGGTCGCGAAGGCCGTCGAGCATCGCGCGGCGGTCGTCCTTCGAGAGACCGGCCGGGTCGTTGAGGAAGAGGACGGGGTCCTTCCCGCTCCGGAACTTCACGCCCTGGTGGTTCGAGGGCAGAAAACCGCTGCTCCACAGGCGCGAGAAGAGAGGCTGCGCGTTGCCGCGATCGACGGTGCGCGAGAGCAGGACGACGTAGGCCGGGAGGTCGGCGTTGTCGCTGCCGAGACCCCAGCTCACCCAGGAGCCGATCGAGGGCTTGCCGAGCTGTTGCGTGCCCGTCTGGATGTAGGTGATCGCGGGGTCGTGGTTGATCGCCTCGGTGTGCATCGAGCGGACGATCGCGAGCCGGTCGGCGATGCCGCCGATGTGGGGGAGGAGCTCGCTGATCCAGGTGCCGCGCTCGCCGCGGCGACGGAGCGGCACTTTCGGCTGCACGGCCGGGAAGCTCGTCTGGCCGCTCGTCATGCCGGTGATGCGCTGGCCGCCGCGGATCGAGTCGGGCAGCTCCTGGCCGTGGATCTTCGGCAGCGAGTCCTTCCAGTCGAAGAGGTCGATGTGCGAGGGCCCGCCGGACATGAAGAGATAGATGACCCGCTTCGCGGTCGGCGGGAAGTGCGGACCGCGACCGCCGTCGAGGGCGCCGACGAGTCCGGAGCGCGCGGCGGCGCTCACGCCGGGAAGGCCGAGGGAGGACAGCGCGGCGAAGCCGAGTCCGCCGGCGGCGCGGGCGAGGAAGCGGCGCCGGTCGAGCCGGGCGAGGGCGCGTTCGATCTCGTTCATGTCATCACCTCCGGGTCATCGTCTCGTCGAGGTTGAGGAGCACGCTCGCGACCAGCGTCCAGGCGGCGTGCTCGCGCGGCTCGAGATCCATGCGGCGCGGGCTCGCGCCGTGGGCGAGGATCTTCGATGCGTCCTCGGCGCGGTCCGCGAAGCGCTGTCGCTGATCGTCGAGGATCGCCGCGATCCGCTCCGCCTCGCGGGCGTTGGGGCGACGCGCGACGGCGATCTCGAAGCCGCGCGCGAGACGCTCGGCGTCGCTCTGACCCTCCGGCGCGAGCAGGCGCTCGGCGAAGGCGCGGGCCGCTTCGAGGTAGGTCTCGTCGTTCAGGAGCACGAGCGCCTGGAGCGGCGTGTTCGTGCGGGCGCGGCGGAGCGTGCAGACCTCGCGCGTGGGCGCGTCGAAGGTCTGGAGCTGCGGCGGCGGGCAGGACCGCTTCCAGTAGGTGTAGAGGCCGCGGCGCCACAGCGCGTCGCCCTCGTCGCGCCGGAAGAAGTCGTCCTCGTCCTTCTGTCCCGCGGCGAAGGTCATCTCGGCCCAGAGCCCCGGCGGCTGGTAGGGCTTCACGCTCTGTCCGCCGACGTCCTCGACGAGGAGGCCGGAGATCGCCAGCGCGTTGTCGCGCACGAACTCCGCGGTGAGGCGGTAGCGCGGGGCGCGGGCGAGGAGCTCGTTCTTGGGGTCGGCCTCGTGGAGCTCGGGCCGCACCCGGGCGCTCTGGCGCCAGGTCCGCGAGAGGACGATCTGCCGGACGAGGCGCTTCGTGTCCCAGCCGTGCTCGACGAAGTCGGCGGCGAGCCAGTCGAGGAGCTCGGGGTGCGTCGGCGGCGTGCCCTGGGTGCCGAAGTCCTCGACCGTCTCGACGAGGCCGCGACCGAAGAGGATCGACCAGACGCGGTTCACCCAGACGCGCGCCGTGAGCGGGTGATCGGGCCGCACGAGCCAGCGCGCGAGGTCGAGACGGTTCGGGGACTCGACCTCGGGCAGCGGGGGGAGCGCGCGCGGCGTCCCGGCCGTCACCGGCGCGCCCTTCGCGGAGTAGACCCCGCGCTCGAGGACGTGCGTCATGCGCATCCCCGGGCGGTCCTGCATGACCATGACGCGGGTGAGGCGCGAGCGCAGTCCGGCCGCCTCGTCCTCGGCGCGCGAGACGCGGTCGAGCATCCGCGCCCAGGGCGCGTACTCCGAGGTGCGGAAGTGATCGCGGAGGGCCTTCTCGAGGCGGGCCTCGCGCGCCTCGGCCGGCGTCGCCAGCGCGCGGGTGACGTCGCCCGGAAGAACGGTCGGGTACTCGGCGCGGCGCTCGAAGAACATCCCCGCCGAGCCGCCGTGGTTGACGATCTTCATCAGGAGGACGTTCTCGCCCGCGGCCAGCGCGAGCTCGACGAGGTCCTGGTCCTTCGCGAGGGGACGACGGACGTCGTTCAGGAACACGCGGCGTCCGTTCACGAAGAGCGCAACGGCGTCGTCGCTGCCGATCGCGACGCGCATCGTCCGCTCCGTCTCGCAGCGGATGACGCGGCGGAGATAGGTCGTCCCGATCGCCTCGTCCGCGCCCGCGAAGCCGTGGAGCGCGCCGTCCGCGAAGTCGGGGCGGGGGCGCCAGCCGAGGCCGCCGTGCTCGCCCTCGCCGGCGAGGTCCGACTCGGGGCCGAAATCGCGTCGGAGCGGCAGGCCCTCCAGGCCGGGGAAGGGGCCGATCATCGACCAGTCGCCGAGCTCCGAGGCCGCGAGCTCCGCGCGTCGGCTCGCGTCGCCGGTGGCGTGCAGGCGGAAGCGTCCGAGCGTGTGCTCGCCGCCGTAGTTCTGCTCGATCTCGATCTCGAGGATCGTGCCGCCCGGGAAGCCGAAGGGCTCCTTCGCGAGGAAGACGGCGCTCCGGTTCGCGCGGCGCTTGTGGCCGTCGACGGCCCAGCCGGTGCCGGGGTTCCCGTCGATCGCCTTGGGGATCTCGTAGCGGTCCTGCGAGTAGTCGGCGATGGCGCGTCCGAAGGTCACCGGGACGCGCTTCGTCGGATCCTCCTTCGAGACGGCCGTCGCCCGGAACTCCGAGAGGACGAAGTTGCCGTGGGAGTTCCGCGCCGGGCCGCCGCCGGGGATGCGCGGGTCCATCATCACCTCGAGCCAGAGCGCGCGGAGTCCGGTCAGCTCGGTCTCGAGCTCGATCGCGTAGGTCGCGACGCCGGGATTCTCGCCGCCGGCGAGGAGCGTGCCGTCGGCCTCGATCTCGAAGGTGGCCCCGCCGGTCGAGCGCGCGGCTTGCGGATGGAGCGCCGACCAGCGCCAGGCCAGCTCGGCGCGCATCGCGTCCTCCCAGGCCCGCTGCTTCGCGTCGAGCTCGGGCTGCGGCGCGTCCAGCGCGGCGCGCGCCGCCGCGAGTTCCGCCTCGGCCGCCGCGAGGGCCGCCTCCTCGTTCGCGTCCGGCACCGCCAGCGAGGGCTTCGGCGCCATCGGGTCGCCGTCGAGGCCGGTCTCGGGGACGCGATTGAAGAAGTCGTAGAAGCGGTAGTACTCCTCCTGGCTGATCGGATCGTACTTGTGGTCGTGGCACTGGGCGCAGGCCATCGTCAGGCCCATGAAGACCGAGGACGTCGTGCGGACGCGGTCGACCACGTACTCGACCTGGTATTCCTCGGGGATCGCGCCGCCCTCGTTGTTGACCATGTGGTTGCGGTTGAAGCCGCTCGCGATCTTCTGCGCCCGCGTCGCGTCGGGGAGGAGGTCTCCCGCGAGCTGCTCCACGACGAAGCGGTCGTAGGGCAGGTTCTCGTTGAAGGCGCCGATGACCCAGTCGCGCCAGGGCCACATCGCCCGGAAGTAGTCGTGGTGGTAGCCGTTCGTGTCCGCGTAGCGCGCGGCGTCGAGCCACGGCACCGCCATGCGCTCGCCGTAGTGCGGCGAGGCGAGGAAGCGGTCGACGAGGCGCGCGAAGGCGTCCGGGCTCTCGTCGGCGAGAAACTCCGCGAGCTCCTCGGGGCTCGGCGGGAGTCCGCGCAGATCGAAGCTCGCCCGGCGGGCGAGCGTGCGTCGATCGGCTTCCGGACTCGGCGCGAGGCCGGCCGCCTCGATCCGCGCGAGGATGAAGCGATCGATCGGCGAGGCGCGCCATTCCTCGCGCGAGACCTCGGGCGGCTCCGGTCGGGCGGGGGGCGAGAAGGCCCAGTGTCCCTCGTAGGGCGCGCCCTCGGCGATCCAGCGCTCGAGGATCGCGATCTGCTCCGCCGTCGGCGCCTTCTTCGTCTCGGGCGGCGGCATCCGGTCGTCCGGATCCTCGGCCTTCATCCGGACGATGATCCGCGAGGCGGCGGCGTCGCCGGGGACGATTCCCGCGCCGTCCTCGTGCGCGAGGAGGGCGTCCTCGCGGTGGTCGAGCCGGAGCTCGGCCTCGCGCGCCGCCTCGTCGGGCCCGTGGCAGGCGAAGCAGTGCTCCGAGAGGACCGGCAGCACGTCCCGCGAGAAGGAAACTCCGTCTTCGCCTTGCCCGAGACCGGTGCGGCAGGGTACGAGGGCGAGGAGCACCGCGAGCAGTGGGACGGTTTTCGCGAGCTGGGTCATCCGGCGGCCTCCGCGCGGTCGGAGTGCGGATCATACACGGCCGGGCGGTCGCGGTCGGGAGGGTGGGAATCACGATGGACGGGCGTTCGGAACTGCCGCCGCCGGAGGGAGAAGGGAAGGAGGTCGACGCGCCGGCGTCGCCGCGGGTCGTGAAGCCCATCGCGGGCGCCACGCGGCTCTTCGCCCTGCTCCTCGGCCTGGCCTTCGTCCTGGGCTCGCTCTCCTTCCTCCGCTCGGTCTGGACGAGACCCGAGCGCTTCGACTGGGCGCCCTCGCCCTGGCTGCTCGGGGCGGGCGGCGCGATCTTCCTCTTCGTCGGGCTCCAGTTCATCGTCCAGGCGGCCTTCCCCGAGCGCTTCGCGGACCTGGCCAACGAGCGGCGGCGCCGCCGAGCCAGGGGCGGATCGCGGTGAGCGCGATCCTCCTGGTGGGCTGGCGGCCGGAGGCGATCGAGGCCGCGCGCGCGCTCGGGCTCGAGCCCCGGGTGCTCGAGCCCGGTCGCCCCGGCGAGGTCCCGGCGCGTCGCGAGGAGGCGATCCTCCGGGCCGCGGCCGATCCCGATTCTCCGGAGGACATCCTCCGGGCGGGCGCGGCCCTCACCGGCGACGGCGCGGTCGTCGCGGTGGTCGCGCTCACCGAGGGAGCGGTTCCGGTGGCGGCGCGAGTGCGGACGGCGCTCGGTCTGCCGGGGGTCACCCCGGAGACGGCCGAGTGGTCCCACGAGAAGCTGGCGATGAAGATCCGCATCGCCTCGGCGGGGATCCCCTGCGCGCCCTTCGAGGAGATCGGCTCGGACACCCGGGCCGACGAGCTCGTGGCGAGACTCGGCGTCCCCGTCGTCGTCAAGCAGCGCGCGTCCTCCGGCGGTCGCGGCACCGTCGTCGCGCACGACGTCATCTCGCTCGGGGCGGCCCTGCGTCCGGGCTGGCTCGCCGAGGGCTTCGTCCGCGGCGTCGAGATGAGCGTCGAGACCTTCGTCGTCGACGGCGAGATCGTCTTCCTCAATCCGACCGAGTACCTCGTGCCCGGCGTCGCGAACATCGTTCCCGCGCCGCTCGACGCGGAGCGCCTCGCCGCGCTCCGCGCCTTCGTCGACCGCGTGCATCGCGCCCTCGGCATCGAGCGCGGCATGACGCACACCGAGCTCTTCGTCGGCGAGGACGGCCTCGTTTTCGGCGAGATCGCGATCCGTCCGCCCGGCGGCCTCCTCATGGCGCTGATCGGCCGGGTCTACGGCTTCGACGCCTGGCGCGCGTTGCTCGAGGTGGAGATGGGGCGCCGTCCGGCGCTCCCCGAGACCCCGCACGGGGCGGCCGGCGTCTGGTTCCTCCACCCGGGGGCGGGGCGCGTCGCGACGGTCGAGGGGCTCGAGGCGGCGGCCGCGATGCCCGGCGTCGTCGAGGTGCGCTGCGGTCTGATCCCGGGGCGGCGCGTCCGCGAGCGGATCGGCACCGGTCAGAGCGTCGGTCGGGTCGTCGCCGTCGGCGCGGATCGCGACGAGGTCGCGGCGCGCCTCCTGCCCGCCGTCGACTCCATCCGCATCGAACTCGCCCACTGAGCCCGTTCAAGATGGGAGAGGCGCCGCCCTCCGGCGGAGGGCGACGCCTCGACGGTGCCGACCGGCGTACGCGGTCGAGTTTCAGATGATGCGCAGGATGAGCGCGTTGGTGCGCTCGATGCCCCCGTCCGGCGCGACGAAGAGCCCTTGCAGGGAGAGGCTCAGGCTCGCGTCGATCCCGGCCGGAAGCGCGAGCGACCAGGGGCCCGGCGGCGCGAGGACGATCGTTCCCGGCACGCCGTTCAGGCTCGTCGCGAGCGTGAAGAGGACGGGGACTCCGGCGGGATAGGCGACGCTCGGGATGAAGGCCATCGGGCCGATCGTTCCGCCGAGGTCAAAGGCGTCGTTGGGGCTCGCCTCGCCGAGGAATCCGAAGACCGCGAAGGGGAACGGACCGACGGATCCGGCCGGCGCCAGGAGATCGAATCCGAGCGGGCTCGCCCGCGGAACGGTGACGCGACGTCCCCAGTCGCCGATGCGGTCGTTGACGCGAAGGAGGCCCTCGCCGAGCGGGCTGCCCGTCCCCGCCGGCCCGGTTCCCGTCGCGCCGCGGAGCGCGACGTGTCCGATCATCGTCCCGGCCGCGTCGACGCCGGTCGCGATGAGATCCGTGAGGCCGTCTCCGTCGAGGTCGGCGAAGGTCGCGGCGTCCGCGCGCGGCAGATGATCTGCCATGCTCGAGAAGATCTGGCCCGTCGGGACACGGATCAGATGCACCGTCGGTGGTGCTCCGCCGACCGGCGCGTCGGCGGCGGCGATCTCCGCGATGCCGTCGCCGTCGAGATCGCCGAGGCTCAACCGGACGCCGAGCCGCGTGCCGAAGACTCCGGTCACGCTCGCCGCGAGGGCGCCGGTCGCGCCCGAGTAGATCTCGACGACGCCCGCGTTGCCGAGGGCGTAGGGCACGCCGACGACGAGGTCGGGGACGCCGTCGCCGGTGACGTCTTGACTCACATCGAAGCGGGTGCTCGGAGCGCTCGCCCACTGGCCGCTCGGCGTGAACGAGGTGACGAGCGCGCCGCCGGCGGAGCGGATGTCGATGCGCGCCAGGGTCGGAGAGATCTCCGCGATCGCGAACTCCGCGATGCCGTCCCCGTCGAAGTCGCCGGCCGGTCCGACCCGCCGCGTCGGCGCGGCGTCGGCGGTCAGGGCGGGGATCGAGACCAGGAGCGCGCCCGTCGCGCTGGAGCGGATGTCGACGGCGGTCGGGCTCGGCGTGGCCGGAGGCGGCGGGATGATGACCCCGCCCGGCGGCACGAGGAGCGGCGCGATGCCGGACCCGACCTGCGCGATCCCCACCGCGAGATCCCGCCGGCCGTCGCCGTCCTGATCAGGAACGGCGGCCAGGATCGGGAAGGGCGTGAGGGCCGGGAAGGTGCCCACGAACTGGGGCAGGGGGATCGAGGTCAGCGTCGCACCGGAGACCGGCGAGACGATGCTGATCGTTGCGCCCAGGGTCATCGCGAGCTCCGGGACCCCGTCGCCGTCGTGATCATCGAGGATCGCGAGCGAGGCGAGCGTGGGTCCGGGCGACGCGCTTCCGAGCGTGCGCACCCGGCTCCCGTCCGCTCCGGAGTGGAGATCCCAGACGCCGGTGAAGGTCGAGACGACGTAGTCGGGGACGCCGTCTCCGGTCGCGTCCGGCACCGCGACGAGCGTCGCCCCGACGAAGAGGCCGCTGGAGACGGAACTGGCCGCGGTGGAGGCGGTCCAGAGGACGTCCTGCCCCCGGGAGACCGCGCCGAGGAGAACGAGGGCCGCGACGAGGAAGATCGGCTTCATCGATCAGTCCTTCCTTTCGTGGCTCCGGGATCGCGTCGTCGGGAGGAAAGCAATCCGCGGGCCCGCGCCCCCGATCCGGGCCGATTCCGCGCGACATTTCCCGAAGTTGAAGCGGGGCCGCGAGGAGGGAGCCCCCGCCGGCCGGGAGCGGAGGGGGGGCGCGCGCGAGAGAGGTCTCCCTCTCGTGACGGCGTCACCTCCCGTTCCCGCTCCGAGGCCTCGCCGGCGCCGGCCGACGGGGGGCCGGTTCGCTTCAGGAGATGTCGAGGACGAGGGCGTTCGTCCGCTCGATGCCGCCGTCCGGGGCGACGAAGAGCCCCTGCAGCGAGAGACCGAGCGTGGCGTCGATCCCGGCCGGCAGCGCGAGCGACCAGGGGCCCGGCGGCGCGAGGACGATCGTTCCCGGCACGCCGTAGAGGCTCGTCGCGAGCGTGAAGAGGACGGGGACTCCGGCCGGATAGGCGATGCTCGGGATGAAGGCCATCGGGCCGATCGTTCCGCCGAGGTCAAGGCGTCGGCCATTCCCGCGACACCGAGGAAGCCGAAGATCGCGAAGTGGAACGAAGTCGACGAGCCGACCGGCGCCTGAAGCTCGAAGAGCAGCGGGGTCGCCCGGCCGACCTCGACGCGGCGCGTCCAGGCTCCCGTGCGGCCGTTGACGCGCAGGAGGCCCTCGCCGAGGGCGCTTCCGATGCCGGCCGGACCGAGGCCGAAGCCGCCCCGCAGGGCGACGTGATGGGTCGCGGTCCAGCCCCCGTCCTGGCCCGCGACGATCAGATCGCGGTGGCCGTCGCCGTCGACGTCGAGGAAGGTCGCGGTCTCGCCGCGCGGAAGGTAGCCCGCCGTGGTCGCGAGCTCGGAGCCGTGGGACGCATCGAGGACGAGGATCCTCGGCACGCCGCCGATGCCGTAGGGCGCATTCGCCGCCGCGATCTCCGCGCGACCGTCACCGTCGAGATCGCCGAGGAACAGCCGCGCGCCGAGTTGAGTCGAGGGCGCGCCGAGCACGGTCCGGACGAGTGAGCCGTCGGCCCCCGAGTAGATCTCGATCGCGCCGCGTCCGGCGGCCGCGTAGGGAACGCCCACGACGAGGTCCGGAACGCCGTCGCCGGTGAGATCGTGCTCCAGGTCGAACGTCGTCGAGGGTGTGATCGCCCAGTGCCCGGTCGGGGTGAAGGAGGTCAGCAGCGTGCCGCCGAGCGCGTAGACGTCGATGCGGGCGACGGTCTGGGAGATCTCCGCGATCGCGATCTCGGGGATGCCGTCGCCGTCGAAGTCGCCCGCCTCGCGCACGCGACGCGTCAGCGCCGACGCGGATGTCGGACCCGGAATCGAGGTGATGATCGCGCCCGTCGCGCCGGAACGGATCTCGACCGTGGTCGGCAGCGGCGTGTAGACCGGGGGAGTCGTCGGAGGCGTCGTCGGCGGGCCTCCGGGGGCGACATAGAGCGGCGCGATCCCGAATCCGGCCAGCGCGATGCCCACGGCGTAGTCACGGTGGCCATCGCCATCGGCGTCCGGGACGGACTCGAGCACGGGCACGGGCGATTGAGCGGCGAAGCTGCCGACGAAGGCCGGCAGCAACGTCGACGCCACGATGAAGTTGGTGAGGCTCGACCGCACGACCACGCTCAACCCTTCCGCGATCGCGACCTCGGCGTGGCCGTCTCCGTCCAGGTCGTCGAGGACCGCGACGGCGGGGAAGGAGAAGAGCCCCGCCGCGGGAAGGCCTCCGATCGCGCGGACGAAGCTCCCGTCGGCGCCGGAGTGGAGATCCCAGAGGCTCGCGCCGATCGCGACGAGGTAGTCGTCGATGCCGTCGCCGGAGGCATCGGGCACGCGCACCAGCGTCTCGCTCGTCGAGAGTCCGCCGAGGACCGGCGTGAAGTTCGAGGTGGCGCTCCAGGCCACCTCCTGCCCGGGCGCGGCCGCGGCGCAGAGGATGAGGGCGGCGGTCAGGTGGAGGATCGTCTTCACGGTCATCAACTCCTTCAAGGAGGCTCGGGATCGCGTCGACGTCCGGAGAGCAACTCGCGCGCCCGTTCGCGAGAGGGGCCGAGATTCGGGCTCGAGAGGGTGATTCGACGGATCCGCGACGGAATCGGCGCCGGCGTCTCATCGACTCGCGCCACGGGGGGGCCGGGCGGTGTTTCGCGACGGTAACGGCGTCACCGGGAGAGCTCGTCCCCTCTCGCTCTCGGTGTGAAGAAGCCCCCGGAACCGCATCGCGTTCCGGGGGCCTCCGTGTTTCCGCACCGCGGCGCGCGTCTCACTGGACGTCGAGCACGATTCCGTTGCTCCGCCGGATCATTCCCTGGGCATCGACGATGAGGGCCTGCAGGCTCAGGCTGATCGTCGCGTCGATGCCCGCCGGCAGCGAGAGCGACCAGGGACCGTAGGGGGCGAGGTAGATCGTTCCCGCGAGACCCGGGACGTTGGTCCCGAGCGTGAAGAGCACCGGCACCGCGGCCGGATAGAAGGGCGCGGGCAGGAACATCACCTTGCCGTAGGGCGGTCCGAGATCGACGGCGTCGCTCGGCTGGACCGTGCCGAGGTAGGCGAAGATCGCGAAGGTGAGCGGAGCGGATTGTCCCGCCGGGGCGTCGAGCGCGATCTGGAGCGGCGATGCGCGGGCGACGCGGACGTGCCGCGACCAGGCGCCGTATCCGCCGTTCACGCGCAGGATGTTCTCTCCTCCCGGAAGCCCGCTCGAGGCCGCGGGGCCGAGGTCCGCTTCGCCGCGGAAAGCACGGAAGACGGACGATCCCGAGGAGTAGGTGTCGCTCGCTCCCGTCACGAGGTCGGAGTGGCCGTCGCCGTCGAGGTCGAGGAAGCCCGCGGCGTCCATCCGCGGGAACTCGAGGTCGCTCCGCCAGATCTCGTGTCCGGTCGCGCCGCTGAAGACCGAGATCCGAGGGAAGCCGGGTGTCACGGCGGCCGCGGCCGCCACGTCGCGGATCCCGTCCTGGTCGATGTCGCCGACGGCGATGCGGTAGCCGAGGAAGTCATGGGGGGCGCCGTCGATCTGCCGGAGGACCGCGCCGGTCGCGCTCGAGTGGATGCTCAACCGGCCCGCGTTCGCGCCCGCCGCCTGACTCGCGGGCCGACCGATGCAGATGTCGGCGAGACCGTCCGCGTCCAGGTCGTCAAAGGCCGCCATCGAGTACGCGAGGTCGCCGAAGGTCGTCGGTCCGAGGTTGATCGAGAGGAGCGTCTGGCCCGTCGTCGGGTCGTAGACGTTCAGGTAGTCGTCGCTCCCCGACACCTCGGCGACCATGAGATCGCGGACGCCGTCGCCGTTGAGATCCTCGCCCGTCCGGACGAGGCGGCGGAGGGAGAGCGCGGGCAGGATCCCCGGCAAGAGAAGCGGCGCGGGCAGGGGAGGCGTGATGATCGACAGCAGCGAGCCGTTCGCCCCCGAGCGGATCTCGACGTCGGTGGGCAGCGGCAGCCCCGGCAGGCTGTAGGGGGGGATCATGTAGACCTGAGCGATCTTGATTCCCAGCGCGAACTCCGGATAGCCGTCCCCGTCGAGGTCGTCGAGCACCGCGATGGCGGGGCTGGCGGAGGGGTTGAACCAGGGCCCCGTGAAGGCGGGGAGGCTCCGCGTCCAGACCGGGAAGTTGACGGTCGATTCGCGAAGGACGATGTCCGTGTCCTCGACGATCAGGAGGTCGTCGAGGCCGTCTCCGGTGACGTCGCCGACGCTCGCGGCGTCGGGCAGTCCCCAGGTGAGCAGCGACGCGCTCCCGAGCGTGGTCGAGACCTGGCCGTTCGCGCCCGAGCGGATCTCCCACGACGACTTGCCGGTCGAGACGGCGAAGTCGGGGATGCCGTCTCCCGTCATGTCGCCGGTCGGGATCAGGCCCTTCGAGTAGACGGGTTGGGTGAGCCAGGGGGCCACGGGGCCGCTCGAATCGAAGAGCCTCTCCTGGGCCGAGGCCGCCGCGATCGGGCCGAGGAGGGCGCCGAGGGCGACGAGGATGGGCATTCGCAGCATGGATCGGGTTCCTTCGCTCGGCTCTCGTCGGTCGGGCGGGGTGCAAGACGCGGGCCAAGCGCTCGCGGCGACGCAAGTCGCCGGGACGCGGCGAAGGAGGCCGCGATCTCGACGGGTCGGAGTTTCCCCTCGGTAACGCCGTCACCGCGTGCTCCCGGTGCGCGGCCGGGCGGACGCGACGAGGCCCCCGGACCGCCGTCGCGATCCGGGGGCCTCATCGAGTGGCCGGGCGAGGAGGCGCCTACCGGAGATCGAGCACCACGCCGTTGCTCCGACGGATCATCCCCTGGGCGTCGACGACGAGCGCCTGGAGACTCAGGCTGATCGTGGCGTCGATGCCCTGCGGCAAGGTGAGCGACCAGGGACCGGCCGGGGCGAGGATCATCGTCCCCGCGAGGCCGGAGAGGTTGGTCGCCAGCGTGAAGAGCACCGGCACCGCGGCCGGATAGAAGGGCGCGGGCAGGAACATCACCTCGCCGAAGGGCGCGCCGAGATCGATGACGTCGCTCGCCTGGGCGGTGCCGAGGTAGGCGAAGACCGCGAAGGTGAACGGGGAGGACTGTCCCGTCGGGGCGTCGAGCGCGAACTGCAGCGGCGATGCGCGCGCGACGCGGACGTGTCGCGACCAGGCGCCGTCCTCGCCGTTCACGCGCAGGATGTCCTCTCCGCCCGGAAGTCCGCTCGAGGCCGCGGCGCCGGGGCTCGCCTCGCCGCGGAAGGCGCGGTAGTTCGCCGTGCTGCCGGTGACGACTCCGCTGGTGGCGGTGACGAGGTCGAGCTGTCCGTCACCATCCACGTCGAGGAAGCGCGCGACGTCGAGGCGCGGCAGCGCCGCGTCGCTTCGCCAGAGCTCGTCCCCGTCGGCGCCGCTGAAGACGACCATCCGGGGGCCGCCGGGGGAGTTCTCGGCCCGGGCGACGACATCGACGACCCCGTCCTGGTCGATGTCGCCGGCGTCGAGGCGGAATCCGAGGTTCTCGAAGGGAGCGCCGGCGATCTGCCGCAGCACCCCGCCGGTCGCGGTGGAGAAGAAGACGAGGCGTCCCGAGCCCGGGCCCAGATCGTTGTTCCAGGCCTGCCCCACGCAGAGGTCGGCGAGTCCGTCGCCGTCCATGTCGTCGACCGCCACGAAGGAGCTGGGGAAGTTGAAGAAGAGGGTGAGGCCGAGGTTCGCCGAGGTCAGGACGAGTCCGGTCGTCGGGTCGTAGACGGTCAGGACCTCGGTGCCGCCCACGGCTTCGGCCACGAGCAGGTCGCGAATGCCGTCACCGCTGATGTCGGCCCCGACGCGGACGCGCCGCTCGATGGGCGCGGGCGGCAGCGGCAGCGGCGGCGCGATGCCCCGGATGAGCGCGCCGTTCGCGCCCGAACGGATCTCGACCACGGTGGGGAGGGCCGGTTGCGGCGGCGGAGGCACCCCGGGAAGGATGGCGTCGCCCCCCGCCCGGATGCCCACCGCGAACTCCGGGTAGCCGTCCCCGTCGAGGTCGTCGAGCACCGCGAGTTCGGGACACGCGAAGGGGGACGTGAAGGGCCCCACGAAGTCGGGGAGGACCTGCGTCCAGACCGCGACGTTCACCGAGGACTCGCGGAGGATCACGTTCGAGCCCTCGACGATCAGCAGATCGTCGAGACCGTCGCCGGTCACGTCACCGATGCTCTCCGCGTCCGGCCAGCCCCAGGCGACGCCCGCCGAGCCGCCGAGCGTCGTCCAGGCGCTGCCGTCCGCGCCCGAGCGGATCTCCCAGGCCGTCGGGCTGGACGCGACCGCGAAGTCGGGGATGCCGTCGCCGGTCATGTCACCGGTCGGGGTGAGGCCTCGCGTGATGTAGGGCGGCGTGAGCCAGGTGGTCGGGGGGCCGACGGCATCGTAGAGCTCCGCCTGGGCGGAGACCGCCGCGATCGGGCCGAGGAGAGCGACGAGAGCGACGAGGATACGGCTTCGCGGCATGTCCGGGCTCCTTCATTCGGCTCTCGTCGTTCCGGCGGAGAGCCCGTCACGGCCCCGGCGTCCCTTCGCTCGCGAGTCCCGCCGGAAAGGTGCGGTCCCGCACGAACCCGAGGGGCCGGGGTTTCGCCGCGGTAACGGCGTCACCCTCCACGCCCGCCCCGCGGACGACGAGGCCCCCGGACCGACGTGTCGGTCCGGGGGCCTCGCCAGGTGACCGGGCGAGGAGACGCCTACCGGAGATCGAGCACGACGCCGTTGCTCCGCCGCACCGCACCCTGACCATCGACGACGAGCGCCTGGAGACTCAGGCTGATCGTGGCGTCGATGCCCTGCGGCAGCGCGAGCGACCAGGGTCCGGCCGGAGCGAGGATCACGGTTCCCGCGAGGCCGGAGAGGTTGGTCGCCAGCGTGAAGAGTACCGGCACCGCGGCCGGATAGAAGGGCGCGGGCAGGAACATCACCTCGCCGAAGGGGGCGCCGAGATCGATCGCGTCGCTCGCCTGCGCCGTGCCGAGGTAGGCGAAGACCGCGAAGGTGAAGGGAGCGGACGTGCCTTCGAAGGCCTGGAGCTCGAACTGGAGCGGCGATGCGCGCGCGACGCGGACGTGGCGCGACCAGGCGCCGTCCTCGCCGTTCACGCGCAGGATGTCCTGACCCCCCGGAAGCCCGCTCGAGGCCGCGGCGCCGGGGCTCGCCTCGCCGCGGAAGGCGCGGTAGCTCGCCGTGCTGCCGAGGGCGACGCCGCTCGTTCCGGTCACGAGATCGGCGTGACCGTCACCATCCACGTCGAGGAAGCGCGCGGCGTCGAGGCGCGGCAGCGCCGCGTCGCTCCGCCAGAGTTCGTCGCCGTCGGCGCCGCTGAAGACGACGATCCAGGGATCGCCGGGGGCGTTGTCGGCCCGGGCGACGACATCGAGGACGCCGTCCTGGTCGATGTCTCCGCCGTCGAGGCGGAAGCCGAGGAGATCGTAGGGGGCGCCGTCGATCTGCCGCAGGACCGCGCCGGTCGCGCTCGAGTGGAAGACGAGGCGTCCCGCGCTCGGGCCCGCGTCCTGGTTCTGGGCCTGGCCCACGCAGAGATCCGCGAGTCCGTCTCCGTCCATGTCGTCGACCGCGGCGAAGGAGCTGGGGAAGTTGCCCAGCAAGGTGCCGAGGTTGATCGAGGTCAGGATGAGTCCCGTCGTCGGATCGTAGACGTTCAGGAAGGCATCACTGCCGGAGCTCTCCGCCACGAGGAGCTCGCGAAAGCCGTCGCCGCTGATGTCGGCGCCGGTCCGCACGCGTCGGTCGAAGGGCGAGAGGGGGCCCGGCAGCGGCGAGTTGATGCCCATGACGGCGGCCCCGCTCGATCCCGACCGGATCTCGACCACGGCGGGCAGCGGCGGCTGCGGCGGGATCGGCGCGGGCGGGAAGGTGAAGAGGTTCCCCGTCCGGATCCCCACCGCGAACTCCGGGAAGCCGTCCCCGTCGAGGTCGTCGAGCACGGCCAGTTCGGGGTTGGCGAAGGGCGTCGTGAAGGGCCCCACGAAGTCGGGGAGGCTCCGCGTCCAGACGGGGAAGTTGATCCCGGACTCGCGGAGGATCACGTTCGTACCCTCGACGATCAGCAGGTCGCCGAGGCCGTCGCCGGTGACGTCACCGATGCTCTCGGCGTCCGGCCAGCCCCAGGCGACGCCCGTCGAGCCGCCGAGCGTCGTCCAGGCGCTGCCGTCCGCGCCCGAGCGGATCTGCCAGGCCGTCGGACCGACCGAGACCGCGAAGTCGGGGATGCCGTCGCCGGTCATGTCGCCCGCCGGGGTGAGGCCGCGCGAGATGTAGGGCCCCGTGAGCCAGGAGGTCGGCGGGCCGACCGAGTCGTAGAGCTCGACCTGGGCGGAGGCGGACGCGATCGGGCCCAGGAGGGCGCCGAGGGCGACGAGGAGGGGGATTCGCTGCATGTTCCGGGTTCCTTTCAGATCTCTCGTCGCCGGAACCCCGACGCAAGCCGCGGACCGATCCCGCCCGATCGGCCGACTTCTTCGCCGAAACCCACGCCGGGGGCGACTCCTCGGGCATCGGGGTGAAGCGAAAACCCGGATCCGGTCGATGGGAGATAAGATGAGAAGGGATCGCGATTTGGGCCAAGAGGGAAAGCCCGTTCGCCTTGGACTCCGGGCCCTTCCGTCCTTAGAATCCCGTCGGCCGACCGGAGCGCGTTCCGGTGGTCGCCGCAAGCGGCGCTATTTGCCACAAGTCGCTACTGCGACTGGGTTTGGCGCCAGGAAGAGGCCGCCGAGACCATGACCGAGCACGGCAGCGGTTTGACGCCGCAGAACCTCCCCTTCGCGGAGGCGCTCTGGGCCCAGTTCCTGCGGGACCCCGATTCGGTTCCCGAGGACTGGCGTCGATTCTTCGCCAACGAGTCGAACGGCGACGGCGCGCCCATGACGGCGGGCCGCGGCCCGTCCTTCAAGCCGCCGGGGCTCTTCTCGCCCCGGGGCGGCGCCGAGACGGGCTTCTCGAACCGCGTCCTGCAGGATCGCGTCGACCAGCTCGTCCGCAGCTACCGCGTCCGCGGCCACATGGTGGCGCGGCTCGACCCGCTGCGTCGCGCCCGCGAGCCCCAGCCCGAGCTCGAGCCCTCCTTCTACGGCCTCACCGAGTCGGACCTCGATCGCCAGTTCTCCAGCTCGACCCTCGGTCGCAGCAAGGCGCTCAAGCTGCGGCAGATCCTCAAGATCCTCCGCAACACCTACTGCCGCTACATCGGCGTGCAGTACATGCACATCGACGACCCGAAGGTGAAGAAGTGGCTCCAGACCCGCATGGAGTCGAGCCAGAACCGCATCACCCTCGAGCGGGCGCAGCAGCTCCGCATCCTGAAGAAGCTCACGGACGCCGTCGTCCTCGAGGAGTTCATCCAGCGGAAGTACGTCGGCGCGAAGAGCTTCTCGCTCGAGGGCGCCGAGACGCTCATCCCGCTGCTCGATCTCGCGATCTCGAAGGCCTGCGACATGCAGGTGGGCGAGGTCATCCTCGGCATGGCGCACCGCGGTCGTCTCAACGTCCTCGCGAACGTCGTCGGCAAGTCGCCGCGCTTCATCTTCCGCGAGTTCGACGACACGGCCTCCGACGCCGAGCTCTTCCGCGGACGCGGCGACGTCAAGTACCACCTCGGCTACAACAACGAGTGGAAGTCGGATGACGGCAAGAGCGTGCACATCTCGCTCTGCTTCAACCCCTCCCACCTCGAGTTCGTGAACCCGGTCGCGCTCGGTCGCCTGCGCGCGAAGATCGACCGCTTCGCCGGGCACCCGCGCGGCAACGGACTCTCGATCATCATCCACGGCGACGCGAGCTTCGCGGGCGAGGGCATCGTCCCCGAGACGCTGAACCTGAGCCAGCTCCCCGGCTACACCGTCGGCGGCACGATCCACGTCATCGTCAACAACCAGATCGGCTTCACGACCGGGCCCCAGGAGGCCCGCAGCGGCAACTACGCGACCGATGTCGCGAAGATGCTCCAGATCCCGATCTTCCACGTGAACGGCGAGCACCCCGAGGCGGTCGCGCAGGTCATCGATCTCGCGCTCGACTTCCGCAAGGAGTTCCAGCGCGACGTCGTCATCGACATGTACTGCTACCGTCGCCGCGGCCACAACGAGGGCGACGAGCCGGCCTTCACGCACCCGCGGATGTACAAGACGATCCGCGAGAAGAAGCCGGTGCGCGAGTCCTACGTCGAGTACCTGCTCGAGCTCGGCGGCATCAGCCAGGCCGAGGCCGATGCGCTCGCGGAGGAGACGCGGGAGCGCCTCGAGAAGGAGCTCAGCACCGCGCGCAGCAAGAAGTTCACGCCCCCGCCGCGGCGGAAGGGCGGGATCTGGGCCCCCTACAAGGGCGGCAAGGACGGCACCGTCGCGGAGACGAAGACCGGACTCCCGAAGGAGCAGCTCCAGGGACTCCTCGCGCGCCTCACGAGCCTGCCCGACGACTTCCACCCGCACCCGAAGATCGCGCGCATGCTCCGGCAGCGCCGCGAGATGGCGGACGGCGAGCGCCCCCTCGACTGGGCCGCGGCCGAGGCGCTCGCCTTCGCGAGCCTCCTCGTCGAGGGCACGCGCGTGCGCTTCACCGGCCAGGACTGCGAGCGCGGCACCTTCTCGCACCGCCACGCGGTCCTCCACGACCACGAGGACGGGCACGAATACCGGATCTTCCGCCACGTCGCCGACAACCAGGCGCCGGTCGAGATCTACAACAGCCCGCTCTCCGAGGCGGCGGTGCTCGGCTTCGAGTACGGCTACAGCCTCGACTACCCGGATGCGCTCGTCCTGTGGGAGGCGCAGTTCGGTGACTTCGTCAACGCGGCGCAGGTCATCATCGACCAGTTCCTCGTCAGCGCGGAGGACAAGTGGCGGCGCCTCTCCGGCCTCGTCATGCTCCTGCCGCACGGCTTCGAGGGCATGGGGCCGGAGCACTCCAGCGCCCGCCTCGAGCGTTTCCTCACCCTCGCGGCCGAGGACAACATCCAGGTGATGAACCTCACCACGCCGGCGAGCATCTTCCATGCCCTGCGTCGTCAGGTGGTGCGCCCCTGGCGCAAGCCGCTCATCATCATGACGCCGAAGAGTCTGCTGCGTCATCCCGAGGCGACCTCCTCGCTGGACGACCTCGCCGAGAACGGCTTCCTGAAGGTGCTGGACGATCCCGCCTCGGAGGACGCCGCGAAGGTGCGCCGCATCCTCGTCTGCACCGGCAAGGTCTACTACGACCTGGCCGAGCGGAAGCGGGAGCTCGGCGCCGACGACGTCGCGATCCTGCGCATGGAGCAGATCTATCCGGTCCCGCGCGCCGAACTCGAGGCGGCGGTCCAGCGCTATCCCGGGAAGACCGAGATCGTCTGGGTACAGGAAGAGCCGGAAAACATGGGCGCCTGGCGCTTCATTCACTACGAACTGGGCGGCAAGTTCTTCGACAACTCGATCACGCGCAACAGCTCGGCCAGCCCCGCGACGGGCTCGGCCTCCGCGCACCGACTCGAGCAGGAGGAGATCTTGCGACGCGCCTTTGACCGGGAAGACTGACCGCGAGCGAATCGCGGGGGACACGTTACGGGACGATGAATCGATGAGTGTCGAGTTGAAGATCCCCGAGGCGGGCGAGTCGATCACCGAGGTGTTCGTCGCGCGCTGGCACAAGCAGCCGGGCGAAGCGGTCAAGAAGGACGAGACGATCGTCGAGATCGAGACCGACAAGGCCTCCATGGAGCTGCCCTCGCCGGTGGACGGCGTCCTCGGGCCGCTCCTCAAGAACGAGGGCGACGCGGCCCAGGTCGGCGACGTCATCGCGACGATCGAGGCCGGCGCCGTCGCCGACGCCCCCGCGAAGGCGGCCGAACCCGCGAAGGCGGCGGCCGGCGCGGCGAAGGCCGACGAGAAGAAGGGCGGCGCGAAGGGCGGCCACGTGATGCCGGCCGCGCGCCGCGTCCTCGACGAGCGCGGCATCGACGCCGCCGACGTCGAGGGCACCGGCCCCGGCGGCCGCGTCCTGAAGGAGGATGCCGTCGCGCACCGCGCCGAGTCGAAGCCGGCGCCCGCGCCCGAGAAGACCTTCCGCGTCTCCGAGGACGCGGCGAAGGCGAACGGCAACGGTCACGCGATCGGCAGCCGCGAGGTCGAGGTCGTCCCGATGACGCCGATGCGCCGCACGATCGCGCGCCGGCTCGTCGAGGCCCAGCAGACCGCGGCGCTGCTGACGACCTTCAACGAGGTCGACATGACCGAGGTCATGCGTCTCCGCGGCGAGTTCAAGGACTCCTTCCTCGAGAAGCACGGCGTGAAGCTCGGCTTCACGTCCTTCTTCGTGAAGGCGGTCGTCGAGGCGCTCAAGCTGACGCCGGCGCTCAACGCGCAGATCCACGGGACCGACGTCCACTACCACAACTACTTCGACATCGGCATCGCGGTGGGCGGCGGCAAGGGCCTCGTCGTCCCGATCATCCGCAACGCCGAGTGCCTCTCCTTCGCGGAGATCGAGAAGACGGTCGCCGACTTCGGCTCCCGCGCGAAGGAGAACCGCATCGGGCTCGAGGAGCTGCAGGGCGGGACCTTCACGATCTCGAACGGCGGCGTCTACGGCTCGCTGAACTCGACGCCCATCCTGAACCCGCCGCAGAGCGGCGTGCTCGGACTGCACGCGATCCAGGAGCGTCCGGTCGGCCTGAACGGCCAGATCGTCCTCCGGCCGATGATGTACGTCGCGCTGACCTACGATCACCGGATCGTCGACGGCCGCGAGGCCGTCACCTTCCTGAAGCACATCAAGATGTGCGTCGAGAACCCTCGCGCATCCTGCTGGAGGTCTGAGGCCGTGGTCGACGCCTACGATCTGATCGTCATCGGGGCCGGCCCCGGCGGCTACGTCGCGTCCATCCGCGCCGCCCAGCTCGGCCTCAAGGTGGCCTGCGTGGACAAGAACCCGACGCGCGGCGGCACCTGCCTTCGCGTCGGTTGCATCCCGTCGAAGGCCCTCCTCGAGTCCAGCGAGCTCTACGCGAAGGCGGCGGGCGGGCTCGGCCACCACGGGATCGAGCTCGGCAAGGTCAAGCTCGACCTCGAGGCGATGATGGCGCGCAAGGACAAGATCGTCGAGCGCCTCACCGGCGGCGTCGATCTCCTCCTGAAGAACAACGGCGTCGCGCTCTTCGAGGGCATGGCGAGGATCCTCTCCGCGAGCCAGGTCGAGGTCACCGGCCCGTCCGGCGACGCGCAGACGCTCGACACCAGCCGCATCCTCATCGCCACCGGCAGCAACTCGGCCCCGCTCCGCGGCGTCGATCTCTCGGCCGCGAACATCGCCACGAGCACCGAGGCGATCGCCTGGGATCGCGTGCCGAAGGAGCTCGTCGTCATCGGCGCCGGTGCGATCGGCCTCGAGCTCGGCTCGGTCTGGAGCCGTCTCGGCTCCAAGGTGACCGTCCTCGAGTACCAGGACGTCGTTCTGCCCGGCATGGACCGCGACATCTCGCGGGAGGCCCTCAAGCTCTTCAAGCGCCAGGGACTGTCCTTCAAGCTGAAGTGCCGGGTCACGAAGGCCGCGGCCAAGCGCTCGAAGGTCGTCGTCGAGTGCGAGGGCGACGAGCCCGTGATCGCCGACAAGGTCCTGCTCGCGGTGGGCCGCATGCCGAACACCGAGGGTCTCGGCCTCGAGAACATCGGCCTCGCCACCAACGAGCGCGGCTTCATCCCGATCGACGAGCACTTCCGGACCGCGGTGGACGATGTCTACGCGATCGGTGACGTCGTGCCGGGCCCGATGCTCGCGCACAAGGCCGAGGACGAGGGCATGGCCTGCGCCGAGTTCATCGCCACCGGCCACGGTCACGTCAACTACGACGCGATCCCGAACGTCGTCTACACGCACCCCGAGGTCGCGAGCGTCGGCCGCACCGAGCAGCAGCTCGCCGAGGCCGGCGTGCCCGTCAAGACGGGGAAGTTCCACTTCCGCGTCAACGGCCGCGCGATGGCCCTCGACGAGACCGACGGCTTCGTGAAGGTGATCGCCCACGCCGAGACCGACCGGGTCCTGGGCGTGCACATCATCGGTCCGCGGGCCGGCGATCTCATCGCCGAGGCGACGGCCGCGATCGAGTTCGGCGCGAGCGCCGAGGACATCGCCCGCACCTGTCACGCCCACCCGACCCTGCCCGAGGTCCTGAAGGAGGCGGCGCTCGACGTCGACTCCCGCGCGATCCACAAGGTCTGAGAGTCTGTGAAGATATCCCCGCTGGCTTCGACCGGCTGCAACGGTGCCGGGCTTCGTCATGCCTCCTCGGCGTATCTTTCCATTGATACGCCTCGTCGGCCTTCCTCGCCCGACTCCGTTTCGCGCGGTCTCGGGCCGACGCGGGGATAAATTCACAGACTCTGAGGCGACCGGCGAGGATCGAACGAGGAGGCCCGGCGTCGTCCGCGACGCCGGGCCTCTTCGCGTTCAGGGGCTGAAGGTGACCGGGAGCATGACCCAGAACTCCTCGTAGGTCGGGAGGCCGAGATCGGTCAGCACGGCCTGGATCACCCAGGGGTCCGGGCCCAGTTCGAGGACGGCGAGCGGCACGTCGAAGTGGAAGTCCGAGATCGCGCCCGCTCCCAGGAGACCCGGCAACATCGTCGAGTCGTCCACGATGAGATAGGGCCCCGGGTCCCCGTAGCTGCTGAACAGCGGGCCGAATACCGATCCGGCCGTGCCGGGAGGAGGCAGGGGCTGGTCGACCGTCACGAGGACATGGCCGAACACCAGCTCGTGCTCGAGGCGGATCCGGAGCGTGGGGGACGGCTCCTCGAGAACCTCGAGCGTGATGCCGCGCACCATGATGCCCTCCGCGAGGACCGACTCGCCGGTGCCCACCCAGGCGGCGCTCACCGTCACCCAGCCCGGCTCCGTCTCGACGAGCTCGACGGTGGCGAGTCCGTTCTCGTCGCTCGCCACGGTCTTGATCACGCCGCCGTCGGCGAACTCCGCGCCGTAGACCTGGCACTGAACGGTCGCACCCTCGAAGGGCTCGCCATCCGGGCCCCGCACGAGGAAGCGGACCGGTTCGGTGATGCCCTGAACGAGATCGGTCACCTGATGGTGGCCCGAGAAGGGCTGGATCACGACGAGGGGGACGACCTCCGTCATGCCTCCGACCGAGACGCCGGACTTGGCGACGACGTGCAGGAAGGCGGAGGCGTGGGGCGACGAGGCGACAAGGCGGAAGGTCGCGCGGCCGTCGGGTCCGGTCACGACCTTCTCGGGGATCGTCCGGATGCCGGCGGCCGCGACGAGTGGTCCGCTGAGGGACAGTTCGGACGCGACGCTCGCCCCGAAGCCGTCGGTCAGCCGGACCGTCACCGGTTCGCTGGGGACGCCGGCCTCGAGACCCGTCGGCCAGGGCGTCTCGAGCTCGAGGTCGGAGGGGGCGAGCTCTCCGTCCTCGTCGATGAGCACGAAGAAGAGGAACCCCGCGCGGCTGCCCGTCTCGGCGTACACGAAGTCGTCGGCGGCGTCGGGGGACAGGCGACCGGTGGCGTAGCACGTCGATTCCAGAAACGGCCCGAAGGCCAATCCGAGAGGAGGGCCGGAGGCGGCGCCCGGCTCGGCCGCGAATCGGCGCACCGATGCCGATCCGGGGCTGCTCCCCTTGTCGATGACGACACTCCGGTTGCCGAGCGTCGTCGCGGAGTCCATCGCGGCGGCTCGGAAGATGAAGTAGCGGTCCGCGAATTCGTTCCCCGGGGCGTCGAGGTAGGCCACCCGCACGATCTCGTCGAAGGCGCCGGCGGCATCCGGCCCGAAGATCACGAACTCGACCGCCGCCGAGTCCTCGACCAGCCAGTCCTGCACGCCGTCCCGCTCGAGATCGATCGGGAAGATCCGCGGCGTGTGCTTCTGCCCGCGGATCCAGTGCGACACCGGCGCCTCGATCCAGCTCCCGTCCGGCGAGCGCAAGAGCTCCCGGAGCTCGTAGTCGAGACGCCCCTCGTCCGCCGGCCAGGCTCGGACGACGATCACCGTCGCCTGCCCGTCGCCGTCGAGATCGGCGGCGCCGACGACGTGGCGCTCGGGCGGCAGGCCGAGGCTCACCGGGGCCGCGAAGCTCCGGTTGCCCAGTCCCCGGAACCAGCGATCGTCCTGCAGGATGTCCGGCCACCCGTCGGCGTCGACGTCGCCGACCGCGAGCGGCAGATCGGACGAGCCCGGCAGGTCGAGGCGTGTCCAGCCCGCATCGTCATGGAAGTGGATCGTGAGGTCGCCCTGGTTGCGCGTGAGGACGTCGAGCGCGCCGTCCCCGTCGAGGTCCGCGAGCGTGATCTCCTGAGGGCCGAGGCCCGTCGCGAGATGCTCGACGTCAGGCGAGCCGTAGAAGCCCGCGTTGCGGACGATGGTGACGCGATCGTTGACGCGGCTGCAGGCGACGACGTCGCCGTGGCCGTCGCCGGTCACGTCCCCGATCGCGAGATCCGTCGGCGTGTAGCCGATCCAGACGCTCTGGGCCGCCGCGGACGACGCGACGGAAGCGGCGATGATCGCCGCGAGATGCCATCTCATGGTTCCAATCCTCCCTTGCCCGCCGCGATCCTCGCGGCCGGCGGGGGGAGAGGTCAAGGATGGGTTTTGATGCAGTCGGTCAGTTCAGCCAGAGGTCGAGGAGGAGCGCCTCGAAGCGGGGGGTGGGGACCTTCTCCACGAGGACGACGCGCGCGCCTCGAACCATGACGGCGCTGGTGAGGCCCTCGCGGTCGACGCGGTGGAGCCAGGGGCGCGTCGTCTCGAGCGCCTCGACACCCGTCTTCTTCGCCACGATCGCGACCGCCGCGTCGGCGAACTCCCGCGCGTCCTTCTCCGAGTCCCAGACCGACGACCAGACGAGGAGGTCGGGCGCGCCCTCGCGGCCCCAGACCGCGAAGCGGTCGCCGTCCCACCCGCGGTGGACCCGGCTCGCGCGGCGCGTGTCGTACTCCTCGAGCCAGGTGCGGACGAGGAGCTCGCCGAGGGTGTTCTCGGAGATCTTCGACCAGCCCGCACCGAGGACGGGGGCGAGGTCGGGCAGCGTCACCTCGGTCGGGTCGTCCCGCTCCTCGCCGAGGTACTTCTCGGGGTGGAGGATCTGCTCGGTGGAGCGCGGCGGGTCGCGGAAGGCGGCGTCGAGGCGGGAGAGATCGTAGGCGCCGTTCTCGTCGGCCGGTCCGACGAGCTTCGCGACGAAGCGGTAGCCGTCGGCGTAGTCGAAGAGCGTCGGCACCACGAGCACGGCCGGGGCGTTCAGCATCGCGTCCTGGCCGGCGAGGGCCTCCTCGTCCATGCCCATCTGCTCGGCCATCGCCATCATCCCCGCGATGCGCTTCTTCGAGGACGGCATCATCTGGTAGTTGAGCCGCAGCATCGGGTTCTCGTCGAGGCGGATCATGTTGAAGGTCGCGTCGCCCTCGACGAGGGTCTTGCGGGCCTGGGCGATGTCGAGGTTCGCGGACGCGTCACCCAGGTAGTCCTCGAGGCCGAAGACCTGGTCCTGCAGGGCGTGGACGAGCTCGTGGAACACGACGACCTCGTCCGTCATGCCCATCTGCTGCATCAGCTCGCCCTGGGCCGCGTTCGTCTCCTTGATGAGGAAGAGCTCCTTGGCCTCCGGGTCGTAGAAGCCCGCGATCTGCGCACTCAGGAACTCGAGCGCCCCCTTCGCCAGGTCGTAGTCCGCCGGCAGGAGGCCGAGGGCGCGGAAGGCCCGGGCCTCGGCGAGGGCTTCGGGGCGCGCCAGCTCCTTGCCGACCTTCTCGCGCACGACCTCGAGGAGCTCGTCGCGCGAGTAGACCCCAATCTTCACCTCCTTCGTGAAGCGGTGGCCGCGGATGGCCTCGACCTTCTTCTCGATCGCGCGGGCGATGCGCTCGGCGTCGTTCTCCGCGGGCGCGGAATCCTGGGCGCGGAGGGCGCCGAGGGGCACGAGGACGAGCAGGGCGGCGAGGGCGAGACGCAACTTGCGCATGAGGGGAGGCTCCGACGAGGGGCGAGGTCGAGGATCAGGACTCGGGGTGGACGTAGATCTTGTCGGCGACGACGGTGGCGTTGCCGCGGCTGTCGCGGGAGATCTTCCCCTTCACCGTGACGATGCCGAGCCAGCCGATGCCGGAGCGGCCCTTCAGGCCGAAGCGGAGCGGCGCACCGCTCTCGTCGCGGAACTCCACCGTGACGGTGCCGTCGGCGCGCGCCTTCGGGTCGGCGCACTCGAAGCCGTCCTGCTTGCAGTTCTGGACCGCGAGATCGACGATCGTCATGACCGCGAAGCCGTCGACGAACTCGTCGATGCGCCCCGTCGTCACGACGTCGGCGCCGTCGACGCCGTGCGCGCGGACATCGCCGGCCGGGATCGGGTCACCGGGCGGATTCGTCGCGACGAAGCGCGCGGCGAAGGACTCGGCCGCGGCCGTGTCCTGCTTGGCGGGGGCCTTTCCGCCGGAGAGGCCAGGCCTCCCCGCTGCAGCCGATCAGGGCCAGGGCGAACGCGAGAGCGAGAGAGATTCCGAGCGTGCGAGTCATCGCGGGTCTCCTTCAACGGGGGGAACGCGGATCGGAGGTCCGTGCTCCCCGGAAGTTCAGGCATCCTCCTTGATCGCGGTCGCGATCGGAAGACGCATCACCCGCCACGCGGCGGGAAGGGTGCCGACGAGTGCCACCAGGAGGGCGGCGCCGAAGGCGAGGACGACCACGAGGCCGTCGAAATCGAGGGCGAAGGCCGTCATCGCGAGGTTGACGGCGCTGCCGGAGATCAGGCCGCGGGCCAGGAGGAGGCCGGCGATCGCGCCGAGCGAGGCCACGAGGAGCGCCTCCTGCACCAGCGAGAAGACCAGCGCGAACCCCGAGTAGCCCATCGCCCGCAGGGTCGCGAGCTCGCGGATCCGGTCCTGGACGGCGGCATTCTGGGTGTTGGCGCCGCTGAAGAGCGCCGCGAGCGCGATCAGGCCCGCCATGAGCCAGGCGAAGTCACGCAGCGGCCCGAAGTAGGCGGCGAGCTCGCGGTAGTAGTCCGCGGCCGAGAGGTAGAGCAGCTCGAGGTCGAGGTTGCGCTTCGCGAAGAGGTCGACGAGAGCGAGGTCGTCGTCGGTCTCGACCCGGGCGAAGACGGCCGAGATGTCGTCGCGGTTCGAGAGTCCCTGGATCTCGACGAGGGGCACCCAGATCTCCGACTCGATCGTCGATCCCGGCGCCCGGAAGACGCCCGAGACCCGGAAGGAGCCGCCCTCGACCGCGATGGCATCCCCGAGCCCGACGGTGCCCTCGGGAAGTCCCAGCTTCTGCGAGACCAGGCGCCCCACGAGCGCCTCGCCCGCCCGCGGCGGTCGCCCCTCGACGATCGTGACGCCGTCGTGCACGAGGAAGGCCCGCTCGGTGATGCCGCGCAGAAAGCCCTGTCGCTCGACCGGATCGTCGTTCACGCGCACGCTGGTCGCGAGGTGGACCTCGGCCGAGACGGCCGGGACCCCGCCGATCCGCGCGATCCCCTTCACGTCCGCGGCGACGATGTCGGCCGTCGCCGGAGTGATCGCGGAGCGGACGATGTCGCGCTGCGAGGCGTTCGAGAGGAGGATGGCGGTGCGCGGCGGCGCGGCCTGGAGATTCGCGTGTTCGAGTCCGCGCACGAAGGCCGTCGTCCCCGCGACGACGGCGGTCACGAGCAGGCTCGAGAAGACCGTGATCGCGGTGCGGAGCGGGCGTCGCCCGGCGTTGCGCAGCGCGTAGTCGGCCGGCAGGAGGCGCATCAGCCGTTCCCCCGCAGCGCGGCGACGACCGGGCGACGCGCGGCCCGCGTGGCCGGGATCAGCCCGGCGACGAGTCCGCAGACGAGCGCCGCCGCGAAGCCGCGGGCGATGACCGTCCAGTGGGTCGAGAAGCCGATCTGCACGCCCTCCACGCCGAGGGCGACGCCCTTCAGCGCGATGGCCCCGAGCGCTCCGCCGACGCCGAGCGCGGCGCCGATGGCGACGATGATCAGCGCCTCGCCCAGCACGAGGGCGAAGATCTGGCTCGATCGGTAGCCGATCGTCATCACGACGCCGAGCTCGCGGATGCGCTCGTTCGCCGACATGAAGACGGTGTTCGCGACGAGGACCAGGACGACGAGCACGCAGACCGCGCCGAAGATCCGGGCGAAGCCCATGATCTGACCGATCTCGTGGGTCATGTCCTCGAGGAAGGCGAAGCGGCTGCGCGTGTCGGTGGGGTCCTCCGCGTCGGCGAAGCGGGCGTCGATCGCCTTCGCGATCTCCTCCGCCCGATCGGGGTCGGAGATCCGGACCTCGTACTGCGTCACCGTCCCGAGCTGGTTCACCGGCCCCGCCCGCTGCAGGAACTCCAGGTGCGTCAGCACGAGGTTCTCGTCGACGGGGGAGGCCGAGCGGAAGACGCCCGCCACCTTCACCCGGATCTCCCCGAACTCGAAGCTGTCGCCGACGCCCAGTCCGCGGCGCTGGGCGAAGCCCCGCCCGAGCAGCGCGGCGTCGGCCTCGTTCTTGAACTTGCCGACGTCTCCCGAGACGAGCTCGATGTCGCGGACCGCGAGCATCGATTCGACCGGCGAGCCGTGGAAGGCCACCATGTCGAGGCTCGCGCGGTAGTTGTTCAGGAGGACCTTGATCGGGAGCACGGCCTCGACGCCGGGGACGCGCGAGATCTCCTCGGTGTAGCGCTCCGGCAGGAACGAGGTCTGCGGGCAGAATCGGTTCTTGCGGTAGACCACGAGCGTGCGGGCCGCCTCGTCCGAGGCGAGCGCCTCGTCGAGGCCCTGCGAGAGGGACTCGGTCGTCACGTAGATGAAGAGGGCGCTCGCCGCGCCGAGGATGGTGAAGATCGTCCGCATCGGACGGCGGCGGAGGTTCTTGCGTACGAGCCGGAAGATCATGCCTCGACCTCCCCGACGGCGAGCGGGCTGAGCTTGCCCTTGTCGAGCCGCATCGCGCGGGTGCCGCGGGTCGCCGCGCGCGGGTCGTGCGTCACCATCACGACGGTCGTGCCGCGCTCGCGATTGAAGCGCTGCAGGAGATCCAGGGCGGCGCCGGCGGAATCCTCGTCGAGGTTGCCGGTGGGCTCGTCGGCGACGATGAGCGGCGGGTCGCCGACGAAGGCGCGCGCGATCGCCACCCGCTGCTCCTGCCCGCCCGAGAGCTGGCTGGGGTTGTGGTGCGAGCGGTCGGCGAGCCCGACCGCGGAGAGAGCGAGCGAGACGCGATCGTGGCGCTCGCGCCGCGAGAGCGGGAGCAGCCCGAGGGGGAGCTCGACGTTCTCGTAGGCGGTGAGGACCGGGATGAGGTTGTTGTGCTGGAAGACGTAGCCGACGTGGCGCGCGCGCCAGTCGGCGAGCTTGCGGCCGCCGAGGCGCGTGATGTCCTCGCCCGCGATCCGGATCGTCCCGCGATCGGCGCGGTCGATGCCGGCGAGCAGGTTGAGGAGCGTGCTCTTGCCGCTGCCCGAGGGGCCGAGGAGCACGAAGAACTCTCCGGCCTCGATCTCGAGCGAGACGTCCTCGAGGGGCGTCACGACGTGCTCGCCCTTGCGGTAGCTCTTCGTCACGCCTACCAGTTCGATGACGGCCATCAGTCGTTCTCCATGATGCGGACCGGGGCGCCGGATTCGAGTCCCTCGCGGCCGCGGTCGATGATCTTTGCGCTGAGATCGAGGCCCGAGAGGACCTCGACGAGATCGCCCTGGCGGGCGCCGAGTTCGACGGTCCGGCGTTCAGCGCTCTCGCCGTCTCCGCCGACGACCCAGACGGTCCCGTCGCCGACGAGCCGCTCCGGCACGAGGACGACGTCCCGCGAGGCCGCGTCCGCCGGGAGCGAGGAGGCCGGCGCGAGGAAGCGGGCCGTGCAGAGCATCTCCGGCCGGAGCAGATCGTCGGGGTCGGTGACCCGCACGTGCACCTGCAACGTGACCTTCTGGATGTCGGACTCCTGCACGATGCGGATGACCTCGCCGCGGTAGGGACGATCGGGGCGGGCCTGCGAGAGCATCTCGGCGATCTGTCCCGCCGAGACGAGCCCGATCCGGGTCTGGGGCACGTCCACCCGGATGCGGATCCGGGTGGGGTCGAAGAGGCTGCAGACCGGCACGGAGCCGTCCACCATGCCCACCATGGAGCCCGGCGCCGAGGTCCGCGCGAGGACGACGCCGCCGAGGGGCGCGCGGACCGTCATGCGCTCGAGTCGCAGCGCGGCCTCGTCGCGCGCGGTGACCGCGGCGGCGACGGCGGCCTCGGCCCCGGCCACCGCGGCTTCCGCCCGCTTCACGCGCAGGCCGTCGGCGAGGCGCAGCTCGAGATCGCGTTCGGCGCGGCGCAGACGGGCGGCCGCCTCCTCCGCGTCGTGCCGGGCGAGTTCCCGGTCCGCCTCCTCGATGGCGAGCTGGGCCTCGGCCTGGCGTCGGCCGAGCTCGGCGACCTCCACCTGCCAGGGGCCGTCCGCTCCCTCCTGCTTCAGGTAGCCCTGGATCTCGAGGCGGCGGGAGGCGAGCTCGAGATCGATCCGGGCGCGCTCGACCTGTCGCTCGCGGTGGACGACCTCGACGCGCTTGCCCTCGTAGGAAGCGCGCGCGGTCTCGAGGGCCTCGGTGAGTTCGACCTTCTCGTCGAAGGACCGACGCGCCGTCGCGAGCTCCGCGAGCTGCGCGTCCCGCGCGGCCTTTGCGATCCCGAGCGCGGCCTCGGCCGCGTCGAGGGCGAGGCGGGCGTCGTCGGCGACGAGGCGGGCCACCGGATCTCCGGCCGCCACGCGGTCGCTCTCCTCGACGAGGAGTTCCGCCACGATCCCGGGAGCGAGCGCGTTGACGAGGGTGGGGAAGGGATCGGGCTCGACCCAGCCCGCCGCCTGGAGGACGGCCTCGCCGCCGCGCGTCTGGGCGACGCCGCTGCGCGGCCGGACGACGGTGACGTCGCGGGGCTTCTCGAAGAGCGAGCCGGCGCTCCACCAGAAGATCGCCGCGACGGCCGCGAGGATCAGGAGCGGCACGAGGACCGCCGCCCAGCGTCGCCGCGGCAGCGGGATCTGCGAGCGCTCGGGGCGATCGAAGGTCGAGAGGTCGATGGGGGCGCGGGGTTCGTTCACCGTTCGGCTCCTTCCGCCTCGAGGCCGCCGGCCTCGCGAAGATCGATCTCGGCGAGTCGCGCCGCCTCGCGGGCGCGCGTCAGGGCGAGGGCTCCGCTCGTGCGGGCCTCCAGCGAATCGGTCCAGTCCTTCGTCTCGGCGGGGTCGATGGCGAGACGGGCGCGCATCGCGCGCCAGGCGCGGGCGCTCGACGCCTCGATCTCCGGGGCCTCCTCGGCGAGGCGCCGTCGGGCGATCACCGTGCGTCGCCGCGCCGACTCGAGGGCGGACCAGCTCGCGAGCCAGGTGTCCTCGAGGATCTCGCGCGAGCGCGCCCGCGCGGCTTCCGCCACCGCGATGGGGCCGTCCTGGCTGCCGGGGAAGGGCAGCGAGAGTTCGATGAGCCCCGCCGGGATGACGGTGTCGGGGCGGAGGGCCAGGCGCGAGCCCAGCCGGAGCTGGGGCCAGCGCGCCGCGGCGGCGACCCGGAGCCGGGCCTCGGCCCCGGCGTGTTCGAGACGGGCGCGCCGCAGCGCGGGAAGGCGGCGGAGGAGCGACTCCGGCGCGAGATCGAGGCGGATCCCGCCGGAGCCGTCGCCGACGTGCTCGAGGGCGGAGGAGCCGGTTTCCTCGAGGAGCGGATGCGCCGGGGGGAGTCCGGTGGCGCGGATCAGGGCGTCCTCGAGCGCGGCGCGCGACTCCCGCTCGTTCTCGAGGTCGCGCTCCAGGCGGGCGACGAAGGCGGTCGCCCGGGCCGGTGGACCCTCGCCGAGCAGCCCGGCGCGGCGGTAGGCGGCGATACGGGCGAGATCCTCGCGCGCCTCGCCCGCGAGGGTCTCGAGGGCGGCGATGCGGGCGGTCGTCGCGGCGCGGCGCACGAAGGCGCGTTCCGTGGCGTGGAGCGAGGACCAGGCGACGTCCTCGAGACCGGCGACGGCGGCGCGTACCCGGGCCTCGGCGAGGGCGCGGGCGGCCGCGCTGGGCTCGAGGCCGAGGACGCCGAAGAGATCGAAGCTGCCGCCGACGTCGGCGCCGTCGCCCGGGGCGCGGAGATCGCCGACCGCGGCGCTGGCCCCGAGCGGACCGGGCGAGCCGGCCGAGAGCGTCTCGGCGCGGGCCGCCTCCAGCTCGCGCCGCGCGCGCCGCACGCCGGGTGCGTAGGCGAGCGTCGCGTCGCGCAGCGCCGGCGCGAAGCTCGGGGCGAGAGGGGCGCGCCGATCGAGTCCGGTCTCGGCCAGGGTTTCCTCGAGGCGCGAGGCGAGGTCGTCTCCTCCGCGCTCGCGCACCGAGGACACGATCCGTTCGTCATCGACGGGATCGGGGGCCGGCGAGGCGCAGGACGCCAGCAGGCTCAGGACGAGGAGTCTCGCGAGGCCGCCGGGGCCGCGCGACGTGAATCGAGGCATGGTGCATTCCTTCGGGCGGGAACGTCGGGTGACGACGGATCCGACGCGAGCCGCCGCGCACCCGGGACGGGGGCGGGGAGGTCGCGTTCGCGCGCGAAGGGATCAGATGAGGAGCGGGCGATGCCTTCGGGGAGGCGTCTCGGGGCGCGGCGCCGCCGGGGGCGTCGCGAGGACGGCCCGGGGCTCGGAAGCGTCCGCGGCGATGCACAGGCGCTCGAGGGCCGCCGGCACGGTGGGCATCTCGATCCCGTCGGCCGGGATCTTGGTGCCGCCGTCCTCGAGGATGACGCAGGCGGGGCAGCCCGGGGCGTCCTCCCTCCGCGGGCTCGTGACGGCGCCGCAGTGGCAGAGGGCCTCCCGGGCCGGCTCGACCTCGTGGTGGCAGCAGCAGGCGTGGGTGTCGACGGAAAGCTCGCGCGCGGCGGCGGGGCAGTTCTCCCCGACGCAGATCGCCACCCGGCCCGGCAGGAGGAATCCCGGCAGGAAGAGGGCGAGGAGGGCGAGGCTCAGGATCCGCGCGACCATGCCCCGAGGGTAGCCGAGTCGGGGGCCGGACTCCAAGTCCCCGTCCGCTTCGGGCGGGGAAACGGACTCGCGAGGGCGCCGGTCGGACGCGATCGGGGGTGCCGCCCGGAATGGGCGACACCCCCGATCATCGGATTCGTCGATGACTCCGGGGCGCGCCCCCGAGGGGTGGGAGAGGCCGCGGGGCCGCCGCCCGAGGGCGGGGCCCGTCCCGGCCTCGGCGCGCGCCGCTCAGGGCCGGGCGCAGCTCTTCCGGTTGAAGGGAAGTCGCGCGAGGACCATCGCCATCCCGCAGGTGTCGGTCAGACCGGCGAAGACCAGGCCCGCGCCGACGAAGGCCGAGAGGCCGAAGAGCGCGGGGTGGACGAGGAAGCCCAGCGCGACGCCGAGCACCACCAGGGCTCCCGCTGCGACGCGGACCTGGCGCTCGATCGACATCCCGCGCCCGCCCGACGAGCAAGGACCACCGGCGGCCAGCCAGGCCTCGATCCCGCCCTCGAGGACGGTCGCCTCGATGCCCTTCTCGGCCAGGCGCCGCCGCGCCTCCTCGGCCCGGCGGCCGGTGCGGCAGACGAGGACGAGCCGCTCGCCCTGCGCCCGCCGGGAGAGCGTGTCGACGTAGGCGTCGAGGTCGCTCAGCGGCGTGTGCACGGAATCGGGGACGTGGTGCGATCGGAATTCCGGGGTGGTGCGGACGTCGACCGCCAGCTCTCCCGTCTCGAGGCGGCCCCGCGCGGGCCGGCGTTCCGTGGACGTCGTCATCGCGTGCATCCTCCGCCCCCGACCACCGCCTCGACGGGGCAGCCGGCCTCGGACCAGGCCACGAAGCCGCCGCGCTGGTCGAGCAGTCGCGCGAATCCGGCGCGCTCCAGCAGCGACGCGGCCACGGCCGAACGGTAGCCGGTCCGGCACTGCAGGGCGAGCGTGCGATCACGCGGGAGATCCTCGAGCCCCTCGGCGAGACGGTCGAGCGGGAGGTTGACGGCGCCCACCGCGTGTCCGCCCTCGAACTCCTTCTCGGTCCGGACGTCGACGATCACGACGGCCTCGGGCGCGAGCCGCTTCGCGAGGTCGCCGGGATTCACCCGCTCGACGACGGCGAAGAGATCCTGTCGCCGGGCGACGGCGCCGATGCCGCCGTCGATCCAGCCGAGGATGCGGTCGAATCCGATGCGTCCGAGACGCATCGCCGCCTCGCGCTCCTTGCCCTCGTCCGTGAGGACGATGATCGGGCGGGATGCATCGAGGATCGTCCCCGCCCAGGTGGCGTACTTGCCCTCGAGCCCGATGTGGAAGGCCCCGCGCAGGTGTCCCGCGGCCCAGTCCTCGGCGTCGCGCGTGTCGACGATCTGCGCCTTCTTCTCGCTCGCGAGCTCGAGCGCGCGATCGATCGGGATCGCGACGAGCTCCTCCAGCACGTCATCCAGGACGCCGCGCTCCGAGCGGTTCAGCTTCGCGTCGTAGGCGAAGTATCGGGGCGCCCGCGGCTGCTCCGCGGCGACGAGACGGATGAACTCGTCCTTCGACATCGGCTGGAGCGCGTAGTTCACCTTCTTCTGCTCGCCGATCGTGCTGACGGTGTCCTTGCTCAGGTTCTTGCCGCACATCGAGCCCGCGCCGTGCGCGGGATAGACGAGCGTCTCGTCGGGGAGCTTCATCAGCTTCTCGTGCAGCGAGTCGTAGAGCATCCTGCCGAGCTCCTCGGCGGTGACGCCGATCGAGGCCATGAGGTCCGGTCGACCGACGTCGCCGATGAAGAGCGTGTCGCCGGTGAGGACCGCGTGGGGGCGGTCCGTCGCCGCGGCGAGATCCCGGACGACGATCGAGACGCCTTCCGGCGTGTGTCCCGGGGTCTCGAGGATCGACAGGCGCAGATCACCCCAGGTGTAGGTGCGTCACCGTCGTGGAGCGGCACCGCGTCGTACTCGGTCTGGCCGCGCGCTCCCGACGTGGATCTTCGCGCTGGTGCGGCGGGCGATCTCGAGGTGGCCGGCGAGGAAGTCGGCGTGGAAGTGGGTGAGGAAGACGTGTTCGATGCGGAAGCCCCTCGCCTCCGCATCCGCGAAGTAGCCGTCCACGTCGCGCTGCGGGTCGACGACGACGGCGGTGCCGGTCTTCTCGTCGGCGATCAGGTAGGACGCGTGCGCGAGACAGGCGAGGTAGTACTGCTTGAGAAACATCAGCGGGCTCCTTCGAGACTCGAGGCCGGCGTCGAGGGACGAGCCTCCGCGCCGGGAACGAGATGGGTCCAGAGTACGAAGATCGCGACGACGGCGAGCAGGCCGCCGAAGACCCGCCGCAGGGCGAGCTGCGGCAGCCGGGACGCGACCGAGTAGCCGACGAGACACCCCGTGGTGCCGATCGCGGCGAAGATGGCGATGACGGTCCCGTCCAGCGTCAGGTTCTCGCGGGCCAGCACCTGGAGGTGCCCCGCGAAACCGCTGGCCGAGTTGAGGGCGATGACGACGAGGCTCGTCCCGATCGCCTGTCGCATGGCGAGCCCGCCCAGCAGGACGAGGGCCGGCACGATCAGGAAGCCGCCGCCGATGCCGATGACGCCGGTGATCACCCCGACGGCGAGGCCGTCGAGGGCGACCTTGCCCATCGCCCTCGGCGCCCGGCCCGGCCGATCCGCGACCGTTCGCGTCATGAGGAAGGCGACGGCCGACAGCACGAGGCCGAAGATGATCATCTGTGTGTGCCCGCTGAGGACGCGGGACAGGAAGGCGCCGAGCGTCGTCCCGACCATGCCGGGCAGGCCGAAGAAGAGCACGCTGCGCCAGTGGACGAGCCCGCGCCGCGCGTAGGGCAGCGCGCCGAAGAAGCTGATCGTGCCCACGATCGCGAGCGAGCCCGCGATCGCGACCTTCTCGGGCTGGTGCAGGAGGTAGACCAGCACCGGCACGGTCAGGATCGAGCCGCCCGAGCCGAGGAGGCCGAGCGACAAGCCGATGAAGAGGGCGCCGAGGAGGGCGAAGGTCACGACCGGAGCGCCTCCATCACGCCCGCCCCTTCAGCATCCCGCCCCAGTAGAGCTTCGGCAGGAGGTGCTTCTTGAGGAGGTACATCGTCTTGCGCTCCTTCGACTGGTCGAAGGGGAAGGTCTCCTGCGGCTTCAGGTCGTAGTCGAACTCGGCGAGGACGAGCTTGCCGTAGCCGGTGACGAGCGGGCAGGACGTGTAGCCGTCGTAGCGGCCGGTGAGCGGACGTCCCTCGATGGCCGCGAGGAGGTTCTCGGCGCACACGGGCGCCTGCTTTCGGATCGCCGCACCGGTCTTGGAGGTCGGGAGGCTCGAGCAGTCGCCGAGGGCGAAGACGCGCTCGTTCGCGACGTGTCGCAGGGTGTGCTTGTCGACGTCGACCCAGCCGCCCGCGTTGCCGAGATCGCTCCGCTTCAGGAAGTCGGGCGCGCTCATCGGCGGCGTGACGTGGATCATGTCGTAGTTGACGACGACCTCGCGGTCGGCGCCGAGATCGCGGAACACCGCCTCCCGGGAGGCCGGCCGCAGCTCGCGCAGGTCGTGCTTGTAGCGCACGTCGATGTGGTGACGCTCGACGACCTCGAGGAGGGTCTTCGCGTACTTCTCGACCGCGAAGATCGCCGGGGAGGCGATCCCGAAGATGATGTTCGCGTCCTTCGCGACGCCGTTCTTCTCGAAGGTCTCGGCGGCCAGGTACATGATCTTCTGGGGGGCGCCGCCGCACTTGATCGGCGTCGCCGGGTGCGTGAACACCGCGTTGCCGCTCTTGAAGGAGCGGATGCACTCCCAGGTGTAGTCGACGCTGTCGTAGGAGTAGTTGCTGCAGATCCCCTCGCGGCCGAGGTTCTCCGCGAGGCCCGGGATGCCCTTCCAGTCGACCTGGATGCCGGCCGCGACGACCAGCCACTCGAAGCCGATCGTCCGTCCGGCGTCCGTCGTGACCTCGCGGTTCGCGCCGTCGATCTCGACCGCGCCCTCCTGGATCCAGCGCACGCCGGCGGGGATGAGGTCCTTCTCGTCGCGCTCGGTGTCCTCCTTGCGCGCGTCCCCGCCGCCCACGAGGGTCCAGAGCGGCTGGTAGTAGTGCTTGGCCGCCGGATCGAGGACGGCGACGTCGAGGCCCCGACCGGCCTTCGCCAGCCGCGCCGCGACGGAGATGCCGGCGCTGCCGCCGCCGACGATCAAGACCTGGACCTGCTCCTTCATCGCACGCTCTCCTTCGTCTCGTCGGCGTCACCGGTGAGGCAGAGGAACCAGTCCTCGGCCTCGGGGCGGTCCTCCCGGCGGCGCAGGGCCTCGTCGAGGGTCTCCGGCGCCATCAGCATCGTGTCCTGTCCGGGCTGCCAGCCCTCCGGCGTGGCGACCTTGCGATCGTGCGTGGTGACGAGCGCGCGCATCATGCGCAGCAGCTCGTCGACGGAGCGACCGACGGCCATCGGATACCAGCTCATCGCCCGGACGATGCCGTCGGGGTCGATGGCGAAGACCGTGCGGACCGTCGCCGTCGCGCTCTCGCCGGGCTGGATCATCCCGTAGCGGCGCGCGATCTCGAGCCCCACGTCCTCGATGACGGGGAAGGGGATGGCGACGTCGAGCCGCTCCTCGATCCAGCGCAGCCAGGCGATGTGCGACCACCGGCTGTCCACCGACAGCCCGAGGAGGTCGCAGCCGAGGGCCTGGAACTCGTCGTGGCGCCGCGCCAGCTCGACGAACTCGGTCGTGCAGACCGGCGTGAAGTCGCCGGGGTGCGAGAAGAAGAGCAGCCAGCGGCCGCACCAGTCCTCGAGCCGCTTGGGGCCGTGGGTCGTGAAGGCCTCGAAGTCCGGCGCCGCCTCGTTCAGCCGCGGCAGCGGATACCCGGCCTTCGCCTCGCTTCGGTCCAGCTCGTTCACGCGTCGTCTCCCGTCCGGATGGTCCGGGAGCCCTTCCGCAAGGACCGTGCCGACGCTCGGCGCACTCGCTCCGTCCGGCGCTCAAGTATAATCAGGTAGGCGACTTGCGGTCGATGCCTCGGCTTTCCGGCCTCCGGCGGAGGGCGCGGTGTTCAGCCGGGGCCTTAACGTCGCCTCCGCCCGGTCAGCGACGGCAGCGCTGGGCGTCCCGGGCGGCGGGGGAGAGGGCCTGGGTCAGGAATCGATTCGCCCAGGCCCAGCCCTCGTCCTCGGGGGAGAGGGCCTCGATCTCGTGGATCGCGGCGACCGGGCACTCCGTCTCGCAGGCGCCGCACCCGATGCACTCGTCGGGGTCGATCATGAGCATGCCCGGATCGTCGCGGGGCTCGGACGGGCGGGCCGCCTCGGCCTCTTCGCGCGAGACGCCGGGTTCCCGCGCGAGCACCGCGACCAGCGATCCCGTGCGGTCGAGGAAGGGATCGGCGAGGTCGAAGAAGCAGTCGGGGATCGCTTCTTCGCGCGGGACTCCGCCATCAGTTCTCCTCGTCGAGGATCCCCTCTCGGCCCGCCCCAGGACAGCGGGAGCTCTCCCGCCGGCACCGTCACCACGGCGGTCCGCGAGGCGGGATCGCCCTCGAGTCTACCGCACGCGCGTGGGCTCCGGACTCCACGAAGTCGCGCATCGCGGCCTGTCGCGCCAGGCGGACATCGTCCAGACCCCGCGACCCACGAGGTCCTTCCGGAGCGCGTAGCCGATCAGGCCCTCGCGGTCGGCGAGCTGCCTGCGGACGCGCTCGATGTGATCCGAGGCCTTCGCCGCCGCGGTCCTCCGCGATCCGTCCCTCCGTGATCACGACGACGACCGGCGTCTCCGGCGCGAGGCGGGCGCGACCCGTGTCGGCGTCGAAGCCGGGCCCGCGAGCACGTCCGGACGCGGCAACCGCTCAGGAAGACGAGAAGGACGGTCAAGGACGCGAGCAGGGCCGCGATCAGCAGGAACTTCATATGCCTCCGGTGAGGGAGGACGATGTCGCCTTTGCTTGCATTGTGCAAGTAAAATGGCGAGATGAGTCCGGGGCGAGAAGCGGATCGAAGGGCGGCGGTCGGGGCGGGAGGTCTTCCGGGCCGGCGCCTCAGCGGCGGCAGCGCTGGGCGTCCCGGGCGGCGGGGGAGAGGGCCTGGGTCAGGAAGCGGTTCGCCCAGGCCCAGCCCTCATCCTCGGGGGAGAGGGCCTCGATCTCGTGGATCGCGGCGACCGGGCACTCCGTCTCGCAGGCGCCGCAGCCGATGCACTCGTCGGGGTCGATCATGAGCATGCCCGGATCGTCGCGGGGCTCGGATGGGCGGGCGGCCTCGGCCTCTTCCCGCGAGACGCCCGGCTCCCGCGCGAGGACCGCGACCAGCGATCCCGTGCGGTCGAGGAAGGGATCGGCGAGGTCGAAGAAGCAGTCGACCGGACAGGCGCTGACGCAGGAGCGGTCCTTGCAGCCGAGACAGGCGCCGGTGACGGCGTAGGACATGGGGTTCTCGCGGTATCGGGACCGGGGTGGGGCGCGGGTCTCCCGCAAGCCTACCCTTCGCGCGGGACCGCGGCGGGGCGGGGAGCGAATTCCCGAGGCGTCGGGCGACGTTCAGGTGAGGTTCAGGCCCCCCCGCTACCCTCGGAGCGTACGAAGTCATCGGAGACACGAAGATGAAGACCCTCACCCGATTCGCCTCCCTGGGCGCCGTCCTCCTCTCCCTCCACCTCGCCCCCGCCGCGACCGAGACCGGCGCGACGTCGGCGCCGACGGCCGGCGCCGCCGCCCGCGAGGAGGTCTCGTCGGATCCCCGCGATCTGGCCCCCCTCGCCAAGGTCGGAGCGCGCCAGGCGCTCGCCACCGCCCTGGCGGCTCACCCGGGACGCGCCGTCGCGATCGAACTCGAGAGCGAGAAGTTCGACGGCAAGTCAGAGATCGTCTACTCGGTCGAGATCATGGTCGGCATGGACCTCGTCGAGGTCGAGGTCGACGCGCGCAGCGGCGTGATCCGCGCCGACTCCGACGAGGAGGGCGACGAGGATGACGCTCGCGAGGAGGCCCGTGAACGCCGCGCCTTCCGCAACGTCCTGCGCTACTGTGTCCTCGACCTGGACCAGCTCATCGCGAAGGCCGAGGGCTTCGTGAAGGGGCAGGTCGTCTCGGCGGCGCTCGAGATGGAGGGGCAGCCTCTCTGCGAGGTCGTCTTCGTGAACGGCGCCGCCGTGATCGAGGCCGAGGTCGAGGGCCGGGCCGGTCAGCTCGTCGAGATCGAGCTCCTCGGGGACGACGATCTCTACGAAGATGACGACGAGGCCCGCCGCGACGACGACGATGACGACGACGAGGCGGACGACGACGATGATGATGATGACGACGAGCACGAGGATGACGACGACGATGATGATGACGACGATGACGATCGCGACTGATCGCCGTGCCGCGCGTCCTGCGCGTTGAGGACGACGAACGGCTCGCCCGTTCGCTCGTGACCGGTCTGCGCGACGAGGGGTACGTCGTCGACCACGCCGCCGACGGCGAGGAGGCGCTGTGGCAGATCGCGGCCGGCGGGCACGACCTCGTCGTCCTCGATCTCCGCCTCCCCGTCGTCGACGGGCTCGAGGTCTGTCGGCGGACGCGGGCGGCGGGAACGACGGTGCCGATCCTGATCCTCACCGCGGCCGATACCACGACGGACGTCGTCGGCGGGCTCGACCAGGGCGCGGACGACTACCTCGCCAAGCCCTTCGCGCTCGCGGAGCTGCTGGCGCGCCTCCGCGCCCTGCTCCGTCGTGGAGGCGCCGCGCCGAAGGCGACGGTCGAGATCGGGGATCTGGTGATCGACCTCGAGGCGCGTCGCGTGCGTCGCGGCGGGCGCGAGATCGCCCTCAGCGCCCTCGAGTTCCGGCTGCTCGAGCAGCTCGCGCGCCACCCGGGCGCGGTGCAGAGCCGGGACCGGCTGACGACCGCGCTCTGGGAGGATCGGGTCGGTCCCGATTCGAACGTCCTCGAGGTGCTCGTCTCGAAGCTGCGCCGCAAGATCGACGACGGCGCCGACACGAGGCTCCTGCGCACGCGGCGAGGTCAGGGCTACGTCCTCGGAGGGGCGGACGCATGAGGCCCCTGTCTCTCCGGGCCCGCCTCGCCGCGTGGTTCATCGGGCTCACGAGCCTCCTGCTCGTCGTGCAGTCGACGCTCCTCTACACGAGCGTTCGCGCCTCGCTCCGCGCGGTGATGGACGCGGAGCTCGAGGCCCGCGCCGAAGGTCTCGTCGCTCTCTGCGAGTGGGAGGGAGATCTCGAGCGTCCCGACTTCGAGGCCTCGGAGGCGTTGATCCAGGGACTCGAGCGGACGCGTCCGGAGCGCGGACGCGAGGTCCTCCTCCTGCCCCTGGGCGAGGTCCTCCATCGCTCGGGCCGGCCGATCCCTGCCGCGGAGCTCCCCGGCGCCGAGGGATCGCGTCCCCGGGTCACCTTCGACCGTCGCGACGACGGACGCGGCCGCCCGCTCCGCGTCTGCACGCTCATCGCCCACGTCGCGGCGGCGCCGCCGGAGGACGACGAGCCCGCGCGACCGGGTTTCGACGTCGTCGTGCGCGTGGCCGACGACCCCGGCCCGATCGACGCGAGGATCGCGCGGTTGTTCTGGACGGTAGCCGGCCTGGCCGGGCTCGCGATCCTCGCGACGCTGATCTTCGGGGCGGTCCTGTCCCGACGCCTGACTCGCCCGCTCCGCGAGCTGGACGAGGCCGCGGCGCGCGTGAGGGACGGCCGGCTCGCCGGCATGCCGCGGCGCGGCACGGGAGACGAGATCGACCGGCTCGCCGCGACGCTCGACGCGTCCTTCGGCTCGCTGCGCGCCGCTCTCGAACGACAGCAGAGATTCACCGCCAACGCCGCCCACGAGCTCCGGACCCCCATCGCGGTGATCCGCAACACCGCCGAGGTCGGACGGGACCCCCGACGCGATCCCGAGGAGGTCCGGGCCTTCCTCGCCGACGTCACCGAGACCGCGACGCGAATGGGGGAGACCGTGGAGGCCCTGCTGCGGCTCGCGCGTCTCGAGGGCGAGAAGGCCACCGCCGGCTTCACGTCGGTGGACCTCGGCGAGGTCGCGCGCGCGGCCGGTGCGGTCCTCGCTCCGCCGGACGCGAAGCGCGTCATGGTCCGCGTGGCGGGCGCGGTGGTCGTCTCGGGTCGAGCGGAGCTCCTGCGGCTGGTCGTCGACAACCTCGTGTCGAATGCGCTCCGTCATTCGGACGAGGACGAACCCGTCTCGGTCGAGGTCGAGCGCGAGGGCGACGACGTCGTGCTGCGGGTCCGCGACCGCGGACCGGGGATCCCGCCCGAGGAAGCCGAGCGGGTCTTCGAGCCCTTCCACCGGCTCGAGGCCGGACGCGGCCCCTCCGACGGTTCGGGACTCGGCCTGGCGATCGTCGCGGCCGTCGCGCGCCTCCATGGGGCGCGCTGCGCGGTCGAGCCGAGGACGGTCGGCGCCAGCGTCGCCGTCCGCTTCCCGCCGCCTGAACGATTCTCATACGGTGTCAGTCACCGGATGAGAACTTCTCACGCGAGCGTCGCCCCGCGCGCGAGCGCGATCAACGCGACGGCGCCGAGAGCGGTGCGGAGGTGGTTCCAGCGCTGCCAGGGGACGCGGTAGGCCAGCCAGGCCCGTTCCGCGTCCTCGAGAGGCGTCGCCGCGAGCCGGTCGTTGAGCGGGACGTTGCGGAGGCCGGTGATCGCGAGCGGCCCGAGCAGATAGGCTGCGCCCCCGACGACGCGCCAGGCCGCTCCCGGCGCGTCGAAGTCGCGGAGGGCGAGAACGACGACGACACCCGCGGCCAGCGGCGTCCCGAAGAAGAGGACGAAGAAGACCGGGTTGATGATGCGGACGTTGATCGCCCGCATGACCGCCATGGCTTCGCGCGGAGATTGCTCGTCGAGCGCTCGCATCGCGAAGTTCGAGAAGGCGAAGAGCAGACCGGTCACGAGGCCGCCGCCGGCGAGGGCGATGACGAGGCAGATCTCGGCGAGGGCGGGCATGGCGCGGGACTCCACGGCGCAGGGTGAATCCCACCACCCTAACGTCCTCCCTCACGGGAGGGCATCGCCTCGAGAGAAGCTCCGGAATCCCGGCCGGCGACGGCAGGATGAACGAGTGGCGTCCGCCACCGCGCGCGGATCTCTTCGGACGAAGCCGCGACGTCGCGGCAGACGTTCGCAAGATGCTAGTACGGTGCCAGTCACCGGATGTGCATCCCCTTCGGATGAAGCCTCGACGTCGGATCAGACGATCGCGGGATGCACATCCGGTGACTGGCACCGTACTAGCATCTCTGACGGTTCGTGACCTCTTCACGCGGATCCTTGACAGGGGCCGAAACTCGCGCGAGGGTCGTCGCACCGGGAGAAACGCATGCTCGCCGCGAATCGCCGTCCCCACCCGCTCGTCGTCGTCCTCGTGTTCACCCTCGCCCCGATCCTCATTCGCGGTCAGGACCGTCTCGCGGCGGGGCAGGAGGGACCGCTCGCGATCCCCGGATCCTCGGCGCCCGGCATCCTCTATCTCCCGACCGACTACCGCCCGGGCGCGCGCCTGCCGCTGATCTTCTTCATGCACGGCTCCGGCGGGAAGCCGACGAGCTGGCCCTGGCGCACGGCGACCGGCGGCCGCGGCCACATCATCGTGGGGCTCCCCTACGGCGTGCAGGCGGACGCGGGAGCGAACGGCATCCACCGCGATCCGGCGACGGTCGAGAAGATGGTGACCTTCATCGACGCGGTGCGGAAGCAGATCGACGACACCTACGGGATCGACCGCGACCACGTCATCCTGAGCGGCCTCTCGATGGGAGGCTGGGGCGTCAACTTCTACGGCTTCGTCGAGGCGGCCCGCGAGCGCTACGTCGGCTACGCCATCATCGCGGCCGGCCCGCAGCCCGGAGGAACGGTCGATCTCTCGGTCGCCGCCGGTCACCCCGTCCTCCTCCTGAACGGGGAGGAGGACGCCAACCTCGCCGCGGCGAACGCCGGTCGGCCCGCCCTCGAGAAGGCGGGTGCACTCGTCGAACAGGTCATCCTTCCCGGCCAGGGCCACGTGCCCTCGACGGAGTCGATGGCGCCCCCCCTCCGCGACTGGCTCGCGAAGGTGAAGGCGGCGGCGGAGCGGAAGCGCGGCCTCGAGGCCGTCGCGTGGCGACCGGTCCGGCCCGAGGGCGATCTGCCGCGGTCGACGCGAGAGGCCGATCTCTCGGCCTACTTCCCGACCGCGTCCTGGCTTCCGGCTTCCGGTCGGCCGACGCTGATCTTCGCGGAGTCGCGGGGCCGCGACGCCAAGGAGAGGCCGTCCCGCGCCGCCCTCGCCTCCGCGAAGGCCGAGGCCGAGCTCTTCCTCTTCCCGCGCAGTTGCGAGATCGCCGCCGCCGCGCGCGCCTTCGATTGCCTGCGGCTCGATCTCTCCGCGCTCGATCCGCCGGGCGCCGGCGCCTTCGCCGAGGCCGCCGCTCCGACGGTCTTCCTCCTCGACGCCGAACGTCACCTCGTCGCGGTGCTCGGGAAGTCGCGTCTCCGCGCCGCCGGCCTGCAGTCCGCGATGCTGGGCGTCCTCGGCGAGAAGGAGCGCGAGGCGGCGCTGGCTCTCGCGGCCGAGCTCGCGCCGCGGCTCGACGAGCTGGAGGAGGTGGAGAAGGACCTGGCGAAGGCCGAGGCCGCGCTCGCCAGGCTCCGCGGCGCGAAGCGCCCCTCCGAGAAGGCGATCGACGCCAAGGTGGAGGAGGTCGGGGCCCTGGAGGCGCGGCGCGCGGAACTCGTCGCCGCGCTCCGCCCGCCGGAACCCGCGAAGTAGGGAGCGGGCGACCTCGTCAGCGACCGCCGGCGATGGCCTCCTCCGTCGCGGTCAGCCACGCGTCGATCTTGGCGCGCACGCCCCGGACCTCGTCCTCGTAGGCCGTGAACTGGGTCGCGTCGAGGATGCCGCGGGCGGCGTCGTCGGCCGTGCGCCAGCCGGCGCGGACCGCCGCGATGGCGGCGAGGCGATCGTCCCGAGGCGCGTCCTCGCCCTTGATCGCGCCCCACCGCGTGGACTCCTCGGCGGCCACGTCACCGAGGACCTCGGCCAGCCGGTCGATCTGGTCGGAGGCGAGGGGAGCGTGCTTCGCGATCCGGAGGGCGATGGTGCGTCCCGTCTCGAGCGAGCGCTCCCGGGCGAGCACGGCCTGGCGCCGTCGCTCCTCGTCGTGTCGTCGGCGGGAGGCCTCGACGATGCGGGCGTCGACGAGCGCGGCGAGATCGTCGGGCGCGACCGGGTCCGCCTCGATCGGGGGAACCGCGCGAGGCGCGTCGCGGAGTTCCCGGAGCGCGGCTTCGAGCCGGAGGACGCCGGCGCGATTCTCCGCCGCGAGGAGCGCGAGCTCGGGATCGCCTTCGGGAGGGCGCTCGGCGAGGCGACGTTCGAGGGCCTCGAGGCGAACCAGGGCGGCCTCGAGGCGGCCGTCGGGGTCGCTCCGGAGGGCATCCCGATCGTCCACGCGTCCGAGGCGGGCGCCGAGGACGCCGCCGAGGACCGCGGAGACGAGCGCGACGGCGAGCATCGGGGCGAGGGATCTCATCGGATTCGTCTCCGGTCGCACGGGTCGACGGGAAGTCTACCAGGGGCGTCGCCGAGCATCCCGTCCGCGAGGGCCGCTACTTCGTGCGGTAGACGAGCTCGTCGATGCCGAGGCGCCGCATGCGCTTCCAGAGGGTCACGCGGCTGATGCCGAGGCGACGCGCCGCCTCGACGCGATTCCAGTCGACGGCGCGGAGCGCGGCCAGGACGGCCTCGCGTTCGGCCGCCTCGTCGGCGAGGGAGCGATCCTCGTCCTCCTCCGCGATGCGGACGTCGTCGGGGAGGTCGCCCTCGCGGATCGTCGGGCCCTCGAGCGTGACGAAGGCGTGCTCGACCGCGTTCTCGAGCTCGCGCACGTTGCCCGGCCAGTCGTGGCGGTGCAGGGCGTCGAGCGCCGCGTCCTCGTAGCCGGGAGGATCGACGTCCAGCCGGGCCGCAGTGGCGGCGGTGAAGTGGCGGAGCAGCTCCGGCAGATCCTCCCGGCGCTCTCGCAGCGGCGGGATCCGGATCTCGAAGACGCGGATGCGATAGAAGAAGTCGGGCCGCAGGAGCTCCTGCTCGAGACGCCGGCGGAGATCGCGGTGGGTCGCGGTGACGAGGCGGAAGTCGGCCGCGACGAGGGCGTCCTCGCCGACCCGCCGGAACTCCCGCTCCTGGAGGACGCGCAGCAGTTTCACCTGCACGAAGGGCGGGAGGTCGCCGACCTCGTCGAGGAAGAGCGTGCCGCCGCGCGCGGCCTCGAGCAGGCCGGAGCGCTCCTGGGTCGCGCCGGTGAAGGCGCCCTTCGCGTGTCCGAAGAGCTCCGCTTCGATGAGGCCCTCGGGGATCGCGGCGCAGTTGACGGCCACGAAGGGGCCGTCGCGGCGGGGGCCGCCCGCGTGGAGGATCCGGGCCACGAGTTCCTTGCCGGTGCCCGTCTCGCCCGAGACGAGCGTCGGAACCTCGCTGCGCGCGGCGAGGCGGGCCCGGCGCCGGACCTCCTCCATCGCCGCGCTCCGGCCGATCAGCGCCGCGAGCGCCTCGCGGCCGCGAGGATCCTCGTCGCGAGCGGCGGAGGCCGACACCGTCAGCGCCCCGCGCCGGCCGGTTCGGGGGCGGTGAGCTTCTCGACGATGCCGCGCAGGAGCCCGAGCTCCTCGACGAAGGCCGGATCGTCCGCGAAGCGCTTCGCCGCGAGCTCGCCCGCCTCCAGGCCGCGCCGGGGCGCCTCGAAGGCGACGGCCTCCCAGGCGAGGGCGTAGTAACCGGGCTTGGCGCCGACGAGCTCGTCCCAGGCCGTGAGGAGTCCCGTCCAGGTCGCGTCGTCGACGAGGCGGGCGACGCTGCCGGCGATGCGGACCGCGTCGTCGCGGAGGTCCTTGTCGCCCTGTTCCGCGACGTGGGCGAGGTGCGCCCGGACCGCGGCGAGATCGCCTTCGAGGAGCGCGATCGCGAAGCGCGAGCGGCGCAGCAGCTCGTCCACGTGGCTCAGGTCCTCCTCGCTCCAGGCGCCCGAGGCCAGCGCCGCCTCGAGGCCGCGGTGGCAGCGGGCGAGCGCGGGGCGATCGAGCGTCTCGACCTCGCGGCGCGCGAGATCGAGGGCCAGCGAGGACCAGTACAGCGGGTTCGAGCGGATCCAGGGCAGGTCGAGCCCGAGCTGGGCGAGCGAGGCGGTCCGGTCGGCGTCGGGCCGATCGCCCTTCGCCACCGGCGCCTTCTCGAGCAGGGCATCGAAGGCCTCGCGTCCGAGCTCGGCGCGCGCCAGGATCCCGACCGCCGCGTAGCGGGGCATCTCGCCCGCGCTCTCCGTCTCCGGATCGCGGAAGGCGAGCTCGTTCGTCCAGGTCTCGACCTGGCGGGCCATGCGGCGGACGAGCGGGTTCTTCGCGAGCCCGCCGGTGTTCGCCACCTCGACGACGTGCGTCGCGATCGCCACGTAGGTGCGGGCGAGGTCGCGGATCTCGCCGAGGCCCGGGTCGCGCTTCCAGGCCTCGGCGTCGAGGCGCCCGTCGGCGAGCGCCATCGCGAGGACCTCGATCTGCGCGCCGACGGTCGGCGTGAGGTGTTTCTCGAGCACGGGCAGGAAGGGCTCGACGTCCTCGGTGGAGAGCGCGATCTGCGCGATCTCCATCGCGAGCTGGACGCGCGTGCCGGCCGAGCGCTCGGGAAGGGAGTCGATGCGGGCGGCCGCCTTCGCGACCACGTCCCGGGCTTCCTTCTCGCGACCCGCGAGCAGGAGGTTCGCCGCGAGACGGCTCGCGAGCGTCAGGCGGTCGTCGCCGGAGCGCGTGCGCGCGCGCTCGAGCCAGAGCACGGCCTCGTCGTACTGGCCGGTGCGCTCCGAGAGGCCGGCGAGCTCGCGGTAGTTCGCGACGTCCTCGTCGCCCGAGGCGATGAGCGCGCGCATCTTGTCGAAGCCGCGGCTGTAGGTGTGGAAGTGCCAGTCGCGCTGCACGTCGATCATGGTCTCGGCGTACTTCGCATCGACGAAGATGCGCCAGCCGAGGACCCAGGTCGAGCGCTGGTTCTCCCCGGAGAACCGCACCGCGATCGGGCACTGATCCGGGTCGAAGTTCTCGAACATCCCGAACTGCTGGTAGGCGTAGCCGAGCGCCCGCTCGATCTTGCGCGCCCGGAACTCCAGCGGCGTCCCGGTCTGGAGCACGAAGACCGTCCAGCGATCCGTCTCCTCGTCCTTCTCGGCCCAGGCGAGGGCGTTGTGCCGCGGAACGGCCATGATGTGCGAGAGCTTGCCCTGCGCGCGGGTCAACGCCTGGTAGAGCTCGGCGAGGTCGTCGCAGTCGCCGCGGCAGAGTCCGCCCGTGGCGGTGCCGATCGTCTGCTCGACCGTCTGGTGGATCTCGCCGATCGCCCCCTTGAAGCCGACGAGCCACGGCCGCGTCGGGTCCGGGCTGTCGTCGACGTAGTCGAAGAAGTACTCGCCGACGAGGTCGAGGTGGCCCGCGTCGGGAAGGACCTTCGCCGCGCGCGCGATGAAGCCGTCTCCGTCGTGACCGGGCGGAGCGACGTGTCCGCTCCCGGTGACGAGAAGCGTGGTCGCGCCGTTCTCGTCGACGAGGACGAGGTGGGGCGGCATGAAGCTCGAGGCGAGCTTCGTCACCCGGGCGCTCTCCGCGAAGGGGAAGACGAGATCCCAGAGGCGGCGATCGGCCTCGAGCCCGCCGCTGCCCTTCCAGTCCGCGAGGCGCCGGCCGCGATTCCACACGGAAGCGCCCGCGATCCCGCCCTCGGCGTCGAGCCGCAGCGCGACCTCCAGCGGCGGGGCGATGGGGAGGAAGGAGGGACGCGGCATCCGGAACCGGCGCTCCCGGACCGCCTCGCCGCGGACGAGCCGGAGCCCCCGCTCGCCGAAGGCGTCCTGGAGGAACTCGACCCGGAAGGCGCCGTCCCCGTCCTCGCCCGTGTAGATGCGCGTCGCGACGGGCGTCGTCGCCCGCGTCACCGACGCGGCGATGTCCGTGACCTCGCGGCCCAGCGCGCGCTCCATGAAGCCCTCGCGAGCGAGACGGCGCGCGAGGTCAGGCGTCACGTGCTCCTCCTCGTCGGACTCGCCGGCGAGCAGGAGCTGTCCCGCGAAGTGACGCAGCGCGGCCTTGGCGAGCGGGGTGAGTTCCGCGTGCGCGTCGACGGCCGCCTTCGCCCGGCCGACCGACTCCGTGAGCGCGTCGAGGCTCACCGGGCGGTCGGGGCTCGGGGCGGGGCGCAGACGCCCGTGCCGCTGCGTGACGATCGTGTCGTCTTCCAGCGTCGCGTGGAAGCCGAGCACCGGGTCGTGCCGGAGCTCGCGGAGTGCGCCCGTTCCGGGAGGCGCGGTCTCGAGGAGGGCGAGCGCGCTCGTCGCGAGATCGGCCGGATCCGGGAGCTCGAGGAGCTCGACCGGGATCGCGACGAGTCGCTCGCGACCGTCCTGGAACACGACCTCGGCCGGACGGGGGCCGCCGGGAACGCCGACGGAGAGTCCCGTCCGCGTTCCGACCGCCCGGAGGGTCTCTCCGGCGGGGCCCTGGAGCGTGACCGCGTCGTCGCGATCCTCGACGGCGGCGAGGCCGCGCAGGGCGTTCGCGAGGGCGCGGGGGTCGCGGTCGACGAGGTCCTGTGCCGGCAGACGCGCGGCCAGGCCGAGGATCAGGAGGGCGAGCGCGCAGAGGCGGATCGACATGTTCGGCTCCGGTGATTCGGGTGAATCCTCCAGGATCCTAACAGCCGGCCGGGATCGCACGGGGCCGGCTCCCTTTCGCCCCGGCCCGATCGAGGGGAAGATGGCGGGACGGCCGTCGCCGACGCGCGGGCGGTTCCAGCACGGGAGGGGAGCGGGGTGACGGACGCGAGCGAGAGCCCGGCGATCGAGGTGCAGGGCCTGGTGAAGCGCTACGGCGACTTCACCGCGGTGCGGGGGATCGACCTCCGCCTCGACCGGGGCCGCTGCCTCGGGCTCCTCGGGCCGAACGGGGCGGGGAAGACGACGACCATCGAGATCATCGTCGGTCTCCGGGCGGCCACGGAGGGGAGCGTCCGCGTCCTCGGACTGTCCTGGCCGGGCGACGACCGGGAGATCCGGCGGCGGATCGGCGTCCAGCTCCAGGAGACCCGCTTTCCCGACCGGATCACCGTGGCCGAGACCCTGCGCGCCTTCGGCGCCTTCTACGAGCGCGGCCCCGCGCCCGAGGAGATCATGGAGCTCGTCGGACTCGAGGCGAAGGCCAAGACCCGCATCAGCGCGCTGAGCGGCGGGCAGCACCAGCGTCTCGCGCTCGGCTGCGCTCTCGTCAACGATCCCGAGCTGCTCTTCCTCGACGAGCCGACGACCGGTCTCGATCCCCAGGCGCGGCGGCGCGTCTGGGAGATCGTCGAGGAGTTCAAGCGTCGGGGCGTCTCGGTGCTCCTCACGACCCACTACATGGACGAGGCCGAGCGGCTGGCCGACGACCTCGTGATCATCGACCAGGGGACGATCATCGCGGAGGGAAGCCCCGCGGAGATCATCGGTCGGCTCGGACAGGTGAGCATCGTGGAGTTCCGGGCCGAGGGCGCGGACGACGCCTTCCTCGCCGAGGTCGCCGAGCTCCCGGGCGTCGTGGAGGCCGGTCGGGTCTCGGCCGACGTCGTCGTCGAGGTGGATTCGGTCGCGGCCTCGGTCCCGGCGATCCTCGCCCTCGTGGAGGCGCGGGGGCTCGACGCGGCCCAGCTCCACATCCACCGCCCGACCCTCGAGGACGTCTTCGTCTCGCTCACCGGAAAGAGACTGCGCGATGTTTGAACGCGGCACCCGATCGCTGGAGATCCTCGAGCTCACGCGGCTCCGGCTCCTGACCTTCGTGCGCGAGACCGAGGCCGTCTTCTGGGTCTTCGTCTTTCCCGTCATCCTCGCGGTCGTCCTCGGCTTCGCGTTCCGCGAGGGCGATCCCGAGCCGAGCCGCATCGGCATCCTCGGCGCGGCCGGGGCGGAGGCGCCGGCGATCGCGGGCGAGCTGCTCGAGGTCCGCTCGCTCGAGGACGAACTCGAGGCCGAGCGGGCGCTCCGCCGCGGACGGGTGGATGCGGTGGTCGTGCGCGGCGCGACCCCGGAGGTCCGCTTCGACCCCCGGCGACCGGAGGGACAGCTCGCCCGCGAGCGCGTGCTCGCGGCGCTCGAGGGTCGGACGCCCGAGCGCGAGGCGGCGATCGCCCGGCTCGAGCCGCAGACCCAGCGGGGCTCCCGATACATCGACTTCCTCTTCGCCGGTCTGCTCGGCATGAACCTCATGGGCACCGGCATCTGGGGCACGGGCTTCGCGATCGCCGACATGCGCCAGAAGAAGCTGATGAAGCGACTCGTGGTGACGCCGATGCGGCGCTCCTCGATGCTGACCTCCTTCCTGACCGCGCGCTTCGTCTTCCTCGTCATGGAGGTCGTCGTGCTCTGCGCGTTCGGCGTGTGGATCCTCGACGTCCCGATCGCCGGCTCCGTCCTCGATTTTGCGCTCCTCGCGGTCATGGGCGGCATCACCTTCGCCTGCCTCGGCATCCTGCTCGCGTCGCGGGCGCGGACGATCGAGGGCGTCTCCGGCATCATGAACTTCGCGCTCATGCCGATGTGGCTCGTGTCCGGGGTCTTCTTCTCCTACGAGCGCTACCCCGAGTTCCTGCACCCGGTCATCCGGCTCCTGCCCCTGACCGCGCTCGTCGATGCCCTTCGAGACGTCATGCTCGACGGCGAGCGGCTGCTCGAGCAGGGACCGGAGCTCGCGACCCTGGGCGTCTGGGGCCTCGTCTCCTTCTTCGCCGCCCTCAAGATCTTCCGCTGGCAGTAGGCGGGCGACGCGACCGCGTCGCGCGCTCGAGCAGCACGGGGAGGAGGAAGAGGTCGGCCAGGAGCGCGGTGACGACGATCAGGCCGAGCAGCGTTCCCACGTCGCGCAGCGAGTTGAAGCTCGAGGGCAGGCAGCAGAGCGCCTCCACCAGGATCACGGCCGTCGTGACGACGAGCGCGGAGCCCGCCGAGCGCAGGCTCCGCTCGATCGCGATCCGCGGCGGCAGGCCCGGGCCGGAGCGACGCTCCTGTCGGTATCGCGTCAGCACGTGGATGGTGTCGTCGACGGCCAGGCCCAGTCCGAGCGAGTAGATCATCACGATGCCGATGCGGAGCGGCACGTCGAGCCAGCCCTGGACGCCGAGCGCCACGAGGACCGGCAGGACGTTCGGGACGATGGCGACGAGGCCGATCCGGACCGAGCGGTAGAGCAGGGCGATGAAGACGCTGATCACGAGGAGCGAGATGGCGAAGCTCTCGAGCATCGTCGTCACGAGGAGTCGGCTCGAGCGATTCGCCATCAGCATGAAGCCGGCGACCTCGGCCTCGACCCCGTCCGGCAGCTCCCGCGCCAGGGCCTCGAGGTGCGCCTTGTGGCGGAAGAAACGGCTGCTGCCGGCGTCGTCGGTGAAGGCCGCGAGGCGCGCGGCGCGGAGGTCGGGGCGGAGGAGATGGCGCGGGAAGACCGACTCGACCGCGGCGAGCCGTTCGAGGCTCGCCGAGAGCTCGGCCTGCGTCAGGCGCTCCGGTTGGCCGGCCGCCTCGCGGACCCAGTCGACGTAGCTCTCGACGCGATTGACCCCGGGGCTGGTGAGCAAGCCGGAGGCGAGGCGCTCCACCGCGAGGGCGTGCTCGAGCTTCCCGAGGTCTCCCCGGACCCGGACGTCGAAGCCGAGGAGGCCCGAGTAGTCGCGTTCGTAGCGTGCGAGGCGCAGCACGAGCGGATCGTCGGCCGGCATCTCCTCGAGCCAGCGCGAGTCCACCCGGACGCGATCGATCCCCAGGACGGCGAACACCGTGACGAGCGCGGTGGCGACGAGGACCGGGCGCGCGCGCGGCAGTCCGCCGAAGCGGATCCCCGGGACCCGCGCGAGCCGGGCGCCGCGCACCGGCCAGAAGGAGAGCGCGGCGGGGACGGTGACGACGACGAGGACGAAAGTCAGCATGACCGCGATCGCGGCCTTGATGCCGAAGATTCGGACGGCGGCGTGGTCGGCGACGAGCAGCGAGAGGAAGCCGATCGCGGTCGTGAAGGAGGTGAAGAAGCAGGCGAGCCCGACCTTGCGGATGGTGAGGAGGACGGCGCGACGGCGCCCCGCCCCGGCCGCGATGGCCTCCTCGAACCGGTGCTGGAGGTGGATCGCGTCGCACAGGCCGATCGCGGCCATGATGCCCGGCACCGCGACCTCGATCAGGTTGAGCTCTCCGCCGGAGAGGACGAGCAGCGCGGCGGCCACGGCGAGCGAGACGAGCACCGCGCCCAGCGGCACGACCACGCCCCGCACCGACCGGAAGATCAGCGGCAGGAGCAGGGCGAAGATCGCGAAGGCGAGGCCGAGGCTGCGCCGGAGGTCCGCGATCATGTAGTCCCGCATGGTCCGCCGCGCGACGTCGGGAGCGAGGATCTCCCAGCTCACGCCCTCCGGGACCGCCCGCGGAAGTTCGGACTCGAGCGCGTGGAGCAGCTCGAAGCTCGTGTCGTTCGCGTCCTCGCGGGCGGAGTGGACGAGGATGACCGCGCCCCGTCCGTCGCGGGAGACGAGGCGATCGAGCAGGATCGGGTGGCGCTGCGCCGCGGCGCGGGCCGTCTCGCCCTCGCGGATCGTGCGTCCGAAGGACGTGGGCAGGATGCCCACCGGCGTCCGGACCACCACGGGCGCGTTCGCGAGCGAGACGGCGGCCCGGATCTCCGGCCGGGACGTCAGTCGGGCGCCGATCTCGCCGAGGGTGGCGACCTCCGCCGCGCCGATCTCGTCCGGCCAGTCGAGCATCACGACGGCGTTCTGGTAGTCGGTCGGAAAGTCCTCGTCGAAGACCTCGACCGCCGCCCGTTCCGTCTCGTTGGCCTCGATCAGCGGCACGAGCGAGAAGCTCAGCCGCAGCCGCGGCAACAGCACCGCCCCGCACAGCGCGGCGATGAGGACGCCGGCGAGGATGGGCGTCCGGCCGCGATAGATCCAGCGTGCGATGCGATTCACGGTCCGGCGTTCCCAGGTCTCGAAGGCGGGATCATAGCGAAGCCCCGCCCCTCATCACGCGCCGTTCGCGCGGTGAGAGCCCGGCCCGGCTTGACAGGTCGTCGCGGACGGCCAGAATCCCCCGGGGAATCTGCGGAGGAGAGGAGCGGGAAACACCCGTGGGAGATCGATCCATGTCCGACATGCCTGGCGACTGCGGCGAGATGCCGACCCCGGACCCGAACACGCGATGCTCATGAAGGGCGTCGGCACCTGGAACGTGAAGGCGAAGTTCTTCATGGGTCCGGACGCCCCGCCGATGGAATCCACCGCGACCGACACCGTCCGGGCCGTCGGCGGCTTCTGGACCGTCGGCGACTACCGGTCCGAGTTCATGGGGATGCCCTTCCACGGCGTCTCGATGGTGGGCTACGACCCCCACGCGGGCGAGTTCCTCAGCACCTGGGCCGACTCGATGATGCCGAACTTCTTCTACCTCCGGGGGAACATCGACGGCGACACGATGGTCCTGAAGGGCGAGGCCTACAACCCGCAGGCCGGCGGCAAGGCCATGTACACCATCAAGGACCGCTTCGTCAGCGACGACGAGCACCACATGTCCATGTACATGGACTGCGGCGGTCACGAGATGCAGCTCTTCGAGATGGTCTACACCCGCGCCTGAGCGCGAGAATGCACATACGGTGCCAGTCACCACCTGTGCATTTCCGGGCGAGTCGGTCTCGCCAGCGGACGCGTGTGAACGGAAATGCACAGGTGGTGACTGGCACCGCATGTGCATTCCGTTCGTCCGCGTCCGATCGACCTGACTCTCATCGGGTGACTGACACCGTATGAGAGTCGCTACTTCTCGAAGAGAGCGGCATGCTTCTCGCGGAGGCGCGCCGCGTCCTCGGGGCGCTCGAGCGCGGTGTAGGCCTCGACGAGGAAGCCGGGGACCTGGCGGCCCGAGCCGGTCTCGAAGCCGAGGCCCTTCTCGCACAGCTCGTAGGCGCGGAGCAGGCGGGGGAGGGCGACCTCGGGGCGTCCGGCGCGGAGCGCGGCGCAGCCCGCGAAGGCGTACTGGTTCATCAGCGACCGGTCGCGGCCGGCGAGGAAGCCCGTCTTCTCGAGCTCGAAGAGCGGTTCGTAGGCGCGGTCGGCCCGCGCGAATTCGCGGTAGCCGAAGGCCAGCGAGGCGAGGTTGAGGGACGCCACGCGGGTGTTGCGCGCGTCCGCCCCCTCCATCTTCGTGAGTTCCTCGAGGACCTCGGTCGCGAGGGCGAGGCGTCGATCCTGCTCGGTCTTCGGCAGCAGGGCCACGAGCTGGTCCATCACCTCGATGCAGCGCGGTCGCGGGAGGCCGGTCGCCTCGTAGGCGCGCCGCCGTCGGAGGCCGTCCTCGAGGACCCGGAGGGCCTCGTCCCGCTCGCCGCGCGCGGCGAGGCAGCGGGCCTGTCCGGCGCAGGCCGCGAGATCGAGGGAGATGTGGGTCGCGGGATCGACCGCGGCGGCCCGCTGCGCCGCCTCGAACTCCCGCTCCGCCGTCGCGAGATCTCGCCGGCCGAAGGCGAGCTTGGCGCGCAGCAGCGCGAGGAGGGGGCCGCGCTCGTCGGCTCCTTCCCGACCGGCATCGAGAGATTCGATCTCCGCCGCGACGCGGGCCGCTTCGGGGAGCCGCCCCCGTCCGAGGAGCGCCACCGCCCGCTTCTCGCGCGCTCGCTGGGCGGCGTTCGAGGCCGTCCCGAACCGCGAGACCGCGAGCTCGATGGCGAGCTCGAAGGCCTCGTCGGCCTCCGCTCGCGCGCCGAGCCGCTCGAGGGCTTCCGCGAGGCGGAGCGTGTCGCCGACGAGGAGCGGGTGATCCTCCGGCAGGCCGGCCTCCGCCGCTCGCGCGGCCTGCGCCTCGAGGATGGCGCGCGCGTCCTCGTCCCGTCCCACCGAGACCGAGGCGCTCGCGAGGAGCGATCGGAGCATGAGGGCATCGACGCGGAGCGCGACGGGCGGATCCTCGCCGACCGCGTCGAGCGTCTCGCGAGCCGCGCGCGCCCCCTCCTCGAGACGATGGAGCGAGGTGAGGATCCGGGCGTGGTCCGTTCGCAGGTGGATCCGGCGCGGATCGCGCGGGTCGAGCTCGCGCTCGAGGATCGCGAAGGCCGGGTCGCAGAGGGCGTCGAAGGTCTCGGCGTCCCGTCGCTGACCCGCGAGAAGTCCTCGCGTGAGGCGGACTTCCGCGACGGGGACGGAGTCCGGTCCGTGGACGGCGACCAGGTCCCGCTCCGCCTCCTCGAGCGTGACCGCGGCGCGGTCCAGCTCGCCGAGGGAGCGCAGCCCCGAGCCGAGGATGGCGGCGAAGGCCCCCGCAGCGCCGGATCCTCGCCCGCGAGGTGGGCGGCGTCGCGCCCGGCCGCCTCGAGCCTCTCGATCGCGGCCGGATCGGCCACGCCGCTCTCCCAGCGGTTCGCGGGCGCGAGGACGAGGCGCATCATCTCGACGAGGCGTCGCAGACGCGCCTCCTCGCGCGCGAGCTCTTCCGCCCGCGCCTCGGCCGCGTCGCGCGACCGGTCGGCCTCGATGCGCGCCGTCGCCTCGGCCGCGCGCGCCCGCTCCGCCTCGCGGGCCTCGTCGCGCGCGATCCCCGCCTGGCGTTGCGCCCGCCGCCCCTCGTCGCGAGCGCGGCTCCAGCCCGTCGCGGTGCCGACGAGTCCGACGACGAGCGCCAGCAGGGCCAGGGCGCCGAGCGAACTCGCCACCCGGTGGCGACGCACGAGCTTCCGCAGCCGGTAGACGGCGCTGGCGGGTCGGGCCGCGATCGGTTCGTGGGCGAGGTAGCGCCTCAGGTCGTCGGCGAGGGCGGCGGCGGTCGGGTAGCGGCGTTCGGGCTCCTTCTCGAGCGCGCGCCCGGCGATCGTCTCCAGGTCGCCGCGGAAGCGCGGATCGACCGCTCCGAGCCGGCGGGGTTCGCGGTGTCGGATCGTCTCGATGGCCGCGTGGAGATCGGATCCCTCCAGCGCGTAGGGCAGGGATCCCGCGAGGAGGGCGTGGAGGAGGAGACCCAGCGCGTAGACGTCGCTCCGCGCGTCGATCCGGTCGGGATCGCCCAGGGTCTGCTCGGGACTCATCCAGGCGATCGTGCCGACGAGCCGCCCGGCACCGGTGGCGAGGCTCGTCGAGCGCAGCTCCGGATCGGTGACGCGGGCCACGCCGAAGTCGAGGATGCGCGCGCCCCCCTCCTCGTCGACGAGGACGTTGGCGGGCTTCAGGTCGCGGTGGATGATGCCCTTCTGGTGCGCGTGCTGGACGCCGTCCGCGAGCTCGGCCGCGAGCGTGATCCGGCGGCCGAGATCCGGCCTCGCCTCGTGCGCCCAGTCGAGCAGCGGTCGGCCCGCGACGAGCTCCATCGCGATCCAGGGGACGGGACCCGACCGGGCCTGATGGACGCCCGCGCCGAGCACGCGCGCGAGGCGCGGGTGGTCCAGCGTCCCGAGAACCCTCGCCTCGAGCTCGAAGCGCCGGACGATCTCCTCGCTCGCGAAGCCGTCGCGCAGGACCTTCAGGGCGACGTCGCGCCCGGTCGAATGCTGCCGCGCGCGAAAGACCGCGCCCATCCCGCCCCGACCGAGCAATCCCCCGACCTCGAAGTCGTCGATGCGGTCGCCGGGGGCGACGCTTCCGATCCGACCCTCGAGCCGGGATCCGATGAGGAGCGACGAGGTCTCGCCGAAGATGTCGACCGATTCCGCGTCCGCGGCGATGAGCGCCTCGAGGCGTCGACGGAGCTCCGGGGATCCGCGACCGATCGCCTCGAGCCGATCCGCGCGGGCGTCGCCGTCGAGAGCCACCAGGTCCTCGAAGTGGCGGAAGAGATCGTCGCTCTCGCCGTGGGTCTCGGTCGTGGCGTCGCGCATGGCGTCCCTGGTGGGGGCGGAGGAGGAGTGATCCCCGGGCGCGCCGCGCGCGCCCGGGGATCGCGATCGATCAGAAGATAAACAGCGGCCCCGCGATGTTCGAGAACTCCGTCGGAACCCCGAGCTGGAACTCGACCGCGCAGGACTCGATGGTGAAGCCGCTCGGGATGCCGCCGAAGGTCTGGTCGTAGCTGCCCGAGGCATCCGGCACGGTGTAGAACGGCGCGCCGGGGGACTGGAGGATGTTCAGCGCGTTCAGCCCGATCCCGAGGATCGGTCCCGATCCGCGCGGCACCGCGGGCTGATCGACGGCGACGAAGGTGACGACGAGGTTGCCGGGCGTCGCATGGTCGTAGGCGAAGCGCAACACGCCCGGCGAGACGACCTCCGTGCGGAGCTCGAAGGTCGCCGGCGTGAAGCGGACGCGGTCCACCAGCACCGCCGACGAGACGCTGCCGTCTCCCCCGTTGCCGCAGTAGAAGGTCAACGTGAACTCGGTCCCGGGCACGAGCGGCGCGCCCAGCGTGCGCAGGTCGATCGACACGCCTCCGTACATGATCGGCGCGTTGGGGACGAGGCAGGTGGCGTCCGTCGTCTGGCTCACCGTCGAGAAGGTGTCGAGGTGGACCAGCGTGTGCTGGGAGAAGTCGGGGAAGCTGATGTAGGCCCCGCCGAAGTCGTTGTAGACCGTCTGGTTCGTGCCCTCGGCCGAGAAGAAGGCGAGCGAGAAGCTCAAGACGGGCCGGGCCGGGTCGTAGACGAAGGAGTTCCGGATCGTCGAGGCCGCGCTCGTGGTCGCGACCGGCGGGACGTCGGCGTCGTCCGTCCCTTCCGCCGAAACGAAGGCGCCGTAGAGGCCCTCGCCCCCGAAGAACGAGAAGAGCGGGAGGCAGGACGAGTTCGTGACGCGGCGGTTGGCCGTTCCCTTCAGGCTCGCCCAGGGGCCGCGGATCCGGTTGTCGAAGATGCTCCCCACCTCGAACGAGTTGTCGTAGCCGGTCCCGTTCACGTGAGCGAGCTTCGCGTGGTCGCCGAGGTTCAGGTGGCCGTAGGTGTCGAGCTGGGCCGGGAAGGCGACTCCCGCCCCCAGCGCCCGGATGGCGTTGTCGATCGGCTGCGAGGTCGCCCCGAGGTCCTTCGAGACGCAGAGGGCGCCGCCGCTGCCGGTCTGGACCTCCACCGCGATCGGCGCGTCGAGGTCGACGGGATCGACGAAGGTCTCGAGGAGCGTGCCGTTCCGGTCGTAGCGGTAGACCTCGTCGAAGACGATCTGGTTGATGAAGAAGTCGCCGCTCTCGCGATCCGCCGCGATCGAGGTGATTCCCCCCGAGGTGACGACCGGCGTCGCGCCGCTCTGGCCCACGCCGAACCGGTAGACGACCGACTGGTTCGCCCCGAGGAAGGAGTTGCCCGATCCCTCGATCGCGATGCCGGAGGTGAAGAGGATCCCCGGCGTCGCCGCGGGCTGGGACGCGATCGTCGAGTTCGGACCGACGGGGCCGTTGATCACGCGGAACTGCGTGCCGCTGGTGAAGTAGGCGTTGCGCGAGGCCGCGTCGTAGGCGATCCCGGTGATCGGGCCGTTGCCGTTGCCGAGGTGCCAGGACGTCGGCGTGCCGATTCCCCCCGCGAAGTCGAGGAGGAAGAGCCCGTAGGGCGCGTCGCCCTGGCCGACCAGGACGTGGCGCGTGTCCGCGACGTGCTCGATCGCGCCGTTGCCGAGGTTCGCGGGGAAGGGCACGCCGTCGCCCGGGACCGGATGGACGTAGATCGGCAGGCGCTTCGCGCGGTGGAGGCTGATCGGCGAGGGCGCGTTCACGCCGTCCGTCATGAGGAGGACGTCCGCCGCGCTCAGTCGATCCTGATCGGCCACGAGGAGGTTGATCGAATCCACGCAGTCGATCCGCCCCGAGCCGTAGGAGTCGTCGATGCCCGCCGGGCCGAGGTCGTCGGCCCCCTGGAGGATGAGGCGGGCGATCGTCTCGATCGGGGCGTCGCGATCGACCGAGAGGAGCAGCGCGGCGAGCCCGGCCACCTGCGGCTGCGCGGCCGAGGTGCCGCCCCAGGTCGCGTAGTAGACCCCGGGCGAGCCGTTCTGGTAGTCGCTGACCGTCGTGTAGGTGCCGGCGTTCGAGGGCGCGCAGACGTCGGGCTTGCGGAGCGCGGGCTGCGCGCCGCCGGCCCAGGGATAGTCGGCGTAGGGGGAGAAGGCGTGCGGATAGAGCGCCGCGCCGGGGTAGGCCGCGTCGGCGTCGCTCTTCGTCCAGGAGGCCGGTCCGACGGCCGAGGTGGGCAGGATGACCGTCGAGTTCCACGCGGAGAGTGCGCCGACGCCGATCACCGCGGAGAGGCCGCCCGCGGTCTGGCCCGAGGCCCGCCACGGGGCGGGGCAGTTGCCCGGCGTGGGCACGTTGAAGGGCACCGGATAGAAGGAACTCCCGCCCTGGTTGCCGGTCGAGTTGACGTGGAGCACTCCGGCGAGCAGCTCGACGTCGGTGGCGGCGCGAAAGCTCGCGTAGTCCGGCGTCTCGTTCCACTTGCGGGAGATCGACGACGAGATGATCTGGGCGCCGTTGTCGACCGCGTACTGATAGGCGGCCCACCAGTCCGAGACGGACGTGGAGAGGGCGCCGAGGTACATGAGCTGCGCGTCGGGAGCGACGCCCGTCGCCATCCCGCTCGAGCCGTCGCCCGCGATGTTGCCCGCGACCATCGTCCCGTGCGCCAGGACGTCGGTGCTGATGTCGGCGCTCGTGTAGGGGTTGCCGTCGCCGTTGACGAAGTCCCAGCCCACGATGTCGTCGACGTAGCCGTTGCCGTCGTCGTCGACCCCGTTCGCCGGGATCTCGTCGGTGTTGATCCAGAGGCTCGAGATCAGGTCGGGGTGGTTCCACTGGAAGAGTCCGTCCACGACGGCGATCAGGACCCCCTGGCCGCGGTAGCCGAGGTCCCAGGCCTCGTCGGCGCGGATCGTCGTGAGGTGGGGAGAGACGGCGGTCGAGCCGCCCCTCGCGGCCGCGACGAGCGCGGCGGCGCCGGCCGGGTCCGGCCCGGGGGCTCGGGTCGCGTCGAGGGCCTCCTCCGGAGCGACCGTGCCATCGAGATGCATCGCGCGGATCTCCCTGAGTCCCGCGAGCTCCGCGATGACCCCGGCCGTCGCGCGGAAGGACACGACGCCGTTGATCCAGAGGGGGCGGACGTCCGTCGCCGCGCCCCGCTCCGCGGCGGCGTCGAGGATCGTGAGGCCGCGGGCCTGGAGGGCGTCCGCGTGGTCGCGCGCGAGTCCGATGGCGAAGCGGCGGCGCTCCTCGCGTCCGAGGGCGCGCGCGCGCTCCAGATGAGCGGCGACGTCCAGAGTCGGGCCGAAGCTCGCGTAGGCGCGGACGAGCTCGTCGGGCGCGGCCTCGGCGAGAACGGCGGCGAGCTCGGGGGAGACGGCCGGTCCGAGGTCCGGGGTCTCCTGGGCGGAGACGCGGCCGACGCCGCTCGCGACCAGCGCGAGGGCGAGCAGGAGGATCTTGAGGTCCATGGGAGGGCTCCGGATGGGGGTTTCATCCGGGGTCACGCCCTCGCCGACCCGGAGGGGCCAGGCGCCGTGGGGATTTTCCGGTCCGCGCCGGAGTCCGCGACCTCGGACCGGCTCGCCGCAGGAGCGACGCCGCGACGGAAGGTCGGCGGCGGCGGGAGGTTCCGCCCGGGACCTCAGAGTCTGTGAATTTCTTCACAGACTCTCAGTGCATCGCGTCGATCAGCCAGGCGCGCGCGAAGCGCCAGTGCCGCTTCACGGTGCGGTCGGAGACGCCCAGCACCTCGGCCGTCTCGGCGACGTCGAGGCCGCCGAAGAAGCGGAGCTCGACCACCCGGGCGTGTTCGGGGTGGAGAGCCTCGAGGCGCGAGAGCGCGGCGTCGAGCGCCACCAGGTCGCCCCGGACGGGATCGGCGGGCAGGGCCTCGTCGAGGGGGACGCGATCGCGCTCCCCGCCCCGCTTCAGGCGGCCCTTCGCCCGGTGGTGATCCACGAGGAGCCGACGCATCGCCTTCGCGGCGACGTCGAAGAAGTGACGGCGGTGCTCGAATCCGGCGCCCTGCGCCGCGGCGAGGCGCATGAAGGCCTCGTGGACGAGGGCGGTGGGTTCGAGCGTCTGGGGCCCGTCCCGCCGGGCCATCTCGCGCCGCGCCAGCCGCCGAAGTTCGTCGTAGACGAGCGGGAGGAGGCGATCCGCCGCATCCGGATCGCCGGCGCCGAGGGCCTCGAGGAGGTCCGTCACCTCGAACTGCCGCTCATCGCTCATCCGCCTCGCTCCGGTCGTCCCCAGGCCCCGGCATCCTCTCCCTTGCGGGGGGGGCCGGCTCGCCTATCGTGATCCATCCCGCGTCCCGGTTCCAACCCCTTTCGCCACGAGACGAGGTCGCGTCGCGCCATGTGCGGATTCATCGGCATCTACGGTCCCGACGGCGCCGACGTGGCGCCGGAGATCTACGAGGGCCTGCTGGCCATCCAGCACCGCGGTCAGGATGCGGCCGGCATCATCACCTTCACCGACTCCTTCCACGTGAAGAAGGGCGAGGGGATGGTGCGCGACGTCTTCTCCGAGCGGGACATGCGCGGGCTCCGCGGCAACCTCGGCGTGGGGCACGTCCGCTACCCGACGGTCGGCGCGGGCACGAACGACGACGCGCAGCCCTTCCACCACACCTACCCGCTCGGCGTGGCGATGGCCCACAACGGCAACGTCACCAACCTGCTCGAGCTGACGCGGGACCACTTCTTCGGAAAGGGCACGCGCCTCAACTCCACCTGTGACGTCGAGGCGATCCTCTGGGTCTTCCAGGACCGCCTCGCCCGCGAGTACGCCCGGACGGGACGGCTCGGCTCCGACGAGATCTTCGCCGCGGTCGGCGAGGTCTTCGAGAAGGTCAAGGGCGCCTACTCGGTCGTCGCCACGATCGCCGACGTGGGCATGGTCGCCTTCCGCGACCCCTACGGCATCAAGCCGATCTGCTTCGGCACGCGCGAGGACGACAACGGCACCGCCTACGCCTGCGCCTCCGAGAGCGTGGTGCTCGACGTCAACGGCTTCGAGCGCACGCACGACATCGGCCCCGGCGAGGCGATCTTCGTGGGCCAGGATCGCGTCGTGGCCTCTCGACGACTCGTCGAGAAGCCGCACCGCCCCTGCATCTTCGAGCACGTCTACTTCGCGCGACCGGATTCCTTCCTCGACGACGTCTCCGTCTACAAGACGCGGCGCCGCTTCGGCGAGGCGCTCGCCGAGCAGTGGAGGGAGAGCGGCGCTCCGATGCCCGACGCGGTCATCCCGATCCCGGACTCGTCCCGCGACGCGGCGATCGCCATGGCGCACGCGCTCGGCGTCGAGTACCGCGAGGGACTGGTCAAGAACCGTTACATCGGCCGCACCTTCATCATGCCGAACCAGTCGAGCCGGAACTCCTCGGTCCGGCGCAAGCTGAACCCGATCCCGCTCGAGTTCGAGGGCAAGGACATCCTGCTCGTCGACGACTCGATCGTGCGCGGCACGACGTCCCGGCGCATCGTCGAGATGGTCCGCCGCGTCGGCGCGCGGCGCGTCTACTTCGCGGTGACGAGCCCGCCCCTCGTGGCGCCCTGCCCCTACGGCATCGACATGGCGAGCAAGCGGGAGTTCGTCGCGGAGGGCCGCTCCGTCGGCGAGATCGCGAGCTACCTCGGCGTCGATCACCTCGCCTATCTCGAGCGCGAGCGCATGAACAACTCCGCGCGCGCCGGCAACGCCCGCCTCGAGCACTTCTGCAACGCCTGCTTCACCGGCGAGTACCCGACGGGCGACATCACCCTCGAGCGTCTCCGGGCGATCGAGGAGGAGCGCGAGGCGCACGGCGGACGGGCCTGCAACAAGGCCTGAGCTCGGGTCCGAGCACGCCGCGGCGGTGGAGGGGAAAGTGGGGAGCGCGCCGGCGCCGCCCTTCGACCCCGCTTTCGAAGGCTCGACACCGGCGCGCGTTCCCCGTTCGAAGTTAACGCCCTCGTGCCCGGATCTCGGGACGAATTCGTCTCGCCCGGGTAAGCCCTGCCCGCGTGCGGGTGGGCCCGTGTTTCTCGCGACGACGGCGAAGATCCTCCGGTCGTGCCATAATCCTCGACCCCTCGGTTCCTTCGCGATCGGGGTCGTCCGGACCCAGGAGAATCTTCGCCCATGATCCGCTGCTCCCGCCGTCGTTTTCTCGGCGCTCTCGCCGCCGCTCCCTTCGCGATCAGCGACGCCTCGCGCCGCATCCTCGGCGCGAACGAGCGCCTCCGGATCGGCGTGGTCGGCGTCGCCGGACGGGGGGCGAACAACCTCGACGGCGTGAAGGGCGAGCAGATCGCCGCCCTCTGCGACGCCGATGCCGGCCGGCTTCGCGGCGCCGCCGCGCGCCACGCCGACGCCGCGACCTTCCTCGACTGGCGCGAGCTGCTCGAGCAACGGCTCGACGCGATCGTGGTCTCGACGCCCGATCACCACCACGCCCCGGTGACGACGCGCGCGCTCGCGCGCGGGCTTCCGGTCTACTGCGAGAAGCCGCTCACCCACACCGTGGCCGAGGCCCGGCGTGTCCGCGAGCTCGCGGCTCGGGCGAAGGTGGCGACGCAGATGGGCACCCAGTTCCACGAGTCGCCCGCCTACCTCCGCGCGAAGGAGATCCTCGAGGCCGACTGGCTCGGTCCGGTCCGGGAGGTGCACGTCATCACCGACCGCCCCGGCGGCTGGTGGAAGCAGGGCATGACGCTGCCGACGGAGCGCCCCGAGGTGCCCCGCGATCTCTGGTGGGACCTCTGGCTCGGCGCGGCCCCGGAGCGCGCCTATCACCCCTCGCTCGCCCACTTCGTCTGGCGCGGCTGGTGGGACTACGGCTGCGGAGCGGTGGGCGACATGGCGATCCACCTCATGGATCTCGCGGTCTGGGCGCTCGAGCTCGGCGACCGACCGGTGCGCGTCGAGAGCCGGGGCGGGCCGCTGCTCCCCGCCGCGGGGCCGCAGCACATGCACACGACCTTCGCCTTCCCCGCGCGGGGCAAGCGCCTGGCCCTGACCGTCCACTGGTACGAGGGGACGGAGAAGCCGGCCCCCGAGATCGCGAAGGAGCTGCCGATGAACGGCTGCCTCTTCATCGGCTCGGAGGGACGCATGGCGGTGAAGCACGCCTCCAGCGAGGCGCCGGTGCTCTACCCGGAGGCGAAGTTCGCCGAGCGCGACCGGCCCGAGGTCACCCACGTTCCCTCGCCGGGTCACCACCGGCAGTGGCTCGACGCGATCCGCGGGAAGGGCGGCACCTCGAGTCCCTTCTCCTACGCCGCCCCCTTCACCGAGCTCGTGCTCCTCGCGAACGTCTCCTTCCGCTCCGGAAAGGCCTTCGACTGGGATCCGGAGTCGATGACGACCGGCGGCGCGCCCGAGGCGGCGCGTTTCCTCTCGAAGAGCTATCGCGAGGGTTGGGAGCTCGCCCAGTCGACGCGCGAGCGGACCCAGGCCGCGGGGAGCGCGTTGATGACGCGCGAGCCGCGGCGCCGGAGGAAGCCGAGTCCCCGTCCGGCGTGGCGCGCGAGGACGAGGTCCTCGTCCGCCGCCAGTTCGAGGGCGGGAACGTTGCCGAGCAGGTAGTGACGGGCGGCGTCCCGGTCGAGATCGCGGACGCCGTGCCGGAAGTGCTCGCCGAAGACCATCGCGAGCTCGTGATCCGGCGCGATCTCGCCGCGCTCGAGCGCGGCCAGTCGCCAGCCGAAGCGATTGAGACCGAGTCCGGCCGCGAGCGCGATCTCGCTCTCGCGGGCGAGCCGGATGTCGTCGCCCCGCCTGAGGAGTCGACCCGGCCGCGATCCGATGTCGAGCCCGAAGTCGCGCTCGAGGCGATCGGCGAGGGCGCGGGCCGTGTCGGCCGAGAGCGCGTTCCAGCCGGCCGGGAGCCCGGGGCCGCCGACGAAGGCGCCGGCGCGCGGCCGCGGCGCCGCAGCGCGGCGACGAAGAACCCGCCCGTGTCGTGCTGGTGGGGCAGGACCCAGAGCCAGCCCTCCGCGGTCACGCTCGCCGCGAGTTCGGGAAAGCGGGGCCGAGCGGGATCGTCTCGAAGTCGCCGCTCGCGACGGCGGCGGCGACGACCTCGTGGTTCTCCTCCGGTGAGAGGGCGCAGGTCGAGTAGACGACGACGCCCCCGGGGCGCGTCGCGATCGCGGCCGCGCGCAAGAGCTCGGACTGGACGCTCGTGAAGCGCGGGAAGCGCCGGCGATGCCAGCCGCGCAGCGCCTTCGGATCGCGCCGCACCGTGCCTTCACCGGAGCAGGGCGCGTCGACGAGGACGGCGTCGCAGCGCCCGGCGAGCCGCGGTCCGAGGGCGCGACCGTCGGCCTGCGACAGGGCGGCCGCGCTCCCGGTCCGGAGGAGGTTCGCGGCGAGGACCTTCACGCGGGTGGGCGTGGGCTCGTTCGCGAGGAGCGTCGTCGCGGCGGGAAGGCCCGCGGCGAGCTGGGTCGTCTTCGAGCCCGGCGAGGCGCAGAGGTCGAGGACCAGGTCCGGCGCGGCGGGGGCGGTGCGGAGCAGGGTCTCGCCCGCGATCATCGAGGCCGCTTCCTGCACGTAGAGGCGACCGATGGCGTGCTCGAGCAGGGGGCCCGGGTCGGGCCCGGCGACGACCCGGTGTCCGCCGCGAGCGAAGGGCAGGGGAACGGATTCGAGCCCCCGGGCCGCGAGTCCGGCGAGGATCGCGGCCTCGTCGCCCGACTGGACCCGGAAGGTCGTCGGGAGCGGCCGCTCGAGGGCGCGACGGAGCGCCTCCCGCTCGTCCGCGTCGGGGATTCGCGGCGCGAGGTGCTCGAGGAAGGCATCGGGTACGCGGTCGGACACGGTGGCTCCGGGATGATCTCGCCCGGCGATTGTGGCCCGGGATCCGGGGCGACGAAAGGCGCCGCGGCCGAGATGGCGACTCGCGGGGCGGCGGCCGATCGGTCATCCTGGTCCCGACGACATCACCCCCGGGGTGGAGGAGACGGCGCGATGGACGGGATCGTCGAGGTGATCGGAGTGGCGCCCGAGGCGGCCCGGGCCCTGGAGGCGCGGGCCGAGGTCCGGCTCGTCGCCGGGGTCGGCATCGAGGGAGATCGCTACGCGGAGGGGAAAGGCACCTTCTCGCGGAAGCCGGATCCGAAGCGTCAGCTCACCCTCATCGGCGCGGAGGACGTCGAGGCCGCGGCCCGGGACGCCGGGTTCGAGATCGCCCCGCTCGACCCGAGGCGCAATCTCGTCGTGCGCGGGATGTCGCTCGCCGGTCTCATCGGCGCGCGCTTCACGCTGGGCGAGGCCGAGATCGAGATCCTCTCGCCCTGTCCGCCCTGCGGCTGGCTCGACCGCGTCGTGCGGCCGGGGCTCGACGCGGCGCTGGGCGGGCGGGGTGGGGTCTACGCCGCGATCCACCGCGGCGGGACGGTCCGCGTCGGCGATCACCTGACGCCGGTGCCGGGCCATCCGGCGCGGCGCCTGCCCTGATCCCCGGCCGGACCCGGCGTCAGACGGCGGTCGGCCGCGGCGAGCAGGCCCCGACGGCCGCGCGCGAGAGGATCAGCGTCACCTGACCGGGCTCGATCCCGATCGCCCCTCCGAGCGCCTCCGCCGCGTCGCGGAGGAGTTCCACCGGAAGGTGGCCGCACCCGGGGCCCAGCGTCGCGGCGAGGACGTCGATCTCGGTGACCTCGCCCTCCTCGCGCAGGACGATCCCGATCCGGGGCGCGTCGCCGGCGAGACCCGCGCCGAGGATCGTCCGCAGCGTCTCGGCCAGGAGGACCGGATGTCCGAGGACCGCGCCCGATTCCTCGGGCGGGGAGAGGCTGGCCCCGGCGAGCTCGAGCCGCGTCGCCATCGCGCCGGTCACCTCGGCCAGCGTGGTCGCGAGGTCGACCGGTCCGGTCGGGGCCTCGCTCGAGAAGGTGCGTTCGACCTCCCGCATGAGCCGCATCGCGTCGCGGACCCGCGCGGCGCTTTCGGCCAGACCGCGGAAGTTCGCCGCCGTCTCGGCTTCGAGCTCGCCGTTGCGACAGAGCGCGGCGGCGCAGCTCACGAGCTCCCGCACGGGCTCGTCGAGATCGTGTCCGGCCCGGTCCGCGAGCTCGACCAGCTCCGCGGTGGCGTCGTCGAGGTGGACGCGTCCCGAGCGTTCGACCCGGTCGCGCAGCGCGCCGAGCTCCTCGCGGAGGCGCTCGATCTCGTTCTCCTGCGCCATGCGGTCGATCTCGAGCATCTCGTTCGCGTCGTTGAGCTCCCGCGTCGTCAGGCGCAGGTTCAGCACGCTCAGGAAGCCGTAGATGAAGAGCAGGGTCGCCATGACCGTGAGGCCGAGACGGTGGCCGAAGGCCTTCGCGGCCGAGGCCCGGAAGCTCGTCTGAGCGAGGCGCTCCACGTCGTCGAGGGCCTTGATCACGGGAACGGCGGTGACGTCCTTCATCCGGGCCTCGGTCCGCCGGGTCTCCTCGGCCAGCTTCTGGGCGCGGATCAGGAGGATGTTCCCCGGGGGCGTCTTCGCCGTCCGGCCGGGATCGATCGCGGCCAGACGCTCGAGGACCTCGGCCCGGTCGCGGTCCTCGTGGTGGAAGGTCGTCCGCACGGCGTCGAGCGCCGCCCGCATCGCCTCGGGATCGTCGCTCTCCGAGGGGTGATTGAGGTAGTGCTCGAGGGCCTGGGGGAAGTAGCGCAGCGAGTTGCCCAGCGCGGCGTTGGCCGTCTTGAACTCCTCGATGCGGTCGGACTTCTCCCGCCAGAGCGCGACCGATCGCTTGATGCCGTGATTCAGTTCCCGTCGGAGCTGGCTCGTCGGCGCGAACTCGCCCGAGAGGTCGCGGATCGCGTCCTCGCCGGCGCGGAGGGTCGCGATCAGTTCGTCGTGGCGCCCGAGTGTTCCCGTGCGCGTCTCGAGGACGAGGCGATCCAGCGTCGCGTCGATCTGCTTCGCGCGCGTGATGGCGGTCGTGAGCCGCTCGTGCTCCTCGGGATCGAGGGACGAGGCCTCTCGCCAGCTCTGGACGAGCAGCACCAGGATGCCGAGGGCGAGGAACATGGTGACGACGTGCTTGAGATTCATCGCCCGGTCACCTCGCTCGGCAGCCGCCCGGTCAGGGATTCGAGGAAGGCCACGAGGTCCCGGATCTCCGTCTCGCTCGGTTCGATCCCGAGCTGGTGACGCGCCATGAGCCGGACCGCCTCGCTCAGGCTCGCGACGGAGCCGTCGTGGAACCAGGGACCGGTCGCGGCGACGTTGCGCAGCGGCGGCACGCGGAGGGCGCCCAGGCCCGGCCAGCGGTCCGCGATCGGACTCCGCCCGGCGCCTTCGGGCGCGAGGGCGAGGTAGACGTCGTCCATGACGCCGAGCGACTGACGCACCGTGCCGCCGAAGCCCGTGCCCTGGTGACAGGCGTTGCAGCCGAGGTCGTCGAAGAGCGCCTCGCCGCGCCGCGCCGCGTCGTCCAGCGCGCTCGCCTCGCCGCCGAGCCAGGCGTCGTAGGGCGCGCCCGGCGTGCGCAGTCTTCGGATGAAGTCGGCGAGCGCGCGCCGGACGGCGGAGCGATCCGCCGCGCCGTAGCGTCGCTCGAGTTCGACCCGCAGGGTCGCGTCCTCGCCGACGAGGCGCTCCACGCGCGCCCAGTTCGTCGCGAGCATGTCCGCGTCCTCGACCGCGCCGTCGATGAGATCCTCGATGGCGCGGGCCTCGCCCTTCCAACCGAAGCGGTGCGAGTGCTCGAGGTTGTAGAGCGAGGGCGTGTTGAAGCTCCCGACCCGACCGCCGACTCCGATGGCGAGCTCGCGGCCGTCGACGCCGTGACTCTCGAGGCGATGGCAGCTCGCGCAGGAGACCGAGCCGTCGGCCGAGAGACGTCGATCGTGGAAGAGCGATCGCCCGATCTCGACGTCCCGGAACGAGACGGGCTCGACAGCGATCGTGCCGGGCACGGCGGCGGAGGCCGCGGCGTTCGGACCGCTGCGTCCCGCGTCGATCTCGCGCGCGACGAGTCCGGGGACGGCGGCGAGCGCGAGGAAGGTCCCCACGACTCCGACGGTGGCGAGGGCGATCGCCAGCGACCAGGAACCGCCGGCGGGGCTCCGGGGAGGCGTTCGTCGACGATCTCGGGGCATCGGAGTCTCCGGAGGTGGTCTCTTCCTCCGGATCGGCAGGGGCCGCGCCCCGGCTTGACGGCCGGGAGGAGCGGGGCGGGAAATGCCGCGGCGCGGACGCGGGGGAATCCACGGGACGGACCCGTCGCGTCCCGCGGATCTCGGGCCGGGAACCGGATTTCCGGGTATCGCGGGAGAGGGTGCTACCCTCGAACCGCACTGGCGACGCGCACGGGTGTCGTCAGCGGGGACGCGGAGCGGGCAAGAGCGATCTCATCCGCTCCGCATTTTCATGCCCGCCCGTCGTGCCCCTCAGCGCACCGCGGTCGCCGTGCCGAGGATCTCCGCCAGGGTGTTCGAGGCGCGATAGAGGCGCGTGAACACCTCGTTCTCGGGCGCCTTCCCCTCGGCGTGCGGGGCGGCCCACTCCGGCGGGATCGACTGGTAGAGGAGCATGACCTTCACCGTGATCTCGCCGCGGATGTCGGCCGGGACGGGGAGGTCGAAGTGGACGGTGTCGGAGCCGCCGATGAAGTCGGCGTCGCCGTCCACCCCCACGGGCGCCGTCATCGCGACGTCCGGGCCGTCCGGCTTCCAGCCGCGCGGCAGGAGCCGGTCGTCCTTCGCGTAGCGGGCCATGCCGTGGAGGATGGTCGTCGGCCGACCCTCGAGGTCCACCGGCACCGCGCTCCAGACCGGCACGTCCGCCGGCGAGCGGACGCGGTCGACGTGCTTCGCGGCGGCGTCGGCCGCGAGGTCGGTGATGCGGCCGCCGTCGTCGAGCCCACCGCTCTCGAAGACCTGGTACTCGCCGACGATGACCTCCGTCGTGAGCCAGATCCGGCGCGCGGGATAGCCCGTCGGCAGCTTGTGGCCGGTGCGGTTCGTGACCTTGACGGAGAAGCGGATGCGGTCGTCCTGTCGGCTCAGCCCGTCGATCTCGACGTCGGCCGTGTCGCGGCGGAGCTGGCGCCGCGTGGCGGAGATCAGACGGTCGAAGGCCTCGGGCGGGGCGGTCACGCCGAGCTCCTCGGCCGCGTCGCGCAGCATCTCCAGCAGGAAGGCGTTCCCGCCCACGAAGGCGTGCGCGCGGTAGTTCGGGCGGGGGTCGATCGCGAAGTCGACGCCGGCCGGATTGCGCGCGATGGCGATCTCGCCCAGGTCCGCCATGTGGCATTCCTGGCAGTTGCGCGACTCCGGCTCCCGCCTGCCCTCGGTGCTGAAGACGCTGTTGCGCCACTCGAGGTAGGGCGTCTGCTCCGGGAAGTCCGGGGCGTCGGGGGCGGGTCGCGTGACGAGGGTGTGGCAGCTCCCGCAGAGCGCGCTCTCCTGGACGTGCGGACCCTCCGTGGCGGTGTAGGCGCTGTGCATGCGCATCGGGCCCGCCATCGGATCGGGGTAGGGGCCGTAGATGATCCGACCCGGCCGGATGTCGAGGTTGCCGCGGAAGCTCTCGGGCTTGCCGAAGTTGTCGGGGCGCGCCTGGTGGCAGACGGTGCAGGAGACGCCGTCCCGGGCGAGCGGGTCCGCGGTCAGCTCGCGGACGGAGCCGTGCGGCCGGCCCGCGATGCGCGCGGTGTGGTGCGCCATCGGGGCGTGGCAGGTCACGCAGAGGTTCTGGATCTCCTCCGCCTTCTCGGGCGCGGCGGCGATCTCGCGGGCCACCTGCGAGCGCCAGTAGGGGTCGCGGAAGGAGTTCGCCATCGCGGTGGCGCGCCACAGGCCGTGCGGGGAGACGTCCGCTCCCGTCACGTCGCGGAGGGCGACGGCGTTGGAGCTCGCGCTGTGGCATCCCCCGCAGCCGTCGCCGGTCGCGAAGAGGACGTTCTTCCCCTCCGGACGGATCCGACGGGGACGGCCCCAGTCGGGACCCTCGGGGAGACCGTCCTGCGCGAACGCGGTCGTCGCGAGGAGGAGGGCCGCGGTCGCGGCGCGAACGATCGGTCGGAGGGCAACGGTCATCGCGAACTCCTGCGTCGGCGCCGCGGGCCGCGCCGCGGCGGAGGGCCGCGGGAGCGCACCGGGCGCGCGAGATCCGGCCTCCCGTCTTAGCACGCCGCCTCCCGTCGGTCAGGAGGACGACATGTCGCGGGGGCCGGGGACTCAGGAGCTCGGGGTGAGGTCCACCTCCTCGATCCGCGGCACGCCTCCCGCTCCGACGACCGGTCCGAGGGCGACGGCGCTCTCGACTCCGGGACGGGCGAACGCGGCGAGCAGGGCCCGCAGCAGGGCGTCGGGGTCGGACCCGGTCTCGAGGTACGCGTCGGCCCCGGCCTCGGCCGCGGCGCGGCGGTAGGCCTCGCCCCGGAAGATCCCCGCGCAGAGACCGATCCGGAGGTCCTCGGTCGCGAAGCGCGTCCGGAGACGGCGGGCGAGTTCGAATCCGTTGGCGCCCGGGACGAGGACGTCCAGGAGGACCAGGTCGGGGCGCGTCCGTTCGACGCGGTCGAGCGCCCGGGCGCCGTCCGCGATCATCTCGACGACGAAGCCGGCCTCCTCGAGGGCGCGGGCGCGGCCGTCGGGCGCCGACTGTTCGTCGTGGACGTAGGCGATCTTCATCATGGCGCGATCCTCCCGCCGCAAACGGCGTAAACCTCTTCGAGCGTCGTCTGTCCCGCCCGCACCTTCGCGAGTCCGTCCTGGCGCATCGTGCGCATGCCGCCGGCGACGGCCGCCTGGCGGATCTCGCCGCTGCTCGTCCGGCCGCTCACGAGCGGGTAGAGCTCCGGCGTCATCGTCATCACCTCGGAGAGCGCGATGCGCCCGCGGAAGCCGGTGTGCCGGCACTCCTCGCAGCCGCGGCCGGCGAAGAAGGGGCCGGGGTCGTTCGCGATCCCCATCGCGTCGCGCAGCCGGCGCGGCGCCTCGGCGGGCGCGCGGCAGGCGCGGCAGATCCGGCGCACGAGTCGCTGCGAGACGATCGCGCGCATCGTGTCCGCGACGAGGAAGCGATCCACGCCGAGATCGACGAGGCGCATGATCGTCTCCGCCGCGCCGACGGTGGCCAGCGAGGAGAGGACGAGGTGCCCCGTGAGCGACGCCGTCACCGCGGTCTGGGCGGTGTGCCGGTCGCGGATCTCGCCGATCATGATCACGTCCGGGTCGAGGCGCAGGATCGATCGCAGGCCGCGCTCGAAGTCGAGACCGATCTGCGGATTCGCCGCGATCTGGACCGCCTCCTCGAGCTCGCTCTCGACCGGGTCCTCCAGCGTGACGATCTTGCGGTCCTCGGAGTTGAGCTCGCGGAGGATCGAGTAGAGCGTCGTCGTCTTGCCACTGCCGGAGGGCCCGGTGGCGAGGATGAATCCGTCCCGCGACGCGAAGGCGGCGTGGAGCGCCGCGAGCTGGCGGTCGTCGAAGCCCAAGGTCTCGAGGCCGATGACCTGCCGTCCGCCGTCGAAGATGCGGACCGCGGCGCCCTCGCCCTGGAGGGTGCCCGTCGTCGCCACGCGGAGATCGACCCTACGGTCGCGGATGCGGGCGAGGATGCGGCCGTCCTGGGGGAGTCGGCGTTGCGTGATGTCGAGCTCGGCGAGGATCTTCAGGCGCGAGAGGCAGGGGCGGAGCCAGCTCTTCGGGAGCCGCAGGCGCTCGTAGAGGACGCCGTCGACCCGGAAGCGGACCACCATCGCGTCGGCGCGCGGCTCGAAGTGGACGTCGCTCGCGCGGGCCTCGCAGGCGTCGAGGATGATGCCCTCGACGAGGCGGACCACGGGGCTCTCGTCGTCGTCGCCCAGCGCGGGGGCGGCGTGTTCGGTCGAGAGGGCGAGGCTCTCGGGGTCGATCCCCGCCACGACGGCGCCCAGGTCGGGGCCGCGGTCGACGCCGCGGGGGAAGAAGTGGTCGAGGCACTCCCGCAGCGCGATCGGACCGGCGTGGACGGCGAGGAACGGCCCGCCGAGTCGTCGCCCGATCTCGTCGACGTGATCGACGTCGCCGGGGTCTTCCATCGCCACCGTCGTGATCCCCGCGATGCGGTTGATCGCGATCGCGCCCAGACGGCGCGAGACCTCGGCGCCGAGCTCCTCCGCGATCCCCGGCTCGACCAGGGCGGGGGAGAGGCGGACGGCGGGGATGCGGCCCTGCGATCCGAGCGCCTCCGCGATCTGCCACTCCGTCGCGAGCCCGAGGGCGACGACGGCCTGGCCGAGCTTCAGCCCCTGGCGACGCTGGTGCTCGAGGGCGCGGGCGAGATCGGTGGGAGCGAGCACGCCCGACTGGACGAGGATCTCGCCCAGGGGCCGGGTCTCGGCGCCGTTCCAGACGGCGCCGCGCGCGAGTTCGGTCATCGATGGTTCCTCTGCGGGCGCGGTCGGTGAACGCGCGGTTCCTTCGAGTCCTCATCGGGTGGACTTGCAGTCGAACTGGATGTTCTCGCGCGCGTCGCGCTCGCTTTCATCGCGAATTCGCGGCGCGCTCCGCGCACCGGAACGCGTGAAGCTCCGGTCAAGGCTCCGCGAAGATGTGGCGCAAGCAACACTCGCGACCGGCCTTGCGGCGATGCCTCCCGCATCGCGAACTGGAGTGCGTCCGGTTACGCGAAATCAAAAACTCCTTTCTCACCTTGCCGTGGTTTCGGGGAACGGGAACCTGGGTGCGTACCCGTTTCCCAATCAACGGAGAGACCCGTGAATTCCCGCATCACCACCATCCTCCTGTGCGCCTGCGTCGCGCTCGCCTTCGGGGCGACGTCGGCCTCCGCGCAGGTTCTCTTCTTCGAGAAGTTCGACAACAACGCGGCCGGCTGGTCCATGACCGGCGACTGGGCCATCGGCGCGACCTCGGTCGGCTCGACCGTCGCCATCAGCTGCGGCCTTCCCGACCCCGACTTCGACGCCTCCGGCGACCTGAACGGCGGCGTCGCCGGCGCGGGCCTCGGCGCTGCGATCGATGGCGACAACGTCTACGGTCCGGTTCAACTCACGAGCCCCGCGATCAACGCGCACGGCCAGGCCAAGCTCATGCTCGAGTTCCAGCGCTGGCTCAACGCCGACTACGATCCCTACATGGCGAGCACCGTCGAGGTCTTCGACGGCTGCAACTGGGTCTTGCTCGTCAACTACGGCAGCGGCGGCAGCTCCACGCAGATCAACGACTCGAGCTGGGTGACCGTCCAGTTCGACATCACGGCCTACGCCAACAAGGACCTCCGCGTCCGCTTCGGTTACCAGGTCTTCACGACCAGCGCCTACGACGACTGCGCCGGCTGGAACGTCGACAACGTCAAGATCCTGAACCAGGGCTCGCTCTACGAGCGCTTCGACGACAACTCGAACGGCTGGGCGCTCAACGGCGACTGGGCGATCGGCGCGGCCACCGCGGGCGGCGACGGCAGTGGTCAGGGCTTCCCGATCCGGATCGCGACGGCGACACCGTCCTCGCGGGCGGCGTCGCGGGCGTGGTGCTGGGCGGCGACCCGCTCGACGTCATCACCCCGCTGACCTGCATGGAGAGCCCGGCCGTCGACACGACCGGGATGGTGAGCCCGAACCTCGGTTTCGATCGATTCCTCAACTCGGACTATCTGCCCTTCATGCAGAGCTCGATCGAGGTCTGGGACGGCGCGAGCTGGGTTCAGATCTGGGAGACGGGCACGGCCGGCGTGACGCTGACGGATTCCGCCTGGACGCACCAGAACTTCGATCTCACGCCCTACTCGAACGCGGCGCTGCAGGTCCGGTTCTGCTACGAGATCGGCAACACCGGCGTCTACGACATCTCGAGCTGGAACGTCGACAACGTCGTGATCTTCGACACCCAGGACACCGTTCCGGCCGGACAGGCCCCGACCCCGAACGGCCGGCTCGACGTCAACTTCGGCGTCGCGGAGTCGCGCTTCGGCAACGGCACCGGCTCCGGTGACATCGGTCCCTACTACGCGACCGCCTTCGTCGGCAGCAACCTCGTCATCAACGCGCAGGGCAACGCCAACGGCCAGCCCTGGGTGCTGCTGCTCGGCGATCTGAACCCGGGCGTCAACCCGATCGCGCCCTTCGGTCAGCTCGACATCGGTACTCCGGGTCTCGGCGGCATCACCGTCGTCGGTTCGGGCATCGATCCGGGCTTCCAGAACGCCTTCTACTTCACCAACAACTTCGGTGAGGGCCTCGTGGCCTGGGGCGTTCCGCTCTATCTGGGCGGCGCGACCTTCACGATGCAGGGCATCATGGTCGACCCGGCCGTGACGATCGCCCCGACCAACGCGGTCAAGATCTGCATCGGTTCCTGATCGCCGCGCGATCGCGACTCGCCCTCGGGTGAGTCGATGAGCACGAACGAGGGCCCGGAGCGCACGTCGCTCCGGGCCCTCTCTCGTTCGCGAGTCGGCCCGGCGAGCCGACGTCGCGTCGATCCGGGAGCGTTGATCGGTCGCGAATCCCCCAAACCGAGAAATCATCCGTTCTCGTCCGAGGACCGTCGCCGGCAAGTGCGGTGCCGGACCGCACTTGAGTCCGGCGTTGATTCGCCGGGACCGGTCGAGGAGATTTGTCGTCACCGCATGATCATGCAGGACATGAACGGTGATTCCCGACGACCCGGGACGACCGACCAGGGCCGCACGGTGCGGACGGGCGGCGTCTCGCTCTCTTCCCGCGGAGTGGACCCTTGAATTCCCGACTCACCACCTACTTCCTGTGCGCTTGCGTCGCCCTCGCCTTCGGGGCGACGTCGGCCTCCGCGCAGGTGCTCTTCTTCGAGAAGTTCGACAACAACGCGGCCGGCTGGTCCATGACCGGCGACTGGGCCATCGGCGCCACGTCGGTCGGCACGACCGTCGCCATCAACTGCGGCCTTCCCGACCCCGACTTCGACGCCTCCGGCGACCTGAACGGCGGCGTCGCCGGCGCGGGTCTGGGCGCCTCGATCGATGGCGACAACGTCTACGGGCCGGTCTTCCTCACGAGCCCCGCGATCAACGCGCACGGCCAGGCCAAGCTCATGCTCGAGTTCCAGCGCTGGCTCAACGCCGACTACGATCCCTACATGGCGAGCACCGTCGAGGTCTTCGACGGCTGCAACTGGGTCTTGCTCGTCAACTACGGCAGCGGCGGCAGCCCCACTCAGATCAACGACTCGAGCTGGGTGACCGTCCAGTTCGACATCACGGCCTACGCCAACAAGGACCTCCGCGTCCGCTTCGGTTACCAGGTCTTCACGATCGGCGCCTACGACGACTGCGCCGGCTGGAACGTCGACAACGTCAAGATCCTGAACCAGGGCGCCCTCTACGAGCGCTTCGACGACAACTCCAACGGCTGGTCCCTCGGCGGCGACTGGGTCATCGGCGCGGCCACCGCGGGCGGCAACGGCAGCGGTCAGGGCTTCCCCGACCCGGATCGCGATGGCGACACCGTCCTCGCGGGCGGCGTCGCGGGCGTCGTGCTCGGCGGCGACCCGTTCCCGGCGATCACTCCGATCAAGTGCATCGAGAGCCCGGCCGTCGACACCACCGGCATGGCGAGCCCGAACCTCGGCTTCGACCGCTTCCTCAGCTCGGACTATCTGCCCTTCATGCAGAGCTCGATCGAGGTCTGGGACGGTGCGAGCTGGGTCCAGATCTGGGAGACGGGTTCGGCCGGAATGGTGCTGGCGGATTCCGCCTGGACGCACCAGAACTTCGATCTCTCGGCCTACTCCAACGCGGCGCTGAAGGTCCGCTTCTGCTACGTGATCGGCGACGATGGCGTCTACAACATCTCTAGCTGGAACATCGACAACGTCGTGATCTTCGACACCCAGGACACGGTTCCGGCCGGACAGGCCTCGACGGTCTTCGGCTCGCTCGACATCAACTTCGGCGCGGCCCAGTCGCGCTTCGGCAGCCCCGTGAATTCCGGTGACATCGGCCCGTACTATGCGACGGTCTTCCCGGGCAGCAACCTCGTCGTCAACGCCCACGGACAGGCCAACGGCCAGCCCTGGGTGCTCCTGCTCGGCGACCTGAACCCGGGCGTCAACCCGATCGCGCCCTTCGGGCAGCTCGACATCGGAACCCCGGGTCTCGGCGGCATCACCGTCGTCGGCTCGGGCCTCGATGCCGGCTTCCAGAACGCGTTCTACTTCACCAACAACTTCGGTGATGGCCTCGTGGCCTGGGGCGTCCCGGCCTACCTGGCCGGCGCGACCTTCACGATGCAGGGCATCATGGTCGACCCGGCCGTGACGATCGCCCCGACCAACGCGGTCAAGATCTGCATCGGTTCCTGATCGCCGCGCGATCGCGACTCGCCCTCGGGTGAGTCGAGGTCGGTGATGGGGGGCCCGGAGCGCACGTCGCTCCGGGCCCTCTCCATTTCCGGGTCCACTCCGGACCGGGATTCGACGCGGGCAGATCGCCCGGCCGGCTCCGGCGGAGTGGGGGACTTGCCCCGTTCCGGAAGCGCGGAGGCGCGCTCTCGGTCGTTTCGGACTCGGCACGGGAATTGCCGAGGGGTAGGGTGAGGCGGCGTCGCGCGGACGTCCGTCCGGACCACGAATCGGGAGCGAGAGATGACCCTCACCTGGATCCACGAGAGCAATCCCCACTGGGACGACGACAAGGTCCGCATCGTCGGCGGAGCCGGCGGCGGCGTCTTCGACGCGCGCTACGCGGCGTTGGCCGCCGGGGAGTCGGTGCCGGGCGAGTGGTGGCGGGTCGAGGACGATGGCCGCGTCGTCGGTTACGGCTGGCTGGACGTGGTCTGGGGGGACGCCGAGATCCTCCTCGCGACCCACGTCGAGGCGCGCGGCCAGGGGGTCGGCACCTTCATCCTCGAGCACCTCGAGCACGAGGCGCGCAAGCGGGGGCTCAACCGGCTCTACAACACGGTCCGTCCGAAGCACCCCGACCGCGCCGCGGTCTCCGCCTGGCTGGAGGGGAAGGGCTTTCGCGGGAGTGAGGACGGCAGTCTCTTCCGGGTCGTGCCGCCCCGCGATTGAGGCCCGGCATCCGACGGAAGTGCGGGAAAATACCCGAGATTGGTTCATACGGAATGCGGTGGCGGTCGATATAAATCCACGTGCGCGATCGACACGTCGCGACGGGTATCGAGGAGAGTTCCATGCCCCGCAAGAATGGTGAGAACAAGCCGGTCGCCGAGGCGGAGTCGCCCCGGAAGGTCGATCGTCGCGGATTCCTGGGTTCGCTCGGCGCCGCGGCCGCCACCGGCGCGCTCGTCGGTCCGCTGAGCGGCTGCACGGGCGGCGGCGTCCAGGCCGCGCTCGGCGTGGACGATGCCACGGCGCGGGCGCTCGCATCGCAGTCGGTCCGCAACCAGGCGGCGCAGCTCGCCTTCGAACGCGGCACCGTCACCCACGTCAACAACGGCGACGAGGCGCTCTACCCGAACTTCATCGGGAACTTCTCGAAGGGCCTGCCGCACAACGCGCTGGGCGAGGTCGATCAGGCCTCCTACCAGACCTTCATCCAGGCGCTCGACACGCGCGACTTCGCGCTCCTCGACACCCTGACGATCGGCCCGCGCAAGCTCGAGAACCCGCAGGGCGGCATCGTCTTCCCGCTCGTCGGCGTCGATCCGCAGTCGATCACCATGCCCCCCGCGCCGGCCTTCGCGTCGGCGGAAGAGGCGGGCGAGATGGTCGAGCTCTACTGGATGGCGCTCCTGCGCGACGTCCACTTCTCGGACTACGCCACCGACGGCGGCGTCGCGAACGCCGTCGCCGACCTCAACGCGATGTCGGACTTCCGGGGGCCGAAGGTCTCGGGGATGGTGACGCCGGGAACGCTCTTCCGCAGCCCGACGCCGGGTGACCTCGCCGGTCCCTACGTCTCGCAGCTCCTGCTCAAGGACTTCAACCTCGGCACGCTCCCGGTGCCGCAGCGCCAGCGGACCTACGTCCCGGGCGTCGATTACATGTCCGGCTTCTCGGAGTGGCTCGCGATCCAGACCGGCGCCCAGCCGAGCGTCGCGCAGTCCTTCGACGGGACGGCCCGCTACATCCGCAACGCCCGCGATCTCGCGTCCTACGTCCACGACGACGTGCTGTTCCAGGCCTACTTCAACGCGGCGCTGGTGCTGCTCGGCATGGGCGTTCCCTTCAAGCCGAGCGTCAACGCCTACGCGGGCTCCCCGAGCCAGGTCGGCTTCACCTCCTTCGGCGGACCGCACCTGCTCGGCGTCCTCACCGAGGTCGCGAACTACGCGCTCCGCGCGGTGTGGTTCCAGAAGTGGTTCGTCCACCGTCGCCTGCGCCCGGAGGCCTTCGCGGGCCGCGTCGAGGTCCACACGACGAACCAGGCGACCTACCCGCTGCATGCCGACGTGCTCAACTCGGCCGCGGTCGCGCAGGTCCAGTCGGGGACGGGCACCGCGCTGCTGCCGATGGCTTACACCGAGGGTTCGCCGCGTCACCCGGCCTACGGCGCGGGTCACGCCATCATCGCCGGCGCCTGCGTGACGGTGCTGAAGGCCTTCTTCGACGAGGACTTCATCATCCCGAACCCGGTCGTCGCGTCCGCCGACGGTCTGAGCCTCGTGCCCTACACCGGGCCGGATGCGGGATCGCTCACCGTGGGCGACGAGCTCAACAAGCTCGCGGCCAACATCGCCCAGGGCCGCAACATGGCCGGCGTCCACTGGCGCTCGGACTACACCGGCTCGATCCCGCACGGCGAGGCCGTGACGGAAGCGGTCCTCCAGGAACAGAAGCTCTGCTTCAACGAGATGGGGACCTTCACCTTCACGCGCTTCGACGGCACGACCGCCGTCATCTGACCGCGTCGGTCACCCGCACCCCGGAGGGCCCCGCAAGGGGCCCTCTTCATTTCCCGATTCTCATACGGTGTCAGTCACCGGATGAGAATTTCGAAACCGGCGTGCGACTCGGTCGGTGAGGTGAGCGGGAAATTCTCATCCGGTGACTGACACCGTATGAGAATCGGTCAGGGCCGACGGAACATCGGGTTGCCCTGCTTGCGATCGTGGTCGGTCGCCATGTCCTCGTTGAGCCACTCGATCACCGCGGCCCAGCCGAGGCTCTCGGGGTCGCCCTGGAAGTAGCCGCTGACGACGTCGAGGACGCGGAATCCCTGGTTGAGCTGGAAGCTCAGCGTGGGGTCGTTGAGCTTGCCGTCGAGGACGTGGCAGACGTACTCGTGCGCGCTCATCTTGTCGGCGAAGCGGTGGTAGCCCCGGAGTCGCGAACCCGCGAGGACGCGCTTCAGTCCGAGGTGACGGGCGAGTCCGAATCGACCGCGGTCGTAGAGCTTCTTGCCGACGCCGCGGCCCTGCATGCCCGGGCGCACCATGACGTCGGCGGCGAGGAGCGAGCGGCCGTAGATCGGGTCGTGGTTCTGGTAGGTGCCGCTCGCGGTCAGCGAGGCCCAGTCCTGCTGCGGATCGTAGTCGTCCCAGTCGATGATCAGGCTCGAGCACATGCCGACGACCAGACCCGAGCGCTGATCGACGGCCACGAACTGCCCCTCGGGGAAGATCGCGAGGTGCGAGCGGAGCTGATCCTCGCTCCAGGGCGCGATGTCGGGATAGATGAGCCCCGCGAGCTCGCGGATGCCGCCGAAGTCCTCCTCCGTCGTGTGGCGGATGACGATGCGGCGTCGGGCGCTCTGGCGGGCGCCCGATTCCGCCGAGGAACCCGCGACCTCGACGACGTCGGAACTCGAGACGAGCTCGGCGGAGTTCCGGCTGTCGCGGAGCGGACGGACGGTTCCGCGAAAGCGGTTCTGATGGATCGTCGAGAGGTTGAGCTCGCCGATGACCATCATCTCCTGGTTGGGGATGCCCTCGGCGAGGATGCCGTCGCGCGCGAAGGGGAAGTCGCTCGGCGTCAGGATCGAGGCCTGTCCGTAGTTGAGCGAGACGGCCGGCACCATCGGCAGCGAACCGACCGTGCCCGAGCAGATGACGTACATCTGGTTCTCGATCGCGCGCGCGTGCGCGCAGTAGCGCACGCGCAGGAAGCCCTGCCGGTCGTCGGTGTAGCTGGGAACGACGAGGATCGTCGCGTCCTGCCGCGCCGCCGCGCGGGCGACCTCGGGGAACTCGACGTCGTAGCAGGTCGCGATGGCGAGGCGACCGAACTCCGTCTCGAAGATCTTGAGCCGCTCTCCGGGCGTCACCTTCCAGGCCTCGCGCTCGAAGCGCGTCATGTGGAGCTTCTCCTGCGCCTGGTGCGTGCCGTCGGGGGAGAAGAAGAAGGCGGTGTTGCGGATCTTCTCCGAGCTTCCGGGCTCGAAGACGGGAATCGTGCCCGCGACGACGTAGAGGTCGCACTCCCGGGCGAGGGCGCCCATCAGTTCGAGGAACTCGGGGACCCTCCGGGCGAGGTGGCGGATCTGCTCTTCCATCGGCCGGCCGACGTCGCCCAGGGTCAGGAGCTGGACGGTGAAGTACTCCGGGAAGACGAGGAGACGGCACCCGTAGTCGCCGGCGGTGCGGACCAGGCCGGCGACCTGGTCGCGGAATTCGTCCCAGCTCCGGATAGGTCTTATGAAGTACTGCAGGGCGCCCACCCGGAGGCGGGTCGGGGCCTTCTTGGATTGGGCCATTTTCCTCTTGTCCTCCGGTTGCCGCCGGGTCTATCTTCCGCGCGACGTCGCCTGTTCTCGCGAAAGGGGAGGGTGACGCGGAAGGGTAGCGCCCGCAAAGTCGGCCGCAAACCCGCGCGGAGGTGATCGTGTATCTCGATCGTCCCGCCCTCGCGCTCCGCTCGGCCGGAGCGAAGGGATATGGAGTGTTCGCCACCGAGGCGTTCGCTCCCCAAGACCTCGTCCTCGTCTTCGGTGGTCGGCGTCTCCTCGCCTCTGCCGTCTCCGACTTCACGCACGTCATCCAGGTCTCGGCCGGGGAGTTCCTCGGGCCGTCCGGCGAGATCGACGACTACGTGAACCACTCCTGCGATCCGAACACCGGATTGCGCGAGGGGAACGCCGGGAGCGGTCTCGAGCTCTTCGCCCTCCGGGCGATCGAGCCGGGGGAGGAGATCACCTTCGACTACTCCACCTGCATCGATCTCGAGCCGACCTGGCCGAGCTGCGCTTGCGGCTCGCCGCTCTGCCGGGGCCGCGTGGTCGCCTTCCGCGACCTGCCCCCGATGGTCCGGCGACGCTATCGGGCGCAGGGGGCCGTCCCGGCCTTCTCGCTCGCGAGCGAGTCGGACGTCGCCGCCGGCCCGCACCGCCAGCATCTCCGGGCCCGCCGCCGCCGCTCCGCCGACCGAAAGTGAATAAATGGGGTCTGACCCCATTTATTCACAATCGGGCGCTTCTTGAATAAAGGGGGTCAGACCCCATTTATTCACGAGGGGCGGGGGGCGGGGTGAGCTCGTTCGCCGGGAGGGCCTCGGCGCGGTAGCATCGGGGTGGAACCGTTCCGCCCGGAGAGCCGCCGTGGACCCGAAGACCACCGATCCCGCCGCCGCGACCGAGGCCCCCGGCCCGCGGCCGGGGGCGCGCGCCGCCGATCTGTTGGCGGCGGAGCTCGCGGCGGCCGGGGCGCGCTTCGCGTTCGGCGTGCCGGGGGGAGAGGTGCTCACCCTGCTCGACGCGCTCGAGCGCGCCGGCATCCGCTTCGTGGTCGCGCGGCACGAGAACGCGGCCGGCTTCATGGCGGAGGGGGCGGCGCGTCTCGGAGGCGGTCCCGGCGTGCTCCTCGCCACGATCGGTCCGGGGGTCGCGAACGCCGTCAACGTCTGCGCGAACGCCCTCCAGGACGGCGTCCCGCTCGTGATCCTCGGCGGCCGGGTCGCCCTCGACGAGGACCCGGCCTTCACCCATCAGGTCATCGACCAGGCCGCGTTGTTCCGGCCGGTGGCGAAGCGCGTGTTCGAGTTCCGGGCCGAGGGAGCCGCCGCCACCGCCCGGGAGATCGTCGCCTGCGCTCTCGCCGAGCCCCGGGGACCCGTCTACGTCGACTGTCCCACGGACGAGGTGCTCGCCCTGCTGCGGACGCCGACGGCCGGCCCCTCGGAGGAGACGACGCACCGACCGCGGGTCACCGGCCGGAGCTCGCCGCCGGGGCCGGCGGAGAGGAGCGCCCCGCGCTGGCGGAGCTCGCCACGCGGATCGCCGCGGCGTCGCGGCCGCTCCTCCTGGTCGGGATGGACGCGCTGCGGCCCGGCGTCCCCGACGCCCTGACCCGCCTCGCGACCCGGGCCGGTTGCTCCGTCGTCACGACCTACCGGGCCAAGGGCCTGATCGACGAGGACGATCCGCACGCGCTCGGGGCGGCGGGACTCTCGCCCCTGGCCGACGAGGCCCTGCTCGCCTTCGCGCGCCGCGCGGACCTCGTGCTGCTGGTCGGCTACGACCCCGTCGAGATGCGGAGCAACTGGACGAGACCCTTCGGTCCGGATCAGGAGGTGCACGCGCTCGGTCCGAACCGCCGGGATCGGATCAGCGGGCGGCACCACGCGAGCCCGGATCTCGCCGCCGATCTCGGCCGTCTCGCCGACCTCGTCTCCCGGCCGGCCGACCCGGGGGCGGAGGCCGAGCGCGTCGCTCTCCGCGAGGAGCTCGCGCGTCGATTCGCCCCTCGCCGCGCCTGGGAACCGGCCGCTCTCCTCGCCGAGGCCGCCGCGATCACCCGCCGTCGGGGCGCGGTGACCACCGTCGATACGGGAGCGCACCGGATCCTCCTCGCGCAGCAGTGGCGCCTTCCCGCCCCCGACCTCCTGCTCCAGTCGACGGGATTCTGCACCATGGCCTGCGCCCTGCCGCTCGCGATCGGCGCCCGGCTGGCCGCCCCCGAGCGACCCGTCCTGGCGGTGGTCGGCGACGGCGGTCTGGAGATGGGGCTGGGGGAGCTCGCGACGCTGCGGGACCTCGGCGGCCCCCTCGTCGTTGTCGTGCTGGACGACTCCTCCTACGCTCTGATCGACATGAAACAGCGCTCCCGAGGCCTGCCCGCCGCGGGAGTCCACCTCGGAGCGACCGACTTTGCGGCCGTCGCACGGGCCTTCGGGGGTCGGGCGCGGCGCATCGAGGAGCGCGAGACCTTCCGCGAGGCGCTCGAGGAGGGCTTCGACGCGCCCGTCTTCACCCTCCTTCACGCGCCCTTTCCCCGGGGAGCCTACGATGGTCGAATCTGACGCCGCCTTCCCTCTCCGTGCCTCCGACGACCAGCTCCGGCGGGCGCTGCTCTTCGCGGGTGAGCTCCGGACCGGTTGCGCCGTCGCGCGCGGGGCCTTCGGCCACGCCGTGGAGTCGATCCTGGGGCACCGCGCCGACGCCGCCGACCACCTCGAGGAGGCGCTCGCCGCCGATCCCGGCCTGGCCGCCGCGCACCTCGTCCGCGGCTTCGCCGTCCGCATCCTCGGGCGACGGGATCTCTTCCCCGGCATCCGGACCTCCCTCGCCGCGGCCCGGGAGAGCTTCGCCGAGCGCGGCGCGGGCGAGCGCGAGCAGGTCCTGCACGACGCCCTCTCGGACTGGCTCGAGGGGCGTGCCTTCGCGGCCGCGGATCGCCTCGACGTCTGGCTCGGCCAGCACCCGGGCGACCTCCTCGTCATCAAGCTCGCCCACGCCCTCCGTTTCATCTTCGGCGACGCGCCCGGGATGCGTCGCAGCGTCGAGGCGGTCCTCGGCGGTTTCGGCGACGAGGAGCCCGGCGCGGGGTACGTCCACGGCTGTCACGCCTTCACGCTCGAGGAGACCGGAGACCGTCGCCGGGCCGAGGCGGTGGGGCGGCACGGCCTCGCCCTGGAACCCCGCGACGTCTGGGGGCTGCACGCCGTCGCTCACGTCTACTACGAGGAGGGGCGGATGCGCGACGGCGCGGCCTGGCTCGCCGGTCGCGACGAGCTCCTCGACGGCGTCAACAACTTCGCCGGCCATCTCGCCTGGCACGAGGCCCTCTTCCACGTCGAGCTCGGGCGGCCCGGGCGGGCGCTCGATCTCTACGACCGCCGCATCGACGTCTACCCGCCCCGCGACTACCGCGACGTCAGCAACGCCTCGACGCTCCTGCTCCTCCTGCAGCGGGCGGGTCTCGAGGTGGGGGATCGCTGGCGCCGGCTCGCCGAGATCGCCCGCGAGCGGAAGGGGGACCACGGTCTCTCCTTCGCCGACCTCCACTACCTCCTCGCCCTCCTGGGCGCGGGAGCGCGGGACGAGGCCGACGGATACCTGGAGTCCATGCGCCGCGCCGCGCACGAGCGCGACGGCTTCGACGCCCTCGTCGCCCGCGAGGTCGGCGTGCCGCTGGGCGAGGCCTTCGTCGCCGCCTTCGCGGGACGACACGCGGCCGCTCACGCGGCGGTGCGCGCCCTCGGCGCCGAGGTCCGCCGCATCGGCGGCAGCCGAGCCCAGCGCCGCGTCGTCCCCTGGGCCCTCGCCGCGACCGAGGTCGGCGGCCGCAGCGCCGAGGCCTGAGGCGTGGGAGAGACCATCGCTCTCGCCCTCGAGGGCTACCTGCTGATCGGCGCGCCCGTGGCGCTCCTCTTCGCGATCCTCGCCCCGCGCCGTCTCGGTCTGGCCGCCGCGCCGGGATTCCGGATCCTCGTCCTGCCCTCGGCCGCGCTGCTCTGGCCCTGGGCGCTCCTGCTCCTCGCGCGGGGGAAGGGCCGATGAATCGCGGGCAACGTCGCCGGCACGAGATCGTCTGGCTCATCCTCGCGCCGCTCCTGGTCGCGATCCTCGTCACCGCGCTCGCCTACCGGCCCGACGCGCCCGCCGCGCCGCGCGAGGCGATCTTCGGGGAGGGGCGCTGAGATGAGCGCGCGCTACGTCGCCGTCCAGTGGAACCGCCGCAAGGTCGCCTACGATCTCGTCGTCGTCGCCGCGGTCCTCCTCTACACGCAGGTCTTCCAGCTCGTCGGACGCCGCGTCTTCCCGGAGGGGGCGGAGGTCAACTCGCAGATCCTCGCGATGCGGGCCTGGGGGAGCTGCGCCTACCTGATGCTGACCGCGATCCTCGCGATCGGTCCGCTCGCGCGCCTCGACCGGCGCTTCCTGCCGATCCTCTACAACCGCCGCCACCTCGGCGTGATCTTCTTCCTCGTCGCGCTCTGGCACGCGCGGCAGGTGCTCGGCTTCTACCACGCCTACGGACCGATCTCGGAGCTGGCGTCCCTCTTCACCTACGACGCCGCCTTCACGCCGTCGTCGATGCCCTTCCAGCTCTTCGGCGCGGCCGCGCTGGCCTGGTTCGCGGTGATGGCGGCGACGAGCCACGACTTCTGGCAGCGCGTGATGGGCGCGCGCGCCTGGAAGACGCTGCACATGGGGATCTACGCGGCCTGGGCGCTCGTCGTGGCTCACGTCGCCTTCGGCGCCCTGCAGCGGGATTCGGTTCCCGTCTGGACGGGGGGCGTCGCTCTCTCGGTCGTCGTCGTCGCGGGGCTGCACCTCCTGGCCGCCCGGCGGAGCCGCCGTCCCGACCGCACTCCGGCGCCGGAGCGGACGGACGGAGACGACGCGTGGCTCGACGCCGCCGCGCTCGAGGACCTCGAGGACGGACGGCCGCTCACCGTCGTGCCGCCCCGCGGCGAGCGCCTCCTCCTCCTCCGAGAGGGCGATCGCGTCACCGCGCTCGGCGCGGTCTGCGCCCACCAGGGCGGGCCGCTGGACGAGGGCCGCGTGATCGACGGCTGTCTCACCTGCCCCTGGCACGGCTGGCAGTACCGGGGCGCCGACGGCCACTCGCCGCCGCCCTACGAGGAGCGGATTCCGACGCACCGGGTCGTCGTCCGCGAGGGGCGGGTCCTCGTCGATCCGCGACCCTGCGCCCTCGACCGGCCGGCCGAACCCTGCCGCACGACCGGAGAGGAGACCCGATGAGCGCGCGCGACGACTTCTTCGTCGGCTACCTCCCGATGCCGCCGCGCCTCCGGTGGTTCTCGCTCGGGTTCGCCGGATTCGCCGTCCTGCTCGCGGGCATCCTCGCCCTCGCGGTGGCGCTGACGCAGGGACATCCCGGCGAGGGACTCCGACCGCACGAGGCCGGTCGATCCTTCCGCGGCGTCCTCCTCGAGCGACCCTATCCGCACCTCCGCTACGTCGACGAGAACGGCGCCTTCCGGACCCTCCTCTTCACCTCCTCCGGCAAGAGCGGGATCGAGGTCGCGAACGGCGGGGGGTCGGTGACCGTGACGGGGACGCTCCTCGAGCGCGACGGCACCCGGCTGATGGCCGGACCGGAGTTCGCGCCGATCGACGGCTCCGACGTGGCCTTCCTGCCGCGCCTGCGCGGGCTCACCGACATCGAGCTCGGCCACGCGGTGCTCGAGGGTGAGATCGTCGACTCGAAGTGCTATCTCGGTGCGATGCGCCCCGGCGGGGGCGCCGCCCATCGCGCCTGCGCCCAGATGTGCATCGCCGGCGGGATCCCGCCGATCCTGGTGCTCCGCGAGGCCGACGGCCGCGAGCGCCACGTCCTCCTGTGCTCGGCCGACGAGATGCCCGTGAACGATCTGGTCCTTCCCTTCGTCGCCGAGCCCGTCCGCTGCGAGGGCGAGCTCATCCGCCGCGCCGGCCTCCCGATCCTCCGCCTGGCGCCCGACGGAATCACCCGCCGATGACGCCCGACGCCACGCGTGATCGCCCTCGGGGGCGGGAGCTGAGCTCGGCGGCCGCCGGCCTCGACGCCGTCGACGGACTGGTCGTCCAGGCCCCCGAGACCGCCGCCCGGGCCCGTGCGCCGCGCGTGTGGTTCGTGGACATCCTGCGGCTCATCGCCTCCTTCCAGATGATCAACGGCCACACCCTCGACGCGGTGATGGTCACGGCGATCCGCCACGGCGAGTTCTACGAGCGCTACCTGTGGTTCCGCGGTCTCGTCTCCGTGACCTTCCTCGCGGTGGCCGGGATCGCCTTCCACCTGAGCACGCTCTGCCGTTTCGAGAAGCACAAGGGCGACCCGGCCGCGGTGCGCCGTCGCTTTCGCCGGGCGGGGATCATCATCCTCGTCGGCTACCTGCTCGCCTTCCCCTGGGGCGCCTTCAACCCCGACGCGAGCCTCCGCGAGGCGGCGTGGTACTACTTCCGCTCGGTGGGCGTCCTGCACTGCATCGGCGCCTCGCTCATCGCGCTCGAGCTCGTGACGCTCCTCGCGCGGCGGGCCTCCCAGGTCGTCTGGGCCTCGGCCGTCCTCGCGCTGGGCTGCTTCGCGGTCGCGCCGTTCATGGACGCCCGGATCGCCGACGACGCCTCGCACTGGGGCCTGAACTGGGTCTCGCACCAGGGCGGTTCGCCATTCCCGCTCTTCCCCTGGGCGGGCTTCGTCTTCGCGGGCCTCGTCGCGGGCTCCTTCGCGATGCCCCAGGGCGGGCGGACGCCCTTCGCCCGTTCGACGGGGCGCTTCGCCCTCGTGACGCTGGGCGCCGCGGCGCTCTGGGGCCTGGCGCTCCTCGTCCCCTGGCGGCTCTTCGACGTCGAGGTCCATCACCCGGCCACGGCGCCCGCGCACTCGCTCGAGAAGCTGGTCGCCGTCCTCTCGCTGGTGGTGCTGCTCGCGATCGCCTGTCGACCCCTGCGGAACCTCCCGGCCTTCTTCCGGGCGCTCTCCTCGGAGACGCTCGTGATCTACGCCTTCCACCTCGTGGTGCTGTTCTACCCCGGGATCGCGATCGCGCGGCGCTTCGATCACTCGCTCTCGCTGCCCCGGGCGGCGGGCGTCTCGGCCTTCATGCTCGTCCTGACCTGCGGCTTCACCTGGTTCTGGCACCGGGCGAAGGCGCGCCTCGCGGCCCGAGCCGCGCGGGTCAGTCCGGGGCGCTGACGGTCTCGACGAACTCCGCCACCACGCCCGACAGACGGCCGTAGAAGCCACCGTGTCCGGACTGCTGCCGCAGGATGGGGGCCGACCACGCGAGGTAGGCCCGAGCGAAGTCCGACGCCTGATCGGGGGCGCGGAGCCGGACCTCGGCCCAGAGCTCGAGCTCGGAGCCGAGGTGGTCGACGGGGGCGCCGCGGGCGGCATCCTCGTCCCGCGCCACGCCGAGCTGCGCGGCCACGTTGCGGACTCCGGCCGCGGGTTCGCCCTCGTAGCCGCCGCCCTCCGCGAGCGAATGGACGAGCGGCGGCGTGTCCCGCGGCGCGACGAAGCGTTCGAAGTACTCGGCCGCGAGCGCCTCGAGGGCGGCGGTGTCGCCCTCCGGCGGCAAGGCCAGCCCCAGCGCCTCGAGGGCGGGTTCGACGCCGCCCCGGCGCAGCTCCGCCACGGCGTCCTCGTCCAGCTCGCGCTGGAGGAGGAAGCCGAGGAGCCGCGCCGCGGCGGCGAGTCGTCGACCTTCGGTGTCGCTCACGCTTCGAGCTTCCGGACCTTCACGACCGTGTCGTTGAAGGACTGCTGGCCGGAGATGTAGTCCGGCGCGATCGGGAGGATGACGTTCTGCGCCCAGCCGTTGCCGGTGTTGCGCTTCCACTTCCGGTGGTCGCCGCCGGACTCGTCGGCCCACCACATGTTCCGCTCCCAGTCCTGGTCGCGCAGCCCGGCGAGGTCCATGCCCGCGGCCTGACCGCCGACCGGGTCGTTCTTCCGCGCCTGGGCGACTCGCGAGTACTCGTCGTGGCCGAGGCTGTTGGAGATCGCGATCGCGCCGGGGTGGATGCCCCGCGTCACGACGACGGGGATCCGCAGCTTGCGGTCGATCGGGCCCTCGCCCAGGGCGAGGCTCCCGAGCTTGGCGTTCACGTGTCGCGAGCGGTGTCCGGTCAGCTCGACCCAGTCGCCGCTCCGGAGACCCAGCCGCTTCGCGGTGTCGGGGTGGATCCAGGCCGGGTTGCTGTGGACGATCTCCGAGCACCACTTGAGGTTCGCGGTCCGACCGTGGTTGTGGACGTTCCACTTGAAGGAGGTCATCACCAGCTCGTCCGCCGCGAGGTTCTCGTGCTCGACGATGCTCTCGTAGCGGGGGAGGGGGTCGATCTCGTAGGAGTACGGCGCATGGTTCGCCGGGCGGTTCTTGCCCTTCGAGTTCGCCCGCGCGACGAGATCCGAGACGTCCTCGTTGCGGCCGACCTTCTGCACGAACTCCGACTTCACCTCGAGCTTGCGACTCGGCGTCTTGAAGCCGAGCACGGGCTTCCCACGGTGCATGATACCGATGCCCTTGCCGTCCTTCGTGATGATCCCGGTCGTCGCGTCCACCTCGGCGCCCTCCATGTCCGCCGCCGACAGCGGCTTCAGGAAGGGAAGGTAGTAGGGCTCGGTCTTCGGGTCCTCGAAGGCGTTGACCTTCTCCATGTAGTCCCAGGCCGAGGTGAATCGCTGGTCGTCGAAGGGGATGCCCTTCACCGACTCGCGCATGTAGTCCTCGGTGCTCATGTCTTCCGGGTACCAGGTCTCCATCCCGCCGCCGATGCGCCGCGCGAGCTCGGGGAAGATGTCGCGGACGTCGCGCGACTCGCCGAGGGGGCGGATCATCGGGCGCCGCATGCCGACGTAGGGCTTGAGCTCACGTAGGCGCCGCGCGTCGACGTCCCAGCGCTCGAAGTAGGTCGTCCACGGGAGGACGATGTCGGCGTAGCTCGCGGTCTCGTTGAAGAAGGGGTTGATGCAGACGTGGAAGCCGATCTTGCTCTCGGCGAGCACCTTCCGCGTGACGTCGATCTCCGGCCAGGTCGGCGAAGTCGAGGTTGTAGCTCATGTAGACCTGGATCTTGGCGCGCTCCTGCGCGGGTACAGTAGACGATCTGTACCTTCATGCCGTTTAAGGTGTTCGCGAGGACGAACTCCGGCGGGTCGGCAGGAGCGAGGCTTCTTCCGAGCGCCGGGGCCCTTCGGGTGCTTGATGAGCTTCGTGTCGTGACGCCGGTGTACATCCAGCACCAGCCGCCGGGATGGCCGACGCTGCCGACGAGGACGTTGAGGAGTCCGATCGCGCGGTCGTTCCGGTAGCCGTTGTGGTGCGCGCTCCGAGCGCGGTTGCGTGCATCGTCGTCGCGTGCGGCGCAGCGACGGCGACTCCCGCGCGATCCGCGCGATGTCGCCGGCCGGCACCGTGCTGATCGACTCCGCCACTCCGGCGTGTGCTCGGCGAGTCGCTTCGCGAGGTCCTCGATCGGGTAGTTCGCCCATTCCAGTAGAAGGTCGCGTCGAAGAGCTTCTCGCGCACGATGACGTTCGCCATCGCGAGCGCGACGGCGCCGTCGGTGCGGCTTCGGCATGAAAGACTCGTCGGAGTTGCCCGCCGTGTTCGACATCCGGACGTCGAAGGTCACGAACTTCGCGCACCGTTCTCGAAGCGGCCCTTCTGGATGCGCTGCGCGCCCGCGACGTGTCCCTGTTGGGCCTCAAGGCATCGTTCGACCGAGTTCGGATCGCTTCGAGCGCGAGTAGTCGCCGAGGTCCCAGTCGCTCTCGAAGAGGTAAGGTGAGGTTCGCGGCGCGGCGCGCCGGCCGAGCAGGAGTCCGCGGTGGTTGAGGTGGGTGTTGGTGCCGAAGGCGCGGAGGAAGCGGCTCTGCGTCCTTCGAGGCGGTTGCGGCCCTGGTGGAAGGCGACTCCTCCTCCTTGCGCTCTCGCGGACCTTCTTCAGGCGGCTCGATCTCGTCGAGCGCCTCCGCTTCCAGCTGATCCGCCGCCAGCGGCCCTCGCCGCCGCGCGCGCCGACGCGGCGGATGGAAATTGGAAACAGGCGCTCGGGGTGGTAGAGGTGGTTGAGTCCGGCCTGACCGCGCGCGCAGAGCCGGCCGCCGGGAGTTCGGGTCGGCCGGGTTGCCCTCGACCTTTGATCACCCGTCCGTCCTTCGTGCGGTGATGCCGCAGACGGTCGAGCAGAGCTGGCACATGCGTGAATGCCTCGACGCCCTTGTACTTGTCAGGGTCAGAGCGCGTCTTCTTGAAGGGCCAGGGAGCGGGCAGACGCCCGGCATCTTCGGTCCCTGGACGTCGTAGGGCGTGCCCGCCCGTCGCTGCCAGGTGGCGAGTTCTCCGCCAGGACGGCTTCACGGGGGCGTCCTCGTTCGATCCGCCAGTCTCGTCCCAGGCGCAGCCACGGCCTTACCGCGAGGGCGCCGCCGAGGTGAGGAAGCGGCGTCGCGCCGCTCGCGGTCGTTCTTGACGTCGCTCACTGCCCGACCTCGTCCTTTTCCCGGTTGAAGACGTCGTAGAAAATCAGGGCCGTAGCTCTTGCCTGCGCCCGGGACCTTGCGCGACCAGGCCGAACATCGGCCGGTCCTCGTCGGTGACGAAGCGCATGCGGGGCTTCGTCTCGCTTCTCCGGACGGAGGACCTCGAGCTTGCGCCTCGCGCTCGAGGAGCGCGGCCATGCGCGAGACGCTCGGTCCGGGATCGTTTCCAGGTCACCGAAAGTCGGTGCCGCGCTCGGGCAGGTGCTCACGCAGGCGATGTGCCGACGTCGACGCGGTGCGATACCAGTTGTAGCCTTGACGGCCTGGTTGGCGACGAGACCGGTAGCAGATCGCGCCGTAGGGGCGAATACTCCCTTGCAGGTCGCGTGGCGGAGCAGACGTCGTAGTCCGCCTGCGCTTCGCCAGGCCCTTGTGGAGGGCGCCGCAAGGGCAGGCCGCTTGATGCAAGGGCGCGTCCTCGCCGGTGCTGGCGAGCCATCGGCACCATGATGCGCGCGACCTGGCCCGAGGGCGGACGTGGTCCTGGTAGATCGTCTGGCGCATGAAGTGGCCGAGCGGGACGTCGTTCTCGGCCTTGCGGAAACCTCGCAGCCGTGGCAGCCGAAGCAGCGCCGGGTGTCGACGGTCGTATGGCACCGTCGTCGGGAGGGTCGTCGTCGCGCCAGTAGGCCTCGAGGAGGATGCGGGACTCCTCTGCGGAGCCTCGGTCCAGGGACTTCGCCTCGGCGGCGGCGCCGAGCGCGGCGGCGCCGGTCGTCTGGATGAAGCGGCGACGATCCGAGGGCGCGTCGCCGCCCGACGCGGGGTGGGGTCGGTCATCGGATCTCTCTCCAGGCGCCCGGTGACGGGGCGCGATTCGACGGAGCAGCGGTCGGGATGGGGTGAGGTGGGTGGTTCGTCGGCGACGCCGTCGAAACGGCCGGTCAGCCGTAGCCCGTGCAGGCGCGACGGAGGCGCGAGTGGGAGAGAGCCCGCGTTCATGGCCGGAGCTTGAGGTTGCCCCCGGCGAGGAGGCGAACACGTCGCACCCGCGCATGATCCAGGCCGCGGTCCGGGCGCGGAGGAGCTCCCGAGGCGGCGGTATCCTCGCGAGTCGATCCCCCTTCCGCGGAGTCGCCTCGATGCTGATCGCTCTCTGGATCTTCCTCGGTCTCCTGGTCCTCGTCGCGATCTACGACCTGACGCAGAAGCGGCACGCGATCCGCGGAACTTCCCGATCCTCGGGGCACTTCCGCTACCTGTTCGAGATGGTCGGGCCAGGGCTGCGCCAGTACATCGTCACCAACAACGACGAGGAGCGGCCCTTCAGCCGCGATCAGCGCCGTTGGATCTACGCCTCGGCCAAGAAGCAGAACCGGCTCTTCGGCTTCGGCGCCGATAACGATCTCGAGCAGTCGGCCAACTACCTGATCATCAAGCACGCCGCCTTCCCGGTGGAGACGCCGCACGAGGCGGGCCCGGCTACGACGCTGCTGCACCGCATTCCCTGCGCCAAGGTTCTCGGGCGGCCATGGTCGTCGCAAGGCGTTCCGTCACCTCGATCGTCAGCATCTCGAGCATGAGCTTCGGCTCGCACCAGCGCTCCGCCGTCGAGGCGCTCAACGTGGGCGCGCCGCGGGCCGGATGCATGCAGGCGACCGAGAAGGCGGCATCTCGAGGTACGCAACGGGGCGATCTCATCGGCAGATCGGCACCGGCTACTTCGGGTGTCGCGAGCTCGACGGCGGCTTCAGTCTCGAGAAGATGCTCGCGAACCTCCGGCTGCCTGACAATTGCGCGCGATCGAGATCGAAGCTGAGCCAGGGCGCGAAGCCCGGCGCCGAGCATCCTCCCCAAGGAGAAGATCACGGCGGAGATCCGCGGAGATCCGCGGGATCCCACCGATCGCTCTGCCTCAGCCCTCGGAGCCACACCGCGTTCGGGACGTCGAGGGTCAGTCGAGTTCATCAGACGATCGCCGAGGGAGACAGGAGTTGCCCGTCTGGCATCGATCCGCCGTCGGGGAGCTCGACTTCTGGTTCAAGCTCGCGGACACGATGGTGGCGACGGGGCGGGGCCCGGACTTCGTCACCATCGACGGCGGCGAGGGCGGCACCGGCGCGGCGCCGCTCTCCTTCGCGGACCACGTCTCGCTGCCCTTCAAGGTCGGGTTCAGCCGCGTCTACCGCATCTTCCACGAGCGGGGCATCGCGGATCAGATCGTCTTCATCGGCTCGGGTCGGCTCGGCTTCCCCGAGTCGGCGCTCTTCGCCTTCGCGCTCGGCTGTGACATGATCGCGGTGGCGCGCGAGGCGATGATCTCCATCGGCTGCATCCAGGCGCAGCGCTGCCACACCAACGACTGCCCGACCGGCGTGGCGACCCAGAGCGCCTGGCTCACGCGGGGACTCGACCCGGTCTCGAAGTCGGTCCGCGCCGCGAGCTATCTCATCACGCTGCGCGCCGCCATCGACAAGCTCTGTCGCGCGACGGGCAAGAGCCATCCCGCCCTCGTCACCGCCTTCGATCTCGAGCTGCTCGACGACGGCTTCGGCAGCCGGACCGTGGCCGAGGTCTTCGGCTACGACCCGGGCATGGGGCGGCCGAGCGGCCTCGAGGAGAGCGGCGTCCGCGAGATCCTCGCCGAGGCGCGCGCGAGCTGAGAACTCCCCTCACGGCCCCGTGATGACGAAGTCGTAGGCGTCCGAGGCCACGAAGTAGAAGTTGCGGGCGAACGGCGTGGAACCGACGGCCTGGAAGCGGACGGTGTAGCCGCCGAGCCCGGCCGGGACGGTCGTCGAGAACGCCGTTCCGGCCGCGCTCGCGGCGACGGGGCCCCAGGCGACGAAGGCCGCATCCTGCACGGCCGTCGCCGTGGCGTTCACCCAGAGCCCGGGGAAGGCCGTCGACGCGACGGGCCCGCTCGACCCGCCGAAGTAGCCCTGCGCGAGCACGTACGTCGGGACGCCCGTGAAGGTGCCGCAGGGCGTCGTGGGGCGGACCGCGAAGACGTCGCCCGCCGCGACCCCGACCCCCGTCCCGTACGAGTCCGGTCCGCCGTTCAGGGACCAGGCGAGCTGGAGGTCCTCGGTCGTCCCGGGGAACTGTGGCCAGGGGCCGAACTCGTGGGCGCCGAGATCGACGGAGGCTCCGGCGCGACGGGGATGGCCGTCGCGATCGAGGGGCGTGGTGATGTAGTTCGCGCAACCGGCGTCGATCATCGGCGAGCCCGGAGCGAGCCGGAGGTCGAGCGTCGCCGGCGAGACGAACTGCGGCGGCACGTCGAGGATGCCCGGCCCGGAGAAGCCGCCCTGGATGTTGCAGGTGTCGACGTCGGTGAAGAGGTTCGAGCCGGGCGCGACGCCGATCTCCCCGCCGAGATCGCCGTACAGGATCGACTGGTAGACAGCGAGCCCCACGACGCCCGTGACCGCGTCGGCGAAGAGGGCGCCACCCGAGCCGGACGCGCCGGATCCGTCGACGCCGGGGGCGTTCTGCGTGAAGGTCGAGTGACGCACCCGGAGGGACCACAGCGAGCCCGTGGACACGACGGCGATCGCGCCGCCGTCTCCGGCGACGAGGGTGCCGTCGCCGGCCGCGTTCTGCGCGAACACGCACTGGTCGACCTCGATGATCCCGTTGTCGCTGGCGATCGAGGAGTGCACGGCGTGGATCGCGCCGCCGGCTCCGCCCTGCACGCCGCCGCCGCTGCCGCCGGCGTGATTGCCGATGAAGTCGCAGCGGCGGACGATCAGGGCCGAGTTGCTGCCGAGATTCTCGAAGGCGATCGCGCCGCCCGGACCGCCGGTGCCGTTCGCGTCCCCGGCCGAGTTCCCCACGAACACGCAGCCGCGGGCCTCGCACCGGACGTCGCTGCCCGGGATGGCGCGGAGCGAGATCGCCCCGCCCGCCCCGCCGCCCGGGACGAGGCCGCCGCCGGCGGGGAAGGCGTCCTCGGCGGAGTTGCCGTCGAAGGTGCAGTCGACGAACTCGAGGTGGCACTGCGACCCGACGAAGCAGCTCGCGGCCACCGCGCCGCCGCCGCCGTTCTGGGCGATCGTTCCCGGCATCGAGCTCGCGCAGGCGTTGCCGATGAACTGGCAGCCGACGAAGACGGCGTCGACGCCGGCCGCTCCCACCGTCGCGGCGAGGACCGCGCCGCCGCCCGGCGGATTCGGTCCCGTCGAGAGGGCGACGTTCGACTGGAAGACGCAGTCCTCGAAGCGCGGGGCCGCCGGAACCGCGTTGCTGGCCTCCCGGAGCCGCACCGCGCCGCCCCCCGCGAGACCGAGGCAGCCGACGAAGATGCAGTTGCGGATCCGGGGCGAGGCGCGACAGAGCAGACCCCCCGAGGTGTCCGTGGCGGCCGCGCCGACCCCGTTCGTGATCGTGAAGCCGTCCAGGATCGCTCCGGGCCCTTCGCCGGAGTCGATCCGGACGGGGTTCGATGCGCCCTGCGCGTCGATGATCGTCGTTGCGGCGCCGGCGTTCGAGCGGACCTCGACGTTCTTACCCAGGAAGTCGAGGTCGCCGGGGTAGGTCCCGGGGTCGACGAGGACGAGGTCGCCGTTCTGGGCGGCGGCGAGCGCCGCGCCGATCGTCGCGAACTGCTGCGGGACGAGGCGCGTCGTCTGGGCCCCGAGCGGCGAGGCGAGGAGGGCGAACAGGAGGGTGGCCGCGGTCGCGAGGGGCTTCATCGCTGGGTCTCTTCGGGGATCTCGATGAGATCGGGACGCCGGACCCGATCGTCCCGAGCCTACCCCATCGGCGCCCCCGGGCCGCGCCCCGTCCCGAATCGCCGCGCCCGCGGCACCTTGCGCCTCCCGGCTCCGCTTGGCACCCTTCGGCAAGCGGAGGAGCGACACGGTCGCCCCCGCAGCGCACCCCGACGAGGGGGCGCAGGCGCGCGTCGCCGGTCGATCGAAGGGGATCGATCCCAGCGCGCCCCAGAGAACGCGGCCTCGCCAACGGTGACGCTCGGCCGCCGGCGC
>JAWKSY010000016.1:0-109557 GCA_041402125.1 Planctomycetota bacterium
GAAGGCGGAGAGCCCGTGAAGTCATCCCCGAGGGCTCCGACGGGCGGCCGGCGCGGCGGGCCGGCGCGGGGATGAAGTCACGGACTGGGCGTCCACCCGGGGGAAACATGGCACTCTCGGCCCCATCGATCGACCGACCGCGGCGGATCGCCGTCCTGGGCGCGTTCCTCGTGCTCGGGATCGCGATGGGGCTGCCGGCCCAGGGTGGCACGGTCGAGCCCGATGCGCCGGCGAGCGATCTCGCCTACGCGCTTCCCACGGTGGACGAGGTCCACCTCGCCTCCTTCGCGGACTTCCTCGAGCTCGTGGCCGACGGGAAGTGGTCGCGGGCCTTCCGTTCGATCGGGACCCAGCTCGAGGCGCCGCCCGAGGGCTTCCTCGCCCCGGACTCGACGGGCTTCGCCTTCTCCTGGCGCGAGGGAGTCTGGCGGTCCCTCGCGGCCCTGCCCGCTCCCGGCCGGCGCGCCTTCCGACTGTTCCACGATCCGAAGGCGAGGAAGCTCCTCGCCGAGGCGCGCGGACGGGAGGGGAACGAGCGGCGCGCCGAGCTCGAACGCGTCTTCTTCTCCTACTTCCCCACCGCCAGCGGCGACGATGCCGCCTCGGATCTCGCCGCGCTGGACGAGTCCGAGGGGCGCTGGGCGCGCGCGGCCTTCTTCCTGTCCGCCCTGCTCGAGCACCATCCGGACACCGATCTCGAGACCCTGCCGATCCGCGCCCGCCTCGCCCGCTGCCACGCGCTCTCGGGACGCGAGGACCGGCTCGAGGAGGTCCTCGGACGCATCCTCGATCGCGACCGGGAGAGCGAGATCGTCCTCGACGACTTCCGGGGGACGGGCGAGGAGTTCGCGGCCGAGATGCGCCGGCGTCGGGCGTCCCTCGTGCGCGGCCAGGGGACGACGGCGCTCGATTTCGCGGTGGATGCCGCCGGCGCCGGTGAACTCGGCGCCCAGGTGGCCTGGAAGGTCGAGCTCCGCGCCTACGCCCGCAACCAGGAGCGGCCCTGGGAGACGCCGGTCGACGCCGAGAACCCCGACGTCGTCGTCGACGGCGGCACGATCTTCGTCAATCACCTCGGCGAGGTGCGGGCCATCGACGCCGCCACGGGCGAGGAGATCTGGAAGGCCGGCCGCACGCCGGGCCAGCTCTCCGCCGCCTACATCGGGCGCTGCTTCGTCGCCGTCGCCGGCGATCGCGTCCTCGTCACCAGCCCTCCGATCTCGCTCACGGGTGCGGGTGACGAGCTCGTGCGCGTCCTGTGCCGCGATCGCAAGGACGGCTCCTCCGTCTGGAACACGCGTCGGACGCGCGACGACCGGCTCGAGGGACTCTCGGTGCTCGCGCGGCCGCTGGTCGTCGGCGACGAGCTCGTCCTCCTCGCGAAGCGCAAGGGGCTGAACGCCATCCGCCTCATCGCGATCTCCCTCGACGAGGGCGACTTCCGCTGGGAGGTCGAGCTCGGCACGCCCGTCGAGGCCCGCGGCAACATGAACTTCTTCGGCTGGTCGAACGGCGATCAGGAGGGTCTCCAGGGCCTCCGCCCCGTCCTGGCCGTGGTGGGAGGCGAGGTGCTCGTCTGCACCGACGGCGGCGCGGTGCTCGGCGTCAGCCTCGAGTCGCATCGCCTCGAATGGGCGTTCACCTACGACGTCGGGCCTCCCGCGCCGCATTCGCCGAGTTCCCTGGTCGTGCAGGACGATCGCCTCTACTTCTGCGCCCAGGGCCAGAAGCGCCTCTTCGCCCTCGACCTCGTCCGCCGCGAGGTCACGCGCCGCGCGGTCTGCGCCGGCGCCGCCGTCGTCGGGCTGGACGCGCGACGCGTGTACCTGTTCGGCGAGGAACTCCAGGCCTATGACCGTCGCCGGCTCCGCTCGCTCGCCTGGAGCCGCGGTCTCGAGCGCGGCGGCTCGCGTCGCGACGTCGTCATCGGGCGGGAGTCGCTGTTCGTCTACACGTCCACCGGGCTCTACGAGTGGAGCCTCGAGAACGGCGACCGCGTGCGTTGCGTGCGCAAGGGCCTTCCCCGGCTCGGGGACGCGAGCGTCTATCGCGTCGGCGATCTCTTCATCGGCGCGTCGCCGGTCGGCCTCGTGGCCTTCTCGCTGGCGCCCGTCGAGGAGCTGGGGGGCGAGGCCCACGGGAAGGAAGGAGAGAACGGATGAGGATCAGGGAATTCGTCGCGCTCGCGGTGGGGCTGTTCGCCCTCGCGGGCGGTCTCGCCGCGCAGGGGATCCGGGTCGTCGGCAGCGCGGACGTGCCGGTCGCGTCGAGCGCGCTCGTCCTGAAGGCCCGCGTCGCCGCCAAGGCCGAGCTCGCGGGAGACGCGCTCAAGAAGTTCTCCGACCGCCGCCGTCGAGCGATGGAAGCGCTGGAGAAGCTCGAGGTCGAGGGCCTCCAGTTGACGGCCGAGGGAGCGACGGTGGTCATCGGCGGCGGGGGCACGGATCCGAACGGCTTCGTGATCGCGGGTCGAGGCGTTCCCGATCCCGAGCCCGAGGTCCGGGTGGCGGAGATGCTCGTGCTGCGGCTCGGCGGCTATGCCGATCGCGACGAGGACGATCGTCGCGAGACCCTGGTGACCCTGCTCGAGACGCTCAAGGAGGCCGAGCTCGAGCTCGCGGAGCCCACGAACCCCCGGGTGTTCAACCCGAATCAGGGGAAGTTCGACCCGGCGCGCCCGGGCATCTACTTCGCGCCTTCCGACGCCCGGGCGTCCGAGGACGCCGCCTACGCCGCCGCCTTCGCCGACGCGCGGGGACGCGCCGAGCGGCTCGCGGCCCTGGCGGGGGTGAAGATCGGGAAGGTGAGCGGCATCGAGACGATGAAGGACGAGCCGGTGACGCTCGCGTCCAGCCCCGAGGCCCGCCACGCCGTCACGCTGCGCGTGACCTTCGAGATCGCCCCGTGATGATCCGTCCTCTCGCCATCCTCCTCCTTCTCGCCCCGCTCGTTCCGGCCCAGGCCGACGACGACGCGCCGGCGCGGATCCGGGTGACGGGCCAGGCCTCGGCTGCGGCGGGGGACGAGGTGATCGCGGTGAAGGTGAAGATCTCCGCGCGCGCGAAGCTGCCCCGCGAGGCGCTGGCGACCTTCGCGAAGCGGCGGACCGCTCTCGAGGAGGAGCTCGCGCAGTCCGGATTCGCCGGGGCACGCATCGTCCGGCGGGGTTTCTACCTCTCCTATCGCGACGGCCAGTCGATGAACGGCGTGATCGTCCTGGACCCCACGGGAGAGACGAAGCCGACCTTTCTCTTCGAGGCGCGAGAGATCCTCGAGGTCTCCGTTCCGCGCGGCGAGGCCCGGGCAGAGGACCGCGTCGCGGAGGTCGTCGACTTCCTCCGCGGGGCCGGGGCGGAGTTCGACGAGCGCACCGAAGGGGCCGAGGACGTCGCCGGCATCCCGCGCGGGAACGGACGCATCATCTTCACTTCGAGTCGCGTCGGGGCCCAGAACCCCGACGACGAGTCGAACTTCCGCGCCGAGGTCGTCGTGCGCGCGGCCGACCCGTCCGCGTCCGCGTCGCGGCTGATCGACGAGGCCGCGCGCGATGCCCGCCGTCGCGCGCTGACCCTCGCCCGCGCGGCCGGCGTCACCCTCGGCCCGCCTCTGTCCCTCGACGTCCGGACCCGGCCCGACCCCGTCGCCGCGGCCGCCGCGGGCCGGCCGGACGAGGCCGCGGTCGTCGTCACCTTCGCGATCGAGTGAGGACCATGACCCAGTCGTTCCGCACCGGATTCGTCGCGGCCGTCGCCGCCGCCGCGCTCCTCGTCGCCTCCCTCGGCACGCCCCCGGCGAGGGCGCAGGAGGGGCCGAAGACCGACCGGATGCTGCCGCGCCACATGAAGGAGACGCACGTCCGCTCCCTCGACAAGGGTCTCGAGTGGCTGAAGCGCGCCCAGTCGTCGGACGGCGGCTTCACCTCCACGGAGGACGGCACCGCCTATCCGATCGCCATGACGGCGCTCGCGGGGATGGCCTTCCTGGCCTCCGGCAGCACCTCGAGTCGCGGGGCCTACGCCGACCAGGTCAAGAAGACGCTCCGCTACCTGATGAAGTTCCAGCGCCGGAACGGGCTCATCACCGGTCCGTCCGAGGACAACGGTCGGCCGATGTTCGGCCACGGCTTCGCGCTGCTGTTCTTCGCCACGCTCTACGGCATGGAGAACGACGCCGACATCCGGACGGACCTCGCGGACAAGATCCGGAAAGCCATCCGCCTGACCTCGATCGGGCAGAGCGATGCCGGCGGCTGGCTCTACTACCCGGGCGGCGGAGACGAGGGATCGGTGACGATCACCCAGGTCCAGGCGCTCCGCGCCTGCCACAACGCCGGTTTCGTGGTGCCGGAGAAGACGCTCCGGCTCGCCATCAAGTACCTCGAGCGCTGCAAGACGAGCGAGGGCGGGATCCGGTACTCGCTGTCCTCGGGCGACCAGACGCAGACTCCGATCACCTGCGCCGCGGTGGCGACGCTCTACAACGCCGGGCAGTACGACTCGAAGCTCGCCCTCACCTGCCTCACCTTCGTGAGGGAGAAGTTCAAGAAGATGAAGACCTGGGACGGCGGCGGCATCGGCGGCCACGCCTATTACTCCCACCTCTACGCCTCGCAGGCCTTCTACACGGCCGGCGACGAGTACTGGGCGGAGTACTTTCCCAAGTTCAGCGAGCTCCTCCTCAAGCAGCAGAAGGACGACGGCTCGTGGACCGGCGACGGAGTCGGACCCGTCTACGGGACCGCGATCGCCACCCTGCTCCTCCAGCTTCCCTACAAGTTCCTCCCGATCTACCAGCGATGAAAGGGACTCCCATGAACTCCAGCTCCGACTCCGCGCCCGCGGGCGACGATCTCGCCCGCCTCCGGGCGCTCGGCGAGTCCTACGCCGCCATCCGGCGCCAGATCGCGAAGGTCGTCCTCGGACAGGACGAGGTCGTCGAGCAGATCCTCGTCGCGATCTTCTCGGGCGGCCACGCGCTCCTCGAGGGCGTTCCCGGGCTCGCGACGACGCTCCTCGTGAGCACGCTCTCCGATGCGCTCTCGCTGAGCTTCGTCCGCATCCAGTTCACGCCCGACCTCATGCCGAGCGACATCACCGGCACGGAGGTCATGTTCGAGGATCGCGCCTCGGGGCACCGGGAGTTCCGCTTCGTGAAGGGGCCGATCTTCAACTCGGTCGTCCTCGCCGACGAGATCAACCGCACGCCGCCGAAGACGCAGGCGGCGCTGCTCGAGGGCATGCAGGAGCGGCAGGTCTCGGCCGCCGGCCACCGCTACGAGCTGCCGCGGCCCTTCTTCGTCCTCGCGACGCAGAACCCCATCGAGCAGGAGGGCACCTACCCGCTGCCCGAGGCCCAGATGGACCGCTTCCTGTTCAAGGTCGTCGTGGACTACCCCGATCGCGACGTCGAGCGGGAGGTCTACCGGACGACGACGAGCGGTCGTCTGGGCTTGAGCCCGTGCTCGGGGCCGAGGAGATCCTCGCCGCGCAGGAGCTCGTGCGACGCATCGCGGTGAACGACTCGGTGCTCGACTACGCGCTCGCGCTCGTCCGCGCCACGCGACCGAATCACGGCGAGGCCCTCGACTTCGTCAAGGACTGGCTCCTCATCGGTTCGGGGCCGCGCGGCGGCCAGGCGCTCCTGCTCGGCGCGAAGACGCGGGCCGCGCTCCAGGGACGTCCCGAGGCGACGATCGACGACGTCCGGGCCATGGCCAAGCCGGTGCTGCGGCATCGCATCGTCCTGAACTACGCGGCCGAGGCCGAGGGGCAGACGCCCGACACCGTCGTCGAGCGACTGCTCGCCGAGGTTCCGATGCACCGCGGTCAGGAGAACCTCGATGGCCGGATCGAGCCGGTACTCGGATCCTGAGGTCCTGGCCCGCATCAAGCGTCTCGAGCTCCGCGCCAAGCACGCGGTGCAGGGGACGCTGAGCGGAGTCAACCGGAGCCCGCGACTCGGCCAGAGCGTCGAGTTCGTGGACTACCGGGAGTACGCCCCGGGCGACGACCTGAAGCGCCTCGACTGGCGCGTCTACGCCCGGACGAACCGCTGGTGCGTGAAGCTCTTCGAGGAGGAGAGCAACCTCCGTGCGACCCTCGTGCTCGACGCCAGCCGATCGATGCGCTACCGGGGAACCGGGTCCGCGCTGTCGAAGTGGGACTACGCGGCGACGGTCTGCGCCTCACTCGCCACGCTCGCCGTCGACCAGCGCGACGCGGCGGGGCTCTGCGTCTTCGATCGCGACCTCCGGGACTTCCTCCCGCCGGTGGCCTCGCGCCCCCAGGTGCTGAAGATCGTCCGTCGCCTCGAGGAGGCGGCGCCGGATCGCGAGACGGAACTCGGCGCGGCGCTGCGGGCGGCGGCTCGCGAGCTGCCGCGGCGCGGCCTCATCTTCATCGTCTCGGACTTCCTGACCGACCTCGACGACTTCTTCGCCGCGATGCAGGCCCTCACGCACCGCGCCCACGACGTCGTCCTCCTCCACGTGCTCGATCGCGACGAGATCGCGCTCCCCTTCGACGACCAGGTCGAGTTCGTGGACCTCGAGGGCGCCGACCGCCTGATGGCCGAGCCCAAGTACTTCCGTTCGGTCTACCGGGACGCGATGCGGGACTTCTGCCAGCAGACCGAGGACCGCGCGGGCGAGATCGGGGCGGACTACCTGCTGATGACCACCGACACGGACATCGGCCTCGCCCTCAGCTTCTACCTGGACCGCCGCCGTCGGCTCGCGGTGCGCGGCTCGCGGCGCGGCGGCCGCCTCCCCGTCACCGGCGGCGGCAGCGTCAAGGCCGCGTTCCGGCGCCTGGAGGGGGAGACGCCGTGATCTTCCAGTCGCCCGCCCTCCTCGCCGGCCTCGCTCTCATCGCGGTGCCGATCATCATCCACCTGATCAACAAGCGGAAGTTCCGCGTGGTCGATTGGGCGCCGATGAAGTACCTGCGTCAGTCGCTGCGGACGACCCGTCGCCGCATCCGGCTCGAGCAGCTCCTCCTGCTGCTGACGCGCATCCTCTTCGTCGCCGCGCTGGTGCTCGCGGTGTCCCGCCCGCTGGCCTCCGGGGACGGAGGACTGGGCTGGGCCGGCGTCGGCTCGCGGACCTCGCGTCTGCTCGTCGTCGACGACTCGCTGAGCATGGGGCGCAAGGCCGGTACGGTGAGCGATCTCGGCCTCGCGCGCGAGGCCGCGCTGCGGGTCATCGGCGCCGCGGGGAAGAACGACTCGCTCACGGTGCTCCGCGCGACGGCGCCGCTCCTGCCGCTGCTCCGCGAGACGGCGGTCGGGCTCGTCGAGGATCCGCGCGGCCTCCTCGAGTCGCTCGAGCCGTCCGACGCCGCGCCGCGCTGGGCCGAGGTGCTCGAGGAGGTGCGACGTCGCCTCGAGGCGGCGGCCTATCCGCTCGCGGAGGTGACCATCTTCACCGACCGGCAGTCCGCGGGCTGGGACGAGAGCGTGACCGAGGTCGCGCGACGTCTCGCGCGACCGGACCTCCGCGTCCGCGTCGTCGACGTCGGCATCCCCGTGCAGGACAACGCGGCCCTCGTCGGCCTGCGCATCCGTGACGCGGTCGCGGTGCCGGCGATCGAGACGCGCTTCTCGGCCACCATCCGCAACGACGGGACGACGGACTACGGCCCGGTCGAGGCCCTGATCGCGGTGGGGGAGGCCAAGCGGACGGTCACGATCCCCCGCGTCGCGGCGGGCTCGACGCTCGAGGTGCCGCTCGCCTACCGCTTCGCCCGACCCGGATTGCACACGCTCACGCTGGAGCTCCCCGACGACGCGCTGCCCGGCGACAACCGCCGCCACTGCCTCGTCGAGGTGCGGGAACAACTCGATCTCGTGCTCGTCGACGGCTCCCCGTCGAATGTTCCCTTCGAGTCCGAGACGGACTTCCTCTCCGTCGCCTTCACGATCGGCGAGATCCCCTGGCGCGTGTTCGCCGAGACCGACTCCGAGTGGTTGAGCCACGCGCCGGCGCCGGCCGAACTCACCGTGCTCGCGAACCTCGCCTCGATCGGCGCCGATCACGTCGAGCGCCTGGAGGCTCTCGTCCGGGAGGGCATGGGACTGTTCGTCTTCCCCGGCGACCAGAGCGATCCGACCCTCCTCAACGACGCGCTCCATCGCGGCGGGGAGGGGCTTCTCCCCGCCCGGGTCGAGGGCGTGCTGGACGAGCCCGTCCGCGGTCTCGCGATCGACGCGCTCCCGGGCTCGCCGCTCGAGGCGCTCCGCGCGATCGCCCCGGAGGCCCTCGCCGAGATCGGCGCCTCGCGCCGCCTCCTCGTGCGCGTCGACGAGTCGGATCGCGAGCGCACCCGGGTCCTCGCCCGCTGGGACGACGCGGAGAGTTCGCCGGCCGTGGTCGAACGTCGCTTCGGCCGGGGTCGGGTGCTGTTCTTCACGACGACGGCCGATCGCGACTGGAGCGACTGGCCGGTCGATCCGACCTTCCTCCTCGGCCTGCGCGAGGCGGGGCTCGTCGCCGCGCACCCGGGATTGACCGGACTCAATGGCGAGGCCGGAGGCGACCTCGTCATCGAGACGGGATCGAGCGACGTCTCCGACGCGGGCGTGATCGCTCCCGGTGAGACCGAGCCGCGCCAGCCCGAGATCGAACGGGTCGGCGAGGCGGGCGAGACGCTCCGGCTCCGACTCGCGGGCGCGACCCGCGCCGGTACCTGGCGCGCGTCGTGGACCGACCACGCGGGTCTCCCGGTGAGCCGGGCCGTCGCACTCAACCCCGCGGTCGCGGAGTCGGACGCCGCGCTGGTCTCGCGCGCGGAGCTCGAGACCTGGCTCGGTCCCCTCCGCCCCGAGATCCTGCATCACGCGGAGCTCGCGGCGGCGCTCGAGGGCAGCGGTCGCGAGCTCTGGCGTCTCCTGCTCGGCCTCGTCCTCGCCTTCCTCGCGGTCGAGACGGTCCTGATGGTCTGGGTGGGGCGGAAGGGATGAGCGTCGCCGAGAATCGAACCTCCGTCTCCCGCGTTCCCGGGAGGGACCTCGCATGAAGGGTCTCCTCGAGAACCTGCTCGGACTGTCCCTCGACGGCGCGCGTCGCAACGGGGAATGGCGCGTCGAGTGGAACGGTCTGCCCGAGGGCGGCGACGGCATCCTCCTCCTGATCGCGCTCGTGGCGGCGATCGCCTGGGGCGTGACGAAGCTCTACCGCCGGGACGCCGGCCACCTCGCGCCGCGCGCGCGGCGAGGACTCGCCGCCTTGCGGATCGGCGCCTGCGTGATCGCGCTCGTGATGTTCCTCCAGCCGCAGCTCGTCGTCGACCGCGTGGAGTCGGTGCCCTCCAACCTCGTCATCCTGCGCGACGACTCCTCCAGCATGGAGGTGAAGGACGGCGAGGCCGACGACCCGGCCCTGGCGCAGGCGCGCGCGGCCGCGCTCGGCGTGGACGAACCCGCGTCGCTGGCCGGGATGACGCGTCGCGAGCGGTTGGAGCGTCTCCTCGCGGGGAGCTTCGTGGAGGATCTCGCGGCCGGAGGCGCGCGCCGCGTGCACGTGCACGGATTCGCCGACCGCTTCTTCCTGGATGCGCCGGCCGATCCCGAGATCGCTCGCCGTTCGCGCGAGCACACCGCGCTCGGGAGCGCCCTCGAGGAGGCGCTCGCGGCCTACCAGGGCCCGCCCCTCGCCGGCGTCGTCGTGCTCGGCGACGGGCGCTCGAACGCCGGCGCCTCGCTCGATCGCGCCGCCCGCCAGTTCGAACGCGCCGGAGTCCCGATCCACGCCGTCGTCGTCGGCGGCGAGCGCGAGCCGCGAAACGCCGCGGTGGCCGGCGTCGAGGTGAACGAGATCGTGTTCGTTCGCGATCCGATCGAGGTGAAGGTGACCGTCGAGGGACGCGGTCTCGAGGGCGAGACGACCGAGGTCCGGCTCGAGAAGAGCCGCGACGGCGGGGCGTGGGAGACCGTCGGCACGAAGGAGATCTCCTTCCTCGAGGAGGGACGTCTGAGCGAGGTCGCCTTCGGCTTCTCCGAGACGGAGGAGGGCGAGATCGAGCTGCGCGCCGTCGTGGAGCCGGTGCCGGGAGAGGTCGGCGAGGACGACAACTCGTCCTCCGGCCGCACGCGCGTCGTGAAGAAGCAGCTCCGGGTCCTGCTCGTCGCCGGCCTCGCCTTTCCCGAGGTGCAGTTCCTCACGAACACGCTGATGCGCGACCCCGGGATCGAGGCCTCGACCTGGCTGATGTTCGCGGACCCGGAGTACGCGCAGAAGGGCAACACCCCGATCGAGCGCCTCCCGAACTCCGCGGAGGAGCTCGACGTCTACGACTGCGTCGTGCTCTACGACACGGACCTTCGCCAGCTCCCGCCGAACTTCACGAGCCTGCTCGTGGACTTCGTCGGCCGCAGCGGCGGCGGCCTCGTCTACCTCGCCGGCGAGTCGGCGACGGCGGACATCTTCGACCGCAAGCACCCGGCCGCGGACGATCTGCTCGCGATCCTTCCCGTCGTTCGCGAGCCCGGCCTCTTCCAGACGCAGATCGAGATGCGCCTCGGCGCGACGACCGAGTGGCGACTCGACGTCACGCCGGCGGGGCGGGAGTCGGGACTCTTCGACTTCGGCGCGGATCCCGAGAAGACGGCCCGGATCCTGCGCGATCTTCCCGGCTTCTACTGGCACTTCCCGATCACGCGGCCGAAGCCGGGCGCGTCCGTCCTCGCCCGACACGGCGATGATCGCATGAGCAACCAGTACGGTCGCCTGCCGGTGGTCGTGACCCAGCTCTACGGGCCGGGGCGGACCTTCTTCCTGGCGCTGGACAGCACCTACCGCTGGCGCTACCTCGACGAGAACCACTACGACGGCTTCTGGGCGCGGATCATCAACCGCGCCGGCGTCGCCAAGCGACTCGGCGGCCGCCAGCCTCTCGCCCTCTCGTCGGACCGCGCGGAGTTCGCGCCGGGCGAGGTCATCCAGCTCCGTGCCCGGCTTCCCGAGGGCGAGCGTCTCGGCGCGGACCTTCCCAGCCTCGCCGGCCAGGTCGAGGTGTCGGGGGAGGAGATCGAGCCGCTGGTGCTCCGTCCGGACGCGGCCGATCCGAACCTCTACGTCGGGACCTATCGCATCCGCCGCGGCGGCGCGCATCTGGTGCGCGTCTGGGCCTCGGAGGAGAACCAGGAGGGCGCGCGCGCCGCGACCTTCCCCTTCGACGCCCGCCGCCCCGACCGCGAGCTCATGACGCCCTCGGCCGATCGACCGGCGCTGGCGCGGCTCGCCGAGGCGACCGGCGGCACCGTGCACGACCTCGCCGACGCGGGCCGCGTGAGCGCGGCGATCGCGACCGGCTTCGTCGACCTCGTGGATCAGGACCGTCAGGAGCTGTGGGACGCGCCGCTGCTCTTCGTCCTGCTCCTCGGCCTGATCTTCCTCGAGTGGGTGTTGCGCAAGCGCAACCGACTGGTCTGAGACGACGATGAGCGAACGCGAAGCCCCACTCCGATTCGACGCCGCCGCCCTCGCCGAGGAGGCCCGAGGGAGGGTCCGCCGCTTCGGCGAGCGCGCCCGGCGCTACCTCGCCCTCCGCGGCGGCGTCGCCGTCCTCGGCGCGCTCCTCGCGGCCGGCGTCGCGACCTTCCTCGTCGATCGGCTCCTCCGGCTCGGGCCCTGGGCGCGGCTGGCGCTCGCCCTCGGAGCGCTCGTCGTCGTCGGGCGCATCGCCTGGCGTTTCCTCGCCCGGCCCTTGCGCGGCCGCTGGGAGGAGCTGGATCTCGCCGCGGCGCTCGACCGCCGGGCGCCGGTCGGGGTCTCGAGGAGCTTCGTCGCCCAGCGCCTCGCGACGCTCACGCAGCTCGCCGAGCGGATGGAACGACCGCGCGAGGACGACTCGCCGGAGTTCATCTCCCGGGCCCTGCGGACGAGTCACGAGGAGCTCGCGGCCCATCCGCTCGAGGGCGCGCTCGACCACCGCCGCGCGCGTCGCAACGCGCTCCTCTGCGTGGCGCTCGTCGTCCTGCCGGCGACCCTCTTCGTCTTCTCCGACGACGCCCGGCTCTGGGCGCGGCGCTGGTTCCTCCTCTCGAACGAGAAGTGGCCGCAGGACACCTACCTCGCGATCCGCGGCGCCGAGGGCGGCCGCATGATCGTGCCCCGCGCCGAGGCGATCGAACTCGTGGCCTATGCGCGGGACGGTTCGGTCGTCCCGAAGAGGGTGGAGATCGAGTACGCGATCGACGGCGGGGCCGAGGTGCGCGAGGTCATGTCGCGCTACGGCGAGAACGACTTCCGGATCCAGCTTCCCGGCATCCGCGACCGCGCCGAGATCTGGCTGCGCGGCGGAGACGATCGCCTGGGGCCCGTCGTCCTCGAGGCGCGAGACCGGCCGAGCGTGGAGGGCTTCGACCTCGAGGCGCGGCTCGAGCAGGACGGCTCCGTCGAGAACTTCTCCTTCGCGCGGCAGAACGAGAACCTCGCCTTCCGGCGCGACACCCGCATGAGGCTCGACCTCCGCACGAACGAGCCCGTGGGCGAGCTCGAGATCGCGGCGCCGGGAGGCGAGGGGATCACGCGCGATCGCCTCGACGATCGCCGCGAGCGGCTGACCTGGACCCACGTCGAGCGACGCGTCCTGTCGATCGAGTTCACGAGCGTCGCCACGGGGCTCCGCTCGCGACCGGTCAGCCTCGACCTCGGCCTCCGCGAGGATTCGGCGCCGCGCCTCACCTTCGGGGTCGAGGGCGTGCGCGACCGCGTGACGCCGGTGGCGACGGTGCCGACCTCGATCCTCGCCCGCGACGACTTCGCGCTCCGCGACGTGAACCTCGAAGTGCTCGTGGCCACGCCGGGCGCGGAGAGCGGCGCTCCCGCCGTGACGCTCCTGGCCGAGTTCGAGAAGGAGGCGGCGGAGACCGCCTTCGAGCGTGAGCGGCGCGTCGAGCTGAGCGAGCTCGGATTGAAGGTCGGGCAGACCGTCGAGCTCGCGGCCTCGGCCCGCGATCACTGTCACCTCGGGCCGCAGACCGGGCGCTCGCGCCCGCGGGTCCTCCGGGTCGTGTCCCCGGAGGAGCTCTTCCGCGAGATCGCGCTCCGCCTGCAGCGGACGCGGGCGCGGTTTCGCCAGGCCCACGACGACGCCATCGAGACGCGCGACCGCCTCGCCCGGGAGGAGGACGCGATGAGCCGCGCCGAGGAGCTCCTGCGTCGTCATCGCCTCCTCGAGCGCGAGGTCTGGTCGGCGGCGCGTCAGCTCGAATCGAGCGTCCTGGAACTCCAGCTCAACCGGCTCGTCGAACGCGAGGCGGAGGAGATCCTCCGCCGGAACGTCCTCGAGCCCCTGGCCCGCCTGCACGACCGCGATCTGCTCACCCAGCGGACCGGACTGGAGGGCGTGGTGCTGGGCCGCGAGGACGCGCCGGACCGTGCCGTGACCCTGGAGCGGCAGGAGGGGATCGTCCGCGAGATGAAGCGGATCCTCGAGGGTCTGAAGCAGTGGGACAGCTTCATCGACCTCATCAACCAGCTCAACGAGATCATCAAGGTCCAGGACGGCGTGCGCGACGATACGATGGGCGGCGGCCGCTGACGGAGGACGAAGGATGCGATCGACGATCCCCAATGCGGTCCGGGTCGGACTCTGCGCGATGGCGCTCCTCATGGGGGCGACCTCCGTCCGGGCCCAGGACGGCGCGAAGCCCGTGCCGGACGAGAAGTCCCGACGGGAGCAGCTCGAGTTCCGGCAGAAGAAGGCGATCGCCCACATGCAGGAACTCGAGGACCGGATGTTCCAGCTCGCCGAGCTGCTCGGCGACGCGGAGCCCGATCACAGCATGCGCCTGATCATGGGCCTCCAGAAGTCGCGCGAGGATCTCATCGTCGAGGAGATGGAGGAGGTCACGGGACTCATCAAGGAGGAGGCCTGGGACGCCGCGGAGGAGAAGCAGCGACAGGTGCTCTTCCGGCTCCGCGAGCTGCGCGAGCTCCTCCTCTCGACCGACCTCGATCTCCTCCTGAAGCTCCAGCGCCTGCGCAAGCTCAACCGCGGCCTGCTCGACCTCGCGAAGATCGCGAAGGAGGAGGAGCGCCTCGGCGGGGCCTCGGAGGAACTCGCGAAGGCGGAGAGTCCGGACGACGAGCAGAAGAAGCGGATGGAGAGCCTGGCGCGCGCTCAGGCGGAGAACCGCAAGCTCGCCGAGATCCTGCGCGCCGAGATGGCCGAGATCGCCGATTCCGAGATGAAGGCGTCGGAGCGACTCGACGAGGCCGGCAAGGCCATGAAGAGCGCGGAGCGCCCGCTCGAGCGGGGACGCGCCGAGGACGCGCGGAAGCCGCAGAAGGACGCGCGCGAGAAGCTGGAGGAGGCGAAGAAGGACCTCGAGGCCGCGCGGGAGCGTCTCCTCAAGGAACTCCAGCGCTTCATCCGCAAGGCGATCCTCCAGTCGCTCTTCCAGATGATCGACAACCAGACCCGTGTGAACGAGGACCTGACGCTGCTCACCTCGTCCTCGCCGGACCTCGCGATCCGCCGCCGCCGGGCGCGCGTCCAGCCGAAGCGCATCGAGGATCGCCAGCGCGAGGTCGTCACCCTCGCTCGCGACGCGGTCCAGCTCCTCGAGGAGACGCAGTACGCCGTCGCGCTTCCCTGGTCGGTCCGCTACATCCAGGAGTGGGCCGAGCCGAACGTCGCGCCGATCGCGGCCCAGAAGGCGACCCGGTCCGAGATCCGTCGGGGAGAGAAGGTCATCGCGGATTGCCGCGAGCTGGCCGACATCCTGATGGAGGAGGACAAGTACGCGAAGCAGAGCGAGGGCAACGACCGGGCGGAGCGGACGGTGAAACTCCTCGCCGAGCTCCGCACCCTGCGCTACCTGCAGGACCGCGTCCTCGCCGACACCCTCCTCGCGGTGGAAGGAGAGCGCAAGTCTCTCTCTGAGGACGAGTTGCGGATTCTTCGGAAGGTCCGGGCCATCCGCAACTGGGAGGCGACCCTCCGCGAGTTGACGCTGGAAATAGATCGGCGGGGTGCCGCCGAGCTCCTCGGGGGCGATAATGACGAAGGCTTCTGACCGGAGCCGCTCCGGCAAGGAGGGACCGCAACGATGACGCGAAGACCGAGGGTTCTTTCGGGACTCGTCCTGGGCGCCGCCCTGGCCGTCCTGGCGCCGCACGCCGCGGCGCAGAACGAGGAGATCACGCCGGAGTCGGTGGAGGTCGACATGGTCGATCCCCTCGGCGACGTCGCGAGCGACATGCACGACGCCGCGACCGGCCTCGATCGCGAGGCGCCCGGCGCCGACGTGATCCGGTCGCAGCGCACCGCGATCGCGAAGCTCGACAAGCTCGTCGAGAGTCTGAAGAAGCGGTGAGAGGGCGGGAGCTGAAGTGGCTCCGGAGAAGGGCGCGGTTCGCGTCCAGGCAACGGTAACGGTGGGTCGGGCGGCAATCCGGCCTCGGAGTCGGCTCTCCTCAAGGGCCCCGGCGGGGTCGGCGAGCTGACGAACAAGGGGGAGAACGGGACCCAGTTCGGGAACCTCCCCCCGAAGATGCGCGACAAGATCCGACAGGCCCGGGAGCGGGGCTTCCCGCCGGGCTACGAGGACATGCTGCGCGACTACTACAAGCGGCTCGCTCGCGAGTCCGCGCCGGAACGGCGCGACGCGCCGCGCGAGACGCCGGTCGAGGGGCCGGCCGAGAAGCCCGCGGCCGAACCGGCGAAGAAGCCGGCCGGCGGCGAGAAGGGCTGATCCTCCGACCTCGATCGAAGAAGGGGCGACGATTCCCGCGGGAGTCGTCGCCCCTTTCGCTTGGGGGTCGCGTTCGCCCCGGCGTTCCGGTCTGTTAAGAGGCTCGGGGCGGACCCGGCGCGCGTCCGGGCCCTCGCCCCCCGAACCGAACCCGTGAATCGAGGAACTCCGCGTGGAATTCGACGACGTCCTGCGCCTGCGGCGCTCGGTGAAGCGCTTCGACCCCGAACACCGTCTCGACGACGAGGACCTGAAGCGCCTGTTCGCGGCGGTGGCGCTCACGCCCAGCTCCTTCAACATGCAGAACTGGCACTTCGTGGCGGTTCGCGACCCGGAGGTGAAGGAGCGCCTGTGCGCCGCGGCCTGGAACCAGCCCCAGGTCAAGGAGGCGGCGCTCGTCGTCGTCCTCGCCGGCCGCCTCGAAGCCTGGCGCGACTACGCCCGCTACCTGCGGAAAGCTCCGGCCGAGGTCCGTGACAACCTCGCCGGAATGATCCGGGGCTTCTACGAGGGGAAGGATGAGCTCGCGATGCAGGAGGCCTGCCGCTCGGTCGGTCTCGCCGGCATGACGATGATGCTCGCGGCCCGGAACCTGGGCTGGGAGAGCTGCCCGATGATCGGCTACGACCCGATCAAGGTGGCCGAGATCGTGGGGCTGCCCGCCGAGTGCCCGCCGCTCATGATGGTGACGATCGGTCGCGGATCGGCGCCGCCGCGTCCGCGCATGGGCCTGCTCGACTTCGAGGAGTTCGTCTCGCTGGATGCCTTCGGTCGCGGCGGGCTGAGCGGCGAGGTCGACGACCGCTAGAACAGGTCGCGCAGCTCGGAGAGGAGGGGGAAGCCACGGTCGCGATCGTTGATGGTGATCGCGCCCGGCTCCGTCCGCCAGTCGATCCCGAGGGCCGGGTCGTCCCAACGCAGGCCCCGCTCGCTCTCGCGCGAGTAGGGCGCCGAGACCTTGTAGAGCACCTCGGTGTCCTCGACGAGAGTGACGAAGCCGTGGGCGAAGCCCACCGGGACGAGGAGCTGCGCCCCGTTCTCGGCGCTCAGCTCGCGGGCGACGTGCCGGCCGAAGGTCGGTGAGTCCCGGCGGATGTCCACCGCGACGTCGAGGACCGCGCCGCGGACGACGCGCACGAGCTTGTCCTGCGCGAAGGGCGCGATCTGGAAGTGCAGGCCCCGCAGGACGCCGCGGGAACGCGACAGCGAGTGGTTGTCCTGCACGAAGTCGATGTCGACCCCGCCGGCCCGGAAGGCCGCCCGGCTCCAGGTCTCGCTGAAGTACCCTCGCTCGTCGCCGTGACGGGCGGGACGGTAGACGCGGACGTCGGGGATCTCGGTGGACTCGAAGCTCATCGCGGGTTCCTTGCGGGTCGTCCCGTGGCGCGGCGGGGCCGGATCTCTGTCGGCAGGGGACAGGCTACCCGCCGGAGCGTATCCTGCGAAGGGGTTCGCCTGACTCCGGGAGGATCGACATGGAGCGACGGATGGGGACGACGACGGAGGCCGAGCGCGACGACGCTCCGCTCCGCTTCCAGACCGCGATGATCGAGCACATCCTCCGCGGCGGCCGCGGCGCGACCGTCCTCGAGGAGGTCTGCCAACGCGTCGAGGAGATCGTCCCGCACGCCATCGTCTCCATCATGATCCGCGACAAGTCTTCGGGAGCTCTCGAGGTGCTCGCCGGGCCGTCCCTGCCGGCGAAGGCCCGGGCGGATCTCTGCGGCCTCGTTCCCGGCGAGTTCGCGGGCTCCTGCGGAACGGCCGTCTACACCGGTCGGGCCGTCATCGTCGGCGACACGCGGACCGATCCCCGCTGGGCGGGGCTCCAGGACTTCGCCAACGAGATCGGGATCCGGGCCTGCTGGTCGGTGCCCGTCGTGGTCAACGGCGACGAGATCCTCGGCACGGTCGCCATCTCGCGCCGCGAACCCGGATTGCCCGCGCCCGGATTCCGCGAGATCCTCGACGCGGCCGAACACGTCGTCGGCCTCGCCATCCTGCAGGAACGCGACGAACGGACGGGGCGCGAGCGGAGCCAGCTCCTCTCCGCCGTCGTCGAGGGCAGCGGCGACGCGATCTGCGCCCGGGATCTCGAGGGACGCATCGTGTTCGCCAACGCCGCGGCGGGCGAGGAACTCGGCGTCCGGCCGGAGGACATGATCGGCCACGTCGTCGACGACTTCTTCCCGGTGGAGGCGGCCCGACGCTCCCGCGAGACCGACGGGATCGTGATCCGCGAGGGACGATCGCTGCTCACCACCTTCAGCGGTCGGGAGGTGCTCGGCGAGGACCGCACGATCCAGGTCCGCAAGTCGCCTCGGTTCGATCACCGGGGGGACATCGTCGGCGTCATCTCGATCACGCGCGACCTCACCGAGAAGGTGCAGGCGGAGCGGGCGATGCAGCAGATGCAGAAGCTCGAGAGCATCGGCGTGCTCGCGAACGGGATCGCGCACGACTTCAACAACATCCTCGTCGGCATCCTCGGCAACGCCGAGTGGGCCCTGGGACAGCTTCCGGCCGAGGGACCGCTCCGGGAGTCCCTGCACGAGATCCACCAGGCGGCCCTGCGCGCGGCCGACCTGACGCGGCAGATCATGGCCTACTCGGGGCGCGGCTCCGTCGCGCGGGAGTCCCTCGATCTGGCCGAGGTCGTTCGCGACGTGCTGAAGCTCGTGGGGTCCGCGATCTCGGTCCGCGCCCGCGTGCAGGTCGAGCCCGGGCGCGAACGTCCGACGGTATCCGCCGACGGCAACCAGATCCGCCAGGTCCTCATGAATCTCTTGATCAACGCCTCCGACGCCCTGGAGGGGCGGTCGGGGACCATCGACATCGGGATCGGCACGGTGACGGCCTCGCCGGAGCGGCCGATCCGCACCGTCGATGGTCGGCTTCCCGAGGGGAGCTACGTCGGCGTGGGCGTGCGGGATTCGGGCGTCGGGATGAGCGAGCAGACCGTCGCGAGGATCTTCGATCCCTTCTTCACCACGAAGCGCGAGGGGCGCGGCGTCGGCCTCGCCGCGGTCCTCGGGATCCTGAAGGCGCACGGGGGCGGCATCGCCGTCGATTCGATCGAGGGGCGGGGATCGGAGTTCCGGGTCTACCTCCCGGCCGAGCCCGAACGGGCGCCGGCGGGGCGCGCCGAGGCGCCCGTCATCCTCGTCGTCGACGACGAGGGCCTCGTCCGCAAGACGGCCCGACGCCTGCTCGAATCGGGCGGGCATCGCGTTCGCGCCGCGGCGGGCGCGGTCGAGGCGCGGAGCATCGTCCGCGAGTGGGGCGAGGAGATCGCCCTCGCCCTGATCGATCTCGACCTGGGCGACGGTTCCGGGCGCGAACTCGCGGCGGAGCTCGCCGCCTCCCGACCCGGCCTTCCCGTCGTGCTCACCACCGGGGGCTTCGACGAGGTCCCGAGTGACCGCGAGGGAAGCGCGCCGCCGCTCCTGCGCAAGCCCTACTCGAGCGAGCAGCTCCTCTCGCTCGTCCGGCGGCTGCTGACGCCGGACGCGGGGCGCTGAGGGGCGGCCCTCAGAGCGAGCTCCGGCCCTTGCCGATCCAGCCCTTGCGGCGGAAGTAGATGAGGAGGCTCCCCGCGATGCCCGCCATGATCATCAGCGCGAGCGGATATCCGTACCGGAAGCCGAGCTCGGGCATGTTGAAGGGCGAGTCCTGGTCGAAGTTCATCCCGTAGAGGCCGGCGACGAAGCTGAGCGGGATGAAGACGGCCGAGAAGATCGTCAGGACCTTCATCACCTCGTTCTGGCGGTGGCCCACGCTCGAGAGGTGGAGCTCCATGAGGCTCGACCCGAGGTCGCGCAGCGTCTCCGTCGAGTCCACCGCGAGGACGGCGTGGTCGTGGCAGTCCTCGAGGAAGGGGCGGATCCTCTTCCCGAGGAGATCCGATTCGTCGCGGATGAGCGAGGACACGAGATCCCGTTGCGGCCAGGATGCGCGTCGCAATGCGATGACGTCGCGGCGGAGCTCGTAGATCCGGCCCAGCGTTCCCTCGCCCGCCTTCGTCATGATCTCGGCCTCGAGTGCCTCGAAGCGCTCGCCGATGGCCTCGAGCACCGGGAAGAAGCCGTCGATCAGCGTGTCCATGAGGGCGTAGGCGAGGTAGTCCGCCCGGCCCTCGCGGAGCCGCACGCGGCCGCGTCGGATGCGGTCGAGCACGCCGTCGAGGGAGTGGACCTCCTCCGGCTCGAAGGTGACGACGCGGGTCTTCGTCAGCCAGATGCTGAAGGTCTTCGTCGGGATGGGGTCGGGGTCCCCGGGCGTGCGGAGGACGACGAAGAGCGCGTCCGGAAAGCGCTCCACCTTCGGACGGTGCTGCCGGTTGAGAGCGTCCTCGATCGCGAGACCCGGGATCTCGAGCAGCGCCGAGAGCCGCTCCAGACGGTCGGCGCCGCGGCCGCCGACCACGCGCAGCCAGCGCACCGGTTGGTCGGCGCGGATCCCGGGAATCGCCTCGACGTCCTCGATGATCTCCTCGTGGAGGTCCTTCGGCCCGTAGGCGATCGACCGGAACTCGACCGGGGCGGCCTCCGGATGCTCGCGGATCGTCCCGGGCGAGGTGCCGACCTGGATCTGGCCGCCGAGCATCGCCGCGGTCCGCTTCTTCCTCGCCGTCGCCGCGTGCGGCTTGTTCTTCGCCATGGCCGATCTCCCCCGGAATCAGGTCGCGTTCGTCGGGTCCGGCCGGTCGGCTGATCGCGTCCCGTCGCCCGTCACGGTCATATCACCCCTCGGGCGTGACGGCGCGGCCGCCCTCCCGCTCGATCGAGAGCTGCGCGCCCGCGGTCCGCAGGGCATCGCGGAGCGCACCCTTCATCGAGTCCATCACCTCGACCTCGCGCCCGGCGAGATCGCGCGTCTCGCCCGGATCGTCCGTGATGCGGTAGAGCTCGTGGCGTCGGTCGGCGTGGAACCAGATGAGCTTCCAGGGGCCGCGGCGGACGGCCGAGAAGGGCTCGATCCCCGGTCCCTTCGCCCCCCACTGGTGCGGCTGGTGCCAGAGCAGGACGCGTCGGGAGAGGGCCTCCTCCCGCCGCGCGCGCTCCGCGGGGGCGATCCCCTCGTCGATGAGCGCCCGCAGATCGATGCCGTCGACGGCCTCCGCCGGCACGGCGACGCCCGCGCGGCCGAGGAGCGTGGGGAGGAGATCCATCGTGACGACCGGGGCCCCGCACCAGCCGTCGCGTCGGACTCCGGGCCCCGCGATCACGAGCGGCGTGCGGATCCCGCCCTCGTAGGCCGAGCCCTTGCCGCTCCGCAGGGGCGCGTTGTGGGTGTGCGGAGGGCCACCCCGGGCGTGCGCGGAGAGGCCGCCGTTGTCGGAGGCGAACACCACCAGCGTGCGCTCCGTCTGGCCCAGCGCCTCGATCTCGGCGAGGAGCCCTCCGAGCGCGGCATCCACCGTGGCGATCATCGTGGCGTAGGCCGCCTCGCGCGGATCGAGGCCCTCGTAGTCCGCGAGGTGTCGCGGGTTCGCCATGATGGGAGCGTGGACGCAGTAGGGCGCGAAGTGGAGGAAGAAGGGGCGGCCGGCGGCCACGGCGTCCCGGAGTTCCCGTCGGGCCTCGGCCTCCAGCGCCTCGGTGAGGTAGACGTCGCGTCCGTGCCAGGCCTCGAGGCCCGGCACGTCCCACACCGCGGGCGGCGTGCTCTCGAGATCCCGACCCTGGCGACCCGCCACGCGGAAGTGGTGGGTGCCCAGGAAACTCCCGGGTCCGCCCGCGGCGTGCCCGGCGACGTTGCGGTGGAAGCCCAGCGCGAGCGGATCCGCGGCGGCCGTGCCGATCGCCCCGAAGTGCGCCTTCCCCACGTGGATGCACCGGTATCCGGCGGCGCCGAGCGCGCGGGGGAGCGTCGCGGCCTTCGCGTCGAGTCCCTCCTTGCGCCAGGCGGGCGGGCGCAGGGTGGGGTGCGCGGCCGAGGTGTCGCGGTCGGCGTGCAGCGTCCAGTAGGTGATGTGATTCCGGGCGGGGGAGCGACCGGTCATGAGGCTCGTGCGCGTCGGCGTGCAGACGGGCGCGGCGGCGTAGGCGTCGGTGAAACGCACGCCGCGCGCGGCGAGGGCCTCGAGGTTCGGGGTGCGGTAGCGCCGGTTGAAGGCCGTCGCTTCCGGCGTCAGGCGGAGCGAGGAGTCCTGCCAGCCCAGGTCGTCGACCATCACGACCAGGAGGTTGGGGCGGGCGGCCGGGTTCGACGGCGATTGCGCTCGACCGGCGGCGGTCGCGACGAGAACGACGAGGAGGAGTCGGAGGCGGCGGTTCGCATCGCCCGAGTTTCCGCTTCCGGGCCGCCCTGTCGAGTCGAACGGCCGGCGTCCCTCCCGAACGGAGGGACGCCGGCCATTCGCGCGCGAGGCCGGACTCGAAGGAGCGGATCAGTGCCCGATCGTGCACTCCAGGCCCGAGGTCAGGGCCCAGCCCCAGCCGTTGGGCGCGCCGGGGAAGATGGCCTGAACGCGGAACACGAGACCCTCGAGCCAGGCGAGGTCGGGGATGAAGGTCGAGGACGACCACTGGCCGAAGAGGCCGGTGTAGGGCGAGTCCGTCTGGAAGGCCGTGGCGGCGTCGATCCAGAGCATGCAGCCGTCGGGCAGGGGCGTCGGGGCGACGCTGCCGACGCTCGCCGCGACCAGGCCGAAGACGCCGGGAGGCGCGCCGACCCCCTGCACCGTGAAGGTCTCGCCCAGCACCGGTCCGGGGCCGAAGATGTTCGGGTACGGGATGAAGACGCCCCCGCAGCCCTGGCCGAGTTCGACCGCGCTCGCCTGGATCCAGTTCCCGCGGTAACCGCCGGAGAGGATCATCGAGAAGACCTGCGAGCCGTTGGTGAGGCTTCCCTTGTGGGTCACCTGGAGCGAGTAGGTCTCGCCGGCGCTCGGCGCGGTGATGAACACCTGCTCGACGTTGTCGACGACGTTGTCGCCCTTCGTGGCGTTCGCCGTCGGCGCGTTCGGGTCGAGGATCCAGGGCTCGAAGACCGCGCCGTCCGAGTCGCGCACGAGGCGGAGGTCGAGATCGTTCACCAGGTCGGGCTGAGGGTTGTCGACGCCCGACTTCGTCTGACCGGCCGGGTCCGTCCAGCAGATCGTGACGACCAGCGGCGCGCCGCTGTCGGCGGTGATGGGGGCGCTCAACGAGGGTGAGCCGATCGAGAGCGTCTCCTCCGCGATCAGCTCCGCGATCGGGTTCGCGACGTGGGCCTCGATCTGATCCGCCGCGGCCTTGGCGTCGAGGTAGCCCCAGCCCCAGGAGTAGTCGGGTCCGGGATTGCCGAGATCGTGGGCCGTGTGGAGGAGCAGGCCCTTCAGCGTGCTCGCGCGGAAGGACGTGCCCGGCAGGCGCTTCTCCCAGAGATCGCGGATCAGCGCGGCGGAGCCGGCCGCGTTCGGCGAGCTCATGCTCGTGCCGCTGGAGTTGTAGTAGTTGGTGTCGCTCGAGGAACCCGTCGAGTAGAGGCTCACTCCGTTGGCGACGAGGTCCGGCTTGATGCGACCGTCGTCCATCGGGCCGCGGCCGCTGAAGCTCGCGAGGCTCGTCGAGCTCCAGCTCCGCACCCCGCCGCTCACGGCGTCGGTGGCCGCGCCGACGGTGACGATGTTCTTCGCCGTCGCCGCCTGGCCGATGCAGTCCATCCCGGTGACGCCGGCCGCGTTGCCGTCCTCGAAGGGGTGGAGCGCCGGATCGTAGGTGAGGGCCTGCCAGCCGCCCGACGACTGGTACCAGGTCTCGCCGACGGAGGGCGGACCCTCGAGTCGATCGTTGCCGGCCGAGCGGAAGGCGAGGTAGTAGGGCGCGTTGTAGGAGACGATGTCCCAGGTGCGCGCGGTGCTGCCGTAGCCGCCGTAGCTCGAGTCCTCCTGAGCGCCCGCCGCGCCCCACCAGTGCCAGCCGGTCGTGCCGGACCAGCTTCCCCACTCCCATCCGCTCAGGATGCCGTAGCTGTGGTTGGAGATCGTCACCGTCGTCGTCTGCTGCGCGATCGTCGCCGCCGCGTTGGCGGCGGCCTCGGAGGTGTCGGATCCCCAGCCGAAGTTGCGGACGGTGACGGCGGGCGCCATGCCCTTCGCGCTCCCGTCGACGCCGGACGCGGCGATCGTTCCGGTGACGTGGGTCGCGTGACTGGCGATGCCCGCGGTGTCGCTCGGGACCGCGCGACCGCCGAACTCCTGGTGGGTCTCTCTCGCGCGTCCGCCGTCCCAGACGCCGACGATCTGGCTGGCGCCGTCGGCGAAGGCGTAGGTCGCCTGCTGCCGCACGAGGTTGGCGCCGGTGCTGATCGCCGCGTTCGCGTTGTGGGTGACGAAGGCGATCGGACGTCCGTCGAGGACGTCGATGATCTCCCACTGCCGACCGTCCTCGGTGATCCCCGAGATCGGGCCGCCGAAGCGGGCGAACTCGTTCGCGACGCGGGCGCGGGACTCGGCCCACTCGCGGGCGAGCTCGTCCACGATCGCGCGGCGGCCGGCCGGGTCGGCGAGGGCGGGGCGGGCGTCCTGAGCGAGGAGCGGGGCGCCGAGCAGTCCCGCCGCCAGCACGGAGAGCGCGACCCGGGCCGGCCGGCGGAGGGGGGGGACGGGGCGGACGGAAAGACCGGGCATGCGCGGACCTCTCGTGATGACGCGTCGCGCCGGTCGCGGCACCCGGCGGGGGCCTCGCGGCGACGTGCGCTCGATTCGGATGTTCCGGAGACGCGCGGCCCGCGCCTCCCGGCTCGATGCAACGCCCCGAAGGTACTGTCCGGCGCGGTTCGGGGGCAGGAATTTCGAGGTCGCGGGGCCCCGACGTCAATTCCGGCGTCTTCGCCGTCGCCGGGCGGCCGCGAGGGCGGCGGGATCGAGGCCGATCTCGTCGGCGTCGAGGGCCTCGAGCTCCTCGAGGAGGATCTCGCGGTCGTAGTTCGCGCGTCCGGAGGCGAATCGCTCCTCCTGCACGCGGAGGAAGGCGTCGTCCTCGATCTCGTGGCGGGTGAGGAAGCGGCTCCCGCCGCCGCGTCGGTCCTCGTCGGCCCACTCGGCTTCGATCCCGCCGGCCCCGTCCACCAGGAGGTAGCCCCCGCCTTTCTCCTCCTCGAGCGCGACGAGGAAGACGTCCTCGTCCCCGACCCGCCAGACCCGCATCGCCTCGCCTCCCGTCCTCGCCGTCGCCGTGATCGACCATGATGGCTCCCGACGGCCCGCCGCCCGAGGGGAGAGGCGCGGATTCGCCGGGCCCGATCGCGCGTCACCCGAGAGAGCCATGCACGTCGATCCGCTCCTGCCGGTCCTCGCCCTGGCCTGCCTCGCGGTCTTCGCCGCCGGCTTCCTCCTGCGCCGGCTCGGCCAGCCCTTCGTCATCGGCTACCTGCTCGGCGGCATCCTCCTGGGGCCGCGCGCCCTCGGGGTCATCGAGGACGGCGAGGTCGTCGGCCACGTCGGGGCGATCGGCGTGGTCTTCCTGCTCTTCTTCGTGGGGATGGAGGTCTCGCCCCGGCGGCTGCTCGCCGGCCTCGGGGTCTCCCTGGGCGGGACGCTCGTCCAGGTGCTCCTGAGCGTCGCCGCGGTCTGGTCCGTCGGACTGTGGTTCGACTGGCCGGTCGCGCGGATCGTCCTCCTCGGCTGCGTGATCAGCCTGAGCAGCACCGCGGTCGTGGTGAAGCTCCTCGAGGACGAGGGGCGGGGCGACTCGGCCCTGGGGGAGCGCGTCCTCGGGATCCTGCTCGTCCAGGACGTGGCGATCATCCCGATGCTCATCCTCATCGGCTTCCTCGGGGGCGAGGCGCCGACCGCCGCCGTCCTCGTCAAGCAGGCCCTCGGCACCGTGCTCGTGGTCGGCGTCATGAGCGTGCTCGCGCGTCGGGACGAGATCGACCTCGGCCTCAAGCGTCTCGTGGGTCGCGACGACGATCTCCAGGTCTTCGTCGGCCTCATCATCTGTCTCGGCTGCGCCTGGTTGACGGCGCTGCTCGATCTCTCCTCGGCGCTCGGGGCCTTCGTGGCCGGGATGATCGTCGCCTCCGCGCGCGAGACGCACTGGATCCACGAGGCGCTCGTTCCCTTCCGGGTCGTCCTCCTCGCCGCCTTCTTCGTCTCGGTCGGCCTGCTCGTGGATCTCGACTTCGCCGCGCGGCACTGGCGCCTGATCCTCTCGATGACGGCTCTGGTCTTCGTCCTGAACACCCTGATCAACGGCGTGATCCTGCGGATGCTCGGCCTCGACCGGCGCGACGCCGCCCACGGGGCGGCGCTCCTGGCGCCCATCGGCGAGCTGAGCTTCGTCCTGGCCTCCGTCGGGGCGAGCGCCGGGATCATCGGTGTCTTCGCCTACCAGGCCACGCTGGCCATGATCACGACGACGATGGTGCTCGGTCCCCTCTGGACGCTCGTCCTGACGCGCTTCGTGGGGCGACCCGAGCCGGTGGTGAAACCGTGAGATCGGAGTGAAACGCCGTCAGGGGCCGCTCGGGTTATGATGTGCGCGCCCGGGGATCGGGCTCCGAGGAGGACGCGATGAAGCGCGACGAGGTGATGAAGAAGCTGCGGGCGGCGGGCAAGGAGTCGCATCGCAAGACCTACCTCCGCCACGGCGTGGTCGGGGAGATCTTCGGCGTGCCCTACGCCGAACTCTACAAGATCCAGCGCGCGATCGGGACCGACCAGGCCCTCGCGGAGGAGCTCTGGGCGACCGGGAACCACGACGCCCGCGTCCTCGCCGCCTTCATCGCCGACCCGAAGACGCTCGCCGGCAAGACCCTCGACTCCTGGGCGAAGACGGCGACGAACCAGCTCAGCCTCGACGCCCTCTCCGGGCTCGCTTCGCGCTCCGAGCGCGCCGTCACTCACATGAAGAAGTGGATGGGGGCCCGGGCCGAGTGGCTCTCGGCCGCCGGCTGGCACCTCTTGTCGAGCCTCGCGATGCGCCCCGACGCGCCGCTGGCGGACGAGGACTTCGCGGCCTACCTGGACGAGATCGAGCGCGACATCGGGACGGCGAAGAACCGCGTGCGCCACGAGATGAACGGCGCCCTGATCGCGATCGGCTCGCGGGGCGGCCGCCTGAAGGACCGGGCGCTCGCGATCGCGAAGCGCATCGGCAAGGTGGAGGTCGACCACGGCGACACCGCCTGCAAGACGCCCGACGCGATCACCTACATCGCCAAGATGGCGGCGCGGGCGAAGAAGGCGGTCTCGAAGGCGTCGAAGGAGGTCGTGGAGAAGGCGACCGCGAAGTCGCCCGCGACGACGAAGAAGCCCGCGACGAAGAAGCCCGCGACGAAGAAGCCCGCGACCAAGAAGACCGCGACGAAGAAGGCGGCGACGAAGAAGGCCGCCGCGAAGAAGACCTCCGGGGGCGGCGCACGGAAGGCGGCGCGCAAGCGCTCCTGACGCTACCGCCGCGAACCCGGAGACCGGACACACGATTCCTGACCCCGCTGGAGATCCGACATGAATCGAGGAATGGGTAGGCTCTTTCTCCTGATCGGCACCGTCGCCTACGCCGCGATCGCCGTGCTGGCGCTGCTGACCTTCATGAAGCACGTGGCGATCTTCTCGCTCGCGACCCTCGGGATCGCGATCCAGGTCGCGCTCGCGCTGCCGCTGATCGCCTTCCTCTTCGCGGGCCGGAGCATGCCGGTGCTCCCCTACGCGCGGTGGATGGCCGGGCTCGTGAGCGTGCTCGCGATCGCCGGGCTCCTGGGCGTTCCGACGGGGACGAGCGAAGCCCGTGATCCCCAGCTCGCGATCGAAGCCGCGAAGGCCGGCGTGGGCGAGGACATGAACGCCCGGAAGATCCTCGACCTGAAGGTCGATCTCGCCGGAGCCGACAAGGACGACCGGAAGGACATCGAGAAGAAGATCGAGGAGGCCCAGAAGGAGATCTCCGACAAGGACAAGGAGGAACTCCAGCGCGAGATGGCGGTCCTCGAGGCGAAGGAGGATCTCGCCCGGTTCGATTCGGCCGCGCGGGGGTCCTCGCTCCGCGACGCCGAACGGCGCAACGCGCTGCTCGTGATCGCCGCCTTCCTCGTCCTCGCCGGCGCCTGGATGATGGATCGCGACGGCAAGCCGGCCGCCTGATCCCCACGACGCCGGGATCGAGACCCCGCGCGGCCCCCGGGCCTCGCGGGGTCTCTTCGTTTCCCGGGGGTCAGGAGTCGAGGAGGTTGCGGACCTTGCGGAGGAGCTCGGCCGGCGCGAAGGGCTTCTGCAGGAAGCGCGTGTCGGGACGCGCGAGATCGGCGTCGTTGATGATGTCGCTCGTGTAGCCCGACATGTAGATCACCCGGGTTTCCGGACGCTCCCGCTGGATGCTCCGGGCGAGGTCGCGCCCGTTGCCGCCCGGCATCACGAGATCGGTGACGAGGAGATCGAGCTCCTCGCCGGCCTGGACGGCCATCGTGCGCGCCTCGCCGGGACCGGAGGCGGCGAGCACGCGATAGCCGTAGGTCTCGAAGCTGCGCTTCAGGATGCCGCGGATGGCGTCGTCGTCCTCGCAGAGGAGGATCGTCTCCTGACCGGCGAGCGTGGCCTCGTCCGCGGGCTCCTCGACCGGAACCGGAGCCGCTCCCGCCACGCGGGGCAGGAAGACGGTGAAGGTGGACCCGCGTCCGACCGCGCTGTCCACCTCGATGCGTCCGGAGCACTGGTGGACGATGCCGTGGACGGAGGCGAGGCCGAGGCCCGTTCCCTTCGCTCCGGGCTTGGTGCTGAAGAAGGGCTCGAAGATGTGGGGCCGGATCTCGTCCGCGATCCCGGGGCCGGTGTCGGTCACCGCGAGTCGCGCGAGATCTCCCGGGGCGCCGGAGGTCTCGATCCCGATGACGCCGCCCTCCGGCATCGCGTCCCGCGCGTTCAGGACGAGATTCATCAGGACCTGCTCGAGCTGGCTCGGATCGGCGTGCACGCAGACGGGTTCGCGGGCGAGCACCGGCCGGATGCGGACCGGCGCCGGCAGCAGATCTCCGAGCATGGGGAGGAGGCGCGAGACGATCCGGTTCAGATCGACGTCTTCCGCCTGCTGCACCTGGCGGCGGGCGAATCCGAGGAGCTGACGGACGAGGTTCGAGGCCCGGCGGCTCGAGTCGAGGATGCGGTCGATGTGGCGCGCGCGTTCCGGCGCGTCGCTCTCCTCGTTGCGGCGGCGGAGGATCTCCGCGTTTCCGATCAAGGCGGTCAGGATGTTGTTGAAGTCGTGCGAGATGCCGCCGGTGAGGCGACCGATCGCCTCGAGGCGCTTCGACTCCGCGAGCTGGTTCTGGAGATGGGCTCGCTGTTCCTCGGCGCGAGCGCGCTCGGCCATCTCGGCCACCAGGCGCTGGTTGACGTCGCGAAGACCGCGGACCTTCCACTGGTGGAGTCCCAGCGTGACGAGCAGGGCGAGGGCCCCCATCAGGACCTTGAACGCCGTCGTCTCGTAGAAGTGGGGCGGGACGACGAAGCTCACCTCGGCGGGGTGGAGGCTCCGGACTCCGGCCTCGTTGACGGCGTAGACCTCGAAGACGTAGCGGCCCGGCGCGAGATCCGTGTAGGCGGCCGATCGCCGGAGGCCGGCGTCGGTCCAGCCCTCGTCGCGCCCCTCGAGCCGGTAGTGGTAGGTGACGTGCGCCGGGTTCGTGAAGCTGATGCCCGCGAAGTCGATCTCGAGATTGCGCTCCCCGCGAGGCACGTCGATCTCGCTCCCGAGCGCGAGCGACGCCCCGCCGGCCCGCAGCGCGCGGATCACGACCGGGGGCGGCACGAGGTTGAGGTGGACGTTCGCCGGATCAACCGCGATCACGCCCCGGATCGTCGTGAACCACAGGCGCCCCCGAGCGTCGCGGAAGCCGCCTCGCCCGTTGCCCTCCGGCGCGCCCACGAGCAGGCAGCGGAGGCGCGCGGTCTCGCCGCGGTCCAGGCGATCGAAGTCCTCCCGCGCGACGGAGAAGACGCCGCGGTTGCTGTTGATCCAGAGCGTCTCGCGCCGGTCCTCGAAGATGCGACCGAGGGAATCGTCCGCGAGGCCGTCGCGGGTGGTATAGTGGCGGAACCGACCATCGGCGCCGAGGCGAGCGAGGCCGAGGCCGTAGCTCGAGACCCACAGGGTGCCGCCGCCGTCCACGTGGGCCCAGCGGACGGGCGTCGGCAGGCCCTCGTCGGCCGTCCAGACGCGGCGTGCGCCCTCGGCGTCCCGTCGCAGGATCTCGTCGTCGTCGAGGAACCAGGTCGCGCCGTCCGGCGTGCGCGCGAAGGGGATCCGGCCGTCGCCCCTTCCGCCGTCGACGCCCGCCAGGTCGCGTGCGCTCCCGTCCCGGCCGATCTCGAAGGCGCCCTCGCTACCCGAGGTGATCAAGGTCCCGTCCGGCAGCGTGAGGATGCCGCGGCTGGGCGCGGGGTGGAGCGTCTCGAAGCCCGCCTCCCGGCGGCGCAGGAGTCCGGCGGAGGTCCCGACGACGAGCGTCGCCGTCGCATCGACGGCCACGTCGTTGAGCTCGTCGAAGTCTCGCACGAAGACCCGCCGGCCGTTCTCGATCCGGGCCAGGCGCGTGTTGCCCGAGCGGATCCAGGTCGTCTCCTCGGCGTCGATCGCGACGCGTCGCGGGTCATCGGAGTTCGTGACGGCCTCCGGCCAGAAGAGGTAGGACTGGGCGGTGAAGCAGGCGACGCCGTTGCTGTTGAGTCCGATCCAGACGTTCCCCTCGCCGTCGACGAAGCCGCATCGGATCGTGAAGCGGTCGTCCCAGGCCGCGACGTGCTCCGAGACGCGGAGGATCCGGTCGCGCTCGACGACGACGAGTCCGGTGTCGGTCGGCATCCAGCACCGGCCGCGGGAATCATGCACGGTGTCCTGCTTGACGTGACCGATGCGATGACCGCCGATGGCGGCGAGGCGCGCGGCGAAGTCGAAGCGCTGGCTGGCCACGAGGATCTGGCGGGCCGAGTCGACCAGCCAGGTCTCCGCGCGCGGCCGGCCCTCGCCGTCGAACTCCGGCGTCGCGACGAAGGTCATGCCGTCGAAACGGCGCGATCCCCGTTCGAGGACGATCTGGATCTCTCCGTCGGGACGCAGCGCGAGCGCCAGGAGGGCGTCGAGCTCCTCGACGTCGCCGACGTCCTCCCGATGGGGGAGCCAGTCCTTCCCGTCCCACGCGAGGAGCTCGCGTTCGAGGACCCAGACCCGGCCCGCCGCGTCCCGCGCGAGCGCGAAGACCTGACCGAAGGTCCGGCCGTCCGGGCCCCGGATCTCCCGGAACCGTCCGTCGCGATAGGCGAGGAGGCCGGCGTCCTGCGTGCCGACGAGAAGCGTGCCTTCCGCGTCCACCGCCAGCGCCGTGATCCGGTTGGTGGGCAGTCCTTCGGGCCCGGAGCGGGTGAAGGACTGGAAGACGACGCCGTCGAAACGCGCGAGCCCGCCGAAGGTGGCGAACCACAGGTGGCCGTCCGGCGACTGGGTGATCGCGTTGACGCTGTTCTGCGGCAGTCCGTCGCTCGTCGAGAAGCGCCGGTAGGACAGCGCTTCGGACTGGGCGTGCACCGTCGACGCGGCGACGACGAGCAACATCGCGAGCAACGGCAGTCGGGTCATGGTCGCGCCTGAGCCGGTTCGGACCGCGGTCTCGTCTCTCTCGAGTCCGCCGCGGCCGTGACCGTCGAGGATACCATCTCGCCACGCCGCGTGAACTTCCGTCCGCCACCGACCTTGCGTCGCCCGATCCCCGGGAAGCCGGCGCGCGCGCCATGGGCTACCATCCGGCGGGCGCAACGGGGTTTCCTCGGCGCCCTCGCGGCGACCGGGTGATCGAGGAGGTGGGACGATGACGTATCGAGTCCTCTGGACGATGGCCGTCACGGCGCTCGTCGCGGGCGTGGTCGCGGCGCAGGACGAGTTCGATCCGGAGCCGCTCGTCGTCTCGACGGATATCGTCCTGGAGCCCGACGCGATCCTTCGGCGTCCCGTCGTGATCCGCGGGAGCGCGCTCGTCCTCGACGGCCGAGGGGCCACGCTCGTCGGCCCCGGTCGCCCGGGCGATGTCGCCGGCTTCACCGGCGTCGGTCTGACGATCGAGGGCGGCGCGGCCGTGACCGTGCGAAACCTGAAGATCCGCGGATTCGGCCTCGGGGTCCTGGCCGTGGGGACCGAGGGGCTCCTCCTGGAGGATTGCGACGCGTCCGACAACCAGACCGATCCCGCGGCCGGATGGAACGACGAGCGACGGGCCGGCGGGCTGCACCTCTCGGGCCTTCGCGGCGCCGTCGTGCGTCGCGTGCGCGCGAGCCGGGTCTGGAACGGGATCGACCTGTCGGGCTGCCGCGAAGGCATCGTCGAGGAGTGCGTGTTCTCGCACTGCTCGAACACGGGAGCCCGGCTGCGACGGTCGAGCCGGAACACGTTCCGGGGGAACGATCTCTCGTACGGGCTCCGGGTCGCGCCGGGCGAGGCGCACGCACGCGACTCCTGCGGACTCCTGGTCGAGTCCGGAAGCGACGACAACCTGTTCTTCCGGAACGACGTCCGCCACGGCGGCAACGGGATGTTCGTGCGCATCTCGAGCGGCTGGACCTCGCGCGGCAACCGGTTCATCGAGAACGACTTCTCGCACGCGCACAATCACGGCGTCGAATGCTGGAGTCCGGGGAACACCTGGATCCGCAACCGGGCGAACCACTGCAGCTACGGCTTCTGGCTCGGCGGCTCCGACGGCGCGGTCCTCATCGGGAACGAGGCCGCGTTCAACGGCCGACCCGAGGGCCCGCACAACGCGCCGGAGGCCGGTTTCGGGCACGGCGGCATCGTCTTCACGAAGGGGGCGGCGCGTCACCTGCGGATCGAGGGGAATCACCTCCACGACAACGGCGGTCCGGGGATCGTGATCCGGGGTCATCGCATCGAGGGCGGCGTCGACTGGCCCTTCTCGCACGTCGTCATCCAGCGGAATCGACTCGAACGCAACCTCTGCGGGATCTGGCTGGAGGACGGCGAGTTCGTCGAGATCCGCGGAAATCGCGTCGACGGGAACGCCGAGGACGATCGACTGCTCCGGACGCGCCACGTCGTCCGCCGCGATGAGGCCGAGGGGGCGGGCGTCGCGCCGCGCGCCCGGCTCGACGGGCCGGTCCGCATGCGGGTGGGAGAGGAGCGGCGATTCGACGCGAGCGCTTCGCGCGGGATCGAAGGCGAGGAGCTGCGCTTCCGGTTCCTCGTCGGCGGGCAGGTCCTCGACGGTCCCGTCCAGACCCTCCGCTTCGGGACCCCGGGACGGCACGTCGTGGCGCTGCTCGTGTCCGGAGCGCAGGCCTCCGATCTCGCCTGGCTCGACGTGCTCGTCACGGACGAGACCCGAGGCATCGGAGAGGTCGGAACCGAAGGCGAGGCCGGCCGCTGGAGCTTCGTCATGGGCGACGATCCCGACGCGGTGGGGCGCGTCGCCTTCACCGACGACGTCGACGCCGTCGAGGGGCGGTCGTCCCTGCGTCTCCGTCCCGATCCCTACCGCGGTCGTGACGTCGCCGCCGTCTACTCCTTCGTCGATCGCCCCCTCGATCTCTCCCGCCGGACGCGCCTCGCGTTCTGGATCCGCTACCGGAACCCCAACTTCTGGGGCTTCCAGGGACCGAATCCCGTCGTGCGTCTCCTGACGAAGACCGGCTACTTCACCTACACGCCGGTGGGGCCGAGCGGGCCGCGCAACCTGCTCTGGGAGCTGCCGGAGCCCGAGGGTCGCGAGGACTGGATCCGCCTCGAGCTTCCGCTCGCCGGCGGCGGGGGCTGGGAGCGCACGAAGGAGGGCGAGATCGCCCTCGACCGCATCCAGTCGCTGAGCATCCAGTTCGACTCCTGGGGGGGCGATCCCTTCACGATCTGGCTCGACGGCCTCCGTTTTGAATAAAAGGGGTCAGACCCCATTTATTCAAAATGGGGGCCTTTTTGAATAAATGGGGTCTGACCCCATTTATTCATCCGACGAGGTTTCGCCTCTTCGGTCGTCCCTCGCTGCCGTCGAGAACGGCGGTCTCGGTTCCCGCTCACGATCCTCTCGTCGCGATCACGAGGTCTCCGGCCGGTTCTCGCCGGCCCTTCACCGTCCGATCACGCGGCATCGTCACCATCGCGGATCTCTCCCGTGAGGTCTCGGAACCTCGGGATGATCGACGCGACCCCTGCCGCGAATGCGGACCCCACGATCGCGTCCTGGCGACGATTCGAGGATGTGACATGTCGACGGTGATCAGGGAAGGTTCCGGCAGCGCGGCGCGGATCGACGACATGATGCGGGACGCCCGACGCGGCGAACTCGGGGCGCTCGACCAGTATCTCGTCGCGGATCGCGCCCAGGATCTCGCCATCGCGCGGGCCTACCTCGGGCACGTCGAAGCGGGGCCTCCGCCGGCGCCCGGGCGGCAGCCGCGCGTCGCGGTGCTCATCCCCTGCTACAACGAGGAGGCGACGGTCGGGAAGGTCATCGAGGACTTCCGGCGCGAGCTGCCGGACGCCGAGATCGTGGTCTTCAACAACCGGAGCGAGGACCGCACGGTCGAGATCGCGCTCGCGCACGGGGCCCGCGTGCTCCACGAGCCGAGGCGGGGCAAGGGCAACGTGATCGCCGCGATGTTCGGGACCGTCGACGCCGACATCTACGTCATGATCGACGGCGACGACACCTATCCGGCGGAGGAGGTCGGTCGCGTGCTGGCGCCGCTCCTCGAGGGGCGCGCCGACATGGTCGTCGCCACGCGGCTCCAGGAGTACACCTCGGACAGCTTCCGACCCCTGCACGTCCTCGGGAACAACCTCGTGCGCGGGCTCGTCAACCGGATCTTCGGCGCGCGCCTCACCGACATCATGTCCGGCTATCGCGCGTACGGCCGTCGGGTCGCCGAGGGACTCCCCGTCGTCTCGTCCGGATTCGAGATCGAGACCGAGATGACGATCAACGCGCTCTACTACCGCTACGAGATCGCGGAGGTGCAGGTGCCGTACCGCGAGCGGCCCGAAGGGAGCGTCTCGAAGCTGCGGACCTTCCACGACGGCTTCCGCGTGCTCTGGCGCCTCTTCAGCCTCTTCCGCGCCTACAAGCCGCTCACCTTCTTCGGCTCGTTCAGCCTCGTCCTCGCCGCGCTGAGCCTCTGGGCCGGCTGGGCGCCGGTCAGCGACTACGTCCGCGAGGGCTACGTGCATACGGTTCCGCGCGCGATCCTCGCCACGGGGCTCGCGCTCCTCTCGGGCGGCTTCCTCTTCCTGGGCATCCTGCTGCACGCCTTCAACTGGCGCCTGAAGGAGATCCAGAACCTCGTCACGCGCCGGCGGTGATGGACGGCGTCGCGTCGGGACCGCGGGAGCTCCGGTCCGCCCGCGGGCCGGCCGGCCATCCGGTCCCCGAGGAGAGGGAGAGCCGCGGACCGACGACCGACTCGCCGCGCGCGTCGCCGCGGGAGCCTGCGTCGTCTTCTTCCTCGTCGTCTTCCTGACCCTGAGTCTCGGCTCGGATCCCCTGGACCACGGTGACGTGGGAACCGACGTCCGGCCGTCATCGCCGCGGAGGAGTTCCGCGCGACCGGCGTGGCCGCGCTGCACGGGCTCCAGGTCGAGGACGCGCGCGCGCGGATCGGGATGGAGCCCGTCTACTACTTCCGTCATCCGGCCGGCGGCGTCGTCGCGCTCGCGTGGCTCCGCGATGTCGGACTCGACGCCGACACGGCCCGCTTCCTCCCCCTGCTGGCCACGACCCTCGGGCTGTTCTTCTTCTTCCTCTTCCTCCGCGAGGCGACGGGGAGGTCCGGGCTGGCGCTCGCCGGGCTCGTCCTCCTCGCGCTCGCCTCGCCGTACTACCTGATCGCCGACTCCTACCAGCTCTACAGCTACGCGCTCGGAGCGAAGGCCCTCGGCTTCTGGTTGACGGCTCGCGCGGCGCGGCGCGCGGGGAGGGCGGTCGCCATCGCGATGCTGTCCGGAGGGATCGTCGCCTTCGTCGCCGTCGTCGCCTTCGGGCTCGAGACGCAGCCGGCGGTCGGCCTCTTCGGCTTCCTCTTCCCCCTGATCTGCTCCCGCGACCGCCGCGTCCTCCGCGCGATCGGGAACGCCGGCGCCCTGGCGGGGGGGATGGCCGCCGGATGGTTCGTCCGGCTCGTCAACATCCTTCCCTGCTTCGACGGCGACTGGGGGAGGATGATCGACCACTTCCGGACCTCCTTCTGGAGCCGGTCGGTCCGCGACTTCGAGGTCAGCCCCGAGCACGGTCGCGAGTACGCGGCCGATCTCGCCTGGCGCTTCCTCGACTACGTCCCTCTCCATCTCGCGGCCGCGGCGGCGGCTCTCGCGCTCTGGGGCCTCTCGCGGTGGCGGCCGTCCCGGCGACCTCCCGCGGTGGGCGTGGCGGTCGTCGCCCTGGTCGCGGAGGGGCTCTACTTCGTCGTGATGCGTCGCCACGCCTACTTGCACGTCCACACCGCGGTGCACCTGACCTCCGGGCTCGCGGCGCTCGGGGCCGTCGGCGTCGCGGGTCTCGCCCGCCTGTCCCCGCGACCGCGCGTCGTCTTGGCCGCGGCGGGGGCGCTCTTCCTCGTCGCGCCGCTCCGCGTGCCGCTCGAGCCCTACGGGAATCTCCTCACGGACTGGAAGGCCGGCCCGGTCGTCGAGGCGGTCGATCATCTCACCGGACTCGTCGCCGAGGACGCGGTCTTCCTCGTCCCCGGGCGGCACGTCGACTCGCGTCTCGGCTACGCGCTGGCGCACGCGGGTCGGACCTGGATCGCGCGGATCGAGGTGCCCCGTCCGACGACGGAGGAGCAGATCGCGAAGGTGGTCGCGGCCACGTCGCGCCCCTGTTTCGCCCTCTGTCGCGAACAGGAGGCCGAGCGGGAGGAGCTCGCGCGGCTCGGACGGTTCGTCGCGCGGCGGGGTCCCTACCTGCTCTTCGCGGTCGGGAACTACCGCGTCGAGGATCTCCCCCCGGTCGAGATGCCCGTCACTCGCCCCATGCTGGAGGCCGTCGCGCTCGTCGCGCCCGAACCCGCGGCGGTGGCGGCGGCGGGCCTGACCTATCCGCTCGTACGCCCCCTCGGCGAGCATCTCTGGCTCCACGCGCCGCCGCGGAAGCTCGGCGAGGCGACCGTCGCCCGTCTTCCGCTGACGGGGATCTCCGGCGAGGCGCACTCCTTCCGGTTCGACGTCGAGTACGCCGGACGACCCGAGCAGAAGCAGCCGCGTCTCGTGCTCGAGATCGAGGGCATCGGCGCCGACGGCCGGGGCCGGCCCGGGAACCGGTTCCGCGCCGAACTCGAGCCCGGAACGGTGGGCCGGGAGTTCGTCGTCGTCCTTCCCGACGATCTCGTCGCCGCCGCGCTCGACTTCCGGCTCGCGATCGCTCCCGACGATCGCCGGACGAACTCCCCGCGTCTCCTCGTCCGACACCCCCGGGTCGAACTCCGCTGATCCCGCGCCGGCGGCCGCGAAAGGGCCCGCGCGGCGCGGAGTGCGCTTGACAGGTCCCGCTCCATCCCTCAGAGCATGTCGGTCGCCTCGTGGCGACCGGAGACGCTCGCATGGTTTCGTCGCTCGACCTCCTGATCCTCGTCGCCTTCCTCGCCGTCGTCGCCGGGATCTCGATCTGGGTGTCGAGAGGGGAGGGGACGCGCGCCGCCTACTTCCTCGCGGGGCGCGGACTCGGTCCCTGGCTCATCGGCCTCTCGCTCATCGCGTCGAACATCTCCACCGAGCACTTCGTCGGGATGACGGGACGCGCCGCGCAGTCCGGATTCGCGGTGGCGGTCTACGAGTGGCTCGCCGCGCCCGCGCTCGTCTTCGTCGCCTGGTGGCTCCTGCCGCGATTCCTGCGCGCGGGCATCTACACCGTGCCCGAGTTCCTCGAGTACCGGTTCGATCGCGGGTGTCGCTCGCTCCTCGCGGCGTTGATGGTGATCTTCTTCGTGCTGACGGTCCTCGCCACGGTGCTCTACTCCGGCGCGACCTTCCTCTCGGGGATCCTGGATCTCCCCTCGAGACTCGAGTCCCGCTTCGGACTCTCGCCGGAGGCGGCGCGGGAGTGGTCCTTCCAGATCGGGGTCTGGGGGATCGGGATCGCGGCCGGCGTCTACACCGTCCTCGGCGGGCTCAAGGCGGTCGTCTGGTCCGATCTCCTGCAGGGCTCGGCGCTGCTGATCGGGGGCGCGGTCGTCTCCTGGCTCGCGCTCGACGCCTACGCCGACGGGGCCGGCGCCTGGGCCGGATGGCGAGCGTTCCGCGAGGCCGAGGCGGATCGCTTCCACCTCATCCGGTCGTGGAACGACCCGCAGATCCCGAGCCTCAGCCTCGTCACCGGGCTCTGGATCCCGGTGATGTTCTACTGGGGCCTCAACCAGTTCATCACGCAACGCACCCTCGCGGCCGGGTCGCTCGCCCGGGGGCAGGGCGGCATCCTCATCGCGGCCGCCCTGAAGCTGGCGCTCCCCTTCATCGTCGTCCTGCCGGGGATGGTGGGCGTGGAACTGCTCGGCGAGAAGCTCGACCCCGAGCACACCGACGGCGTCTATCCGCTCCTCCTCCGGGAGCTCCTGCCGAGCGGGCTCCTCGGGCTGATGCTCGCCGCCGTCGCGGGCGCGGTGATGAGCACCTTCAACAGCGGCCTCAACTCGGCCGCGACGGTGTTCACCCTCGACCTCTGGGGCGTCCACGTCCGGCCGGACATGGCGGAGGGTGACGCGGTCCGCGTGGGGCGTCGCGTCACGGCGCTCCTGGCCGTCGCGGCCTGCCTCTGGGCGCCGGTGATCCACTTCTTCTCGGGGGTCTTCGACTACATCCAGGAACTCTGGGGCTTCGTCTCGGCTCCGACCTGCGCCGTCTTCTTCATCGGGCTCCTGCGGCCGCGCGTCCCCGCGGGGGCGGCGAGGACGGCCCTGATCGCGGGACCGCTCGTCTACCTCGCCTCGCGGGCGCCGTCCTGGATCTGGAAGGGAGAGGCGGTGGTCGCCGGCCTGCCGGCGCCCCTGCGCGCGCTGCACGCCTACTCGTCGATGGCCTTCCTTTACCACATGTTCGCGATCTTCATCGCGCTCTGCCTGATGATGTTGGTGTGGGAGCGGCGGCGGCCGCTCACCGCCGCGGTCGTCCTCCCCGACCGGGCGGCGGTCGACCTCGCCCCGTTGCCGCGGGTCCGTCTGGCGGGATTCGCGGTGCTGGTCGCGACGCTCGGCCTCGTGCTCCTGTTCTGGTGAGGGCCGGAGGTCGCGGTCTCCCGGGCGTCGCTCAGCGCGCGCGGACGATCGGGATCTGCACCTCCCAGAAGCGGCGCTGGGCGGACACCATCGGGCTGTTCCATCCCATGGTCCGGACCCGCCCCTCGCGGCGCCATTCCTCGGCGTGGCGGGCGAGCCAGGCCTCGAGCGCGGCGACCGCGGCCTCGCGGCGCTGCTCGTTCTCGTAGCCTCGCATTCCGATGCTGAGCACCGTGCGCGGGGCGACGTCCACGACCTCGACCTCGCCGAGCTCTCCCGGCTTGCCGATCTTCTCGTCGCCGTAGAGGAAGGCCATCGTCATCGTTCCGTCCTCGCCGCGCTCGGTCGGGACGGGGCTGGTCATCGCGATCTCGTTCGAGTCGATGTGCTCGAAGAGCCGGAAGAAGGCGCGGGTGCTCGGCGCCACTCCCTTGATCGTCGTGCGCACGAGACGGTGAGCGGGATAGCGACGGATCTCGACGCAGCCCACCGGCGTCGCCTCGGGAAAGCCGGCGGGGGAGGGCGCCTCGGAGAAGGGCCGGAAGCGGAGATCCGAGAGCAGGCGGCTCAATGCGTCCTCGAGATCGCCGTCCTCGGCGAGCCCCGTATCGGCGCGACGGCGGAGGAGGTCCTCCGGCGCCAGGGCCGTCCGGGCGGCCTCGGCGGCGGCACGGCGCTTCGCCTCGGCGTCGGGACCCTCGGCCGCGAGGGCGGTCTCCACCCGCTTCGCGAGCGCCGCCCGGTTCCGCGCGGCCTCGCGTCGCGCCTTCAGTTCGGCGATCGTCTCCGCCTCGGCGTCGGCCACGCCGATGACCCGGTCGACGACGTGGATCACTCCGTTGGCCGCCCCGAGGTCGGCCTCCAGCACGGCGGCGCCGCCGATCAGCGTGGCGCGTTCGTCCGCGACGACCAGGAGCTTCTCGCCGGCGGCGGATTCGAGGGTCTCGAGGCCCCGGATCTCGGCCGCGAGGCGCCGCCCGCCGATGACGTGACGCTTCAGGAGAGCCACGAGCCGCTCGCGGTCCGCGACCTCCGCGCCGGGCAGCGCGCCCGCGGGGAGTCGGACGAAGGCCTCGTCGCGCGGGGCGAGGACGGTGAAGGGCCCGGGGCCGCCGAGCAGCTCGGCGAGCTCCGCCGCCTCGAGCGCGCCCAGGAGCCGCCCGAACTCGCCCATCTCGCGGAGCCGTTCGGGGATCGAGGCCTCGGATCGATCCGGCGCTTCCTCCGTCGTGGTCAGGGGCGCGAGGAGGGTCAGGAGGATCCCGAGAAGGGCGGTCGACATGGTCGGTCTCCGGAGCGTCGGCGTCGTGCTTCCGCCCTGCGCTTCGCCTCGCGGCCCGCCCCGGATTCAGAAATGAATAAATGGGGTCAGACCCCATTTATTCACTTTCGGGCGCCGCGGCCGGGTCGTGATGAGAGGCGTAGGCCTCTGCCTTCGCGGCACCTAAGCGCAAGCGGCCGCGGCGTGAATAGAAGGGGTCTGACCCCTTTTATTCACGCCGCGCCGGTTTTTGAATAAATCGGGTCTGACCCGATCTATTCACTTCTCACTTGGCGATCATCCGCGCCTCGAGCGCGCGGGCGATGCGGGCCGAGCAGTCGGCCGCGTGCGCCAACGTGTAGGCGTCGACGCCGGCGCCGGTTCCGCGGGCGAGAGCCTCGCGGATCGCGACGAGCTCCGCCGTGGCGAGGCTCGAGATCACCTTGTCGGAGGCCTGGTTGGTGTTCGCGAGGAGGCTCAGGTCGATCAGGCGATCGACGTGCACGCGCTGCAGGTTGCGCCGCAGGTTGGAGACGAGGGGCTTGCGGTTGGTGAACCGGCCCTCCGGCGCCTTCGCGAGCTCGCGCCACACCTCGCCGCGGATGCGCTCGAGGAGTTCCGGCAGCGTCAGGGCGTCCTGATCCGCCGGCACGTAGCTCTCGTTGTCGAGGACCCGACGCAGCGTCGTCGGGTTCAGGATCATGGTCATCGCCGCGCCCTGGAGCGCCATCACCCGGTCGTGCACGGGGTAGGTCGCGTCCTGGCGCGCGTCGGCCATGCCGCCCTCGTCCATCCACTTGTCCACCGTGAGGTGGCGCAGGAGGGCGGGCTCGAGACCGTAGGCCTCGTCCCGGAAGGTCGACTCCATCACGAACTGGAGCGCCTCGCGCTGACGCGCGGCCGGCACGGGGGCGATCGGCTCGCCGCCGCCGGCGCTGCCCTTCTTGACGCGGTTGACGTGCGCGCCGCCGATCCAGTTGGCCATCATCGCGATGGCCCGGGTCTGGAGGCTGAGCGACATGTCGTAGCCGCGACGCGCCTTCGCCCAGCTATCGCCGTCGCGAACGAAGCGGTCGAGGAGGTGCTGGCGGTGGTGCGTGATGAGCTCCATCTGCTCGCGGGCGTAGGAGATCGGGTCGGCGGCGAAGTCGTAGCGTCGCGCGAAGGGATCGGGGCCCGAGGTGTCCTCGTCCGTCCCGTAGGTCAGCTCCGGCTCGGTGCTCCGGGCGAGGATCTTCGTGAGGTCCTTCTCGGACGTGTAGCCGTACTCGATCGCCCACATGTCGTAGGGGCCGACGTCGATCATCTGGTAGTCGCCCTGGACCTCGCCCCGGCTCATCTTGATGTTGATGGGGTTGTAGTCCATGACCGAGGTCGTGAAGGGCTTCTTGCCCGCGAACTCCTTGCTGTTGATGCTCGCGTAGGAGTAGACGCTCGAGGCCTTGAAGTTGTGCCGCAGGCCGAGGGTGTGCCCGACCTCGTGGGCGACGAGGTCCGCGAGGAGCGGGCCGATGAAGCGCGCCGGCATGCCGTCGAGCGTGTCGTCGTCCGCGTCGGCCGGGAAGGACTCGGCCGCCATCGCCAGCGTCATCCGCAGGAGCGCCATGTCGAGCGCGCGGCCCTCGGCCGCCATGCAGTGCCCGTTCACCTGGCTGGAACGACCGACGAGACCGTCCCACTCGTCGTCACCGAGCATCTCGGTGTGGACGTTGCCCATGGCGTGTCCGCCGAGCGGCTCGTGGTGGGCGTGCTCGCGCTCGGCGAGCATCGCGCGGCGGTCGTGCTCCTCCGCGAAGATCAGCCGCGGATCCCAGGTCGGGTTGTCGCGCAGCCACGCGAGGGTGTCCGGCCCCATGCCGTCCATCGCGAGCTTCGGGAGGAGCTTCGAGAACTGCTCCTCGAAGGCGCGGATCCAGCCGTCGGTGAGGACGATGTCGGCGTCGAGGATCTGGCCCGTGTTCGGGTCGACGCGGCTCGGTCCGATGGCGGTCGAGACGTCGTTGTTCAGCCAGCGGACGAAGTTGTAGCGGACGTCCTCCGGATCCTTGTCCATGTGCGCGCCGGTGGCCTCGTCCTGGTAGCGGACCTCGATCGCGTCGACGATGCCGATGTTCTCGAAGGCCTTGTTCCAGAAGAGCACGCCGTCCCGGACGAAGCGGCGGTAGCGGATCGGCGTGGTGTGATCGATGTAGAAGACGATCGGGTCCTTCGGCGGCGACACCTTCAGCTTCGGGTCGGCCTTCTCGAGGTGCCAGCGGTTGATGTACCGCGTCCAGGTCTTGTCGTCCTTGTACTGGCCGAGGTCCTGGAACGAGGTCGTGAAGAAGCCGACGCGCTCGTCCGCGAGCCGCGGCTCGTAGCCGGTCTTCTCGGGGATCGTGCTGATCGAGTAGTGGAAGGTCTTGAGGAGGCCGCCGGCGATCGGCGCCTCGAAGGCGATCTCGGCGTTCTCGGGGAAGGACTTCGCGCTCTTGATCGCGACGAGCTTCGAGTTCACCCCGCCGGCCGAGCGACGGAAGAAGGCGCCGGCGTGGCCGACGAGCAGCTCGCGCAGATCGATCATCGGGCCGCCGCGCGGGCCGATCGAGACGATCGGCACGTCGACGAGGACGCGGTCGGTGAAGATCGAGCCGACCGAGGCCTTCGACTCGCGCTCGCCCGTCGAGCGTCGGTCGAGCTCGGGGACGACGAGCGCGAGGCGCTTGCCGTAGCGACGCCAGTAGACGTAGACGTCACCCGACTGCAGTCCCGCGAAGATCTCGCCCGACGACACCGTCAGCGCGAAGAAGAACTTCTTCTTCTCGTAGTCCTTCGGGAGCTCGGCGAGGATCTTGCCCTCCTTCATCTCGGTCCAGACGCCGAGGAGCTCCTTGTCGCCGGTCGTGGAGACGACCTTCTGGTAGCCCTCGACGACCTTCTTCCACTCCGGGAACTCCGGCTTCTTGGCCGGCGCTTCGGGCTTGGCCTCGGCCTTGGCGGCGGGCGGAGCTTCGGGCTTGGCCGGCGTCTGCGCGGCGAGGGGACTGATGAGGATCAGAGCGGCGACGGCGACCGTCGCGCCCCGCGTCATGGCGTTGAGCATCGTGTCGATCCTGCTTTCGTGGTGAAGCGCGCGTTTCCGGATCGGGGGCAGGTCCGACCCGGCCGAGCGGCGCGAGACGGGGATCATCGACCCCGGCCCGCGCGAGGGCAAGCCCCGGCGGCGCGGCTTGTGTCGAGTCGGTATCCGAGGCCGCTCAGTCGTCCGCGCGCTCGAGCACGACGAGCAGCGGGCGGTGATCGGAGGCGATCCGCTCGTCGAGGACGCGGCTCTCCGCGACCCGCCAACCGAGCTCGGCCCGGACGAGGATCCAGTCGATGCGCTTCTCCGGGGCGTCGGACGGAAAGGTCGGCTCCGGCGTCGCGCGCGACGCGTCCTCGAAGTGGGCGAGGAGGATGCCCATCGGCGCGGACCCCGGCTCCGCGTTGAGGTCGCCGGCGAGCACGACGTCGGCGCCGGCGCCCCGAGGCCAGGCGGCGACGAGAGTCTCGGCCTGGCGGACGCGGTCGCCCTCGTCCTCGGTGTGGTCGAGGTGCGTGCCGACGAAGACGAGCGGACCCCGTTCCGTCGGGATCTCCACCCAGGTCGCGACGCGGGTCTCGTGTCCCGGTTCGGCCGGGAGCGGGAGCGCCCCCGATCGGCGCACCGCCCGGCGGCTGAGGACGGCATCGCCGTACTCGCCGCCCTGGTAGGGAATGGCGCGGCCGAAGACCGCGGTCATCCCCGTCAGCCGTCCCAGCTCCGCCGCCTGGTCCACGCCCGACGCGCGACGGGTGCCGCGGTCGACCTCCTGCAGGGCGACGAGATCGGGAGTCTCCGCCGAGATGACCGCCGCCAGGCGCGCGAGGTCGAAGCGTCCGTCCGTGCCCTCACCGTGGTGGATGTTGTAGCTCAACACCCGCAGGCGCTCCGGAGGAGACGAACATGCCGGCATGACGAGAATCAGGGCGAGAGACAGCGCGACGGCGAGACGAACGATCGGCATGACGTGCTCCGAGGCCGGCGGAAGGGTGTAGCCTTCGCCCGCGATGCACTCTCGCGAGACCGGGGGTCACTCGACGGCCCGCTCGCGTCCCGCGCATCGATCCGTGGGATTCCGCGTGGCGCCGCGATCACGCTCGCGCTGTTCCTGGCGTGAAGGCGAGCCGCGTGCGGCGGCGAACCCCATCTCGAAACGACGGTCCGCGCGAGCGCGGAGACAGGGACGGCGAGCCCCCTCGACCGGCGACGGTCGGGGTCCGCACGAGGACGACATCCGGAGTCGATCCGGCCCGCCCCCGCCCCGCGATTCGCGACGAAGGAGAACTCCCATGAAGTTCCTGCTCGCGATCGGCCTCCTGGCCGCATCGATCTCGGCCCAGGTGACGCCGATCGCCCTCGTGGGGACGGCGCAGTCGGTGCCCGATCCCTACTTCACGATGAACCCCCCGGGCGCGGCTCGCCTCTCCGTGCACTACTGCGCGTCGGGTGCGACCGCCGGCCTCAACTTCACGATCAGCGGCCTGCCGCTCGGATACAACACCGGGCCGGCGGCGACGCAGGAGTCGATCCTCCTCGCGATCGACGTCGGCGCGGCGGCGACGCCCGGCGCGGCGGTCCTCGGCGGGCAGATCTACCTGCCCTTCACGCCTTCGCTCTTCATCGCGAATCTCGGCCCCTCGGTCTATCTCGGCCCGGGCGACGTCGTCCCCTGCCCGGGGCTGATCGTCTTCCCCGGGGCGCCCGGCCCCTTCTCGCCGAACGGCAAGAGCCTGAACCTCGGCCTGCCGGCCGGGATCGTCGGTACCTTCTCCGTGCAGGGCGCGGTCTTCGATCCCGCCCTGGCGAGGCTCTTCACGAGCAACGCCTACACCTTCTCGATCCCCTAGTCGTCGGGGACGCGCGGCGATGACCCACGACGGGCGTCGCCGCGCCTTCCTCGACGTCAACGGGAGGCGGTGGGGGCGATGACGAGATCGCAGAGCTCGCCCGCGGCTTCGAGCCAATCGGGGGCGATGCGCGCGGCCGCCTCTTCGGTCGTGAGGGTGACGAGACGCAGCGAGGCGCGGGCGGCGCCGGGCAGGAAGGCGTGGACGCGATCGAGGTAGAGCTCCTCTTCGCGCCGCGCCGCGGCCGTGAGAGCGTCGAGGACGTCGAGGGGGAACTCGTCCCCGGCCTCGAGGATCACCTGCAACGTCGAGTAGGGCTCCCGGGCCGCGAACTCCCGCACGAGGCGCGTCGAGGTCTCGAGGCGGGCGAAGTGGTCGCGCGCCCGCAGCCGGAGCGAGAAGGCCGACGCGCTGCGCTCGGGCAGGCGCGGATCCGGATCGTGATCGAGATCGACGACGAGGGCATTCGGCGCGGCCGCGCCCGCCGGCGCCTCGAGCACCGGCTCCGGCAGCGGATCGAAGTTCGTGTCGAAGATCTCCTCGGCCTCGTCGACCAGCTCGAGGATCGTGTCGAGTTCGAGCGTCTCCGTCCGCAGGACGTAGTAGGGCGGGCGATCCTGGTGCACGAGGCCGAGCCGCGCCGCGTTCGCGCGGAACGAGGTGCCGGGGAGGATCGCGAGCTGGAAGACCTGGATGACGTCGAAGAGGTCCGCGTCCGCGACCCAGTGGAAGCTGCGCCGCACCGAGTCCTCGGTGTCGCCCGGCAGGCCGACGATGAGATCGGTCTTCACGCGGACGCCTTCCTCGCGCAGCGCCCGCACGCCGCGTTCGAAGGCGGGGAGGTTGTTGCGGCGGTCCATCAGCTCCTGCGCGACCGCGTCCGTCGACTGCAGTCCGACCTCGACCTCGACGAAGTTCGCCGCCCCCATGAGGCGCGCGTGCTCGGGCTTCACCCCCTCGGCGCGGAGCTCCGCGTGGAAGTCGAGGCTGCGGTCGGGATTCTCCTCGGCCAGGATCTCGAGGAAGCGCGCGAAGTCACGCCGCTGGTTCAGGGTCGGGTCGAGCAGGTAGACCTCGCGGATCCCGCACTCGCGCGCGTGCCGCAGGCTCTTCCGGATGAGGTCCTCGGAGAGGTAGTAGAGCTTGTCGTAGGACTTCGGGTAGTAGCAGAAGGCGCAGCTGAAGACGCAGCCCCGGATGGTTTCGAGCGCGAGGATCCCGTCCGTGCGCAGGTCGAGCAGCCCCTCGAGATAGGGCGAGGTCACGAGGTCGAGGCTCGGCAGGGGATCGCGGTTCGGCACCGCGGCGGGATCGAGTCCCCGGTACCAGAGCCCGGGCGTGCCCGCGAGATCGGCGCCGGCGGCGCGGCGCGCAAGGAGGTCCGCGAAGGTCTGCTCGCCCTCGCCGAAGGCGGCGAGATCCACCGCCTCGCGCCCGAGGACCCAGGCGTTGTCGCGCGTGATCTCGGGTCCGCCGAGCACGATCACGAGGGCCGGCCGTCGCTCCTTCAGACGCTCCGCCACCCAGAGCGTGCGCGCGACGTTCCAGAGGTAGCAGGTGAAGCCCACGACCGCCGGCTCGCGCGCGAGGATCTCCTCGACGAGGGCGCGGTCCCCGAGCCCGTCCGCCAGCCGCGGCGGGAAGATCCCGATCTCGTGGCTCGCCCCGAGTCCCAGCCGGTGGGCCCGGAGCGCGAGCGCGCCGGCCGCGAGGGGACCGTTGCCGCTCGAACCCTCGAGGCTGAGCGGCGGGATCGGGAGCTGGACGAGCAGGACGCGGGGCTTCATCGCGGACGGGCCTCCAGGCGCCCCGATGCTAAAGGGCTCCGGCGCGTTCGCAACGCCGCTGGAGAATCCCGAGATCCCCGGGGCCGTTCACGCGTCCCCGGGGGGAGCGTCCCGGATTCCTCGCGTCTCGCGCGGGTAGGATCGGGAGGACCGCCGACCCCGGAGGATTCGACATGCCCGTCCGCGCCGCGCTCCTGATCGTCCTCCCGCTCGTGTTCCTCGGCCCGCTGACCGCGCAGGATCGCCGTGACGTCGAGGACTTCGAGTTCGTGGTGAAGACGGTGGCCGAGGAGGGGGCCGCGATCCGTCGGCACCGCATCGACTGGAACGGCGTCGCGAAGACGTACCGGACGCGGCTCGAGGGCGTGAAGGACGAGGCGGGGCTGGTCGCGCTCGTGATGGAACTGCTCGCCGAGTGCCGCGACGGACACACCGGGGTGCTGCGGCACGGGGTCGATCGGGCGAAGTTGCCCTCGAAGTGGGACGGCCTGTGGAGCGCCGGCCTCTGGGTCGTCCAGGAGGGCGGTCGGTTCCAGCTCGCGGGGCGCGACCAGGAGAAGGGCGCGCGGCCGGGCGCGACCTGGGTCACGGTCGGCGGCTGGCCGGTCCACCTCGCGATGGAGCGCGAACGCCGGCGCTGCGCCCGGATCCAGGGCCTCTCGTCGTCGCACTCCTTCTTCGCCTCGATCGGCAACCGGGCCGTGCCCATGGGGGAGGCGGAGTCGATCGAGCTCGGCTTTCTCGTCGACGGCGAGGTCGAGACCGAACCGGTCCGGCGCTGGGGGCCGACGGGGCGCGGCTTCGACTCGATGTCGGTCGACGGGCCGGAGGGACTCGCGAGGAAGGACGGCGCGGTCGGCTACGTCCTTTCGGGCGAGGGCGCGGCGCGGATCGGCTACCTGCGCATCACCGGGAGCATGGACGAGGCCACCGCGAAGGCCTTCCACGCGGCGATGGACGAACTCGGCGCGATCGGCGCGCTGGTCCTCGATTGTCGGGGGATGGGCGGCGGCGGCGACGGACCGGCCTGGGACGTCGCAGGGCGTTTCTTCGCGAAGCCGGTAGGCAACGGTCGCAACGGTCGGATCGAGCCCACCGGTTCGAAGCCCTTCCTCGGCCCCGTCCTGATGATCCAGGACGAGCTCGAGGTCTCCTCGGCGGAGACCTTCACCTGGGCCATGAGCGAGACCGGGCGCGCGATCTCGATCGGCCGGCCGACGGGAGGCTGGAGCATCATCCCGCGCCGCTTCCGCGCGCCCTCGGGACGCTTCGACTTCCGCGTCGGCGTCACCGACCGTCCGACTCCCATCCGCGGCATCCTCACCGAGGGCACGGGCTGGGCTCCCGATCTCCTGGTGCCGCGCGGACCGGTCCTCACCCGGAACGCCCGCTTCACGCTCGAGCTCGCGACCGGGCTCGCCGCGCTCGCGCTCGCCGAGGGCGAGGACGCGACCCGGGACCTCGTGCGCCGGCTCGGCGAGGGACGCTTCGACGAGATCCGCCAGAAGCGGAAGCGGGCCCGGTCGGCGGCCGGCGCGCCGGATCTCGTCCCTCTCGTCGAGGCCCTCGAGGCCGACCTGACCGCGACCCTCGACCTCGAGACGGCGCTCCTCGAGCGCTGCGACCCGCCGGACGTCCTCGGCGCGCGGGCGCGCCTCGAGGAGATCCGACCGCGGGCGCGCGAGGCCGGGGCGAAGCGCGCCCTGACCGCTCTCGAACGCAAGCTGAAGGGCCTCGCCGGCGAGGCGCGGGCCCAGGAGGCGCTGCTCGAGGCCCTCGATGCCCGCTTCTCCTGGAGCGAACGCGAGCGGGCGAGCTTCCTGAAGGCCCACGGCCGGAGCGCTCACGCCGACTTCGCGCGCAAGAACCTCCCCGGAAAGGACGATGCTTCGGGGAGATAGGGCGGAGGTCGGGGCCGACGGGAAGCCGAAAGGCGTTGCGTCGAACCGGCGGGGGACTTAGCTTCGCGGGAGTCCGACGGAGATCGAAGGGGTGATGATGGGCGCGAGAGCCGAGGGAACGAGGAGGACGGCCGCGGCGCTGGCGCTGCTCGTCCTGCCGTTGCTCGTGCTCGTGCCGGTGCTCGCCGGGACGACCTGCATCCACTCCCACGACGGCCACCTGCACGCCCACCGGGCCGCCCTTCCGGTGCCCGGAGGTCGAGCGACCTTCCCCTCCGAGGCACGTCCGGAGAAGCGGGAGCCCTGCGGCCACGCGGGTTGCCGGCACGGCGAGACGCCGACGCCCGAGATCGCGAACGGTGAGGCTCCGCACGACGGAGGGCTGCTGATCGTCCTCCCGGAGCTCGAGCTCGCCCGACCCGACGCGCCCTCGACCTCCCTGCGCCTTCCGCCGCCTCCGGCGCTCCCGGTCGCCTCCGCCGCCATCGTCGCACGTCTCGCTGCGAACGACGCGGCGCCAAGGATCGACGCTCCCCGCGCGCCGCCCCCTCCCGGCGGGCGCGAACTCCTCCGGGCGTACGTCTCCTTCCTCATCTGACCCTCCCGGTCCGCTCCGATGCGGACGGTGACCCCTCGCCGGCGCGAGGCTCACCGTTCCCGTACGTCGTTCGCGTCACCGAGAGGAGAATCCCGTGGTCCCACGTCGAGCCGCGCTCGTCGCGCTGCTGTCGGCCCTGACGGCCTGTGTCCAGTACGAAGCCCGCCCCCTCGATCCCGACGCCGAGCGCGCCGCGATCGCGGGACGGATGCGCCCCGCCGAGCTTCCGGCGCTGCCTCCCTCCGGGGATCCGGAGACTTTCCCGCTCGCCTCCACCGTGGACGCGACGGACGGGCTCGGCCTCGACGAGGCGAACGCCCTCGCCCTGACCCACGCTCCCGCGCTCGTCGCGGCGCGGAGCGAGCTGCGTCTGCGGGGCGCGGAACTCCTGCGCGCCGGCCTCCTCGAGAACCCGGAGCTCTTCCTCGGGCCGCGGATCGACACCTCGGGCGGAGGTCTGATCTTCCCGGCCTCGCTCCGCCTCGCGATCCCCCTCGGCGGCCGGCTCGACGCGGAGGAGGATCGAGCCGAGGCCGAGATCGAGGCCGCGCGACGGAAGCTCCTCGTCGCCGAGGCCGAGGTGCTCATCGACGTGCGCCGGCGATACATCGCACTCGCCTCCCTCGCGCGCCGCCGGGAGATCCTCTCCCGCACCGTGGCCGCGACGGAGTACGCGCTCGAGAAGACGCGACAGCTCGCCGCCGCGGGCGAGGTCGACCAGGTCGCCCTCGGGCTCGCGATCATGCACCGCGACGACGCCGAGCACGAGCTCCACGAGCTGGACGTCGAGGCGACCGAGGCGCGCGTCGCCCTGATGACCGAGATCGGGCTCATTCCCGACGCCACGGTCGCGATCATCGCGGATCGCGCGATCCTCGCCGAACGCGACCTGCCCGCGGCCGAGAACGCGCGACTCGTCCGGCACCCCCGTTTGCGCGCGCTCGAGAGCGCGTACCTCGCCCGCGAGCACGGTCTCGAGGTCGAGATCGCGGAGCAGTACCCGCGCCTCGCGATCGGCCCGGAGTTCGAATCGGACGACGGCGCCACGAGCGTCGGACTCGGTGTCTCGCTGGAGCTCCCGATCTTCGACGGGAACGCCGGTGGGATCGCGGTGGCCCGCGAGAGGCGCGAGGCGGCCCGGGCCGCCTGGGGGCACGCCATGACGGAACTCGCGCGGGCGGCGGAGCTCGCCCGCGTCCATCACGCGCACGCGCGATCGGACCTCGTCGAGTTGCGTGAGAGCGCGCTCCCGGCGGCGGAGGCCACGGAACGGGCGCTCGATCAGCGGCTCGAACGCGGCGAGGCCTCGCTCGTCGAGCTGCTGGCGGCGCAGGACGCGATCGCGCGGACGCGGCTCCGCGAGGTGCGACTGGAACAGGCCGCGGCCCTGCAGTGGCTGGAGGCGATGTGGAACGGTGGACGGCTGCTCGTGGACGACGCACCGTCGGAGGAGGCACGATGATGAAGACCACGTCACGGATCCTCGCCCTCGTCGCGGGGCTGGCGCTGTTCGCCTGCGGCGGCCCGTCCGCCGACGACCACGCGGATCACGACCACGATCATGATCACGATCACGCGGAGGCGCCGACGAACCGGATCGACCTGGGGGCGCAGACCGAGCGAAACCTCGGGATCACCTGGGCCGAGGCACGCAGCGGCCGCCTGGAGGTGGTGCTCTCCGTGCCGGGCGAGATCACGCCGCGTCCGGGGCACGAGTGGACGATCGCGGCGCCGCTCGGCGGCATCGTGACCGAGATCGCGGAACTCTGGTCCGAGGTCGAGAGGGGGCAGTTCGTCGCCACGCTCGCGGGACCCGATCTCGCCCAGGCGCAGGAGGATCTCGACGCGGCGCGGGGCCGCGCCGATGCCGCCCGGCTCGAACTCGCCCGCGTGCGCGCGGGGGTCGAGCCGCTCCGCGATCTCGCGACGGCGCTCGCGGAGGCTCTGCGCGCCACCGAGGCCGCCCGCCCGGCCCTCGAGACCGCGGTCGGCGCGGCCGAGGCCCTCGCCCGGGCGTCGCGTTCGCGACTGGAGGACGTCACGCGCTTGCGCGCGACCGACGCCGTCTCCGAGGCCACGCTTCTCGCGGCGCGGCGCGAGGCCCTCGAGGCCGACGAGGCCGCGCTGCACGCCGCGAACGCGCTCCGGGACGTCCGGGTGGAGATCGCGCGCAAGGGCCACGAGCTCAGCGAGGCGCGCATCGACATCGACGAGCGCGAGGGTCGGCTCGCGGCGCTCGAGGCCCGCCTCGCCGCGGCGGAGAGCGCCTTCGCGACGCGGCTCGGCGCGCTCGCGGCCGCGTCCGGCACGACGGCGGAAGAGCTCGGGGCTCTCGTCGACGGGCGCCCGCTCTGGTCGCGGATGCGCGAGCTTCCGCTGCGGGCGCCGGCCGGCGGCGTCGTCGCCGAGCGACGGATCTCCCGCGGCAGCCACTGCGATCGCGACGAGGTCCTGCTGGTGATCCTCGACCCCGAGACGCTCGGCTTCCGGGCGCTGCTGCCCGAGGCCGACGCCGCGCGACTGCCGACCGACCTCGCTCTTCGCGTCGCGGTCCCGGGCGTCGCGGAGCCCGTCGACGCCGAAGACGTGCGCGTGCGCCCCGTCGCGGATTCGCGCTCGCGGAGCCTCGTCCTCGAGGCGCGCCTTCCCAACCCCGATCACCGCCTCCGCCCGGGGCTCTCCGCCCGCGGGCTCGTGCGGCTCGACCGGAGCGAGACCGAGGAGATCCTCGTTCCCGCGGCCTGCGTGGTGCGGGACGGGCTCGAGTTCCTCGTCTTCCGGCGCGACCCCGCCGATGCCGATCGCGTCATCCGGACGCCGGTCACGATGGGACGTCGGTCGGGCGACCTCGTCGAGATCATCGCCGGCGTCGGCGAGGGCGACGAGCTCGTCGAGAACGGCGTGAACCAGCTCCGGGACACCGGTCTCGGCAAGGCCTCCGTCGCCGGTCACTTCCATGCGGACGGCACCTTCCACGCGGGGGATCACTGATGCTGAACCGGCTCATCCGCTGGTCCCTCGACAACCGCTGGCTCGTTCTCACGCTGGCGGCCGGCCTCGTCGTCGCCGGGGGGCTCGTGCTGACGGTGATGCCGCTCGACGTCTTCCCCGAGCTGCGCGCGCCCACCGTGACCGTCATGACCGAGGCTCCGGGCTACGCCGCCGAGGAGGTCGAGACGGCGGTGAGCTTCCCGATCGAGACCGCACTCAACGGTCTCCCCGGGATCCGCCGGGTGCGGTCGAGCTCGACCAACGGTCTCTCGATCGTCTGGGCCGAGTTCGACTTCGACGCCGACGTCTACCGGTCGCGTCAGCTCATCGCCGAGCGACTCGCTCAGGTCCGCGAGGTCCTGCCCGAGAACATCCACCCGCCCGAGATGACGCCGGTCGCCAGCGTCACCGGTGAGGTGATGCTGCTCGCGCTCTCGGCCCGCCCGGGGAGCGACGTCTCGCCGCTCGATCTCCGACGTACGGCGGAGTTCGACCTGCGGACGCGTCTGCTCGCCGTTCCCGGGATCGCCCAGGTCACCGCCATCGGCGGCGAGCTTCCCGAGTACCAGGTCGAGGTGCGCCCCGAGGATCTCCAGCGTCTCGGGCTGACGCTCGCCGACGTCGAGCATGCCGTGGCCGATGCGCACGCCCCGGTCGGCGGCGGCTACCTCGCCGACGTCGACGGACGCGAGCTCCCGATCAAGCCGCTCACCCGCGCCCAGAACGAGCGCGACCTCGCCGCCACGCCGGTGGGGGAGTGGCGCGGGACCCCCGTCACCCTCGATCGGGTCGCCGACGTCCGCGTCGGCGGCGCCCCGCGGCGCGGGACCGGATCGTCGGGCGGGGAGGATGCCGTCGTCCTCTCGATCCAGAAGAACCCCGACGTCAACACGCTCCGGCTCACCGCCGCGCTCGACGCCGCGATCGCGGACTTCGAGCGCACCATGCCCGAAGGGATGCTCCTCGACCGCGAGGTCTTCCGGCAGGCGGACTTCATCCGCATCGCGATCGAGAACGTGACCGATGCGCTCCGCGACGGCACGATCTTCGTCGCGCTGATCCTCTTCCTCTTCCTGCTGAACTTCCGGACGACCTTCATCACGCTGACCGCGCTCCCGCTCTCGATCGGGATCGCGCTCATCGTCCTCTACCTGACCGGCGCCACGATCAACGTCATGACGCTGGGCGGCATCGCGGTGGCGGTGGGATCGCTCGTCGACGACGCGATCGTCGACGTCGAGAACGTCTTCCGGCGGCTGCGCGAGAACGCCGCCCTTCCCGCCGATCGAAGGCGCAACGCGCTTCGCGTCGTCTACGAGGCGAGCGTCGAGGTGCGCTCCTCGATCTTCCTCGCGACTCTCGTCATCGTCCTCGTCTTCGTCCCGCTCTTCTTCCTCTCCGGCGTCGAGGGCCGGTTCTTTCGCCCGCTCGGCGCCGCCTACGTCATCAGTCTCGGCGCGTCGCTGCTCGTCGCCATGACGGTCACGCCGGTCCTCTGCTGGCTCCTCCTCGGGCGCTCGCGGATCACCGCGCGCGGCGAGGGACCGGTCGTCCGCGCGCTCACCGGTCTCTACGAGCGGAGCCTGCGCCTGGTGCTCCGCGCCCGCGCTCTCGTCCTCGGGCTCGCCGGTCTCCTGCTCGTCGGGACCTTCTGGCTCGCGACGACCTTCGGCTCGTCCTTCCTGCCCGAGTTCAACGAGGGCAGCATGACCGTCTTCCTCAACCTCCCGCCGGGAACCTCGCTCGAGGAGTCCTCGCGCGTGGCGCGGCAGGTCGAGCGCCAGGTCCTCGAGATTCCGGGCGTCGCGGCGGTGACGCGGCGCACCGGGCGGGCCGAGCGAGACGAGCACGCCGAGCCGGTCAGCGCGAGCGACCTCGACGTCCGCCTGGCGGCCGACGCCGACGCGGTGGAGGTGCGCCGTCGACTCGTCGCCCTCTTCAAGCAGACTCCGGGCGTGACCACCCAGATCGGCGGTCCGATCTCGCACCGGCTCTCGCACATCCTCTCGGGGACGCCGGCGGCGATCGCGATCAAGGTCTTCGGCGACGATCTCGACGTCCTGCGCGGGATCGCCCATGACGTCGAGGAGGCGATCCGGGACCTGCCCGGCGTGCAGGACCTCGTCGCCAATCGCGAGGTCATGATCGACGTCCTGCCGGTCGACTTCGATCGCGACGCGCTAGCGGCGGTCGGCCTCACCGCCGGCGAGGCCGCGCGCCAGCTCGAGACGGCCTTCCGCGGTCGGACCCTCGGCGTCGTCAACGACGGCGGCGCGCGCTTCGACATCGTCGTCCGTCTCGCCACCGAGTCGCGCGGCTCCATCGACGACGTTCGCGAGTTCGTGCTGCGGTCACCCTCCGGGGCTCTCGTCCGCGTGGACTCGGTGGCCACGGTGCACGAGGAGCGCGCCTCGAACCTCATCACCCGCGAGAACGTGAAGCGGAAGGCGGTGATCTCCTGCAACGTGGCCGAAGGTGCGAACCTCGGCGATCTCGTTCACGCGATCGAGGCCCGCGTCGATCCGATCATCGCCGCTCACCCCGGCGTCTTCGTCGAGTACGGCGGTCAGTTCGAGGCGCAGGCCGAGGCGAGCCGCCGGATCCTCTGGGCCTCCCTCGGCGTCCTGGTCGTCATCTGCGTCATCCTCCTCGCGCACTTCCGCTCCGCCCGTCCCGTCCTCCTGATCCTCCTGAACCTGCCCCTGGCTCTCGTCGGCGGCGTCGTCGCGCTCTTCGTGGCCGACTCGCCCGATCTCCTCGGCAACATCCGGGCGCTCCTCGGATCGGGCACCTACGTGGCGCCCGTGGTCTCGATCGCGGCCGTCGTCGGCTTCATCGGCCTCGCCGGCGTCGCGAGCCGGAACGGGCTCCTGCTCATCAGTCACTACCACGACCTGCTCGAGAAGGAGGGTCTCGAGCGCCGCGAGGCCGTCCTGCGGGCGTCGCGGGAGAGGCTCGTCGCCATCCTCATGACCGCGCTCAGTTCCGCGCTCGCCCTCATCCCCCTCGTGATGCGCAAGGGCGAGACGGGCAGCGAGCTCCAGTACCCGCTCGCGGTCGTCATCCTCGGCGGCCTCATCAGCAGCACCTTCCTCAACCTCGCCGTCATCCCGATCGGGCTCGACCTCTTCGGCGCGAGGCGTGCGAGCAGCTCGGCCGACGGAGACGTCCTCGGGCCGGATCGCGCGCGCGACGACGACGACCTTCGAGACCCGGAGAACTCCCATGATTCCTGATCGCCGCCGCTCGCTCGCTCTCGCGATCCCCCTGTTCCTCGCCGCGTTCCTCGGGGTCGGCTGCGGCGAGAAGGCCGCCCCCGTCTCGAAGCCGGCGCCGACGAAGACCGCGACGACGGCCGACGGCCACCACGGCGCGCCGGTCGCCCTCGGCCGGGTCGAACTCGGCGGTCGAGGCTTCCTCGTCGCGCGGCACGGGCCGCTCGAGCCGGGGAAGGAGGGCGCGGTCGTCGTCCACGCCGAGGACGGAGGTTCCCTCGCGGACCTCTTCGTCTGGGTCGCCGACGCGAACGGCAAGGGGCTGAGCGCCCCCGCCGCCGGCGACGTCGAGGGCGGCGGCCTTCATGTCCATCTCACGCCCCGGGCCGGGGCGGGTGCGCCCACGGCGCTGGTCGTCCGCCGACGCACGGCGGACCTCGACGAGCGGGCGACGCTTCCGCTCCACGGGGGACTCGAGTCCGCGCGCGACGGCGTCGTCGCCGTCCTCACCGATGCGAAGGGAGCCGCGCGCGGCGCGCTGGAGCTCAAGCTCCACGACGACAACGGCGACCTCGAGCTCTGGCTCTTCAACGACGGCGCCGCCCGGACGCCGCTCGACTTCCCGCTCGACGCGACGATCCGCGTGGTCTTCCCCGCGCTGGGCGACCGCGAGATCACGCTGCGCGTGCGGGACGCGGAGGAGAATCACGACGAGGACGGAAAGACGCAGGTCCGAAACGGTCGGACGAACTACTTCATCTTCCCGGGCGAGACGGGCGAGGACGCGAGCTGGCTGCAGGGTACGAGCTTCGCCGCACCGGTGCGGGTCGAGGTGCCGGTCGGAGGCGAGACGCTCGTGAGCTCGCCCTTCGCGCTCGTGCCGCACGTTCACCTCGGCGACCACGAGCATTGAAGTGGCGCGGGCCCCGCGCGACGTGGTCGCGCGGGGCCCGCGGGCGAGGGGCGGCGGAGGATCGTCCCTGATCAGGGCGCGCCGACCGTCTGCGTCGAGACGTTCGAGAAGCACCAGCCGAGAGGGGCGCCGGCGTCCTGGACCGCCCACTGGAAGCTGAACTGGAAGCCCTTGGGGAAGCCTCCGGCGAAGAAGCCGAAGGAGGCCGTGCCCGCGGCGGTCGTCGTGGTGCCGAGGGTCGTCCACGAGAAGGGGTTCATCATCAGGCCGTTCCAGCAGGGGAGGAGCGGGCAGAGGTCGAGGATCAGGATCGCCGGCGTCGTCGGCGGGGCGTTCGTGAGCTGGATCGCGTTGAAGACGCCGGGGCCGGTGATGAAGGGCTCGCGGAGTCCGGCGAAGGGGACGAAGCCGCTGCTGCAGGAGGCGCCGGGAGTGCCGGCCGGGGCGCAGGAGAGCACCTGGTAGTCGGGCGAGTAGGCGAGGCCGTAGGGCACGCCGAAGCCGGCGAGCGGAAGGGACGGCGCGGCGCCGAGGGCATCGTGGATGAACGAGCCGTCGTTGACCGTCACGTGGTAGCCGGGGATCTGCGTCGAGCAGGCGGGGGGCGCGAGGGCGCCGGCGCCGTTGTGCGTGGCGACGGCGAGACCGCCGAGGAGCGTGAGGGTCGGCACGATGTTCACCGGCTGGGGGCCGATCGGCAGGCCGGCCGGCGTGAAGTGGTAGATGCCGCCCTGCGCGTCGCAGGCCCAGAGCGTGAGGTCACAGGGGTCGTAGTCGAGACCGGTGATCGGGATGCCCACGCCGGGGATCGGGAGCGGCGGCACGATGATGTTGAAGGGCGGGAGCGGGTTCAGGCCGAAGAAGGTGCCCCCGTCGCAGGCCCAGAGGATGCCGCCGGCGTCGTCGTACCCGAGGCCGGAGATCGGTCCGAGGCCGGCCGGGAGCGGGATCGGCAGCGTTCCCGCGAAGGGCGGAGGCGGCGTGAGACCGAAGACGAGGAAGTTCGGATCCATGTCCATCGCCATCTGGAAGCCGTCGGTCGTGTAGATCCAGGCGTTCCGCTGGTCGCAGGTCATCCCGCCGAAGAGACCCACCGTGGAGACCGGCGGCAGGAGGCTCGCGTTGGGGAGCGGCGGAACGGGCAGCGGCGAGGCGCCGCCGGGATGCGCCGCGGTCGGCAGGTAGGACATGTCCGTCGCGCCGAAGAGCGGGCCCTTGCCGGCGAAGGTCACCTGGGCCGAGAGGCCCGAGGCGAGGACGAGAACGAGCGCGCAGAGAGCGGTGATCGAGGTGGCGTGTCGCATGGCGAGCCTCCGGACGAGCGGGTCAGACGAAGGAGAGCGCGATCGCTCTCGCCCCCCTCACGGCATCGCGGGGAGGGCCGAACAGGAAAATCCCGGCGAGGTTCCGGGCGGGACGTGGAGCGGCCCGACGCGACCGCTCGGGTCGCGGCGGGCCTCCCCGACGAGATCGGAGATCCGGGCGCGATCAGGGGGCGCTGACGGTCTGCGTCGAGACGTTCGAGAAGCACCAGCCGAGCGGCGCGGGCGGATCGAGGATCGCCCACTGGAAGCTGAACTGGAAGCCCTTCGGGAAGCCGCCGGCGAAGAAGCCGAAGGAGGCCTCGCCCGCCGCGTTCGTGACGGTGCTCAGCGTCGTCCAGGTGAAGGGGTTCATCATCAGACCGTTCCAGCAGGGGAGCTGCGGGCAGAGGTCGAGGATGAGGATCGCCGGCGTGGAAGGCGGCGCGTTCTTGAGCTGGACCGCGTTGAAGAGGCCGGGACCGGTGATGAGGGGCTCGCGGATGCCGGCGAGCGGGAAGAAGCCGCCGGTGCAGACGACGCCGCCGGTGCTGGCCGGCGTGCAGCGAAGGAACTGGTGATCCGACGAGTAGGCGAGGCCGTAGGCGAAGCCCGTGCCCGAGAGCGGCATCGGCGGCGCCGCGCCCAGCGCGTCGTGGAGCATGATCCCGTCGGAGACCGTCACGTGGTAGCCGGGGATCTGCGTCGAGCAGGTCGGAGGCGCGATGGCGCCGGCGCCGTTGTGGGTCGCGACGGCGAGGCCGCCGAGGCCCACCGGGGTCGGCACGATGTTGACCGGCTGGAGGCCGATCGGCGCGCCGAGCGTGGTGAAGTGGAAGATGCCGCCCTGGAAGTCGCAGGCCCAGAGCGTGCCGTCACAGGGATCGTAGTCGAGTCCGGTCGCCGGGGCTCCGGTGAGGGGCATCGGCAGCGGCGGCACGATGACGTTGAAGGGCGGGAGCGGGTTCAGGCCGAGGAAGACCGCCCCGTCACAGGCCCAGAGGATGTTCGCCGCGTCGTCGAAACCGAGTCCGGTCAGCGGGCCGACCGTCGCGGGAAGCGGGATGGGGAAGGTGCCCGCGGGCGGCGCGGCCGTGGGACCGAAGGCGAGGAAGTTCGGATCGGTGTCGACGGCCATGACGGTGCCGCTCGTGGTGTAGATCCAGGCGTTGCGCTGGTTGCTGGCCATGCCGCCCTCGATCACGCCCGTGATGCCGATGGGCGGCAGCAGGGAGGCGTTCGGGAGCAGGGGCACGCCCAGCGGCGAGGCGCCCGTCGGGTACGCGGCGGTCGGCAGGTAGCTCATGTCCGTCAGGCCCGGCGCGGGGCCGAGGCCGGCGAAGGTCACCTGGGCGGATGCGCTCACGGTGAGCGCCAGTCCGAGGGCGAGGGTCAGGAAGATCGAGTGTCTCATGGTCGTGCTCCGTGTCTGCAGGGTCGCCCCGGTCGCGGGTGCGGAAGCCATCGGCCTCGCCGCCATCACGCAATCGGGGAGTGTTTCGATCGGAAAAGTTCGGCGCGTGGCGAATTCGGTCGCGTCGTGTCACGAGGAGGGCAGGTCGCCCGCCCCGGCTTGTGCTCGCGGACCATCGCGGCGTCGATGCCGCTTCCCACGGGAGGGAGCCGATCGACTTCGGGTGTCCGCATTCACTCACGCGGCCCCGGAGGACGTCAATCGGGGAGTTCCACGGGCCGCGGCGACTCCGGTCCGGAGCCGGGTTTAGGGCGACCGGCCCGGTTCCGGAATTCCTCGGGAGGGCGCCGCCGCCCCCCCGGGGCGCCCGAGGCTATGATCCGCGCTCGGACCCACTCCCCGGACCCGCGAGCCCGCCGATGCGCATTCCCGTCGCCCTCATCGTCCTGGCCCTCTCCTCGGTCCCCCTCGCGTCCCAGGCGCCCGCCGACGAGATCGTCGCCCTCTTCTCGGCCGGCGAGGCGACCGTCGACGGCCGCGCGTTGCCCTATCGCCTGCTCGCTCCGTCGCCGCCGGCGGAGGGAGAGCGCCTCCCCCTCGTCCTCTTCCTGCACGGGATGGGGGAGCGCGGCTCCGACAACCGGCGCCAGCTCGCCTACCTGCCCGAGTGGATGGCGACGCCGGGGCGACGCGCCCAGCACCCCTGCTTCCTCCTGGCCCCCCAGTGCCCCGAGGACACGACCTGGAACGACGTCGACTGGCGCCGGATGCGCGCCCGGGGACTCGACGAGATGATCTGGTCGCAGCGCGCCGTCGTGGCCGCGCTGCGGGAGGTCCTCCGCCGCCACCCGGTCGATCCGGATCGCATCTACCTCACCGGGCTCTCGATGGGCGGCTTCGGCGCCTGGGAGCTGGCGGCGCGACACCCGGAGTGGTTCGCGGCCTGCGTGCCCGTGTGCGGCGGCGGAGATCCCGCCTTCGGGCGACGGCTGGTCGGACTCCCGATCTGGGCCTGGCACGGCGCCGCCGACGCGGTCGTCCCTCCCGCCGCCTCCCGCGACATGGTCGCCGCCGTCGGCGCTCCGGCCCGGCTGACGGAACTCGAGGGCGTCGGGCACGACTCATGGCGCGCCGCCTACGGAGCCGAGGGGGCGATCGACTGGATGTTCGAACAGCGTCGCGCGAGCGACCGGGACCTCGCGGGACTCGCCGCCCTCCGGCGGACGACGGCGCTGCGGCCGGGCGAGCGCATCGCCTTCCTGGGCGACTCCATCACCCAGGCCGGCGCCGCGAAGGGCGGCTACGTCGATCTCGTGCGCGAGGCGCTGACGAGGCGTGAGAGCGGGGGAGAGGTCGCGGTGATCCCCGCCGGCATCAGCGGGAATCGCGTTCCCGACCTCGAGGCGCGGCTCGAGCGCGACGTCATCGGGAAGGGCGCGACCGTCGTCTTCGTCTACATCGGCATCAACGACGTCTGGCACTCGAAGTCGGGGCGAGGCACCTCGGCCGAGGACTACGAGGCCGGTCTCGCTCGCCTGCTCGACCGGATCGCCGCGAGCGGCGCCACGGCCGTCCTCGCGACGCCGACGGTGATCGGAGAGAAGCCACGCGGCGAGAACGAGCTGGACGGGATGCTCGACCGCTACGCCGGGATCAGCCGCCGCGTCGCGGCCGACCGCGGCGTCTTCCTCCTCGATCTGCGCCGCGAGATGACCGAGGCGCTCGCGATCCTCGCGCCCGAGGGTCGCGACCGCGGCGCGCTCACCACGGACGGTGTCCACCTGAACGCGGCCGGGAACCGCTTCCTCGCCGACCGGGCGGCGCTCGCGATCACGTCGGCGCTCGAGCGCCGCGCCGCGGCCGCCCGCGCGCTGCCGGCCGCCCGCGTCACGGGCGAGGGCTGGACCGCCCTCACCCTGGCGGATCTCGAGAACGTCAACGGCACCCCCGAGACCTGGTCCGAGAAGGACGGCGTGATCCTCTGCTCCGGGAAGCCCCTGGGCGGGGCGCGCACGCGGCGCACCTACACCAACTTCGAGATGGTCCTCGAATGGCGCCACCTGCGCCACGCGGGCAACTCCGGCGTCTTCCTCTGGTGCCCCGAGTCCGCCTTCACGGACCTGCCGCCGGGTCGCCTTCCCCGCTCCGGCATCGAGGTGCAGGTGCTCGATCTCGGCTACGAGGAGAACTGGGAGAAGGAGAAGAAGGCCCCTTCGGACTGGTTCACGAGCCACGGCGACGTCTTTCCCGTCGGCGCCTCGAAGATGAGGGCCTTCACCCCCGAGATCCGCTACCGGGCCGAGAACGGTGAGGAGTACTCCGTGGGCCGTCCCGACTCGACGCGCAGCTTCCCGACGAAGCGCCTCACGCGGCCGGCGGGGGAGTGGAACCACTACTACATCCGCGCGATCAACGGCGAGGTCCGGCTCTGGGTGAACGGGGAGGAGGTCAACGGCGGTCGCGACTGCGAGCCCGCGACCGGCTACCTGGCGCTCGAGTCGGAGGGCTCGCCCGTCGAGTTCCGAAACCTCCGCCTCCGCGAGCTGCCCTGAGAGTCCGTGAGAGTATCCCCGCGGGCTTCGACCGGCTGCAACGGTGCCGGGCTTCGCCATGCCTCCTCGCCGTATCTTTCCATTGATACGCCTCGTCGGCCTTCCTCGCCCGACTCCGTTTCGCGCGGTCTCGGGCCGACGCGGGGATGAACTCACAGACTCTGAGCGGAATCAGTCCTCGGGCGGGAACCAGCCGCGCGTCCGCAGGCAGATGCGCACGAGGCCGAGCATCAGAGGGGCCTCGATGAGCACGCCGACCACCGTCGCGAGGGCGGCGCCCGAGGAGAGCCCGAAAAGCATCACCGCGGTGGCGATCGCGACCTCGAAGTGGTTGCTCGAACCGATGAGCGCCGTCGGCGCCGCGTCGGCGTAGCGCAGGCCCAGGGCCCGCGCGAGGCCGTATCCGAGCCCGAAGATGAGGAGCGTCTGCAGCGCGAGCGGGATCGCGATCCAGAGGATCGTGAGGGGCCGCGCGACGATCACGTCGCCCTTGAACGAGAACAGGAGAACGAGCGTGAGCAGCAGCGCGCCGATCGTGATCGGCGTGAGCACGCCGAGGAAGCGCTCGCGGAACCAGCGCTCGCCACGCGTCGCGATGACGAGCTTCCGCGACACGAGTCCCGCGACCAGCGGCAGGGCGACGTAGATCCCGATCGAGAGCAGGAGGGCGGACCAGGGCATCGGCAGGCGGCCGACGCCGAGGAGAAAGCCGCCGAGTGCGCCGTAAAGGACGAGCATCGTCAGCGAGTTGATCGCCACCATGACGAGCGTGTGCGCGTCGCGGCCGCGCGCCAGGTGACCCCAGACGAGGACCATCGCCGTGCAGGGCGCGACGCCGAGCAGGATGCAGCCGGCGAGGTAGCTCCGCCAGAGCGGGATCTCGAGGAGACGGACTCCGTCCACCGCGACGACGCGCCCCGCGCCGTAGGTCGCGCCCTCCGCGAGATCGAGCCCGAAGGGCAACCGGACGAGATCGACGGCCTCGGGGCCGATGATGCCGCGGAAGACCGTGCCGAGGAAGAAGCTCGCGATCGCGAACATCGTGAAGGGCTTGACGCACCAGTTCACGAAGAGGGTGAGGGCGACGGGCCGCACGCTCCGTCCGGCGCGCAGCACCTCCGCGAAGTCGATCTTCACCATGATCGGGTACATCATGAAGAAGAGGCAGATCGCGATCGGGATGGAGACGACGGGCGCGCCGTCCACGTCCAGGGTCATCCCGTCGAGCGTGCGGGCGATGCCGGGCGCGAAGCGCCCCAGCGCGATCCCGCCGATCATGCAGCCGGCGACCCAGAGCGTCAGCCAGCGCTCGAAGCCGCGCATGCGCGGCGTCCCCTCCTCGCCCGGTCCGGTCGTGGTCACGCGTCGTCTCCCCTGCACTTCCCCTGGAGTAAGATGCGCGGCGTTCCCCGTCCACCCCGGAGCGGCCGCATGCGTCACCTGACCGCACACCTCGTGTTCGTCCTCCTCCTCGCCGCGCCGCTGGCCGCCCAGGACGACCTGATGGCCGGCTACCTCGGCGTCCCGATGAAGAAGGTCCCGACGGAGTTCGGCGGCGGCTACTCGATGTACGTGGCGGCCTGGCCGCTCCTCGACCGCTATCCCGGATCGCGCTTCCAGACCGGGCTCTTCGGCACGTGGATGTTCGCGGAGAACGAGGGGCTCGATCACGGCGGCAAGAACTACTCCGACATCGAGGGCGGCCTCGGCTGGTGGCGCGACACCCGCTTCGCCACCGAGACGCCGAAGTTCATCATGGGCGGGGTCGCGCTCGGCTTCAGCGCCTGGGCCAACGGGCCGGGGGCGGGGAAGGGGCGCGACTGGGCGAGACCCCAGGGCAAGTACGCCGTCGCCCAGCTCAGCCCCTGGGTGCTCTGGCCGCCGGACGGCCTGAACCTGGCCCAGGGCACCTGCGGCGAGCTCTTCGGCTACGGCTACCTGCCGCTGCCGCTCGCGGAGGCGAGGCCGAAGACAGAGGGGCGCGAGTATCCCACCGGGGATCAGTGCTGGACCCTCTTCCTCGCCACCGCAAACTTCAAGGGACCCGTCGCCTTCTTCACCCCGCACTTCTTCGCGCGCTCGACGGCGGAACGACCGGACCTCCACGGGAAGCTCCTCGACGCCCGGCCCGCGGATCCGAACCGGCAGATCCAGATGGAGACGCAGTACGTCCCGAGCACGACCCGGGCGGACGGCGAGAAGCGGCTCTTCGCACGCGTCGCCGCGACGCGCTTCCCCGTGGACGCGAAGGGGGATTCGGTCCTGGTGCACCGCGTGACCTCCTATCGCCGCGCCGCGCTCGCGGACGCGGTGGCGGCCTGGTTCGCCGGGGGGGAGGCGGTGAGCGGTCGCGTCGCGGACGAGGAGTCCGTGCGGCACGAGTTCACCGGCAAGGGCTGGTCGTCCTGGCACATCAAGCGCCCGGGCGGCGACTCGAAGGAGAAGATCCCGGTGGACTGGTCCTCCTTCGCGACGCCGCACGCGCTCGACGCGCACACCTTCGGCTATCGCTGGGACGAGAAGCTCGTCGCGAGGACGGACGAGGGCCGTCTCGTGCGCCTGCCGCGCTACTACGAGCTCGACGAGTCCGGGCGGAAGCCGCGCTGGGTGCCGCGCGCCGCCGGCGAGGTCCCCGTGCGTCGGGCCCTCGACGAGGTCGCCTTCGCCGCGCCGAAGCGCCGGCCGGCCGAGCCCTACGTCACGCCCGAGGACGGCGTCTGGAAGAAGCCCGGCCCCGTGGCCGGGCCTTTCGAGATCGAACTCGGCGACGGCAGCGTGGTGACCTACGCCTGGTTCCGCTTCGCGGACCAGCCCGCGATCCTCAACGCCGGGCTCACCGACGAGGAACGCGAGCGCATGCAGGAGCGCGTCGAGCTGCTGCATCGGCACTGGACGAAGGACCGCGACTACCTCGCCCCGCCGACGCGCGGGACGCTGGCGTCACTCGATCCGGCCCTCGTCGTCGCGCCGCCGAAGGGCCTCGAGATCGGCCACGTCCCGATCGTGATCCGGCAGGGTCCCCGGAAGTAGTCTCGGAGTCCGAGAATCCACTCCCGCCTCGACCCCCGTCCGCGCGCGTCGGGGTCGGGCGAGGAGGCCCGAAGACGACCGGCGCCGTCGTCGCCGGTCGTCGCCGACGCGGACGACTTCGCGGACTCTCAGCGCGACGCGGCGCCGTCCTCGGCGATCGCGGACCAGCCCGGGCCCGGATCGAAGGCCGTCATCTCCGCGACCCGCGCCGCGGTGTCGGCGCCCAGGTCGGCCTCGAAGACCGTTCCCGCCTGGTTCACCGCGAAGGTCATCACGCCCGAGTCCCCGGGGCGCGCCGGATAGGCGACCACCGCGAAGCCGCCGATCATGTGCTCGCCCGCGAGGTAAGAGTAGGCCCCGCCGGCGGCGTGCGCTCCCTGCTCGCGCAGCATCTTGAAGTAGTAGCCGTTGAAGGGTTGCGGCGTCGCGGCGTCGGCGTCGAGGGTGTAGCCCCGCGCCGCGGCCTCGGCCACGAGGGCGCCGATCGGACTCGGCTCCTCGCCCTCCATCGTCTCCCAGTAGAGGCCGTCGCGGCGCCCCGGCGTGCTGCGCAGACGCGGGGCGAACTCGAGGATGCCGTCGTCGTCGCGGTCGACGGAGGCGTACTCCATCTGCGCGTCGACGAGCGCGCGGCAGACCGCGATGGTCGCCAGCTCGTTCCGGCCGATGCGGCGGGCGAGGATCGTCTCGCGCCCCGCCTCGGTGTCGAAGCGCCAGCCCGCGTCGTCGCGGACGATCGGGATGGGGAAGGGCCAGGCGCGCTCGCCGATCGAGACCTCGGCGCGATCGGCGTCGATCATCGCCACCTCGTGCTTCGCGTCGAAGTTCGCGAGGAATCGCTCGCGCGCCTCGCGGTCGGCGATGGGATCGCCGGAGTGGAGCAGATCGCTCGAGTCCTCGCCGAGGATGGCGACGAGGCGCGCCTCGTCGTCGGCGCGCACGGCGTCGACCGAGGCCGCGATCGCGGCCTCGGGGCTCTCGAAGCGGAGCTGGTCGTCGGCGCTCGAGCAGGCGACCGGGATGACGAGCAGCAGGGCGGCGAGCGCCGCGGGGATCGCGTGTCTCATCGGTTTCCTCCTCCCGGGCGGCGGGGCGAGCCCGAGCCCTTCCGATCGTCCTTGTCCTTGCCGAGGCTGGAGCGGCCGCGCGACTGCTCCGCGCCGGTGTCGCGGCGACCGCCGCCGGCCCCGCCGAAGACGCCTCCCGGTCGGGTGGGCGTGCCGGCGCCGGGGCGGGACGGGGTCGGCGTCACCGGGGCGACGGGGCGATCGGCGCCGCGCCGCGGGTCGGGGGTCGTCGGCCGGGCGGGACGATCCGGCCGATCGGTGCGGGGCGTCGGGGTCGAGGGCCGATCGGTTCCGCCCGTCCGGGGCGTCGGCGCGGTGGGACGACCGCGGTCACCCGAGCGCGGCGCGCCGGCATCCGGACGGCCTCCCTCGGGACGTCCCGCGTCGGGGCGACGTCCGTCTCCCCGGTCGCCGTCGCGACGACCGCCGTCCTGTCGGTCGCCGTCGCGACGATCGTCCCGCTCGCGCGTTCCCGGCCGGCCGACGTCTCCACGATCGCGCCCGTCCCGTCCCCGGTCGTCGCGGCCGCCGCGACCGCGGGGGTCGATGCGACCACGCGCCGGGTCGTCCCGCCGGCTGGAGCGGTGCCAGTCCTGGCCGTAGCGGCGGGCCGTGCGCTCGTCGCGATAGCGCACCGAGCGGCGGTGCTCCGGCCGGTGGCGCCAGCGATCGCCGTAGTCTCGGTAGCGATCGTAGTTGATGCGGCGGTTCCACTGCCGGCTGCGACCGATGTCGATCCGGATCCCGAAGCCTCCGCGGCGCCAGTCGCACACGCCCCAGGCGTAGCCCCAGGAGACGCCGATGGACACGGAGACGTAGGAGTAGCTGCGCGGGTAGACGTAGCGCCGCGGGTAGTAGTAGCGCGGCGGGCAGGCCGGCCAGGGCCAGGCGCCGTAGACGACGACCGGGTCGTAGATCTGGCACGTAGATGATCCGCGGGTTCGGGGAGACGATGCGGATGATGCGCGTCTCTCGACGATGACGGTGCGCTGCTCCGTCGTGACGAGCTGTCCGGCGCGATCGGCGCGGACGCGGAGGCGCTGGATCGCCTGCATCACATCGGATTCCTGGGCCAGGAAGGCATCACCCAGCTTCTGCGTCCAGTCGAGGCGCTCGTTCATCTGGCGCAGGACGCTCGGGAAGGCGACGAGTGACTTCACGCTCGGATCCCAGTCCTGACCCTCCAGCGCGTCGGCGAGGGCGTCGCCGCTCAGGTCGGCGTTGTCCTCGACGAAGCGCGCCGCCATGACGACCTCGATCGTGTAGGTCGAGGCCATCAGCACCTGCGACACGAGCTCGTCGGGGTAGAGCGCGATCGGGGCGACGAGCTGTTCGAGCTCGGCTTCGGTGAAGAGCGGGGCCTCGTCCTGCGGCGCCGGCCCTTGCGGGGTGACGGCGCCGAGCGGGGCGCGGCGGAAACGAGGGCGACCAGGAGCGCGAGGAACAGCCGGGGCGGCGCGGCGCCGCGTCGGCGTCCCGGAGATCGAGTGTATCGTCATGGCGAGGGTCCTCTTCTTCGGAAGCCCGGCCTCGCCGCGGTGGACGTCCCGCGGCCGAGGCCGGCTGCCGTCACGGTTCGATGATCATACGTCCGGCGCGACGGAAGCTCGATTCCGTCCCCGACCTCCGGGGAAACCCGAGCGATCGCGCGGGCGGGTCACAGTGTCGTGTAGCTGAAGGGCGCCTGCACCGAGACGACCTGGAGACCGGGGTCGAGCAGGACCGACACCCCCTGGATCGAGACGCCCGAGGGGATGACGCCCGGCACGAAGTAGCTCGCGGCGCCGGCGGCGTCGAGCAGGCCGAGGAAGGGCGGGCCCTGGGCGAGCTGCGCCGCGGCCTCCGCGATCGTCATGTCCAGGCCGAGCAGGGGGCCCTGGGGGAAGCTCGTCGCGTTCAGCGTGAAGAGGTTGGCGTAGACGAAGCCGGGACCGCCGAGGGAGTTGCCGATCACCATCGGGCCGCCCGGAACGGCCTGACCGAGCGAGACGCCGTAGCCGCGGAGGATCTGGAAGCCGTTCAGGGCGGCGAATCCGGAGGCCGCGGTCGCGACGACGGTCAGATCGTCTCCCGCCGCGATCTCGACGACCTGGCGGGCGTGCGTGACGCCGAGGGCGAAGGTGTTCGGGGCCGGAAGCGCGCCGCCCACCGTCTGCGTCGGGGCGACGGTCGTTCCGCTCACGGCGACGTCGGTCAGGTAGCTCGCGTTCAGCGGCGACCAGGCGTAGGTGAAGACGGTGTAGGTTCCGGCCTCGAGACCGCTGAACACGTACTCGATCGTCGGGAGGCCGCTCACGCCGCCGTTGTGGGCGTCGTCCATGAGCGACTGGAAGTAGCCCGACGTCTGCCCGTTGTTGAAACCGAAGAAGCCGCCGAGGCCGTCGTTGCGAGTGCAGGTCACGCCGGTGGGGTGTCCGTGGACGTCGACGAGGGCGTAGGGACCCGTCCCGAGATCGGCGACGGCGTTCCAGCGTCCCGGTCGTCCCGCCGCGCCGCCGAAGATCGGGGCCGGATTCCCGCCACCGGGAGCGCCCGCCGTCAGGCGACCGATGTCGATGTTGAAGGACTGCGCGAACCCCGACACGGCGAGGATCGAGGCGAGGATGAACGTCCGGATGCCGATCTTCATGGCGATCCCTCCTGCCCCTTGGTGAGCAAAGGTCGTGCCGCGACCGTTCGACTCGCGACGCACGGGATCCGTCCGGATCCCGGACGCTCGGGTTCCGAAGGGCGGGGCAATCCCCCCGCCGCCGGGCCTTTTCCCCCGCCTCCCGGGAGGGGCGCACGGATTTTCATCGCCCGGAATCCGAGGGCCCGGGTTAGGGTCGCCGACGAGCCGCTCCCGAGCCCGTTTCCCGACGGGAGGCGTAGAGACCATGAGTGAATCGAGGAAGGATCGCCGCATCGCGTTCCTCCTGGCGGGGGCCGTCCTGATCGGTCTGGCCGTCTTTCTCGCCCGGAGCCGTGAGGCGGCGGACGAGGGCAAGTTCGTCGCCTCCTCGCCGCCGACCCCGATCCCGACCTCGGCGAGCCCGGAGGCGCGTCGGTCGCCGGAAGCCGGAGGGGACGTCGCGTTCGACTCCGCGGCGTCGGAGCGTCCGGGCGACACCTCGACGCTCCACGTCCGCGTCGTGTCGGACACCGGTGGCTGGCCGACCGCGCGATCCGGCGCCCGCGTGACCGCGCGTTCGGACGACGGAGGGTCGCGCGAGGGGCGGACCGATGCCTTCGGCCGCCTGACCCTGGCGGAGCTCGAGCCGGGCGCCTGGACCATCCGCTGCGATCTCGTCGAGGCGGAGTTCGATCTCGTCCTGAGCGGAGAGCCGGAGTCGCTGGAGATCGTCGTGCCGGTGGCCGTCCGCACGCTCGTCCGCGTCAAGGACTTCGAAGGCGGCTCGTCCTCGGCGCCGAGATCTGGGGAGTCGCGGGGAACCGGGAGCTTCGAGCGGGCGCCCCGTCAGCTCGGAGTGACGGACGAGAAGGGTGAGTTCGTCCTCGAGGGGTTCCTCGATCCGGCCAGCCGATGGCCCGCCACTGGGATCTGGGCTGTTCGGGACGGACGGGGCGCCTTCCCGCTCGGCGGCCTGCGAGCTGACGATCGAGCCCGGCCCGTGTTGATCCGATCCGCACCATCGGCCCTGTCTTCGGCGTCGACGGCGCGACCGAGCGCACACTGCTCGTCGGTCAGAAACGACGGATGTGGTCAATCTTCCCGGCGCGCCGCACCGGTCCGGACACCTGGGAGGCCATCTGCGCCTTCACCTCGCCGGACTTCGCGGTCCGTCGAGGATGCCCGCTCACCCGCCGCGACTTCACTCCCGACCCGGGGAGTACGAACTCACCCTCGGAAACCTGGGCGACTGGGCGATCCGCGTGCGCGTCGTCGACGAGGAGGGACTTCCCGTCGTGGACGCAAAGCTCTGGGCGGATCGCGAGCTCGCCGGCGTGCAGACGGACGAGGAGGGGCGCGCGACCTTCTTCGTGCCCGAGGTCCGTCCGGACAGCACCGTCGTCGCGTCGCTGGGGTTCCGCAACGGGCGCGCGGAGCGCACCGTGACCCGCGACGAGGCCGCTCGGCGAGGTGACTCTCGTCCTCGGCGTCGCCCCGATCTGCGCGTCGAGGTCGCCTGGGACGACGGCGTGCCCCTCGCCTTCGTGGATGTCGCTCCCCGCTACCGCCGCGGCGATCGGATCCTTCCGGGAACGGTCGGCGCTCGGATGCACGCGGCGTCGCAACCCTCCCGCCCCGGGACGGCATCGTCGGCTTCCGCGTGGACTCTCCGAGTCGCCGCTCTGCGAGTATCTCGATCTCTCCCTGGAAGAGGCCCGGACCCTCCCGGACGGCTACGCGATCGAGATCTCCTCCCGGCACCGGGCCTTCGGTGCGATGGAACTCGGCTTCGCTTCGGAGGTCGCGCTGAAGGGCGGCGTCGAGAACGTGCTCTGCCGTCGGCTCGACGAGGATCTCGCAAAGGGCGAGGTCGGAGACCACGTCCGGCATCTCCTTCCCGGCGCCGATCCTGTTCGCTTCGAGGGACTCAGTCCCGGACACTACGAGGTCTGGCGGTCCCTGACCGCCGCCGGTCGGCCACCCTCCGTGTCCGAACGCGTCACCCTCTCCGTGTCCGCCGGGGCGACCGCCCGCGCCGTCCTGCCCCCGCTCGTCGAGAAGATCAGCGTCAGGATCTGGTGGGGGCCGCCCGAGTGGAGCTTGCGCATCCTCCAGGGCGACAAGGTCGTCGAGAAGGCGGAAGGGCAGGGTGGCTACTTCGCTACCTCTCTCCCGGTACCTACACCCTCGAGTACGCCCCGATCGGCGAGCCTCCTCAGCACCGCGACTTCGTCTGCCGACCTGGCGAAGGCGTGTTCGAACTCGACTTCCGTTGAAAGCGGATCTCAGCGCCGCGGGGTGAGGTCGACGCGGAGCGGCGGGACGGCGCAGGCGCCGGGGGAGGAGCGGAGAAGACCCGGCCGCCGCCGGGGTTGTCCTCGGCGAAGCGCCGCGCGATGGCACGGACCTCGGTGTCGGCGTCGGGGCGGCCGAGAACGGCGACGGTGCCGCCGCTTCCGCCGCCGGTGATCTTGGCGCCGAAGAGGCCCCGCGCGGGGCCGGCCGCGCGGATCGTCGGCGACGAGCCGGTCCGTCGCGTCGGACCCCAGACCGCAGGCCGAGTAGCTCGCGTGGCTCGCGTACATCAGTTCGCCCATCTCCCGCATCGCGGCGTCGTCGGCCGCGGCGGCGATGAGCGAGGCGAAGCGCGTGACGCGCTCGTGTTCGGCGATCGGGTGGAGTGTGGGGAGGAGGACGGCGTAGTCGCGGTCCGATCGACGCGGGTCACGGCGTCCGTGATGCCGCCGTGCCGGGCGAGGAAGTCCTCGCCGCGCAGGCGCTCGGGCAGCCGCGCCCGGTACTCGGTCTCGAAGGTCGCGAGTCCGACGCGCGCGAGGTAACCGCCCCAGCGCGGGTCGTCGATCGCGACGCGCCCTCGCCGAGAGGGCGCGTGGTGAGGCCGGCGAGATCGGCGAGGCGTGCGATAGCCCATGAAGGCGCCCACGCGCACGTCGGCGTAGCTCGCTCCGGTGACGGCGTGCCGGACGCCGGAGTCGATCCCCCCAGACCGCGAGCGAGTCGGGGAGGCTCCGGTAGCCCTCAATCCGCGCCGGCTGGCAGGTGAGTGCGAGCAGCTCGCGCTCGCGGCCGAGCGCGCTCGCCATCTGATCCATGATGCCGCAGGGGGCGCCGACGATCTCGTTCTCGGCCCGCTGTCCGAGGCGCGCCAGCTCCTCGCCCGGGACGTCCAGATCGAAGAGCGCGTCGAGCGCGCGCAGCGTCGCGATCTCGAGCGCCGCGGAGGAGCTCACGCCCTTCCCCTCGGGGACCGATGACGCGGCGATGAGGGTCAGGCCTTGCTCGAGCCGGAGTCCGCGCTCGCGCGCGAGCACGAGCAGCGAGCCCAGGACGTAGGCGGCCCATTGTGAGCGCGGGTCGGCGGTGAGGCAGGCTCGCGCGCGCGCCGGATCCGCGGCGGCGAGCTCCCGGAGCTTCCCGACCGGCGCGCGGACCCGTCGCGCGCGGTCGTCCGGCGTCGGCCCGAGGCTCCGGACCTCGACGAGATCGTCGTCGCGTTCCTGCGCGGCGACGAGGGTCGCCTCGGCCAGCGGCATCTGCAGGACGAGCGAGCCGGAGTAGTCGGCGATGCCGCCCATGAGGTCGAGACGACCGGGGGCTCGGGCGACGACGAGCGGGCGATCGTCGGCGATCAACGCCGCCGTCTCCGGATCCTCGCGAAGCCGGGCGGCGAAGGCGCGACTCTCCTCGGACGGCCGGGCGGGACTCACGGCGTCCCCTCCAGGAGTCCGCGCTCCTCGAGGATCGCGAGGAGGGCGGGTTCGACGCGGCGACGGATCTCCTCGTTGGCGTAGCCGATCCAGGCGACGTCGGCCTCGAGGTCGAGGGGGGCGTCGAGCGGTCGTCCGCGGGCGTCGGTCACGATGACGCCGCGACGTTCGGCCACGAGGAGCGAGCAGAGATCGTAGGGGTGGCAGCAGAGCACCGGAGGCTCGCCCCGCCGCCGTCGGGCGGCGTCGACGAGCGGGCGCAGATCGGCGACGAAGCGATCCTGCCCCGAGGCGAGCGCGTGGAGCTGGCCTCCGCTGCAGGCGTACTGGTCCTCGAAGCTCGCCGCCTTGCGTGCGCGGGGCGGTCCGAGGACGCGCCGCGTCAGCTCCTCGTCGATCTCGCCGAGGAGATCGCGTTCCCCGGGGAAGAAGCGGACGATCGTCGCGAAGCCCTGATCGAGCGAGCGCGCTCGCGAGGGGCGGACCTCGATCGGCCGCGCCTCGTCGCGATGGACGTCGATGCGCTCCGCGCCCTCCTCGCCGCCCCGGATGCACCAGAGCTGATCGGCGAGGTTCTGCTTGAGGAGCGGGATCTCGGTCTGGATCGCGACGCTGATCTCGGAGAGGCGTCCCTCGCCCGCGCCGACGGGCGCGGCGCCGCTGAGGATCCAGGCGCTGCGCTTCTGGTACATCAGGCCGCGCGTGCCGTCGATCGGATCGACGATGATGCGCCAGGCCGCGTCCTCGCGGCGCGACCCGCGAGGCAGCACGAGCCCGGCGGCGGGAAGACCCTCGGCCACGAGGATCACCGGCGCGGGGAGGGCGGCCGCCTCGAGATGGCGGACGAGCTCGTCCTCGCTGACGCGATCGATGGCGAAGATCGTGTCGCCGTCGTCGTCGGCCGCGACGCGCGACAGGGCCTCGCTCGAGGTCCCGGCACAGGCGGCGAGGACGCTCGCGCGGATGCGCGCGTGGAGATCGCGCAGGAGGCGCAGCATGTCGCGCTCGTCCATCCGCGCCTCAGTCATCGCGCGCCCGCCAGTGTCGGGTGCCGACCGCGCGCAGCTCGGCCGCCTTGTCCTCGGGGCAGGTGTCGCTGAGGAAGTTGCCGCCGCCCATCTCGGGTCCGGCCATGAACTTCAAGAGCCCGGGCTTTCGGAGCGGGGGATGGAACTCGATGTGGAAGTGGAAGCCGTCGTGATCCCCGCCGTCGCAGGGCGCCTGGTGGAGCACACAGACGTAGGGGAAGGACGTCGACCACAGGTTGTCGAAGCGGACCGTGACCTCCCGCATCACCGCCGCGAGGTCCTCGATCTCCTTCGCCGACAGGTCCGCGATCGAGTCGTGTCGCTCCTTGGGGCAGACGAAGGTCTCGTAGGAGAAGCGCGCGAAGTGGGGCAGGAAGGCGACGGCGGAGTCTCGCTCGGCCACGATGCGGCGGCCGTCACGGAGCTCGGCGTCGATCACGTCCGCGAGGAGGCTGCGGCCGTGGTCGCGCCAGTGGCGTCGTGACGCGCCGACCTCGGTCTCGATGACCTTGAAGACGAAGTTCGTGGCGTAGATCTGGCAGTGCGGGTGGGGGTTCGAGACGCCGACCACCTCGCCCTTGTTCTCGAAGACGAGGACGTGCGCGACCTCGGGACGGGCCGAGAGCTCGCGGTACTGGTCCTGCCAGACCCGCAGGAGCCGGGCGATCTCGCCGGATCCGAGCTCCGCCAGGGTGAGATCGTGGCGCGGCGTGTAGCAGATCACGCGCGCCAGGCCGTCGGCGCGACGGACGCGGAAAGGGCCGGGAGGCGCCTCGATGACGGACGGTGCGTCCGGTCCCACGCAAGGGTGATCGTTGTCGAAGACGTGGACGCCGGCGTACTCGGGGTTGCGTCGTCCGCCGACGCGGGCGTTCCCCGGGCAGAGGTAGCAGTCCTCGCGGTAACGCGGGCGCTCGATCGCGGCGGCGGCCTCGGTCTGCCCCGACCAGGGGCGATCGTTGCGATGGGCGGCGATGATGACCCACTCCTCGCGGAGCGGGTGCCAGCGTTCTTCCCAGGTCATCGCGGCCAGGGTAGTGGAGGCCGCGGAAATCGGCCAATGCGATATCGCGCAAAAAAAAGCGAGGATCGCGCACTCGCGTTGACGGCGCCGTCGACCGGGGAATAGCCTCGGCCTCATCGCAACGCCGGCGGCGCGCCGCGGCGGGACCGGACCGGAGAACAGGCCGCTCGATGACCACGCCGAAGGTCGCGCTCCTCATCGAAACCTCGCGGGGATACGGCCGGGAGTTCCTCCGCGGCGTCGCCCGCTACGCGCGTCTGCACGGCCCCTGGGGGCTCCACCTGACGCCCGGCGACTTCGAGCAGGTGCTCCCCCGCATGCGGAACTGGACCGGCACCGGCATCATCGCACGCATCGAGACGCCGCAGATCGCGCGCGCCATCCTGAAGACGGGTCTGCCGACCGTCGCGCTCGATCTCTCGCGCGAGCAGCTCCGCCCCGAGAACCCGCTCTCGGCCCTGTCGGAGGTCGCCTCGGACTCGCACGCCGCGGCGCGCATGGCGGCCGGATACCTGATCGAGCGCGGTCTCCGCTCCTTCGCCTTCGTCGGTCGTCGCAACCGGATCTGGTCGCAGCGGCGGCGCGACGGTTTCCTCGAACGCCTGCGCGAGGACGGATTCGACGCCGCCGTCTTCCGGGCGCCGCGCGGCAGTGCTCACGCCTCGGGCGGAGGGCGTCCCTCGGCGCTGGCGGAGTGGCTCGCCGAGCTGCCCCGCCCCGTCGGCGTCATGGCCTGCGACGACGACCGCGGGCGCGAGGTCCTGGAGGCCTGCCGCGTGGCGGGTCGGGCGGTGCCCGACGAGACGGCGGTGATCGGCGTCGACGACGACCGCCTCCTCTGCGAGCTCGCCGATCCGCCGCTGTCGAGCGTCGCTCTGAACGCCGAGGGCGGCGGCTTCCGGGCCGCGGCCCTCCTCGACGACCTCATGCGCGGTCGCGTCCGCAAACCCCGGCGCCTCCTGGTGGAGCCGCTCCGGGTCGTCACGCGCCGTTCTACCGATCTGCTCGCCGTGCAGGACTTCGAGGTCGCGCGGGCCGTGCGCGTCATCCAGGATCGTGCTGGCAACGGGATCCAGGTGGGCGACGTCGTCGCGCACGTCCAGATCTCCCGGCGGGCCCTGGAGACCCGCTTCCGCGCCGCCATGGGGCGGACGATCCACGACGAGATCCTCCGCATCCGGGTCGAGAAGGCGAAAGCCCTCCTCCAGGGTTCCGAGCTGCCGATCGACCGGATCGCGGCCTCCGCGGGCTTCGGCACCGCGAGCTACCTCAGCCAGATCTTCCGCCGCCGGGTGGGGTTGACCCCCGGCAAGTACCGCGCCCGGATCCGAGAGGCCTGATCGCCATGACCCGTCGTCCGGACTCCGAATCCGCCGCCCTTGGCCCCCGGGGAGACTCCCGCATGCTCACGATCCTCCGCCGGTTCCTCGCGAGCTTCGTCCTCCTGATCCTCGCCTCCCTCGCCACTGCCCAGGACGAGCCGGCCCTTCCGAACGGCGGCTTCGAGTCCGGCGCGGGCGACCGACCCTCGGCCTGGCAGGAGCAGACCTGGGGCGGCCGCGCCGAGTTCGCCTGGGTCGAAGGTGGTCGGGGCGGCGGACGCTGTCTCAGCGTCGCGAGCGAGGCGGGAGCCGACGCGAGCTGGTTCGCGATCGCTCCGGTACGGGCCTTCTCGCGCTACCGCCTCTCGGGTTGGATCCGCACCGAAGGCGTGACCACCGCCGACGGCGGCCGCGGGGCATTGCTCAATCTCCACGACATCCAGCCCCTCGCCACGAAGGCGGTCACCGGCGATGCCGATTGGACGCGCGTCGAGGTCGTCTTCGAGACCGAGGTGCGGGACTCCGTCCAGATCAACTGTCTCTTCGGGGGCTGGGGCCTCGCCCGCGGTCGCGCCTGGTTCGACGATCTCGCCCTCGAGCTCCTCGAAACCACGACTCCCGACCGGCGCGTCCGGATCGACGCGAGCCGCACCTCGGAGCCGATCTCGCCCTACGTCTACGGGCAGTTCATCGAGCACATGGGGCGCTGCATCCAGGGGGGCATCTGGGCGGAGATGCTCGAGGACCGGAAGTTCTTCCATGCGATCGGCGCGGACGGTTCGCCCTGGCGCGCCGTCGGCGTGTCGACCGTCGCGATGAGCCGCGAGTCGCCCTTCGCGGGCGACCACGACCCCGTCGTGCAAGCGTCGGCGGGGCCCAGCGGCCTCGCCCAGGGAGGGATCTCGCTCGTCGAGGGGCGGCGCTATCGCGTGCGCGTCCGCGTCGAGGCCCCGAAGGAGATCCCCGAGCTCGAACTGCGGCTCGTCTGGGGCGAGGGCGAGCAAGGGTGCGCGGTGAAGCGATTCCCCGCGCAGGCCGGAGGCTGGCCCGCGGTCGAGTGCGAGTTCGTCGCCGGCGTCTCGACCGACGCCGCCCGCTTCGAGATCGTCTCCCCGGAGGGGCGCGGCTTCCGAGTGGGGGCCGCCTCACTCATGCCGGGCGACGCCATCCACGGCATGCGGGCGGACGTCTTCTCGCTGCTTCGCGAGCTCGACGCGCCGATCTACCGCTGGCCGGGCGGCAACTTCGTCAGCGGCTACGACTGGCGTGACGGCATCGGCGAACGCGATCGTCGGCCCCCCCGCAAGAATCCCGCCTGGACCGGCATCGAGTCGAACGACTTCGGCCTCGACGAATTCATGACCTTCTGCCGCCTGCTCGACACCGAGCCGTACGTCGTCGTCAACACCGGGCTCGGCGAGGTCGAGAGCGCACTGGCCGAGCTGGCCTACGCGAACGCGCCGACCGACACGCCGGAGGGCGCGCGCCGCGCCGCGAACGGACATCCCGAGCCCTACGGCGTCGTCTGGTGGGGCGTCGGCAACGAGATGTTCGGGAACTGGCAGCTCGGCCACATGCCGCTCGACGACTACGTGAAGAAGCACCGACGCTTCGCCACCGCGATGCGCGCCGCCGACCCCAAGATCCGGCTGATCGGCGTCGGCGACGTCGGCCGCTGGACCGAGACGATGCTCCGCGAGGCCGGCGGTGACATGGACCTGATCAGCGAGCACTTCTACAACCAGGAGCGCCGCAACGTCGCCGTCCACGCCCTCCAGATCCCGGCTTCGATCCGACGGATCGCCGCGGCGCACCGGGCCTACCGCGAGACGATTCCGGGCCTCGCGGCGCAGGATGTCCGGATCGCGCTCGACGAGTGGAACTTCTGGTACGGCCCCCACGTCTACGGCGAGCTCGGCACGCGCTACTTCCTGAAGGACGCCCTCGGCATCGCCGCCGGCCTGAACGAGCTCTCCCGGCAGAGCGACCTCTACTTCATGGCGAACTACGCGCAGACGGTGAACGTCATCGGCGCGATCAAGACCTCGCCGACGGCGGCCTCCTTCGCGACCACCGGTCTCGTCCTGAAGCTCTACCGGCAGCACTTCGGAACGGTCCCCGTCGCGGTGGAAGCCGCCGCACCCCTCGACGTCGCCGCGGCCCTCGACGACGAGGGGCGGGTGCTCACCCTGGCCTTCGTCAACCCGACCGCCGAGCGGCGGAGTACGCCGATCGAGCTCGCCGGTGTCCGACTCACCGGGATCGGCCGTCGCTGGCGGATCGGCGGGGAGGATCCGATGGCCTTCAACGAGCCGGGACGCGATCCCGCGATCTCGATCGTCGAGGATCGCATCCTCGGCTTCGGGGAAGAGGTCGAGCTCGACCCCTACTCGGTGACGCTCTACCGCCTCGACGTCGACGCGTTCGTCGCGGTCGAGGCGCCGACGCCGATCCTCGGCGCGAACCTCGCGACGGTCGCCAAGCCCTTCACCTCGCACGTGTCCGGCGACACGAGTCTCGCCGCCCTGAATGACGACGCGGCGCCGCGTTCCTCGGATGATGCCTCCCGCGGGTCCTACGGCAACTGGCCGCACCGCGGCACGGAGTGGGTCGAGTACCGTTGGGACCGCGAGATCGCGACGAATGCGATCGAGGTCTACTGGTGGAACGACCACCGCGGCGTGCGGACGCCCGCCGCCTGTCGCCTCCTGTGGTGGGACGGTGAGACCTATCGTCCCGTCACCCGGGCGCGCGGGCTCGGCCTCGCGCTCGACCGCTTCAACGCCACGACCTTCGACGAGGTCCGCACGACGAGGCTGCGCCTCGAGATCGACTCCGATGCCGAGTTCTCGACCGGGATCCTCGAGTGGCGCGTTCGCGACGCCGGAACCTCTCCGGACTTCCCGCCGCGCGTCGAGGCCGGCGAGGATCGCGTCGTCGTGGGGGAGGGGCGCACCTACCTCACCGGGCGCGTGAAGGTCTTCCTCCGGGCGAAGGCGGAGCCGGTCCGAACGACCTGGAGCGCCGTGTCGGGCGGCGACGTCGAGTTCGCCGACGCCGGTGCGGAGGAGACGACCGCCACCTTCGCGCGCCCCGGCGTCTACATCCTCCGCTTCGAGGCGCGCCGGAACGGTCTCGTCTCGTCGGACACCCTCACCGTCACCGTCCGACCGGCGCCGACCGCTCCTGCGCTCGAGTCGCTCTCGCCGCAGCGTTGGCGGCTCGATGACCCGCTCTGGAGCGATCGCGCCCGCGTCATCATCACGCGCTGGTTGCCGCACTGCATCGCGCGCATCGAGGATCCGGACGTGGCCGAGGGCGGACTCGACAACATCGATGCCGCGGCGCGGAAGCTCGCCGGGAAGGACGCGCCCCGGCACAAGGGCTACTCCTTCTCGAACGCCTGGGTCCTCAACACCGTCGAGGCGATCTGCGTGGCGCTCATGACGGAGATGGAGGATGACGCGGAGGTCATCGCCGCGCGAAATAAGCTCCAGGAGACGCTCGACGACTGGATTCCCCGGATCCTGGCGGCCCAGGAGAAGGACGGATACTTCCAGACGGCCTTCACGCTGTCCGGGCATCGCCGCTGGTCGCCCGAGTACCGCGGCGATCACGAGGGCTACGTCGCGGGCTACTTCCTCGAGGCGGCGATCGCCCACCACGCGCTCACGGGCGGCCGCGACCGCCGTCTCTACGACGCGGCCCGCCGCCTGGCGGACTGCTGGCGGTCCAACCTCCTGGACCAAGACCGCGACTGGTTCGACGGGCACCAGGGGATGGAACTCGCGCTGTTCCGATTCGCCCGTCTCGTGGACGAGGTCGAGGGCCCGGGAAGCGGAGACGGCTACCGCGAACTCTCCCGCTCTCTGCTCGATCATCGGGACGGGGGCGGTGAGTACGACCAGTCGCATCTCCCCGTCGTCCGGCAGTACGAGGCGGTCGGCCACGCCGTCCGCGCGGTCTACACCTATGCGGCGATGGCCGACGTGGCGGCGACGACCGGCGACGCCGACTACCGGAGCGCGGTCGCGTCGCTCGAGGCCGACCTCGTCGAGCGGAAGTTCTACGTCACCGGCGGCGTCGGGAGCGGCGAGACCTCGGAGGGTTTCGGGCCCGCCTACTCGCTGCCGCACCACGGATACTGCGAGTCCTGTTCGAGCTGCGGCATGCTCTTCCTCGAGCATCGACTCGCCCTGTCGAACCGTGATGCCCACCACGCGGACATCTACGAGGACACGCTCTACAACGCGCTGCTCGGCTCGCTCGATCTCGCGGGGGAGAACTTCTTCTACGACAACCCGCTGACCGGCGGCCGGGCGCGCTACCCCTGGCACGTCTGCCCCTGCTGCGTCGGCAACATCCCGCGGACCTTGCTCATGCTCCCGACCTGGACCTACGCCCGGGCGCCGGGCGAGCTCTACGTGAACCTCTTCGTCGGGAGCGAGGTGACGATCGAGGGCGTGGCACCCGTGCCGGTGACCGTCGTCCAGAAGTCGCGCTACCTCGAAGAGGGTGTGGTCCGGTTCGAGATCGGGGCCGAGCGGGCGTGCGACTTCCGCCTCCACGTTCGCGTGCCGACACGCGGCGCCAGTCCTCTCTACTCGGTCGAGCCCGAGCTGGAGGGAGTCCGGTTCCTCCGCATCAACGACGAGCACGTCGTCTGGAGCGTGGAGGACGGCTACGTCGTCATCGATCGACGTTGGGAGCCCGGCGATCGCGTCGAGCTCACCTTTCCGATGGCGGTCCAGCGCGTGCGCGCGGCACCCGAGGTCGCGGCGGCCCGCGACGAGGTCGCGCTGCGCTACGGTCCCTTCGTCCTCGCCGTCGAGAGCGTCGACCAGAAGCTGGGCGGATCGCTCTCACCCGAGGCGCCGCTCCGATCGACATGGTGGCCGGGTCGGCTCGGGGGTACCGTCGTCGTCGAGGGCGCCTGGGAGGACGGATCGGACCTCGTCGCGATCCCCTACTGGCTGCGGGCCAACCGCGGACCCTCGCGATTCTCGGTCTGGATCAACGAGCGCTGAACGACGACGGGGTCGACCCCGGCGCCCAGGAGGAAAGACGATGAAGCCGAACCCCGCTCCCTGCACTTCGCGGGCCTGCTCCTCCTCGCGCTCGCCTTCCCGCCCGGCTGCGGCCGCGAGAGGAGAGCGGCTACCGGATGGGATTCTCGCAGATCGGCGCGGAGAGCGACTGGCGTCGCGCCAACACCGAGTCGATCAAGGCGGCGGCCGCGGCGGCCGACGTCGACCTCGTCTTCAGCGACGCCCAGCAGAAGCAGGAGAACCAGATCAAGGCGCTCCGCAGCTTCGCGGTGCAGCAGGTCGACGTGATCGCGTTCTCACCGGTCGTACGCACGGGATGGGAACCGGTGCTGAAGGAGATCAAGCGCGCGGGCATCCCCGTGATCCTCACCGACCGCAGCGTCGAGGTCTCCGACCCCTCGCTCTTCCTCACCGTGCTCGGCGCGGACTTCGTGGAGGAAGGACGCCGGGCCGGCCGTTGGCTCGTCGAGGCGACCGGAGGCGATGCGGGCGTCGTCGTCCTCGAGGGCACGCCGGGATCCGCCCCCGCGATCGACCGCAATCGCGGCTTCGCGGAGGTGATCGCCGATCACCCCGGGATCGAGATCCTGCGGCGCCAGACGGGAGAGTTCACGCGCGCGAAGGGCCGCGAGGTGATGCAGGCCTTCCTGAAGAGTCCCGAGGCCGACCGGATCACGGTGCTCTACGCCCACAACGACGACATGGCGCTGGGCGCGATCCAGGCCATCGAAGAGGCCGGACGCGCGCCCGGCACCGAGATCCTCGTGGTGTCGATCGACGGCGTGCGCGCCGCCCTGGAGGCGATCGTCGCCGGCAAGCTCAACTGCTCGGTCGAGTGCAACCCGCTGCTCGGACCGAGCCTCATGCGGATCGTCGCCGATCTGCGCGCCGGCAAGGAGATCGAGCGCCGCATCGTGCCCGAGGAGTCGATCTTCACGACGGAGAACGCGGCGGCGGCCCTGCCGACCCGCGAGTACTGATCGGTCGCATGCTCAGCGCCTCGGGCATCTCGAAGTCCTTCGGTGCGGTCCGCGCCCTCGACGCGGTCGATCTCCGATTGCGCGCGGGCGAGATCCACTGCCTGATGGGCGAGAACGGGGCGGGGAAGAGCACCTTCATCAAGTGCCTCTCGGGCGTCCATCGCCCCGATGCGGGGCGCTTCACGCTCGCCGGCGAGGAGGTCCGCTTCCGTTCGCCGCGGGAGGCCGAGGCGGCGGGCGTGAGCACCGTCTTCCAGGAGGTGAGCCTCATCCCGCACCTGACCGTGGCCGACAACATCGGTCTCGGGCGCGAACCGCGCGGCTTCCTCGGCGCGATCGACGGCCGGGCGCTGCGGGAGCGAGCGCGGCGGGCGGTGGCGCGCCTCGGGCTGGAACTCGACGTCGCGCGGGAGTTGAGCGACCTCCCCGTCGCACTGCGGCAGCTCGTCGCCATCGCGCGGGCGATCGACGTCGAGGCCCGCGTCCTCGTCCTCGACGAGCCCACCTCGAGCCTCGACCGGGAGGAGACCGAGCGCCTCTTCGCCATCCTCCGACGCCTGCGCGAGGAGGGCCTCGCGGTCCTCCTCATCACGCACTTTCTAGACCAGGTCTTCACTCTCTCCGACCGCATCACGGTGTTTCGGGACGGCGGGTTCGTCGGCGAGTACGAGACGGCGGCGATCGGCCGCGAGGAACTCGTGCGGTCGATGGTGGGACGCGAGTTCGCGGAGGTCGAGCGCGGCCCGGACGCGCCGGGCGCGTCGGGAACGGCCCGGATCGAGGCGCGCGGGCTGCGGCGCCGGCACGCGGTCGAGAACGTGGATCTGACGGTCCGCGAGGGAGAGTGCGTCGGACTCGCGGGGCTCCTCGGGTCCGGTCGGAGCGAGACGGCCCGCCTCCTCTTCGGCGCGGACCGGGCCGACGGCGGCGAGATCCGCGTCGACGGCGCGGCGCGGCGGCTGGAGGCGCCGCGCGACGCGATCGCGCTCGGCATCGCCTTCACGCCGGAGGAGCGCAAGGCCGACGGCCTCGTCCTCGATCTCTCCGTCCGCCGGAACATCGAGCTCGCGTGGCAGGCGCGGCGCGGTCTCGCCCTCTCGCGCGGCGAGGCGGGAGTGGTGGAGCGTCTCGTCCGGGCGCTCGACATCCGGACCCCGAGCCTCGATGCGCCGGTCGGTCGCCTCTCGGGCGGGAACCAGCAGAAGGTCCTGATCGCCCGCTGGCTCGCGCTGGCGCCGCGGGTCCTCATCCTCGACGAGCCGACGCGCGGCATCGATGTCGCCGCACGAGCCGAGATCCTGCGCGAGATCGAGGCCCTGCGCGCCGCGGGCACCGCGGTGCTCCTCGTCAGCTCCGAGGTCGAGGAGCTCGTCCGCTGCTGCGACCGCGTCGTCGTCCTCCGCGACCGTCGCAGCGTCGCGGAGCTCTCGGGCGCGGCGCTCGACGAGAATCGGATCCTCGAGGCGATCGCGGCCGGCCATGACTGAAGGGTGGGGGAGAGAGGCGCTGCGGACTTTGGGCGGGCCGCTCGCGGCTCTGGCGGTGCTCGTCGCCTTCAACGCGCTCTTCACGCCGGGTTTCCTCGAACTCGAGATTCGCGAGGGGCGGCTCTACGGCGTCCCCGTCGACATCCTCCAGCAGGGTTCCCGCATCGCCATCGTCGCCCTCGGGATGTCCCTCGTGATCGCGACGGCCGGCGTCGATCTCTCGGTGGGGGCGGTCGCCGCGATCGCCGGCGCCGTCGCCGCGGTCGCCCTGCGCGACGGCGGACACGCGCCCGGCACGGCGGTGTCGATGGCCCTCGGCGCGTCGCTCGCCTGCGGTCTGCTCAACGGCGCGCTCGTCGTCTGCCTGCGCCTGCAGCCGATCGTGGCTACGCTCATCCTGATGGTCGCGGGCCGCGGCGTGGCGCAGCTCGTCACCGACGGCCTCATCGTGACCTTCGACGAACCGGGATTCGCCGGGCTCGCCAACGCGGCCTTCCTGGGACTCCCGCGACCGCTCTGGTGGATGGTCGGCCTCTTCGTCGCGACGGCGGCGATCGTGCGCGGCAGCAACCTCGGTCTCTTCATCGAGGCGGTCGGCGGCAACGCCGCCGCGAGTCGCCTCGCCGGCGTCCCGGACCGGCGCGTCCGGGTGTCGGCCTACCTCTTCTGCGCCGGCTGCGCGGGCCTCGCCGGCGTCCTCGAGTGCTCGTACATCCAGGCCGCGGACGCCAACAACGCCGGGCAGCTCCTCGAACTCGACGCCATCCTCGCCGTCGTGATCGGCGGGACGGCCCTCACCGGCGGGCGTTTCTCGTTGCCGGGCGCCGTGCTCGGCGCGCTCATCCTGCAGACGCTCACGACGACGCTCTACATGCAGGACGTCAGCGCCGACGTCGCCCCGGCCCCGAAGGCGCTCGCGGTGCTCGCGGTCTGCCTCCTTGGATCGCCGCCGTTGCGGGCGCGCCTGCGGGAGCTCGCCCGGGGAGGAGGTGCGGCGCGATGAGCCGTTTCCGTTTTCCCTCCCGCGGCGTCCTCACGCCGACCGCGACCTTCGCGGTCCTGCTCGCCACCTACCTCGTCGGCGTCTTCTCCTTCGAGCACTTCGGTTCGGCCGCGGTCCTCCGGAATCTCCTCGTCGACAACGCCTTCCTGGGCGTGGCCGCCGCGGGCACGACGGTCGTGATCATCTCGGGCGGCATCGATCTCTCGGTCGGCTCCCTGATGGCGCTCTCCGCCGTCGTCGTGAGCGCGCTCGTGGGCCGTTACGGTTGGCATCCGGCGCCCGCGATGCTCGTCGCGCTCGGCGGCGGCGCCGCTTTCGGAGCGGCGCAGGGCGGCCTGATCCGCGTCCTCGCGCTGCCGGCCTTCATCGTCACCTTGGCCGGGCTCTTCCTCGCGCGGGGCCTCGCCTTCGCCATCCAGGCGCAGTCGGCGGCCGTCGATCACCCCTTCATCGCGCGGACCCTGGGCGAGACGCTCGCCCTGGAGCTGCCGCTGGGTCCTCGGGGAATGTCGCTGCCCCCGACCGTCCCCGCGCTCCTCCTCGTCTTCGCGGCGACGTGGTGGCTCCTGCGCCGCACTCCCTTCGGCCGGCGCGTCCACGCGATCGGCGACGACGCCGAGGCGGCCGCGCTCATGGGCGTGCCGGTGGCCGCGACGGGCGTCCGCGTCTACGCACTCTCGGGCTTCCTCTCCGCGCTGGCGGGTCTCTTCTTCCTGCTCTACCAGCAGTCCGGCGATCCCGCCTCGTGCCGCGGGCTCGAGCTCGACGCCATCGCGGCCGTCGTGATCGGCGGGACGCTCCTGCGCGGCGGTGTGGGTTCGGTCGTCGGGACCTTCTTCGGCGTGATGACTCTGGGGCTGATCCAGACGCTGATCACCTTCCAGGGCGATCTGAACTCCTGGTGGACCCGCATCGCGGTCGGGGCGTTGATGCTGGCCTTCCTGCTCGGTCACGCGGCGCTCGACCGGCTGGCCGAGCGCGCCCGCCGCGCGGCCTGATCAGAGCCCCTTCACCTCGAAGCCCTCCCGGTAGCGACGACGCAGCATCGCGTGCGCGCCCTCGTGGTTCGGGATCGCGACCTTCGCCGCGTCGTAGTCCAGGCGCTCACCGGGGAAGCGGTTGGCGATGACGCCGAGCAGCAACACCTCGGTCAGCGGCCCGGCGTAGTCGAAGCCGGCCGTCGTGGGCGCGCCGCCCAGGCAGGCGTCGACCCAGAGGTGCCAGTGGTTCGCTCCGGCGACGGGCTCGACCTTCGGAGCTTCGACATCCTTCGCGGGGAAGAGCCGCGGCGCGCCGATGTGGGGGAGCAGCATGCAGCCCCGTTCGCCGATGAAGAAGGATCCCTGTCCCGGGAGCTCCTCGATCGGCCAGCCCTTCGGATCGGGCCGGGACGCACCGTCGTACCAGACGAGCCGGAAGCCTTCGGCGATCGCGTCGGTCCCTGCGAACTCGTACTCGACGCGGTTGGCGACGCCGTGCGAGTCCGCCGGCGGCTTCTCGCTCCGCGAGACGATCGATCGCGGCAGCCCGAGATCGAGGGCCTTCGCGACGGGATCGAGGATGTGGATGCCCATGTCGCCCATGGTCCCGCAGCCGAAGTCGACCCAGCGGCGCCAGTTCCCCGGATGGTAGTGCCCGTCGGCGTAGGGACGGGCCGGCGCGGTCCCCAGCCAGAGGTCCCAAGCGAGGTGATCGGGCACCGGGCTCGCCTCGGGAGCCGGGCCGCGATAGCCCCAGTCCTTGTTGCTGAAGCTGTGCACCTCCTCGACCTTGCCGATGGCGCCGTCCCGCACGAGCTTCACCGCCGTGCGGTACTCGGAGGTCGAGTGGATCTGGATGCCCATCTGCGTCACGACTTTCCGCTCGGCCGCGGCGAGCCGCAGGCGCCGCGCCTCGTGGACGTCGTGCGTGAGCGGCTTCTGGCAGTAGACGTGCTTCCCGAGATTCATCGCCGACATGGAGGCCGGCGCATGGGTGTGATCCGGCGTCGAGACGTGCACGGCATCGATCCCGTCGCTCATCGTCGCCAGCATCTTCCGCCAGTCCGTGAATCGCTTCGCCTTCGGGGCGCGCTCGCCGGCCGCCGCGAGGTGGCGCGCGTCGACGTCGCAGATCGCGACGACCTCGACGCGGGGATGCTGCAGGAACTGACCGAGGTCGGCCGAGCCCATCCCGCCCACGCCGATCCCGGCCAGCCGCAGCTTCGGTTCGTCGCCCCGCCCGAAGGGCAGGGGGCCGAGGGCGAGGCCGGCCGCGAGGGCCGAAGACGTGCGGAGGAAGTCGCGACGATCGAGGGGACGGGACATGGCCGGACTCCGAGGGGCGTGGGGGCCGCATCCTAGCCCGGGATGCCCTCCCCGGGGAAGACGGCGGTCACCTCCCGACGCGGGGATTCAGCCGCCGATCATCGCCTCGAGGATCTCCGTCGCGCGAGCGAGGGTCTTCCGGTCACGCTCGCCGAGGGGGGCGAGGAGCCCGAGGAGGAGACGTTCGCGCTCCTCTCGCGCGGCGTGGAGGAGCCGGCGTCCGGCCGGGGTGGCTCGGATCTCACGGCGGCGGCCGTCGTCCGGGTCCGCGACGCGTCGGACGAGGCCCTCGGCTTCGAGGGCGGCGACGAGGTTCGAGATCGTCGGCTGGGAGACCTGTTCGAGCCGCGCGAGTTCGCCGACCGTCCGCGGGCCGGCGAAGACGAGGATCGAGAGCAGCGAGAGTCGGGCCGGGCTCACCGGGGCCGAACCGTCGGCCGTCCGCAGCCGCCGGAGGAGGCGCAGGGTCCCCGAGTGGAGCCGTCGCGCGAGTTCGTCGTCGTTCATCCGCGCGGCTCCCCTTGTTCTCGCCCGGGAAGAAGGATAGCTTGGCTATGCAAATTGGGCAAGGGGCTCCGTTCACGCGGCGAGAGGACGAACGATGAAGGACCTGATCGAGAAGGGCGACGCGGCCGGCGTCGCGGAGCGGCTGGAGGCCGAGCCCGGGCTGGCGGCGGGCGGACCGAGGAGGGCGTGAGCCTCCTCCTCGTCGCCCTCTACCACGGACGTCCGGAGATCGCCGGGCTCCTGCGCGCCCGACGCGATGCGCTGGACGTCTTCGAGGCCGCCCGCGCTCGACGAGGTCGCGATTCTCGTCGGGCTGCTCCGCGACGAGCCGACGCTCGTCGAGGCGCGCAGTCCGGACGGCTTCACCGCCCTCCATCTCGCCGCCTTCTTAGGTCGGGATCGCGCCGCGCGCGTCCTCCTCGGACACGGCGCCGACCTCGAGGCGGTCCACCCCGCGAACGGACTCCGCCCCCTCAACAGCGGCGCGGCGAGCCGCCGCGCGCCGATGGTGCGCCTGCTCCTCGCCGCCGGCGCCGAGCCGGACGCCCGGCAGAAGGGGGGCTTCACCGCGCTCCACTCCGCCGCCCGACACGGCGACCTCGCGATGACCGAAGCGCTGCTCGTCCACGGCGCCGACCCGTCGCTGGCCGCCGACGACGGGCAGGACGCTCTCGCCTTCGCCCGCGAGGGCGGGGGGGAGGCCGTCATCCGGCGGCTGGAGGCGTCGACTCGAGGTTGAGGGATCCGGGCGGTGTTATCCGATCGGATGAGCGCCCCCGACCCCCGCGACTCCGGCCGCCGCTTCCGCGCGGCCCTCGACGAACGCCGTCCCGATCCCGCCGGTCGGCGGTGGCTCTACGTTCCCTACGACCAGCTCTCGACCGAGCTCGGTCCGCTCGGGGCGGAGGACCCGACCGAGCTCGGCGTCGTCCTGGTCGAGTGCCCGGGGAAGGCGCGGCGGCGCCCCTACCACCGGCAGAAGCTCGCGCTCGTCCTCGCCAACCAGCGTCACTTCGCGCTGGAACTCGCGGAGCGCGGCGTCGCCGTCGACTACCGGGTCGCGCCCGACGGCTTCGCGGACGCGCTGGCTCCCGCCGCCGCGGAGCACGGCCCGCTCCGGATGATGGAGGCGGCCGAGTACGAGCTCCGCGAGGAGCTCGCCGGGCTCGTCGCGTCGGGCGCCGTCGTCGTCGGTCCGCACGAGGGCTGGCTCACGACGGAATCCGACTTCTCTCGCGCCGCGAAGCGCGGGCCGCCCTGGCGCATGGACGCCTTCTACCGCGAGGTCCGCCGCCGCACCGGCCTCCTCATGGATGAGCGCGGCAAGCCGGAAGGCGGCCGCTTCAGCTTCGACGGCGAGAACCGCAAGCCCTGGCGCGGCGAGCCGCCCGCGCCCGAGCCGCCGCGCTTCCGCCCCGACGAGATCACGGAGGAGGTCGGCGGGCTCGTCGAGACCCACTTCGCCGACCATCCCGGCGTCCTCGACCTCACGAGCCTGCCCGCCACGGCAGCGCAGGTCGAGCGGAGCTTCCGCTGGGCGATGGAGGAGGCGCTCCCGCACTTCGGCCCCCACGAGGACGCGATGAGCCGGCGCTCGCGCACGCTCTTCCACACGCGCCTCTCGCCGCTGCTGAATCTCCATCGCATCACGCCGCGTCGCCTGCTCGACGCCGCGCTCGCGGCCGACACCTCGCTCCCGAGCCGGGAGGGCTTCCTGCGCCAGCTCATCGGCTGGCGGGAGTTCGTCCGGCACGTCCACCGCGAGACGGAAGGCTTCCGCCGCCTGCCCGAGGGGTTCGCGCTCGACTTCGTCGGCGGCGACGCGACGCCGCTCCCGCCCGCCTACTGGGGGACGGAGTCCGGTCTCCACTGTCTCGACACCGTCGTCCGCTCGGTGGTGGAGGAGGGCTACAGTCACCACATCACGCGGCTCATGGTCCTCTCGAACCTCGCGACCCTGCTCGACGTCGACGCCCGCGAGCTCAGCGACTGGTTCTGGGCGATGTACGTCGACGCCTACGACTGGGTCGTCGAACCCAACGTCCTCGGCATGGGGCGCTTCGCCCTCGGCGAGCTCTTCACCACCAAGCCCTACGTCTCGGGCGCGGCCTACCTGCACCGCATGAGCGACTACTGCGGCGCCTGCGCCTTCGATCCGAAGCGGGACTGCCCCGTCACGCCGCTCTACTGGGACTTCCTCGCCCGTCACGAGGACCGCCTCCGCGACAATCAGCGGGTGGCGATGCCGCTGCGCTCCCTCGCCAAGCGCTCGGAGGAGGTCCGTGCCGCCGACGCGGCCACCTTCGCGCGGGTCCGGGATGCCCTGACGCGGGGCGAGCGGCTCGCGCCCGACCGCGGCTGAGAGTCCTCCGGACGACCTTGACCGGCCGCCGCGGCCCCGAGGGAGCCCCCGGGGCCCTTCCGATCAGACGATCCTTGCGATCCGGCGGTCCGACCCCTAGGGTTCGGAGTGGCGAATCGGGGCCAGGCGCACCGAGAGAGGACTCCCATGAACGCTCGATTTCTCGGCCTCGTGTTCGGGCCGCTCCTCGCGGCCGGGCTTTCCGCCCAGTCCCTTCCCACCACGCTCGCGTTCGACGAGACGCAACCGGTCACGTCCTCGCGCGTCGTGGACCTCGGAGACGTCGACGGGGACGGCTGCGACGACTTCGGCCTGCTCGCGATCGCGCCGAACCCGTCGAGCCCGAGTTCCTCGCTCGTTCGCCGGGCCGTCATCTCGGGAAAGACGGGCCTGCCGATCCACGATTTCGGGCCCTGGGCGGGCTGGGGCGGGAACGTCGAGGACTTCATCCGGCTCGCCGACCTCGACGGCGACGGGCGGTCGGAGTTCGTGACCACCGCTCCTCCCATTCACCTGAGTCACATCGTCTTCTTCGAGGTGCGCTCCGGCGCCACCGGGCTCAGCCTGGGATCCGATTACTTCCTGCCGTCCGCGTATCCGACCCTCCTCGCCGAGGTCGGCGACGTGACGGGAGACGGCGTCCCGGATCTGGGCCTCGCCACGACTCCCTCCCTCCAGTTCTCTCCCTGGTTGACCGTACCGGTCAGCTTCGTCGACATCCTCGACGGCGCGACCTACACGCGATCGACGCTCGTCTCGTTCGCCAACGCCGAGCTCCCGCCCGGCGGGCTCGTCGGCGTCGGCGACATCGACGGCGACGGGTTCGGCGATCTCGCGACGAGCTCGTCCGCGACCTCGATCATCGCGCCTGGGGCGGGGACGGCCACGATCTTCTCCGGCCAGACGGGCGCTCCTCTCCACACCTGGTACGGACTGGCCGGCGACGGCCTCGGCGCGAGGCTCCTCGGCGTCGACGATGTCGACGCCGACGGCTTCCGCGATCTCGCGATCTTCAGCCCCGGTTCGGACCTCGCCGGGCTCGACGCGGGTCGCGTCGAGATCTTCTCGTCCGCTCTCGGCGCGCGCCTCGTCGACATCCTCCCCGCGACCGGGGAGGCGATCACCGATCTGATCGCGGCCGGTGACCACGACGGTGACGGCTTCCGCGATCTGCTCCTCGAGATCACGATCCCCGCCACCTCGATGATCCGACGTGAGCTGCGTTCGGGCGTCACCGGACTCGTGATCACGACGGTCGCGGCCACCGAGGAGCCGGTGGGCGATCTGAACGGCGACGGGATCGACGAGCTCCTCGACCACGCGAGCGGCCAGCCGACCGCCGGGCAGACCCATTACTCCGCCCGCACCCTCCTCGGCGCCGAGTCCTACGGCGCGGCTCCGTCCTCGCCGACGCTGTCCTGGAGGGCCGGCACGACGATCCCGGCCCAGGGATCCCTGCGGCTCTCGGGCGCCGACCCACTGACGGCGACCCTCGCCGCGGTCAGTCTCGCTCCCGCCGATTCGGTGATCTTCGGCACGACCCTCCCGCTGTTCGTCTCCGTGGCCCCGTCGCACCTGATCGCCGTCTACAACGACGTGACGGACGCCTCGGGGAGCCGCAGTGTCGCGGTGAACCTGGTCCAGCCGGCCCTCGCGGGCATCTCACTCCACGTGCAGTACGCCATCCTCGGCCCGGTCCCCGTCACGTCGAACGCGGTCCGGCTCCTCTTCGGAGCGAACTGAACGCCGCGTTTCGAAGGCGGGGGGGGCGGGAGCGATTCGGCCCCGTCTCGACCATCTTGTCGTCGCCGACCAGATGTCTCTCCGGCCAGGTCGGCGAGTCTCCGATCAGGCCGGGCGACTCTCGACGTGCCGCGCGAAGCGGTCGAGGATCGCCTGCCATCCCGCGCGCTGCATCTCGGGAGGGTTCATCGTCTCGGCCTCGAACGTCTCGTGCACGACGACGGCGTCGTCTTGCGCGCGGAACTCGACCTTCACGTCGCGGTCGTCGTCGAGACTGAACTCGATGAGCTCCTGCGGCGTGACGCGCGTGAAGGTCCCGGTGAGGTCGAAAGCCATGCTGTCGTCGCGAGCGGCCATCCGGTAGCGGAAGCGCCCGCCCGGGCGCAGGTCGATCTCGGCCTCGGGGCAGTGCCAGGAGTCGTCAGCCGCGTTCCACTGCTCGATGTCCGCCGGCGTCGTCCAGGCCCGCCACACGTCCTCGATCGGGGCCGCCACCTTCGTCTCGATCGTGATCTTCATCGCCGCCTCGCATCTCTCGCCGGTTCGAGGGGTTCGAGTGAACCCGCGGCCGGCATTGTGTCGCGCGACGCCCGTTCGCGCCAATCGAACGACGGGAGGCCGGGGCAACGGATTCGAAAGTCGGCCGGAACGTCGCGCCATCCGCGGCATTGACGGGATGAAGCCCATCCGAACGTCGTGGAGAGATGGCATGCCGTTCTCCGTGCTCAGAAGCCTCGTCATCGTTCTCGTGGTCCTGTGCGCCTCGCTCGCGGCGCAGGAGAACGAGAAGAAGCCCGCCGCCCGACCGGCCTACGACCCCTTGCGCCTCCCCGCCAAGGTGGATCTGAAGACGCACGACCTCGTCGTGAAGGACGAGCGGCGGAAGCGCGAGATCCCGATCCGCATCTATCTCGACGCGGCACGGCCGGGTCCGGCGCCGGTCGTCCTCTTCAGTCACGGGCTCGGCGGATCACGCGAGGGCTCGAGCTTCCTCGGGCGCCACTGGGCGAGCCGGGGCTACGTCTGCGTCTTCCTCCAGCATCCGGGCTCCGACGAGTCGGTCTGGAAGAACGTGCCCGTCCTGCGCCGTCGCGAGGTCCTGAGCCGGGCCGCCAGCTTCGAGAACTCCCGCCTTCGCAACGAGGACGTGCCCGCCGTGCTGGATCAGCTCGAGCGCTGGAACGCCGAGAAGGACCACCTCCTGAAGGGTCGCCTGGATATCGAACACGTCGGCATGTCCGGTCACTCCTTCGGCGCAGTGACCACGCAGGCCGTGAGCGGTCAGAGCTTCGGGCTCATGCGGCGGCGCGCGAGCTACGAGGAGAAGCGCATCGACGCCGCCATCGCCTTCAGCCCGAGCTCGCCGAAGGCGATGACCGCGAAGGCGGCCTTCGGCGGGGTGAAGATCCCCTGGCTGCTCATGACCGGCACCGAGGACGTCTCGATCATCGGCGACACCGACGTCGCCTCGCGCCTCGCGGTCTTTCCCGCGCTGCAGAAGGGGGGCAAGTACGAGCTCGTGCTGGAGGGCGCTCAGCATCACGCCTTCACCGACGGGGGCGAGCGCGGGCTCGCTCCGCGCAATCCCGCGCATCATCCGGCCATCCTCGCCATCAGCACCGCCTTCTGGGACGCCTGGCTGCGGGGCGACGAGGAGGCGCGGAAGTGGCTGGACGGGAAGGGGCCGCGGAGCGTGCTGGCCGAGAAGGACCGCTGGCAGACGAAACTCGACTGAAGCCCCCGAACCCGCCGGCGAGCCGCGATCGGTCGCGCCCGGGCGGCGATCGGTTATCCTCCCCCTCGAACGCCGGCGCGCCGGCCCATCGAGGACGACCCCGCATGAATCAGGACACGAAGGACTACCTCGCCGCCCTCGACGAGGGCGACCGCAAGATCGGCCGGGCGCTCGCCCGCATCATCGACCGCCACCTGCCCGAGGCCGAGAACAAGGTGTGGCACGCCCACCCGGTCTGGTTCCTCGAGGGCAATCCGATCGCCGGCTTCAGCAAGCTCAAGGACTGCGTCCGCCTCCTCTTCTGGAGCGGTCAGTCCTTCGAGACGCCGGGCCTCGCGAAGGAGGGGAAGTTCAAGGCCGCCGAGGCGCGCTTCACGAAGGTCTCGGAGATCGACGAGGATCTCCTCGCCGCCTGGCTCGGCGAGGCTCGCGAGATCCAGTGGGACTACAAGAACCTCGTGAAGCGGAAGGGCAAGCTCGAGCGCCTGAAGTAGATCGAGCCGTCGGGACTCACTTCTTCCCGGGGCGGTCCACGTGCTGGTCGAAGAGCAGCGTGTTGCCGTCCGGGTCGGCGAGGATGAAGTGCGCCGGACCGTCGCTCTCGGGGTCGGCCGCGGGAGCGGGCGCGAGGCCGGCCTCCATGAACCTCGCCTGCAGGTCGCGGACGTCGTCGAAGTCGGCGACCGGGCTTCCCTCCTGATCCCAGCCCGGATTGAAGGTGAGGATGTTCTTCTCGAACATCCCCTGGAAGAGACCGATCTTCGTGGGGCCGTTCTTCATCACGAGCCAGTTCTGGGCCTGGTCGCCGCCGACGGCGGAGAAGCCGAGCTTCTCGTAGAAGGCGCGGGAGGCCGCGATGTCCTTCACGGCGAGGCTGACGGAGAAGTTGCCGAGTCGCATGGTGGATGACTCCGGGGGCTGGGGTCCGGGATTCGAGGGGGTCGACGTCGAGGCGGTCTCGCAGGCGGCGAGGACGATCAGCAGGAGAAGGGCGGTGGTCGTCTTGAGCACGTTCGGGAGCCTCCGGTCCGGGCGACGTCGATCGGCGCCCACCCGGGCTCCGATGCGCGCATCCTGTCCACCCGCCCCGGACCCGGCTTGACGGATCTTGCTCCGGCTCCGAAATTCCTCTCCGACCGACGAGGATGCGGATGCCCGGAACCGACGACTATCTCCAGCGCGTCAACCGCGCCATCGATCACGTGCGGGCCCACCTGACGGAGACGATCCGGCTGGCCGACGTCGCGGCGGCGGCCGGCTTCTCGGAGTTCCACTTCCATCGCGTGTTCCGCTCGCTGATGGGGGAGACCCTCAACGACTACGTGAAGCGCATCCGTCTCGATCGGGCGCTCTCGCTGATGCTCCTCCCGGACCCGCCGTCCCTCACCCGGGTCGCCCTCGCGAGCGGCTTCGGCTCCTCGTCCGACTTCAGCCGCAGCTTCAAGCAGCGCTTCGGGGTGCCGCCGAGCGTCTTCGACGCGGAGGCGCACCGACGCACCCGCCGCGAGGAGCTGGTCGAGCTCGGCCGCTCGGCCAACAAGCCGGTGGATCTGAGCCAGCTCCCCGACGGCACGAACCCCGACGGCTTCCGCGCCGTCGTCCGCACGCTCCCGCCGCGCGCGATGGCCTACCGGCGCGTGATCGCTCCCTACCGGCCGAACGCCGTCACCGACGCCGCGAAGGAGCTCGTCGCCTGGGCCGAGGCCCGCGGTCTCGCCGACGGAGCCTGGTACGGCTACATGTGGGAGGACCCCGAGGTCGTTCCCCTCGAGGACTGCCGCTACGACGTCGCGGTCGAGGTGGCTGGCCATCTCGTCTGGTCGGACCCGGAGGTCGGCCGGATCGAGTTTCCCGAGATGCGCGTCGCCACGCTGCTCCTCCGCGGCGACATCGAGCTCGAGCAGCGCGCCCTCGACTGGCTCTTCCGGAGCTGGCTCCCGCGGAGCGGCCATCTTCCGGCCCCGCACCCCTGCTTCGAGGCCTGGTGCGGGCGCCCCTTCGCGCACGGCTACGAGCACTTCGAGCTCGAGGCTCACCTCCCGATCCTCTGACCCCGGCGGTGACCTCCCGGATTCATCCGGACGCCATCCTCGACCCCTCGTCCCGCCTCTCGATCGGAGAATCGACGATGAAGCCCGTCTTCCGGACCCTGATCGTGGCCGTCCTCGCGATGCTCCTCGCCGCGGGAGCAGAGGCCCAGTGCTGCCGCGGCGCCCAGGACCTCACCGCCGACTCGCCCGACGGCCGCTTCCGCGTCGAGGCGACCTCGCTCACGGGCACGGGCTTCGAGAAGCACGGCCCCTATCACTACCGCTTCCGGACCCTCGAGCGGCTCGCCGACGGGAACTACGAGGAGCGCGGCTCCTTCGAGTACCGCTGGCCCGGTCGCGACCACTTCGGCATGCAGCTCCGCGTCTCTCCGCTCGGCAACGGCTTCCTCATGGAGTTCCCGACCGACCTCCTCACCTTCTTCGACCGCGACGGGACCGTCCTCTACCGGTCGAGCGAGCCGCGGAGCCACGAGGTCGTCGGGCGCGGGACGACGGTCGACCTCGTCGAGCACGTCCGCTTCGGTCGCAGCACCTACGGTATCGTCGCGGGCTCGCTCTTCCTCCCCCTCGGCGCCGAGGTCGACCGTCGCCTCGACGCGCAGATGATCTGGTTCCTCCGCGCCTCGGCCGCGGACATCACGTCCGCCCGCGACGAGCTCACCCGCACGATCGACGAGCTGATCCGGGGCGACGCCACCGACGCCGCGCGGCTCACCCCGACGATCCTCCGCCACGGACCGCTCGCCGTGACCGTCCTCCGCGAGAGGCGCGAGCACTGGAGCGGCCACTGGCCGCACGCGAAGATCGATCGCCTCCTCGAGCCCCTCAGCCCCTGGGCGAGCTTCCTCGATGATCCGCTCCGCTCCGACGTCGATCTCGTCCTCGCCGCCCTCGACTACCCCGACGCCCTCGTCCGCCGCGCGGCGGTGCGGAGCCTCGTCGATCGGCTGGGCGCGGAGCGGCCGGAGGACCTCGACCCGCCGAGCGTGCTCGCCTGGATCGAGTCGCATCCGGAGTCGCGGTCGAAGATGGCGCGGTCCAAGGCGATGGGGCATCCTCCCGCGTCGGGCTCGGAGGAGCCGAAGTAGATCCTCGCCCCCATTTCGCCGATAGATCGCTAATCTCGGAGCCGGCGTATCCGGTTCGGATCCGAGGAGAGCGAGGGCATGAGCGTGTCGCCGGGTCGATGGTGGGCCGTCTTCGGACTCGTCGGCGTCCTCGCCCTCGCCGCCTTCCTCGTCGTCGAGTCGCGTGATGACGCCGGGGGCGGGGCCGAGGAGAGCCGAGGTCGCGACCGGACGGAGCCGACTCCGCTCTCGACGGCGACGACCGAGGTCGAGCGCAGACGCCGCCCGAAGGACGCGACGTCGAAGACCTTCCGGGTCACCGTCCGCGACGCCGCGACGGGCGAGGAGATCGACGGCTCCGCCCGTGTGCTTCGCCTGTCGAGATACGGGGCCGAGGAGGCCCGGGAGTTCGAAGCCTGCGACGTGGAGTCCTGGGTCGTCGTGCTCCGGAGCGGCGCCCGGTTCTGGTGGAAGAGGCTCGAGGCCGGGCACGTGTCGGACATCGTGGCCACGCTCGAGTCCCCGGGGGCTCCGACGGCCCTCCTCCGGGTTCCCCGGCCCGATGCCGGCGCCGAGCTCCGCTCCTTCCGACCGATGTACTCCGGAGAGCGCGAGGACCGGGACCGGGAGTCGGACCTGGAGCAGATCGCCGAGGAGCTCTCCTGGGTGGGCGTCGTCTTCTCGCCGGAGCTCGAGGCCGCGGCGTGGATGCTCGAGGACGGACCCGGCACCCTGCGCGTCGCCCTGACCGCGGTGGATCGCCTCTTCGAGGTCGGGATCGAGTTCGCGAGGCCGGCGCGAGCGGTGCGACGGTTCGGCGAAGCGTTCGACGTGCTCGAAAGCGTGCGGCCGCCGCGCACGGACGCCGGTCCCGTCGTCCTCGGAGCCGATCCGGCCGCCGCGCGAGACGAGGTGGCGCGATTCGACATCGAGCTGGCCGCTCACCTCCGGGCGCGCTGCCCCGATGTCTCGGGGAACGAGGCCCGGGTCGAGCTCCGGGCGATTCCGGAGAGCTTCCGGACCGGTTTCGTGAGGCGACTGGATCGACGTCCGGTCGATCGGCGCGGGGAGGTCGAGTTCTGGGCCTTCCCCGGAGACTACGGTCTCGTGCTCGAGGAAGACCTCGGAGTGGCGGCGGTGCGGTTGGCCTTCCTGCGGGTCGAGGTCGAAGGGCCGGACCTCGAGGATCTCGTCCTGGTCCCCGAGCCGCGCGAGATCCGGGTCGAGCTGCTGGTCCGCGACGAGGAGGGTCGGGAGATGGCGCCCCGCGAGGACGCCTTTCCCCTCCTGGCGCTGGACCTCCATGGGCTGTGGTTCGCGCGGCCGGAGCGGATGTTCAACCTGCACGCCTCCGTGCCGACGGGGAAGCCGCTGCGTCTCGTCGGCGTTCGTCCCGATGAGGTCAGAGGTGGGTTCGAGATCAAGGAGATCCTCCGGGCCTACGATCCGGACGCGAGCTTCACCTTCGCGGGCGAGCGGATCGAAGGCGAACGACTGATCCTCGAGTATCGACGCGGGGCGCCGCCCGTGCACTTCGAGGTCGTGATCCCCACGCCCCGGTCGCGACCCGGAGAGATCGTCGCGTTGCGCGTGCTCGGTGTCGGAGACGGCATCGTGCACGATTCGAACTTCAGCCTGTCGTTCGACTCCGACGGGACCTGCCGGCTCACCGGCAAGATCGACCGGGGCCCGCTGGACTTCGTCATGGTCGCGATCGTCGTGGACGAGAACCGGAACACGGGAGAACGCCTGGAGGCGCGGCTCCGGCTCGGGGCGGACCGCCGGTGCCAGGTCCTCGAGTGCGGCCGCGTGCCGACCGTGCGTCGGATGTTCAAGTACGTCGGACCGAAGCCGCAGAGAGCGATGTTCCCCCCCTGCATCCGTCCGGCCGCATGGACCGGCACGGATCTCGAGCGCCTGCCGATCGTCAGCCTCTCGCTGAAGAATGCGTCCCCGACCTACGCACTCGGAGAGAACGAGGCCGTCGTCTTCGTCGACGACGGCCGACCGCCCGAACTGATCGCGCGCCCTCGCCACGTCGAGGTCCGGCGATAGCTGATTCGCGCGCGCCCCTCGGTGTGGAACGGCTCGGACCGCGGGCTGCTTCAGAGCCTCCGCTGGGCGAGGATGCGGGGGAAGTCCGGGCCGATGCTCGTGGAGACGGCCTGTTCGAAGGCCCTGGTGGCTTCGGCCGTGCGACCGGCCGCGGCGTGCACGAGACCGAGCGTGAACCAGGCGTCGTTGTCGAGGTCGACGTCGTCGACGCGGCCCCCGCGGATGAAGTCTTCCGGTGTGAGTGAATCCTCGAGGAGGAGCGCGAGCCGCGAGGCCCGACGTGCCAGAGCGTCGGCTCCGCTGTCGCGTACGGAGGCGAGGACGCGGCGGGCGTCCTCGATGCGACCGAGATCGAGGAGGATCATCGCCCGGTGGAGCGCGGCGTGGGCGCGAACGGCGATCCGGCTCCCCTCGACCTCTCGTTCGATCTCGATGATCGGGAGGGCCGCGGCCGCTCCCTTCTCGATCCAGGTGATCTGGGCCTGGGTCATGCGCAGCCAGACCTGAGTGTCGGGGTCCGGATCGGCCTCACCGAAGGATGCCAGGGTGGCGCGAGCTTCCTCGATCTCCCCCCGATCAGCGTGGGCGAGTGCGGCTTCGAAGACCAGCCATCCGACTTCGGGCACCCTCTCGATCAGCTCGTCGTAGGCGGCGTCGGCCGCCTCGAAACGTCCGGCGTGCTGCAGATAGCGTGCTCGCTGGACCCGCATCAGGAGATTGGACTCCTGGCGCGCGGTCGCCTCGTCGAGAAGCTCGAGGGAGGCGTCGAGGCGACCGGCCACGAAGTCGACGCGGGCCTCGAGCAGGAAGAAATCGTCATCGAGCGAGTCCGGTTCGAGCTCCCGGAGGAGGGCGCTCGCCTCATCGGCCTTGCGCGCCGCGAGAAGGGCCTCGATCAGATCGACGTGATGGCGATGCATGCGCTCGGCTCCGAGGTCGACATCGCGGAGCGCCGCGACGCGCTCGGCCGGATCGACGATGAGCCGGGCGTGGAGGTGCCGGTCCTCCACGGAATCCGGATGCGCGTTCGCCCGGGCCCGGTACTCGTCCCGAAGTTCCCCGAGCCGGCCGATGCGCCTCGCGCAGAGCTGACGCATCAGGTGGGGATACCAGGTCGACTCGTCCTCGCCTTCGGCCGCGAGCCGCCAGGAGTCCAGAGCTTCCTCCCAGTCGCCGCGCGCCTGGAAGATCTCGGCCTTCAAGAGGCGCGCGGATGACCGCTCCGGCCTCTGGTGGAGCAGGACCTCGACATGGCGCATGCTCTCGTCGAACGCGCCCGCCCTGAAGAGGCAGCTCGCCAGCGCCTCGCGGATGATGAACGACTGCGGGGCCTCGCGCTGCGCCTTCTCGAGGTCGCGCCGCGCCTTGTCGAGGTCGCCCTCCATCATCGACTTGACGCCGCGGTCGTACGCGGCCGCCGCCCGGTCGGAAACCCGCTCGCTGAAGTCCGCGCCGGTGTCGGCCTCGGGGTCGTCGATCGCGGACGCGAAGGAGAAGAAGGCGAGGAGGAGCGCCCCGGGGATCGACAGGGCGGCGACCCGCCCGAGCATCGTCGTGCGGAGCAAGGTCGCGCCGTTGATGAAGAGGGCGCCGAAGGTCATGAGACCCCAGGGGATCCCCCACCAGCCGAGGAGCGCCGAGATGGTGTGCTCCTTGATGCCGGTGCTGGCGGCGCAGGGCGCGCAGAGGAACTCCTCGGTCCGGCTGTGTTGCGTGAAGACGAAGAAGCTCATCACCCGCATGAACTTCCGGGGCATCGCGCCCTCGGCGTTGCAACGCATGCAACGACCCTCACGGAAGCGACGCTCGATCTCCGCCTGGACCGGGTCGTCCTCCACCGGGATCGCGTCCGGGAGGGCCTCTTCGGGGGCTCGCGCCTCGTCCATTCTTCTCTCCTTCCTCTCGGTGCCGCGGCCGATGATCGCCGCCCCGAAGTCGAAGCGCCAGTCATCCGACGGTTTCGACCCCTGGAGGCGGGCAGGGTCAGAAGGCCAGGGCGGCAGTGGCCGCCGTCGACCGGCGATTCGAGACCAGCCGTCCGACCACGAGCCCGACGATCGAGAGGACGGCCAGGCCCACCGCGACCCAGCCGATGAGGGAGGTCGTGTCGGCGGCGGTGGCCTCGGCGGCGGCGTAGAGCGAACGCCACGAGTGGGCATTGCGCGGCGACGTCGCCTCGTCGAGCCGATGAGCGGCCTCATAGCCGGCCTCGGTGGCGAAGATGCCGGCCCCGAAGGCGACCAGGGCCGAGGTCGCGAGGGCGGTCCAGCTCGACCGGCCCCGGAAGGCGAAGACGATCACGCCGACCAGAGCCGCGACCCAGGCGCCGATGGTGATCCAGTTGCCGATGAGCGCCTCCTCGTAGGACGCGCCGCGGTGGGCGGCGGGGAGGGCGAGGGTGGCGAGGAGGGCGAGGCTCAGGAAGACGTAGAGGGGAATGATGATCTTGTGCACGGTTCTTCTCCGGTTCCGATACGAGGTGGTTTCGTTCGGGGAGATGAGCGGCGCGCCGCGAGCGGGCGGGACCGACCTGGCGGAGAAATCCGGCCGTCGACGCCACCGGATTCGAGTCGTCGTCGGTCGAGGCTCGGTCCGGTCGCGGGTGAGATGGGTCAGGAGTCGCCGTCGGAGCCGGACTCCGTTCCGCCTCCGGGGTCGGCGTCGGCAGCCTTGGATCCCGGCTTCGTCTCGCCGTGGAGTTGCTCGAGTCGACGCCGGGCCTCCTCCTGCACCTTCTGCTGCGACTTGCGCGCGGCCTCTCGGGTCGAGAGGTCCTCGAGGATTCCGATCGCACGCCCCTTCGCGCCGTACTCCGCGAGGAGGGCGGCCTCGCGGAGGGGCCCGCGCCAGTCGTCGGGGAAGCGGACGAGGAGGGCCTTGGCGAAGCGCCGCGCCAGCACCTCCTCGCCTCGCGCCGCGGAAGCCTCTGCCCAGAGGTCGAGCTGATCCGGCGAGATGTCCTCGTAGTCGACGAGCCAGTGCGCGTGGTCGATCCACTCCTGTTCGAGTGCTCGCAGGGTCTCAGCGTCCGCGGGGGCATTCGTGCCGAGCTTCACGTAAATGCCTAAGGCGAGGAGGCCGTGGGCGAGCGTCGCGCGACTGTCGTTGAGCGGACCAGCCAGCAGCCTTCGCGCCGCGGCGATGGCGTCGTCGGGACGGCGCCGGGAGATCGCGAGGGCCCCCTCCAGCATGGGGAAGACGGGGTTGGTCGTCCGGACGTGCGAGGCCCGGAGTCCCGCCAGGATCTCCTCCATCTGTTCGGGTGAGGCGGTGCGCGCCTGCGCCGCGAGCTTCGCCATCGACGAGAAGTCGTTCTTCCAGGTCAGGGTCCCCACGCCCAGGGCTCGCCAGCCGGGCCGGCCGACCCGCTCGATCGCGTCGGCGGTCGTGCGTTGACGGCCCATGTAGGCGAAGGCGGCGGCCGTCGCGACGTTACGGTTGGCGAAGACCGCCAGTGTGAAGAGTCGTTCCGCCGTGCGAAGACTCTCCATCACGGTGACGAGATCCAGAACGCCCCGCAGGGACTCCTCGTCCAGCGCTTCGCGGAGTTCACGGTGGAGGGCCTCTCTCCGTTCCTTCTCATCCGGGTCGTCTCGGACGACGCACGCGAGCAGCTCGAAGACGTGTCCGCGGACGTCGCCGGGGTAGTTCAGGCGGTGGACCTCGGCGTGGCGCTCGAGGGCCCCGGCGTCTCCCATCAGGAAGAGGAGGAGTCCCCGGAGCTCTCGCGCGAGGACATGTCCGGGATCCGCCTCGAGGGCTTCGCGGGTCCGCGCGAGGGCGGCGGGGACGGTCTCCGCGAGAAGGGCCGAGGCGAAGGCTCGATCCGCGGGCGGCAGGAGTCCGCCAACAAGGGACTCCTCGACGCCGGCGGGACCTCGCCCCCCCTGATCGGGGGGCAGGAGGTTGGCGCGAAGGAGCTGGATCCGTGCGCCCAGACCGGCGGGCACCACATGCGGATCGAGCCCGGACACGATGTCCCGAGCCCCGGCGTAGTCGAGGAGTCCGATGCGGGCGCGCGCCTGCTGCACGCGGTACTCCGCCTCGGGCGTGATGCCGATCCGATGAGCCTCGCCCCAGGTCGCCAGCGCTGCCTCGTAGCGTCCCTGGTTCATCTGCAGCTCTGCCTCGCGGAGCAGCGTGGCGTGGCGGGCTCGTCTCTCCTCCTCCGTCTTCTCGCGCAGCCGGAGGTTGCTCGCGGCGAGGTCTCGATTCTTCACCGTCGTGAGGATCGCGGTGGCGGCCAGGGACAGGAAGACGACGAGGAGGAGCGACGCGACCGCGGGCTTCCGTTGGGCCCAGCGAAGGGTGCGGAGCGCCCAGCCGGCGGGACGCGCCTGGATGGGCTCGCGCTCCCGGAATCTCCGGAGGTCCTCGGCGAGCTCCTCCGCGGTCGCGTAGCGCCGGGCCGGGTCCTTCTCGAGGGCGGTGAGGATGATCGCCTCCAGATCCCGGTCGATGTCGGGATTGAGGTCGCGCGGCGAGGTCGGATCCGCCTCGCGGATCAGGCGGATCACGTCGTTCCTCGTCGCCGCCCGGAAGGGGCGCGTCAGGGTGCAGGTCTCGTAGAGAATCACCCCGAGACCCCAGACGTCGGTGGCGCGCCCGATCGCGCCCTCGTCACCCGTCGTCTGTTCGGGAGCCATGTAGGGGATCGTCCCCGCGATCACACCAGACGACGGGCCGTCGGGCCCCGACAGGCCCTGAGCGAGACCGAAGTCGAGGACGCAGGCCCGGCCGTTCGGTCGGACCATGATGTTGCCCGGCTTGAGATCGCGATGAACGAATCCGGCTTCGTGCGCGACGTGGATCGCGCGCGCGGCGGATTCGATGAATTCGGCGACGGCGCGTAGAGCCTGCCGGCCCGAGCTGTGCATTCCCGACGAGGATTCCCCGCGATCGGGTCCATCGATGGACTCCGCTTCTCCCTCGTGGAGCGTCGCGTTCTCGGGATCACCCCTCTCCGTGACGTCATCGTGGGCCGAGTCGAGGTTGACGAAGATGCTCTTCGGGGCGGCTCCATTCTTCTCCTCGTGCCGCCGCGCCCGGATCAGGTCCGCCAGGGTCCTTCCCTCTACGAACTCCATGACGATGTAGGGCACGCCCTGGTGTTCGCCGGAATCGTGGATGCGCGCGACGCCATCGATGTTGAGTTGCCCGGCGGCACGGGCTTCGGCCTCGAATCGGCGGCGTGCGTCCGCCCAGAGCGCCTGCCCGTAGGCGAGCATCTTCACCGCGACCCGGCGATCATGCCTCTCGTCGTCGGCGAGGTAGACGATTCCCTGTCCTCCGCGCCCGAGTTCCTGCCGGAGGCGGTAGTGACGGATCCGGGTGTCGACGGCGAGTGGGTCGCCGCCGACGTTCGCTCCGGATCGAGGCGGCAGCGCCTGCGTCGACGCCGCGTCCAGGGAGGGGCGGGAACTCAAGGCCGAGTCGAGATTCTCGAACTCGGCCGCGATCTCGCCCGCGAGGTCGGGGAAGTCGACGAGGTAGTCGTCGCGGCTCCGGAAGACGCCCGCCTGGACGTCGCCCCAGAACCGGACGCGGAAGGCCTCGACTTGGCGCCAGTGCTCGGAGTTCATCGGGAGGACCTCGAGAGGGCGCAGTTTAGACCCTTCCGCCGGGTTCGGGGAACTCCGGCGCGGGAAGCCCGTCAGACTCCCCCGCAGACGGGGCGGGTTGACAGCGTCCGACGACGCGGGGAAGCTCTCCCCGGGGAGTAGAGGGAGCGCGACGGTGACCGGATCTCGCGAGTCGAAGGGGCGTCCCGACGGGACCCCGGAGATCGGCGACTCCTATCAACGGATCGAGAAGGCGAAGGGCGACGGGAGCGAGACCTCCTGGACCTACCTCTTCGATCGCTACCAGACCCGGGCCCGCCTCTACGCGGAGTGCCGGATCGGTCCGAAGCTCCGCGGCCAGGCGACCGTCGACGACCTCATGCAGGAGGTCTGGCTGAAGACCTGCCGCGGCATCGGCGACTTCGAGTATCAAGGCCCGGACTCCTTCTATCGCTGGATCTGCCTCAACATCCGTCGCGTCGCGGCCGACCTGGGACGAGGCGTTCGCCCCGAGGTCGGTGCCGTGGGAGAGGACGGCGAGGAGCTGCTCGCCGAGGCTCCCGCGGCGGGCCCCGGCCCCCGGACCGAGGTTGGAGGCGTCGACGTCGTCTCCCTGCTCCGCGACGCCCTGGCGGACGTTCCCGAGCTCTTCCGCGAGGTTCTCGTCGAGGTCTACCTCGAGGGCCGCGACCGGGCGGAGGTCGCGGCCGAGCGCGGATTGAAACGCGAGACGCTCAAGAAGCAGCTCCAGCGCGGCCTGGAGAAGTGGCGCGAGAGCCTTGGCGGCCTCGATCCGCTGGAGCACCTCGGATGAACGACGTCTCGTGCCGCGCCGGAATCTCGGAATTCCGGTCCCGATCCGTCCGGAGGATCCGCTCCGGTCGTGGTCGAAGGGAAAGGGCCCTCCGACGCTCGTTCGTTTGCAGCCGGAGGGTCCGATGACCCGGTCGACCTCACTCGTCGGGACGCAGCTCGGGAGCTTCCTGCTGCAGGAGCGGATCGCCGCCGGCGGATTCGCCGTCGTCTATCGCGCCGTACAGGTCACTCTGGGCAACCGTCCGACCGCCGTGAAGGTCCTCAAGGAGAGGGCGGACGATTCCGAGGAGGCGCGCGAGGCCTTCGTGAACGACTTCAAGGCCGAGAGCGCGTTGCTTGCCCGGCTCGATCACGAGAACATCCTGCCGGTCATCGAAGCCGGTGAGGATCGTGGCCACCTCTACATCGCCATGCGCCTCGTGGAAGGCGGGTCGCTCCAGGACTTCCTCCGGAAGTACGACGAGGCCGACGAGCCCGTGCCGCTCGAGCTCCTGGCCCGCTTCGTCCGGCAGATCGGCGCCGCGCTGGACTGCGCTCACGAGGCCGGAATCGTCCATCGGGACGTGAAGCCCCAGAACATCCTCCTCGACCGCGGTCTCGTCTGCCGCCTGACGGATTTCGGCATCTCGCGTCTCATGGACGCGACGGCGAAGGCCCACACCACCCACGTCGGCGGGACGCCCCACTACATGAGTCCGGAGCAGTGGGAGGCCGCGCCGCTGACGAACCGCACCGACCTCTACGCGGTCGGCGTGATCCTCTTCCAGATGCTCACCGGCAAGGTCCCCTTCGACGCGCCGAGCACCGCCGCCATCATCTCGATGCACATGTCCCAGGAGCCGGTCGTGCCCGCGAATCCGCGACACGCGATCGGCCGCGCGATGCGGGCCGTGATCGCCCGGGCGCTCGCGAAGCGGCCGGAGGATCGCTTCGGCTCCGGGGCGGAGCTCTCCGCCACCGCCGTCGACCGGGCGATCAGACCGACGCCGGCACGTCCGTCGAGGAACTCGCGCAGCCGGCGGAACCCAGGTTCGACGCCGATTCCGAGACCGCCCGTTCCGCGGGGGGAGAGCGCCTACTCCGGGCCGCCTGCCTCGGAACCCGAACCCGGCGTGACGCGGCCCTCTCGAGATCGCGGCCCCGGTCCGGTCTCCGTGCCCGAACCGGCGGTCGTCGGCGCGCGCGGCGGCTCGTCCAACCGCGTGGTCTTGACGCTCGCGGCCGGCGTCGCGCTCCTCTGTATCGGCGGCTTCCTCTGGTTCATCTTCGGCCGCGCCGCGTCGCTCGACGAGAAGCAGGGTATCGGGAAGGGGCCGGAGGACCCAGCGGAGGTCGAGGATCAGGGCAGCTCCGGAGGAGCGGCCGGCCGCGATGGGGCCACGGAGATTCACCCGGATCCTCCCGAGATCAAGCTCGTCAGCACGCGACCGGTCGAGGCCGCCTGGTCGATCGATCGCGAGAGCCTGCCCGTCATGTTGCTCTGGCGGGACGACCCCAACCGCAATCTGGCCGTGGGGCAGACGAAGCTCCGGGCCGGGGTCGAGGAGAGACTCCGCCGCACCTATCCCGTGCTCCGCACGCGAACGGCTCGACCGGAAGAACGCGACTTCGCCCGCACGATCGGCTCGAATCCGCTCGCGTTGCAGGCCTGGTTCGCGGCCAACGACGTCGAGGCCCTCGTCTTCTTCGACGTGGACCTGCAACGGCATACGAGCCTCCAGGGCCGGGGCGACACGAAGGATGTGGAGTGCCTCGTCACACCGGCCGTCTTCACTCGAGACGACCATCTGCGCGCGACGCTCACGCCCGCCGTCCGGGCGACCGAGTCCGCAACCTCGGACCCGTTCGGCTGGACGAATCGCGAACTCCCGGTGCTCGCGGACGATCTCGGAGGTCGCGTCGATGGCGAGCTCCAGCGCTGGCGGGACGAGATCGAAGCGAAGGGACGTCTCGTCCGCATTGCCATCGGTGAGGCCGAGGGACGGAGCCTCGGCAGCCGCGACATCGTGGAGGTCCTCCGTCCGCTCTGCCCCGATGGAAACGACGCCGTCGAGCTCGACCGTGCCTTCACGGTCAGCGAACCGGTCCTGGAGGTCGTCGGAATCCTTCGGGACCTCACGCTCGTCGAGATCTTCCGACGCGACTCGAATTGGCGGATATTCCGCCTGAGGCATAAGGGAGACCCCGGAAATGTGGGAATCCTGTCCCAGGACGGAATGGCATCCGCTGAGGAGGGGGAGGCCATTCCGCGGCTCGAGAAGAGAGCCAATCTGATCGTCTTCGATCGGCGCTCGCGCTGATCACCTGGAGAAAGTGGAGGAAAGAACCATGACCATGAAGAAGAACCTCGTTTTCGCCGCGACCGCGGCCCTGCTCGTCTTCGCCCCGGCCTGCGGCGTGCTCGATGACCTCAACAACACCCTGGACACCGCGGACCGGCTCAATCTCTTCGATGCGCGACCGATGACGCCGGAGGAGACCGAGCAGCTCGTCTCGCAGGCCTGGCAGGCCATCCTCAACCAGGGTGGCGGGCTCTCCGGGTTCGACCAGTTCGTGACCATCGCGATCGCGCCGCCGCAGATGAACACCGGCAAGGTCCGCACGCCCGACAATCTCGAAGGCGACATCGATGCCCGGCTGCGCGCTCTCGTGAGCCAGAACTCCAAGTACGAGGTGAAGGACGAGGGCTGGCTCCGTCGCCAGATCGGAGACGACGTCAACGGCCTCTACGACGGCGCGGCCGCCGAGAGCGTCCGGCGTCGCCTCGGCACGAACAACGGCGTCCAGTACGTCCTCGTTCCGCGCTTCTCCGCCACCGGCTACGAGAAGACGATGGGTGACATCATCACCTACACCCTGCGCCTCAGCCTCGTGAACGTCACCGAGGAGGCGACGGGCAGCATCATCGACGGATCGTCGACGATCACCCTCGAGTAGTCTCTCCTGACGACGACGAGCGCGCCGGGGTGAACACTCCGGCGCGCTCGTCGACTTCATCGGCCTCGAATCAGGTCTTTTCGCAACACGGGCCCTCCCGGAGTCGCATCCCATGTTCGCCCCCCGCATCGTCATCTCCGTGATCGCGGCGTTCTTGGCCCTCATTTCCGCCCTCCCGGCGCAATCCGCCTCCGAAGCCAAGATCCGCGAGGCGGCCGAGGCGCTCTGGCGCAGCGCCGTCGGCGTGATCGACGCCCACGGCGACGATCGGCCCGTTCTCGTCTTTCCTCTCATCAGTCCGCCCGTCGGGATGAGTCACGCTCGCATCGTCGGCGCCTCCGACGTGATCCACGAGCGCGTGACGATGCCGGCGCGGACCAGCGCGGCCGCGGTTCTCCGCAATCGCATCCTCGGCGGTCAGGACCTCGCGAACGCCCTTCGTCAGAAGGGAATCGACCCTCGCTCCTACTCCGAACCGGTGCGGGCCGACTTCATCGGTTCCGCGCTCGCACGCAGCCTTCGTCATCTGTGAGTTCGACTTCAAGCAGGAAGACCGTCGTCAACCTCCTCGCATCACGGTGAAACTCAGGGTTACATTCTGAACGTCGCGGAAGGTCGATACGCAAGCGGCGAGCTCGTCTTCGAAGATCGGATCGTTCATGGCGAGCTCGCGACCGATCGGGAACGAGGACGGACTCGGGATTCGATCTCGGAAACGGCCTTGCCCCGCCCGTCTTCGCCTCGACGGCCGAGCACTTCCAGGGCAATCCTTCGCCACCGGGCGAACACCTTCCGTCGGATGATCGTCGCCCGCACCGGGCGAATCCGGAGGGCGTCGCGCTCTTCCTCCCGATCCGCAACCCGCAGGAAGCCAGCCACCGAGCTCTCCGCCAGATCGAGAAGAACCTCTCGTGGCCTTCGGTCACGCTCGGATGCGAGGAGCTCGACGGCGTGCTCCAGGAGAAGCTCCAGACGGGAGTCCTCTACTACGAGAACGAGCCCCTCGAGGGCTACCTCATCGAGGAGCTCGCGCAGCAGAAGCGCTTCGCGACCAAGGGTGTCTTCGGGGCGATCGTCGGCGACTACGTCGTCTCCGGCAACCGTCTGGAGGTCTTCCTGAAGTTCCGGGGCGGCCGAGATCTCGATGCCCCGCCGCAGGAGTTCCGGTTCCACGTCGAGTATCCGGAGTTCCGTCAGTTCCTCGGCCCGATCGACGGGAAGCCGAACGAGTACGCCTTCACGAAGCGGACCATGAAGGTCGAGGACGAGTTTCAGCGCCTCGCGCGTTTCGCGATCCGCGAGGCCCTCAATACGTACCGCGGGAAGGCGGGCGCCGACGTTCTGAACGGCAAGACGATCCACGTCACCGAACCCCGACTCCCCGGGCTCAACCCCGTGCTGTCGATCGCCGGCGCGATGCTCGACTCTCTCTACGAGAAGGAGGAGGAGCTGCTGAACCGGGCACGCGAGGAACCCGAGAAGTGGAAGGTCGACAGCGACATCCTCTCGGACAAGGACGTGCAGGTGAACGTCTACGGCGGCACCTTCCCCAACTGGAAGGTTGCCAACGAGGAGATCCGTCGCACGATGACCTTCGTCTTCGGGCAGAAGGAGGGCGTCCTTCTCCAGTTCAATCTCCAGGACGTCCTGCGCACGGAGATCCGAAACTATGCGACCGTCATCGGCGCCGAGGGGCTCGACGCCCCGGACCCGAACGCCCGCTCCGCGCGGACGAGCGGGGCGCTGGGCGGCCGCGGCCGCGACCGTCGGCGCGCCGCGGCCGAACCGGACTGGAGCTACGAGATCAAGGTCGAGCTGACCTCGGCCGGGGGCGATCGCATGGAGGTCCGCGCCGAGCTACGCGACTGGGAGTCCGGAGGCCTCCTCGCGGCTTCGAAGCCCTACACCGTGAAGCGCTACTTCATCGAGCAGGGCAACCTGAAGTTCGTGAAGCCGGAGACGGTGGCGAAGGAGGACCTCCCGGACAAGTTCCTCGACCTCCTGAAGCGTTACGGCTGCCGGATCCCGCTGGCGCGGAAGGAACTCGAGGCGCGCTGATCGTCCGGAGCCGGGATCGACAGGAATGACCCGCGGGCACGGACGTGTCCGCGGGTCACTTCACGATTGCTGCGGGCGGGTTCATTGCGGCCGGATCGGGCCATCAGGTGGATCACCGACCGAGCACCCGCTCGAGTTTGCCGATCAGGAATGCGTTGCCCGCGCGACCGTGCGTCGGGCGGCAGCTGTGTTGACACATCGACAACGAGGCGGGCGGGGCTAGTTGCCTGTCAGGTCATTCAACGGAATCGCGTATCTGACGCCGAACATGGCATCGGTGGAGTGCTTGTCGAAGAAGGCGCGGTAGGCGGGGCG
>JAWKSY010000017.1:0-107885 GCA_041402125.1 Planctomycetota bacterium
TCACGTCCGGTTTCCTTTCCGCGCGGAGATCAGCCGCGAAGGCCGCCGAGGGGGGCGGCGTCGTCGACCATGTCGGCCAGGGTGAGCCCCGCGAGCATCTCGCGGATGCGGTGGCCGACGCGGCGCCAGTTCACGCGCACCCGACAGCCGTGCTGGATCTGGCAGTTGCCCGCCTCGACGGTGTCGCAGCACGAGGTCACCGCGACGGGGCCCTCGAGGCACTCGATGATCTGCACGAGGTTGATCTGATCGGCGGGCCGGGCGAGGGAGTAGCCCCCGTGGGCGCCGCGCTGGGAGACGAGGATCCCTCCGCCCACGAGGAGCTTCAGGATCTTGCCGACCATGGGCTGGGGCAGTCCGGTCTCCTGGGCCAGCTCCTTCGCGCTCAGGACCTCGCCGGACTCCGGTCCCGCGAACTGTCCGAGGAGGACGAATCCGTAGTCGGCCTGCTTGGTGATGCGGAACACGGCGTCCTCCCGGGCCTCGGGGATAAAGGACCTCTCAGGTACGCTTTGATGATACGTCCCGGAGATCGGCTCTCAAGGCGGGACGCGAAAAGAGGACCGATCCGGTCTCTTTTGGCCGCGTGCCGCAAACCGATCAGTGTAGGAAGGTTAGGCGAGGCCCGGTAGCCCTGCGTCGATCCGTCCTCAGCCGGCGGTCACCGAGATGCCGTCGATGAGGACCCAGGGGAAGACGCCGCCGCCGTAGAGGCGTCGGGTCTCGCTCGAGACGCCGGCGATCTGCTTCAGCGCCTCGAGCACGTTGCCCGAGATCAGGGTCTCGGCCACCGGGCGCCGCTCGCCCGCCCGGGAGAGGAATCCGGCCTTCACGACCCCCGAGAACTCCCCGGTGACGGTGTTCGTGCTGCCGCTGAAGCGGGTGACGACCACGCAGCGCCCGGCGTCCCGTTCGAGGTCCTCGCGGCGGCGGGACCCGGGCGCGAGGATGAGTCGGGAGGGGCCGACGCCGGGGAGGGAGGTGGACCCGCCCGCCGCGTGGCCCGTGCTTCCTTCGGCCCGTCCCGCGGCCCTCGCCTCGTAGTCGTTGAAGAGGAAGGTCCGGAGGACCCCCTTCTCGACGAGCGGGGTGGCGCGGCGGGGCCGTCCCTCGCGGTCGAAGGCCGAGGACCCGATCGCGCCGGCGGCCGTCGGGTCGTCGAGGAGGCTGAAGTCGGCGTGCGCGATCTCCTCGCCGAGCCGCTGCGCGAGCGGACTCTTGCCCTTGCGGACCGTCGGAGCGGAGATCATCGCGACGAGCTCGGACGCGAGCAGGGAGGCGACCGCCTCGGGGCTCAGGAGCACCGGGCCGCGGTAGCTCTCGCCGGGCTCGGGGCGCAGCGCGCCGAGGGCCTTCTCGGCGAACTCCGCCGTCGTCCGCTCGAGGATCCCCTCCAGGTCCGCCGCGCGCCGGCTCGCCTCGCCCTCGACGACGAAGCTGCCGACGGCCTCGCCGTCGACCGCCATGCCGAAGAGATGCGCGCCGACGACGCCGTACTCTTCCGAAGCCCGCACGCCGGTCGTCGAGGCGATCGCGCGGACCGCGCGCGTCGCGGAGACGCCGCCGCCGTCGATGCTCAGGCGGCGATCCCGCTCGCGGATGGCGGCGAGGAGCCGCGCGCCCGCGTCGGTGACGGCCGCGACGTCACAGGACTCGATCGAGGGGTCGTTCAGTCCCTCGACGGGCGTGACGGGGGACGGGTCGGGGAGGCCGGCGTGGGGGTCCGGCGGGGCGCTCGCGGCGACCGCGAGAGCGTCGGCCACCGCGGCTTCGAGTCCCTCGGGGTCGTTCGAGGACGCGAATCCCACCCGGCCCTCGCGGATGACGCGGATCCCGTAGGAGGTCTCGTCGTCCGAGACCGCGATCGCGAGGTCGTTCTTCTCGAAGTCGATGCCGGAGCCCGTGGCGAAGCCGGCCGCGACCTCGGCCGCCTCGGCGCCGCCGCGCACGGCGGCCTCGAGGGCGCGATCGCAGAGGGAGAGCAGGCTCTCCGCGGTGACGTGATCGGTCCGGCTCATCCCTTCTGGACTCCCCCGAGGAGGGCGCGGCAGCGGATGTAGGGCCCGCCCGCATCGACCTTGGCCGGCTGGCCCTTCCCGCAGTACCCCGAGCCGAGATCCCAGCGGAACTCGCTCGAGACGGCATCCACGGTCTGCATGACCTCGAAGGCGACGCCGGAGATCGTCACGCCCTTGACCAGCTCGCCCGGGACGCCGTTCCGGATCCGGATCGCGCTCTGCACCCCGAACATGAACTCGCCGGTGGCGTCGGCCTGTCCGTTCCGCGGCCCGTCGAGGAGGTAGCCGTCCTTCGTGCTCGCGATGATCTCCTCGAGGCTCTGCGTGCCCGGTTCGAGGTAGGTGTTCCGCATCCGGATGAGGGGCTGGTCGGAGTAGTCCCAGGCGCGCGCGCTGCCCGTCGGCTCGACCCCGAAGCGGGAGGCGCTCTCCCGGTTGTGGAGGTAGGAGCGCAGGATGCCGTCCCGGATGATCTCGACCCTCCGCGTCGGCACGCCCTCGTCGTCGACGGCGAGCGTGCCGCCCGCGCCGTCGGCGAACTCCGAGGCGCCGCTGTCGCAGAGGTTGACGAGCTCGCTGCCCACGCGCTGGCCGATCTTGCCCGCCGCGACCGAGCCCGACATGACGAAGTCCGCCTCGACGGTGTGCCCGATCGCCTCGTGGACGAGGAGCCCGACGATGGAGGGCGCGAGGATCACGGTCGCGCGTCCGCCCTCGGGGAAGGGCGCGTCGAGGAGGTCGACGGCGTTGCGGGCCGCGCGCTCGACGAGCTCGTCGCGGCTGCGGCCGCGGAAGAGGCAGGTCCAGTCGCCGGTCACGCCGACGGATTCGTTGGCGGTCGAGAGGGTCCCGTCGCGCTCGGCCACCGCCTGCACCCGGAACTCGGGGCGGACGAGCCGGAGGTGCGCGGCCGCGCCGTCGGTGGTGACGATCGCCTTCTCCTCGTCGATCTCGTTGTAGACGCAGGCCGCGCTGCGGACGAGCACGCTGCGCTCGCGGGTGGCGCGCTCGGTCTCGAGGGCGAGGGCGACCTTCTCCTCCAGGGGGATCGCCGCGACGCGAGCGGCGTCCGCCGAGCCGAACTCGCCCCGCGCCAGACCGACCGGAGCGAGGTCGGCGACGCGCTCCTGGCGTCGCGAGGCGCTCGCGGCGGCGGCGGCCCGGGCCCGCTCGACGGCCCGCCGGATGGCGCCGGCCTCGGCCGAGCCCGTGCTCGAGAAGCCCCAGGTGCCGTCGACCAGGACGCGGACACCCACGCCGGAGCGCCGCGACACGCTGGATCGTTCGACCCGACCCTGCTCGACCGCGACCTGGCGGGTCGTCTTGGCGACGTGGCGCAGCTCGACGAAGCCGTCCTGGGCCCGCGCGACCTCCTCGAGGACGGCGATCATGTCTCGACTCATCCGACGATCCCTCCCGCGCGCTTCCGGCGCGCGGTGGGCATTAGACGCGAGGACGGACGGAGGAGCAAGCGCCGCGCATTCCGCCGCGGCGCCGTCGCGATCAGCGCGCCATCGCGGCGCGCAGGAAGGCGCGGAAGAGCGGATGCGGCTCGTCGCGCGTCGATCGGAACTGCGGCAGGAAGGCGACGCCGAGGTAGTAGGGGAGGCTTCCCCACTCCATCGCGGCGGCGAAGCGACGCTCGCCGAGTCGCCCGTCGGCCGAGAAGGAGGCGCCCGCGGCCTCGAGCTCGGCGACGTAGTCGCCGTTCACGGTGAACTCGCTGCGGAAGGGCTCCCGGATCTCGGGGGCGCCGGCGTAGGCGGCCGCGAGCCGGCTGCCGGCGCGGACCGAGAACTCCCGCGGCCGGGGCGCCCGGCCCGCCTCCCGGGGCGCGTCGGGGTCGAGCCGGTGGAGGACCGGAGCGGTCGTCTCCTCGTCGTAGCCGACGCTGTTGGCGTCGGCGTGTCCGAGGACGTCACGGGCGATCTCGATGACCATGTGCTGGAAACCGCACTCGATGCCGAAGGTCGGTCGGCCCGCGCGGCGCAGCCAGGTGAGGGCGCCCAGGACGTCGGGCATGAGGCGTCGGGGGTGCTTCGGGTTCCGGCAGGCGACGATGGCCCCGCGCGCCCCCGCGAGGGCGGCGGCGGGATCGCTCAGCTCGTCCGGCGTGATCCAGCGCGTGTTGACGACGACGCGCTCCGCCGCGGCCGCGTGGACGACCGCGTCCCGGGTCGCCAGGTGGCCGTCGTAGGTCGAATCGAAGGACCCGATGATGCAGATGTGGTCGCTCGCCACGTTCGTCGCCCCCTTTCCGTACCCCGCGACCGGTGTCGGCGGGCCCCCTCCGGATCCTGCCGGATGCCTCGTTCCTTTTCGTCCGACGATCGCAAAAAGATTCGGGCAATCCCCGCGCGCGACCGCTCGCCGCGCCCCCGGCGGCTCGTCTTGTCGCGAGGGGGCACCGGGTTAGAATGCCGCGCCGCTCCGCGGACCCCACCGGGTCGACGCGGGGTCCCACCCCCGGCCGCCGTCGGGCTCCACGTCGCCCGGTCGTGTCCGGCCTCGCGCGTCGAACGGAGTCCCGGGCCGGGCCGGCAGTCCGCGACGGCGACGGGTCGCCGCGTACCAGACCGACCGACCAGACAAGATATACGGGGCTTCGCGTCGCATGGCGAAACGCATCGACAGCTATCTCGAGACTCTCGTCGATTCCGACCGGATGGACTTCTACCGCGCGGTGTCCGAGTTCGGCGATCAGGAGATCGCGCCGAAGGTCCTCGGCTGGGAGCGCGAGCACGTCCTCGTGCCCGACGACCTCATCGCCTCGATGGGGGAGATGGGACTCTTCGGCGTTCCGATCTCGGAGGAGTTCGGCGGCCAGGGCGGCGACCACCTCGACCTCGTCCTGATGGGGCTCGCGCTCGGCTACCACTCGCCCTCCGTGGCGATCACGCCCGGCGCGGCGATCAGCCTCGGCGCCAAGCCCGTCATGCTCTTCGGGACCGAGGAGCAGAAGCGGGAGCATCTCCCCGATCTCGCCGCCGGCCGTCGGATGTTCGTCTTCGGCCTCTCCGAGCCCGGTCGGGGTTCCGACGCCGCGAACCCCGAGGTCACGGCGGTGCGGGACGGCGGTCGCTGGACGATCCGCGGCGAGAAGTGCTGGTCCACCAACGCCGCCTGGTCGAGCCACGTGGTCGTCCACGCGCTCACCCACCCGGACGAGCGCAACGGGCGCCGCACGACCTGCTTCATCGTCCCGATGGATGCCCCCGGCGTCTCCTACCAGGAGATGAGCGGCAAGCGCGTCTGGGAGCAGTCGAGCACCGGTTCGATCGCCTTCGACGGCGTGACGGTCGGCGACGACGCGATCCTCGGCGGCGAGATGGGCGGCTTCAAGGTCATGGCGACGACCCTCAACGGCGGCCGGCTCTTCATCGGCGGTCTCGCGCTGGCCTCGCTCGCCTTCGCCCTCGACCGCTGCCGTCGCTACGTCCAGGAGCGCGACCAGTTCGGCGGCGCCATCGGCCGCTTCCAGCGCGTCCAGGACGTCATCCTCGACATGGACATCGCGCTCGAGCAGAACCTGGCCTACCTGATCCACTCGACGAAGCTCTTCGTCGAGGACCGCCTCCCGCGCGAGACCGCGGCCAAGGTCAAGATCGCCTGTTCGCGGCGCGCCTCCGATCTCCTCGTGAAGGCCATGGAGATCTGCGGCGGCGTGGCCTGCCTCGACGAGTTCGGGCTCCTGCGCCACAACAACGATCTCTTCGTCACCCGCGTGGGCGAGGGCAGCAACTTCGCGCTGAAGTCGCAGCTCTCCCGGGCGCTCCTGCCCGACATCGCCGCCGACCTGCAGTAGGGTCCGCCCGTGCTGGTCCGCGAGGAAGAGGCCGCCTCACGCGTCGCCGCGGCGCGCGAGCGCGGCCTCCGCGTGGGCTTCACCTGCGGGGTCTTCGATCTCGTCCACGCCGGCCACGCCGACTATCTGCGGGCCGCGCGCCGTCGCTGCGATCTCCTCGTCGTGGCCGTGAACGACGACGCGAGCGTCGCGCGCCTGAAGGGGGAGGGCCGGCCGATCGTCCCCTTCGCGGAGCGGGCGGAGGTCGTCGACGCCTTCCGGGCGGTGGACCTCGTCCTGGCTCTTCCCGACGACCGACCGACGCGCCTCATCCGACTCCTGCGGCCCGACCTCTACGTGAAGGGCGGGGACTACGATCTCTCGCGCCTCGGCTCCGCGCCCGAGGTCGAGGGCTACGGCGGCGAGGTCCTGGTCATTCCCGTCCGTCACGACCGCTCCTCCCGCCACATCCTCCGACGACTCGAGGAGCTGGAGGCCGGGGGCGGCGAGGGGGGCGGATAAACACCCGTCCCTGCGGCGCGGGGAGCTTCGGTCCGATGGACCGGGGGGGTATACTGCGTCCGCGGCCCGCATGCGGTCGCTCCGGGAGGGGGAGGTGAGTTTCCGATGAGTCTGACGGTCCAGGAAACGGCGCACGTCCTCCTCGCGCTGGCGCTGCTCCTCGTGGCGGCCCACGGCGGGGGGTTCTTCTTCGCCCACTTCCGGCAGCCGCGCGTCATCGGCGAGATCCTCGGCGGTCTCCTGCTCGGGCCGACCGTCCTCGGCTTCTTCTTCCCCGAGACCATGACGGTGATCTTCCCGGACTACGACCGGGTCACCATGCCCGTGCTCGGGGCGGTCTATCAGCTCGGGCTCCTGCTCCTCATGTTCTGTTCGGGCCTGGAGGTGAGATCGAGCTTCCAGGCCGGCGAACGCAAGACGGCGCTCCTGATCACCGCGACGGGAACGATCCTGCCCTTCTTGCTCGGCCTCGGGCTCCTGAAGCTCGCGGGAGGAGCCGAGGGAGGCTTCCTGGACGTGTCGCGCTTCTACGGCGAGCACGCCAACCCGACCGCCTTCCTGCTCGTCTTCGCGATCGCCGTCGCGGTGACGAGCATCCCGGTCATCTCCCGGATCATGTTCGACCTCGGCCTCCTGGAGACGGCCTTCGCGCGGATCGTGCTCGGGGCGGCCGTCATCGAGGACATCCTGCTCTACATCGTCCTCGCGATCGCGCTGGGGACGGTCGGGGCGGCCGAGGCCGGATCGACGGAGGTCTTCGGCCTGCCCGGTCTCCTCGACTTCTCGCCCACGGGCGCCGGGATGAGCATCTACCACGTCGCGGCGCCGCTGGTGTTCATCGGCCTCTCGCTCGCGATCGGCCCGGTGCTCTTCGAGCGCGTGCGGCTCTTCCGCTACAACCTGATCGCCCGGTCGAGCCCGATCGCCTTCCTGCTCGTCTTCATGCTGGTGATGACGGGCATCTGCGTCTTCCTCGGCATCACGCCGATGTTCGGAGCCTTCGTCGCGGGCATGGTCGTCGGCAGCCAGAACCGCGAGCTCGCCGAGCCGCGCGGCGCGATCAAGCAGTTCTCCTTCGCCTTCTTCATCCCGGTCTACTTCGCGATCGTCGGGTTGAAGCTGAACCTCGCGCGCGACTTCGAGATCGGCTACTTCCTCTTCTTCCTCGCCTTCGCCTGCATCGCGAAGTCGCTCAGCGTCTACCTCGGCGCCCGGGCGGCGCGGGAGAGCGGGGCGGGCGCCCTGAACCTCGCCGTCGCCATGAACGCCCGCGGCGGCCCGGGCATCGTCCTGGCCTCGGTCGCCTTCGACGCCGGCATCATCAACGAGCCCTTCTATTCCAAGCTCGTCCTCCTCGCGATCGTCACCTCGCTCCTCGCCGGGACCTGGCTGGAGCGCGTGGTCCGCTCCGGTCGCCCGCTCCGCTGACTTCGTTCCTGCGGCGGGGGCCGATTCCGCGTATCATCGCCCCTCGGAGCGCGGCGAGCGCTCCGCCCTCGACCCGCGGGAGCGACGCGATGACGATCCGCCACGGAAGCCGGCTCCTCCTGTTCCTCCTCCTCGCGACGGGGACGCTCGCGGCCCAGGCCGTGCCGCCGCGCAGCTACGGCGACTGGGCGCGGGACCTGGCGCGCGCCACCCGCGACGGAGACTGGGAGGAGGCCCTCGTCGCGACCGAGGGCGCGCTCGCGCTCCGACCGGACTATCCCCTCATGCTCTTCTCGCGGGCGGAGGCCCGCGCGCATCTCGGCCGTCCGGTGGAGGCGCTCGCCGATCTCGAGCGCATCGCGGCGATGGGCGTCTCGTTGCCGGTGGAGAAGCACTTCGCGAAGCTCCTGCCGGCGGAGAAGCTCGCGCCGATCCTCGCCCGTCTGCGCGAGACGACCGCGGCGCGGGGGAAGGCCCGGCTCGTCGTCAGCGGCGGCCCGCGCGACTTCATCCCGGAGGGCTACGCCTGGGACGCGAAGCGGAAGCGCCACCTGCTCGGCGGCATCCACCTGCGCAGCATCATCGCGCTCTCCGAGGAGGGCGAGGTCTCGACGCTGGTCGCGCCGGAGCAGGACGGACTCTGGAGCGTGGGCGGACTCGCCGTCGACGCGCGGAACGACTGGATCTGGTGCGCCTCCACCGCGATGGTCGCGGGCCGGGCGACGCCGGAAGCCGTCGCGGGGCGGGCGGCGATCTTCGCCTTCGAACTCGGGACCGGGAAGCTGGCGGCGCGGCACCTCCTGCCGGAGGACGGTCGCCCCCACGCGCTCGGCGACCTCCTCGTGGCCGACGACGCGATCTACGCGAGCGACGCGAGGACCGGCCAGGTCTGGCGGCTCGATCGCAAGTCGGGCGAGTACCGGGTGCTCGTCCGCGAGGGGCTCCTCGAGTCGCCGCAGGGGATGGTCTTCGTCGAGGAGGGCCGCGCCTTCGTCGTCGCGAGCTACCGGGGGCCGCTGAAGCTCGTCCGGCTCCCCAGCGGAGCCGTGAGTTCGATCGCGCACCCCGAGGACGTCTGCATGTACGGCATCGACGGACTCGCGGCGAAGGGGCGTCAACTCGTGGCGATCCAGAACGGCATCGAGCCGCACCGCGTGGTGACGATGACCCTGGCCGAGGATCTGAAGTCGGTGAGCGGGTTCCGGATCCTCTGCGTGGGCGACGAGCGCCTCGACGAACCCACCCTCGGCGCGGTCGTGGGGAACGAGTTCCGCTTCGTCGCCAACAGCCACTGGCCCGCGGTGGGGCGGACGGGGACGGTCCGGGGGGCGGCGAAGCTCTCGCCGCCGACGGTGCTCGCCGTCGACCTTCCCTGAGGTCGCCGCCCAGGCCGTCGCGGCGACGTGGCGGTCGGAGTCGCGCCGAAGTCGTAGCCATGGCCGCGATGAGTTCGCGCGCATCCGCGCCCGGTCATGCAGGTGGGTCGAGCCCGCGGAGGAGACGACGTTCTCCTCGAGCATCGTCGAGCCGAAGTCGTCCGCGCCGTAGGCGAGCGCGCGCTGCGCCACCTCGGGCCCCATGGTGGGCCAGGACGCTCCGACGTGCGGGATGTTGTCGAGGAAGAGGCGCGCCAGCGCGGTGTGCCGGATGCAGCCTCCTCGGTCGTGCCGAGGGCGATGCCCCAGGACCGCGGAAGACCCTGCCGAAGCGGCTCTCGTACTGCAGCGGCCACATCACGAAGGACAGGAATCGAGCCGCCGTAAGGCGGCCAGGCTCGTCCCGCAAGGTCGCGCAGCGCGAGCAGCGACTCGAAGCGATGCCGCGGTTCCTCGCCGAAGCCGATGACCTGGGGAGGAGCTCGTGACCATCCCCAGGCGCTGCGCGATCCGTGCATGGCCTCGATCCAGCCCGCGGTCTTCTGCTTCTTCGGCGAGACGCGGTGGCGATTCCCGTCCTGCAGGACCTCGCACGCCGCCGCCGGGCAGGCCGTCCATCCCCGCCTCCTGGAGCGCGACGAGACGGCCTCCATGCTCGTCCCCTCGGCGAGCGCGATGCTCGATCTCGGAGGCGAGAAGCCGTTCAGCTCGATGGCCGGGTACTCGGACTTGATCCAGCGGTGGGAGAGATCCAGGTACCAGGCCAGGCCCAGCTCGGGATTGTGGCCGCCTGAGGAGGATCCGCGTCCCGCCGACCGCCAGGTTTCCTGGATCTTGGTGTAGGCCGAGCCCGGCGCGCGGGAGCACGTAGCCCTCGTGGTGGCCGACCGGCCGGTAGAACTCGCAGAACTTGCAGTCGGTGACGCAGACGTTCGTGTAGCGATGTTGCGGTCGACGAGGTAGGTGATGATCCGGGTCGTTGAGCGCCTCGACGCCGGGCGCTCGGCCGCCTCGCGCAGGCCCGGTCGGGGCCTCTCGTGCAGGCGGACCGCCTCCGCGATCGATCCGTCGCCTCCGGTCGCCTTCGCTGATGTTCGTCGACGGTCATGCCGGAACACCTCCCGAGGCAGTCTGGGGCGCCGGACGGCCAGTTCATGGTCCTCGGGCGACCGGGGCTCCGGGCCGCTGGAATGAGGTCCCCTCGGGGCATACACTCCAGGCGGCTTCCTCGGGAGAGCCGGCGGATCCTTATAGGGGGTGGCGACGCCGTCAACGTGCGGAGTGAAGAACAGGGCAGCACCTTTGAGATCACCAACGACAACTGAGAGCGAGATCGTCAAGGGCGGCGTCAGCGTCGTCGACTTCGGAGCCACCTGGGTACCTGCAAGGCGCTCGCCCCCGGTCATCGACGAGCTCGCCGGCAGCGGCACCGCCGCGCCAAGATCGGCAAGTGCGACGTCGACGAGGCCGCGGAGCTGGCGGCGAAGTTCCGCATCATGAGCGTGCCATCGACTGGCCTCTTCAAGAACGGCCAGAAGGTGGACACCCTCATGGGCAACCAGTCAAGTCCACGTTGACCGCGAAGATCGAAGGCCTCCTGGGGCTCGAACGAAGCCTCGGGACCGCCGGGATCGACGTCGAGGAACTGGCCCGGCTCTTCCTCGACGGCGCGACGATTCTCCCATCGACCGCATGGACCTCGGACGGGGACGGGCTCGGTAGCGAGTTTCGCCCTCGCGCGCGTGCTGCGCCGGAACGGCAAGCGCGTGCGCATCATGAACTGCTCCGGGGTGCCCGAGATCTCCGCTTCCTGACCGCTCCGGCGAGGTCACGATCATCAGCGCGAGAAGAACGGTCTGACGTCGAGGAGGCCGCGCATTGCCGGTCGACCTTCGGGCGCGGTGCGTCTCGGCCGGATGGAGGAGCCGGTGCGGGTCGCGCAGGGGAAGCGGATCCTGATCGACCACCACGTCTACGACGGCCAGATCTTCGACCTCGCCCACGTCTTCGTGAAGGCGAGCTCCAGCGCCGAGATCACCTGGGATCTCCTCCGCGCGATGGGGGCGGAGATCGACCTCGAGATCGCGGAACCGCTCTACGTCGGGCTCGTCCAGGACACGGGTTCCTTCAGTTACAACTCGACCAGCGTGAAGACCCACCGCATGGCGGCGGAATTCCTCGAGGCCGGCGTCGACCCCTACAAGATCTGGAAGCGCCTCAACTGCCAGAAGCCCTTCGGGCGCGTCCGGCTGATGGGGGAGAACATCGCCCGGATCCGGCTGGAGGAGGGCGGGCGCCTCGCCTCGGTGAAGGTCGACCTCGCCTTCCTGAAGGAGCGCAACGGCGAGATCCGCGACGCCTTCGAGGTCGTCAACCACTTCCTGACGATCAAGGGCGTCGAGGTCGGCGTCCTCGGCCTGCAGATCGCCAGCGACAAGTCGAAGTTCAGCCTGCGCGCCACGGGACCGCACGACGTCTGCAAGATCGCCCAGGAGTTCGGCGGCGGCGGCCACCGCTACGCGGCCGGCTTCACGGTCTCGGGGCCGGGGATCGACGTCGCCTTCGACCGCGTCATGGAGCGCGTCCGCCGCGAGTTCGGCGGGGGCTCGTCCCGCCGCGGAGGAGCGGACGCGTGAGGTTCGCCGACTGGACCGTGACCGAGATCGACTCGGGCCACGTCTTCCTCGACGGCGGCGCCATGTTCGGGAACGTCCCGAAGGTCCTTTGGGAGCGCGAGCACCCCGCCGACGACAAGAACCGCATCGACCTCGCGATGCGGTGCCTCGTCCTCGAGCGCGGCGAGCGCCGCTTCCTCGTCGACACGGGCGCCGGCGACAAGTGGGACGACAAGCTGCGCGGCATCTACGGCCTCGGGCCCTCGCGGCTGGAGGCCTCGCTGCGGGCGGCGGGGATCGAGCCGGAGTCGATCACGGACGTCGTCCTCACTCACCTGCACTTCGATCACGCCGGCGGCGTCTCCTCGATGCGCGACGGCGAGGCGCGGCTCGTGTTCCCGCAGGCGGTCCACTGGGTCCAGCGGCGCAACCTCGACAACGCCCGCCGACCCGGCATCCGTGAGCGCGCGAGCTACCTCCCCGAGAACGTCGAGCCGGTCGCGGCCGGTCGGGTGGAGCTCCTCGACGGCGACGTCGAGATCGCGCCGGGCCTCTCGGTCCGCGCCTACGACGGCCACACGGTCGGCCTGCAGGTCGTGCGCCTGGCGACGCCCGAGGGCGGACTCGTCTACGCCGCCGACATGATCCCCACGAGCTCCCACCTGCGCGGCCCCTACACCATGGGCTACGACATCTGCGCGGGGCGCCTCGTCGAGGAGAAGGCGACGCTCCTCGAGGACTGCCTCGACCACGGACTCCTGGTCTGCTTCGAACACGACCCCCGTCACGCCGCGGCCGCCCTCGAGCGCGCCGAGGGGAAGATCCGGGCGGCCGCGTTCCGCGACCTCTGACGCGATTCGGGAAGGAACCCAGCCATGAAGAAGCCGAGCTACAAGAAGGCCGATGCGGGCGCCGAGGCGGTCGACGCGGTCGTGCTGCCGGTCCACGAGATCCAGAAGGGCCGTCTGCCCCGCGGCGCGGCGCGGATCGACAAGGCGCTGGGCGGACTCGCGGCCCGGGCGGTGAAGGACGGCGACTTCAAGGGAGGCCGGGACGAGCAGTTCTCGATCCTCGTCCCGGGAACGGGCTCGGTCCGTCGGATGCTTCTCGTCGGGCTCGGTCCGAAGGAGGGCTTCCACAACGACGCGCTGCGTCGGGCGGGCGCCAACGCCTGGAACACGCTGTCCTCCAGGTCGGCGCGCGTCGCGGTCTCGCTGGACGATCTGACCCTGGGCAAGGAGGCCGGCGCCGACGTGCAGGCGCTGGTCGAGGGTTTCGAGCTCGCCTCCTACCGCTTCGACCGGTTCAAGAAGGAGCCGGCGAAGCCGAAGCTCGAGCGCCTCGTCCTCTGCGACTCGACCGGTCGCGAGGCGACGGCGGCCCGCCAGGGGATCGATGCGGCCCGCGCGATCGCCGAGGGCGTCGCCCTCGCCCGCGAGCTCGGCAACCTGCCGGGCAACGTCGGCCGCCCCCGCGTGCTCGCCGCCGAGGCGCGGAAGATGGCGCGGAAGGTCGGGCTCGGGGCGAAGGTCCTCGGCGAGAAGGAGATGGAGAAGCAGGGCATGGGGTCCCTCCTCTCGGTCTCGCTCGGCTCCGTCGAGGAGGCGAAGCTGATCGTCCTCGAGCACAACAAGGGCAAGAAGGACCTCCCGACGATCTGCCTCGTCGGCAAGGGACTGACCTTCGACTCCGGCGGCATCTCGATCAAGCCGTCCGGCGACATGGACAAGATGCGCTACGACAAGTGCGGCGGCTGCGTCGTCATCGGGACGATGCGGGCCGTGGCCGCGCTCGACCTCCCGCTCCACGTCGTCGGCATCGTGCCGGCCTCCGAGAACATGCCCGGCGGCGACGCGAACAAGCCGGGCGACGTCGTGACCGCCTCGAACGGCAAGACGATCCAGATCCTCAACACGGACGCCGAGGGCCGGCTGATCCTGGCCGACGCCCTGGTCTACGCCCAGCGTTACGAGCCCGACGTCATCGTCGACCTGGCGACCCTGACGGGCGCCTGCATGGTCGCCCTCGGCCAGCACTGCTGCGGGCTGATGACGAAGGACGACTCCCTGGCGAAGGAGCTGGTCCGGGCCGGAAATGCCACCCGGGAGCGCCCCTGGCGCCTGCCCCTCTGGGACGAGTACATCGACGAGATGAAGGGCGACGCGACCGATCTGAAGAACCTCGGCGGCCGCTACGGCGGGGCCATCACGGCGGGAGGGTTCCTGTCCCACTTCGTCGGCGACCGGCGCTGGGCGCACCTGGACATCGCCGGCGTGAGCTGGGACGACTCCGCGCGCCCCTACAACCGGGGGAAGGGCGCGACGGGCTTCGGCGTCCGCCTCCTCGTGGCCTGGTTGCGCGATCTGGCCCGGGGCGGGGCGGCCCGATAGGATCGGGGACGCGGGGCGCCCGAGGCGTCCCGCCCATCCGGGAGAGCAAGACGTGCTGAACGAGTCTCAACCGCGGCGCAAGACGCGAGTCGTCAAGATCGGGTCGGTGTCCATCGGCGGCGACCACCCGATCGTCGTCCAGTCGATGACGATCACCGACACGCGCGACGTCGAGGCGACGGCGGCCCAGATCAACGGTCTGGCCGAGGTCGGCTGCGAGATGGCGCGGGTCGCCGTCGTCGACAACGGGGCCGCCGAGAGCCTCGGCAAGATCAAGTCGAAGATCGGGATCCCGCTCATCGCGGACATCCACTTCAATTACAAGCACGCCCTCACCGCGATCGAACAGGGCGTCGACAAGGTCCGGATCAACCCGGGCAACATTGGCGGCGAGAAGAAGTTTCGCCAGGTGATCCGCGCGCTGCGCGACTCCGGGATGCCCTCCCGGATCGGCGTGAACGCGGGTTCGCTCGAGATGGACCTCATCGACCGCTACGGCTTCCCGACGGCGGAGGCCATCGTCGAGAGCGCCGAGCGCCACATCGCGGTCTGCGCCGAGGAGGACTACGACCAGTTCGTCGTCAGCCTCAAGAGCTCGAACGTCCCGATGAGCGTGCGCGCCTACTCGCTGTTCGCGGCGAAGAACGACATCCCGCTCCACATCGGCATCACCGAGGCGGGCGATCCGACCTACGGCGCGATCAAGTCGGCCGCGGGGCTCGGGCCGCTCCTCGTGAACGGAATCGGAGACACGGTCCGCGTCTCGCTCCTCGGCGATCCGCGCATCGAGATCCCGGTCGCCTACGACATCCTCAAGGCGACGGGCCGCCGCATCCAGAGCCCCGAGATCGTCGCCTGCCCGAGCTGCGGGCGGATCGAGATCGACCTCGAGAAGATCGTGGCCGAGGTCAAGCAGCGCCTCGGCAAGTCGACGCTCCCGATCGTCGTGTCGGTGCTCGGCTGCGTGGTGAACGGGCCCGGCGAGGCCCGCGAGGCCGACATCGGCATCGCGGCCGGTCGCGGCTACGGCATGCTCTTCAAGAAGGGCGTGATGATCCGCAAGCTCCAGGAGGACGAGATGGTCGACGCCCTCGTGGACGAGATCCAGCGGATGGAGCAGGAGCTGGCGACGGACGCCCTGCAGGCCTGATCGTCCGGCCCTCGGACGCGACGACCCCCGTCCCCGGTTCGCCGGCGACGGGGGTCGCGTCGTTTCCGGCCGGGCGGGGAGTCAGGCGCCGAAGGCGGCGCGGGCGGGACCGTAGCGTTCGAAGGGGAGACGGGCCGCGATCTCGCGGCGCAGCTCCGGGTCGTCCAGGATGACGGCGGCCCGCCCGGCGGCGACGCGGCGCGCGTCCACGCCGTGCCAGATGTCGCCCATCACGCGCGCGCGGACGCCCGGACACGGAGCGAGCGCGGCGAGAACGAGCGAACCGGCCCAGACCGGGCGGTGGGCCGCCTCGCGCTCGCTCATGAAGTCGAGCAGCATGCGCGAGAGTTCGACGGGCCTGGCCCTCGGCGCCCATCAGGCGGTCGAGATCGAGATCGACGAAGGCCGCCTTGAGGACGCCGCGGGCGTAGTCCTCGTCGTCCAGCGTCCGTGCCGGGAGATTCGTGTCGGCCCAGCCGCGAGGAAGATCGGCCCTCGAAAGCGGTGCGCCTCCTGCAGGAGTCGCACGCGCATCGGGCGCGCCCTCGAGGAAGGAGAGCGCCTTTCAGATCATGCGGCGCTCTTCGTGATCGCCGCGGCGGAACAGCTCGAAGAGGGCGTCGGGCCGCCCGTGCGCGCCGCCGGCCTCGAGGAGCACCGCGGCCGCCAGGTCGCAGTCGCGGAAGGCGGCCTCGATGATCGTCACCGGTCCGAACTCGCGGCGTCCGCCGCCCCGGACCTCGCGCTCGATCTGCGGAAGGGCCGCGAGGTGGACGGCGACAGGTCGAGCCGCTCGCGCGCCTGCTCCTCGAGGCGGGAGATTCGCGCCGCGCGGCCGCGTTCCTCGAGGAGCGCGCGAGCGCCCGCGCTCAGCGTCGCGCTCCGCCGCCGGGCGCGACATGGCGTCGGGAGTCTGGCCGCGGAGGACGGAGTTGCCGTCGAAGGTGTCGGTCCAGTCCAGCGCCGAGCGGGCGACCACTCGTCTCGTCGCCCCGACCGTGTCGGCCGAAGAAGCGGCAGGGTTCTTCCAGACCAGGGTGTCGACGTCCTCGCCGCTCATCCCCGCCTGTCGCATCAACGCCACGGTCTTCGGCACCGAGAGCGGGTCGCTGACGCCCCAGTCGCAAAGGCCGAGCTGATCACGATGTCGTGGACGCCGAACTCGAGGAGGATCTTGACCATCCGGCCTGGCGACATCTTCGTGTGGGGGTAGATCGAGAAGCCTTGCATGTACCCGGTCTCCCGGGTGATCTTGATGGTCTCCTCGCTGCCGTGGTCGACCAGGACGTCGGCCGGCGGGATGCCCGAGGCCTTCACGATCTCGACGCAGCGCTCGAAGCCCCGCTTCTTGTCGCGATGGGGGTGTGGATGAGGATCGGCAGGCCGTGTTCGATCGCGAGCTGGATCTGCGCCCTCGAAGTAGCGCTCCTCTGGCGGTCATGTCGTCGAGACCGATCTCGCCGACGCCGACCACCGAGTTCTTCGAGGAAGCGGGGGAGGACCTCCATGACGGCGTCGTTCACGCGGTCGTCGTTCGCCCGCGCGGATTCAGGCCCATCGTGCAGACGTGGTGGATCCCGAACTGCTCGGCCCGGTGGCGCTCCCAGCCGATGATGGTGTCGAAGTAGTCGACGAAGGTGCCCACGTGGGTCCGGGGCTGACCGAGCCAGAAGGCCGGCTCGAGGACGACCTTGACGCCCGCGGCGGCCATCCGCTCGTAGTCGTCGGTGACCCGGGAGAACATGTGAGCGTGGGGTTCGAAGATCCGGAGCATGGAGTGTCGACCTCGTGGGGCTGGATTCGCGTTGCGACTATAGCCCTCGCCCGGCGCGAGGACCAAGCGAGAGGCGGAGTGTCGGATCGTCGCGCCGAAACCTAAAGTCCGACGTCGCCGGGGGTTGCTTGGCCTGTCCAAGGTCCGTGTTAGAATCCGCGCCGTTCCGAGACCCCGAGGGGAGAGGGGCCGCCGGTTCGCGGAACCGAGCCGCTCCGGATGCGAGGGAGGGCCGTCGCCGGGCCCTCGCCAGACCCCGAAGACCGGAGACAGGGATGCGGTTCGCAGCGACGACCTTCCTCCTCGTGGCCTGCCTGACGGCCTGCCAGTCGACCGAGGACTACCTGGCCGACCTCGATCGCCTCGATCCCGAGCCGAAGACGCCGAGCTTCGAGGACTCCGCCGTCATCTTCGACGAGGGCCAGCTCGGGCACGAGGCGCTGACCGGGCTCGCGACCGCCGACGAGATGACGCTCTGGCAGGCGGTCGTCTCGCTCTCGCACGCGACCACCCACCTCCTCAAGGCCCGCGACAACGCGCTGCTCCAGGCCGACGCCGCGGTCCTCATCGGCCGCCTCGTCACCCGCATCCCGGTGCCGCCGGTGACGCAGGAGTTCGCCCTCGAGGAGAAGACCAACGACCGCAGCATCGAGCTCTACATCGAGCTCGTGAAGGCACGCGCCGTCTTCGGGATCCCCGCCGCCATCAGCGCCCTCGAGGGGCAGGACGCGGTGCAGAAGGAGGAGGCCCGCGACACCCTCCGCGAGCTGACCGACCAGGACTTCGGCGACGACGTCACGGCTTGGCGCACGTGGTGGGAGAGCGTCCGCGAGGAGCGGACCCAGGACTTCATCGAGAAGAGCCGCGGACCGCTCCGCGAGTTCGGTCGGATGCGCTTCCGCAGCGCCGGGGACGCCAACGCCGTCTTCCGCGCCCTCGCGTCGTACTTCAGCAGCTATCTCGACCCGCGCCTCGCCGAGGAGTCCACCCCGGCCGTGCTGCGCGTCGCGCGCCAGGCCGTGGTGCTCGGACTCATCGAGGCGCTGAAGTCCAGCGAGTTCGGCGACGCGAGAGCGGACGTGGCGGACACCATGGCGCTCGTCCGCGATCCCGCCTTCGGCGTGCCGCTGATCGAGCGGCTCCAGCGCGAGCGCGACCAGTTCACCAAGGCCAAGATCGTGCGCGCCCTCGCGCACTACCCGCGTCGCCAGACCATCGTCGCCATCCTGAACGCGATGGCGATCAGCGAGCCGATCGTCGGCATCGCGGGCAGCGACTCCCTGCGCGCCATCACCGGCGAACGCTTCGGCGAGGATCTCGCCGCCTGGGAGGTCTGGTGGAAGGACACGGGAAGCGCGCGGTGGCCCTGATCCGACCTTCCGTCCACTTCGAGTCGGAGCCGGTCGATTACGACGGCCGCCAGCTCCGCTCGCACTGGCTCTACGAGACCTTCGGGCTCGCGGGAGACGCGGCGGCGGCCTTCGTCGGCCGGGCCGACGTCGCCGGTGAGCATCTCGTGGATCTCGCCGATCGCCAGGCGGGCCTCGTCATCCGCGCGGACCGCATGCTGCACCTCATCGTCGAGGTCTTCGATCCCCGTCTCGATCGGGCGGTCTCCCTGCAGCGGCACCTCGTCCACGCGGCACGGGAGCTCGTCGAGGAGCGCTCCGGCGCGCGCCTGCGGCGCTCCGGCGACGACCTCTTCCACGGGGAGGGGAAGCTCTCCGTCTCGATCGCGACCGTCTCGGCCGTGAGCAACCTCGTCCACCTCGGGATCAACGTCACGAACGCGGGCACGCCCGTGCGGACGGCGTCCCTCGAGGACCTCGGACTGGACGCCGCGGCCACCGCGCGCGACCTCCTCGCCCGCTTCGCCGACGACCTCGAGTCGATGGGGAAGGCCGCGGTGAAGGTGAGGCCGGTCCCGTGACCGCGGCGCCGACCTCCGGAAGCGGGCGCGGACGTCGCCTCCTCGTCCTCGGGATCAAGCTCGTGCTCGTCGCGCTCGCCTTCTGGGTGGTCTCGCGCAAGGTGAGCTGGGGCGACGAGCTGGAACTGCGCGACGGCAACGTCCTCGCGGGACGTTTCCTCGACGAGGTCGAGGGCGACGACGGCGCGGTCCGGATCCGGCTCGAGGACGGCGAGGAGCGACTCGTCCCCGCCGCGAGCATCGCCAGGGGCGGACGCCATCTCGGCGTCGCCGCCGCCATCCGGGAGATCAGCCCCGGCTGGTCCGGCCTCGCGATGGCGATGATCTTCGCGATGAACCTGCTCTGCATCTACCGCTGGCAGCGACTCCTCGCGGCCCAGGGCATCACGGTGGGCTACGGCCGCGCCTTCCGCCTGACCTTCATGGGCTTCTTCTGGAACAACTTCATGCCGGGGATGACCGGCGGCGATCTCGCGAAGGCGGTCCTCATCGCCCGCGATCACCCGACGAAGCGGAGCGAGGCCGTCTCGACCGTCATCGTCGATCGTCTCGTCGGCATGGCGGTGCTCGCGCTGATCTCGGCCGTCGCGATCCTCTTCAACTTCGAGCGCTTCAAGGAGGCGGGGATCGGCATCTTCGCCGTCCTCCTGGGCTGCGCCGTCGCCGGCGTCTGCATCCTGAGCCGACGCGTGCGGGGCACGCTGCGCCTGAACGAGCTCATGCGGCGCCTCCCCGGGAGCGCGATCCTCATGAAGCTCGACCGCGCCTTCCTGCTCTACCGCGAGCACCGCGGGACCCTCGTCCTCGCGGCCCTGCTGTCCCTCGCCAGCCACGTCTTCAACATCGGGGCGGTGATCGCCTTCGGCCACGACCTCGGCATCGATGCGAGCGCCCTGACCTACTTCGCGACGGTCCCGATCGTCTTCATCACGGCCTCGATCCCGCTCTTTCCCGGCGGGTGGGGCGTGCGCGAGACCGCCTTCCTCGTCGCCTTCGCGGCGGCCGGGGTTCCCGCGGCCGACGAGGGACGCATCCTGCTGTTGAGTCTGCTCGTCGGCGTGGCGATGATGGTGTGGAGCCTCGTCGGAGGGATCTTCCTCTTCGGGGCCTCGCCGCAGGAGCACGTCGCCTTCTCCGCCGAGGAGGCGGAGCGGGAGCTCGAACCCGAACTCTGATCCGCCCGTCCTGTCGTCCGTCCGGGGCCGATCGCCGGTCCACGTTCATCGCTCGGAGATCTCCATGTCCCTCCTCGTCGTCGGCTCGGTCGCGCTCGATACCGTCGAGACGCCCCACGGACTCCGCGAGAACGTCCTCGGAGGAGCCGCCAGCTACTTCGCGGTCGGGGCCTCCCTCTTCACCCCGGTCCGGCTCGTCGGCGTGATCGGCGAGGACTTCCCGCCGGAGCACATCGAGCTCTTCGAGAGCCGCGAGATCGATCTCCGCGGACTGCGGAAGATCCCGGGCGGGAAGACCTTCCGCTGGTCGGGGCGCTACGTCGGCCGGATGGACGTGGCCGAGACGCTCGACACGCAGCTCAACGTCCTCGGGGAGTGCCGGCCGGAGATCCCGGAGGCCTTCCTCGACACCGAGTTCGTGCTCCTCGCGAACGATCACCCGGCGAACCAGCTCACGGTCGCGAAGAGCCTCCCGAAGGCCCGCTTCGTGATGATGGACACGATGAACCTCTGGATCGATCAGTTCCTGCCCGACGTGAAGACGGTGCTGGCCGAGGTCGACGCCATCGTCTGCAACGACGAGGAGGCCCGGACGCTGGGCGGATCCCACAACCTGATCCGCGCGATGCGCGCGATCCAGGAGATGGGACCGCGGACCGTGCTGGTGAAGAAGGGCGAGCACGGCGCGATCGTGATCTCGGCCGACGACGCCTACGCGATCCCGGCCTATCCGCTCGAGGACGTCGTCGATCCCACCGGCGCGGGCGACACCTTCGCCTCCGGCGTGATGGGCTACCTGGCGCGCGAGGGCAAGACCGACTTCCGCAGCCTGAAGCGCGCGATGGCCTACGGCACGGTCGTGGCGAGCTACAACGTCGAGGCCTTCAGCCTCGACCGTCTGCGGACCCTGACGACGGCCGACATCGAGCAGCGGTTCGCCGAGTTCCAGCCCTTCCTGAACCTCGACCACGAATGAAGAAGGACGCGCTGCGCTGCTTCATCGCCGCTCCGTTGACGCCGGCCGTGGCCGAGCGCCTGGAGCGCGAGATCGCCTTCCTGCAGCTCGCCGGGGCCGACGTGGCCTGGGTGAAGAGGGCGCAGTTCCACCTCACGCTCCGCTTCCTCGGCGACGTCGACCCGGGAGATCTGCCCGACATCGAATCCGCGATCGAGGCGGCGACGCAGGAGGCGAGCGCGGCGCGCCCGATGGTGCGGGGCGTCTCCGCCTTCCCCTCCGTCGAGGACCCGAAGACGGTCGTCGCGCTCCTCGACGACGAGGGCGGTGAGATCGGCGGGATGCACCAGGCGCTCGAACGTCAGCTCCGCCGCGCCGGCTTCCGGCCCGAGAAGCGGAACTACCGGCCGCACGTGACACTGGGACGGGTGCGGGGGACGCGCAACCTCGACGAGGTCGCGCGGCGCATGACCGAGGCCTCGGAGCGCCGCTTCGGGCTCACCGACTTCGACCGCCTCATCCTCTACATGAGCGATCAGACCCCTCAGGGCACCCTCTACACCGAGCTCCGCGACTTCCCGCTGGCCTGATCAGCGCTCGCGCCAGGCCCGGAAGCGCTCGAGGAGCTGCGTGGTCGAGGCGTCGTGGGCGCCGGCGCCCCCGCCCTCGATCTCGGCCAGGATCGTCTTCGCGAGTTGCTTGCCGAGCTCGACGCCCCACTGGTCGAAGCTGTCGAGATCCCAGATCGCCCCCTGGACGAAGACCCGGTGCTCGTAGAGCGCCACGAGGCGTCCGAGCGTCTCGGATCGATCTCCTCGACCAGGATGGAGTTCGTGGGGCGGTTGCCCTCGAAGACCTTGTGGGGAGCCAGCCGATCGACCTCGTCGGCCGGGAGTCCGGCGGCGACGAGCTCCGCCTGGCCTCGGCCTCGGTCTTGCCGTTCATCAGGGCCTCGGTCTGGGCGAGGAAGTTCGCGATCAGCTTCGCGTGGTGGTCGCCGACCGGGTTCTGGCTGCGCGCGGGCGCGATGAAGTCGCAGGGGACGAGGCGCGTTCCCTGGTGGATGAGCTGGAAGAAGGCGTGCTGTCCGTTGGTGCCCGGCTCGCCCCAGACGATCGGGCCCGTCGCGCGGGTGACCGGGCGGCCGTCGCGACGGACCCGCTTCCCGTTGCTCTCCATGTCGAGCTGCTGGAGGAAGGCGGGGAAGCGGTGGAGGTACTGGTCGTAGGGAAGGACGGCGTGCGACTCCGCCCCGAGGAGATTCGCGTACCAGACGCCCAGGAGTCCGAGGATGACCGGCGCGTTCCGTTCGAGCGGGGCGGTCCGGAAGTGCTCGTCCATGGCGTGCGCGCCCGCGAGCAGGCGCAGAAAGTTCTCGTGCCCGATCGAGAGCGCGATGGGAAGTCCGATCGCGCTCCAGAGCGAGTAGCGCCCGCCGACCCAGTCCCAGAACCCGAACATGTTCTCGGGGTCGATGCCGAAGCCCCGGACGCCCTCGCGATTCGTCGACACCGCGACGAAGTGCTTCGCGACCGCGTCCGGTCCGAGCCGTCCCACCAGCCACTCCCGCGCGGTGTGGGCGTTCGTCATGGTCTCCTGGGTCGTGAAGGTCTTCGAGGCCACGACGAAGAGCGTCGTGGCCGGGTCGAGATCGCGGAGCACCTCGGCGACGTGGGTGCCGTCGACGTTCGAGACGAAGTGCGAGCGGAGCTCGCGCCGCGACCAGGGCTTGAGGGCCTCGCAGGCCATCAGCGGGCCGAGATCCGATCCCCCGATGCCGATGTTGACGACGTCGCGGATGGGGCGACCGTCGACCCCGCGCCACGCGCCGTTGCGGACGCGCTCGCCGAAGTCCCGCATCCGCTCGAGGACCTCGTTCACGGCGGGCATGACGTCCTCGCCGTCCACGACGACGGGGCGCCCGGAGCGGTTCCGCAGCGCCACGTGGAGGACCGCCCGGTCCTCGGTGGTGCTGATGCGCTCGCCGGCGAACATCGCGTCGCGCTTCGCCTCGAGGTCGGCGGCGCGGGCGAGCGCGAGGAGGAGTTCCATCGCGCGGTCGTCGACGCGGTTCTTCGACCAGTCGAGGAAGAAGCCGGGCAGTTCGAGCGAGAAGCGGCGGGCCCGATCGGGATCGGCCCGGAAGTGCTCGCGGAGAGGGACGTCGGCGATCGCGTCGCGATGGGCCTCGAGGGCCCGCCAGCAGGAATCGAGGTCTTGGCTCATCTCAGATCTCCGCGAGTCCGGTCTCGCCCTCGCTCCGCGCGACGACCGCCGAGCCGACCGTGTCGCTGAAGACGTTGGTGACCGTGCGCAGCATGTCGAGGGGTCGATCGACCGCAAGGAGGAGCGCCGCTCCCTCGATCGGCAGGCCCAGCGAGGCGAGGATCGTCACCATCATGATGAGGCCGGCCGAGGGGATGCCCGCGGCCCCGATCGAGGCGAGGAGGGCGAGGAAGACGATCTTCACCTGATCCGCGATCGTGAGGGTGAAGTGGGGGTCGATATCGGCGTAGTACTGGGCGAGGAAGATGACGCCGATGCACTCGTAGAGCGCCGTGCCATCCATGTTGATCGTCGCGCCGAGCGGCTGGACGAAGGACACGACCCGGTTCGAGACGCCTCCGCGCTTCTCGACCGTCTCCATCGTCACCGGAAGGGTCATCGAGGACGACGAGGTGGAGAAGGCCGTGAGCAGGGCCGGCGACACCGCGCGGACCCAGCGCAGCGGGTTCACCCGGGCCACGAGCTGGAGCACGATGGGCAGGGTGATCAGGCAGTGGACGGCGATCGCGGCGGTGACCGTGAGCATGTAGACCGCCAGGGGGCGGAAGACGTCGAAGCCGGTCTGGCCGATCACCTTCACGAGGAGGCAGAAGACGCCGTAGGGGATCAGGGAGAGGATCCCCTCCGCCATGCGCATCATCACCGCGAAGGCGGACTCGAAGAACTCGGTCATGCGTTCGCGGTGGGGCGTCTGCACGCGCAGGACGAAGTACCCGAAGAGCAGCGCGAAGAAGATGACCTGGAGCATGTTCAGGTTCGCGCTGAACGCGCTGAAGATGTTGTCCGGGATCATCCGGACGAGCACCTCCCAGAAGCTGGTCTCGCCCACGTCGGAGAAGCGGTCGTCGGCCGCGAGGCCGAGCGAGGCGCCCTTGCCGGGGCGGATGAGATTCACGAGCGCGAGGCCGGTCACGATCGCGACGAGGCTCGTCGCCAGGTAGTAGGCGAAGGTCTTCGCGCCGAGGCGCCGGAGGTTCTCCCCCGTCCCGACGCCGATGACGCCGGTGATGATCGAGGTCAGGATCAGCGGGACGATGAGGAGCTTCAGGAGTCGCAGGAACATGTCCGCGACGAGGGCGAAGGGCCGGATCCAGTTCGCGCGCGGGCTGTCGGCGTCGAGCTCGAGACCCACGGGGTGGAGCTTTCCGCTCGCGAGGCGGTGCCAGACGACGTCGCCCACCGAGGCGGAGCCGACGGCGGCGGCGTAGTCGGCCTTCGTGGCGACCTCGACCGTGCGCGCCGAATCGCGCCCGCGCTCGAAGACGAGACCCGTCAGGCGGGCGCCGGAGGGGATCCCGGCCCTCGAGGGCGCGGCCCGGACGACGAGTCCGGCCTCGGACTCCTCGAGGCGCACGCCGGAGCTCGGCGGACCCTCGACGAAGAGCTGGAGCGCGGCGCCGCCGAGGGCGCCGGCCACGAGCCAGAGGATGATCTTCCAGTGGACGCTCATGTCGCCGCCTCGCTTCCCGCCGCGTTTCGCCGGCATCCTACCGGATCGTCCCGGGTGCTGCCGACGGGAGCGGGGGTCAGTCGAGCGAGGCGCGGAAGAAGGTGCCCGCCGGGAGGGCGCGTCCGGAGGTCTCGGGCACCGTCATCTCGCCGCTCTCGACGACGAGCGGCGGGCGTCCGAAGCGGTCGCCGAGGAGGTTCTCGAGGGCCACCGGGGAGTAGCCGGCGGTGTGGCAGGAGAAGAAGACGAGGCCGGGCCCGGGGGCCGTGATCGCCGCGAGGTCGTCGAGGAGGCCGTCGAGATGGTCCTCGATCTTCCACACCTCGCCGCCCTTGCCCCGACCGAAGCTCGGCGGGTCGAGGATGACCGCGTCGTAGCGCTCCTCGCGCCGCCGCGCGCGCTGCGCGAACTTGCGGGCGTCCTCGACGATCCAGCGGACCGGGGCGGCCTCCAGCCCGTTCAGGGCCGCGTTGCGGCGCGCCCAGTCGACCACGCCCCGCGCGGAATCGACGTGCGTGACCCGCGCCCCGGCCTGCGCGGCGGCCAGGGAGCTGCCTCCGGTGTAGGCGAAGAGGTTGAGCAACCGGGGCGCCTCGCCGCGGATCTCGGCCAGGCGCTCGAGACGGGCGCGGAGCCAGTCCCAGGTCTCGGCGTGCTCGGCGAAGAGCCCGATGTGCCCGAAGGGCGTGGGACGGAGCTCGAGATCGAGACCCGCGTGGCGCACGGTCCAGCGCTGGGGCTCGCGGCCGCGCCACTCCCAGTGACCGCCGCCCTTGTCGCTCCGGACGTGGACTCCGTCGACGTCCCGCCACGCGGCGGCCGGCGATCGCGGTCGCCAGACCGCCCCGGGCGCCTGGCGGTCGACGGTGTGTCCGCCGATCCGCTCGAGCTTCCGGCCGCCGCCCGAGTCGAGCAGCTCGTAGCCGCTCACCGCGGGCGCTCCACCCGGGCCGAGGGGCCCTTCCGCGCCAGGGCGTCCATGCGCTCCCGCTTGTAGTCGGCGAAGCGACCCTCGGTGATCGCCTCGCGGATCTCGCGCATGAGGTCCTGGTAGAAGTGGATGTTGTGGATCGAGGCGAGCGTGTCGTAGAGGGTCTCGCCGGCGTAGTGGAGGTGCCGGAGGATCGCTCGCGTGTAGTGGCGGCAGGTGTAGCAGTCGCACTTGGTGTCGACGGGGTAGCGATCCTTGCGGTACTTCTTGTCGCCGATCCGGACGCGGCCGGTGCGCGTGAAGAGCGTTCCGCCGCGGGCGTAGCGGGTCGGGATCACGCAGTCGAACATGTCGATCCCGCGCTCCACCGCCTCGAGGATGTCCTCCGGGGTGCCGACGCCCATGAGGTAGCGCGGCAGTTCGGTCGGAAGGAGCGGCGCGGTCCAGCCGGTGATCTCCTTCATGAGATCGTGACCCTCGCCGACGCTCACCCCGCCGATCGCGAAGCCGTCGAAGTCGATCTCGCGGATCTGGCGGGCGCTCTCGGTGCGGAGGTCCTTGTGGGTGCCGCCCTGGACGATCCCGAAGAGGTACTGGTGCGGCGCGAGAGGGAACTCGCGACAGCGTCGCGCCCACTGGGTCGTGCGCACGAGGCTCCGCTCGACGTACTCGCGCGGCGCCGGGTACTCGACGCACTCGTCGAAGGCCATGACGATGTCCGCGCCGAGATCGCGCTGGATCGCCATCGAGGTCTCGGGATCGAGGAAGAGCGTCTTCTCGGTCTTCGGATCCTTGAAGGTCACTCCGGCGTCGTCGATCTTCTTGTCGGGGATCGAGAAGACCTGGAACCCGCCCGAATCCGTCAGGATCGTGTGGTTCCAGTTCATGAAGGCGTGGAGACCCCCGTGGCGCTCGACGAGCTCGCGGCGACCGTCGTAGCTCAGGTGGTAGGTGTTCGCGAGGACGACGTCGGCCCCCGTCGCCTCGACCTGATCGGGCGTCAGCGCCTTCAGCGCGCCCTGCGTGCCGACCGGCATGAAGGTCGGGCACTCGACCGTGCCGTGCTCGGTGCGGAACCGGCTGCGGCGCGCGCCGCTCTCGTCGACGGCCAGGAGCTCGAAGTGGATGTCCTTCCTCGGCATCGCGGGCGGTCCTTCACTGACCCCGCCGCGGCGGGCGCTGGTTCTTGCCCTTGCGACGGCCGGGGTTGCCGCGACGCAGGCGCGAGCGCGAGCCGGGCGCCTTGCCGCGCGTCGCCTCGCGGTCGATCGCGTGGTGGAGGCGGGAGGGCAGGGAGCGGGCCTTCTCGAGCGCGTTCTTGAAGTCGGCCGGGAGCGGCGACTTCACGGTGATCGGGTCGCCGCCGCGCGGCGAGGGGACGACGAGCTCCACCGCGTGGAGCAGCGCCCGCTTGTGGGTCATCACGGCGTCCTTGCCGCGCGAGAACTTCCGCTCGCCGACCAGGGGATGTCCGATCTGCGCGAAGTGGATGCGGATCTGGTTGTGGCGGCCGGTCGGGATGCGGCAGGAGACGAGGGAGCAGGGGCCCTGTTCGTCGATGACCTGGTAGAAGGTGACCGCCTCCTTGCCTTCCTTGCTGATGACCGCCGAGGCGCCGAGGTCCTTGATCGGGTAGTCGATCTTCCCGCGAAAGGGGCGCGGCCAGCCCTCGACGAGGGCGAGGTAGGTCTTCTCGACCGTGCGGGCGCGGAAGGCGGCGTGCGCCGCGTGCTCGGCGGCCTCCGTCTTCGCGAAGAGCATCACGCCGGAGGTCTCGTAGTCGAGCCGGTGGACGGCGCGGACGCGGATGCCCTGCTCGCGCAGGCGCTCGACGACCGAGGTGCCGCGGTCGGCCGCCCGTCCGTCCGGGGCGGGGACGCTCATCACGCGCGCCGGCTTGTCGACGAAGAGGTAGTCCTCGTCCTCGTGGAGGATCGTCAGAGGGTCTGCTCACGCCGTGACTCCACGGGGGCTCGCGGGAAGGAAGTTCGCGGTCCGCGCGGCGGGCGCGGGGGTTCGCGGCGTCATGTCGGGGCCTCCGGTCGGATCAGGGACCCAGGCTAACGCGGTCCCGGGAGGGCGTCGAGGTGCCGGCCGCCTGCTACACTCCGCCCGGTCCCGACGAGAGAGGACGGAAGCGCCATGAACCGGCCGACGGAGCCCCGACTGACGCTCGAGGACACCCTGGGATGGGGCGTCTTCCTGCCGCGTCGCGTCCGCATCCGGATCGCCGAGGGGGATCCCGCCTGCGTCGGGGACGGGAGTGGCTCGATGCCCTCACCGGAGAGGTCGTCGCGGCGCTCGAGGCCGCGCCCGCGCCCTCGCGGCGCCGGGAGCCGGCGCCGACCCGGGACGAGGCGGAGGAGCTCGCCCGGAGCGCTCCCGATGGCGCGCGCGAGGCCTTCGTTCGCGGGGGTGACCTCCACGTGCGGGATCTCGCCACCGGCGCCGTCCGCGCCCTCACCCGGGACGGGGGTGAAGCCGTCCTGAACGGCAAGCTCGACTGGGTGTACCAGGAGGAGATCTACGGCCGGGGCCGGTTCCGGGCCTTCTGGTGGAGCCCGGACGGGCGACGTCTGGCCTTCCTCCGGATCGACTCTCGCGAGGTCCGGACCTTCGTCCTGACCGACGACCGACCGGACCACCCGCGGTCGGAGGTGACGCGTTACCCGCTTCCCGGGACGCCGAACCCCGTCGCGACCCTGCACGTCCACGACGTCGAGACCGGGGAGACGCGGGACCTGCCCACGGGCACCCTCGCCGATCGCGAACCGCTCATCGTCGCCGTGGACTGGCACCCGGGCGAGGCTCACCGGCTGATCTTCCAGGTCCAGGACCGGCTCCAGAAGGAGCTCGAACTCGTCGAGTGGGACGCCGTGACGGGCACGGCGCGCGTCCTCGTGCGCGAGTCCTCGCCCCATTGGGTCAACGTCCTGGGGCCGCCGCACTGGCTCGCCGACGGCGGCTTCCTCTGGTGGAGCGAGCGCAGCGGCTACCGACATCTCTACCGGGCCGGCCCCGGCGGGGGCGACCTCCGCCCGCTGACCTCCGGATCCTGGGAAGCCACGGACCTCGTCGACGTCGACGAGGAGGCGGGCTGGGTCTACTTCCACGCGCGGCGTGAGGACGCGGTGGGCCGGCGTGGCTACCGCGTCCGGCTCGAGGGCGGCGAACCCGAATGCCTCACCCCCGGGCGCGGCACGCACCGGATGCGCCTCTGCGCGGACCGACGACGCGTGGTGGACGAGGTGACGCACCTCGAGGAAGCGGGCCGGGTCGTCCTGCGCGACCTCGAGGGCGGCGAGATCCGCGAGCTCGCCCGCGCGGAGAGGACCGATCGCGTCGCCTATCGCGCGCCGCGTCTCGAGACGATCGCGGCGCGCGACGGCTTCCCGATCGACGTCACGCTCCGGCTGCCGCCGGGGCCGGTGCCGCCGGGCGGACACCCGATGATGTTGCTCACCTACTCCGGACCGAACGCGCCCAGCGTGCACGACGCCTTTCCCCGCGGGGCCTGGCACCAGTTCCTCGCGCAGGAGGGCGTGGCCGTCCTGCAGGCCAACAACCGCAGCGCCTCGGGTCGCGGGCATCGCCACGTGGCCTCGGGTGGCGGGCGATTCGGGCCCGGCGAGCTCGCCGACCTCGAGGACGCCGTGGACTGGGCGATCTCCGGAGGGGGGATCGACGCGTCCCGCGTGGGGCTCTCGGGCTGGAGCTTCGGCGGCTTCATCACCGTCTACGCGCTCTGTCGCTCGGAGCGATTCCGGCTCGGCATCGCGGGGGCGGGCGTCTACGACTGGCGCCTGTACGACTCGATCTACACGGAACGTTACCTCGGTTCGGCCGTCGAGAACGCCGAGGGTTATCGCGCCAGCTCTCCGGTGGAGTTCGCCGCCGACCTGAAGGGGAAGCTGCTGCTCGTGCACGGCACGACGGACGACAACGTCCACTTCCAGTGCGCGCTGCGCCTCTGCCACGCGCTGCAGAAGGCGGGGCGGAGCTTCGAGTTCATGCCCTACCCGCGGAGCCGCCACGGCCTGCGCGATCCCGATCTCCGGCGTCACCTCCGGCGGCTCGAGTGGGACCTCATCCGGCGCGAGCTGCTCGGTCGCTGAGACGCCCGGGGGCTACCTCTCGTCGGCCGTCCGCTGCGCGATCCAGACCTCCTCGAAGCGTCGTGCCTCGTCCTCGGTCCAGTCGAGCTCGGGCCGGCGGGCGGAAGCGCGACAGCCGGGCGGAGGGCACATGCCGAGGAGGGCGGAGATCGTCACGACGAGGTCGTCGACGCGAGCCTCCGGACGGCCCTCGCGGTAGAGGAGGCCGGGGGCGGCGAGGCCGACCTCGGCCGCCGCGTCCTCCGGTCCGGGGAGGTAGACGACGGCCGCCAGCGTCGACGATCCGGCGCGGACGAGGAGTTCGTCGAGGCCGATGTCCAGCGCCTGGGCGACATGGCCTCGTTCGGCGAGGCGCCGTGAAGCGCCATCCCGGGTCGCGGACGTCCGGTAGCGCGCGAGACTGCGCAGACGGACGACGACGAGCCGGACCGGGGCATCCTCGAGGTCGGCGATGGCGGAGCGCATCGCCCGGCGGTCGTCCTCAGAGAGCGACCCCATCCAGTGCCCCGGGACCTCTTCCGGGAGCTCGACGTCGCGGGGGCGGGCGAGCCGTTCGGGATAGGCCGGATCGCCTCCGGAGGCGAGGACGACGCGGGCGTCGCGATCTTCGAGGGCACGGAGGCCTCCGGAGCTCGCGCGGCGTCCCGTGCCTCCGCGGAGAAGCGCGGTCGTCGGGTCGGGCGAGGCCGGAAGGCGCAGCCCGATTCCCCGCGAGCGAAGGCGCTCGAGGGACGTGGTCAGCGCCGGCTCCGCGACCGGGAGGTCGGCGCCCGCATCGATCAGGACGATCAGGCCGCGCGAGGCGAGCGGGGGCGCCAGGGCGCGCCGCCCGGCCGGGATCTCGAGCGTCGTCTCCGCGCCCGGAGCCCCGGCGGAGGAGAGGAGGCGGCCGAGCGACCAGGACCCGAACACGAGCCCGATGGCGATCGCGAGTTCGAGCGCGAGCGTCGTCGGGCGACGGCGTTCGGGAGGCATGGCGGCCGGTTCCTCCGGGTCTCGAGGGCGGAACGAACGCGCCCCGGCGATCGCGGGATCGCCGGGGCGCGACGGGTCGGGCACCGGGCGGGTGCCGTCGCGGTCAGTGGATGAAGAGCATCTCGCTGTACTTCGGCAGCGGCCAGACCGCATCGTCCACCAGGTCCTCGAGGCGATCGGCCTGGCTGCGCACGAAGTCCATCGCGGGGATGATCTCGTTGCGGCAGGTCAGGCCCTTCTCGTCCTCGGAGCCCTTCAGCGCGTCGAAGCGCGCGAGCTGGCGACCGAGATCGTCGATGCCGCGCTTGAGGCCGCCGATGAGCTCGGTGACCTCCTTCAGCGACTCCTGCTGGGGACGGACGTCCACCCCGGGGCAGGCCTCGGCCGTGCGCAGGATCGTCTCCGCCAGCTCGCGCTGATGGCGCATCGCGGCAGGGAGGAGCGAGGTCGAGGCGATCTGCCGGGTGGCGGCGGCCTCGATCTTGATCGCGCTGATGTAGTTCTCGAAGAGCACCGTCTGGCGCGACGCGGTCTCGCGGGGCGAGAGCACGTCCATCTCGTCGAAGAGCGAGACGTTCTTCTTGTCCGAGAGCCGGGCGAGCGCGGCCGGCGTGCCGCGGAGGTTGGGGAGCCCGCGGCGCTCGGCCTCCTGCTCCCACTCCTCGCTGTAGTTGTCGCCGCTGAAGAGGATCCGGCGGTGCTTGCCGAGGACCTCGGAGACGACGTCCTGGACGACCTCGCGCATGTCGCCGCGACCGTTGCGCTTCTCGATCTCATCCGCGAGGTGGCCGAGGGACTCGGCGACCGCCGTGTTGAGGATCGTCGCCGGGTACGCGGCCGACTGCGACGAGCCGACGGCGCGGAACTCGAACTTCTGACCCGTGAAGGCGAAGGGCGAGGTCCGGTTGCGGTCGGTGATGTCGCGCGGCAGGTCCGGGAGCGCATCCACGCCGAGGCGGATGAAGGAGCTGCCGTCGCTCGCGCGCGGGGCGCGTCGCTCGATCAGCGCGTCCACGATCTCCTCGAGCTGCGAGCCGAGGAAGATCGACATGATCGCCGGCGGCGCCTCGTTGGCGCCGAGGCGGTGGTCGTTGCCGGCGTGGGCGATGGCGACGCGGAGCAGGTCGCCGTGGAGGTCCACGGCGCGGATCGTCGCGGTCAGGAAGAGCATGAACTGGAGGTTCTCGTGCGGGGTGGAGCCCGGCTCGAGGAGGTTGTTCCCGAGGTTGTCCTCGAGCGACCAGTTCATGTGCTTGCCCGAGCCGTTGACGCCGGCGAAGGGCTTCTCGTGGAGCAGGCACTTGAAGCCGTGGCGGTTCGCCACGACCTTCAGGATCTCCATCGTCAGCATGTTCTGATCGATGGCGACCGTCGAGCGGCGGTAGAGGGGCGCCAGCTCGAACTGCATCGGCGCGACCTCGTTGTGTCGCGTCTTGAGCGGGATGCCGAGCTTCCAGAGCTCCTCCTCGACCTCCTGCATGAAGCCGAGCGCGCGCTGGCTGATCGCGCCGAAATAGTGGTCGTCGAGCTCCTGTCCCTTGGGCGGGCGCGCTCCGAAGAGGCTGCGACCGGACATGGTCAGGTCGGGCCGCATCTGCACGAAGGCGCGGTCGATCAGGAAGTACTCCTGCTCGGCGCCGATCGTGGTGTGGACGCGGTTCACCCCGGGGTTGCCGAGGAGGTTGACGAGACGGACCGCCCGCTTGCTGAGCGCCTGCTCCGAGCGCATGAGCGGCGTCTTCTTGTCGAGCGCCTCACCGGTCCAGGAGCAGAAGGTCGAGGGGATGCAGAGCGTGAGCCCGCGCGGTCCCTCGCGGAGGAAGGCCGGCGAGGTCGGGTCCCAGACGGTGTAGCCGCGCGCCTCGAAGGTCGAGCGGATACCGCCGCTGGGGAAGCTGGATGCGTCCGGCTCGCCGCGGACGAGCGACTTGCCCGAGAACTCGTTGATGATGCGGCCGTCGGCGCCGATGGAGAGGAAGCTGTCGTGCTTCTCCGCCGTGAGCCCGGTCATCGGCTGGAACCAGTGCGTGAAGTGCGTCGCTCCGCGCTCCACCGCCCAGTCGCGCATGGCGTTGGCCACCGCGTCCGCGACGGCGGCGTCGACCTGGCCGCCGCTGGTGCGGTGCCGTTCGAGCGTCGCGACGATCGAGGCGGGCAGGCGCTGGCGCTGCACGTCCTCGTTGAAGACGAGCTTCGCGAAGATGTCGGTGAGGGAGGGCCGGGGACCGTGCGAATCCGCGCTCCGGCTCCGCTCTCCGATGGCGCGGATGGCCGTTTCACGCCCGATGGCAGGCATCTCGTGTCTCCGATTGTCGGCGTTGGAAGGACGCCATACGGTAGCAAGGTCGGGCGACAGCTCCCCAGGGTCCGGGGGCGCGGCGCGGCGCAATTCTCCCGGGAGGAGGCAGGGGCATGAAGAGCGAGACTTACGGCCGTCGGCGAGACGGTCTTCGGGAGCTGGCGGGAGAGGGATGGCTGCTCTTCCCGGCGGCGCTCCCCGTCCCCCGCAACTACCTGGCGAACGTCTACCCGTTCCGTCAGAACTCGCACTTCCTCTACCTGACGGGGATCCAGCTCCCCGGGATCGTCCTCGCGGTCGGGGCGGGCGGCGACGTCCTCTTCGGACCCCCGGAGGACCTGGACGACGTGGTCTGGCACGGACCCCACCCGACCCTGGCCGAGCTGGGGGCGGCGGCCGGGGTTTCCGAGGTCCGGGACATCGCGGAGCTCCCGCGCCGTCTCGCCGACTTCGAGGCCGGCGGAGCGCCGGTCCGCTACCTGCCGCCCTTCAACGGGGACTCGCGCCTGCAGCTCGCCCGGCTCCTCGGGCGGGCGGTGGAGGAGGTCGACCTCGGCGCCAGCCCCGAACTCGCGCGCGCGATCTGCGCCCTCCGCGAGGTCAAGGACGCGGACGAGATCGCGGAGATCGAGGACGCGCTCGCGGTCACGGCGGAGATGCACCACCTCGCGATGAATCTCGCCCGCGACGGCGTCCACGAGGCCGAGATCGCGGCCGCGACCCAGCGCGTCGCCCTGGCGAAGGGTCGGCAGCAGGCCTACAACCCGATCATCTCCGTCCGCGGGGAGGTCCTCCACAACAACCACTACGTGAATCCGCTCCGGCCGGGGCAGCTCCTGCTCAACGACTCGGGCGCCGAGTCGCCGCTGGGCTACGCGTCCGACATCACGCGGACGACGCCGGTGGGCGGTCGCTTCTCGCCCCGTCAGCGGGACGTCTACGAGATCGTCCTCGACGCCCAGCTCGCCGCCATCGAGGCCGCCCATCCCGGCGTCGCCTACCGGGACCTCCACGTCCTCGCCTGCCTGAAGATCGCGCAGGGTCTCATCGACCTCGGTCTGATGAAGGGCAACGCGCAGGACGCCGCGGCCGCCGGCGCGCACGCGCTGTTCTTCCCGCACGGGCTCGGCCACCAGCTCGGCCTCGACGTCCACGACATGGAGGACCTGGGCGACGTCGTCGGCTACGGCGCCGAGGGGCGGAGCGACCAGTTCGGCCTCAACTTCCTCCGCCTGGCGCGCCCGCTCGCTCCCGGTTGGGTCTTCACCGTCGAGCCCGGCATCTACTTCATCCCCGCGCTCATCGAGCGCTGGCGGGAGGAGGGCCGTCACCGCGACTTCATCGCCTACGACCGCCTCGAGGACTGGCTCGACTTCGGCGGCATCCGCATCGAGGACGACGTGCTGTGCACCGAGAGCGGCGCGCGCGTCCTCGGTCCCGGCATCGCCAAGACCGTGACCGAGGTCGAGGCCCGCGCCAACGCCTGAGAGAAGTGAATAAAAGGGGTCAGACCCCCTTTATTCAAAATCGGGCCATTTCTGAATGAATGGGGTCAGACCCCATTTATTCACTTTCGCGCCCTTCTTGAATAAAGGGGGTCGGACCCCTTCTATTCACGAGCGCGGTCAGCGCGAGATCAAGGTCGGTTGGCCGGAGATGAGGTCGACGGATTGGACGCCGACCGTGCTCGTCAGGAAGACCGCATCACGCTGACCTGGGACGCCGCTCACCCTGAACTGGGTGCCCAGCGTCTCGAGCCCGCCGGGCACCGGGACCGCGTCGCCGACCTCGAGGTCGAGGATCAGGAGCCGGTCGTCGAAGTTCGAGCTCCGGGCGCTCGCCGCGATGCGGCCGGTGCCGAGGTGAACGTGGCGACGTCCGGTGAGCGCGACGAGCCCCGAGCCGACGAGGCTCGGGAAGGAGATCGGCTCCACTTCGACTGCGAGTGACTCGAGGTCGACCTCGACGCGGGAGGTCGGGAGGGAGAGCGGCTCGTCACGCAGGTAGATCATGCGGTCGGTGGCCTCGTCGATCACGGCGAGTACCGGGCCGCCCCCCGTCGCCTGGGCGGAGGTCGGGAGCGTGAGGAGGATCGACACCGCGGACGTGACGGGGTCGAACTCCCGGATGACCGGGTCCTCGCTCAGCACGAGATAGCGATCCCGGCTCGCGTCGTGGACGAGCTGGCCCGACTGGCTCTGCGTCGCGATCGTGGCGAGAGGCGTCGCCGCGCCGGAGTCCACATCGATCGCCCAGAGGGCGAGACGCGTGCCGAGGCCGGGAACGGTCTCCCGAGCGAGTTCGATGAGTCGTCCGCGAGGGGCGTCGAGGAGCTGATCGACGGGGGTCGGGAAGCCCAGGGCGTCGGCCGGCGTCTGCCCGGTGATGGCGATGGACGCCCGATCACCCGTCGCGCGGTCGATGTGCATGACCACTTCGGAACTGACCCCGACGAGGCGGTCGCCGTCGACGATCCAGGGCAGGGGCGGCACGCCGATGGGCGCGCCCCGTCCGCGGCCGGCGAAGGGGAGGACGGATTCCGTGCCCGTGGACCGCGCGATCCGCGCGACGCGGTTTCCTGCGACCGCGATGACGTCGTTCGTGGCGGCACGGGGGTGGAGCGCGTCCTTCAGGTAGCTGGCGCGGAAGGGAGCGAAGGGGGTGGACTGGCCGAGGATCGGGTCGTCGATGACGAGCTCCCCGATCCGGGTCGCGAGGTAGTTCACCCCGTCGACGTCGAGATTGACGACCGTCGAGATGAAGGCGCTCTCGCCGGGGGCCGGGGAGAGCGTGCGGGGCGTGACCACGCCGGACTCGGGTCGATCTCGGCGAAGGAGGGAGCGGCGACCAGGCTCCGCACGAGATAGCGATCCGCGGACTCGGGAATGCCGAGCCCGGACACGACGGCCGGAACCTCACCGGCCACCCCGACCGTCGCGAAACGCTCGATGCCGAGGGTCTGGGCGTCGACGCGGAGAAGGCCGAAGGTCCCGTCGGCGTAGGCGAAGAGCCCGGCGAGGATCATCGCGTCGCGAACGGGATCGAACTGCATGGTCCGCACGACGAAACCGTCGAGCCCATCGCTCCCCGCCGTGAGCACGGTCTCGACCGCCCCCGTCGCGACGTCGCGGCGCATCAGGCTCGTTCCACCCTCGACGTGGTAGAGCTGATCGCGGCCCGAATCCCAGCCGACGGGCGAGTCGGAGATCGGAGCGAGCACCAGGCCGCTCGGCGTGCGGACGAGCGAGATCGCCCGTCTCGAGGTCGAGGGAGACGAAGGCGTAGCCCGAGGGCGTCCCGGCGATGCCGCGTCCCTCCTCGCGCGCGCGGTCGATCGCGAGTCCGTTGAACGCCAGCACCCGCGTCTCCTGACGCCGGATCCGTCGCGCCACGCCCGCCTCGAGGATGACCCCGTCGGCGTCCCGAACGACGATCTCGACATCGGTCGCCCCGAGCGGAAGGGGAATGACGGCCGACCAGCTCGCGAAGCCGTCGCTCGACTGCGCCGCGACGCCGTTCACGGTGACCGAGCCGACACCGTTCGCGCCGGTCCGTCCGCGCACGACGAGCTCGTCGTCGAAGACGAGCCCGTCGGCGGCCGGGGAGCTCACAAAGGTGGAGAGGAGAGTCGGGATACCGTCCGTTCCGCCGCCGGAGCAGGCGGAGAAGGAGCCGATCAGGACACAGAGTGTCGCCCACGCGAGGAGTCGTCGCGCGCACGCCGAGGGATGGTTCGTCATGGTGGTCGTGCCTCGAAGTGATCCGGGTTCCGATGCCTGCGGCATCGGGGGAAGACGGTCCAGGATTCGAGGTGTGCGCCGATCTCGACCGCATCTGAACCCGACGTCGGCGCCGGAGCAAGGATCCGTCCGAATCGGATGAGCTCCCGGGCCGGATCGGGGTCGCGGAGACGGTCGGAGGGGTCGTCCTCGCCGCCGCGCCGAGGTCACTCCGGCCGGCGAGGGACGAGGGCCAGGTCACCCTTCACGCGGTCCGACGAGAAGGCGCCGCCCCGAGACTGGGGGCGGCGTCCTTCCTCACTCCCGGGGCGATCTCGGGGGACTCGCGTCTCCCGGTCCCGGGCTCAGCGCGCCAGCAGCGTGAGCTGGCCGGTGGCGAGGTCCGCCGCGTAGAGACCGGCCTTGATCCGGATGATCGCGTGACCGGGATCGGACTCATCGGCCCAGATCCGCATCGTCGGCCCCTGGAAGGGCGCCTGCTCGGTGTCGACGTCGACCAGGGTCAACGTTCCGGTCACGAGGTCGATGCGCGCGAGGTCGGTGAGGTTCGAGGCGAAGGGACGGATCCCGGCGAGGACGGTCCCCGCATTGTCGCCGATCCAGAATCCGACGTAGCTGTACTCGGCGGGGAGCACGCCACTGAAGTCGATTTCCTTGATGGTGACGGAGCCGTCCTCCAGAGAGACGTTCGAGGTGACGGTCCCGCCGTTGAACCGGCTCGACTGCAGGAGGATGAGCTGATCGCTCGCCTCGTCGAGGGCCGCCACGTATCCCGGCGTCGAGTAGGGCCAGAGCGTGTCCGGCTCGGCGACCTGCGAGAAGAACGAGAGCGTGCCGCTCGCGACGTCGTAGGCGTAGATCAGCCCCGTCCCCGTCACCATGAGGAAACGGTTGCGTACGCGATCGTGCCGGAGATGGAGCGTCGAGACCGCCGAGAAGGGCGGGGATGCGAGGCTCGTGAGCGTCGTGGCCGCGCCGGTGTCGATGTCGACGGAGTAGATCCCGACGGTGACGGGATTGAAGGCCTGGTAGGTCACGACCAGGGTGATCAGCTTGCCGGTCATCGGGTCCCAGAGCTGAGCGTGGGCCAGGACCTGGAACCCTGGATTCCCGGGGAAACCGATGCCCGTGACCGGCATCTCGTTCACCGCGTTCGTCCGCGGATCGAAGCGGACGAGCGACAGGCTCGCCGGGTCGCCGGTCGTCCGCGCGAGTCCGACGAGTTCGCCGCCGACCATGATGCCGGCGGGTTCCGTGAGCGGGAGGATGCCCGTCGGTCCGTACCCGAAGGTGTCCGGATGCGTGACCGCCCCCGAGGTCCGGTCGACGAGCACGGGCCCGTCGACGTCGCTCAGGAGGAGGTTGTCCGAGGCGACGCTGGGGAAGATCGGTCGTACCTCGTCGGACGGCGTCACCGCGGCGAAGAGGCTCGTCGAGGGGACGCCGGGACGGTCGAGGAAGAGCCCCTCGTCGCGGAGGGTGAAGAAGGCGTTCGCCTCGGCGAAGTCGGGTTGAGCCGGAGCGCGGAGGACGGTCGAGATTCCCGCGCTGGCGACCGCGGCGGAGGCCGTCACGGTGAAGGTGGCCGGATCGACGGTGTAGTACAGCGCCGACTCCGGCGTGGGCGTGAAGGTGATCGGCTGGCCCGGAGCGGCGGGCACGCTGAAGGTCGAGCCGAGGGTCACCGTCGGATTCACGATCGTCGTCGCGGGTCCCATGCCGCCCGGGAAACGCAGGAGGTCGAGATCGAAGAAGCCGTTGATGAAGGCGCCGCGGTGGACGAGGAGCGCGTCGCCGATCCGGTCGTAGCGGATCGAGTAGATGTCGAAGCTGACGTCGTCGTCGTCTCCGCCGAGATCAAGGTAGGACTCCGCTCCGGTCGCGACGTCGATGCGTCGGATCGCGTCGTCCTCGACATCGAAGACGACGTCCCGCATGACGTCCCAGGTGAAGGCCGAGGGTTCGGATCCGAGATCGAACGGCACTCCGGCCGCGGTCTTGACGCGCGACATGCCTCCGCCCACCAGATCGAACTCGACGAAGGCGAGCTCGTCCCCGCGCAGCCGCGCGACCGCCCGCAGGCGGGTGTTGGTCGGGTCGGGCTCGTACCATTCGATGCCGACCACGTCCTCCTCGTGGACCTCGAGCCGCCGACCGATGCCGCGCTCGCGGACGGTGCCGTCCGCGGCCAGGATCTCGACCTCGATGTCGAGGGCCCCCGGCGTCGTCGGCAGCGTCACCGACCAGAGCGTTCCGCTCGCGTCCGGGGTGGCGGCGAGGCCGTTGATGCGGAGGCCCGCCTCGGGTGCGTCGGATCGCACCCGGACCTCGACGGCCTCGCCGAAGACACGGCTGTCGTAGGCCGGCTCCGCGACGAGTGCCGACACGAGGGGAAGCGCGGTGGCCCCCCCTCCGGAGCCGCCGCCCCCTCCGCCGCAGCCGGGAAGCGTCGCCAGGAAGAAGAGCGCGAGGGCCGCGGGAAGAAACGTGAGGCGCGAGGTCGTCATCGTCGTTCTCGGGAGGCTCGGTGCGGGTTCAGCGTGCGATCAGCGTGAGCTCGCCGGACAGGAAGTCCGCCGAGTAGATGCTGGCGTCGAAGTGGAGGAACGGTCGATCGAGGTCGTCCTCGTGCGGCCAGAAGGAGACGAGCACGTTCGGTCGGAGCCTCACGTCGACGACGTCGACGCTGCCGGTGGCGAGGTCGAGACGGAGCAGGTCGGCCAGTAGCGTGGTCGTGCGTCGCGCCGCGATGACGACCCTTCCGGAACGATCGGGCGAAGCGCCGGAAACCCACTGAAACTCACCCGCAAGCCCCGCGCTGAAGTCGATCGTGGTCGAGGTGACGGCACCGGTCTCGAGGTTCACCTTGGCGATGACGGTCGCCGCTCCGATGTACGAGGACTGGAGGAAGTAGGCGCAGTCCGACGCCTCGTCGATGGAGGCCGCGTAGCCGGGAGTGGAGTAGGGAAAGACGGTGACGGGCTCGGGAGCTGGGCGACGAGACCCAGGATCCCCGCGACGTCGTAGCCGTAGATGCCTCCGGTGCCGGTCACGAGGAGATATCGGCCCCGGGCGCGGTCGTGGAGGAGACGCACGGGGGATCCCGACGGCCCGGTGACGTCGGACGACGCGAGGACGATCGCCTCACCGGTGTCGATGTCGACCGAGATGAGGTCGATGCTGACCACCGAGAAGGCTTCGAACGTCGAGAGGACGGCGATGAGCCGCCCGGCGTCGGAGTCCCAGGATTGCAGCCCGATGTAGCCCTGGAGAAGCACTCCGTCCGGGAAGTCGATGCCGGTCACCGGGATCTCGGTCGTCGCCGAGGTCTCGAGATCGTGCCGGGTGACCCGGAACTCGGAGGTCACGACGGGATCGGGGTAGATGCCGACCAGTTCGTTCTCGAGGCGGAAGCCGGAGACGAAGGGGGGGGAGATGAAGTCGGGGAAGGTCCCCTGACCGACCGTCGGAACGCGAGCCGCCGAACCGTCGAGGCGGTCGATCCGCAGCGGCCCCTTGCCCGTCGGCACGATGACGGCACCGTCCGATTGACTCGCGTAGATCGGGAGCGAGGAGTTGAGCGGCGTGAATGCGGCGACCTGGGTCGACGTCCCCGCGGAGGGCTGATCCACGAAGAGACCGAACTGCCGGACGTTCAGGATCGCCCCGGGGATGGCGAAGTCGGGCTGGACCGGGTTCCAGACGTTCGAGCCGGCGCCGGGCACGAACACCGGAGTCGCCGCCGCGACGGTGTCGAGGATCGGGTCGACCACGAAGTAGCTCGAGGCCAGACTCGAGACGGTCAGCGTGATCGGTCCGCCGGAAAGCGCGGGGACTCCGATGCTGCCGCCCGACGCCATCGGCGGGAAGGGGAGTTCGATCGGAGGGCTCATGCCGCCCGGGTAACGCCGAAACACGGGTCCGAAGTTGCCTCCGATCGTCCCGCCGGCCTGGAGGAGCAGGGAGTCGCCCAGGCGGTCGTAGCGCAGGGACGGCACGAAGTTGATCGCGTCGCCGGGCAATTCGGTGACGGCGACCGCCGAGATCGCACCCGTCGCGACCTCGATGCGCCGGACATCGATCGGCGCTCCCTGCACCTCGTTCTGGACGTCGTAGACGACGTCGCGGAGGGTGGCCCAGGTGAACGGCGCGACGGCCGTTCCGAGGCTGATCTCCTGCCCGGCGTCCGTTCGGACGATCTTCATCCCGCCCGCGACGAGGTCGTACTCGACGAAGACGAGCGAGTCGTCGCGGCGCCGCGCCAGGGCGCGCAGGCGCGAATGAGTCTCGTCGGGCTCGTACCACTCCAGCTTCCGGACGTCCGTCTCGTGGACCTCGATCCTCCGGGCGATCCCCTTCTCGCGGACGCTCCCGTTCGCCGCGAGGATCTCGACATCGATGTCGAGCGGGCCCGGCGCGGCCGGGAGGCTCGATGTCCAGGTCGTCTTGCTCGCGTCGGGGATGGCGAAGAAACCGTTGATGCGGACCGCCGCCTCGGGAGCCTGCGTGCGCACGCGGATCAGGACCGTGGACCCGAAGACCCGCCCATCGAAGGCGGGCTGCATGACCTCTGCCGTGAGGAGGGGCGATGTCGTCGCGCCGACGGCCGAGCCTCCGCCGCCCCCGCCGCACGCGACGAGGCCGAAAGAGAGGAGGATGAAGGCCGGTGCGACGAGGAGCCGGGACCGCGGGTGCTTCATGGGGAATCTCGGGGATGACGAGATCGATCGGGCCGTCCCTCCCTCACGGAAGAACGGCGGGTGCCTGACCGTGAGATTGGAATCCTCCGCGCTGTCCCGTGTCAAGAACGGCAGATTCCTCGTCGTGAATAGAAGGGGTCAGACCCCCTTTATTCACTTCGGGCCCGAAAGTGAATAAAGGGGTCTGACCCTTATTCGCGTGGCCGCGGACGCGATGGGGACCGGGGTCGATCAGCGTGCCAGCAGGGTGAGGGCGCCGGTGGGGAAGTCCGCCGAGTAGATGCCTCGATCGAACTGGACGAGTGGACGGTCGAGGTCCGTATCGTCGTGCCAGAGGGACAGGATCTCGAACGGTCGGAGCCCGATCTCCAGGGTCTCGAGCGTTCCCGACCCGAGGTCGAGACGGAGCAGATCGCCGAGGAGAGTGCCGCCGCGACGAGCGGCGACGATGACTCGACCCGCCCGATCGGCGGCCGACCCTCCGATCCACTGGACATTCCCCGGCGGCGTGTCGCTGAAGTCGAGCGAGGTCGTGGTGACCGTTCCGTCGGAGAGGTCGAGCCGGGCCACGACGGTCCCGGCGCCGATGAACGAGGACTGGAGGAAGTACGCGCAGTCCGCGCTCTCGTCGAGCGAGGCCGCGTAGCCCGGCGTCGAGTTCGGGGCGACGGTGGCAGGCTCGGGGAGCTGGGCGACGAGGCTCAGCGAGCCGTCGGACAGGTCGTACCCGTGGATCGCTCCGGTGCCGGTCACGAAGAGGTAGCGGTTCCTCGCCCGATCGTGGAGGACATGGCCGGGGGCCCGACCCGTCGTCCGGAATGTCCGACGTCGCGAGAACCGTCGCCACACCGGTGTCGATGTCGATCGAGACCAGGTCGACGCTGATCGGTGTGGAGAGCTCCGTCGTCCGGAGGACGCCGATGAGGCGTTCCGCCACGGGATCCCAGAGCTGCCCGCCGAACTGGGCCAGGATCAGGATCCCGTCGGGTGGGTCGATTCCGGCCACCGGCATCGCCGTCGTGGTCGAGGTCTCGAGGTCGTACCGGACGAGCGTGAAGTGGGCGTTCTGGCTCGGATCGGGGTAGACGCCGACGAGGTCGTGTCCGATGTGCAAGCCCGAGGGGTGGGAGGGGAGCAGGTGGGGATAGGAACCGCGATCGATCGTCGGAATCGTCGTCATCGCGCCATCGGCGCGATCGACGAGTGTCGGACCCCGCTCGGTGTGCACGAGGATGGTGGCGGCCTGGGCGCTCGCGTGGATCGCACGCGAGGTGTCGAAGGGCGCGAACGCGGCGAGGAGGGTCGTCGACGACGTGGCCGGGCGGTCCACGAAGAGGCCGTACTGACGGATGTTCAGGACGGCCCCCGGCTCGAGGAGGTCGAACTGCGCGGGGCCGTAGATGCTCGTGTTGAAGCCGGGCGCGAAGATCGGATTCTGGACGGTGATCGCGTCGGTGATGGGATTGACGAGGAAGTAGGACGCGCTGATGCCGCCGGGGGTCAGCGAGATCGGTCCGCCCGGAACGCCGGAGACGCCGATGCCGAACGGGCCGGGAATCGCCGGGAGAGGGACATCGATCGCGGGACCGATTCCTCCCGGATACCGCCTGAGCATCAGAGCGGCACTCCCGGCGATCACTGCGTTCGCCTCGACGAGCAGGGAGTCGTCGAGGAGGTCGTAGCGCAGGGAGGGCACGGCGGTCACCGTGTCTCCGGGCGCGTCGGTGATCACGACGGTCGAAGACGTGCCCGTGGCGACGTCGATCCGCCGAACCTCGACCGGCACGCCCGGCGCGCCCGGCGCGCCGCTCTCGATGTCGTACACGACGTCGCGGATCGGGTCCCAGGTGAACGCCGCGGCCACGGCGCCGAGGTCGATCTCCTCGCCGGAATCACTCCGTACGATCTCCATCCCGCCGGTGCCGAGGTCGTACTCGACGAAGACGAGCGAGTAGTCCGGGCGACGCGCGAGAGCGCGGAGGCGCGTGTGCGTCGGGTCCGGCTCGTACCACTCCAGCTTCACGACATTCGTCTCATGGACCTCGAGCCGCCGGGCGACTCCCCGCTCGCGGACGGTCGCGTTCGCCGACAGGATCTCGACCTCGACGTCGAGGGGGCCCGGACCGGCCGGGACATGGGCCGTCCACGTCGTCTTGGAGCTGTCCGGGATGGCGAAGAGGCCGTTGACGAGCACGACGGTCTCGGGCGCCAGGGTCCTCACGCGCACGGGGATGCTCGCCCCGTAGACCCGTCCGTCGAACGCGGGCTGGATCACCTCCGCCGAGACGAGCGGCTGGACCGTGGCACCGCCGCCCCGGTTCCCGGCGTCATCCCCTCCACCTCCGCTGCACGACGCGAGACTCAGGCAGAGAAGGGCGAGAAGGGCCATGCCGGGGAGGGGAGATCTCATGGGGCACCTCGAGGGGACGGGATCGACCGGACGACCTGCTTCATGTCCCGAGCGCGGACCAAGGCCGGCTGCCGGAGATTCAACGGTCGATAGCCACTCGGTGTCAAGTATCCGCGTTTTTCGAGCTGAACGACCGCGCTCGATGCGTCTCACGACCCCGATCCTCACGGAAATCTCCGGCCGACGGGATCGACTCGGATCCGAAGACGCTCGCCCGCAGTGCGAAGACGGTGGAACCGGAGTGGCATCGGAAGGCGCGGTGGATCGGAGCCGCGGGTCTCGTTCGACGTGGATCTAGGGGCATCTTCCCATCCGGTCGTGCCCGGGGGGCCCGCCGACCCCGCAGCGTCCGCGAGAATGAATAAATGGGGTCAGACCCCATTTATTCACTTTCACCCCCTTTTTGAATAAATGGGGTCTGACCCCATTTATTCACGCGTCCTCGGGGGAGCGGGAGGAGATGCTGCCGGTCTCGATGAAGATGTGCGTGGCGGTGGGGATCCGGGCCTTGATGGCCGATTCGAGGCGGCAGACGGCGGTCTCGATCTGGCCGGTGACGAGATCGTCGGCGAACTCGAGCGTGAGGGCGACGAGGAGCGAGTCCGGTCCCCGCTGGAGAGTGAGGAGTTCGAGGACCGAGACGACGGCCGGGTCGGATTCGGCCACCTCGCGGATCGCCGACTGCTCGACGGGGAGGGCGGCCTCGCCGACGAGGAGGCTGAAGCTCTCGACCGCGAGGAACCAGGAGACGCCGAGCAGCACGAGGCCGATGATGATCGAGGCGACACCGTCGTAGGTCGCGTCACCCGTCACGACGGTGACCGTGACGCCCACCAGGGCGACCAGGAGGCCGACGATCGCGGCCGAGTCCTCGAACAGGACGGTGGGGAGGGTCGGGTCCTTGGTCGCCCGGAGTCCCTCGAGGAGCGAGCCGGGGTTCGTCTCCCGGAACTCGCGGAACTCGCGCCAGGCGACCCGCAGCGCGAAGGACTCGAAGACGATGCCGACCGCGAGGGCGAAGTAGACCCAGCCGGGATTCTGGATCGGGGTCGGGTGCGAGATCTTGTGGACGCCCTCGTAGATCGCGAACACCGCGCCGAGCGCGAAGATGATCAGCGCGACGAGGAAGCTCCAGAAGTACCGCTCCTTCGCGAAGCCGAAGGGATGGGTCTCCGTCGGGAGGCGCTGGCTCCGCTTGAGACCCAGGGCGAGGAGACCCTGGTTGCTCGAGTCGGCCACCGAGTGGAGCGCCTCCGCCAGCATCGCCGCGCTTCCCGAGAACAGGAAGGCGACGAACTTCGCGACGCCGATGGCGAGGTTCGCGACGATGCCCGCGATCAGGGCCTTCACGACCCCTTCGTGGTGTGAGGTGGCGCTCATTCCCGTCTCTCCGAGCGGACTCAGCGTCCGTAGCCGATGGCGGCCGGCGGCATGGCCGTCGGGCGCGGGTCGGCGAGGAAGTGCTCGAACCACCGGAGCTGCCGCAAGGCTTAGTCGAGCTGCGAGGCCCGGCGGCGGTTGCCGTGTCCCTCGCCGGGATACCGGACCATGCGCACCGGCACGTCGCCCTTCAGCTTGAGAGCGCGGTAGAGCTCGGTGCTCTGCGTCGGAGAGACCCGGGGATCCTCGGCGCCGTGAGCGATCAGGATCGGCGTGTTCGCGCGCTTGATCCAGTAGATCGGGCTCGCCTCAAGGAACTTCTGCCAGTTGTCGTCCCAGGGGCGCATGCGCCAGTGGACGAGGAAGCTCTCGTCCGGGATGTCGGTGGTGAAGACCTTCGAGATCTGGTCCGAGATGCCGACGAACATGACGCTCGCGGCGAAGCGGTCGCTGTAATAGGTCGCCCCCCAGGCGCTCGCGTAGCCGCCGTAACTCCCGCCGGTGATGCCGACGCGCTTGCGGTCGGCGAGGCCCGCCTTCACCAGGTGGTCGACGCCCTCGACGATGTCGTCGAACTCCTCGCGGCCGGACCGGCCCTGACCGAGCTTGGAGAAGGCGACGCCGCGGCCGGTGCTGCTCCGGTAGTTCGGGTGGAAGACCGCGAATCCCCGCGCCGCCGCGACCTGGCCGGGCATCGAGTAGCGCGTCAGCCAGCCGTTCGAGTAGTGGGATTCGGGGCCGCCGTGGACGACGACGATGAGCGGGACGCGTTCGCCTTCGCGACGATCGAGCGGCTCGATGAGGACGCCCTCGATCTCGATCTTGTCCTTCGTCTGGTAGCGGACGACCCGCTGCGGGGCGAGCCGGACCTCCTCGAGGATCGGGTTGCTTCGCGTCAGTCGCCGGGGTTCGGCCATCGGGCCCGGAGCGAGATGGTAGAGCTCCGGCGGGTGGAAGGGCGTGTCCGCGACGAGGGCGAACGCCCCCTCCGGGCCGGCCGAGTAGTGGCCCAGGACGAGATCGTCGCGTCGGAGCAGCACCTCGATGGCGGCGCCTTCCTCGGTCGGCTGGCGCGACAGGGTCGTCGCGGTTCCCTCCGCGGTCAGGAAGACGACGCGGTCATCTCCCTGCCAGCTCACCTCGGAGACGTGACCGGGGAAGTCCGCGGGCGTCAGTGCGATCTTGCTCCCGCTGGCGATGTCGACGACGAGGAGTCCGCTCTCCTTCGGGTCGTGCAGGTCGGCGGCGGCGACCAGCGCGATGCGCTTGCCGTTCGGGCTGAAGACGAAGTTCCCCACCTTGCCCTGCGTGTCGGCGACCTGACGCACGCCGCCGGTCACGGCGTCGACGACGTGCAGGCGTCGATGCATGTAGCGGTCGTCGATCCTGGCCGTCGGGCTGATCCAGCACGCGATGAGACCGCCGTCGGGGCTGAAGGCCGGATCCCAGGGAGCTCCGGGGAGCGGGAGGACGCGGTCCTCGCCGGATTCCAGGTCCCGAAGGTGGAGCTCGACCGGCGGTTCCTCTTCCTCGAAGACGACGCGGTCGAATCCCGCCGCCATCTCCTGACGGCGCTCCGCCGCGACCGGACGGGCGCTGGTGTAGACCGCGCGGCGCCCGTCCGGCGAGACGTCGTAGGCGGTGATCGAGGCGTTCGCCCCCACGAGGCGACGCGCCTCGCCGCCGGCGAGCGGGAGGGCGTAGAGCGCGCTGCCCGCGTCGCCGCTCCGCCGCGAGAGGAAGTGGAGCGCATCACCGGTGGCCGACCAGCGGAGCGATGAGACGCCGCCGGGATGGTCGCTCAGGAGGCGGTCGTCGGCGCCGTCGCTGCCGACGAGGCGGAGCTGGCTGCGGGCGGGTCCGTCGGGGTCACCTTCGGCGCGCGGCACGACCAGCACGTAGGCGATCGAGCGGCCGTCGGGAGAGAGCTGGGCCGTCCCGACGGTCCGGAAGTCGAGGACGTCGTGAGGGGAGAGTCGGCGCTCCGGGGACTGCGCGACGCCGTGGCCGGCGAGCAGAGCCAGGAAGAGGACCGCGAAACGAAAGACGGACGTGGGCGACATGAGCGTCCCTCCGTGGCAGTCGAGTTCGAGGGGGTGAGAACGCCGGAACGTGACGCGGGGGCGTCCGGCCCGGCCGGACGCCCCCGCGGTGATCAGCGTCGATCGAGAGGAACGACGTCGCGGACGGCCGCTCCGGTGTAGATCTGCCGCGGGCGGCTGATGCGCGAACCGCCGGCCTCGTGCATCTCCTTCCAGTGGGCCATCCAGCCCGGGAGGCGTCCCAGGGCGAACATCACCGTGAACATGTCGGTGGGGATGCCGATGGCGCGGTAGATGATGCCGCTGTAGAAGTCGACGTTCGGGTAGAGGCGTCGCTCGATGAAGTACTCGTCGCGGAGTGCGACCTCCTCGAGCTTCTTGGCGATGTCGAGGAGCGGATCGTGGACGCCGAGCTTGGCGAGCACGCGGTCGCAGGCGACCTTGATGATCTTCGCGCGCGGGTCGAAGTTCTTGTAGACGCGGTGCCCGAAGCCCATGAGTCGGACGCCCGAGCTCTTGTCCTTGACCTTCTCGAGGAAGCGGCTGCCGTCGTCCCCGTCGTCGCGGATCTGCTGCAGCATCTCGATGACGCGCTGGTTCGCGCCGCCGTGCAGCGGCCCCCAGAGGGCGCAGATGCCGGCCGAGATCGAGGCGTAGAGGTTCGCGTTGCTCGAGCCGACCACGCGCACCGTCGAGGTGCTGCAGTTCTGCTCGTGGTCGGCGTGCAGGATCAGGATGAGGTTGAGCGCGTCGACGATGTCCTGATCGATCTCGTAGGTCTCGCTCGGGACCGCGAACATCATGTTCAGGAAGTTCGCGCAGTAGGAGAGGTCGTTGCGCGGGTAGATGATCGGCTGGCCGATCGACTTCTTGTACGACAGCGCCGCGATCGTCGGGACCTTGGCGAGGAGGCGGAGATAGCTCAGCTCGCGGTGGGCCTTGACGTCGGGGTCCTGCTCGCCGGGGTAGTAGCTCGCGAGGTTGCAGACCATCGCGGCCAGCACGGCCATCGGGTGGGCGTAGCTGGAGACCCCGTCGAAGAAGTGCTTCATGTCCTCGTGGATGAGCGAGTGGCGCGTGACGGAGGTCGTGTAGGCATCGAGCTGGTCGCGCGTCGGGAGCTCACCGTTGAGGAGGAGGTAGGCGACCTCCAGGAAGCTGGCGCCGCCGGCGAGCTGCTCGATCGGGTAGCCGCGGTAGCGAAGGATCCCCTTCTCACCGTCGATGAAGCAGATCGAACTCGAGCACGACCCGGTGTTCACGTAGCCGGGGTCGAGCGTGATGTAGCCCGTCTCGCCGCGGAGCTTGCCGATGTCGAAGCCCTTCTCGTTCTCGGTGCCCTCGATGACGGGGAGCGCGTAGCGCTTGCCCTCGATCTCGATCTCGACCTCGCGTGCCATCTCGTCCTCTTCCCTCAGCACCGTGATTGCCGTCAGCTCCGGCGGGGTGGATCTTGCCACCCGCCCCGCCGGCTGTCACCCCTCGCGATCCTCGCCGCCCTCCCGGCCCGCCAGAGGAGCGAGGGGAGGGTGGTAGAGGACCTGGACCAGGACGCCCTCGGGGTCCCGGCAGTAGAAACTCCGGGCGCCGTCGCGGTGGGTCTTGGTCGCCTGGACGACCTCCACGCCCCGCTCCCGGGCCCGCATCTCCCATTCCTCGACCATCTCCGGATCCGCGAGGACGAATCCGATGTGGTCGAGCGCACCCGAGCCGCGCGGTTCGCCGCGGTGCAGCGCGAGGTTGTCGCGGCCGCAGGTGAGGTAGAGGCTGTCGGCGTCGGGCGCCCATTCGACCTCCATCCCGAGGAAGTCGACATAGAAGCCGCGGGCCGCCTCGAGGTCCCGGACGCGGAGCGCGACGTGCCTCAGGCCCAGCCAGCGCGGATCTCGCATCGAAGTCCTCCTCCCGGGAGTCGCGGGAGACCATCCCCGGCGCACCCGACCGGCCCCGAGCGCATCCTATGCCGCTCTCGCCCCACAATAAAGCGACCCGCGCCGGGTCGCGGCGCGGGTCGCTCGGAGGGCGGGGATTCCCGCGTCAGGGCAGGATCTTGATCTTGATGCCCCGCGAGGCGGCGAAGCCCACCGGCACCATGGCGTCGGCGACGAACCACTGGGCCCAGACCTCGAAGCCGGCGAGGGCCGGGTTCGTGGCGATGCCGACGTTCAGCGAGGCGTAGCCGTTACCGGCGCCGGCGCCCTGGGTCAGCACGCCCGCCTGGGCGTAGGGGCCGTTGACGTTCACCCAGACCGGGAGCGACTGGAAGAAGCCCGGGTAGAAGGGGAACGGCGTGCCCGGCATGCCGGCGAACACGTTCGGGTTCATCTCGCCCGCCAGGAGGTAGGCGACGGTGTTGGGCTTCGTCCCCGCCACGCCGAGCGTGAAGTAGGGGTGCCCGACCGCGGCCGGCTCCCGCGCGATCATCTGCGGGGCGTTGCCGTCGGAATCGACCGTCTCGAGCGGGTAGATCGCCTCCCAGGTGAACTGGTCGACGCCGGCCGGGGCCGGAGGACGCGGGATGAAGTAGATGCTCGCCGTCGCCGGGTTCTGCAGGGCGTCGATCTCGGAGCGCAGGGCCGGACGCGCGAAGGGGCCGGTCTCCGCGAGGACGCGGGGATCGGTCAGCGCGTTGCGGAGGAACTCCGCCATGTCGGCGGCCTGCTGCGCGGTGAGGTTGAGGCCGCTGGTGGGCATCAGCATCGGGTCGGTGTTCAGGGTGAAGGACGGACCCGTGTTGTAGAAGTTGATGACGCTCTCGATGCTCGAGGCGTTGCTGGTGCCGTGGTGGAACAGGCCGCCGGCCTCGCGGAGGCCGACGTTGCGCAGCGTCGGAACCTTGAACTTGCCGCGGTCCGCCGGGTTGCCGGTCGTGTCGAAGCGACCGCCGTCCACGAGCGGATCGAAGACGCCGACCGCGTGGAAGATGCCCTGGGCCGTGCCGCCGTTGAAGAGCGGGCCCGAGTGGCACTGCGCGCAGGTCGTGCCGAAGAAGACCATCATGCCGGCCTGCTGCTGCGGCGTGAGGGGCGACGGCGTCATCGCCGCCACCGAGGCGACGTGGGCGTCCCAGGGGGTCTGGTTCGCGACGAGGGTGCGCTCGTAGGTCGCGATGGCGAAGGCGACGCGCTTCGCGCTGATGACGTCCTCGCCCGGAGCCGGCGCACCGAAGGCCCAGTTGAACAGATCGGTGTAGGTCGGGTAGAGGCCGAGCGCCGCGGTCACGTCGGCCGGGAAGGTCGAGGAATCCGACATCCCGAGGGGCGCGACGCGGTTGATCTTGAAGAGGATGTGCTCCCAGGTCCGCCCGGAGTGGGCCATCTCGACGTTGGAGACGAGCGGTCCGACGGCCTGGCTCTCGAGGGCGCCGCCGCTGGCGATCTCGACGAGGCCGGTCTGCGGATCGGTGAACTGCGAGGTGGCGCGTCCGTCCCAGAAGATGTCCGACTGCGCCCAGGCGTCGATCATGGTCGGCGTCTTGCGACCGGTCACCTGCGGGTTCGGGAAGTGGACGCCGTCATCGACGTACTGTCCGCCGAGCATGGCGGCGATGACTCCCTTCGAGCCGATCGTCTCGTCGCCGGTGCCGAGCATGCCGTCCGCGCCGGGAGCGACGGAGTCGATGTCGACCGAGCGCGGGTCGGAGCCGCCCGCGGACGGGATGTGGCAGGTGCCGCACGCCATCGTGTTGGTCGAGCTGAGCTGCTCGTCCCAGAAGAGGATCTTGCCGAGGGTCGCCTTCTCGGCGGTCATCGGGTTCTCGACCGGCGCAGCGACCGGCGGATAGGGGACGAACTGCGCCCGCGCCGTGGCCGAGAGGGCCACGACCAGCAGGGCCGCGAAGGCGGAAATCTGGAGTTTCATCGATACCCTTCCTTGAAGGCAGCGGGTCAACGGGACCGTCCGCGGACCGCCACGGGACGTTCGGCTCGCGAACCGCGTCGTGTGGAACCCGGGGTCCACCGATCGAGCGATGGTCGCGAATGTTCGGCACGGCAACGGCGCAGGCTCCGCGGGGCGGATCCATGCGAACCGACGCCAAGTATAGGAGTGGGACCGGCGGCCCCGAAGCATCGAAGCGAAAAACGGGCTCCGGCGACGATCCGCCGCGGTCGGATCGTCCGAGGTGGCGGTGGAGACCGGACTTTCGGTCTTCGGGCATCCTGCGGCGATCCGTCGCGGCGTCGCAAGTTGATGCGGTGCCGTCTTCCGTTCGCGCCCGAGGCGACAGGGTCCTCGGGAACCCCTGAAAGAACCTGAATCTTCGTGGGCGGGGAAGCGCCGGTTAGCATTCGCGCTCCCGGCCGGCTCGCCCTCCGTCGCTCGAACGACGAAGGTCCGGCCCCCCGGGGACGGCGTGCCCCCATGCTTTCGACCCGGAGATCCGCTTCCATGCTCGCGATTCGCGTGATCTGCGTCCTGCTGCTCGGAGCGGTCGCGGCCTCGGCGCAGTTCCCGGTGCTGCGGGACGTCTGGGGGCCGACCTCGGGAGGCGCCTTCGGGAACTCGGTCGCCGGTCTGGGCGACGTGGACGGCGATGGTCGACCCGACTTCGCGGTGGGTGCGCCCTACGTCCTCGGGACGGGGGTTGTCGGCGTCTATTCCGGAGTCGACGGGACCCTGATCCGCTTCCACTCCGGCGCCGCGCCGGGTGACGACTACGGATGGTGCGTGGCCGCGGCCGGCGACATCGACGGCGACGGCGTCGGCGATCTCGCCGTGGGCAGCCCGAACGCCCTCGGCGCGAACGGCGCCGCCGGTCGCGTCGAGGTCCGATCCGGAGCCACCGGCGCGCTCGTCTACGCCCTCGAAGGCGAGGCGGCGGGCGATCGCTTCGGCTGGTCGGTCGACGGGGCCGGGGACGTCGACGGCGACGGATCCGACGACCTCATCGTCGGCGCCAACTACCATGCCGGGAGCGCGGGGATCCAGCAGGGTCGCGCCTACGTCTTCACCGGCTCATCGGGGACCCTCTACCGGATGTACGACGGGGAGGCCGTGAGCGATCTCTACGGCAGCGCAGTCTCGAGCGCGGGCGATCTCGACGGCGACGGTCGCGACGAGGTCGTGATCGGCGCGCGCTGGCACGACGAACCGGGCTTCAGCAACGTCGGTCGCGCCTACGTCGTCGATCCCTTCGACGACATCACGACGCTCACCCTCCAGGGGGAGATCGGCGGCGACCAGTTCGGCCTCGCGCTGGACGGCGGCCGCGACTTCGACGGCGACGGCGTCTCGGACCTCCTCATCGGGGCCATGCAGAACGACTACTACGGGAACGGCGTGCCGCAGGCGAACATCGGCCGGGCCTACGCCTACTCCGGTGCGACCGGAGCCCTCGTCCACGTCTTCATCGGCGAGCTCGCCCAGGACCACCTCGGGGCGGCGGTGGCGCTCACCGACGACCTCAACGGCGACGGGTGCGCGGACATCGCGCTCGGCGGCCTGACCTACCCGCTCGGACCGGGCACCGGCCTCGTCCGCGTCCACTCCGGGGCGGACGGTTCGCTGCTCTTCCGGCGCGATGGCACCCAGCCGCTCGGTTTCCTCGGCTATTCCGTCTCGGCCCTCGGCGACGCCGACGGCGACGGCGTGCCGGAGATCCTGATCGGGAACCTGTTCGAGCAGGGGCCGGGCACCGCGGCGATGGCGGGCCGGGTGCAACTCCTGCGCGCGGCGGGGGCCCGGGAGTACGTCTCGATCTCGGGGAACCCGCCCGCTCTCGGCCTGAGCTGGGACAGCGCGGCGCATCCCCAGTCCGTGACCTCGGGTGACCTGCGGATCACCGGCGCGGCGCCCTTCGCGCCCGGCGTGGTCGCGGTGAGCCTCTACTACAACGACTTCCCGGTCGGCGGCCCCGGCGGATTCGACGTCCTGATCGACATCGCGCCGGAACACATCGCCCTCGTGGACACCGTCACTTACGACGCCCAGGGGGAGCTGAGCGTGCCCGTCAACCTGACCCAGGCCGCGCTGGACGGCCTCTCCCTCTTCGTCCAGGCCTTCGAGACGAGCGGCTTCGCCATCGCCAGCAACGGGCTCGAGTTCCGCTTCACGCACTGAACCGGCGCCGGCCCCGAATCTCTCCCGCCGCATCCCGCCCGGGGCCCCGAGGGGGCGCCGGACGCATCTTCTTTGTGACAAGTCTCCCCCCGCTTCCGGCCGATCTAGGACGAAGCGAAGGATTCGAATCCCGCGACCGGTGCCGGTGCGGGGAGGGGAGATTGCATGATCGACGCGGGAACGACGCAGGGGCCGACGGCCGACCTGGCCCCGGACCTCGTGCGCGCGGCGGAAGCCGCCCTCGACGGCGACCGTCTCGAGGTGCCGATGCTGCCGGAGACGGCCCTCGAGGTCATGCGACTCTGTCGCGATCCCGACGCGGATCCGCCCCGCATCGCGGAGCTCGTCCAGCGCGACCCCCAGCTCGCGGCGCGGGTGACCGCCCTGGCGAACAGCGCGGTCTACGCCTCGGTCGCGCCGGTGCTCGCCGTGCAGCCGGCGCTGGGCCGCCTGGGCCTCCGGGCGGTCAGCGAGCTCGCGATCGCCGTCGCCTGCGAGGCGCGGCTGTTCAAGGTCGAGGGCTTCGAAGGGCGCCTCCGTCGCATCCTCCGGCACTCGGCGCTCGCCGCCGGGACCGCGCGCGAGATCGCGCGGACGATCCGCGAGAACGTCGAGGAGGCCTTCTTCGTCGGTCTGCTCCACGACATCGGCAAGCCGCTCGTCCTGCAGGCCGCGCTCGACGCGCGCGGAGGCCGGGCCGCCGATCTCGACGCCGCGGAGGTGGACGCGCTCCTCGCCGCGTATCACGAGCGTGCCGGCGAGCGCCTCGTCGGCCACTGGCAGCTCGGCCCCCGGCTCGCCGAGGTCGTCGGACGGCACCACGACGCGGAGGTCGCGGTCGACGCGCCGCCGTTGCTGCACATCCTCCGGATGGCGGACGACGTCGCCCGCGAGCTCGCCCGGACGCCCGATCTCGACGCCTTCGCGGTCATCGACCTGATCCTCGGGCACCCCTCGGTGGAAGCCCTGAACATCTACGCCGAGGACGCGGAGCGCATCAGCGCCTCGCTGCCCCAGATCCTCGCCTTCGCGGAGACCGTCGCTTGAGCGCCGAACACCACGACGTCCTCGTCATCGGAGGCGGGCCGGCCGGACAGGCCGCCGCCATCCAGGCCGCGCACGCCGGGAAGAGCGTGCTGATGATCGATCGCGCGCCCCGCCCGGGCGGGGAGTGCGTCCGCCGAGGAACGATCCCCTCGAAGACGCTCCAGCGGGTCGCGGTCGATCTGCGGCGCCTGCGCGGAGCGGCGCCGAGTTCCATCGATTCGAACGTCGCGCCCGACGCCTCGATCGAGCGCGCCATGTCGCGCGTCGGCGCGATCGTCGACGGCCATCAGGCCACGATCGCTCACCGCCTCCGGGCCGAGGGCGTCGAGTTCCTCCGGGGCCTCGCCCGGTTCGAGGGGCCGGGCCGCCTCCACGTCGCCTTCCCGGGACACGGTCGATCGAGGTCAGCGGCGATCACGTGATCATCGCGGTGGTCGCGTCCGCGCCTGCCCGAGGGGATCCCCATCGACCACGAGCACATCTTCGACAGCGACTCCGTCCTGACGATGCGCTACCTCCCCGAGAGCCTCGTCGTCCTCGGCGGCGGCGTGATCGGCGCCGAGTACGCCTCGATCTTCGCCTCGCTCGGCGTGCAGGTCCCACCTCGTGGACCGCGGCCCCCGTCCGATCGGCTTCCTGGATCGCGAGCTGTCCGAGATCTTCCTCGACGCCTTCCGCGAGATGGGCGGCACCTGGCACGGTGACGCGGCCGTGGCGCGGATCGCCTTCGACGGCTTCGGGGCGGTCGAGACCCGACTCGAGGACGGTCGCGTCCTGAGGACGACCAAGGCGCTCGTCTCCCTCGGCCGACAGGCGGATTGCGAGGGACTCGCCCTCGAGCGGGCCGGCATCTCGCTCGGCGCGCGCGGGCTCATCGCAGTCGACGAGAACTTCCGGGCCGCCGAGGCCTCGATCTACGCGGTCGGCGACGTCGTCGGTCCGCCCGGCCTGGCCGCCTCGGCGATGGAGCAGGGCCGCCGCGCCGTCCGCCACGCGCTGGGGCTCGAGGCCGGACCGCGCTCGGGTCTGGTTCCCACCGGCATCTACACGATCCCCGAGATCGCGATGGTCGGGATCGGGGAGTCGCAGGCCCGCGAGGCCGGCCGGCCGATCACGGTGGGGCGGGCGCACTTCTCCGAACTGGCGCGCGGTCAGATCGCCGGCAACACCCACGGACTCCTCAAGCTGATCGCCGACGGCGAGGGACGGAAGGTCCTGGGCGTCGAGGTCGTGGGCGACGGCGCGACCGACCTCGTCCATCTCGGGCAGGCCGCGATCATCGCGGGATGGGACGTGGACGAGTTCGTCGACAACGTCTTCAACTTCCCGACGCTGGGCGAGGCGTACCGACTCGCCGCGCTGCAGGTCGTCGATCGCCGCCGCGAGGTGCCGGTCGAGGCCTGACGCGAACGCGAGCGCTCCCGGAACCGGTTGTCACCGCGCCGGTGACAATGGCGGGACCGGCCCCGCGGATCCCCACTTCCGGGGTGATCCGGGCCGGAAGGAGTCGGGGTGGTCGAGTTCCAGTCGCGACATCGAGCGGTCTTCGCGGACGCGCGGGCCCTCGCCGACGAGCCGCCGGCCTCGGCGGCCCTCGTCCTCACCTCGCCGCCGTATCCGATGGTCGCCCTCTGGGACGATCTCTTCGCCGCGCTCGATCCGGGCGTCGCCGCGGCCCTCCGCGACGAGGACGGCGATCTCGCCTTCGACCGCATGCACCGGGCGCTCGCGCCGATCTGGGCCGCCGCCCACCGGGCGCTCGTCCCCGGCGGCATCCTCGCGCTGAACATCGGCGACGCGACCCGGAGCATGGGAGGGCGATTCCGCCTCTGGCCGAATCACGCCCGTCTCCTCACCGACCTCGCCGCGCTGGGCTTCGACGTCCTTCCCGACATCCTCTGGCGCAAGCCCAACAACTCGCCGACGAAGTTCATGGGCTCCGGGACGCTGCCCGCGGGCGCCTACGTCACCTACGAACACGAGTACGTCCTCGTGCTCCGCAAGGGAGCGAACCGTCCCTTCCGAGGCGCCGACGCCGAGCGCCGGCGCCGTTCGGCCGTCTTCTGGGAGGAGCGGAACCTCTGGTTCTCGGACCTCTGGACCGATCTCCGGGGCCGGGACCAGGACCTCGGCGCCGGCGCCGAGCGCGCACGCAGCGCCGCCTTCCCCTTCGAACTCGCCTGGCGCCTCGTGCTGATGTTCTCGGTCGAGGGCGATCTCGTGATCGACCCCTTCCTCGGGACGGGGACGACGATGGCCGCCGCCCTGGCGGCCGGTCGCTCGAGTCTCGGATTCGAGCGCGATTCCGGGCTCGCCGGATCGGTGCGCGCGACCCTCGCCGCGGCCGGCGGCATCGGCGTGGAGCGCGCGCGCCGGCGACTCGAGGAGCACCGGGCCTTCGTCGCCCGCCGGCAGGCGGAGGGTCGTCCCCCGGCGCACCACAACGTCCCGCACGACGTTCCGGTGATGACCCGTCAGGAGCGCGAGCTCCGGCTCACCGAACCGGGAGCGAGCCGGGAGGACGCCGGCGTCCTCTCGGTCGACCACGTGCGACTCGGCGCGTCGAGCGGAGGCGCGGAGTCCGCATCAGGAGTCGAGCGCGGCTTCGTCGTCGTCGGGAGTGACGTCGAGGACGAGCCCCTCGGGGTCGATGCGCGCCCGCACGACGTCCGGGGAGGCCGCGAGTGACCACTCGCGGCTTCCGCCCAGCCAGTGAGCGACGGGGATCACGATCCGTTCCGTCGCCCCGTCCTTCCGCTCGAGCTCCAGCACGGTGGGCATCACCGCCGACCCGCGATTCGCGACGGTGACCCGGACCGAACCCTCCTCGGCCTTCAGGGCCACCGCCTGATCGACGGTCCAGGTCTCCTGGTGGAAGCAGCGGAAGTACCAGCCGAGGTCCCGACCCGCGACCCGTGAAAACGTGTTCCAGAGGTCGTGCGGACGGGGATGCTTCCAGGCCCACTCCCCGGCGTAGGTTCGCATCGCGCGATCAAAGGTCTCGTCGCCCAGCATGCCGCGGAGCTGGTGGAGGACCGCGGCGGGCTTGGAGTAGCTCGCGGCGCCGAAGGAGCTGCCCTCGAAGTGGTCGGCGTGTCCCATGCTCGCACGCTCGTTCGGCCGCCCCGCCATCGATCGCGCGTAGCCGCGGATCGCGGCCCGCGCGGGATCCTCCCGTTGCCAGAAATCGGCCGCGACGAGCGAGGAGTAGTAGCTCGTCGTGCCCTCGTCCATCCACGCGTAGCGCTTCTCGTTCGATCCCACGAGCATCGGGAACCACATGTGGATGAGCTCGTGCCCGATCAGGGACTGGAGCCCGCGATCGCTGCGCGGCGTGCCGCAGAGCGTCATCATCGGATACTCCATGCCGCCGCCGATGATGCCCTCGCAGGCGGTCATGTGCGGCCAGGGGTAGGGGTGCACGCGGGCGGACATGTACTCGATCGTGTGGCGCGCGTACTCGGCGGCGCGCTTCCAGGGCGCGGCGTTCGTCTCGTAGACGGCGTCGATGAGACAGAGCCCGTCCTTCCCGGGACCGTCGCGATCGGGAACGATCGCGTGCGTGGCGTCCCAGAGGTAGCGGTCGGAGGCCGAGATGGCGAAGTCGCGGACGCCCTCGGCGCGGAACTTCCAGGTGAGCCGTCCCTCCGTACCCGATCGGGTGGCCCGTCCGGCCGCGAGGTCCTCCTCGTCGACGATCGACACGACCTCGCGCGACGTCATCGCCCGCGCGAGGCGCGCGCGGGCCTCCTCGGTCAGCGTCTCCTCGGGATTGACGTGGTCCCCGGTGGCGCGGACGAGCCAACCCTCCGGCACGGTGAGGGAGACGTCGTAGTCGGCGTAGTCCATGTAGAACTCGCCGTTGCCGTAGTAGGGATCGGCGGTCCAGCCCTCGAGGTCGTCGAAGACCGCGAACTGGGGGTACCAGTAGCCGAGGTAGAAGACGCGGTTGTTCTCGTGTCCCATGCGGGGCGCGTGACCGGCCCGGGGCACCGTGAAGTGCCAGCGGATCTCGAGCTGACGCTCGCCACCGGCGGGGATCGGCGCCTGGAGCCCGATCGTCATGACCGTGCCGCCCACGCGGTAGCCGTAGCGGCCGCGCGCGGGGACCTCCTCGCCATCCATCGTGATCGCGTCGAGCTCGAAACCGGGCGTGACCTCGACGGTGCGCGTCCGTCGGGCCCCGGCGCGGTGCAGGTTCTGTCGGAGGTGGATCCGGAGCTGGTTGACCGGGCGGGGCGATCGGTTGCGGTAGGTGAGGACCGCGCGTCCGTCGAGCCTCGCCGCGGCGGGATCCAGGGTCGCCTCGATGCGGTAGTGGGCCGAGTTCGTCCAGTAGAGCTCTCCGGGGGCCCCGTCCGCGCGACGGGTCCCGGCCTCGATGCCGCGCTCGTGATCGGCGGCTCGCGGCGCCGCGAAGGGCTCGAAGGGCGAGGTCTGCGCGGCCAGGCCGGAGGCGAGCAGGACGAGAGCGAGGGCGAGCAGCGATCGGGAAGGCATGGCGGGCTCCGGAAAGGGACGCGACGGCGACGGGTTCGGGCCGGGGGTCGGGACCGCCTTGCTTGACGCGCGAGCCGGGCCGACCTTTCCGTGGTCAGAGCGAGAGGTCGAGGTCTCCGAGGGCCACCTCGGCCCCGGGACCGACCTCGATCTCGCGCGGTCCGGGCAGACCGCGGCAACGTTCGTGGCGGACGACGAGCCGGTAGCGCCCGGGCGGCACGCCCTCGATCGTGAAGCGACCGTCGGCGCCCGTCACCGCGAAGGCCGGGTGGGGGAAGACGTGGACCCGGGCGCCCATCCAGGGGTGGTAGGCGCATCGGACCGGGATGTCGAGCTCGGGCCGGTGCAGCGCGATCTCGGTCGTCTTGGGCCGGTGCTGGGTGAAGTTGTATTCCTCGTTCCGGCGCGAGAAGAAGTGGACGTTGTGCGAGGTGTCGTCCGCGTTGACGACGTCCAGCGGCTGGCCGGCGCGCATCGCGAGGACGTGCGGCTCGTAGCGGCAACCGTCCTGGACGAGGCGAGCGGAGCCCTCGGGGAGCGGGAAGTCGGACGACCACTCCTCGAGTCCCTCGAGATACACGAGGGTGTGCGCGACGCCGCCCGCCGGGTCCACGACGAGCGACTCGTCGAAGACGGCGTGGTTCTCGGCGCACCAGGAGTCCTGTTTGAGGTCGAGCGTGCCCGGCGCGGGCGCATCGCCCGGGAAGCGGATGCGCCCGGTGATGCGGCCGACCCGCTCGAGATCCACCCGGCCCCCGGTCGGTCCGAGGCCGTCGTCGCGACGGGGCGCGTCCGCCTCCGCCTTCGCGGGCGACGACGCGTCGGGAGTCGGGCGGGCATCATTGCCGCATCCGAGCGAGAGGACGGCGACGAGGAGGATCGGAATCACGCGCATGGGGGTCTCCGGTGGAGCCGAGAGCCTATCAGACGCGCCGCGCGTGCGCTCCCGGGGGGCGGATCAGGCGCGCCCGCGCCGGTGGCGCAGGTAGTCGACGAAGACCGCCTCCCCGAGCCCGCCGGTGCCGGTGAAGTAGGCGCGACCGCGATTCAGACGACTGAACTCCTCGACGAACTCCACGAGGAGCGGGTCGCGGGCGACCATGAACGTGGTCACCTCGATCCCCGCCCGTCGGCAGGCGACCGCCTCGTCGAGCGTCCGGTTGACGACCTCCTCGTCGAGGCCGAAGGGGTTCTTGTAGATCCGCCCGTCGCGCTCGATCGCGGAGGGCTTTCCGTCCGTGATCATGAAGACCCGGCGGTTGGCGTGCCGGCGCCCGCGGAGGATGTCCTGCGCCATCCGGAGTCCGGCCTTCGTGTTGGTGTGGAAGGGGCCGGCCTGGATGTAGGGGCTCCGATCGAGGGGCACGCGCCTCGCCTCGTCCCCGAAGAGCACGAGATCGAGGGTGTCCCGCCGGAAGCGTCGCTGGATGAGCTCGAAGAGGGCGAGGGCGACCTCGCGGGCGGGGCTCATGCGATCCTCGCCGTAGAGGATCATGCTGTGCGAGACGTCGACGAGGAGGACGGTCGCGCAGCTCACCTCCCGTTCGCGTTCCCGGACCTCGAGATCCTGCTCGCGGAGACCGAGCAGGCCTCCCTCGGGATCGCGGGCCAGGGCGCGTCGGAAGCTCTCGGTCCAGGCGACGTCCTCGAGGCTCTCGCCCGGCCGCCAGTCGCGGACGAGATCCCCGGGCTCGCCGCGCCCTCCCTCGAGACGGCTCGCGTGCTCGCCGTCCGGATCCGCGCCGGCGCCGCTGAAGATCCGCTCCAGCGCCCGCTCGCGCATCGCGCGTTCGGTCTTGCCGGTGGGCACGAGCGTTCCCCCCTCGAGCCGGACCCGCCCGTCGCGCTCCAGGTCGCGGCGGAAATCGTCGATACCGTAGGCCTCGTCGAACCAGCCGTAGCGCTCGGCGACGCGTTCGAGCCAGTCGAGCGCGGTGTCGACGTCGCCGCCCGAGCGCAGGAGGAGCATCTCGAAGAGGGGGAGCAGGCGGCGGAAGCGCTCCTCGGGCGATTCGCCTTCCCAGGCCCGGAACCGGAACCTCATGACCGCTCGAATCCGTCCCACATGCCGCGCACGAGGTCGCTGAAGGCGATGCCGTCGGGCCCCGCGTCCTTCGCGAGCGCGGCGTGGCGATGGAGACCCTCCAGGAGCAGCTCGATCCCGAACATCGCCGCGCCGGTCTCGAGATCCGGGAGGAAGCGCGCCACCAGCGAGGACAGGGAGGGGACGGCCGCGAGCTCGGCGCGGAGCTCCTCGTCGTCGCGGCGCGTGTCGGTGTGGAGGACGCCGCCCCCGCGGACGAACTCCGTCAGCGCCTCGTAGGGGTTCGCCTCGTCCTCGTCGGCGCGGAAGAAGTCGGGGAAGCGGCGATCGAAGACGCGCTTCGCGGCCTCGCCGATGATGTGCTCGGCGACGCGTTCGGGCCCCTCCTTCTCGCCCTCGAAGACGAGCTCGACCTTGCCGACGATCGCGGCCGTCGAGGCGAAGAGGTCGCCGAGGCGCAGCGTCGTCCGGTCGCGATCGAGGCGGAGGGCGCGCTGCTCCGCGTTCGCGACCGCGGTCTCGAGAAGGGCGATCGTGAGGCGCGCGGAGACGCCCGAGCTCTGGTCGATCCAGTCGGACTCGCGGGCGGCCCGCGCCGTCTCCTCGACGACCTCGCGCGCCAGCTCGGGCACGAGGACGTCGACCTCGCCCCGGTCGAGCTCGGCCTCCTGGCGGGTGATGGCGATGCCGGCCGCGAGATCCCGCGGGTAGTGCGTGTGGATCTGGGCCGCGATCCGGTCGCGGAGCGGCGTGATGAGGTTGCCCCGCTTCGTGTAGTCCTCGGGGTTGGCCGAGAAGACGAGCAGCAGGTCGAGCTCGAGGCGCAGCGGGAGGCCGCGGACCTGGACGTCCCGCTCCTCCATCGCGTTCAGGAGCGCGACCTGGATCCTCGGGGAGAGGTCGGGCAGCTCGTTGATCGCCATGATCCCGCGGTTGGCGCGCGGCAGGAGCCCCCAGGCGACGGCCTCCTCGTCCGCGATGGAGAAACCGCGGCGCGAGGCGCGGATGGGATCGACGTCGCCGATGAGGTCGGCCATCGAGACGTCCGGCGTCGCGAGCTTCTCGCGGTAGCGCTCGTCGCGAGGGATCCAGCGGATCGCGGCGTCGTCGCCCGACTCGGTCAGGATGCGCCGTCCTTCCGGGCTCACCGGCGCGAAGGGATCGTCGTTGAGGGGCGCTCCGGCGAGGGCGGGGAGCTGAGGGTCGAGGAAGCGGACAAGGCCCCGGAGAAGTCGCGTCTTCGCCTGACCGCGGAGGCCGAGGAGGATGAGGTCGTGTCCGGCGAGCAGGGCGTTGACGAGGGCGGGTTCGACGGTGTCCTCGTAGCCGACGATGCCGGGAAAGAGCGGCTCGTCGCGCCGCAGCGCGGCGATCAGGTTCGCGCGCAGCTCCTCGCGCACGGTGCGCGGGCGCCAGCCGCTCTCGCGGAGGGCGCCGAGGGTCGTGGGGCGGTCGTTCACGTCAGGTCCTCGTTCCCGGAGGGTCGGATCGGCCGTCGGCCGGACCTCGGGATGATGGCCCCCTCCGGACGGGGACGCCAGGAAGACCGCGGGAGGCTCGAGGACGCTCAGACCGCCTGATCGCGACCCTCCTCGACGTGGTCGCGCAGGAACTCGGCCGCGCCCCGCAAGCGGAAGCGGACCTGGTCCTCCGAGAGCTCCAGCATCCGCTCGATCGTCACGAGGTCGAATCCCTCGACGTAGTGGAGCCGGAAGCAGCGTCGCCAGTCGCGGGGGAGCTCGGAGAGCGCGCCGGACAGTCGGCGGCGGAGCGCCGCGGGATCCTCGCGTCCCGGCGAGACCGCGCCGGCTTCCTCGTCGCCGACGAAGTAGGCGACGAGCTCCTCGACCTCGTCGTCGTGATCGCCTCCGTGCATGCCGGGCCCGGCGGCGCCGCGCTCGGCCGCGGCGGCCTCGAGCGCGTGGAGGGCGACCTCGTAGATCCAGCCTCGCGAGCTGACGCGCCGCGGCTTCTCGTCGAAGCGTCGCGCCGCCTCCTCCAGTGCCGCGGAAGCGACGGCGGCGACCTCGACGCGGATGCCGGCGCGGCGGGCGAGCTGGCGCGCCTCGGAGGCGAGGAATCGCTCCAGGGCCTCGCGTTCCGCCTCGGCCTCGCGCCGGAAGACCTCGACCTCGTGTCCCGGAGCCGCGTAGGGGAAGCCGACCTGCCGGGCCGCCGCGTTCTCGGCCTCTCCGTGCATGTGCCGGTGGAGATGCTCGCGTCGGAGGAGCTGCTTGAACTCCCGGAGCTGGCGGACGAGCTTCTTGAAGGCGCGGTCGAAGGCGCCGCGGAGATGACTCTCCTCCGCGCGCCCCGTCAGCGTGGTTCCCGGCAGGCGGAGCGAGATCCGGACCTCGTGCGTTCCCTCCCGCGTCGACCGTTCCAGGTGGATGTGGCACTCGCGCTCGGGAAAGCGCTCGGTGAGCTCGGAGAGCTTGTCGAGTCGTCGCGCGAAGTACTCGCGGTTCGAGTCGCGCAGGTCGACGGCGCCGGTGTCGAAGGTGACGTTGAGTCGGCTCATGGGGCGATCCTCCGGTCCCGACATCGTAGCGGATTCGCCGCCGGCGCGCCGCCGCGCCGGTCAGGCGCGGCCGAGCCGCCGGCGGATCCGCCGCATCAGCAAGAGGGCGACGGTGGCGAGCCCTCCGCAGAGGCCCCACCAGTAGCCTCCGAGCCAGACCTCCGACCCCCGGTGGGCGAGGACGAGGCCGAGCGGGAGGCCGACCAGCCAGTAGCCGAAGAGCGCCAGCAGGGCGGGGATGCGCGTGTCCGCCGCGCCCCGGAGGATGCCGGCGGAGATCGCCTGCAGTCCGTCGCAGAGCTGGAACACGCCCGCGATCGAGATCAGGGCGGCGGCCGCCGCGACGGTCGCGATCTCGTCGGTGTAGGCGCGCGCGAGGGTCTCCGGCAGGACGAGGAAGATCGCGCTGAAGACGAGCTGCACGACGGCGCCCACGCCCAGCGCGACGGCGGCCCGGCGACGGGCGAGCCCGGGATCTCCCGCGCCGATCGCCTGGCCGACGCGTGCGGCGGCCGCCATGCCGAGACCGAGCGGCACCATGAAGCTGAGGCTCGCGAGGTTGATCGCCACGCCGTGCGCCGCGAGGGCGGTCGCACCCTGTCGTCCCATCAGGAGCGCGACCGCGACGAAGACCCAGAGCTCCAGCGAGACCTGGAGGGTGATCGGTCCGCCGAGCCGCAGGAGCTCGGCGAAGGGACGGGGACCGAGCCGGGGACGCGGATGCGGAGGACGGAGCGCCGCGAGGTGGTCGCGTCCGGCGAAGAGGATGACGAGGAGCATCCCCCATCGGCAGATCGTCGTCGCGATGGCCGAGCCCGCGACTCCGAGGGCCGGCAGACCGAAGTTCCCGAAGACGAGGCCGTAGTTCGCCACGACGTTCAGCAGGTTGCCGAGCACGATCGCGACGACGATCTCGCGCGTCCGGTCGGTCGCCTGGAACGACTGCCGCAGCGCGGTGAAGAGGAGGAAGGCCGGCGCGGAGAAGCCCAGTCGTTCGACGTAGGACACCGCGCCGGGGATGATCCGGGGGTCCTGCTCGAGCGCCCGGAAGACGGGGCCGGAGAGGGCATGGAGGACCATCACCGGGACGGAGATCACGAGCGCGAGGGCGAGTCCGCGCTCCACGTGCCGCGCGAGCCGCGTGCGGTCGCCGGCTCCGAAGGCCTGCGACACGAGCGGATCGAGGGCGTAGAGGAGACCGCCCAGCGCGAAGGAGACGGCCGAGGAGTAGGCGTGCCCCAGGTTCGCGGCCGCGAGGGCCTCGGGGGAGACGCGGCCGACCATGAGGTTGTCCACGACGCCCATCGCCATCATGCCGACCTGCACGGCGGTGATGGGGAGGGCGAGGCGGAGGAGCGAGACGACCTCGTCTCGGGGGGATGAGCTGGACATCACCTTCGTCGTGTTCCGTTCCGTCCCGGTGGAAGAAGACGGGGCCCCGGATTCGATCCGGGGCCCCGCATCGTCGTGTTCAGGCGAAGGACGGACGAAGGTCGGACCCGAGGGGTCCGCGCGGGACGCCGCGGCGTCCCGTCGCCGTCACTTCTTCTTGGAGTAGATGGCGCCGCCGTTGACGTCGACGTCACCGCCGCCGGTGAAGGCGATCTCGATCTGCTCGTCGCCGGCGTCGATGGTCTGGCCGCCCTCGACCTTGATCTGGCCCTTGACGGCCATCTTGTAGAGGTACTTGTCGTTGACGCCGATCAGGATCTCGCCCTTCGGGTCGCCGCTGATGGTGAAGGGCAGCTCCTGGCCGCCGGTCATCTTGGTGACGAGATCGAAGACGCCGACCTCGTTGCCGAGGACGTTGCGGACCTCCTTGAGGGTCAGCGTGCCGGAGAAGACGTCCTTCGGATCGCCGAGATCGGCGTCCTCGCCGTCCGCGCCGACGAGCGCCGCGACCTGGGCCCCGTCCAGCTTGATCGTCTCGCCGATGCGCATCTCGGCCGGAACGGTCTTGGCGATGCGGTCGGAGAAGGCCTTGAAGGTGCCGTCGTCCTGCAGGTACTGCTTGCGAGCGGCCTTCGCGGTCTCGTCATCGACCGCCTTGCCTTCCTCGTCGGTGACCGCGGCCGGGCTCTGCGAGGCGTCGATGATGACGGTCTTGCCGACCAGGGCGGTCTGGCCGGCGGAGAGGCCGGTCTCGCTCGGCGCCTGCATCGGAGCCTCGGTCTTCTCGAGCTTGTCCCACTTGGTGGTGGTGACCTTGGCCTTGTTGACGACGCCGTTCTTGTCGACGCCGAGGACCTCGAGACCGTGCTGGTTGGTCTCGTCCTGGCTCTGGCTCTGAGCGCCCTGCTCCATGCCGCCCACGGTGACGCTGACGTTCATGGTCACCTTCACCTTCGAGCTGACGGCGGCCTTGTCGCCGACGACGAAGGGGCGGGCCTTGAACTTCACGAGGGCGGGGGCGGGCGCGGGGGCGGTCTCGGTCTGCGCGACGGCGGTGCTCGCGATCAGCAGGGCGCCGAGGAGGCTGAGGATCTTCATCGGTCGGTACTCCAGAGAGAGGTGTTCGTTCGGGCCCGGTCCGGGCCGGCGAGAGGATGCGTGTCGCCGAGGGGCTCCACAAGCGAGGATGCGCCGGGGAACGGACCTCCGTGACGGGTGATCGCGGATTTCACCCCCGGGAATCGCGCTCCGTGGAGACGCGGGCGCCGTCTCCGACTCTCGGGGCGGATTCGATTCTTGAAAGGGATGGCGCCCCGGCGGGCGACGGGGTACAAGTCGGGCGGGTGGGAAAGCGACGGATCTCCGGTCCCGCGGGTGGGTTGCCGCCGTTCGGGATATCCCGGGGCCGGTCTCCGGAAGTCCGGCTTGCCGCCCGGACGGCGAACCGTATCAATGATCGGCGCGCCGCCCGTACCTCCGCCTCGTGCGGTATCCGTCCGTTCCGAGTGAGCCGGATCATGAGAATCCTCGCGGCCATCGCGTTCCACCTCGCCCTCGGCGCCTCGCTCGCGGCGCAGGCGGTCGTCTTCACCGGGGACGTCCAGGCGGACTTCCCGGCCGATCGCTACATGGCCGACCCGGGCGGCATCGACGTCGGCGTCCCGCCGGCGCTGATCTCCGCCGGCTTCCCGATCAGCGGCTGGGACATGAAGGGCGTCGCGCTCTCCTACGAGAGTTCGACGGACACGCTCTTCGTCGGGATCGACACCTACGTCATCGCCGGCGACGCGGACGGGGACGGCGATCCGGGCGGGGAGAGCGCGCCCTTCCAGCTCATCGGCGGCATCGACTGGCCCGACTTCGGCGGGAGCGAGTACTTCACGCTCGCCTTCGACTTCGACGACGACGGCGCGCTCGACGTCATCGCGGGGATCCCCGAGAACGGCGACCTGAGCGACTACGTGTGCTCGCTCTACGTGCCGACCCCCGGCAGCACCGTCAGCGCGACCTTCGAGGCCTTCGGACTGCCCGTCCTCGGCTGCACGGGTCCGCCTCCGACCCCGCCGAGCGCGGCCTGGCCCGATCTCGAGTTCACGATCCCGAACTTCTCCGTCCTCACCGCGATGTTCGGGGTGCCGGGCGTGAACGACTTCGGCCTCCACGTCTTCCTCGGTTCGCTCGACGACGGCGGACTCGGCGAGGACTATATCCCCTTCATCAGCGCCTCGCTGGGTCAGAACGCCGACTGCCTGCCCGTGCCGAATCACTACGAGCTCGTCTCGGTGACCGACATGGGCGGCCCGCAGCTCGCGAAGACGCGCCTCGGCCTCCTGAACCTCTACGGGGCCTGCGTCTTCTACTCGCTGCTCCAGAGCCCCTTCCCGATCCCGATCGTCGAGCTCCCGGGGTTGCCCACGCTGGGCATCGGCCTGATCGGCCAGCCCGGCACGGTCGGCGTCGTGGACGTGCCGATCCCGATCGTCCCCCGGCCGCCGGTGTCCTGCTACGACATCGACCTGCTCGTGCCCCCGGCGGTCCCCGTCGGGACGACGATCTACGCGCAGGTCCTCAGCTATCCGCTCTTCGACGTCACGCAGACCTACTACACGAGCAACGTCGTGGTGTACGTCCAGCCCTGATCGCGTCCGCGTCCGGAGGGTTCCGGTGACCGCCGAGAGTCCGCGCCGCATCGAGCTCCTCCACACCGAGGTGCGGTACCGCGTGACGCGGAGCCGACGGCTGAAGTCCGTCCAGCTCCGCATCGACGTCGCCCACGGGCTCGAGGTCCTCCTGCCCCGACGGCTGGAGGGCTACGACGAGCGGCCGCTCCTGCGCCGTCACGCGCGCTGGATCCTGGAGCGACTCCGACGTTCCGAGGCGCGACGCGCGCTCGGGCCCCGGGCGGTCTGGACCGACGGCGGCGAGGTCCCGCTCTTCGGCCACCGCTGTCCCCTCACCGTCCGCGTCGAGCGCGACCGCGGCCGGACCGCGGCACGCTACCGCGGCGGGCGCGTCGCGGTCCGGGCCCCGATTGACGCCTCGCCGGACGACCTTCGATCGGCCGTCGTCGCGCTCTACCGCGCCATCGCGCGCGAGACCCTCGAGAGCCGCGTCGCCCACTGGAGCCGGGAAGCCTCGGTCCGGGCGAGGTCGGTCACGATCCGGGAGCAGGCCACGCGCTGGGGTTCCTGTTCCGGCGCCGGTCGTCTCAGCTTCAACTGGCGTCTCGTCATCGCGCCCTGCGAGATCCTCGACTACGTCGCGGCCCACGAGGTCGCGCACCTCGTGCACTTCGACCACGGCCCCGAGTGGCAGGGACTCCTGGATCGGCTGATGCCGGACTGGCGCCGTTGGGAGGACTGGCTCGACCGGAACGGCGAGCTGCTCTACCTGCCCTGAGCGCCCGGGGCATCGCCGTGCCCGCGTCGCGCGCGGCGGGAGGGGAGAGGGGGAGGGGAGCGCGCCCACCAGGACTCGAACCTGGGACCGACGGATTAGAAATCCGTTGCTCTATCCAACTGAGCTATGGGCGCCGAAGCGCGGCGAACCGATCGACAAAACAAAAGGAGGTGCGTTTCGCGCACCTCCTTCTCGATCTTCGATCGGACGCGCCGTCCGGAGTGCTCCCGCCAGGACTCGAACCTGGAATTCCGGCTTCGGAGGCCAGTGGTTTATCCAGTTAGCCTACAGGAGCGAATGGGGCCGACTCGGACGAGTCGGCCCCGTGCGTCGCGCGGAAATCTTACTGCGCGCGTCGGACTCCACAAGGAGTCATCCGCGACTTCCGCACCCGCGGGCGCGGATCAAAGATCGTGGGCGCGCACCGTCGAACGCTTGTTGTTCTGCGCGCGGGCGCAGGCGTTCGAGATGACGTGGTGGATCTCGGCGTTGAGAGCCTCGAGCAGCTCGCCCGAGGTCATGCAGCCGTTCGACTTGATCGCGGCCTTGACCTTGCTGCCGACGATCAGGGTCTCGATCGCCTTCTTCTTCGGCGCCGCCTTCTTCTTGGCCTTCTTAGCCATTGTCTTCTACCTCCGGTGAAGAGAGTTCCCAGGGTCGGAGGCGAACCTCTTTCCCTCCCAAGTGCGCGCATCCTAAAACTGCCGAGGGACGGAAAGAAGGCAGGAAACGCCCGTTCCGAGCCGTTTTTTGGCCTTCTGGGCGGAATTCGTGGCTTTTCCGGTCCCGGATCGGCCCTCCGGGCCCCGGATCCGGCCCCGGGGGCCGGTTCCGAGGCTCTGGCGCGTGGAGGCGAGGGCGTTCCCGGCGGGCGCGCGAGCGAGGCGCGAGAGAGCGTCGCACCTCGCTCGCGAGGCGCCCTCGTCGCGTCGACCGACGCTCCGACAAAGGAGTGGCCCGCGCCGCTTGACTCCACCGGAGGCCTTCGATAATTTCGTCCGCCGCTGACGGAACGGGGTGACCCGAACGGTCTTCGGCGCGAGCGGCCCCCCGCGAGGGGGGAGCACGGAGGGTGTAGCTCAGTCGGTTAGAGCGTCTGGTTGTGGTCCAGAAGGCCGTGGGTTCGAATCCCATCACCCTCCCTCGGCGCAGTCATCACGAGTCCGCGATGCGGACGACTTGATGACTCGCCCGCGGACGTTAAGCTCCGCGCGATCCGAGCCCGCATAGCTCAGTTGGTAGAGCAAGGGATTCTTAATCCCTGGGTCCCAGGTTCGAGTCCTGGTGCGGGCACTGAAGACGAGGCGAGGCGTCCCGATCGGGCCGCCTCGCCTTTTTCGTGGCCGCCCGCGGCGGACCGGCGGCGAGCCGGCGCGCGCCGGGCCTGTTAGATTGACGCGATGAAGACCAAGCCGTCGCCAGGCCGCGGAGGCGGACCCGAGAGTCCGTCCTTCCTGCCCGCCACCCGTCACGAGATGGATGCGCTCGGCTGGGACGCCGTGGACGTCGTCTTCGTGAGCGGCGACGCCTACGTCGATCATCCCTCCTTCGCCGCCGCCATCCTCGGACGCTCGCTCGAGGCCGCGGGATTCCGCGTCGCCATCCTCGCGCAACCCGACTGGCGGAGCGCCGAGGCGTTCCGGGTCTTCGGTCGTCCGCGACTCTTCTTCGCGGTCTCGGCCGGCAACATGGACTCGATGATCAACCACTACACGGCGAACCGGAAGCCGCGCAGCGACGATGCCTACAGCCCGGGCGGCAAGGCGGGGCGTCGGCCCGATCGGGCCACGAACGTCTACGCCCAGCGCTGCCGGGAGGCCTTCCCGGGCGCGACCGTCGTCGCGGGAGGCGTCGAGGCCTCGCTGCGGCGCGTCGCCCACTACGACTACTGGAGCGACACCGTCCGGCCGTCGATCCTCCTCAGTTCGAAGGCCGACCTCGTCGGCTTCGGGATGGGGGAGAGCGTCATCGTCGAGGTGGCTCGCCGCCTGGCCGCCGGCGAGGAGCCGAAGGACCTGCGCGACCTGCGCGGCGTCGCCTACCTCCTCGGCGCGAGCGAGGAACTCCCGGCCTTCGCGCCCGGCATGCGAGCCGCCGGCACGCCCGAGGACGACACGGTCGAACTGCCGTCCTTCGAGGAGGTGAAGGCCGACCGCCGGGCCTTCGCGCTCGCCTCGCGACTCGTCCATCGCGAGAGCAATCCGCTGAACGCCCGACGCCTCGTGCAGCGGCACGGCGACCGCCTCCTGGTGCAGAATCCGCCCTCGTTGCCGCTCACGACGCCCGAGATGGACCGCATCTACGGGCTGCCCTACGCCCGATCCGTCCACCCCGCGAACGAGGGCAAGGTCCCGGCCTGGGAGGCCATCCGCAACAGCGTCACGATCATGCGCGGCTGCTTCGGCGGCTGCACCTTCTGTTCGATCACGGCGCATCAGGGGCGGATCATCCAGTCGCGCTCGCGCGAGTCGATCCTCGCCGAGATCGACGGGATGGAGGGACGCGCGGGATTCACCGGCGTCATCTCCGACATCGGCGGACCCACCGCGAACATGTACGAGATGCGCTGCACCCGGCCCGAGGTCGAGGCGCGCTGCCGGCGACTCTCCTGCGTCCACCCGACGGTCTGCAAGATGCTCGGGACCTCGCACGAGAACCTCAAGAAGCTCATGCGGGACGCGCGTGAGCGTTCGCACGTCAAGCGCGTCTTCGTCGCGAGCGGCATCCGGACCGATCTCGCCCAGCTCGATCCGGAGTACGTGGAGGAGCTGGCGGCGCACCACGTCGGCGGCACGCTCAAGGTCGCGGAAAGCACGTCCACCTCGAGGTCCTGCGGCGGATGAAGAAGCCCACCGTCGAGACTTCGACGGCTTCGTCACCGCCTTCCGCAAGGCGAGCGACAAGGCGGGGAAGAAGCAGTTCATCGTGCCTTACTCATCGCCTCCCACCCGGGCTTCGCTCGAGGAGATGATCGAGCTCGCGCTCTACCTGAAGCGGAACGGCCACCGGGCCTGACGCGGGTGCAGGACTTCATCCCCTCGCCGATGGACCTGGCGGCGACGATGTATTACACCGGGCTGGACCCCATCGACATGGAGCCGGTGGCGGTGGCCAAGAACCTCCGGGATCGCCGCCTGCAGCGCGCCCTCCTCCAGTTCTTCAAGCCGGAGAACTGGTTCGAGGTGCGCCGCGCGCTGGAGCAGGCGGGCCGCGAGGACCTGATCGGGGACGGCCCCGATCGGCTCATTCCCTCCCGACCGCCTCGCGAAGCGGTCGAGGCGCGGCGCCGGAATGCCCGCGAGGAGGGCGCGAAGACGAAGGCGGCCGACGAGCGATCGATCGGCTATCGACCCCATCGCAAGGGCTGGAAGGCCCGGCGAAAGAAAGGGGCCCGGCCGGGCGGAGGCGCTCCGCGCGGCGGTCCCCAGCGAGGAGAAGAGAGATGACGCAGGCGAGCGACCTGAAGAAGATCGAGGATTCCTGGTACAGCAACCACCTCGGGCGCGAGATGCCCATCGTGCGCTACGGCGACTACGGCGCGCCGGTGCTCTTCTTCCCGACCGCGGCCGCGGACTACCTCGAATACGAGCGCTTCCGCCTGATCGACTCGATCGCGCACTTCGTCGAGCGGGGGATGATCAACATCTTCTCGATCGACAGCATCAACAAGGACGCCTGGCTCAACGAGAAGATCGAGCCGGCGCGCCGGGCCGAGATCCAGGTCGCCTACGACCGCTACGTCGCCGAGGAGGTCGTTCCCTACATCCGGAACGCCTGCCAGACCGACGACATCAAGATCACGACGACCGGGGCGAGCTTCGGCGCCTACCACGCCATGAACGAGACCCTGAAGCACCCCGATCTGTTCGCGGGCGCCATCGCGATGTCCGGCTGCTACGACATCCGCTCGTCCTGTGACGGCCACCACGACGCGAACGTCTACTTCAACAACCCCGTCGAGTTCCTTCCCAACATCGAGGACGAGGATCTCCTCGCCCGCCTCCGCGAGCTCCGCATCACCGTCGTCACCGGACAGGGCGACTACGAGAACCCGGACTACTCGAAGGAGATGGCGGGACTCCTCGAGCGCAAGGGCATCCCCGTGACGCTCGATCTCTGGGGCCACGACGTGAAGCACGACTGGCCCTGGTGGAACCGGATGCTCAACCACTACCTGCCGATCCACTGCTCCTGAGGGATCGGACCGGTCGGAAGGACCTCGAGGACGCGGGCGCCGCCGGAGCGGGGTCCGCGTCTTCTCATTCCACGCCGCGGATGAAGCGCGAGGCGAAGCTCCGGACCTCACGTCCGTTGAGCACGTGGAAGGTCCGCAGTCGTTCGATGGTCGAGGTCGAGAAGCGCCCGAGCGGGAGGTGCACGAGCACCTTGCCGTGGCGACGGGCGAGCCGGCGCCAGGACGCTCGCGGCGGCACGGGCGACACGATCGCGACGTGGCGTTCGTCCGAGTGGTAGAAGGCGCCGGCGAGGAGTCGCTCCTCGAGCGTCGTGCAGTCGGCGAATCGCGGGTCGGTCCAGATGTCGCGGATCGGGCGCGGCGGGAAGAGGAAGAAGGCGCCCCCGTAGCGGGCGCGGGCGATCCCGGGTCCGATCATGTCGTCGCCGAAGTCGCTCGCGAAGAAGACGAGGGTGGACTCCTCCTCGTGCTCGGCGAACCAGGTCGTCCGCCAGGGGTAGTCGTCCGGGTCGGCCGGCACGTCGAAGAGGAAGACGACGGTGTCGAGGGAGCCGCGCGCGGGGGGCAGCTCCCGCACCCAGATCTCGCGGGAATGCCAGTTGCGCAGGGTCTCCCGGACGTCGATCCCGTCCTTCACCGAGGCGCTGAACTTCTCGACCTTGGCGAGGTCGTTCGCGATCAGGTTCTTGGCCTGCTCGCGGACGTGCCGGTTGAAGCTCTCGATGCGCGTGTCCTCGGGCGGCCAGGAGCACTGCTCGTAGGGATTCCAGACCCGGCTCCAGTTCTGCTTCTCGCGCTCCTCCGGCTCGGGCCGCAGGTCCAGCGGACGCCATTCGAGCGCGTCCCCGGGGAGCAGGTTCTCGACCTCGATCGGACCGCGTTCGGGATGTTCGGCCCGGTGCGGCGCGAAGCGAAGGAAGAGTTCGCCCGTCTCCGGTTGCGGCGGGTACTCCCGGGCCGTCTCGAGCAGCGCGATGGCGAAGTCGTCGCCGAAGACCTGCTTCGCCGCCTCGACGAGCAGGAAGAGATCGGGGCGCAGGCGGTGGCGGATGAGCGCGAGGTTGCGGACGTACTGGAGATAGAGGCGGAGCGTCTTCACGTTCACGCGCCGCCGGGCGCTCTTCTTCCGGGCGAGGAGGCGGTCGCGCGTCTCGAGGAGCAGGGCCTTGATGCCGTCGACCCCGAGGCTGCGGTCCTCGCCGAGCTCGCGCCGCTGACGCTCGTACAGCCACGTGATCCAGGGGATCTCGGCCAGGAAGAAGGCGAGCGTCTTCTTCTCGACCAGGAAGGTCTCAACCGGGGCGAAGCGCGTCGGCGTCTCGGGGTAGGGCGCGCGACGGCGGTAGGCGTCCCGGACGAAGGGCCAGTCCAGCAGCGAGACCACGAAGAGGACGCGCTCGAAGTCGAGCTCGAGCTTGTGGAGCTCGAAGGCCATGTGGCGGACGCGTCGGTCGCGCTGATCGTCCGGATCCGGCATCGGAAGCGCGGCGAGGACGGCGACGGCGAGCTTCTCCGGGCTGAGGACGCGGAGGGCGTAGGGGTCGGGGAAGAGGGCGCACTCCTCACGGTAGTCCGCGACCTCGAGGTCGATGAACCGGACGGGAATGCGTTCCTGACGCGCGATGCGGATCGCGTTGATGATCGGCTGGCAGGGATCGATCGGCACGTAGGCCGCCGCCTCGTCGTCGTCGCCTTGACGCTGGAGGACGCAACGGATTTCCGGCAGGGCGTCGACGGCCTCCTCGACCTCGGCCTGCAGCGCGGCGGGGAGCGGGATGGCGAGACAGTCGACCCGGTCGCCCAGGAGGGCATCGCGCACCGCCAGGCCGTAGTCCGCGCTCCCGTTGACGACGGGAAAGGAGCGGATGCGCCCGGAGAAGCGGAAGACCGCGTCGCCGGCCTCGCTCACGGCTCGTCGTCCCCGTCCTCGTCGTGGTCGGGGTGGAGCGGGTCGTCCTCGGCGAAGAAGAAGTCCGGGATCCCCGAGGGGAGCCCCTGGCTTCCGAGCACCCGCTGCCGACGTTCGGCGAGGCGATCGAGGTCGAGCGCGTCGTCGCCGAGGACGGCGATGACCGCCTCGCGCCAGGCCTCGTCGCGGCCGAGCGGATGCTCGGGGTTCTGGGCGAGGCGCTTGAGGGCGTAACGGAGGAGGCTGATGCCGTCCCGCGGCGAGAAGTCGAGCGCGAGATCGTGGGCGCGCTGGAGGAAGTCCACCGCCTGTCCGAGCATCTGATCCTCGGCGAAGGGCAGGTGGTAGCGGAGGATCGCGAGCTCGTCCTCGCGGTCGGGGAACTCGAGGCCGAGGGTCGGCTGGAGCCGCGACATGATGTAGTCGGGGATCTCGTAGGTCGACTCGTCCTGGTTCATGGTGACGCAGCAGCGGAAGTCGGCGTGGGCGGGGATCGAGATGCCCGCGATGATCGACTCGACGTAGCGGCGATGATCGAGAAGCGGGGCGAGCGAGGCCCAGCTCTTCTCGTTCATGCGGTTGCCCTCGTCGAGCACGCAGACTCCGCCCCGGATCATCGCGGTGACGAGCGGCGAGCCGTGGTAGGCGATGGAGCCTCCCTCGGAGAGGACCGGCGTCACGAGCAGGTCTTCCGGACGCGTGTCGGCCGTGCACTGGTAGATGTAGAGGTCCTGCCCGCGCGCGCGCGCCGCCGCCATCGCCAGCGTCGTCTTCCCCATTCCGGGCAGGCCGACGATCCGCGGGGCGAGGGGACGGTCGGACTCGTCGATCACCAGCCAGCACGCCAGGAGCTGCTCGAGGACCCGCCCCTGGCCGATCCACTTCTGATCCGCCGCGACCGGATGACCGAGGGCGATCTCGACGCCGTCGATGGTGATGCGGTCCTTGGCGCTCATCCTTCGGTCTCCTCGTCGGAGCCCTCGGCGGATCCGCCTTCCGGCAGGAGGTTGCCGCGGCGGCGGAACTTGACGCGGAGGCCGATCTCCCGGTCCTCCTTCTTGATCACGTGCGTGAAGAAGTAGTAGCAGATCGGCAGTCCGAGCAGCAGACCCCAGACGCCAAGCGCGTGGTGTCCGATGACGAGGATCACGAGCACGAGCACGGGGTTGACCCGCAGGGCCGCGCCCATGATCCGTGGATTGAGGACGTAGGCCTCGAGGAAGTGGATCAGCGTGATGAAGACGACGAGGATCATCATCATCCCGGGGCCGTCGACCCAGAGACCGGTGAGGCAGATCGGCACCGACGAGATGAAGACGCCGGCGACGGGGATGAAGCCGCAGAAGAAGACCACGAGCGAGAGCAACCAGACGTTCGGGAGCCCCAGCGCCCACAGCCCGATCGCGGTCAGGATCGTGTTGACGAGGGCGATCACCGCCTGCGCCTCGAGCACCTTGCCGAGCACCGAGCCGAACTTCACCAGGTCGCGCGCCACCTCGGTGTAGGCGTTGTCCAGGCGCGTCGACTCCAGCTTCCGGATCTCGCGCCGCAGCGCCTCGATGTCGAAGACGACCAGGAAGCTGAAGAGCAGGCTGAGGAAGTAGACCGAGGCGATCGCCGAACCGATGGCGGCGACGTCGGCGAGGACCTGCGGGATCTTCCGCGCGCCCTCGCGCTCGACCCACTTCACGAGGTCCTTCCAGGCCTGGGTCTCGCCGATGCGCAGGCGCTCGCGCCGGGTCTTCTTGCCGACCGGTTCGGTCGGCGCGCCGGTCTCCGGGTCCTTCGCCTCGCCGTCGGGCGGCGTCGCCTCGCTCTCCTCGACCGGGATCTCGACCGTGACCAGGCGCCGATAGGGCGCGACGTTGTCGTAGAGCCAGGGGTCGACCTTCTCGTCCCAGAGGGCCGGGACCTCGTTGATGCGATCGATGCCCGACCGGACCTCCTCGAATCCCCGGACCACCTGGGGGACGAGGAGGTTGACGATGATGCCGGCCGCCACGAGGAAGAACAGGAAGACGCCGACGACGCGACCCTTCCAGGGGACCTTCGGGAAGACCTGTCCGATGGCTCGCGCCGCGGTGTTCGTCACGAAGGAGAAGACGAAGGTCAGGAAGACCAGCGGGAAGAAGTCCCGCAGGAGGTAGAGGATCAGGAAGAAGAGTGACCAGATCGCCGCCTTCTTCAGGAAGCGGACGGACCAGGTCACCGTCCGCCACCACTCGAGGCGATGCGAGAGGATCTCCGTGCGGACGTCCTCTTCGGTTTCCGTTCGTTCCTCGACCACGTCTGACCTCCCTTTCGTCGGCCGCGACTATATCAGGCGCGGCGCGGATCGGGGACCAGGGGGAGGAGTCAGTCGAGCTGGGCCTCGAGGAGACGGATGCGTCCGAGGCGGAAGAGGACGCCGGGCTGATCCGGGTCCTGGGCGAGCGAGCGCTCGTAGGCGGCGCCGGCCGCGCCGAACTCGCCGAGCTTCTCGTGGGAGCGCCCGATGACGTTCAGGAGGTGCGCCGTCTCCGCCGCGTCCCGCGTGAAGGAGTTCAGCACCTCGATCGCCTCGCGGTACTGCCGGCGGAGGTAGTGGCCCCGACCGAGGTACTGCTTCGGGTAGTTGATCTTCGGGCACTCGCGGTGGAGCCGGGTCAGATGCTCCATCGTCCGCGCGATCTCGCCCGGATGGTCGGTGAGGCGGATGCGGAGGGCGTCCCGGAGGCGGAGATGGACGGCCCTCAGCGTCCGGGCGTCGCGGCCGAAGGCCGCGTAGTCCAGGTAGTCCTCGATCTCGGCCGGCCGCAGCGGCCGATCCGCGCGGATCCGACACTCGACCAGCTCGATGACGGCGCGCTTGTAGCTCGGATCGACCCGGCGGGCCTCGTCGAAGGCCTCGGCGGCCGCCTCGAGGTCCCCGCCCGCGCGCTCGACGCGGCCGAGGGCGTGGGCGATCTCGGCGTGGCGGCGCGGCGCGAGCGCGTCTCCGAAGCCGCGAGCGCGCTCCAGGCAGTTCGACAGCCGGTCGCGGGCCTCGTCGAAGGCGCCCCTGGCGACCGCGTCATCGAGTCCGGCGAGGACGTCGTGAACCTCGTGCTCGAAACGATCCGGGCTCACGAGTCGGCCTCCGGGTCCTCGATGTCGGGAAAGTCGAGATCCGGGACGTCGTCGAAGTCCTGGAAGGTCCGCGTCGGCTGGGCGTCCTCGTCCACCGGTCGCGCGGGGCGCTCCTCCTCCGGAGTCGTGACCTCGAGGATCTCGGTCCGGGGGATCGCCTTGGTGACGTCGACGTGGGTCTGCGGGAAGAGTTGATCCGGGGCGACCGGCGACGCCTTGGTCGTCCGGTCGGAACGCGACACGACCGTCGCCTCGGGGTCCGATCCGGCGGCCGGCGCCGCGTCGTCCCCGCCGCCGAAGTCCGCGAAGAGCCGACCCGCGATGACCGGCGAGACGTTCTCGACCCGGGTGCGGATCGACTCCGGAACGCGACCGGTCCGGGCCGCCTCGCGGATCGTCTCGATCTCCGGCGCACCGGGGCCGAAGACCGACACCAGAGTGTCGAGGTCGGCGGCGAGCTGCCCGTTGGCCTCGCGGGCCCCGGGAGGGCTCATCGCCATCAGGGCGTCCGAGGGGGCGCTGGCGATCTCGATCAGGAAAGCGGCGACCCGCTTGCGCATCGCCGGATCGGAGGCGGCGACGCAGAGACTGGCGCGCGCGGGTCCGGACCGGCCGGTGAGCAACATGGCGACGCCGACGAGGAGGTGCTTCTCGGGGTCGGACGGGAATCGCGAGCGCTCGAGGTGCTGGAGGGCCTGCGCCGGATAGAGCAGCGCGAGATGGATGCGGCCGAGCAGGTAGTGGTACTCGTCGGCCTGCGCTCCGACCGGGCGATGGTCGCGCAGGAGCTGGTAGGCGCGGCGATAGAGCGCGCCGGCGTCGTCGCGATCGCCGGCCAGCGCCACGAGCGCGCGCGCCCGGTGCCAGCGGGCGGAACTCGAGTGAGGGTTCAGGATCATCGCCTCGCCGAACTCGTTGACGGCGTCGGCGAGACGGCCCTCGGCGTGATAGATGCGCCCCCGCAGGATGTGGAGCTTCGCGAAGCCCACCGTTCCCTGCTCGCGAGCCCCCTCCATGAGCTCGTGGGCCTCCGCGTAGCGCCCGAGGCGGAAGAGCGCGACCGCCATCAGGTAGGCCGTGCGGGCGACCGGCTCGCGGTCGTAAACCGCCCGCAGCTCCTCCAGCGCCTCGGCGTTGCGGCGCGCGGCGAGGAGGGCCTCCCCGTAGGAGAGCCGGTAGCGGAGCTTGCCCGGCTCGGCCGCGCAGGCGCGCTGCAGGAGCGACACCGCTTCCGCGACGGTCTGCGGGTCGAACTCCGCCTCCACGTTCACGGTCAGCATCGAGATCCTCGCGTCGCGGCCCGGGACGGCCGTCCCCGGGCCGTCGTGCCGGTGATTATAGGGCAGTCGTGTCGACTCGCAGCCCCATTCACCGGCATTCCCGCCTCCCGGACCCGCCGGCTCGCGGGTATTCATGCGGCCCGCAGGTGTCCGGCGCGGGGATTCGAGAGGAGAGTGGGGAGGCGCGGGGCGGCCGCGTCGCGCCCTGATATCATGCCGCGCACCGATCGCTTCCCGCCAGGACCGGAGACGCCATGCGCCAGTACGGCACCCGGAAGCAGCCACGCCGAGATCGTCGCGCAGCTCGCCGCCGACCCCCGGGCGGTCGTGGTGGTCGACGACGAGGGGCGTGCCGTCGGCGTGGTCGGCGACCGCGAGCTCCGCGCCGCCGCCCTGCGCGGCCTCGCCGAGAGCGCGCCCGTCGTGGACCTGATGGACCGCGACCCCGTCTGGCTCGACGCGTCGCCCTCCGACGACGACCTGCGGGAGAGCCTCGAGGCCGTCGGCGCCTCCGCCGCCGTCGTCCGGGACGGGGAGGGTCGTCCCACCGCGCTCCACGACCGCCGCGATCTCTTCGCGGCCCGCGATCGGGCGCGTCACGCCATCCTCATGGTCGGGGGAGAGGGCACGCGACTCCGCCCGCTGACGGCCGAGACGCCCAAGCCGCTGCTCCCGGTGGGCGGCCGGCCCATCCTCGAGCGCATCGTCGAGCGGCTCCGCGAGCACGGCGTCGAGCGGGTCACGATGGCGCTGGGCTACCGGGCCGAACAGATCGAACGTCACTTCGGGGACGGGGCCGACTTCGGCGTCGCCGTGGACTACGTCCGCGAGGAGCGTCCCCTCGGCACGGCCGGCGCGATCGGCATGGTCGAGGTCCCGACGGCCGGACCACTGCTGGTCATGAACGGCGACATCGTCACGAATCTCGACTTCACCGCGATGGCGCTCGAGCACGCCCGGCGCGGCGCGGCGGTGACGGTGGCGGCGCGGCCGTACCAGCACCAGGTCCCCTACGGGGTCCTGCGGCTCGTCGGCGGGCGCATCGTCGACATCGCGGAGAAGCCGACCCGGACCTGGTGGACCAACGCCGGCGTCTACCTCATGGACGCGGCCGTGGTCGGCCGGATCGAACGCGACCGCTACCTCGACATGACGATGCTCGTCGAGGGTCTGATCGGGGACGGCCGAGACGTCGAGAGCTTCCCCTTGCTCGAGTACTGGTGCGACATCGGCCTCCCGGCCGATTACGAGCGCGCCAACCGGCGGCTCAGCGAGCCAGGAACTCCTTGACCTCCTCGACCTGCCGCCGCGAACCGATGTAGAGCGGGGTCCGCTGGTGGAGCGAGGTCGGCACGATGTCCAGCACGTCGGCGCTGCCGTCGGTGGCGAGGCCGCCGGCCTCGCGCGCGAGGAGCGCCATCGGGTTGGCCTCGTACATCAGGCGGAGCTTGCCCGAGGGCGACTTGGCCGTCGCCGGGTACATGAAGATCCCGCCCTTGAGCAGCGTCCGGTGGAAGTCGGCCACGAAGGATCCGACGTAGCGCGAGGTGTAGGCCGGGTCCTGGCTCGCCTTCAGGTGGTCGAGATACGCGCGGACGCCCGGGGCGAAGCTGCCCACGTTCGCCTCGTTGACCGAGTAGATCGAGCCGCTGTCCGGCATCCGCAGGTTCTCGCGGTGCAGGATGAAGGCGCCGGTCGTCGGGTCGAGCGTGAAGAGGTGGACCCCGTGGCCGGTCGTGTAGACGAAGACCGTCGACGAGCCGTAGATCACGTAGCCCGCGGCGACCTGCTTGAGTCCGGGCTGCAGCACGTCCGCGAGCGAATCGACCTGGCCGAAGCTCGCGTCCTGGCGCCGCAGGATCGAGAAGATGGTGCCGACGCTGATGTTGACGTCGATGTTGCTGGAGCCGTCGAGCGGATCGAAGAGGACGACGTAGCGACCCTGGGCGCCGGATTCGTGCAGCACGACCGGCTCGTCGTTCTCCTCGCTGGCGAGGATGCCGACGTTGCCGCGGTAGGTGAGGCTCTTGATGAGGACGTCGTTCGCGAAGATGTCGAGCTTCTGGACCGTCTCGCCCTGGACGTTCGTGGTGCCGAACTCGCCGAGGATGTCGACCAGCCCCGCGCGGCGCACCTTGGCCGCGATGAAGCGGGCCGCCTTCGTGATCCCCGACATGAGCCAGGTGAACTCGCCGGTCGCGGTCGGGTGATGACGCTGCTGCATCATCACGTGCTCCTGGAGCGAGACCATGCGGGTCTCGGCGAAGTGACCGGAATCGTGCTGGCTCTGCGACATGGACGGAGGCTCCGTGGAAGGGGACGGCGAGCGGGAGGCCGCTCCGGTCCCGAGTATACACGGGGCACCCCGGGACGGCAGGAGCATGCAGTCGCCGCGAGGCCGGAGGTGGGCGTGATCAGACGAAGAGGTCGTTCAGGTCCTTGACCTCGTCGCACTGGAGGCGGCTGAGCGTGCGGCGAACGTGCTCGTCGCCGGCGGGGGGGAGGAGGAAGTTCATGCTTCCCTCCCAGAGGATCTCGCCGTCGATCAGGGCGAGGTTCGCGTTGGAGTCCTTCTCGATGATCACGATGCCGGCGTCCTTGATCGCGTCGACGATCAGGTCGGAGACCCGGCTCGAGAAGATCGCCACCACGCCGCCGGATCCCACGAGACGGGTGTAGCTGTCGATGTGGCGACGCCAGTGCTTTCCCTTGACCTCCCGGGCGACGATCAGGATCTCGCGCTTGGCTCCGGCGAGGTCGTCGTGGAAGTTCTCGAAGAAGGTGACCTCGTTGTGGAGCTTCGTCTCGACGCGGTTGCGGCCGACCCGCACCACGCGGAGGGCCCGGACGATGTCCGGCGGGACCTTGCCCTGCACGAGGCTCGAGACCGCGGTGGGGCCGAGCTCCGGTCGGTCGTCGATCACCTCGAGCACCCGGTCCCGGACGCTCGGCGGCAGGAGCCAGGCCGGATCGATCTGCTCGCCGGCCCGGTGAGCCTGGACGACGGCCTCGGCGATCTGCTTGTCGTCGAGCCGCCAGCCGGACTTGATCGCCTCCAGGCGCTTGCCCTCGCGAAAGAGCCCGACGACCCGCTCCCAGGTCTTCATTTGCGCTCGTCCCCGAAGACGATGCCCACGCCGCGCGCCGAGGCGACGACGTCGCCCGCGAGATCGACGTGCTTCGTGCCGCGCGTCGCCTCCTCGAGAGGCACGCTCGTGACGCGCCCCCCCTCCATGACGACGAGGCGGTTCCAGTCGCCGGCCTCGACGAGGTCGACCGCGTGGTTGCCCATGCGCGTGCAGAGGACGCGGTCGTAGGCGGACGGGATGCCGCCGCGCAGGAGGTAGCCGAGCACGGTCTCGCGCGCGGTGATGCCGGTCAGGCGCTCGAGCTCGTCGGCGACGACGCGACCGAGGCGTCGGTCGCGCAGGTTCTTGCCGTCGAGCGCCCCGGTCTCGGCGCGCGAGCGCGCGCCCTCGGCCACGACCACGATCGAGAAGAAGCGGCCGAGCCGCTGGCGCTCGAGGATCTTGTCCGCGACCGCCCGGAGGTCGAAGGGGATCTCGGGGATCAGGATCGCGTCGGCGCCGCCGGCGAGGCCGGAGTGGAGCGCGATGAAACCCGCGTCCCGTCCCATGACCTCGACGACCATGATCCGGTCGTGGCTCTCCGCCGTGCTGTGCAGGCGGTCGATGGCCTGGGTGGCGAACTCGACGGCCGAGTTGAAGCCGAAGGTCTCGTCGGTGCCCATGAGGTCGTTGTCGATCGTCTTCGGGACGCCGATGACCTTGAGGCCCGTCGCGTCGACGAGCTGGCGGCAGATCTTCATCGTCCCGTCGCCGCCCAGCGCGATCAGACCCTCGCAGCCGAGGTCGTCCAGGCGGCGCTTCACCAGCGAGGAGAGGTCCCCCTTGTCCCCGTAGGCGAAGGGGTTCCCCCGGTTCGTGCTGCCGAGGAGGGTGCCGCCCTTCGTGAGGGCTCCGGCGATCGAGGACCGGTTCAGCGGGCGGATCCGGGGCTCGTCGCCGATGAGACCGTCGAAGGAGTCCTCGATGCCGAGGATCTTCCAGCCCAGCTTGAGCTCGCCGCGCTTGACGATGGCCCGGATGACGGCGTTCAGGCCGGGACAGTCCCCGCCGCCCGTGTTGACGGCGACGGTGTGCCGCGTTGCGTTCATGCGCGCTCCCCTCCCTCCGGCGTGGTCGCCGGCGCCCCGGGCGGCCGCCCGGCTCGACCCCGACGTTGATGCCGTTGCGACCGAGGGACAGAATGCACGGGGGAGGGGGCGCTCACAAGCGGCGCGCCCCCGTGAAGCGCGGGAAGGCTCGGGGGAGAGGACGACAGGTGCCGCGGGAAGAGTCGATGATCCTCGCCTCCGGCTCCGCGATCCGGGCCCGGCTCCTCCGGGACGCCGGTCTGCGCTTCGAGGTCCAACCGGCCGACATCGACGAGGAGGCCTGCCGCCTCGAGGACCCGGGCGCGCGCGCCCGCGAGCTCGCCCTCGGCAAGGCGCGCGCGATCGCGGCGCGGCACCCCGAGCGACTCGTCCTCGGTTCCGATCAGGTCTTCACGCTGGACGGCCGCTTCGTCCCCAAGCCCGTCGACCGGGCCTCCCTGATCGCGAAGCTCCGCTCGCTGTCCGGCCGGACCCACGTCTTCCACTGCGGCCTCGCCCTCGTGCGCGGCTCCGAGGTGCTGCTCGACGTGGTCGATCGGGCCGAGGTGTCGATCCACGAGCTCGGCGAGGCCGAGATCGCGGCCTACGCCGACACCGGCGAGGGAATCGGTTGCGCCGGCGGCTATCGCCTCGAGGAGGGCGGCGTCCGCCTCATCCGCGAGGTGCGCGGCAGCCACTTCACCGTGCTCGGCCTGCCCATGCTCGAACTCGTCGCCGCCCTGCGCCGTCTGGGACTGCAGGAGGCGCTCTACCGTCGTCCCGAGGGAGATCCCCGATGAGCCGATTCACCGAACGTCCGGTCGTGCCCTTCGACCCCGAGAAGAACCGCAGCGCGGACGAGATCCTCACCGCGCTCGGGCGCTGCTCCTTCCAGGGCCGCTCGCTCTCGCTCGCGCTCGACGTGCTCGAGAACATGACGCGCGACGAGACCTGCGGGGTCATCCTCACCTTCGCCGGGGCGATGATCCCGGCCGGGATGGGCGAGGTGGTGTGCCGGCTGATGGAGCGCGGCGTGCTCCAGGGCATCGTCTCCACCGGCGCGAACATCAGCCACGACCTCGTCAACGCGGCGAAGGGCGGGGCGGGCCACTTCATCGGCGACCCGAACGCGGACGACGACGAGCTCTACGAGGCGCGGATCAACCGCATCTACGACACGAACCTCCCCGAGGGGAACTACCTCGCCGGCGAGCAGCTCCTGGACGAGATCTGGCGGCCGGTTCAGGCGGCCCACCGCGAGAGCGGGGCCTCCGGCCCGATGATCCTGGCCCCCTCCGAGGTCTTCCGGATCACGGGCGCCGGCCTCGCGGCCCGCGGCCGGCGCTCCATGCTCTCGGTGGCGGCGGAGACCGGGACCCCGATCTTCTGCGGGGCGACCAGCGACAGCGAGTTCTGCCTCAACCTCGCGAAGTTCCGCTACCGCGGCTGGCTCGACCTCGTCATGGACGAGCAGAAGGACCTCTTCACGATGGGCGAGTGGATCAAGAGCCACCCGCGTCGCGGCACCCTGATCGTGGGCGGCGGCGTCCCCCGGAACTGGGCCCAGCAGGTCTTCCCGCTCCTCGACATGATCGAGGAGGAGCACTTCCCGGGCTACGATTGCGGCGTCCGGATCTGCACGGACAACGTGGTCTACGGCGGCATGTCGGGCTGCACGATGAGCGAGAGCAAGTCCTGGGGGAAGTACGGCAAGGAGGCCCGGTTCGCAGAGGTGAGCTGCGACGCCACGATCGCTCTCCCGCTCCTCACGACCGCCCTCTTCGAACGGCTCGATCGCACGGGAGACTGACCCGGACGCCTCGCCCGCGGCAAAAGCGGCGAACGGAACCGATTTGGACCGAAGGAATTGGCGCTGGTGGGCGTAGAGACCTACGATCCCGCCGGCCGAGCCGTGAGCCCCGGGGCCCCGAGACCATCGCGCATGCCTGAATCGACGACGAGACGAATCGTAACATCCGTCCTCGCCGCCACTTGCGGCCTCTCCTTGCTCCTGGCGCCCGCGTGCCGGACGCCGGAGGAGTACGTCGAGGAGGCCGATCGCGACGCCTACGCGCTCGTCGGGGCCGCCCGAGAGGCGGCGGGACAGGCCCCCGATCCCGAGTTCAGCGTCGAGGCGCCCGATCGCCTCCGGGACGGTCTGCTCCTGCCCCGGAGCGACGAGTCGATCCCGGGCCCCCGCGAACGGCTCGCGCGCGAGGGCGGGGAGGTCACGATCGACCTCGCCAGCGCCCTCGCCATCGCCGCCCGGAACTCCCGCGAGTTCCAGGACCAGCGCGAGCGCCTCTACCTGACGGCCCTCGATCTCACGGGGCGCGTCCACGACTTCGAGAACAACTACTTCGGCTCGGTCTCCGCCGAGGCCGCCGCGAACGGCGACGGCGAGAGCGACAGCCGGGTGTCCGTGGCGGAGAACGGCTCGCTCGGGTTCACCCGGCTCATCGAGACCGGCGGCTCCTTCAACCTGAACATCGGCCAGGACCTCAGCCGGGTCATCACCAACCCGGCCCAGACCGCGGCCTCGGCCTTCCTCAACCTGACCCTCTCGCTGCCGCTCCTGCGCGGCGCGGGACGCGAGATCGCCTTCGAGAGCGTCACGCAGGCCGAACGCGATCTCCTCTACGCCGTCCGCACCTACGAGCGCTTCAAGCGGACCTTCGCCGTGGACGTCGTCAGCGGCTACCTCGGCCTGCTCCAGAGCCAGCAGACGGTCGAGAACGAGCGCAACAACCTCGAACGTCGCCAGCTCACCTCCGAGGAGAACAAGATCCTCGGCGAGGCCGGTCGGATCGCGCGCACCGACGTGGAGCGCGTCAACCAGTCGGTGCTCGCGGCCGAGAACCGGGTCGTCGTCGCCGAGCAGAACTTCGAATCGGCCCTCGACCGCTTCAAGATCACGCTGGGGCTGCCGACGGACACGAGCCTGCGCATCGACCCCGCCGATCTCGAGCGGCTCCGCGAGATCGGCGCCGAGGCGGTCGACCTCGACGAGACGCTGGTCACGGTGAAGGCGCTCCGGAACCGCCTCGACTTCGCCACGGCGGAGGCGCGCGTGGCCGACGCCGGTCGGCGGGTCTACATCGCCCGCGACGCGCTGCGCGCCGGCCTCGACTTCCAGGCGAGCTTCGGCGCCAACACGAACGACTTCGCGCGATCAAGCTTCAAGCTCGATCCGCTGGGCGATACGGACTTCTCGCTGGGTCTGCTCCTCGACCTGCCGCTGGACCGCGTGAACGAGCGCAACGCCTATCGTTCCGCGATCATCAACTACGAGGGCACGCGCCGCGACGCCGAAGCCTTCGAGGACCAGGTCAAGCTCGAGGCGCGCCGCGGCCTGCGGAACCTCCGCCAGGCCGCCGAGACCTACCGGATCCAGCTCGAGTCGCTGCGCGTCGCCGTCATCTACGAGGACGCGGCGCAGCTCCTCAAGGCCGCCGGCTCCGGCTCGACGAACGACCTCGTCGACGCCCAGAACGAACTCATCCAGGCCCAGAACGCGGTGTTGAACGCGCTGATCGACTACCGCATCTCGCGCCTGGAACTCGAGCGGGATCTCGGGATTCTCGTCGTCGGCGACGACGGAATCGACGAGAATCTCACCCGCGAACTGCTGATGCAGGAGGACTGACGATGTCGCGCATGACCACGACGCTGCTCGCTCTCGCCGTGCTCGGACTGACCCTGCCGGGCTGCTCCGAGGAGAAGGAGAAGTTCGAGTACCAGTCCACGAAGGTGAAGAAGAGCGACCTCCGGATCTACATCCGCCAGAAGGGCGAGATCCAGTCGAGCGATCCGGTGTCGGTCGTCAACCCGCTCCCGGGGCGACCGATCCTCCTCTCCATCGTCGAGGAGGGCACGCTGGTGAAGAAGGGCGACAAGCTCTTCGACATCGACGTCAACGACGCCCAGGATCGCCTGCTCCAGCAGAACATCTCGACCTCGAGCGCCGAGCAGGCGCTCTTCAAGGCCGAGCAGGATCTCGAGATCGAGATCCAGCAGAACGAGAGCGACGTCAAGAAGGCGGAGCTCGACGTCCTCTTCGCCGAACTCGACCGCAAGCAGTACCTGGAGGGCGATCTCCCGCGCGAGATCGAGGAGCACGAGAGCGACATCAAGCTCTCCGAGGAGGAGCTCAAGCGCGCGAAGGACACCCTGACCTGGTCGCGGCGCCTCGCCGAGAAGGGCTACATCTCGGGCGACAAGCTCGAGAGCGACGAGCTCTCGGTGAAGCGCAACCAGATCCAGGTGCGACTGAACCAGCTCAAGAAGGACGTGCTCGACGAGTACACCTCGACGAAGCGCAAGGAGGAGTTGCGCTCGAACCTCGAGGAGGCGAAGCGCGAGCTCAAGCGCGTCCAGGCCAAGACGGCGGCCTCGCTGGCCCAGCGCCAGAACGAGGTGAAGTCCCGCAAGGCGCAGTACGAGTTCGAGGTCGCCAAGCTCGAGAAGATCAAGAACGAGGTGACGAACAACGTCGTCTACTCGCCCGCCGACGGCTACGTCGTCTACGCCCGCGAGGGCGGTCGCCGCGACGCCAAGCCCATCGAGGCCGGCAGCCAGCTCCGCGAGGGACAGGTCGTCTGCACGATCCCGAACATGGATCGCGTGAAGGTCGACGTCGACGTCCACGAGTCGTGGGTGCAGAAGGTCGCGGTGGGGATGCCGGTCCTGATCACGACCGACACCGGCGCGCTGCTCCAGGGCGAGGTCGAGCGGATCGCGAGCGTTCCCGACTCGCAGTCCTGGTACCGCAACCCCGACCTCAAGGTCTACTCGACCGAGGTCACCGTCGAGAACCCCGGCGGCGTGCTGCGCCCGGGGATGAACTGCGCCGCCGAGATCATCCTCGCGCAGCTCGAGGACGTCGTGAACATCCCCGTCCAGTCGGTCTACAGCAATGGTCAGAAGACCTTCTGCTACGTGAAGAAGTCGGACGGCAAGGCCGAGCTCCGCGAGATCGAGGTCGGCAACCACAACGGCGAGATGATCCACGTCAAGGGCGGGCTCGAGGTCGGCGAGGACATCTACCTCGCGCTCCCGCACGACGCGCCGTCGCTCCCGCTGGCCGAGACGGTGACGGCGAAGGTCGAGATCAAGCCGCGCGCCCACCCGGGCGCGGGCGAGAAGCCGGCCGGTGATTCGGAGGCCGGAGGCGCGGGCGCCGGGGCCGAGAACGGTCGCGGGGGCCGCGGCGGACGCGGCGGTCGCCAGATGAGCGACGAGGAACGCGCGAAGATGCGCGAGCGCTTCAACAACATGACGCCCGAGGAGCGCGCCAAGATGCGCGAGCAGATGGGCGGGAACCGCGGCGGCCGGGGCGGTCGCGGCGGCGACGGCCAGGGCGCGCGACGCTCGACCACGGAAGAGGGGAGCTGATGCACTCGAGCGGTCGTCCCGGCCGTCCGATCGCCCAGCTGCGCGATCTCAAGAAGGTCTACCGCATGGGCGACAACGAGGTCCATGCGCTGCGCGGCGTCTCGTTGACCTTCAACGAGGGCGAGTACTGGGCCATCATGGGGCCCTCGGGTTCGGGCAAGTCGACGATGCTGAACATGCTCGGCTGCCTCGACCGCCCGAGCGAGGGTGACTACATCCTCGGCGACCAGAACGTCGCGGTCATGAACGACCGCGACCTCTCGGCCGTCCGCGGGCGCACGCTCGGCTTCATCTTCCAGTCCTTCAACCTGATCCAGCAGCTCACGGTGCTCGAGAACATCGAGGTCCCGCTGTTCTACCAGGACATCCCGCCGCGCGAGGCCCGGGAGCGCGCCACGCGGCTCGCGGGGCGCGTCGGCCTCGGCGAGCGGCTCGACCACCGTCCCTTCCAGCTCTCGGGCGGCCAGCAGCAGCGCGTCGCCATCGCGCGGGCGCTCGTCAACGACCCGCTGCTCGTCCTCGCGGACGAGCCGACCGGAAACCTCGACACCAGCACCGGCGACGAGATCCTCGGGATGCTCGGCGAGATGCACGGACAGGGCCGAACGATCATCATGGTGACGCACGAGGACGAGGTCGCGGAGCACGCGCAGTTCATCCTGACGATGCGCGACGGTCTCATCCAGGACATCCGTCGCGGCCGCTGCCCGATCCCGGAGGGCGTGGCCTCGTGAATCGCTTCTGGCGCACCTTCAAGCTGGGCGTCCGCAGCCTCGGGCTGCACCCGCTCCGCAGCTTCCTCACCATCCTCGGCATCATGTTCGGCGTCTCGAGCGTCATCGCGATGCTCGCCATCGGCGAGGGCGCGAGCTACGAGGCCCAGGAGCAGATCAAGGCCCTGGGCTCGACGAACATCATCATCAAGAGCATCAAGCCGCTCGACAACCGGCAGGCCGGCGAGGGCAACCAGCAGTCCCTCGAGTACGGCATCAAGTACCAGGACGCGGAGCTCGTCCGGACGACGCTTCCGAATGTGAAGGTGATGGTCCGCTCCCGCGACTATCCGCAGGAGGTTCAGTACGAGAACCGCCTGATCCGCGGGAACATCCGCGGCACCGTGCCGTGGTTCCCCGAGGTCTCGGGGACCAAGATGAAGACGGGCAGCTTCTTCGGGCACATCCACGAGGAGCAGCGGCACAACGTCTGCGTCCTCACGCCCGACGTGGCGCGCAAGATCTTCCTGCACGAGTATCCGGTCGGGAAGATCCTGAAGATCGGCCTCGAGCCCTTCACGGTGCTGGGGGTGATCGAGCAGAAGGTCGGCTTCAAGCGCGAGAAGTCCGGCACCTCCGACGTCAACCTGAACACGATCTACATCCCGATCTCCACCTCCCGCAGCGTCTTCGGCGAGGAGATCATCAATCGCACCTCGGGCAGCTTCAGCCGCGAGAAGGTGGAGCTCCACGAGCTCCAGGTCCAGGTCGACGACACCGACGACGTGCTGCCCGTGGCGGCGAGCATCAAGCGGATCATGAAGAAGAACCACGAGACCGAGGACTACGAGGTCGTCGTGCCGCTCGAGCTCCTGCAGCGCGCCCGCGAGACGGCGCGGATCTTCAACATCGTGCTCGGGTCGATCGCCGGCATCAGCCTCCTCGTGGGCGGCATCGGGATCATGAACATCATGCTCGCCTCCGTCACCGAGCGGACGCGGGAGATCGGCATCCGTCGCGCGCTCGGCGCGCAGCGCCGCCACATCGTCCTGCAGTTCCTCGTCGAGACCATCGTCCTCTCGAGCCTCGGCGGCGCGATCGGGATCGGCGTGGGCCTCCTCCTGCCGACGATCGTGACGCGATTCTCGGACCAGACGACGATCGTGCGCCCGATGTCTCTCATCCTGAGCTTCGGCATCTCGGCGCTGGTCGGCATGGTCTTCGGCATCTACCCCGCGCAGCGGGCCTCGAAGATGGACCCCATCGAGGCTCTCCGCCACGAGTGAGGCTCCTCGTCCTCCGGCCCGCGCCGGCCATCGGCTATGATGCCGGGCGGCGCGCGCCGCGCGGCCGGCGCGACGAATACGGGGATCCCGCGAGACGATGAACGACCTGCTCCTGGCGCTGCTGGCGCTCTTCGTGCTGCTGCTCTTCGCGATCTCCGCCTTCTTCAGCGGCTCGGAGACCGCGCTGATGGCGGTGAACCGGCTCCGGCTCCGCCGGCGGGCGGACGAGGGCGACGTCCTCGCCCGTCGCGCGCACGCGCTCCTCGAGGACACCGGCCGTCTCCTCTCGGGCATCCTGCTCGGCAACAACTTCGTCAACGTCCTCCTGGCCTCGCTGTCGACGGCCATCGCGGCGCCGCTCTTCGGTGAGCTCGCGCCGCTCTACGTGAGCCCGATCCTCACCATCCTCCTCCTGATCTTCGCCGAGATCCTCCCGAAGACCATCGCGGTCGAACGTCCGATGCGCATCGCGCGCCTCGCCGCGACGCCGATCGCGATCTTCATCAAGGTCACCTCGCCGATGATCGCGGCGATCACCGCGGTCTGCAGCCTGCTGATGAGACCCTTCGTCTCGAAGACGGCCGACGGCGCGACCCCGCGGACCGTCAGCGTCGAGGACCTGATCACCTTCGCGCAGGTCGGGAGAGAAGAGGGTTCGATCGGCGAGGTCACTCACGACCTGCTGCACGGTCTCGCGGTGTTCTCGCAGGAGCGCGTGCGCCTCGTCATGGTGCCTCGTCACGAACTCGTGAGCATGCCGCTCTCGGCCGGGCTCGAGGGCTTCGAGGCCCTGCTCGAGACCTGCGGACACACGCGCATCCCGGTCTGGAACGAGAACGAGGAGGACATCATCGGCGTCCTCCACGCCAAGGACCTCCTGCACCGCGGCGGCCGGGAGCGAGCCTCGGCCGACCTCCGGGCGATCCTGCGCCCGGCGAACTTCATCCCCGAGTCCACGACCCTGGCCCGGGCGCTCCGTCACATGCAGGCGTCGACGGGCGAGATGCTCTTCGTCGTCGACGAGTACGGCGGCCTGGAGGGCGCGGTCACGCTCAAGGACCTGCTCGAGGAGCTGGTGGGCGAGCTCGAGGACGAGCACGACCTCCACTCCGGCCGGCGCGTCGACATCGTCCGGCCGGGCGTCTTCGTCGCCGACGCGCGCTCCAGCCTGCGCTACATCCAGCGCAAGACGGGGATCGACCTGAACGGCGAGCACGGCGCGTCCACGCTCGGCGGGCTGATCGTCGCCCGGGCGCAGGACGAGCTCCGACGCGGCCTCCGCATCGAGGAGGGCGACGTCACCTTCACCGTGCTGGCGATGAACGGGCGCTTCCTGAAGAAGGTGCGCGTCGACGCCCCGCCTCCCGCGGCGGAAGGCGGAGACGATCTCGCAACGACTGATCGTGGCCGCGCGTGATCCCCGCGCCCCGAGGCGCTGACCGCGCGGGCCCGGGCGGATCAGTCGAGGTAGATCGCGAGGACGGTCGATTCGCCAGGGCGCGACGTCGACGACCTGGCTCACCGTGCCCACCGGGAGCGCCGGCAGCGCGATCGGCGGGATCGTCCCCGCGAGCAGCGGGTAGAGGAACTGAGGGCCGGTCCGTAGTTCGCGACGGCGCTCGCGATCTCGAGGCCCGCCAGCGACGAGCGCGCGTCCAGCGTGATCGCGGCTGTGCCGGGCAGGAAGCCGATCGTTCCCGCGAACAGATCCAGATCGAGATCCAGTCCGAGGCTGCCGCGCAGTCCGAGGCGCGCGATCGGGGCCCAGTAGCCCAGGTGCGGAGCTCGGCCTCCACCGCCACGATGAGGTCGGAGACCTCGAGGACGACGTCGTCGGTCCCGTCGAAGCGGACGATCGGCGCGACCTCCGGGGCGAGGACCAGCGACCTGGAGTCGCCGGGTCGAGCAGCTCGAGCCCGAGGCCGGGGAAGACGCTGGCGTAGCTGGGACCGGCCTGGGCTGGATGAGACCGTTCGCGAGGTCGCCCGACGTGGCGATCTCGAGGCCGCCGGCGGCGGCGAGGCGGGCCAGCGACTGGTTCACGAGGTCGTCCGAGAGCGCCACGCCGAGGGCGTAGGGCATCCCGCCGGTCGGGGTCAGCGCGGGGAAGGCGAGCGGGGCGGGCTCGGGCGTCGCGTAGAAGAGCCCGGGGCCGCCCGCCGAGCCGGCCAAGCGTCAGCCCACCGTCGAGTCCGACCGTCATGCTGTGCGTCTGGTAGCCGGGGCCGGCCACCGCGATCGAGTGAGTTCCCCCGCCGAGATCGAAACTCGTCGGCACCGCGTTGAGCGCGGAGTCCAGCACCGGCGGAAGGAGAGCCGCGAGGGCGGGCGCGATCGCCTGCTCGAGCGCGACCTCGGCGGCCGAGACCAGCGAGGAGAGGAAGGTCGAGGGAATGGCGCCGCCGTCGAGGGTGAGGGTGGCCCCGACGAGGTCGAGGTTGCTCGAGTTGACGACGGTGCTGAAGGTGCCGTCCGGCTGGACCGTCGTCACGAGCCCCGCGCTGAGCGTGGCGGTCGGGACGTTCAGGGTGCCGGTGTCCGTGTAGGGCGCTCCGAAGACCACGCCGCCGAGATCGAAGGTCCGCGCGAGATTCGTGAGCGTGATGCCGAGGAGCAGCTCACCGGCCGCGGGCTGGATCTCGCTGGTGATCCCGGGATCGAAGGTCGCCCCGGTCGGATCGATGCTGGCCGAGAAGGCGATGACGCCGGGCGGGAAGGGGGCCGGGAGGTTGATGACCTCGACGGCGGGCAGCCCGGCGACGAAGGTGTTCAGTGGCGCGCTCAGATCGACGGCGGCGAGGGCCTGATCGACGAGGGCTTCGAGGTCGTCGAAGACGGGCGCCCCGAGGTGAGCCGACATCGCGCCGGGAACCGGGGCGTCGAGCGCGCCGCCCGAGCCCGCGACGATCGTCAGGCCGCGGGCGACGGACTGACCGCTGATGCCGGTGACCGTCGCCCGGGCGCCGGTGAAGGGCTGGCCGGCCGGGAGGGAGCCCGCGACCGAGCCGAGGTTGCTCGCGCCGATGCCGTCGACGGCGAGGTTCGCGACCGGACCGCTGGCGACGACGCCGACGGAGACCGGATCGGAGGCGTCGAATCCGCCCTGATCACGCCCGCCGAACGCGACCTCGACGAGTTCCACGCGGCAGAGGTCGAAGGCGCCGCCGGTCGTCCCCGGCGCGTCGAGCTGGCAGCGGAGCCAGTAGTTGCCGGGCGTGTCGCCGACGAGGGTCGGGACGAGCGTGTCCTCGCCCTCGAGCTGCGCGGACGAACCGCCGGGCTGCTGATCGATCGTCCAGGAGATCGTGTATCCGGCGGGGAGCGCTCCGGCGTCGAGGTTCTCGAGGGCATTGGCCGTCGTCGGCTCGCCGACCAGGCCCGTCGTGGGCGGACCCGCCTGGATGCGCCGGACGAAGGTGATGTCGGCGCCGTTCGAGAAGGCGAAGCCGCCGGGATACACCGGGCTCACGTCCAGTGCGACGGCGTACACCTTCATGCCCTCGAGGAAGGGATTCAGCGAGGGCTTGAAGGAGGAGTCGGTGAGGACGCCGCCGGCGTCGGTCGGCACGTTCGAGAGGGTGACGACGAGACCGGCGCCGAGGCCGAGCGGCACGCTCTGACCCAGGAAGTCCGTCGGACCCGGGTCGACGTTGAAGGCGAGGGTCACGAGCCCGTTCGGCGCTCCCTCGATCCGGATGTCGAGGAAGCGGCCCTGGGCCGCGGCGGCGTGCTGCTCGCCGTTGAAGGAGAGCGTGGGCGACTGCGCCGTGAGCACGGACGCGAGTCCGACCAGGGCGAGGAACGACAGGACGGGGCGCACGCGGGTCATGGCGGGTCTCACTTCGTCGTAGGGGGGCGACGGCTGACGTCGAGCGCCCAGGACACGCACGAGGGTGCGGGGCGTTATCGCGTCGTCGGGAAGTGTACCCCGGCTTCCGGGCCGCGGCCACGCCGCGCGGGAAGGCGCGGGTCGAACCCGTCCCGCGCCTCGAGCCGCAAGCGGGCGCGACCCGCGGACTTGCCGCGGCGACGAGGGGCGGGCAAGCTGGGCGCTCGACCGAGGCCGAGCGCGGCGTTCGGACGTGCTGATTCGATGATTTGTACCCCTGATCGGAGCCCCCGGGATGGCGAGTGACGACCTGCTCCGCCTCCGGCCGAGTTCTCGGCCCGGGCGTCGGTTCCCTCGACGCCTACCGCGAGACCTGGGAGCGCGCGCGCGGCGCGATCCCGAGGGCTTGGCGCGAGGTCGCGATGCGCCTCGACTGGGACCACCCGTTCGTCGAGGTCCTCGATCGACTTCGGTCAGGCGCGGGTCCGCTGGTTCGGCGACGGCGCCTGAACGCCTCGGTCAACCGCCTCGATCGTCACGTGAAGGCCGGGCAAGGCGACCGCACCGCGATCATCTTCGAGGGTGACGAGCCCGGCGAGGCCCGGCGCATCTCCTACGCCGAACTCCTCGCCGAGGTCGAGCGCTTCGGCAACGCCCTCCGCCGCCCCGGCGTCGGGAAGGGCGACCGCGTCTGCATCTACATGCCGATGATCCCCGAGCTCGCGGTCGCCGTCCTGGCCTGCGCCCGGATCGGCGCCATCCACAACGTCGTCTTCGGCGGCTTCAGCGCCGAGAGCCTGCGCGACCGGATCGTGGATTCCGCCTGCAAGGTCGTCGTCACGGCCGACGAGGGCGTCCGCGGCGGCAAGCGCATCCCGCTCAAGGCCACCACGGACGCCGCCCTCGCCGGACTCGACGTCGTCGAGCGCGTGTTCGTGGTGCGTCGGACCGGAGCCGCGGTCGCGATGACTCCCGGTCGCGACCTCGTCTGGAGCGAGGAGGTCTCGGCGTCGGAGGTCTCGGGACCCTGCGCTCCCGAGAGCATGGGCGCCGAGGATCCGCTCTTCATCCTCTACACCTCGGGCTCGACGGGGAAGCCCAAGGGCGTCCTGCACACGACCGGCGGGTACCTGGTCTACGCCTCCTACACGCACGAGACCGTGTTCGATCTCCGCGAGGACGACGTCTACTGGTGCACGGCCGACATCGGCTGGATCACCGGGCACAGCTACATCCTCTACGGCCCGCTCGCCAACGGCGCGACCTCGCTGATGTTCGAGGGCGTCCCGACCTACCCGGACGTCGATCGGTTCTGGGACGTGGTCGATCGCCACGGCGTGACGCTCTTCTACACCGCGCCGACGGCCATCCGCGCGCTCCTCAGCCACGGCGACGAGCCGGTGCGGCGGCACTCGCGACGGTCGCTCCGACTGCTCGGGACGGTCGGCGAGCCGATCAACCCCGAGGTCTGGCGCTGGTACCACCGCGTGGTGGGGGACGGGCGCTGCCCGATCGTGGATACCTGGTGGCAGACCGAGACCGGCGGGATCATGATCGCGCCGCTCCCGGGGGCGACGCCCGCCAAGCCGGGATCGGCGACGCTGCCGTTCTTCGGCGTCCGTCCGGTGCTCGTCGACGACGAGGGCCGCGAGATCGAGGGCAACGACGTCTCGGGGAACCTCTGCATCGAGTTCCCCTGGCCCGGGATGATGCGCACGGTCTACGGCGACCATCAGCGCTTCTTCGACACCTACTTCCGGCGCTTTCCCGGCCGCTACTTCACGGGCGACGGCTGTCACCGCGACGCGGACGGCTACTCCTGGATCACCGGCCGCGTCGACGACGTCATCAACGTCTCGGGACATCGTCTCGGCACCGCCGAGGTGGAGTCCGCGCTCGTCACGCACGACGCCGTGAGCGAGGCCGCCGTCGTGGGCTTCCCGCACGAGATCAAGGGACAGGGGATCTACGCCTTCGTGCTCCTGCGGGCCGGACTGTCCGGCGACGACACGCTGCACGCGGAGCTCGTCGCGACCGTACGCCGGGTGATCGGCCCCGTCGCCACGCCCGACCGCATCCGCTTCGCGCCCGGACTGCCGAAGACGCGCAGCGGGAAGATCATGCGGCGCATCCTCCGCAAGATCGCGGCCGGCGAGCGCGAGGAGTTCGGAGACATCTCGACGCTGGCGGATCCCTCCGTCGTGGAGCGCCTCCTCGAGGAGGACGACGCGGTTTGAGCCGACGCCGCAACCGAGGGCTCACCGGACCGAACGGGATCCTGCTCGTCGACAAGCCGCGCGGGCCGACGACGCGTGACGTCCTGCGCACGCTCTCGTACCGCCTCGGCATGCGATCGACCGGGCACTGCGGAACGCTGGATCCGCTGGCCACCGGCCTCGTCGTCGTCGTGAGCGGCGCCGCGACCCGGATCCAGGACCTCCTCACCGGGAGCGACAAGACCTACCGCGCCGGGCTCACCTTCGGCGCGACCAGCGCCACCGAGGACGCCGAGGGGCCGATCACGCCCACCGCGCCCGAGGGCGAGCTCCGCGCCCCGCCGCGGGCCGAGCTCGAGGCGGTGCTCGCGGGTTTCGTCGGCGAGTACGACCAGCGCCCGCCGGTCTTCTCCGCGGTCCGGATCGAGGGGCGTCGGCTCCACAAGATGGCGCGCGAGGGCGAGCTCCCCGAGGAGATCCCGCTCCGGCGCGTCCGCATCGACCGCATCGAGCTGATCGATTACGACTGGCCCCGGGCCGAGATCGAGGTCGCCTGCGGGGCCGGCACCTACGTCCGCAGCCTCGGTCGCGACATCGGCGAGGCGCTCGGCGTCGGCGCCTACCTGCACGGGCTCCGGCGCACGCGCTCCGGTGACTTCGACGTCGCGGAGGCTCACGACCCCGAGACGGTCGAACTCGACGCCGTCCTGCCGCTGGAGCGGGCCTTCCGCCACGAACCGGGCCTCGAGGTGAGCGAGGACGAGTTCGTGCGCCTTCTCCAGGGGAAGCGCCTGCCGGCTCCGGAAGGGCGTCTCGTCATCCACGACGAGATCGTCCGTCTCGGCGGGCGCGTGGCCGGCCGCCTGCGGGCTCTCGACGGCGGCCGCGTCTTCCGCATGCGCCGCCTCATCGTCGACCCCCGACGTCCCGAGGACGCCGGGCCCGCGGACTAGGTCCCGAAGACGAGCTCCAGCGCGAGGTCGCGGACGTCGGCCATCGCGATCGGCCCCTCCCGTCGCGGCGCGCGCGAACCGAGGATGACCGGGCCGTGTCGTTCGTCCTCGAAGAGGCGACCGTGCGAGCCGCCGACGAGCGAGGCGTCGAGCGGGATGAGGTCCATCACGGTGCGGAAGCCGAGCTTCTTGCGCAGGAGCTTGCCCGCGATCCGCAGCGGCATCGCCTTCTTCGCGGGGTCGGTGAAGAGCTCGACCGGGTCGTAGCCGGGCTTGCTGTGGATGTCGACGCAGCGCGCGTAGTCCGGCGCCTTCGCGTCGTCCTCCCAGAAGTAGTAGCTGAACCATTTCCCGGGCGCCGCCACCGCGACGAGCTCGCCCGACCGGGGATGATCGAGCCCGAACGCGGCCTGCTCGCGCCGATCGAGGACGGCGTCGATCCCGGGCGTCGCCCGGAGGACGCGCGCCACCTCCGGCACGAGCGCCGGATCCGCGACGTAGACGTGGGCGATCTGATGATCCGCCACCGCGAAGGCGCGGGACGCGCCGGCGTCGAGGTCCTCGCCCCGAGCTTGGGCGTCGTCGCGAGGCCAGCCCGAGGCCCGGAGATGCGGTTGACGTGGATCGCCTCGTCGACGGCCTCGATGCAAACTGCGTCCAGACCACGAGGATCTCGCGATCGTCTCCCGCGCGGCGTCGATCAGGCGACCTGCGAGCTCGTCCGCCTCGCGGGCTGCCGCCCGCGCGCGCGCGGATGATCCGGCCCGACGCGCTGGAACTCGTAGTCGAGTGCGGCAGGTAGACGAGGAGATGGTCGGGTCGCGTTCCTTCATCGCGAAGATCGACGCCTCGGTGATCCAGGCGCTCGAGCGGAGATCCGCGGCCGGTCCCAGAAGTGGAAGAGCGGGAAGGTCCCGGACGCGTCCTCGACGCGGCGACGGAAGTCGGCGGCCAGCCGTAGGTGCCGGGGAGGCTTCCGGCCGTCGGCGGATAGAGCAGACGCGGCGTCAACGAGGCGATCCACCGCCGCGTACATCGCGTACCACCAGAACATGTTCATGGTGGTGCAGCCGGGTCGCGCTCGCGGGCGACGTCCCGACTTCCGGCCGCCGACGAGGTGGTTCGATTGCCGCCAGAGACAGACCTGGACGAGGTCGCGGAAGTACCAGCCAGTGCCGACGATCCCGTGCTCGCGCGGCGGCGCGCCCGGTGAGCACTCGTGCGAGCTGCAGGTGAGTCCCGGGAGGATCCCGCCGAGCGGCGCGGAGAAACCCTCGCGCGCGAGCGCCGCGAGCCGCGGCGTGTCGGGACCGATAAGCGCGGGCGTGAGACCGACGACGTCGACGAGGAGGAGCTTCCTCATGCCTCCCCGCCGATCCCGCGCGCGAGCGCGAGCTGCGCGATCTTGCTGCGGAGCACGTCGACGGCGACGTGGTTCTCGCCGCCGCGGGGGATCACGAGGTCGGCGTGGATCTTGCTCGGCTCGACGAAGGCCTCGTGCATCGGGCGGACGTCGGTCTCGTACTGTTCGAGGACGTCGTCGAGCGCGCGACCGCGCTTGAGGATGTCGCGCCGGATGCGCCGCAGCAGACGGACGTCGGACGCCGTCTCGACGAAGATCCGGATGTCCATGAGGTCGCGCAGCCGCTCGAAGTGGAAGACGAGGATGCCCTCGACGATGACGATCGGGCGCGAGGGGACCGGGCTGGTCTCGGGCCGCCGCGTGTGGTTGACGTAGTCGTAGATCGGCGTCTCGACCGGCTCCTGGCGGAGGAGGGTCTCGAGGTGCTCGACCAGAAGGTCGATGTCGAGCGCGCGCGGGTGGTCGAAGTTGACCTCCTTGCGTTCCTCGAAGGAGAGTCCGGCGAGGTCGTGGTAGTAGCCGTCGAGCTCGAGGATCGCCGCGGCCTCGGCGTGGAGGTTGTCGAGGAGGCGTCGCGCGAAGAGAGTCTTGCCCGAGGCCGAGCCTCCCGCGATGCCGATCACGATGGGTTTCACGTCGAGCTCCCGCGCTGGCTCCGTCCGCGCGCCGCTCCCGGCGCGCCCGGAGAGGATAGCCCCGATCGCGGGGGACTTTCCATCCCGGTCGGCGGCGGCGCCGTCGTTCCGGGCCTCTGGTAGGATGCGCCGGCCGCATCGAGAGCGGCGGGGGAGCGAGATGCCGGCTGGCGAAGGATCGAGATCTCGGGGAGCGCTCGCGCTCGCGGCCGCGCTGCTCGTGACCGTTCTCGGCGTCCTTCCCTACGCGCTCCACGCGCCGGAGGAATTCCGCAGCGACGACGCGGTGATGGTCGCGATGGGACGTCGCGGCGATCTGCCGTCCCAGGTCGCGGCGGCCTTCACGCGCCCCTGGCTCGACACCTGGATCGTCCAGTTCTATCGCCCGCTCTACTCGCTGCACTTCGCGGTCGAATCGCGCCTCTTCGGCGACGATCCGCGACCCTACTACCTCGAGAACCTCGCCTGGCAGGGCCTCGCGCTCCTCTTCGGCACGCTCCTCGTCGCGAGACGGCTCGGCCCGCGCGGCGCGCTCCTCGCCGGGCTCTTCCTCGCCGCCAGCCCCTGGTCGGTGAACAATCTCGTCTGGCTCGTGGGACGGAGCACGACGGTGGCGACGGTGTCGGCGCTGCTCGCCGCCTGGCTCCACCTCCGGGATCGCGATCGCCGTTGGCGGCTCGGCACGGGAGAGGGCGGGATCTCGATCGCGGCGTTGATCGTGATCACGGCCGGGATCTTCTACCGCGAGACGGCCTTCTTCGGGGCGCTCATCGCGGCGGGCTTCGATGTCGTCGAGGGCCGCCGGGGCCGTCGCGACGCGGCGCGCTGGGCCGCTTTGCTCGCCCCCTTCGCCCTCTACCTCGTCGCGCGGCGACTCGTGCTCGGCACCTTCACGGGCGGCTACGCCCGGCTGAAGGAGTTCCTCGGCTGGGATCTCTCCGCGGCGCCGCCGGTCGATCTCCTGCCCCGGCTCGTCGTCGCCGGACGGGGACTCGCGTCGGGTCCGGACTGGTCCCTCCTCGAGTCGGGGCTGCTGGCGCTCGCCGCCGCCGTGGTGATCGCCGGTCTCCTCGGTCGCGGACGTCGTCTCCTGGCGACGGCCGCGGTCTTCGGCGGCCTCGTCGTCCTCCACGCCGTGCCCCTCGTCGTGGTCGACCCCGTCCTGCAGGCCGGCGCCTCGCAGCGCTGGCACACGGTGACGTGGGCCCTCGGCGGACTCCTCGCCGCCCTCGCGTTGCGCTCGCGCTGGCCCGGGCTCGCGGCGATCGCGCTCCTGGCGATCACGGCCCACCAGGGGCTCACCACCTGGCGGTGGATCGAGAGCGGCGAGGATTCGGCGCGACTCGTCCGCTCGCTGCGCGAGACCGTCGCCGAGCGCGGCGAGGCGACGACCTTCGTCTACAACCTCAAGCCCTACGTCGGGCCGATGCCCTTCTTCGAGGTGGGGCTCGGATTCCTCGGCGAGCGTCCCTTCTCCGGCGACGGGGGAGAGGTCTACCCGATCTCCTACGAGGGTCGCTACCTCGAGAGCGACGCCCTCGCCCAGACGCCGATCGCGGCCGCGCTCGCCGCCCGCGGAGAGAAGGTCCGCGCCTTCGCGGTCGACTGGGACGCGGGCGCGGTGGCCGAGCTTCCCGCGGCCATGCTCGCGGCGGCCGGCGCCCGCGCGGCGGCCCTGCCGCGCATCGAGGACTTCGCACCGGCCGGTCCCGTTCTCGAGAGGCCGGAGCGGCTCGTCTTCTCCGGCCGCGCTCCCGCGGCGCGACGCGCGGTCGTGCACCTCGTGACCCGCGTCGCGGAGACGCTCGCCGTCCGCGACCTCGCGCCCGACCCCGAGACCGGTCGCTTCACGCTGGAGATGGACGGACTGCTGGAACTCGCGGCCTTCGGCTCGGAGCGCGGGCGCGGACGCGCCTTCCTGTGGGTGGTCCTTTACGACGAGGAAGGCCGCGCCGCGGCCCCCGTCGGCGTGAGCGAGATCCTGGACCTCCGCGTCGACCGTCCGCCGCGCCGGCCGTGAGTCGAGGTCGAGGGAGCGAACCGCGCGACCCTCGGTGCGTTCGCGCCCGGGCGGAGACGGCGAGGCGGATGATGAGAGAATCGGGCCGGATCTCCCTCGCCGGCGCGCTCGTCATCGCGGCGGCGACCCTCTGGATCGCGGTCCTGGTCGTCCTCGGGTTCGCGGTCGTGGATCGCGAACGCTTCGAGCGACGGCACGCCCCGCGGCCGAGGCCCGAGTTCCATGTCGTAACGCCGAGTTCATTCCGACCGGGGGCGGAGTTGCGCCTCGGGTGGCCGGGCGCCCACGGCATCTCCGGTCGTTCGCGGGAGGGACGCGAAGGGCCGGATCGTCCCTGGCGCGCGCTGAGCCGCGGGACCCTCGTCGAACTGACGGCTCCGCTCTCGGAGGCGTGGCAGGTGCTCGATCACGCCGTGCTGTGGGTCGCCGCCGAGGGGCACGACTCGGGGGTGCCGGTCGAGTTCGTCCTGGCCGACGTCGCCGTGGACGCGCCGGAGACCGGACTGGCGGGTCTCCCGCGCGTGGATCGGCTCCGCGACGGGTTCGCGGCCGAAGGTCTGGTCGTCGTCTACCGTCCCGAGGGTCCCGACCTCCGCCGGCGGAGACTCGTCTTCGACGCGTCCGGGGCGCTCCTGCATTCCACCGAGGACGCACTCGCGGATCGGATCGAGGGCTATCGCGAACTCCTCTCGTCGGCCCTCGACGTCGTCGAGCTCCGCGCCTTCGCCTCTCACTTCCGATGAGTGCCGGCGTCAGTCGGGCTTCGGGTAGCCCAGCACCTCGAGCACCTCGAGCGCGGCCTGATAGCGCGAGAAGGGCGGCATGAGGTAGGCCCCCACGACGCGATCCTGCACCTCGGCGAGCATCTCGCGGGCGATCTGCAGGCCCTCGCTCCGACCCTTGCCGCCGGCCGCCGCCATGCGGTCGCGGATCGAGGCGGGGATCTGCATGCCGGGCACCTCGTTGTGGAGGAACTCGGCGTTCCTCGCGCTCGCGAGCGGGAGGATGCCGACGAGGACGGGGACGCCGAACGAGGCGGTGTCGTTCAGGAAGCGGTCGAGCACGGCCGGATCGTAGACGGGCTGCGTCATGATCATCTCGGCGCCCGCCTCGATCTTCTTCTGGAGGCGGAGGAGCTCGCGGTCGTAGTCGAGCGAGCCGGGCTCGGCGCCGCAGGAGGCGAAGAAGGCGGTCGGTTCGTCGAAGGTCTTGCCCGCGGGGTCGATCGCGTGGTTCAGGGACTCGACGAGCTTCAGGAGCTCGATCGAGTCGAGGTCGAAGACCGCGCTCGCCTTCGGGTAGTCGCCGAGCTTGGGCGGATCTCCGGTGATGACGACGAGATTCCGCACCCCCATGACGTGAACGCCGAGGAGATCGGACTGGAGGCCGAGGAGGTTTCGGTCGCGGCAGCAGACGTGGAGGATGAACTCCATGTCGAGCTCGCGCTTCACGGTGAGGCCGAGCGCCCAGTTCGCCATGCGCACGACGGCGCGGGGGCCGTCGGCGATGTTGATGACGTCGACGCCGCCCTCGCGGAGGAGGCGGGCGCCCTCGAGGGCGCGGGTGGTGGAGAGTCCCGGGTGCGGGTTCACCTCGACCGAGGTGACGAAGTTCTCCGCGCCCCGGACCGATGCGCGCGGCCCCGCGGGGTCGATGCGCTCCTTCCAGACGCGCCGGACCTTCGCGGCGAGCCGCGAGCGGCGCTCGACCGCGACGGGGGAGATCGGGATCCGGGGTTCGGTCGCGGCGGGGACGCGGCTCTTCGGGGTGGCGGGAAGGACCCGTCCGCCCATCATCCGGCAGGCGTCGGCGACGCGCTCCACGTGCTCGGGTCCGGTGCCGCAGCAGCCGCCGACGACGCGGACGCCGGCCTTGTAGAAGCGGCGGGCGAAGACGCCGAAGTACTCGGGCGTCGACATGTAGATCGTCCGCTCGTCGAGGCGGCGAGGGAGTCCGGCGTTCGGCTGGGCGCTCACCGGCAGGCCGTGGTCGACCATCGCCGCCGCGATGTCGAAGACGTGGGCCGGCCCGAGGGCGCAGTTCACGCCGACGATGTCGGCCTTCCACTCGCCGAGCTGGCGGGCGACGTCCGCCGGCGCGGTGCCGTCGCGGAGCTGGCCGCTCTCGGTGAAGGACATCTGGGCCATGATCGCGCCGGGGAAGTGCTCCCGGGCGACCTCGAGGGCGATCTGCATCTCGCCCATCGCGTAGAAGGTCTCGAGGACGAGGAGATCGACGCCCCCGTCCACGAGGGCCGAGATCTGCTCGGCGAAGGCCTCGCGGATCTCCCGCTGGCGCGTCGCGGAGAGCCAGGCGAGCCCCTCGCCGGTGGGCCCGATGCTTCCGCCCACCCAGACCTCCGGACCGGCGGCCTCGCGGGCGATCCGGACGCCCTCGCGGTTGATCTCGGTCACCCGGTCCTGCGCGCCGTAGCGGGCGAGCAGGAATCGGTTGGCGCTGAAGGTGTTCGTCTCGAGGAGGTCGGCGCCCGCCTCGACGTAGCTCCGGTGGCAGGCGAGCACCGTCTCGGGACGGGTGACGTTCGCCTCGTCGAAGCTGTGATTGATGAAGTACCCCGACTCGTAGAGCAGGGTGCCCATCGCGCCGTCGGCGGCGATGGGGCGTTCGGCGAGGACCTCGAGGATGTCTCGGGATGGCATGTCCGGCTCGTGGCGACTCTGGTTCGCGGGATCCTAACAGGCGCCGGGGGCGGACCCTGGCCGCGGCACGACGCTTATCGCCTGGGGGCTTGGACGAGCGGCGGGGCGATGGAGTACGATGCGCGCGGTTGGGGGACCCAGAACATGAGATACGCCATCGTCGCGCTCCTCGGAGCGCTGGCCGTCCTGGCGGGCTGCGCCTCGCAGACCAAGCCGGACCCGAAGAAGGACTACTCGCGCCAGCTCGCGCCGGGACAGAGCGCGCTCGAGCTGGTCACGGACATCGCGCAGTACCCGGACTTCCGGGCGATGTACGACGACCGCGAGGACGCCATCCGGGCGCTGCGGCTGAGCCGGGGCTGGTTCGACAAGCCGTCGAGCAAGACCCATTACCCTTTCGAGCACTTCACGCACGAGCGCGTCTCGGCGAGCCTCGACCGGCTCATCGAGATCCTCGAGCAGAGCGGGCGCGGCGAGGAGATGAGCGGGCTCATCATCCGCGACTTCGACGTCTATCGCTCGGTGGGCTGGGACGGCGGCGGCGGGGTGCTCTTCACCGGGTACTGCCAGCCGATCTTCGCCGGCTCCCGGGAGCGCACCGAGCGCTTCCGCTACCCGCTCTACGGCCTGCCGCCGGACCTCGTGAAGGATCCCGACGGGACGCCGCGGGGTCGCCGGGTGGGGGGGAAGATCGAACCCTATCCGACCCGCGCCGAGATCGACGGCGGCCGCCTCTTCGAGGGGCAGGGGCTCGAGCTGGTCTGGCTCGACTCGCCGCTGGACGTCTTCGTCGTCCACGTCCAGGGATCGGCCCGGATCGAGCTCGAGAGCGGGGAGACCTTCTACGCCGGCTACGCCGGCAAGACGGATCGCCCCTATTCGAGTCTGGGCGGAGCGCTCGTGGAGGACGGGAAGATCGCGGCCGAGTCCGTGTCGCTCGCGGCCATCCGCCGCTACTTCGACTCGCACCCGGAGGAGCTCGAGGGCTACCTGAACCGCAACGAGAGCTACGTCTTCTTCCAGGAGTACCCGCCGGGCGGCCCCTACGGCAGCCTCGGTCTCCCGGTCACCCCGATGAAGTCCCTCGCGACCGACAAGTCGATCTTCCCGCGCGGCGCGGCCTGCGCGGTCGACACGACCATCCCGGTCTTCCAGGGCGAGCGCCTCACGACGAAGCCCTTCGTCTCGCTGGCGGCCGACCAGGACACGGGCGGCGCCATCCGGTCGGCGGGGCGCTGCGACATCTTCGTGGGGATCGGACCGGAGGCGGAGACGATCGCCGGGTACACCAAGCACGAGGGACGGCTCTTCTACCTCTTCCTGAAGGAGAGTCGGATGCGCGAGACGAGCGGTGCCCGCCCCTGAGCTGGATCACGGCAAGGTCCGCGAGACGATCGAACTCCTCGCGAACCGGATCACGGAGCGCTTTCCCGACTCGGGGCTGGGCCGGCTCGCGTCCCACACCGTCGCGTACGCCGACGAGCTGGTCGCCATCCGCCGCGGCGTCGTGCGGCCCATCCGGAGCCTGCGCGTCGCCGTCGTCGTGCTGGTCGCGAGCTTCTTCGTGCCGGTCGCCGTCTTCCTCAGCTACAAACGGGTCGGGGCCGGCCCGAGCGACGTCTGGAGCTTCGTGCAGGCCTTCGACTCGCTGATCTCGATCCTCGTCTTCGGCGGCGCGGCGATGCTCTTCCTCACGACCATCGAGACCCGGATCAAGCGCAAGCGGGTGCTCGAGGCCGTCCATCGCCTGCGCTCGCTGGCGCACGTCGTCGACATGCATCAGCTCACGAAGGACCCAGAGGTGGTCCTCATGGACGGGCCTTCAACGCAGTCCAGTCCGCGGCGCGAGCTCTCCGCCTTCGAGCTCTCGCGCTACCTGGACTACTGCTGCGAGCTCCTGTCCCTGCTGTCGAAGCTCGGCGCCATCCTGGTCGAGCGCTTCAACGATGCCGAGGCTCTCGCGGCGGTCGATCGCCTCGAGGACATGACGACCGGACTGTCCCGGAAGATCTGGCAGAAGCTCATGATCCTCAACCGGACCCAGCTCGACGCCTGAACCGGACCCCGCGGGGCGCCCATCTACCGCTGCGACGGGATCTTGGGTCGCTGCGGCCCCCTCGATAGAATGCCGGCCGGGGAAAGCTCCGAGGTGACGTAAGTCCCTGGAGATCCCCGCTTTCAGTGAAACAAGGGGCCACGCGTCACCCGGTCGGAGACGCCGCCTCGGACGCGCCCGGTCACTCCCGGGGCGACTCGCGGAGACTGCAATCGATGAAGGGTGCCATCGCGATGAAGCGATTCAGGGTCAATCACACGTTCGACGCCCCCGGACCGTCGCCCTACGGGCTGGCCTGGGACGGGCAGCACCTCTGGGTCTCCGACAAGAAGGAGAGCCGGATCTACAAGGTCAACCCCGAGAACGGCCAGGCCCTGCTGACCATCCCCTTCGAGGGCGATCTCGCGGGCTGCGCCTGGGACGGCAAGCACTTCTGGCAGGCCGACGACCGCACCAAGACCGTGTGTCAGATCGACGCCGAGAACGGCAAGATCCTCCTCGCGCTCGCCTGTGATCTGGGCGACGCCCACTTCGGCGGCATCTGCCACGACGGACACGACCTCTGGATCGCGGTCCGCGGCGGCGCGCAGCTCCGCCGCGTTCGCACCGAGGACGGCGCCATCCTCAAGACGCACCCCGTCGAGGACAACATCAGCGGCCTCGGCCACGACCACCGTCGCGTCTGGTACACCGAGGAAGGCAACGCGAAGATCCGCGTCGTCGACCCGAACACCGGCACCGAGCTCATGTCCTACGAGCTCGAGGGCCAGCCGACCGGCGTCGCCTTCACCGGCCGCCGCGAGTTCTGGTTCGCCAACGCCGAGACCGGCAAGATCCAGCACGTCACGCTGATGCCGCGGAGCTGATCGCTCCCGCCCATCCGTCACGAACGGCGAGAAGGGGACGAGACCACCGGGTCTCGTCCCCTTCTGCTTTGAGTGGTGAATCGAAGCGATCAGACCCCCTTTATTCAAGAAGGCCCCAAAAGTGAATAAATGGGGTCTGACCCAATTTATTCACTTTTGCGAGCGGCGCGTTTCGCGAGGCTCGACCATGCGAAAGGGCGATCCCGCGACGGATCGCGGAATCGCCCTTCGTGGACCCGAGTTCGGCTCGCGTGAATTGAGGGGGTCTGACCCCCTCGACTCAGGAGCGCTCGGAGGAACGACGACGACCGCGACCGCGGCCTCCGCGCGAGCGACGACGACCGCCCGAGGATTCGCCGGAGCGCCCCTCGCCGCCGTCCTTCGAGCGGTTCTCGCCGCCTCCGTCGGACGGACGGTTGTCGTCACCGCCTCGGCCCTCGTTCCGGTTCTCGCCGCGTCCGCGCTCGTCCGAGCGGCCCTCGCCGCCGCGTCCCCGACCGCGGCCGCCGCGACCGCCGCGCGAGCGACGACGTCCCTCGCCGCGCGAAGACTCACCGCCCTCGCCGCCGTCCTCGCGGGCCGGCATCTCGTCGACCGCGAGATCGTCGATGGACCCGATCGAGTCGGAGTTGTCCCAGTCGTCGGCCAGGAGGCCGGTCGGCTTGTTGAGCTGCTCCTCTTCCCAGCGCTTGTAGTCGGAGCGGCTGCGGCGCCCGCCGGCGCCACGACGAGCGCGGCCGCCGCGCTCGCGACGACGGCTCTCGGATCCGCTCTCGGAGCTCTCCTCGGAGGAGGAGCGGCGGCTCTCGCGTCCCGACTCGGAGCGACGGCTCTCGCC
>JAWKSY010000018.1:0-103238 GCA_041402125.1 Planctomycetota bacterium
CGGCTGCCTCCGCGCCGCCGCCGCGACGGCTCGCGAGCTCCGTCGCCTCGTCGCCGAGGACGAGCTCGGCCCGGCGACGCCGGGGACCGTCACCTTCGGCGCGCCGTGCACGGTGCGCGGAGATCTCCAGCGGATGCTCGGGTTCCGGGAGGGCGGCCTCGTCGAGCGTCGCTTCGACGCTCCGCTTCTCGAGTTCGAGCTGCGACGATCACCGCCGGCGCCGGGCGAGGGGACCCCGCGGGTCGTTCACTGCGGGACGAGCTTCTCGCACAGCTTCCCCTTCGCCGCCTTCCTCGAGACGGAACTCTCGCGGCGCGTCGAGGACCGCAGCGTCGCCGGTCGCGGGCCCTTCCTGCGGCTGTCAGAGCTGATCGCGGAGGTCCGCGAAGGTCGCCGGGAGCCGCCGCGGGTCGTCGTCTGGGAGATCCCGGAGAAGCACCTCGTCGTGCGCGGGCCGGAGTTCCTCATCCCGATGGAGCGCTTCCTCATCGACCGGGAGAACGAGGACCTCTACCCCGAGGCGGGTTCGCGCCCCCTGACGATCGAGATCCTCGCCCGCCACCAGCTCGGGCCGGAGATCGGGCCCGACCCGGAGGACGGCTGGATCCGCGGGGCGGCCGAAGGCGGCGGCGACCCCCAGCTCATCTGTCGCTTCGGGGAGCCGCTTCCGCTCGACGGAAACTGGGCGCTCGCCTACCGCGTCACGACGAACCGACCGACGACGTCGAAGGTGCTCTTCGACTGGGGTCGCGGCTTCGACCGGGAGGGCGAGGAGCCGGTGGCGCTGACGAGGAGCGAGCGACCGCAGCTCGTCGTGGTGCCGATCCCCGCCGGGCACGAACGGCTCGTCCGGTTGCGCATCGATCCCATCGACGCGCCGGGCCCCTTCGCGATCGGCGACTTCCACCTGCGCCGGCGGCGCTGATCCCCGGCCGCGGTCGTCGGCCCGTCAGGCGCCGGCCGCGCCGTTCTCCCGCTCCCGCGCCCGCACCACGAGCTCGGCGGCGATCGCCGTCATCGCGGCCACGACGAGCGGCCCGGAGATCGCCAGGGTCCAGTCCCAGCGCGGGGACTCCCAGGCGTAGAAGACGGCGAGGGCGAGATGGCCGACGGCGGCCCAGCGCGGTCGCCTCCACCCCACCGCGACCACCGCGAGGACGACGAGGGCGGGGATCAGGTGCAGGAGCAGGGAGAGGATCCCCTCCTCGACCGCGTCGGCCGCGAAGAGGGCGAGGAAGGCGGCCATCGCCAGTCCGAGCGCGCGGGGCAGCCAGAGGGCGAGGTGTCCGGAGCGGGCCATGGGTCGGTCTCCGTCGTCGGGTCCGGAGGGTCATCGGCGACCGGGATCGCGATATTTTCGTCGGTGACGGGGGTCAGCACCCCCGCCCCGGATCCGGCCGCGGCGTCCGCTCGAGCAGCTCGGGATGCGCGGCGAGGAAGGCGCGGAAGTCCGTCGATCGGCCGTCCGCCGCGCGCGTCGCCGCGAGCCGGTCGATCCAGCGGCGGGTCGTCACCTCGCAGTACTTGGCGGGGTCGATCCCGTGGTGGGCGATGAAGGCGAGGAGGCCCTCCCGCATCCGGCGGAGCGCCTCCTCGGGCGCGTGGCGCCGCAGGAGTTCGTGGGCGACGCGGAGATGGGACTCGTGCGTGAAGTCCTCTCGCCCGAGCTCGCCGCTGAGGAAGCGCCGCAGGAAGACGGCGTCGTCCTCCGCCGCGCCCGGCGCGGCGGCGGCGAGCGGGAGTCGCTCGGGGTGTCCCTCGCCGAAGCTCCGCAGGAAGGGCGCCTCGACCTGCGGATCCCAGCCCACGAGTCCGGTCTCGCGTTCGACGACGGTGACGACGTCGGCGAGGCGGGCCACGGCCGCGCCCGCGTCGGGGCCGTCCGTCCAGGCCGGGAGCCGGAGCCCGACGCGTCCCGGCGCGAGCTCGAGCCGGAGGCCCGTCGCGATCGAGTCGAGGACGACGACGTCGCGGCTCTCGTCGACCGAGAGATCGGGCAGGCGACGACGCAGGGCGAGGGCGATGCGACCGGCCGCCTGCGCTCCTCCGCGCCGAGCGTTCGCGGTCGGACCCGGCCCGCTCCCGCGCGGGCGGGCGGGCGTCGCCGTCATCCGGCGGCAGGAAATCGATCCGGTAGCTCACGACGGACTCCTCGCGGCGCGGCCGCGTCGCCGCTCTCGATCAGGGTCGCCGGTAGACGCGCGGACCCTCCTCGGGGCCACCGACGCGGCGCCCGCCGGCGTCGAAGTCGCGCTCCCAGAGGCGGAACTCGACCGGGGTCACCACGGTCGAGATCGTCGCGTAGCTCGCGCCGGGAGCCGTGGGCGCGCAGTCGCGACCCTCGGTCTCGCCGAAGTAGGTCCGCGGGCCGAGACCCTCGATCCGGAGGGTCCCGCCGGTGCGGGCCATCGGCTCTTCCCCGCCGAACTCGTCGAGGCGCTCCGGCGCCTCCGCGGCGCCGCGGAAGCGTCCGGCGTCGCCGGGGGGCGCGTGGAGGGTGACGACGAGACGCTCGGTCTCCGCGTCGCGAGCCACGCGCCACAGGTCGGTCCGCCCCGAGGCGCCGGCCCACGATCGCTCGACGACGAGCCAGATGCCGTCGGCGCGATCCGGCCAGATCCGCGTCACGTCGAGGCGGTGGATCGCCGCGTCGTCGGACGTCGTCTCCGTCGCGAAGCGTCCCTCCATCCAGGAGGCGAGCCGCACGAGCTCGTCGTCGTACTCGGGTCGCACCGGCGCGGGCTCGGCCGTTTCGCAGGCCGGCAAGGAGAGGAAGAGGACGAGGCCGAGCAGGGTCGGGAACGCGAGGCGATTCATGCGGTCCGGGTCTCCGGGATTCCGATCGGGGGCGGGCGCCGGGGCCATCTTGAGGGTCGACGCGCCGCCTGTCGAGAGAAGCTCAGGCGGCGATCGACTGACCGACGCGCACGAGGAGGAAACCCGGGACGAGGTGGAGCCCGACGTAGGCGAGGGCGGGAAGCCAGGCGCCCTGCCGCATCATGGCCACCGTCTCGAAGCCGAAGGTCGAGAAGGTCGTGAAGCCGCCGATCACGCCGACGACGGCGAAGGCGCGCGTCTCGACGCCCAGGAGGTCGCGCTCCTCGGCGAGGCCCATGACCACGCCGATCGCGAGACAGCCGAGGAGGTTCGCGGCGAGGGTCCCCCAGGGGAAGGAGCCCGCGGGCAGGAAGCGCAGCACGAGGCCGCTCATGCCGTAGCGCCCGAGGACGCCCAGGAAGCCGCCGAATCCCACCGCGAGCGCGTTCAACAGGATGTCCTTCACGACGGGTCCTCCTCGGAGCCGCGGCCGGCCGGCGGCGTCGGGTTCCAGATCGCCACCTCGTCAAGCGCCTTCCGTCGCAGGGCGGGCACGACGCAGTCCTCGGTGGGATACCCGACCGGGAACAGGACGAATGGCCGCTCGTTCTCCGGGCGTCCCAGGATCTCGCGGAGGAAGTTCATCGGACTCGGCGTGTGGGTGAGCGTCGCCAGCCCCATCCGGTGGAGCGAGGCGATGAACAGGCCGCAGGCGAGACCGACGCTCTCCCGCACGTAGTAGTTCTTCCGCACCGAGCCGTCGGGCTCGAAGCCGTGCCGCTCCTCGAAGGCGACGACCAGCCAGGGCACCGTCTCGAGGTAGGGCTTCTGCCAGGTCGTCCCGATCGGCTGCAGCGCCCGCAGCCAGTCGGGCGGCATGCGGCCGCCGTAGTTCTTCTTCTCCTCCTCCTCCGCCGCGAGCCGGATGCGACGCTTGATCGCGGGGTCGTCGACGGCGACGAAGCGCCAGGGCTGGCGATGCGCGCCGGAGGGGGCGGTCGAGGCGGTCCGGATCGCGATCTCGATCAGCTCGCGCGGGACGGGGGCGTCGGTGAAGAAGCGGACGCTGCGCCGGCGGTCCATCTCGTCGTGGAAGTCCTCGCCCCGGCGACGGGCCTCCTCCGGCGGGACGCGTTCCCAGGCGTAGGGCTCGAAGCTCGGTTCGGCGGAGCGTTCGCTCATGGACCGTTCTCCCGGGGTCTAGCGGCCCGTGAGGGCGCGGAGGTTGGCGGCGGCGTGCGGGCCGCGCGCGTCGATGAAGATCGCGGCGACGGGATCGGCGTGGACGGCGACCCATCGCCTCCGTCCCTCGGGACGTTGTCCGCGGCCGAGCACCTCGTCCGGCCCGAGGAGGTCCGGCGGGACGACGAGGATCTCGAGCTGCCAGCGGTCGACGAGTTCCTCGCGCGCGGCGGGATCGGCGAAGCGCAAGAGGTCGCGAGCCGTCTCGAAACCGAAGTAGGTGATGCGCCCGTCGTGCGCGGAGCGATACCGCGGCGCGAGCTCTCGACCGAGGTAGCCGCCCCACTTCACGGGGTGGAAGAGCCGCCCCTCGAGCTCGAGCCCGGCGAGGACGCGCGCCGCGCGCACGGGGTAGTTCGGCTCGTAGAGGTCGGCCCAGGGCGAGAGGCCCGCCTCCCGGGCCGCGGCTCCCGCCGCGACGCGATCACGGAGCGGCATCGCGACGACGACGAGGATCGCCGCCCCGACGAGCGCGCGCCGGCGGAGCGGCGTCGCGGTGAGCGGCACCGCGAAACGCTCCAGCGCCTTCATCGCGCCGAAGCCCGCGAAGTAGAGGAGCCGCACCGCCCGCGCCCCGAGGAGGATCGCCACGGCGGCTAGCACGGCGCCCTCGTCGCGACGGCTCGCGACGGCGCGCCGCAGGAGGAGGAGACCACCGACGACGGTCGCGACGAGGAGAGCCCACTCGCCCGCGAAGGTCGCGGCGTCCAGGCGCCAGAGCGGCTGCCACTCCGGAACGAGCTCGCCGGTGCGCGCGGTGGCCGCGGCGAGGTCGACGAGGTCGACGGGCCCACGCGACCGCAGACTCGCTCCGATCGCGCAGGCGAGGACGGCCGACCAGCCCGCCCGGAAGCGGTGGCGGGCGGTCGCGGCCGCGGCGAGGACGGGCGCGACGACGACGCCGGGATGGAGATTCGTCCACAGCGCGCAGGCCGCGAGCAGCGCCAGGTCGCGGCGGCGCGAGAGCTCGTCCCGGTCGAGGAGATCCAGGACGACGAAGGCCATGAGGAGCGAGAAGACGTCCGGGCGGAGGCGGAAGCGATGGAGCGCGAACGCCGCGACGAGGGCGACGGCCAGGGTGACGAGCGCCGTCGCGCGGGCCGCCGTCGTCCCGTCGTCGGGGAGGCGGGCCCGGACGCGTCGATCGGTCGCGCGACGAACGACGACCAGGAGCGCTCCCGCGACCGCGGCGACGAGCGCGCGCGCGAGGCCGAGACCGCCGAGCCGTTCCGCGAGGGCGAAGAGCGCCTGCCCGAGCCAGGCGCCCATGTCGGAGGGGCGGACGGCGGGCACCCAGGAGATCGGATCGACGTCGAGCCAGGGCCCCGCGTCGAGGTGCGCCGCGCCCATCGCGAGGTGCCAGGGCGCGTCCATCCCGGCGATCGGCCGGAACGCGAGGGCGAAGCCGAGCCCGAAGGCGAGGAGATCGGCTCCCCGACCTCGCGCGTTCCCGTCCTCCCCCGCTCTCGTGCTCACTCGCCCCGTCCCTCCTCGCGCTCGATCCTGACCGGCGGTCGCGGTCGGATCCAGCTCCGATCGAGGAGCCCGGGGCGCAGACGCCCGAGATCGACGTCGGGGTCCACGAGCGGCGCGGCGGGATCGCCGTTCAGGCTCGCCCAGGACTCGGCGCGGACGGTGACGTCGCGCCAGCCCGCCGCCTCGTGACGGCGACGCAGGTGTCGCGCGTAGTCGAGGATCATGTCGGGCTGGGCGGCCATCATCCGGCACTGGATCGGCGTGAGCTCCTCGGCGGGATCGATCGCGGCGGCGCGACCGCCCGGTCGGTCCTCGGCGACGAGGAAACGGACGTCGCCCTGCTTCTCCATCACCATCACGCGCCACGAGAAGCGGAAGCCGCGCTCGTGCCAGAGCAGGTCGCCCTCCGGGAGGAGGCCTCGCTGCGACCAGAGCGCCTGCGCGGCGAGGAAGGCCAGCCCGGCGAGACGCGCCGCCGGACGGAGGCGAACACCGGCGGGCGCGACGGACTCGCCGAGCGAGCCCCGGACACCGACCCCCCGGAGGCGCCGCGGCCAGTCGGGCGCGAGGAAGAGCGTCGCGGCCAGCGTCATCACCCAGGGGAAGACGCCGATCGGAAAGAGCGCCGCGGTGGCGAGATGGAAGACGCAGAGCGCCGCGAACGCGACGCGGCGCGTCCGCCTCGCGAGCAGGAGGAAGGGCACCGAGAGATCGAAGACGAGCCCCGCCCACGCGAAGGCGAACGGAGTGGGCTCCCAGCGGAAGACGGCGCCGAGGACGGGCCAGTGATCGTGCGTCCCGAGCCACAGGCGCAGCGGCTCGGCCCGCAGGAGCCAGTCGGGGTGGAGCTTGGCGAGTCCGGCCGCGACGTAGACGAGGCCCACCTGCCCGCGGAGGAGCCAGAGCCACGCGGCGTCGACCGTCTCATCGCGTCGATCGCGCGCCAGGGGCGCGAAGGCCCGATCCGAGGGCGCGAGCACCAGCCAGCCCGCGAGCAGGCTCACGAGGTGGTAGTGGTTGAGGTAGAGCGCCTTGTCGATCAGGTGGTTCCAGGTGAAGAGCAGGAAGATCGCGAACGCGGAGAGGCGCACCCGCCACCCCGCCGCGAGCAACCCGCCGAGGACGACGAGCGCCGCGAACCGTCCGTAGGTGACGAACGGCGGCCCGCTCCCGAGCCAGTCGAGCCCGGGGTAGGAGAAGACGAAGCGAGGCTCGAGGTACTGCGGGCCGATCCAGCCCAGGACGAGATAGCGGAGCGCGGCGACGGCGACGAGGACGCCGAAGAGGCAGCGGAACAGACCGAGGCTCGCCCCGTCGACCGCCCGGGCCCTCACCTCAGTCGCCGTCCGCGAGCGCGAAGCCGAGCGTCGTCTCGAGAACGCCGACGACGCTCGTGCCGAGCTGCGCCTTCACGAGCGTCGAGGCGTCGTAGGCCGCGGTCAGCGCCGGATCCTCCTGCCCCATCGCGGCGGACAGGTCCTCCGGGAGGGCCTCCATGCGGCTCACGGCGCGATCGAGCGCCCCCCGCACGGCCGCGGCCACGCGGGGACTGGCCACCTCGACGAGCGCGAGGAGACCGCGGGCGCCCTCGACGTCGGGCGCGCCGCGCATCAGGTCGCGGAGTCCCTCGTAGCTCGCGACGAGGTCGGCGCGGTGGCGACGCGCGGGATCGAAGTCCGACGGGAAGCGACGGACGACGCCGCCCGAGGTCGCGCCGACGAGGGGCGCGAGGCCCTGATCCCGGAGACGGATCGCGAGGACGACCGCCTGCTTCACGAGGGCATCCCGGGCCTCGACATCGTCGGCGAAGGGGCCGTCGGATCGCGATCCGGCGAGCGCGGCGCCGAGCGCGCCGTCCTTCGCGTCCCAGAGCGCGGCGAGCGCGCGGAGCTCGGCCTCGGTCTCGCGGGCGACGAGCGCGAGGAAGCGGCACTCGTCGGCGCCGGGCTCCTCGCCGAAGAGCAGGCGGGACTGCGCCGCGAAGCCCTTCGTTCCCGCGCCGAGGCGCGCCACGGCGTCGGCGTCCGCGGCGGTGATCGCGGTGCGCAGGCCCGCCGCGTCGAGCTTCGCGTCGAGACGCTCCGCGAACAGGCCGGTGGCGGCGGGACCGATCAGGAAGGGCTCGAAGCGCCGCCAGTCGGCGCGGAGGGCCCGCCAGGCCGAGCGCGCGGCCTCGAGCCGCGTCACGTCCTCGTTTTCGACCAGATCGTCGCAGCTCGCCGTGAAGGCGGCGGCGGATCCGGCCAGCGCCCGGGCTCGCGGCGCCGCGAGATCCCGGGCGAGGGAGGCGAGCACCTGACGGCGGAGCGTCGCGCGGTCCGCCGGCGCGTCGCCGGCACGGTCGCAGGCGACCGCGATCAGGCCCGCGACGAGGGCGACGGCGACGAGCAGGACGACCCCGGGGCGCGAGAGGAGCGCGGGCATGGCGTCACAGATCCTCGACGAAGGCGATGAGCGCGGCGCGGTCCTCGGCGCTCATGCGCCGGAAGGCCTCGCGGGACGACTCGGCCTCCCCGCCGTGCCAGAGGATCGCCTCCGCGACGCCGCGAGCGCGGCCGTCGTGGAGGAGCTCGGAGTGGCCGTTGACGACCGGGATGAGCCCGATCCCCCACAGCGGCGCGGTGCGCCACTCGCGGCCGTTCGCGAGGCCCTCGGGCCGATCGTCGGCGAGCCCGTCGCCCATGTCGTGGAGGAGGAGGTCGGTGTACGGCGTGAAGATCTGCTCGGACAGCTCCGGCAGCTCCTCCGAAGCTCCGGTCCGCAGCTCGGGGACGTGGCAGGCGTCGCATCGCGCCTCGACGAAGAGACGCTCGCCGCGACGCACGACGGGATCCCCGGGCTGACGCCGCGCGGGGACACCGAGGGTCCGCATGTAGAAGACGACGGCGTCGAAGAGACGCGGCTCGACCTCGGGCTCGCCTCCGGTCGGGAAGCGGTCGAGATCCGCCTGGGCGGAGGTGTGGTTCTGACCGGCGACGACGGGCGTGGAGAGTCCCATGTCACCCGAGAAGGCGGCCGCGCTCTGGCGGTCGACGGAGGGCTGCCCCGCCTTCCAGCCGAAGCGACCGAGACGCGTCTCGCCAGTGAGGAGATCGGCCACGCGGTTCGCGCGACCCGAGACGCCGTCGCCGTCGCGGTCGTCGACGTCCTCGCGCGCGACGAGATCCGCCTCGGGCACGAGTTCGAGGAGGCCCATGCCGAAGACCTGCGGCGCGATGCGCGGCGTCACGAAGAAGCTCGGGCCGAAGTCGCCGTAGCCGGGATCGACCGCGCGGTATTCGGGACGACGCAGCGAGTAGGCCGTCCCGTCGGCGTAGGTCCCCGGCTCCTCGACGTAGCGAATCTCGATCCGCCCCTCCGGCTTCGCCCCCGGCAGGGCGAAGTTCTGGAACTGGCTCCCGTAGGCCGGGTGCGGCTCGGCGGTGCCGACGCCCTCCGCGCTTCGCGTGCCGACCTTGAAGAGCAGCGCCACCGGCTGCTCTCCGGGCTCGGGCAGCTTGCCGCGACCGTCCTTGAAGTGGCAGGCCGAGCAGCTCCGCGCGTTGAACAGCGGGCCGAGACCGTCCCGGGCCTCGGGCGAGGCGGGAGCGGCGACCCAGTTCTTGTTGAAGAGGCTGTTGCCGACGACGTGGAGGTCGCTCCGCGCCGCGCTCAGGTTGGCGGCCTCGAGCGCGAAGGCGTTCGGCGAGGTGTTGAACACGGTGGTCGCGCCGCCGGCGAGTCGCGGGTCGCGGGCCGGAGCGGCCGCCTCCCGATCGTCGCGGGAGCAGGCCACCGCGACGCCGAAGGCGCCGAGGGTGAGGAGCGAGAGCGCGAGCCCGCGCCGGAGGTCCATGCGAGGAGATCTCATCGTCCGCGTCCTCATCAACCGGGAAGGGAGGTCACGATGGCGAGTCCGAACCCGGCCGCGAGCCGCGAGAGATCGCGGTCGAGTTCCTGGAGGGCGGAGAGGACCTCGCGCACGCACGCGCGGCCGGGGTCGGTATCGAGGCCCTGGATGGCGCGATCGAAGGGCTGGAAGTGCGGATCCCGCAGGCTCGCCTCCGCCCGGGCGAGGTGGGCGTCGATGCGCTTCGCGAGGTCCGGATCCCGCTTCATCGCGAGCGCGCGCAGTCCCGGCCCCTCGACGACGCGCCCGTCCAGCGGACTCGTCCAGCGACCGGTCCACACCCAGACGATGCCGAGGAGGTCGTGCAGATGGTCGAGGTGCGTGGTGTCGGAGAAGCAGGAGTGCTCGTCCTCCTGGGCCTTCGAGGTGTAGGGCACCAGCATGCGCTCGCCGTAGAGCTCGCCCTTCGCGAGGGTGCCCGCGCCGGTGAGGATCCGGCGGATCTGCTCGCGCGGCGGGACGGAGAGGAACTCCTCGCGGTACGCGCCGGTGTCGGCGTCCCACTCGGCCGCGACCCGCGAGACGTCGGCCACGATCATCCTCGTCAGGGTGCGGAGATAGGTCCGCCGACGCTCTCCGTGGGGAAGTCCGCCGGCGTCGGCGAAGTCGCGCCAGTCGCGCCGGCCCGGGCCGCGGGGATCGCGGTCCTGTCCCCAGAGCATGAACTCGACCGCGTGCCAGCCGGCCGCGATGTTCTCCTCGCCGCCGTCGCCGTTGGCGCGGCGCACGAAGGCCTCGTCGATCAACGGCACGCGCTCCGGATCGCCGATGAAGCCGCCGGTCGGGGCTCCCTCGACGGCGTCGATGTAGCTCTCGTCCAGCGGCCAGGGATTGAGGTCTCCCTCGGGGCCGTCGGAGGCGCGGTCGATCGGGCCGTCGTAGAAGCGGGCCACCTCGCTCTGGAGGTAGGCCGGCCGCGCGCCGACCCAGGCGAGGCGGCAGCGCTCGAGCCCGGACTCGCTCGGCAGCGCGGTGAAGACGCGCACGGTGCCGTCGAGCTGCTCGGCCCCCTTCACGACGTCGGCGTAGACCTCGCGCAGCACGACCGCGTAGTGCTTCCCCACCTCGCTCGCGAGCGCGAGATCGAGCGCGACGTCGCGGTCCGCCGGAGGTTCCTCGCGCGAACAGCCGACGAGGCCGCCGGCGGCGAGGACGAGGAATCCGGTCAGCAGGACGAGGAGTCCGGAGGCGTGGGACGGCGGGCGCATGCGCGACGGGGCTCCGACTGGAGAAATTGAGAATCAGTCTTATTATGTGGCGCGGTCGGGGGCAAAGACAGCCTGCGTCGAGTTGGCGCGCCCGACGAGACCGAGGGTCGCAAATGCCGTCCAAGAAACACCTTGAGATCACCATCGGCCGGCAGCGGTCTCCGCGGAATCGACGTCCGTGACCGGCGCGCCCCGCCCGGACTTCCGCGTTCCGACGGACGCCGACCGCGAGGCGGCCCGGCTCCGGCCCGCCGGATCGCCGGCGATGTACCAGACCTGGAAGCGCCTGCTCTTCCTCCACTGGGAGGTCGATCCCGCCTCCCTGCGGCCGCTCATCCCGGACGACCTCGAGCTCGACCTCTGGGAAGGTCGCGCCTACGTGGGGGTCGTGCCCTTCGCGATGCGCGGCATCCGCCCCCGCGGTCTCCCGGCCGTTCCCGGGATCTCGAACTTCCTCGAGACGAACCTGCGGACCTACGTGCGGGATCGTGCCGGTCGACCGGGCGTCTGGTTCTTCTCGCTCGACGCGAACCGCTCGCTGGCCGTGTGGTGCGCGCGGACCTTCTTCGACCTTCCCTACTTCCGCGCCGACATGCGGGAGACCCGCGAGGACGACGGCGCGATCTTCTACACGACGAAGCGCCGGGACGCGGGCGAGGAGGCCACGTTCCGGTATCGCCCGCACGGGGACGTGCGGACGGCCGCGCCGGGCGGCTTCGAGTTCTTCCTCGCCGAGCGATACATCCTCTTCGCGCTCGACGGGAAGCGGGGCCGCTCGCGACCCGGCCGGGTCCATCACGTCCCCTACCCCCTTCGCGACGTCGAGGTCCCGCTCTGGGACGACGGTCTCTTCGCCCTCGCGGGACTTCCGCGACCGGCGCGCGAGCCCGATCACGCCCTCTACTCGGACGGCGTCGACGTCGAGGTCTTCGCCCTCGAGGACCACTGCCCCGCTGGAGATGCGCCGTGAGATGGACCCTCGCGATCATCGTCGCCGGACTCGCCCTCGCGTCCGGTCTGCTGCTCCTCTCCGGCTGCGGCGGATCGGAGGGCGAGGAGTCGCTGCAGCTCGTCGTCTACTGCGGACGCGAGGAGAGCCTCGTCCACGAGCAGCTCGTGGAGTTCGAGAAGGAGACCGGCATCGACGTCCAGGTCCTCTACGGCAAGGGGACCTCGGAGCTCGCCAACCAGCTCCTGCTCGAGCGCGACCTCTCGCCCTGCGACCTGTTCGTGGCCCAGGACGGCGGCCACCTCGGCCTGCTGGCGGAGCGCGGCCTGCTCTCGGAGCTGCCGGAGTCGATCCTCTCGACCGTCGACCCGCGCTTCCGCGACCCGGATCGCCGCTGGATCGGGACGAGCGGCCGCGCTCGCGTCCTCGTCCACGACCCCGCGCGGACGCCGGCGGAGCGTCTGCCGCGCCGGCTCGAGGATCTCGCGGCCCCGGGCTTCGACCTGCGTCTGGGATGGGCTCCCGCCAACGGCAGCTTCCAGGCGCACGTCTCGGCGATGCTCGCGAAGTGGGGCGAGGAGCGCACCCGGACCTGGCTCGCGGCCGTCGCCGCGAAGAAGCCGCTGCGCTTCCCCAGCAACTCGGCGCAGGTGAAGGCCGTGGCGAGCGGCGAGCTCGACGTCGGCTGGGTGAATCACTACTACGTCCACAAGCTGCGCACGCAGGATCCGGATCTGGCGGCCGCCAACTGGTCGTTTCCCGAGGCCGGCGACCTCGGCAACCTGCTCATGGTCTCGGGGGTCGGCGTGACCGCGCCCGAGGGCCCGCGTCGTGACGCGGCGCGCAAGCTCGCCGCCTTCCTCGTCTCCGAACGCGCCCAGCGCTTCTTCGCGGAGCGCCTCTTCGAGTATCCGACGCGACCCGGCGTCGCGACGGCGCCGGGCGTCCCGCCGCTCGAGGAGCTCGGCCTCGCGGACGTGAACCCCAAGGACATGATCGCGATCGGCCGCGTCACCGACCTCCTGGGCCGGCTGAACATCCGATGAGCGTCACCCGCGGGCGGGATCGGGGAAGGATGGCGCGGGGCGCGGCGATCGCCCTGGTCCTCGTCCTCATCGCGATCCCGGTCGCCGGCGTGCTCGCGATCGTGATCGATCCTCCGCCCGCGGGCATCGGCGAGGCACCGCCGCTGGACCTCGGCGCTTTCTTCGGGCGCACCGAAGCCGACGGGTCCTACCGCCTCGGACCGCTGCCCCGGACGCTCGGACTCGCCCTGGCCGTCTGCTCCGTCGCGATGCTCCTCGGCACCTCCCTCGCCTGGCTCGGCGCGCGCGCGGAGTACCGGGGCCGGCGGATCCTCACCGCGCTCGGACTCGTCCCCTTCGCGGTGCCGAGCTACCTGCTCGGCATGACGCACCGGGAGCTCTTCGGGGCCGCGAGCTTCCACGGCTTCTGGCCGGCCGTGCTCGTGCTCGGTCTCGCCACGAGCCCCTTCGCCCAGGTCCTCGTGGGGGCGGCCCTCGCCCGGCTCGGCGGATCGGGCGAGGAGGCGGCGCGACTCCTCGGCGCGGGACCGCTCGACGTCTTCCGCCGCATCCTCCTGCCGCGGCTCCGTCCCACGCTCGCCTACGCCTTCCTGCTCATCCTCCTCTACACGATCTCCGACTTCGGCGTCGTGGACATCCTCGACTGCGAGGTCCTGACCTGGTCGCTCTTCCGCGCCTTCAACCAGCAGGCGCTCGAGCTCGCGGCGGCGATGGGCCTCGGTCTCGTCGCCATCGCGCTGCCGCTGGTCCTCGCGGCCCGGTGGCTGCACGGACGCGCGGCCCCCGGACGGGGCACGGGTCAGCCGCGGCCGGCGGCGCGCGTGAAGCTCTCGGGCGCGCCGCTCGCCCTCGCCTACGCGATCCACGTCGTCCAGCTCGGACTGGGCGTCGCGCTTCCCGCGTGGACGCTCCTCGGTTGGATCTTCCCCGCCGCGTTCCGCCCCGAAGCCTGGGACTTCGGCCTCGTCCCGCTCGCGCTCGAGCCGCTGGCGACGAGCCTCGTCCTCGCCGCCGTCACGACCGTCGTCGCGATCCTCCTCGCCTTCATCCCCGCCTGGACCGCGGCGCGCCGCGGTCTCCGCGGCGGTTTCGTCGAGACCGCCATCTACGCCGGTCAGGCGCTGCCCGGCGTTCTCGTGGCCTTCGGGCTGTTCGAGGCAATCCTCGTCCTCTCGCGCCGCGTCGGCCGGAGCTGGCACGACGACCTGAGACAGGCCGGCGTGCTCATCGCCCTCGGACTCGGGCTGCGCTTCCTCGGCCAGTGCTACGGCGCGTTGAAGGCGGCGATCCTCCGGCTCGATCGGCGTCAGGAGGAGTCGGCCCGCAGCCTCGGGGCCGCGCCGCGTCGCGTCTTCCTCGCCATCCAGCTCCCGAGCCTGCGTCCGGGGCTCGCCTCGGCCGCGCTCCTCGCCGCCCTCGGGGTCGTGAAGGAACTTCCGATCACGCTGATGTTGTTGCCTCGCGAGATCACGCCGCTCAGCTATCGTCTGTACGGACGCTACACCCAGGGCAACTTCCTGGAGGCCGGCGTCGTCGGGGTGACGATGGCGGCGACGGCGCTCGTCCTGCACGCCGTCGCGCAGTCGTGGGCCCGTCGCGCCGGCGGCACGGCGCGGACCTGAAGAACGAGGGCACCGGGATGCACGACCGTCGCGAGAGGACCGAAGCGTGAGTCGACCGCTCGAGATCGAGGGCCTGACGGTGGCCTACGACGACCACGAGGTGCTGCGCGACCTCGACCTCGCGGTCGAGGCGGGAAGCTTCGTCGTCGTGCTCGGCTCCTCGGGCTGCGGCAAGACCTCCCTCCTCCGCGCCCTCGCCGGCTTCGCGCCGATCCGCCGGGGACGGGTGACGATCGGGGGACGCCTCGTCGCGGACGGACCGCGGGAGATCGTCCCGCCCGAGGCCCGCGGCCTGGGCATGGTCTTCCAGGACTACGCGCTCTTCCCCCACCTCAGCGTGGGCCGGAATCTCGCCTTCGGGCTCTCGGGTCGCGACACCTCGGCGCGCGTGCGGGAGATGCTCGAGCTCGTGCGGCTCGAGTCGCTCGAGGAGCGTCGCCCGGCCGAACTCTCGGGCGGACAGCAGCAGCGCGTGGCGCTCGCCCGCGCGCTCGCGCCCCGGCCCGCGCTCCTCCTGCTCGACGAGCCCTTTGCGAACCTCGACGCGCGCCTCCGCGGGCGCGTCGCCGAGGAGCGGCGCGACGGCCTCGCGCGCACGGGCACGGCGGGCCTCATGGTCACCCACGACCGCGAGGAGGCGCTCGCCCTCGCCGACCGCGTGCTCGTGCTCGGTTCGGCCGACGAGGGCCGTGCGTCCTGTCTCCAGGAGGGGCGACCGGAAGAGGTCTACCGGCGTCCGCGCGCCCTCGAGGTGGCGGCGCTCACGGGCAAGTTCAGCCGCGTCCGCGGCGAGGGCCGCGGCGCGACGGCGGACACCGCCTTCGGCGCCTGGCCGCTCGCGGAGGCGCGCGAGGGGGCCGTCGACGTCGTCGTCCGCCCCGAGGAGCTGGCGCTCGAGGCGACGGACGCCTCGTCCCGGAAGGTCGCCGCGACACGCTTCCGCGGACGCGTCTGGATGATCGAGCTCCGCGCGGGCGACGAATCGCTCGTGCTCGAACACGAATGCGACCTCCCGCCGGGCACTCCGGTCACGCTCCGCGCGCGGCGGCCCGTCTGGGCGCTTCCCGCCACCTGAGATCGCGCGTCGCCGACGACGCGTGATCGGAAGGAGCCGCCGCCCGCGCAGGGGGCGCGAACGCAGCGGAGCGCTCGAGATGCGAGTACGGTGCCAGTCACCGGATGTGCATCCGCCGATGACGGTGATCGACGAATCGCAGCGGGCTCGCCGGCGGATGCACATCCGGTGACTGGCACCGTACTCGCATCGGCCCGCGTCTCGACCGAACGAGAATGCGCCCGGTGACGGGCACCGTACTCGCATCGGCACCCGGCTCGTTTCATACGAGAAGGCGCCCGCCGATCCGAGGATCGGCGGGCGCCGCAAGCGTCGGGAATTCCGCGGGTCCGGGCGGGGACCCGCGTCGGTGCTCCGAGCTCGTCGAATCTCGATGTCCGGGATCGGTCAGGACCTCGCGCCGAGGGTCTCCTCGAGCTCGCGCACGCGCTCGTCGACCGCGGGAGCCGTTCCCGGTCCGGGCTCGACGCGCGGTCCGGGAACCACGGGCGGGCCCGGCGCGACGCTCGGACCCGGAGTGACCGGCGGACCGGGCGCGCCGACCGGATCCGGGGCGGTTCCCGGAGCGGGAGCGGTGCTCGGGCCGGAGCCGACGCCGATGCGCCGCGCGCCGCTCCTGATCGGGCCCGAGGGAGGACCGGGCGGCGTGGGCTTCGGCGCGTCGACGCCGGGACCGGCGGGCGGCCGCGGCGCGTCCACGCCCTGTCCCTGCCCGCCGATGCGGCGCGACGACCTCTTGGACCGCGGCGCCACCGGCTTGGGCGAGTCGGGCTTCGGCGTCTTCGCGTCCGGCGTCTCGTCGGCGGGCTTCCAGCGCGCGGACCGGCCGGCCTCGCGACGCGCCGCGCGCTCGGCGGCCAGGCGATCGAGACGCTCGACCTCCGCGCGCGAACGGTTCACGTCGGCCTCGGCCCGACGACGGGCGGCGGCCTCGGCCTCGATCAGACGGGCGCGCTCCTGCAGCTCGCGCTGATGCTCGCGCAGCGACCTCAGCTCGGCCTCGAGCTTCTCCCGCTGGGCGCGGATCCGGGCGGCATCGGCGTCCGCGCCCGCGGCCGCCTCGGCCCGATTCGCCTCCTCGCGGGCGCGCAGCTCGGCCGCGCGATCGCGCTCGATGACGCGACGCCGCTCGATCTCCTCGCGCTGGGACTCCTGGAGCTTGCGCTCGGCCTGGCGGAGATCGTCGCGGTTCCGGCGGCGATCCTCGCGGGCCCGGTCGGCCTCGCGGCGGTTCGAGCCGCGGACGGCGCCGTTGCGGCCGCGGGGCTGGGGCCTCTCGACCTCCTCGACCTCCTCGATGACGCCGGGTTCGACCTCCTCGAACTCCTCGGGCTCGACCTCATCGACTTCCTCGACGTCCTCGAGCTCGGCGCGCCGACGGCGCTCCCTCTCGATGTCGCGCCGCCGATCCTCGAGCTCGTTCGTGAGCTCGAGACGGGCGCGCTCGAGATCCGCGAGCTGCGTCGAGACGACGTCGTTCATGTTCTGCGCCTCGCGATCGAGCTCCATGCGCTGCTTGTCCAGCTCCATGCGCGCCCGGTCGAGATCCCGGCCCTGCTCCATGAGGGCCCGACGCCGGTCTTCCAGCTCGCGCTTCAGCGCGAGGCGATGCTCGTCGATCTCACGGCGACGCATCTCGACCTCGGCCATCCGGGCGCGGGCGACGTCGCGACGTTCGGCCTCGGCGCGGGGGTCCCGGGCCGGCGCGCGACGACGGGCTTCGAGCCGCTTCACCGCGCGACGCAGGCGGTCGATCTGCTTCTCGATCCGCGGGCTCGGCTCCGCCTTCGAGAGCTCGGCGATGACCTTCTTCAGGGTCGCGACGACCTCGGCGAGCTCATCGTCCTGGGGCGCCGCGGCGAGACGGGCCCATTCGGCCTCGTCGGGCAGCGAGACGCTCTCGGCGAGGGCCACGGCCCGCGCCTCCTCGAAGGTGTAGGTCTTCGGCTCCGGCTTCTCGTCCTGGGCGAGGACCGGCAACACGGGGAGCGCCAGCAGCGCCGCGAGGGCCAGCGCGAGGCGCGCGCGACCGTCGAGGCGGGCGCGGCGGCGAGCGGACAGGATCATCTCGACTCTCCTTTTCATGAGACCGGCGGCGCCGAGGGCGCTCGCGGTCGGGGGAACGGGACGGGGGACGCCGGCGACGTAGTCGATGCAGGTGATGAGGGCGGAGGCGTAGGACCGTCCCTCCTCGGGAAGCGTGGTCACCACCCAGGCGTCACAGCACTCCTCCTCGCAGCGGCGCAGCTCGCGGCGGCACAGCCAGAGGACGGGATTCCACCAGTAGAGGACCACCGCCGCGATCTCGACGAATCGCACCCAGTGGTCGCGACGCAGGACGTGCGCGAGCTCGTGCAGCAGGAGGGTCTCGAGCTCGCGCCGCGAGAGCATCCGACCGAGGTCGCGCGGGAGGACGAGCGTCGTCCCGCGCCCGAGGCCCCAGATCATCGGTGAGACCTGGGCGGGCACGACGACGATGCGCGGAGCGCGCGCGAGGCCCAGGCGCCGCGCGAGGCGATGCGCCCGGCGGGCGAGTTCGCGCGGCGGCGCCTCGCCGCAGCGGAGCAGCCGGCGAAAGGCGCGGGCGCGACGCCAGGCCAGCCCGGCGACGGCGATCGAACCGATCGCCCAGAGCGCGAGCGCGGCGCGACCCGCCCAGACCGCGGGCGAGGTCTCGGCGGTCGCCGGCGCCGCGGGGACGGCGACGGGCGCGGGCGCCGGAGCCGCGAGTTCCTCGCGCTCCGAGAAGCGGACGAAGGCCGCCACGGCGGGGTCGAGGTCCGCCAGGTCGTCGGTCTCCCGCGGAGCCGACGCGACCGCGACGGGCGCCGCCGACTCCGGCGCGAGGCCCGGCAGGGGCACCTCGAAGATCGGCGGCGTGACGAGCTTGAGGAGCACGACCAGCCAGACCGCGTGCGCGAGCGCCGGCGAGCGGGTCCGCGACCCGACGACCCAGGCCAGCAGCGCGAGGGGCGCGGCCCAGACGGCGTTGGCGAGGAGCATCTCGACGAGGTTCATGCTCCGCCTCCTTCCGGCGCGCCGTCGAGCTCGTCGATCAGGCCGCGCAGCATCGCGCGATCCTCGTCGCTGAGGTCCCGGGTGCGGACGAGCTGCGTGAGCAGCGGAGTCAACGATCCGTCGCAGAGCGCGTCGGCCGTCTCGCGCAGGCGGCGGCCGAGGAGTTCGTCGCGCCCGACCCGCGCGCGGTAGCGCTGGGGACCCTCGCCGCGACGACGGGCGACGAAGCCCTTCGCCTCGAGCCGCTCGAGAAGCTTCTGGACCGTCGCGCACTCCGAGCTGCGCGCGTGGCCGTAGATCTCCTCCGCGATCTCGCGGACCGCCGACGCCTCCTCGCGCCAGAGCACGCGCAGGACCGCCAGCTCGGCGTCCGTCACGTCCTTGGATCGTCGTGCCATCGCTGCCTCCTCGTCCGGGCCCCCGGGGTGCATCTCAAGACAACCTGTCTTGCGGGGACTGGAGATCAAAGACAAATCGTCTTGATCCCGCAAGACCCGGGGCGGAATTCCCGCGCCAGGGTCGAATCGCACCGCGAAGTGCCGTGTCCGCGAGGTCGCGCGCCGCACTCCGGACACCTCCCCGCCGCCCCTCCTTCGCGCGGGGTCCACGGGAGGAACGCCGGACGCGCGCGCGAGTCATGCGTCCGCCCCACGGGCTCACACGCGTCCGCGGGTTCAGCACCATCCCTGATCGCATGGAGACGCCCATGCCCCACCGTCCCGCCGGAGAGTCGGCTCCCCTGCCACCGCGCGGCCGCGGCCTCCGCGAGCTCGTCACGCGCTGGACGCGCATCGACGCCCTCCTGGATCGCTGCCGGGACGTGCTCGAGGAAGGGAACGAGGAGCCACTCCTCGCCGAGGCGCTGCGCCGCCTGGACATCGAGCCGGAGATCGACGCGGCGGAACTGCGGCGGATTCCCGCGCAGGGCCCGGTCGTTCTCGTCGCGAACCATCCGACCGGGTTGCGCGACGGGCTCGTCCTCGGCGCGATCGCCTCGCGCCGTCGCGAGGACGTGCGCATCCTCGCCAACCGGCGGCTCCTCGCGGTGCCGCGACTGCGCGATCTCGTCATCGGCGTCGATCCCTCCGCCGGCGGTGATCTCGCGGCGAACCGGACCGGACTCGCCCGCGCGATGCGCTGGACCCGCGCCGGCGGCTGCCTCCTCGTCTTCCCTTCCGGCACGGTCGCCCGCCACGGGCCGCTGCGTCGCGACGAGACCGAGGCGCCCTGGAGCGAGGTCGCGGTGCGCATCGCGCGGGCGGCGGGGGCGACGGTGATCCCCGTCCATCTCGCGGGTCGCAACTCGGAGGTGTACCGCTGGCTCGGTCGACACTCCGAGACGCTGCGACGCGCACTCTTCCCGCGCGAGCTCTGGCGCCAGCGAGGCGAGGGGGCGGCGGCCGCGATCGGCGAGCCCTGGCGCGACGCGCTCGAGGCACCAGCGATCGCGACGGATCGGCTGCGCGCGGCGACCCTCGCTCTCGGCGCCCTCCCCCGACGGAGGCCCGACGGGGGAGTCCTCGCCGAGCTCGACGGACTCGAACCCGACCGCCTCGTCGCCGCCGGCGGACCCTTCGAGGTCTGGCTCGCGCGACGGCGCGAGATCCCGGGCCTGATCGGCGAGATCGGCCGTCTCCGCGAGACGACCTTCCGCCGCGAGGGCGAGGGCACCGGCCTCGAGATCGACGTCGACGACTTCGACTCCCGCTACTGGCACCTCGTCCTCGCGGACCGCGAGTCGGGCCGGGTGGCCGGCGGCTACCGCCTCGCGCCGGCGGGCCCCGGAGGCGGCGATCCCGCGCGCCTCTACGCGGGGACGCTCTTCGACTTCGCGCCGGAGTTCGCGGCGCGGCTCGGGCCCTCGCTCGAGCTCGGCCGCTCCTTCGTGCATCCGGACTACCAGGGGGAGTTCCGCCCGCTCGATCTCCTCTGGCGAGGGATCGGCGAGTTCCTCCGGCGACGGCCGGAGATCCGCCACCTCTACGGCTGCGTCTCGATGGGCGCGGCCTTCACGCGGACCTCGCGCGAGCTGCTCGTCGCCTGGATGACCGAGCACCGCGGGGCGAGGAGCTGGGAGCCCTCGCGCGACCGCGCCGCCCCTTCACCTTCGCGGCGAGCGAGGCCGTCCCCCCTCACCCTGGCGCGGGCCGTCGCCGACGAGCGAGAGCTGTCCGCCGCATCGCGGCGCTCGAACCGGACGGACGCGGGATGCCCGTGTTGTGGCGGCATTACCTCCGTCTCGGCGCCCGGGTGCTCGGCTTCCACGTCGATCGCGACTTCGGCGGTGCGTCGACGGGCTCATCGCCGTCGACCTGCGCCGGATCCCGCCTCGTGTGCGCGAGCGCTACCTCGGCGCCCCGAGTCCCGCGACGGCTCCGTCCGCGGCCGGCACGAAGGTAGAGTCTCAGGAGATCCGGGGAAGTCATCCCGCGTCGGCCCGAGACCGCGCGAAACGGCGTCGGGCGAGGAGGGCCGACGAGGCGTATCAATGGAAAGATGCAAGGGAGGTACGACGAAGGCCGGCGCCGTTGCAGCCGGTCGAAGCCAGCGAGGATGACTTCGCGGACTCAGGATCAGGAAGTCATCCCCGCGTCGGCCCGAGACCGCGCGAAACGGAGTCGGGCGAGGAGGGCCGACGAGGCGTATCAATGGAAAGATACGGCGAGGAGGCATGACGAAGCCCGACACCGTTGCAGCCGGTCGAAGCCAGCGGGGATGACTTCGCGGACTCTCAGCGGCGATCGAGATCGAGCGCCGCGGTCGTCGCGCCCGCGCGCACCTCGACGGGCGCGTCCCAGATCGCGACGCCGGAGGCCTCGCGGACGACGAGTCGCGAGATCCCCGTCGGCACGCCGCGGAAGGAGAACGAGAAGGTCCCGTTCGCGGCGTTCTCCCAGCGCGCGGGAGCGTCGAGGATCCGACCCTCCGCGTGCAGCTCGACGCGGAACGCGGCCGTCGCCCCGGGCGCGAACCGGATCTTCCCCCGCACCTCGCCTCCGGCGCGGAGCCTGAGGACCAGATCGTCGGTCCCCGCCGGCGCCTCGAGCTCCGCCATCTCGGGGCGATTCCGATCCTCGACCTTCACCCGCACGGAGACGGCGCCCATCTCGCCCCGGAGTTCGAAGCGTCCGTCCGCGCCGCTCACGACCTCGTAGAGCATGGGCGCGGCGCCCTCGCCCGCCCGCGTGACGGCGATCTCGACGCGCGCGCCGGCGAGCGGATTCCCCGTCTCGTCGAGGACGAGCCCCGCCGCGACGAGCGGCGCGGCCTCGAGGACCAGATCGCCGAGGATGGTCCGGCCCCGCGCGACGGGTCCGGGGAGATCGCGACGCGCGATCTCGACGGGCGGCACCCAGAGCGAGATCCCCGCCTTCTGGACCTCGGGCCACAGCTCGAACCGGACCCGCCCCGGAGCCAGGGCGCCGCGATGCCGCCAGATCAGTCCCCCGAAGCCGTCGGTGTGGACGTAGGCTCGGACCGCGACCGGCTCGCCGCGTTCGTCGAGGCAATCCGGGAAGACGAGACGCCCGAGGAAGGACTCCTGCGCGCGCGGGCGGCCGTCGGACCCGAGGACGCGCGCGAGCAGTTCGCAGGTCGCGGCGGGGTCCGCCCGCGGCATCAGCATCTCGTCCGCCGGCTCGACGCCCGGGGCGGGATCGTCGTCGCGCGCGGCGTTCTCGGGTCGGGCCGGCGGGCGCGTCTCGGGCATCTCCGCCTTCGTCTCCCGGTGGGCCGGCCGCGGGGGAGCGGCGGCCACGCGGTCCGGGCGCTCGTCGAGCGCCCCGCCGCCGGCACCGCCCGCGAAGGCGAGCCAGCCGGCGAGGAAGCCGAGAGCGAGACCGAGGATCATGACGAGCGGGCGAGGCATGGCGCGGCTCCGGTGGACGGTCGACGTTTCCCCCGGGGACGCGCGATCGGCCGCGAAGTTCTCGCGCGGCGGGGGAAATTCAGCCCGCGCCGAGCTCCTCGAGCTTGTCGAGGACCTCGCCCGCGTGGCCGCGGGCGTTCACCTCGGGCCAGTGGAACGCGACCTTGCCGTCCGGATCAAGGAGGACGGAGGATCGCCTGACCCCCAGCGCCTTGATGCCGAGGACGCCCTTGCCCTTGGACGCGCCGTAGTCGGCCATCATCTGGAGGCCGGGGTCGGCGAGGAGCGTGATCTTCAGGTCGTGCTTGGCGCGGAAGCGCCGGTGCTTCTCGGGCGCGTCCGGGCTCACGCCGAGGGGGATGCAGTTCCGGGACTCGAAGGCCGGCAACCTGCCGGTGAATTCCTTGGTCTCCACCGTTCAGCCGGGGGTGTCGTCCTTCGGGTAGAAGAAGAGCAGCGCCCAGCGGCCCTTCAGATCCTCGGGCGACCAGACGCGCTCGTCCTGATCGGGCAGCGAGAAGTCCGGGGCGGTCGTTCCGATCTCGATCTTCATCGGGTTCCCTCCGTCACCGAAGGTAGCAGACCCGACCCCGCGCGCGCTCCCCGCTCGCCGCTTCGACGTCGGAAACCTCGCATCCCCAGCATTTTCCGTCCGACGTGCCGGGCGGGATGGTCGATAATCCCCTCGGGAGCCGCGGATCGCGCGGTCCGAGGAGAGGTCGATGCCCCAGCCTTCGTTCAACGCCGTCGTCGCGAGCAAGACCGAGATCATGCCCGGCCTCGCGCTCTTCCGTCTCCGGCCCGAGGGTTGGGAGCTGCCGCTCTTCCGCGCCGGTCAGTACGCGATGGTCGGCCTGCCCGGTTCCGCGCCGCGGCACCCCGCGGCGGAGGCCGAGCCCGAGCCGCCGGCGGCGGACAAGTGGATCAAGAAGGCCTACTCGATCTCCTCCGCCGCGACCGAGCACGGCGAGATCGAGCTCTACGTCGTCATGGTGCCGACGGGCCAGCTCACGCCGCGACTCTTCGCGCTCGAGGCCGGCGATCGCCTCTTCCTCCTGCCGCGCTTCCTCGGCGACTTCACCCTCGAGGCGCCGGACGACGCGCGCGTCGTGCTGATCGGCACCGGCACCGGCCTCGCGCCGCTGGTCAGCATGATCCGCACCCACGCTCACCGGCACTGCGCCCGCCGTTACGTGCTCTTCCACGGCGTCCGCACGTCGGCGGAGCTCGGCTTCCGCGAGGAGATGGAGGCGCTGGCGGCCGAGCGCGACGACTTCGCCTACGTGCCCTGCATCGATCAACCCGAGCGCGATCCGGAGTGGTCGGGGCTTCGCGGCTGGGTGCAGGACCACTGGAGCTCGGGCGGCCTGGACGCCGCCCTGGGCGGGCCGCCCTCGCCCGCCGACACGCACGTCTTCCTCTGCGGCAACCCTCGGATGATCGAGACGATGAAGGCGCTCCTCCTCGAGACGGGCTACTCGCTGCACTCGAAGAAGCACCCCGAGGGCCAGGTCCACGTCGAGAGCTTCTGGTAGGAGCCCGCCTCCGCCTCACTCCAGCGGCGAGACGGTCAGGAACGCGACGAGGAGTCGTCGTTCCTCGGACGTCGTCGTCGACCCGAGCAGGTCCCCGATCAGCGGCAGCCCGTCGAGGACGGGCACGGAGCGACGCGTCCGGCCCCGGTTCGAGGTCTGCAGGCGACCGATCATCACCGTCGCTCCCGCGGGCACCGTCACCTCGGTCGCGAGCCGCCGCGCGCCGCGCGGCGGCGGCGCGAGCGGATCGGTCTGGTCGGCGGTGAACTCCTCGAGATCCACCCGCAGGGCGAGGCGCACCGCATCGTCGGCGTAGCGCAGCGGCGAGACGTCGAGCGCCATGTCCGCGCCGAAGTACTCGTTGAAGCGCTCCGTCGTCCGGAGATCGTCGAAGCCGAGCGGCGCGCCCGGCGCCGGATCCCGGCGGCTCGAGCGGCCGATGCGCTCGACGGTCGGAATCTGGCGGCCCGCCGCGATCCGCGCGTGGCCGAGCTCGTCCACGGTCGTCACGAGGGAGGTGACGAGGCGGCTCGACTCGGTCTGCTTCACGGCGTGCAGGAGGAGCGGCAGCCCCACCGACCCGCCGAGGACGCCGGTCACCAGCCCCGGGAGATCGAGGCGCGGCTCGCGGCGGAGGTCGCCGCCCGCACCCTGGTAGCTCGAGAGGCCGAAGGCCGTCGACACGAGGTGTCCCAGCGCCCCGCCGCCGACGTCGGCGACCTCGACGCCGAAGGTCTCGGCGTCCGTGTCGGAGAGGTCGAGGATCGCCACCTCGACGCGCAGGGGGACGAGCGGTCGATCGAGATCGACGACCGCGGCGTCGATCCACTCGAGCTGCGTCCGGGTGCCGTAGACGATGATCGCGTTCTGCTCGGCGAGCGAGGCGATGCGCGGCGGGTCCTCCCCGCCCGGGCTCTCGCCGGCGCCGGTGCGCCGCGGCGTGGCGCGCGCCGTCCGACGGTCCGCCTCGTCGACCCGGCCCCGCCCCGGCTCGGGCCGCGCGCCCGACGCCCGCCCCGGTGACGCCGCACCCTCCTCCCCGCCTGATCCGGGCTCGTCGCGCGCGTCGCGGCCGTCCTCGGGATCGGGACGCTCGGGATCGAGTCCGAAGGCCCCGCGGAGGGAGGCGGCGAGTTCCTCGGCGTCGACGTGCCGAAGCCGGTAGGTCCGGAAGAGCGCCTCCGGCCGTCGCGCCTCGAGATCGAGGAGGGCCGCGATCTCGACGAGGCCGAGGACCTCGTCCTCGGTCCCGGCCACGAGCACGGCGTTGCTCCTCCGGTCGAAGCTCACCGTGGGCCCGGTCGCGGCCGCCGCGCCCTCCACCGGCGCGACGAGGCGCGCCAGGGCCTCGCCGAGTTCGCCCGCGTCGTGGTGGAGGAGGCGCAGCGTCCCGAAGCGGCGCGGCGCCCCGCGCGCGCCCGAGTCCGCGATGCGGAGGACCTGCCCCATCCGCCAGGCGACCGCCGGCGCGTCCGCGACGACGACGCTCCGTCCGTCGGGACCCTCGACGATCGCGCCGGGCCGCGCGATCGCGAAGCGCGCGAGGAGACGGAGAGCGTCGGCGGGCGTGATGCCCCGCAGCGGAAACGTGACGACGACGCGCCCGGACTCCTCGCCGCGACAGGCGTCGAGTTCGCCGGGATCGAGCGTCCGCGCGCTCGCGGCCTCGAAGCCGGAGCCCTCGCGACGCTCCACGAGGTAGACGCCCGCCTCGGCGTCGAGCGGCGTCATCGCGTAGCCGGAACCGGCGAGGACGGCGCGACTCCAGGCGAGAAGCCGCGCGCGCGGCACGCGGGCGCGACCCTGCAGGCCGAGCGGCTGGTCGGCGATCGAGGGCGGCGAGAGGCGGAAGGAGATGCCTTCGCGCGCGGCGACGCGGTCGAGGAGGGCGCCGATCGTCGTGCCCTCGGCGGAGATCGCGATGTCCTGGAGCGAGCGCGCGGGGAGGAACGGCGTCAGGGCCGCGAGGCCGACGAGGGCGAGTCCGAGGCGAGCGAGCATGGGCGGTCCTCCGCGACCGGCCGCGACGCCGGTCCTCTCCGCTCCGCCGCTCGGACGCCGGCGCTGGTCGCGACTTCCGCGAATCTCCGTCGGTCCCCGCTTGACAGCTTCTTGACACCGGAACCGACGCCGGAGATTAGAGTCCGGTCATGGGTTCCCGCCGCACCGCTCTCCTCGTCGCCGTCCTCCTGGTCTCGGCCGCGGGACTCCTCGTGGCCGGTCTGATCGGACTCGGCCGGGCCGCGGACGACGCCGCCCGCGCCGCGGACGCGGAGACGCTGCGCGCGGTGCGACTGACGGCCCGCGGGCTCGAAGAGCGACTCGTCGAGCCCGACTTCCTCGCCGCCCGCCCTCCGGAACGCCACATCACGCTCGTCAACGGCGGCGTCCGGTGGCCCGAGGCGCTCGCCGAGGCGCAGTCGGTCGAGGTCGCCTTCCACTGGCGCACGGAGAACGCGCTGCGCGAGGCGGCCCGCGCGGAGCAGGTCGGCGGCGACCCGGCGGAAGCGCGAACGATCCTCGCCCGCGCGGCGTCGGAAGAGGACATCGGTCCGCGCGACCGCGCGCGCCTCGGGCTGGCGAGCGCCTTCATCGCGCTGCGCGCGGGCGACGGGGTCGAGGCGGAGCGCGAGCTCGACCGCAGCGGACCGAGCGCCGCGCGCGACGGCGAGCTCTCCCCCCTCGCGCTCGCCCTCGCGGCCGATCTCGGGCGCGAGTTCGGCGAGACCGAGGCGCGCGTCCTCGCCGCGCTTCCCGCCGAACGACGCCGCGCCCTCCTGGCCCGACTCGCCTCCGCGCCGCCGCCGGGCTTCTCCGAGGCGAACGCCCGCGCCGAGGTCCTCGTCGCGTGGCGCGGCCTTCACGACCGCGTCGCGACGCGGAGCTCCGAACTGCTCGCGCGCGACCGCCCGGCGATCCTCATCGACGGCGCGGATCTCCTGCTCTGGCGCCCCACCGTCGAGAATGCGGGCGACGCCGTCCTCCTCTCCCCGGTCGAGGCCGCCAACGCCCTCGCCGCGGACGCCCGCGCCCGCGGCTTCGACCTCGCGGGGGGCGAGTTCGTCCTCGGCGACGCCGCCGGTCGCGGCGAGCGGAGCGCCGCGATCGCGCCCTCGCTGGCCCTCGTCGCTCCCGCGCGGCAGGATGCGCGCACGGGGACGGGCTGGATCGGCGGCGCCTTCGTCGCGCTCGGCCTGCTCTTCGTCGTCACGCTCTTCACCACGCTCCGCGCGCTTCGCCAGGAGGCGCGGGCGGCCGCGACCCGCGCCGACTTCACGACCTCCGTGACGCACGAGCTGAAGACGCCGCTCGCCTCGATCCGGCTCCTGGCCGAGATGCTCGAGGAGGACCGCGTCCCCGATCCCGAGCGCCGCCGCGAGTATTACCGCCGGCTTTCGGGCGAGGCGGCCCGGCTCGCGATGCTCGTCGAGAACGTCCTCGACCTCGGCCGCCTCGAGGGCGGCGAGCGCGCCTACGACCGCCGACCCGTCGCTCCCGACGAGGTGGTCGCGGAGACCCTCGATCTCTTCGCGCCCCTCGCCGAGCGGGAGGGTCTGCACATCGAACGCCGCCTCGAGGGCGCCGCCGCGAGCGCCGTCGCCGATCGCGGTGCCCTCGCGCAGGTCCTCCTGAACCTCCTCGACAACGCGCGCAAGTACGCCGCGGAGGGTCATCGCCTCGTCGTGCGCAGCTTCCGCGACGAGCGCGGCCACCGGCTCGAGGTGCGCGACTTCGGCCCCGGTCTGCCGCCCGAGGAGCGCACGCGCGTCTTCGACCGCTTCGTCCGCGGCGCCCGCGAGGGCCACGGGGCGACGCCCGGAGTCGGCCTCGGCCTCTATCTCTCGCGCCGCATCCTGCTCGATCACGGCGGCGATCTCGCCGCGGACGCCCCCGCCGACGGCGGCGCGGGCGCGATCTTCACCTGGACCCTCCCGGAGTCTCGCGATGACGCGGATCCTGGTCGCCGAGGATGACCCGACCCTGCGCATGGGTCTCGAGGACGCCCTGCGGGGCGAGGGCCACGAGGTCCTCGTCGCCGCGGACGGCGCGCGGGCCGAGGAGCTGCTCTACTCGCGGCACTTCGATCTCGTCGTCCTCGACCTGATGATGCCGCTGAAGGGCGGCCTCGAGGTTCTGCGCGACTTCCGCGCCCGCGGGCTCATGACGCCCGTCCTCGTGCTGACCGCGCGCAGCTCCGAGAACGACAAGGTCCTCGGCCTCGAGCTCGGCGCCGACGACTACGTCACGAAGCCCTTCGGCCTCCGCGAACTGCTCGCCCGCATCCGCGTCCTCCTCCGCCGCGAGGCCCCCCGCGTGGTCTCGCGCGAGCGATTCCTCGAGGAGATCTGGCGGGGCGGCGAGCACGTCACCAACCGGACCGTCGACACGCACGTCCTCAACCTCCGCCGCAAGATCGAACGCGACCCGAAGCGGCCGCGCCACCTGCTGACGGTCCACGGCGCCGGCTACCGCCTCGCGCCGGAGGGCGCTTGACGATTTCCTGACATCGAGTTGACGGGCTCCGGACACGCCGGCGCCGCGCGGATCGACCATGAGGGAGACGGATGGACGACTCCCGCGAGGAACGAATCATGAGAACGATGGCGATCGCATTCTGGCTGCTGACCGCGCTGCTCGCGCCCCTCGGCGCGCAGACGAACGTGGACGAGGAGATCGCGCGCGCCGACTTCGCGCGCTCCGAGGAGATGGACCTGCGCGGCGCGCGCGACCTCTACGAGCGCCTGCGCGAGCGCCCCGATCTGGCGCCGGCCCAGATGTCGAAGATCTGGCTCGGCCTCGGACGCTGCCTGGCCCAGCTCGGCGAGACCGAGCGAGCGCGCCAGGCCTTCCAGAACGCGGCGAAGGGTGAGGGCGAGGCGGCGAAGCAGGCGCAGGAGATCCTCGACGGCCGCTCGATCGACGTCGACCCGCGCTTCGTCGCCCGCGTCCGCAAGGCGCTCGACGACATGCGGACGGGTGAGGGCTCGACCGGCGCCGACGCGCGCAAGACGCTCGTCCTCCTCGGCCCGCCCGCGATCCCGCTCATCGTGGCCGAGACGAAGGTCCGCAGTGACGACTCGGGCTTCGTGCGCGACGTCGTCGGCGTGATGGCCGACATCGGCGGCGAGGCCGGAGCCGAGTTCTTCCGCGCCGCGGCGCGGAGCGACGACGCCTTCTACCGGCGTTCGGTGATCACCGGCGTCGAGGAGCGCTCGCGCAACTACAACGCGAAGGCCCTGCGCGGTCCGATCCTGCGCGACGCCATCTTCGCCTTCCTGGACGACGAGGACCCCTACGTCCGCGAGCAGGCGCTCGACTACGCCTTCGGGGCCGACGAGACGATGCCGCCGATCGCGATCGTCCTGCGCCTCCACGCGCGCTCCGACGCGACGCAGCGAGCGGCGCTCCTCGACCGGCTCTCGGGTCGGCGGGAGGTCGCGCGCGGAGCGGCCATGGCCGGACAGGGTCCGTCCTGGATCCGCGAGATGCTCGTCCGCGGCGGGGACGACGCGGCGACCTTCGCCCGGACGCTCGAGTCGAACCTCGCCGGCGACGACGCGGACGTGCGCGAGGCGAGCTTCGGCGTGGTCTCGGCCGCGACCGGCGCGCAGGTCCAGCTCGGTCGCTTCGGGCCGCTGCTCCTGCGTGCTCTCGCGGCGGAGGTCCGCCGCGGCAACCGCGTCGCTCCCTACGGACTCGGCCAGCGCGGCCTCCCGCTCGACACGACCGGCTGCTACACCGAGAATCCCGACGGGATCCTCGCTGCGCTGACCGAGCTCGCGGAGTCGCTCGGGAAGTCGAAGCTCACCCGTGAGTCGCACCAGGGCGCCCGCTGGACCTCCGGCTCGCCCTTGCAGGACCTCACGCGGAACCTCGCGAACCGCCTCATCCAGGTGCCGCTCGGCATCGATCGCATCGAGACGGTCTGCGGACTCGCCTCGCGAGGCTACTGCGACCCCGAGGTCTACGGGAAGTGGGTGGACCGCCAGGTCCGCGAGGTCGCCGACGTCGACCGGACCCTGGACGCGGCCGCGGGGCTTCCGGCCGAGCAGGTCGTCTACCAGGCCTTCATGAACCTCGAGCCGAGCGAGGCCGCGCTCGGCCGCCTCGGGTCGCGGTTGGTCGAAGAGGTGGCGACGGCGCCGGCGCAGTTCCGCGACAGCGTGGTGTATCCGATGGCGAGGCTCCTGCTCGTGCGCGAGTCCGAGATCGCGACGCGGTACTTCCTCGCGGCGGTCGACCGACGCGCCGACTTCTATCCGGTGGTGTCCGCCCTCGTGTCGCTCGACGAGAAGACGAACACGGCGGCGCTCCGCGCGCTGCTCCTGAACGGCGGCGACTCGCCAACGGACGCCGAGGCCCGCAATCGCCTCCTTCACGCCCTGCTCTTCGCCGGGGATCTCGAAGCGGCACGGATGACCGGGCGCGCCTACGCCAAGGGCCTCGCGGCCGACGAAGACCGCGGGGGAGGGCGGTACCTTCCGGTGCGGGGAATCGCGGCCCTCTCGCTCTGGTACTCGCCTAACCGCGGACGCGGAACCGGACGCCCCGGCGGCCGGGATGACGCGATCGGGGTGCCGGAGGACGTGATCGCGGTCGCGCTCGACGCGGCTCTCCGCGAGGGGGGCTCCTCCGCCTGGGAGGACGCGCTCGGCGTACTGTCGTCGCGGCACCTGGCGGGAATGTCGACCTACTTCACCAGCCGCGGCCCGAGCGAGGAGGTGCGCTCCATCATCGTCCGTCATCGAGCGCTGGCCCCGGAGGACCTCCGCGAGCGACTCGGATACGCTCTGGTCGGCCGCAACGAGGACTCCCCCGTCGTCGAGCCCGTCGCCGAGGATCTCCTCGCGCTCACGGCGCCCGAGGCCCGGGCGCTCCGCCGCAACGCGGCCTTCTACTTCATGCGCCGCGGCCTCTGGAATCACCACGACCGCATCCTCGAGGTGATGAAGGCCGAGGACGGCAAGGACAACTCCTACGGCCGCGCGGCCCGGTACTGGCCTCGCGAACGCCTGGACGAGATCTCCTTCCTCCTCGCGAGCGAGGAGGCGGATTCACGGCAGCACGCGGCCGAGGAGCTCGTCGAGCGACTCGGCGCGGGCGCGCTCGAACGCGTGCTCCCCCTCTTCGGGGATCCCGATCCCGGCGTCCGGCAGGCCATGGTCCGCAACGCGATCCGCATGCCCGACCGCCGCCTCATCCCGCCGCTCGTCGAGCGGCTCCTCGACGAGAACGAGAAGCTCCGCGAGGAGGCCCGCAAGACGCTCGAGCAGCTCCAGCTCTACTTCGACCAGAAGGACCGCTGGGAGAACTGGGGCGGGGCCGGCGCGCCGAACGCCTCGCAGGCCCTCGACGCCCTCGTCCTCCAGGCCACGCGCGGGGAGACGAAGGAGATCCGGGTCCTCGCCGTCAACTCGCTGGGCAAGCTGGGCGACCCGAAGGCCCTGCCGACCCTGATCGAGATCGCGGCGGGAGAGGACTACACGCTCGCGAGCGCGGCGCGCGCCTCGATCGAGCGCATCAACCGGGACTAAGAGTCTGTGAAGATATCCCCGCTGGCTTCGACCGGCTGCAACGGTGCCGGGCTTCGTCATGCCTCCTCGCCGTATCTTTTATTGATACGCCTCGTCGGCCTTCCTCGCCCGACTCCGTTTCGCGCGGTCTCGGGCCGACGCGAGGATAAGTCACAGACTCTGATCGGCGGCGCTCCGATCCGGACGGCGCCCCGCCCTCGGGCGGGGGCGCCGTTTCCTGCACCCGATCTTCACGCCCCGCCCGCGCGGTCTTTCGTCGCCGACTTGCTCCGCTCCGAGGGAATCCCACAATCGGGACATCCCTGGCCTCCCCGAGCCCCGACGACGATGTCCGACGACCGCCGCGCCCGCCCCCTGGTCTCGCAACTGCTCTCCGAGCGCCTCGACCGGCGCGAGATCCTCCGCGGCGTCGCGGCCCTGACCGCGCTGCAGGTCCTGGGCGGCGGTCCGCTCTCGCGCCTCGTCGCGGCCACCCGCCGGCAGGAGGAGCGTGCCGCCACGAGCCTCGGCTTCGCCGAGATCCGCCGCGGACGCGACGAGCGGCTCCACGTCCCGGAGGGCTACGAGGCCCAGGTCTTCCTCCGCTGGGGCGACCCCGTCTGCGACGACGCCCCGCCCTTCGATCCGATGAAGCAGACCGCGGCGGCCCAGTCGCGCCAGTTCGGCTTCAACTGCGACTACATCGGCTACGCGCCGAAGCCCTGGAACTCCCGCAACGCGCGGCGCGGCTTCCTCGGCGTGAACCACGAGTTCACGATCGCCTCGCAGATGCTGCCCGGCTTCACCAAGGCCGAGGACGCGAAGAAGTACACCCGGGCCCACGCCGAGATCGAACTCGCCTCGCTCGGCTTCAGCGTCCTCGAGGTCGCCTACGGCGAGAAGGGCTGGGAGGTCGTCCGGCCGAGCGCCCACAACCGCCGCATCACGATGCTCGACACCGAGATCGAGATCTCCGGCCCCGCCGCCGGTCACCCCCGCATGCGCACGAAGGCCGACCCGAGCGGCAAGCTCGCGATCGGGACCTTCTGCAACTGCGCGGGCGGCCTCACGCCCTGGGGGACCTTCCTCTCCTGCGAGGAGAACTTCCAGGACTACTTCGGCGACGTCTGCTCCGAGCCCGCCGAGGCCGCGAACCACGCGCGCTACGGCCTGAAGCCCGACACGCACTACTACCGCCGGTTCTTCGAGCGCTTCAGCCTCGCGCGGGAACCGCGGGAGCCGAACCGCTTCGGCTGGGTCGTCGAGATCGACCCCCACGAACCCACCGCGCGACCGGTCAAGCGCACCGCGCTCGGCCGGTTCCGCCACGAGGGCGCGGCCTGCTGCCTCGATGCGGACGGACGCGTCGTCCTCTACTCCGGCGACGACGACCGGGGCGAGTACCTCTACCGCTTCGTCACGCGCGATCGCTTCGACCCCGAGAATCGCGCCGCCAACCGCGACCTCCTCGACGCGGGCACCCTCTCGGTGGCGCGCTTCGACTCGGACGGCCGCGTCACCTGGCTGCCGCTCGTCCACGGGAAGAACGGGCTCACGGCCGAGAACGGCTTCCGCGACCAGGGCGAGGTGCTCATCGAGACCCGTCGGGCGGCCGACCTCCTCGGCGCGACGCCGATGGACCGCCCCGAGGACGTCGAGACGAATCCGGTGACCGGGCTCGTCTACGTCATGCTCACCAACAACACCCTGCGCGGGACGAAGCATCCGACCGACGCCGCCAACCCGCGGGCCCACAACGTCCACGGTCACGTGATCGAGCTGCACCCGCCGGTGGTGAAGGGCGCGCGCGACCATGCCGCCGACACGATGCAGTGGGAGATGTTCCTGCGCGGGGGCGATCCGAAGAATCCGGAGGACGGCGCCGACTACCAGCGCAGCCCCATCAGCGACGACGGCTGGCTGTCCTGCCCCGACAACTGCACCTTCGACGGCCGCGGCCGCCTCTGGATCGCGACCGACGGCGCGCCCCACACCGCCGACGGCATCTACGCCTGCGACACGCTCGGCCCGGGACGCGCGCACACGAAGCTCTTCCTGCGGAGTCCGGTCGGCGCAGAGGTCTGCGGCCCCTTCATCACCCCCGACGATCGACACCTATTCTGCGCGATCCAGCACCCCGGCGCGACGACCGGCTCGCACTTCGCGAAGCCGGGCACCCGCTGGCCGGATTTCTCGGACGACCTTCCGGCCCGTCCCAGCGTGGTCGCGATCCGGCGTCGCGACGGCGGTCCCATCGGGGACTGAGAGTCTGTGAAGATATCCCCGTTGGCTTCGACCGGCGGCAACGGTGCCGGGCTTCGTCATGCCTCCTCGCCGTATCTTTCCATTGATACGCCTCGTCGGCCTTCCTCGCCCGACTCCGTTTCGCGCGGTCTCGGGCAGACGCGAGGTTTCCTGAACTCTGCGAGTCCGTGACGACATCCCCGCCGTGGCTCCGACCGGCAGCAACGGTGTCCGGGCCGACGCGGGGTGGATTCACCGGATCTGACTCCCCGCAGGCGCGCCGCCGGTGCGATCCCGCCGGGAATTGGCGCCCGGCGGTCCGGACGCGCGATCCCGCTCCCCGTCCCCGCGACCCCTCGTCGCGCGGCGGAACCCCGACGCAACCCCTGAACCAGCCGCCTCGACCGAGGAGATCGTCCCCATGCTCGACCGGATGGAAACTCGCCGCCTTCTTCGCCGCCGGCGCGGCCTGATCCTCGCCCTCGCCTGGAGCCGCGCGGAGGACCGCCAGGCCGAACGGATCGCGCGCCTGGAGGAGGAGCTGGCCGTCCACGAGGCGGACCGCACGGTCGGCGTCATGCAGGTCGGCGAGCTCGGCCGCGAGGCCCTCGAGACCGCGGCGAACCTCGACGAGTCCTCGGCGCTCCTCGTCAGCGCCTCGAGCGAGAACAGCGAGCTCCGGAACGAGCTCGAGTCGCTGCTCGCGCGCACGACCACCCAGATCGCGGACCTCACCCGCGGCCTCGACGCCGAGACGAAGGCGCGCCGCGCGGCCGAGACCCGCGCGACCATCGCCGAGAAGGACGCCCGCGCCGCGAGCCAGGCCCGCGACGAGGCCGAGCTGCAGCGCCGTCTCCTCGCGAACTCCGCCGCGGAGCTCAAGAAGGAGGTCCGTTCGATGCGCGAGCGCTCCGCCGCCGCCACCGCGGAGGCCGCCGCCGCGCGCGAGGAGGCGAAGGCCGCCGACGCCGCGCGCCTCGCCGCGATCGCGAAGGAGCGGGAGGAGCGCGGCCGTCTGGCCGAGGAGTACCGCCGCGACCGCGCCGCCGTCGCCCGCCAGCTCGAGCAGACGACGAGCGAGCTGGCGCGGCTCCGCCCGCGCCTCGAGGACCTCGAGGCGATGCGCCTGCGTTCGGCCGACGAGCTCGCCGGGGCGCTGAGCGAGCTGGCCGAGACCCGCAAGCTCAACGCCGAGTACCGCAAGCGGAACGCCGAGCAGTTCAACCGCCTCCAGTCCCTCGAGGCGGACATGGAGCAGCGGGCGGCGGCGGCGGAGCAGACCCGGAAGGCGCTCGCCGAGGAGCGCGACGCGCTGCGCGCGAAGGTCGCCACGCTCGAGAAGACGATCGAGGAGCTCATCAAGTCGAAGGACGAGATGGGCGCCAACGTCCGCGCCTTCGAGCGCGAGGTCTTCACGAAGATGGCCGAGTATCCGAAGCTCGTCCGCGAGAACGAGCGGATGAAGGCGGAGCTGGCGCGACGTCCCGATCCCGCCACGACCGCGAACCGCGGCGACCTCGAGCGTCAGCTCATCGCGGCCAAGGCCGCGGTCGCCCGCCTCGAGCGCGAGACCGCCTCCCTGAGCCTCGAGCGCGACGGGCTGGTCGCCCAGCGCGACGCCGCGCGCGCGGAGATCGCCCGCCGCGGCGCCGCCGTCAGCGCGAACGAGAGCCGGATCGCCGCCCTCGAGAAGACGATCGAGCAGCGCGACGGCGAGCTCGAGCGCCTGCGGCGGGAGCTCGGCGAGCGGGCCGAGCTAGAGTCCCGGCTCCGCGCGCGCATCGCCGCCCTCGGCGGCGTCTGATCAGCGCGCCCGCGACCAGCGCAGGCGCGACGTCGTCTCGGTGAGCTTGTCGAGGGCCGAGCCCTCGATGCGACCCGTCGGCGTGATGAAGTGGTAGCCGAAGCGGAAGCCGCGGTCGACGAGCACGGGATGGCGGATGCCGAGCCGGTCAATCCGCGCCCGGATCTCGGCCGCCGGGGCCGGATCGGCGAGGGTGATCACCACCACGTTGCCGGCCTGCTCGCGCGCGAAGCGCGACACGTCGGGGTAGTAGCCCCAGTCGCGCCAGTTGTCCCAGAGCGCGTTCTCGACCAGCACGAGCTTCCCCTCGAGCCCCTTGCGCGAGAACTCGGGGTAGCCGTTGTAGACCTCGCCGAAGTCGAGCTCGTCGAGCGGGTGCCGCGCCGTCGACGGCTCGTCGCCGCAGGTCTCGCAGGGCTCGGCGCAGGACTCGCAGGGCTCGGGGGTCTGAGCCATGGCGGCGCGCGACGTCTCTCCGCTGCAGCAACCGCCGAGCGCGACGAGGAGCGCGATCGCGATCGCGCCGGTCATCAGGGTCTTCATCCTCGGTCTCCCTCCGATCGGATCCGGTCCGTGATTCTCACTCGATCTCGACCACGTCGTCGAGCGTGACATCGTAGATCCCGACGACGTAGCCGTCGTCGAGCTGTTCCTCCACCTTCATCGTCCCCGTCACGAGGATGGGCACCGTGACGAGATCGAGCCCCGGCTGCTCCGGGGGGATGTGGACGGTGATGACCTGGTTGACGTCGGTGGGCAGGCCGAAGCAGCAGGCCCAGGCCGACTCCACCAGCATGAAGTCGTGGATGTCCTCGAACTCGCCGAGCGACATCAGGTAGCCGGCGAGCGCCACCTTGCGCCCGTCGAGCTCGAGCACCTCGGGCGGGAGCTTCATCCCCTTCGTGTAGGGGAACCCGCCGAGCGTGCGCCAGGTGGTCGGTCGGTAGCCCTCGGGGATGTCGAGCCCTTCGAGGTCCGGCGCGGCGAGGGCCTGCATCGCGTGCTGGAGGTGGTCGCCCGAGATCAGGCTCGGGTCGCGGCCTTCCGGATCGAGCGCGCCGCGGAGGCGGTCGGCGAGGACCTGGGCCCGGCTCACGACGAAGAGCTTCTGCTGACCGGAGACCGCGCCCGGCGAGCCGTCCCGGGGGCGGAAGCGCTCGGCCTGGAGCAGGATCTCGGCCACGGTGGCCCCGACCGCGGTGCGGCGCATCGCGACCGCTCCGAGATCCTCGCCGTCCAGGACGGCGACGATCTCGTCCTCGAACTCGCGGCGGTGCTCGGCGTCGCGGCGTCTCTCCACCAGGTCGCGGATGACCCGGAAGATCGCGTCCGCCAGGAGGTCGCCGCTGTGGGCCTCGTTCCCGGGGTCGACGACGGGGATGTCCGCCTCGGCGATCGTCGGCGCGGGCGACGGCGACGGGCCCTCGTCGCCGCAGCCGGTTCCGAGGACACCGGTCGCCGCGAGAAGGGCGAGGAGGATCAGCTCAGCGGGGCGAGGTGCCGCGCGACGTCGGTTCGATAGGCTTTCCACGCCGGAATCATACCCGCCGCCGCCGCCGCGAGAACCACCGCGCCCAGGAGAGCCGCCTCGACGGGCAGGACGGTGGCGGCCCGGACCTCGAGCCCGGCGACGGCGGCGAGGCGGGCGCTCCCGGCCGCGAGCCCCGCGTGGGCCAGGATCAGGCCCGCGAGGCCGCCGATCGCGGCGACCAGGGCCGCCTCCAGGACGACCAGGGAGAGGATGCGACGCCGCGAGGCGCCGAGGGCGCGCAGGATCGCGATCTCGCGCCGGCGCTCGTTCATCGTGTTGTAGATCGCGACCATCACCGAGACGATCGCGACGACGACGACGAGGACGGCGACGAGGAGGAAGATCCCGTCCACGTTCCCGACCAGGTCGAGGAGACGCGCGATCTCGGTCGGCACGTCCGCCACCTGGAGGTCGCCCCGCTTGCGGAGATTCGAGAGCAGGACGAGCTTGCCGGGGCCGCGGCGCGGGAAGAGCAGGATCGAGGAGAGGCCGGGCTCGCCGGTCACCGGCATCCGGCCGCCGGCGTGCTCGGCGATCCGGTAGAAGGAGTCGAGGTTGATGAGGACGACGCGGTCGATCGGCGTTCCGGTCGCCCGCAGGACGCCGGTGACGCGCCAGCGATCCTCGCCCGCGTGGTGGTGATCGCCCTCGACGCCGTGACTCGGCTCGATCTCGCTGCCGACGCCGAGACCGAGCCGGCGGGCGACCTCCGCCCCCAGCACGGCCTCGCGGCGCTCGCCCTCCTCGCCGGGATCCTCTCCCCGACGCACCGCGGCGACGACGCGCTCCAGCTCGACGGGGTCCAGCGTGAAGGGACCGCCGGCGGCGAACTTGTTCGCGCCTTCCGGCTGGGGGAAGAGCGGATCGAAGACGGCCGGCGTCGTCGCGACGACGCGGTAGCCGCGGTAGGAGTCCCCGACGGCGCAGGGCACGGCGTGCTTCAGGTAGGGCCGCCACGCCTCGCTCTCGAGCTCGCGCAGCACCGAGTAGGGGATGAGGCCGCGGCTCTCGCCGACGTGGTAGATGCTGTTCAGGACGAGCTCGATGCCGCTGCCCGAGGGGCCGACGACCAGCGAGAAGCCGGCCGACTGGCGGCGGTAGCTGCGGTCCAGCTCGTGCTGGAGCGTGAGCACGACCGAGGTGAGCGCGACGCCCAGCGCCACGCCGAGCGCGGTGAGGACCGTCGCGAGCGGGCGCTGCGCCATCGCGCGCCGGACCATGGCGAGGAGGCTCACGCCGAGATCTCCGCCATCGTCTCCACGCGATCGAAGCGGTCGCGCACGCTCCGGGTGTGGGTCACGAGGAGGAGGCTCGCCCCCGCCTCCGCCACCGAGCCCCGGAGGAGATCGAGCGCGCGCTCGGCGTTCTCCTCGTCGAGGTTGGCGGTGGGCTCGTCGGCGAGCACCAGCGCCGGACCGTTCACCAGCGCCCGGGCGATGGCCACGCGCTGCTGCTCGCCGACGCTCATCCGCGCGGGTCGGGAGTCCGCCAGCGCACCCACGCCGACGCGTCCCAGGGTCTCGAGCGCACGGGTGCGGGCCTCCTCCCCGCGCACCCCGGCGAAGCCGAGCGGGAGCAGGAGGTTCTCGAGGGCGCTCAGGCCCTGGAGGAGATTGAAGGTCTGGAAGACGTAGCCGATGCGCCGGGCGCGGAAGCGGTCGCGCGCGGCCTCGCCGAGGGCCGCGATGTCGGTCTCGCCGTGGCGGACGACGCCGCGCCTCGGGGCGAGGATCCCGGCCACCAGGTTCAGGAAGGTCGTCTTGCCGCTCCCCGACCCGCCCACGAGGCAGGCCTGCTCGCCGTCCTCGAGGGCGTAGCGGGGCACGTGCAGGGTCGCCGGGCCCCGGTCCTCGTAGCGGTGTTCGAGATCCTCGATCCGGAGCGACATCCTTCTCCCCGCGGGCCGCGACATCCTGGAGCGGCGCCCCCGGATCATGGGCGGAGCGTGTTAGAAAGGGAAGGAGTCCCCGGCGAGGATCGGCCGTGTCCCTTCCCATCGACATCCGCGACGTCCTCCGCGCGCGCGCGCGTCTCCGGTCGCGGGGGGGGCTCGTCCCGACCCCGCTGCGCCGCTACGAGACGCTCGACGGCGAGCTCGGACGGGACATCGCCTGCTGGGTCAAGCACGAGAACCACCAGCCCCGGATCCTTCAAGGTGCGCAACGGACTCTCGGTGATGACGGCGATGGATGCGGAGGCCCGGGCGCGCGGCGTCGTCGCGGCGACGCGCGGAAACCACGGACTCGGACTCGCCTGGGCCGGCCGCGAGCTCGGCGCGCCGGTGACGATCTGCGTCCCGCACGGCAACAACCCCGAGAAGAACGCGGCGATCCGCGGGCTCGGCGCCGTCCTCGTCGAGGAGGGACGCGACTACGACGAGTCGCTCGCGATCTCGAAGGAGATCGTCCGTCGCGAGGGGCGGGAGCTCGTCCACTCGACCAACGACGCGCGCGTGATCGCGGGCGCGGCGACGATGACGCTCGAGATGCTCGAGGAGCGCCCCGACCTCGAGGCGATCGTCCTCAGCGTCGGCGGGGGCTCGCAGATCGTCGGCGCCCTCGCGGTGGCGCGGGCCCTGGCGCCCGGCGTCGAGATCTTCGGCGTGCAGGCCGCCCGCGCCCCGGCGGCGCACGACTCCTGGCACGCGGGCCGACCGCTCCTCGCCGATCACGCCGACACCTTCGCCGACGGCCTCGCCACGCGCTCGACCTACGAGATGACCTTCCCGGCGATGCGCGAGGGCCTCGCGGGCTTCGTCGCCTGCGAGGAGGACGAGATCGCCGAGGCGGTCCGCGTCCTCATGCGCTGCACCCACAACGCCGCCGAGGGGGCCGGGGCCACCGGCCTCGCCGGACTCTTCCGCCTGCGCGACCGCCTCGCCGGTCGCCGCGTGGGCATCGCGATCTCGGGCGGCAACGTGGACGCCGCCGCGCTCGCCTGGATCTTCGGCGGCGCCCCCCACCCGCTCGCCGGAGGCACCCCGACGTGAGCGCCCCCGCCGACCCGGGACCGGTCCTCCTCTTCGACGGCGTCTGCGGCCTCTGCAATCGCGCGGTGCAGTTCCTGCTCGATCGCGATCGCGAGGGACGGCTCCGTTTCACGCCGCTCCAGTCGGAGATCGGGCAGGCGGTCCTCGAGCGTCACGGCCTGCCGCGGAAGGAACTGTCGACGGCGGTGCTCGTCCGGAACCTCGGGACACCGGAGGAGTCCGTCGCGATCCGATCGCGCGCGATGCTGGGCGCCCTGCGCGAGATCGGCGGCGGCTGGGGCGCCCTCGCGCGGGTCCTGCTCGTCGTGCCCGCCGTCCTCACCGACCTCGGATACCGGGTCGTCGCGCGGCTGCGCTACGCGTTCTTCGGGCGCCTGGACTCCTGCCGCCTCCCGAAACCCGAGGAAAGGTCGCGTTTCCTCTGAGTTTCCGCATAGTCGGGCGCAGGTTCCCGCCTGCGAGGAGGAGACGGATGCCCCGCCACCCCCGACGGATCCTGCGTGACGCCGCCCTGGCCCTCTTGATCCTGATCGCGACCGGACTCGGGCAGGGAATCAACTGGATCGGTCCAAGGGGCGCGATCCGCCCCGAGGTCGATCCGGGCCGGATCGCGGTGGAGCTCGCCGCGGATCGGGTGGAGCCCGAACCGACGGATCTCGGCAACTGGCGACCGCACGGTCTCGCGGGCTGGCGCTTCCTCGAGCTCGCGACGCCGACGACCGATCCCGAGGACCGCCGCGAACTCGTGCGCGGCCTCGCGGCGCGCGCCGATCTCCGCTTCGCGGCCCCGGTCTTCCGCAACGACTCCGGGGAGTACGCGCACCTCACGCGTCACGTCCTGGCCGGTTTCGCCTCGGACGCGGGCCGGGATCCGGCGGGCTTCACTCTCGATGTACGGGCGCGCGATCTCGGCCCCCGCGTCCGTCGTCTCGCCGCCGACGCCCCGGATGCCTACGCGCTCGCCGAGGCCCTGCGCGTCGCGACGGCGCGCGACGCGGAGCTCCTCTGGATCGAGCCGGATCTCGTCCAGGGAATCCGGCTCGACTACCTGCCGAACGATCCGGGCCTCCCCTTCCAGTGGTACGTCGATCACACCGGCTTTCCCGGCGCGACCTTCGACCTCGACCTCGATCTCGCCTGGGACACCACGTTCGGCGACGCGCGCGTGAAGGTGATGGTCCTCGACACGGGAGTGGAGGTCCCGCATCCGGATCTCCTCGTGAGCGGCGGCGCGGACTTCACCGACATGCCCACGGCCGCGATGGACGGCCGCATCGGCGACGCCGCCTTCGACCTGCACGGCACCCAGGTGGCCTCCGTGCTGTCGGCCTTTCCCGGCAACGGGATCGGCATCGCCGGCATGGTCCCGGCGTGTTCGCTCGTGAGCGCCCGGATCTTCCGGCCCGACCCCACGATCATGAACCTCACGATGTCGAGCTGGGTGGCGGCCGCGATCACCTGGGGCGCGAACGAGGGCGTCCGGGTCAGCAACATGTCGTTCCATCTGTTCTCGCCGAGCTCGGCCGTGAGCTCCGCCCTCGCCGCGGCCCGGGCGGCGGGCATGATCCACTTCGCGGCCGCGGGGAACTCCGCGGTCTCGACGGTGAACTTCCCCGCCTCCGACGTCTCGGTGAACGGCGTCTCCGCCCTCAATCCGCTCGGCCAGCTCGCGAACTTCTCGAGCTGGGGGCCGGGGGTGGACTTCTGCGCCCCGGGCGAGCTGATCGCGGTGCTGACCGTCGGCTGGCAGCCGGGCGCCACGATCCCCGCCGCGGCCGGAACCTCCTTCGCGAGCCCGATCGCGGCGGGCACCGCCGCGATGGTCCTGGCGCGGGCGCCCTGGCTCTCGCCGGCGCAGGTCGAGGACATCCTGGCGGATTCGGCCACCGACATCGGCGCTCCGGGATTCGACAACCTCTTCGGGCACGGCATCGTGAAGCCCGCCGCGGCCCTCGCCGTCCTCGCGGCCGATCCCGTCGTGACCTCCGGAGGCCGGCAGGTGGGCCGGACGAACGCCCTCTTCCGCGAGCCCGTCGTCGTCCGTCTCCTCGACGCCAATGGCTCGCCCCGCGCCGGCGTCGCCCTGACGCTCACCGCGGAGAACGGGATCGTCGCGCCGGGCGCGACGACGGATGCCCTCGGCCAGGCCGTGATCGACGTCGTCGCCGGCGCTCCCGGCCCCGTCGTGCTGCACGTGCTCGAGGGCGCTCTCGAACATGCGCGGGTGCCACTCTTCGCGCGAGGCCTGGCGATCACCGTCCAGCCCGGCCCGAACTCCGACGACGTCGAGGTCGACTTCGTCAACGTCTCGGCGCACCCCTTCCCGGTGCCCTGCCTCTTCGCCGCCGCGCCGCCGGCCGCGCCGGTGTTCCTCACCCCGATCGGCCCGCTCGGCATCGATCCCCTCACCGCCGGATCCGGAACCATCGTGATCGAGGATCCGGAAGGGCTCGTCGCCGGCGAGCTCCTCGGCGGCTACGGTCGTCCCTCGCACCGCAACGTCTACGGGCTCCCGCACCCCAATCCGCTCGCGGGGACGACCTTCCGCTTCCAGGCCGTGTGGCGCGACCCCTCCACGCCGAGCTCGGTGCGATTCGAGATCCCTACCGACCTCGGCCTCTCGAATCTCGTCACCGTGACCTTCTGAAGACCGCGGCCGGCCTTCGCAACCGACGACCTGAAAACGACTTGAAGAACGGTTAGGATCGCGGCGTCCGGCCGGACGGGGGATATCCCCGCCGCGCCGCGAAGCAGGGTCGCGCCGCCGCCGGGCGCGCCCCGTGTTCTCGGAGAGCCGTCCATGGTCCAGAATCCCCCGCCCTACCACCCCCGAGGTTCGCGACGACAGATCCAGCCGCGCCAGGTCGCCTTCGTGGTCGCCGTTCTGTTCGTCGTCATCTTCCTCTTCGTCGGCATCGGCACCTCCTACGACTGGGTCGAGCCCGGCGAGGTGGCGGTGATCAAGAACAACCTGTTCCAGTCCGACCCCGAGGTGCAGACGCAGACGGGCCTCATCATCCACCTGCCCTTCGGCCTGACCGACGTCTACAAGCTCGACACGCGGGAGCAGGTCTTCACGATGTCGAAGGACCCGGCATCCGGCGATCGGCGCCGGCCGGACAACGTCCGCATCAAGGTGGCCGACGGCTCCAACATCGAGGCCGACGTGAAGGTCAACTACCGGATCAAGCCGGAGAAGGCCGACCTCATCGTCACGCGGATCGGACCCGGCGACAGCTTCAAGAACAAGATGCTCCGCAGCTACACCCGGGCCGTCATCCGCGAGGCCTACGGCACGCTGACCCTCGAGACGGTCTCCGACCCCACGACGCGCTCGAGCCAGAATCAGGTGGTGCGCCGCACCCTGAACGAGGCGCTCGAGCACTTCGGGCTCGAGGTGACGCTCGTCAACACGACGAACTTCGTCTTCAACCCCGAGTACAGCCGCCTCGTCAAGGAGAAGAAGGCCACCGCGCAGGACTTCCTGAACCAGTCGGCCGCCCAGGAGCAGGCCCGCAAGGAGCAGGAGACCAAGGTCGCCGCGGCGACGCGCGAGAAGAACACCGCCCTCATCACCGCGGGTGGCAAGGCCAAGAAGCGCATCGTCGAGGCCGAGAACCGGGCCAAGCAGCTCGTCGTCCGCGCCGAGGGCGAGGCCTACGCCAAGCGCAAGGACGGCGACCGGAGCTTCGAGGTCGCCACGGCCGAGGCCGCCGCCGTCGAGGCGGAGGGTCTGAACACCGCGGCCGGCATCGAGCGCCTGGCCGAGGCCTACCGCCGCGGCGGGCTCGGCCTCGTGAAGGAGGCCATCGCGAGGAAGCTCGTCGGGACGCGCATCAACGGCCGGCCCTACAGTCTGAGCGAGGAGATCAAGCGGATGCGGGTCGAGCGACCCGAGGACGCTCCGGTCATCGAACGCGGCACGGAAGGCAACTGAAGGAGGATCCCGAGATGAAGAAGACTCCCATCATCATCGTCCTCGCCGTGATCAGCGTGATCATCCTCCTCAGCCGGATCGAGAAGGTCCCGCTGGACAAGATTGGCGTGAAGGTCAACCTGAGCGGCGGCACCGTGCAGGAGGATCTCGAGCCCGGCTACTACTTCGTGGCCCCCGGCCAGCGCCTCTACCACTACGACCCCACGGTCCAGACCTTCTCCATGGGCGGCGCCGACGGCGCTCAGGCCTCGCTCGAGCTCACGGGCAAGGACCAGTACAAGACGCGCTTCGACGTGACGACCGTCTTCCGCATCCAGGACGGCAAGGCCCACCGCTTCGCCGACGCGATCGGACCGCTCAAGGCGAAGATGAACGACGTGGTCGAGACGAAGGCGGAGCGGGCCCTCTGGGACGCGCTCGGCCGCCTCGACACGCAGGACTTCTACAACGTCGAGAAGCGCGAGAAGGCCCGCGCGCTCGCGAAGGAGCAGCTCGGCCGGGACCTCGCGGAGGTCCACATCGAGCTGATCGACATCCTCTTCCGCGACATCAACTACGACGCGAACCTCGAGACGATCCTCGTCCAGAAGCAGCTCTTCGACCAGCGCAAGGCCCTCAACATCGAGAAGGCCAAGCTCGAGGCGGAGCTCGAGAAGACGCAGTCGATCGAGCGCGAGACGGAAGCCCGGGTCAAGGTCATCGAGGAGGAGCAGACCCAGGAGATCGCCAACATCGAGGCCAACACCGACGCGCGCATCAACGAGATCGAGGCCGACGCGGAGCTCCAGGCCCAGGGCAACATCGCCCAGGCCGAGAAGTACCGCCGGACCAAGATCTCCGAGGGCGAGCTCGCGCGGACCCAGGCGAAGGCGAAGGGCGAAAAGGCCATCAACGAGGCCTACCTCGGCAATGGCGGCCAGGCCTACATCGCGAAGCAGATGGTCGACGCGATCTCCTTCGGCGAGATCGAGGTCAACACGAACCAGATGAACCCCTTCGACGTCTCCCAGCTCCTGGCGATGCTGGGACTGGACGAGAAGTCCGCGACCGAAGGCGAGTAGCGGACCGCAATCCCGTGTCTTTCGGATGATCGCCCTGGCGCCGGCCGGCGTCGCGCGCGATCCTCCGGGGCGCGGATCGCGGGAGCGACGCGCGGGGGCGTTCAGCGAGGAGTCCGGTGGCGGCGGATCGAGACGACGAGCACGACGATCGTCCGGGCGAGGAGCTCGCGAACTCCTTCTTCCTGGACGGTCTCTCCGTCGCCCCCGGCGCCGCCCCGGGCCGGGCCCCGGTCCCGCTCCCCGCGGACACCCCGACCCACCGCTTCATCCGCGAGATCGGACGGGGCGGAATGGGCGTGGTCTTCGAGGCCGAGGACCTCGAGGCCCGGCGCCGCGTGGCGGTGAAGCTCGTCCACCCGGGAATGGCCCTCTCCCCCGAGATGCGACTGCGCTTCCAGCGCGAGGCGCGCGCCGCGGCCGGCATCCACCACGACCGCGTCGTCTTCGTCTACGGCGCCCACGAGATCGCCGGCGTGCCCGCCATCTCGATGGAGCTCATGAGCGGCGAGACGCTCGCGGATCGCATCGCGGACGGCCAACCCGTCGAGCCGATCGCCGCCCTCGCCTGGATCGAGGACGTCCTCGCCGGCCTCGAGGTCGTGCACGAGCGCGGCCTCGTCCACCGCGACATCAAGCCGGCCAACGTCTTCCTCGACGACTCGGGCCGGGCGAAGCTCGGCGACTTCGGCCTCACGCGCCCCGAGTCCGCCGACCTCTCGCTGACGGCGAGCGGGATCTTCGTCGGCTCGCCGCTCTTCTGCTCACCCGAGCAGGCGCGCGGCCGCGAGCTCGACGCGCGCAGCGACATCTACTCGGTCGGCGCGACGCTCTACGCGCTGCTCACGGGCAGCGCGCCCTTCCCGGCGAGCAACATCGGCGACCTCATCGCGCGCATCACCTCGGAGGAGCCGCGCCCGCCGCGCGAGGTCGCCCCGGGCATCCCGATCGGCCTCGACGAGATCGTCCTCCGCGCGATGTCGAAGGACCCCGCGGCGCGCTTCCGGAGCGCCCGCGAGATGCGGATCGCGCTCTCGCCCTTCCAGCCCGGCGGCCAGTCGAACGCGGCCCTCGGCCTCCGGGTCGCGGCCTTCATGACCGACATCCTCCTGATCAGCTTCATGACCGGGGTCTCGGGAATCGTCGTCCGGCTCGCCGCGCCGGGACACCCCGCGAGCGATCTGATCCTCCGCTTCGGCGCCCCGGCCGTGTTCCTCTTCTACTTCGGACTCTTCGAGCGCTTCGGCGGCGCGACCCCGGGGAAGCTCGCCTTCGGACTGCGCGTGGTCCGACCCGGCGGCGGCCGGCCGAGCGGAGGCGCCGCGTTCCTGCGCGCGGCCTTCTTCCTCATCGACGACGCCTTCGCGCTCGCCGTGCCGGCCCTCGCCGAGTTCGGATCGCTGAACGTGCTGCTTCTCTTCTCGACCGCCCGCCGACGGAACGGCTTCCGCGGCATCCACGAGTTCGCGAGCGGGACGCGAACGGTGGCCCTCCGCTCGCGCGTGCGGAAGCTCCTCGAGCAGGCGAGTACCTGGGACCCCCGTCGCGGCGAGGATCCGCGGCTCACCGCGGATCCCGCCGGGCACGAGATCATCGCGCACGTGACCGAGACCTCCGCCGGCGAGGTCGTCCTCGCCCTCGACCGTCGCCTCGACCGCAAGGTCTGGCTGGTCCCGACCGCCGCGATCGCGGCGCGGGCGCCGGGCCGCGCCGACCTCCGCTGGCTCGGCCGGGTCGACCGCCTCGAGGTCTACGAGGATCCCGGCGGCGCCTCGCTCTCGGAGTACGCGGGCGCGCGCCGCGTCCTGGAGTGGCTCGCCCTCCGCGAGCTCATGCTGGGCCTCGTCGACCTCGTCGAGGAGTCGCCCGGCATCACCGCCGACCGCATCTGGATCGACCGGCGCGGGCGCGCGCGCTGTCTGCCCTTCACGCTCCGGGACGCGCCGCGGTCCGCGGGGGCCGACCCCGTCGAGGTCCTCGCCACCGCCGTCACCGCCCTCACCGGCGGCGCCCATCGCCAGTGGATCGACGATCTTCCCGAGGGCGGATCGAACTTCATCAAGCGCGCGCGCGGCGACCGCCAGCGCTTCGACTCCGGCGCGGAGCTCAACGCGGCGCTGCTCGCGCTGGGCGAGCCCGGCGAGCGCCCGTCGCGCGTCCAGCGCTTCGCCCACGCCTTCTTCGGCTTCATCATCCTCGTGATCGCGATCGCGGTCGGCGTCCTGCTCGTGCTCTTCCGGTTGCGGGATCGCGACGAGATCCAGGTGGACGGAAGCGCCCTCGCCGGCTCGCTCGCCGCCTACGCCTTGCTCGTCGCGTTGCCGAACGCGGGGCTCGCGGCCTGGTTGCGCGGCGGGCCGCTCCTGAGCCTCCTCAATCTCCGACTCTTCGACCGCGGCGGCGAGCGGGTGAGCGCGGCGCGGGCCGCAGTGCGCGCGCTGGTCGTGCACGCCCCCGGACTGGTCGCGGGCGGGATCACGGCCCTGAGCGGCGAGGCCATCCCCTTCGTCGCGCCGCTCGCGATCCTCGTCATCTTCCTCGCCGCGCTCGCCGACTTCGTCTTCTCGATGATCGTGCCGGCCCGCTCCCTCGCCGACCTCGTGACCCGCACGCACCTCGTGCACGTCGAACCCGAGGATCAGACCGGGCGCTGAGGATGGAGACGGCCTCAGGCGCTGCGGCGCCGGGCCTGACGCGCGATCGCGAGCCCGAAGCCCACCGTCGCCACGGCGAGCAGGACGCCGAGGTCTCGCCCCGCCACGGAGGCGAGATCCTCCGTCGTCAGGATCCGCGCCGGACGGAGGTAGCCGAAGGGCGTGAGCCACCCGAGCCACTCCCCGTCGCGCCACATCCGCGCCGCGACGTCGAGGATGAAGAAGACGCCCATCGCGACGCCGTAGACGAGCGCCGCCTGCCCGCGGTCGCGGGCCTCGACGGAGATCCAGCTCGCGATCGCGCCGAGGGCCAGCGCCAGCGAGGCGACGAGAGCCGTGAGCACGAGATAGCGCTCGGGCGTGAGCGTCCCGGACTCGCCGGCCCACATCGCGCCGGACCAGGCCCCGATGAGCGAGGCGGCGCCGACGCCGAGGGCGACGAGGAACTCGTGGAGGACGAGGGTCCGCACGAGGGTGCCGCGCTCGAGCGGCGAGGCGAGCAGGAGATCCAGCGCACCGCGGCCGCGCTCGCCGGCGGGCAACGCCAGCGGGGCGAGCGCCGCCGCGAGGCCGAGGGCGAGCAGGCAGAGCGGATGCTGGAAGGGAAGGCTGAAGGCGCCTTCGGCGGAGAACAGATCCATCTGCCCCTGACCGAGGAAGCGCGTCGCGTACTTGAAGACCTTCAGCGCCTCGCGCTGCGGCGCGTAGGTCGGATAGAGGAAGCCGACGACGAGCCCGATGAGCACGGGCACGACGTAACAGAGCCCCGTCGCGAGACGGTGACGTCGGAAGAGGAAGCCCAGGAGCGGGCCGTCGATCGCGCGGCGGGCCATCAGGCGCGGAACTCCTCGTCGCGGATCTCGCGACGGAAGATCTCCGCGAGATCGACCGGACGGACCTCGAGATCGGCGAGCGCCTCTCCTTCCGCCGCGAGCCGGGCGAGCAGGGGAGCGAGCTCGCCCTCGTGGAGGAACTGCTCCTCGCTGCCGTCACGGCGGCGGACGCGCACGCGCTTCGGAAGTCGTTCCCGGAGGCTCGCGACCTCCTCGGTGAGGTGGACGCGGCCGCCCTTCACGAGCCCGAGGCGATCGGCGCTGCGCTCGACCTCGGCGAGGACGTGGCTCGAGAAGAGGACCGTCCGCCCCTCGTCGGCCCGCACGCGGAGCAGCTCGAGAAGGCCTCGCGCACGAGGATCGAGCCCCGTCGTGGGCTCGTCGAGCACGAGGAGGTCGGGATCGTGCTGCATCGCGACGGTGATCCCGATCATCTGCCGCATGCCGGTCGAGTAGGTGCGGATCCGGCGGCGCAGGGCCTCGCGCGGGAAGCCGAGCGCGTCGAGCACCTCGTCGCGACGGCGCGGCGGACGCCGGTAGAGCCGGGCGAAGAAGTCGAGCGTCTCGGACCCGCGCAGCGAGGGGAAGAGCGCGAGGTCGCCGGGGAGGAAGCCGAGTCGCTCGCGAAGGCGCCCGCCGGCGCCGCGCACGGGCTCGCCCAGGACCTCGACGCGGCCGCGATCGGGCCGCAGCAGGTCGAGCAGGGCCCGGATCGTCGTCGTCTTCCCCGCGCCGTTGGGGCCGAGGAAACCGAAGACCTCGCCCGCGCGGACCTCGAGGTCGAGCCCGGAGACGGCGACGTGAGAACCGTAGCGGACCTCGAGTCCGCGCACCTCGATGGCGAGGGTCACGCCGGAGGCCTCAGTTCGTCTCGCGGGGAGCGTACTTCTGGAGCTTGCGCTGCAGGGAACGCCGGTGGATGCCGAGGCGCCGCGCGGCCTCGGAGATGTTGCCGCCGCAGTCCGCGAGCACGCGATTGATGTGCTCCCACTCCGCGCGTGCGAGCGAGGGGGCGCGGTACTCGTGCGAGGTCGGCTCGAGCGCGGGCTGATCGCCGCGCTCGAAGGCCGCGAGGATGTCGTCGACGTCGGCGGGCTTCGACAGGTAGTTGGCGGCCCCGAGCTTCACCGCCTCGATGGCGGTGGCGATGCTGCCGTAGCCGGTGAGGACGACGATCTTCGTCGCGTCGTCGATCTCTCGGAGGTCGCGGACGAGCTCGAGGCCGGAGCGCCCCGGCATCTTGAGGTCCACGATCGCGAACTCGGGCGACTCCTCGCGCGCGAGGACCACGGCGGCGTCCGCGTTCTCCGCCGTCCGTACCTCGAAACCGCGTCGCGAGAAGGCGCGCGCGAGGCGGTCCCGGAGGATCTGGTCGTCGTCGACGACGAGGAGGCTCTGCGGGTGTTCGGCGGGGTGATCCTGGGTCATCGCGACTCTCCACGGGGGCGTCGGACCATTGTGCGACCTGGGCGGCGCGGGGCAAGGTCGGGCCGGCGGTCGCGGGGAGGTCGCCCGCCGTCAGGCCGGCAGCGGGAGATCGACGGTGACTCGGGTTCCCGCGCCGGGTTCCGACTCGATCTCGAGCCGTCCCTCGAGTCGCTCGATCACCGATCGCGAGAGATAGAGGCCGAGCCCCATGCCGCGACCGGGCTCCTTGGTCGTGAAGAAGGGATCCTCGGCGCGGGAGAGGGTCCCCGCGTCCATGCCGGTGCCGCGGTCGATCACCTCGATCAGGACCCGCGGCCCGAACCGCCGGGCGCGGACGCGGACGGCTTCGCCCTCGGGCGAGGCGTCGAGCGCGTTCTTGATGAGCCCCCGGATCGCGCGGCGGAAGGCGTCGCGCGGGATCCGCAGGGAGATCCCGCGCGCCTCCTCGTCGAGGTCGATCTCGAGGCGCGCGTCGGCGTGGAGCGGCGCGATCACAGCGGACAGGAAGTCCGGCAGCGCGACCGACTCGAGCCGCTCGCCGACCATGCTTCCCGAGTTCGCCGACATCTGCTCGAGGATGCCGCGGCAGCGCTGGACCTCGCCGCGGATGAGACGCACGTCCTCGGCGAGCGCGGGGTCGCCGCCCGCGCGTTCGAGGTCGAGCTCGAGCTCCTTCGCCGCGACGGCGATCGTCGAGAGCGGCGTCGAGAGTTCGTGGGCGGCGCCCGCGGCGAGCGTGACGAGCGCCTCGACGCGCTCGAGGCGCGACTTCTTGAGGCGCTCGTCCTCCAGCGCGACGAGGTTGCGGTCGAGCTCGTGATGGATGCGCGTCACGAAGTACACGATGATCGCGCTGGCGACGAGGTAGGCCACGAGCACGCCGCGCCTCTGCAGTTCGGGCTCGGCGAGCGCCGCCAGCGGCTGGTGGATCACGACGAGGAAACCGAAGCAGAACCCGGCGAAGACGGTCATTCCCCAGGCCCAGCGGACCGGGAGGATCACGGCCGCGAGCGCGAGGTGGAGGAAGTAGAAGACGGCGAAGGGATTCCGCCAGCCTCCCGAGAAGAAGAGGAGACCGGTGAGGATCAGCAGGTCGAGACCGATGACCCATCCGGTCAGGAGCTGCCCCTGATCTCCCCAGCGCGGAGGACTCTCGCCGCCGAGCTCGGGCGCGATGAGGCGACCGAAGACAAGGTTGCTCGCCGCGGTGACCGCGACGATGAACAGGAGGCCCGTGAGCGGGACGGGGATGCCGTAGCCGAAGGAGACGGAGACCACCGTGGCGAGCTGACCGAACACGGCGGCCCAGCGGAGCTGGTAGAGCCAGACGAAGTTGATGCGGCTGCGGCCCGGATCGGCGCTGCTCGGGGTCGTCTTCGCCAAGTCCGCGCTCCTCGCGTCGGGTCGCCGCATCGCGGCGGGGAGGGGAAACGAGGACGGCGCGCGCCGCCCGCCCCATCATGGCCGGGCGGGGACGCGGACGTCAAAGCGCCGCGACCCCGGAGATCGACGATCTCCGAGGTCGCGGCGGGGTCCGGGATTCCGACGGCGTCAGCGGCCGGCCAGCTCGGCGAGGATCTCGCCCTGCTCGCTCTCGCGCAGCACCTCGAGCGCCTCCTCCTGGATCTGGCGGACACGCTCCGAGGACACGCCGAGGACGCGGCCGATCTCGCCGAGGGTGTGGGCGGGGACGCGGCCGAGTCCGAAGCGGAGCTCGAGCACCGTCCGCTGGCGCTCGTTGAGGACGTCGAGCGAGCCGTGCACGAAGTCGCGGAGATCCTGACGCGAGGCGCCCGCCTCCGGCGACTCGCCGCCGCGATCGGGGATGACCTCGGCCATGCTGCCGTCCTCGTCGCGGGACGCGTCGAGGCTGACGAGCGAGCCCGTCACCGTCGGGTTCGCCATGAGGGCCGGCATCCGGTACTTCTTGCCCTGGTACGAGACCACGGCGGGCGTCTCGACGCCGTTCCGCTTGTCCTTCGCGACCTTCCGCAGCAGGTGCGTGAGGTGCACGGGAAGGCGGATCATGCGGCTCTTCTCCTCCAGCGCCCGGATCACGCTCTGGCGGATCCACAGGTAGGCGTAGGTCGAGAAGCGGACGTTGAACCGGCCGTTGAAGGACTCGGTCGCGCGGATGAGGCCGATGTTCCCCTCCTGGATCAGCTCGTCGAAGGACATCGGACCCGGGATGAAGCTCCAGGCGACCTTCAGCACGAGGCGCAGGTTGCGCTCGACCAGGGGGCGACGGGTCTCGATGAAGAGCTCCCGCGCCTGGGCGATCTTCTCGGCCGCGGACGCCCCGTGGTGCTCCTCCGCGGCGAGGCGGTAGCGCTCGAGCGGCGCGGGCCGGAGGCCGACGTGCAGCAGGGCCCGCACGAGCCACGCGGTGCGGCCGCGCAGCCGGTAGCGGAAGGGATTCTTGCCGTGGCGGCGGATGTGCCGCTCGAACATCGCGTGCAGCCGGGGCGCATGGTGGGCCGGGCCGATCTGGCCGGGCTTGAGCTGCGGCGGCCCCGGGATGATCGAGGCCGGGGAGATCTCGCCCCGGTCACAGGCCTGAAGGTCCTGCCAGACCGCCTCGAGGCCGGCCTCGGTGTGGAGGAAGCTCCGCATCCAGGCGTTGCGGACCTCGATCAGCCGCGCGAGATGCTCTCGCTCCTCGTCGGGCGTGAGGAGGTCGTGCGACTCGACCTCGCGCAGGTAGATGTCCAGAGGGTCTCCCCCCTGCGCGGTCGATCGGCCTCGGTTTCGCCCCGTGTCGGTCTTCTTGGCCATCTCGCTGTCCCTTCCCGTGGCGCGGTTCCCGTCGCTCCGCCCGGAGGGACGGAGGGGTCGAACGCGATCGGAGTCGCGGCCGGCCATCCGACTTGTACGTCGGGAGGCCCGGTTCTCGTCCCGGAAGCCGCATTCGATTTCCCGATGCCGCCCATCGCGTGAAGTGATGGGGTTTTTCCGGGCGTCCGGGGGGCTCCCGGACGTCGCTTCGACCCCGGCATCGTGGATGAAAACAACCAAATCGTCCACCCCATTCCGCAAAACCGGCGCGCGGCGGAAAGGTCCCGCGGCGCGGGCGTTGGGCGGGGAATCCGGGTCAAACCGTTGTCAATAAATAGCTTAATATAAACGACGTCGCTTTGACCTCGGACACTTCGGGACTCGGATAAGCAGATCTGATCGTTCAGAGCGTCCACGACCTGTCCGCGGGGTCTGAAAAGCCGGTCCCGGAGGGACCGTATGGTCTCGCGGCGGGCGACCCGGGTCCGCCGGGCGCCCGGGATGGTCGCCCGTCCGGCGCGAGGGCCTCGTCCATGCTGAAGCGACTCCCCGAGGACCTCCGGGGCCTGCGGGTGCCGAATCCGACCTGGCCCTACTTCGAGGGGGCCGGCCTTCGCCCCTTCGAGGCCGAGGCCCCGGGCTTCCGCCTCGCGAACGCCTGGTGGCTGGCCGAGGCCTCCTTCCTCGCCTACCTGGACGACCCGGAGGCCATCCGGGCGAGCCTCGCGCGGGTCGGCCGCACGGAAGTGAGGATCTTCGAGAGCGAACGGCTCCGCGCCGTCCTCGCCCGGGGCGCGGGTCCCGCCTGGCTGATCTTCCGCGGCACCCTCATCTCGAGCCGGCGCAATCTCGTGACGGATCTGCGGGTGCGACTGGTGTCCCATCGCGGGGCGGGGCGCGTCCACCGGGGCTTCGCGGAGGCCTTCGACCACCTCCGCCCGGCGCTCGAGGCCGCGTCGTCCGGCGCCGACCCGATCTTCGTCACCGGACACAGCCTCGGGGCGGCGCTCGCCACGCTCGCGGCGGACGAGCTCGGGCCGCGCGCCCGCCTGTACGGCTTCGGCTCGCCCCGGGTCGGAGACGCCGACTTCGCGGCCGGGTTCCGCTGCCCTCGCGCGTACCGGGTCGTCGTCGAACACGACCTCGTCGCGGAGCTTCCTCCTCCGCTCCTCTACCGGCACGTCGGAGAGCTGCACCGGATCCTCGGCGACGGCCGGCATCTCGTCGGAAGCGCGGCCGAACTCGACCTCAAGGAGCGCTTCGAGCGCAACCTGCGGGAGCGATTGCCCGGCATCGTGCGCCGGGCCACGGACGCCGCCTCCCTCGGCGGCGAGGCGCTGCGCGAGAACGCGATCACCGACCACGCGCCGGTGAGCTACGCCGTCCGCCTCTGGAACGCGCTCGAGCGCCGCTAGACGAGCCGCACCGGTTCGTCGTAGTAGACCGCGCCGCCGCCGAGATCCGTCTCCTCGGCCGCGATCAGGGCGTTGGCGCAGCCCCCGCGCCGGAACATGCCGCCCTTGCGCGTGAGGGCGACGTCGCGGCGGAGCTCGGGATCGAGGCGCAGCACCACGTCCATCGCGCCGTGACGGCTCTCCAGACGCGCGCGCGCGCCGTCCGTTCGCCCCGCCGCGCGATCGGGGTGGATCCGCAGCTCGGGCGGCCCCTCCCCCGGATCGACGGACCACTGCGAGGACTGCGCCTCCGCGGTCGAGAGGGCGAGCAGCGTCATGGGGTAGTCCGGATCGGCGGCGCGAGGCGGGGCCGCCCGCTCCGTGAGGAGCTCGATGCGACCGCTCGGCGTGGCGAAGCGGCCGTCCTCGAAGGGCACGCGCGCCGCGAAGGGCGAGCGCAGCCCCCGCTCGAGCTCGGCCTCGCGCCCCGCGAGTCGCGCCGCGGCGCGCGCCTTCCAGTGCGTCGGCGAGGCGGGGAACTCGTCGCCGAATCCGAGTCGCTCCGCGAGCGCGGCGTAGATCTCGAGCTCGTGGCGCGCCTCGCCGGCCGGCGGGAGCACGGGCCGGGACGCACGGAGGAAGTGGTTGCCGTAGGCGCCGAGGAGATCCTCGTCCTCGAGCAGCGTCAGGGTCGGCAGGACGAGATCGGCGAGATCGGTCGTGTCGGTGGGGTGCGTGTCCACGACGACGACGAACTCGCGGCTCGCGAAGGCGCGGCGCACCGTCTCGGCCTCGGGGAGCATGCTGACCGGGTTGCCGGCCGTCACCCAGATCGCCGCGATCCCGGGATCGCGGGCGGCGAGGATCTCGGGTCCGAGCCGCGCCTCCGCGAGGGTGCGGGCCGCGGGGGGCGGCGGGGCCCCGAAGCCGGAGTCGAAGGCGCCCGCGCGCGTCGCGCAGTAGAAGTTCGCGCCCCCTCCGCGCACGCCGACGCTCCCGGCCAGGGCCGCGAGCCCGTCGAGCGCGCGCATCGTGCGCCCCCCGTTGCGGCGCCGCTGGAGACCCCAGCCGATCTGGAGGTTCAGGGGGCGGCGGGTCGCGATCAGCTCGACGAGCGCCTCGAGCCGCTCCGGATCGAGGTCCGCCTCCGCGGCCCAGCCGCGGTGGTCGCGCGCCTCGGCGAGGGCGCGGAAGGCCGCGACGTCGAGGCAGCGCGCCGCGGCGTCCGGATCGACGGCGTCCCGCGCGAAGAGGCCTCGCACCACCGCCATCGCGATCGCGTAGTCGGCGCCGGGTCGGGGCTGGAGGTGGAGATCGGCGCCGCGCGCGGCCGCGCTCCGGACGGGGTCGATCGCGACGACCGGGATGCCCCGCTCGCGCGCCGCCCGGAGCCCGGGCAGGAGGTGGACGCTCGAGACGTTCGGGTTCTTCCCCCAGAGGACGATCACGCCGGCGTGGGCGAGATCGTCCGGATCGCCGCTCTCGGCCGCGCCGAAGTCCGCGAACTGGGCCGCCTCCCCCGCCCCCATGCAGATGTCACCGCGCTTGCGGGTCACGGGGCCGAACCGCGCGAAGAAGAGATCCGACACCGAGCGGAGTACCCCGAGCGATCCCGCCGAGCGGTAGTGCAGCACGGCGGCGCCGCCGTCGCGATCCCGGATCGTCGCGAGCCGGTCGGCGGCGAGGTCCAGCGCCGCGTCCCAGGACAGGGGCTCGAGCCGCCCGTCCCGTCGGACCTGCGGGCGGAGGAATCGATCGGGAGCGTGGTGCCGGGCGGGAAAGCGCCGCGTCCGCGGACAGATGAAGCCGCGCGTGAAGGGATCCTCGGGATCGCCGCGGATCGCGAGGACCCGATCGCCCTCGACCTCGACGAGGAGCGAGCAGCTATCGGGACAGTCGCGGTTGCAGGCGGTGCGGCGGATCTCGCTCACGGGCACATCTCGGACGGGGCCGGCCGCGCGCGTCCGGTCACGGGGGGACGCGCGGCGCCGTCGCGAGGTGTAACATCGACCTCCCGCGGGAGGGAACGGCGGGACGCGGGTCGAGGACCCCGCGTCCGGGGTCCGGACCCGGCTCGCGGCCGAAGGAGTCTCCGATGCCCCGACCGCGCCCCGTGATCCTCGCCGCGCTCCTCCTCCTCGCCGCCTGCGCCACCGGTCCCGAGCCGGATCGCGACCGGCCGGACGTCGACCCGGGGGCGACGCGCGACGGCTATTCGCGCGAGAAGATCCGGCCCGAGGAGATCGCGGCCGTCTGGGTGGATAGCTGGAACCCCGGCCTCTTCGACGCGGCCCAGATCGACCGCCTCGTCGACTGGTGCCGGGCGGAGGGCATCAACACGATCCTCGCCGAGGTCCGCAAGGTGGGCGACGCCTACTACGACAGCCGGCTCGAGCCGCGCGGCGTCGACGCGACCGGCGCGCGCATCCCGCTCTCCTTCGACCCCCTGGGGCACCTCCTGCGCCGCGCGCGCTCGCGCGGCATCCGCGTCGAGGCCTGGCTCGTGGCGAACCGGGTCTGGAAGGACGAGGCGCCGCCGCCGATCACGCTGCCCGAGCATCTCATGACGCGGCGCCCGGAGTGGCTGCTCCGCGACCGCGCGGGACGGATCCGCGCCGAGGGCGACCCGAGCGTCTATCTCGACCCCTCCGACCCCGAGGCCCGGGCCTGGGTGGCGGAGGTCGCGGCCGACCTCGTCCGCCGCTACCCCGTCGACGCCGTCCACCTCGACTACATCCGCTACCCCGGTCGCGAGTGGGGCTACGGAGAACGCAGCCTGGCGCGCTTCGCGGCCGCGAGTGGCCGAAGCGGGTCGCCCGCCCCCGACGATCCCGAGTTCGGCGCGTGGCGACGCGAGCAGGTCACGCGCGAGCTCGAGGAGATCCGGACCGCGATCCGCGCCGTCGATCCCGAGATCGAGCTCAGCGCGGCCACGATCACCTGGGACGAGATGGGCGCCGGAAGCTACGAGGCCACGCGCGGCCACGGCGCCGTCTTCCAGGACTGGCCGATGTGGTGTCGCACGGGCCTGATCGACGTCAACTACCCCATGCACTACAAGCGCGAGCACGACGAGCGCTGGCGCCGCGACTACCGCCGGTGGCTGGACTTCTTCGAGTCCGTGCGACGCGAGGGCCGCGCGCGGATCGTCGTGGGCGTCGGCGCCTACATGAACGATCCCGAGGGGACGGCGGCCCAGCTCCGCGAGGCGCGCGCGCGCGCGCTCGACGGCACCGCGATCTTCAGCTACCACGCGCCGCGGCGATGAGCGACGACGAGCTCCGAGACGCCCGCTCGGCCGAGCGCTTCCGCGAGCGCGGGCATCGTCTCGTCGACCGGCTGGCCGACCACCTCGCGTCCTGTCACGACGATCGCGAGGGACGCGTCGGTCGCGCCCTCGATCCCGAGGACGCGATGCGACGCTTCGGCGAGGACTTCCCCGAACGGGGCGCGGGCGATCTCGACGCTCTCGTCGAGCGGATCCTCGCCGACGGCATCCGCCTGCAGCACCCGCGCTTCGTCGGGCACCAGGTCTCGGCTCCCCTTCCCGCCGCCGCGCTCGTGGACCTGCTCGCCGGGCTCATGAACAACGGGATGGCGGTCTTCGAGATGGGCCCGGCCGCGACCGCGATGGAGCGCTCCGTGCTGCGCTGGATGGCGACGCGGGCGGGATGGCCGCGCGGCGAGGGACACCTGACCTCCGGCGGTTCGATCGGCAACCTCGTGGCCCTCCTCACCGCGCGGCAGATCGGGGCGCGACTCGACGCGCGCGGACGGGCCGCCGTCGAGCGTCCGGCGCTGATCGTCTCGGAGCAGGCGCACTACTGCGCCGCCCGCGCGGCCCACGTCATGGGCTGGGGCGCCGACGGCCTCGTCGAGGTTCCCACCGACGAGTCGTTCCGCCTGCGCCCGGACCGGCTCGAGGCGGCGCGGCTCGAGGCGCGGCGCCGCGGCCGGGAGGCGATCGCGGTGTTCGCGAGCGCCTGTTCGACGGCGACGGGCTCCTACGATCCGCTCGAACCCATCGCGGACTTCTGCGAGCGCGAGGGCCTCTGGCTGCACGTCGACGGCGCGCACGGCGCGAGCGCGCTGCTCTCTCCCCGACTCCGCGACCGTCTCGCGGGGATCGAGCGCGCGGACTCGCTGGTCTGGGACGCCCACAAGATGCTGATGATGCCCGCGCTCGTGACGGGCGTGCTCTTCCGCGATCCGGCGCACGCGACCGCGGCCTTCGCGCAGCGCGCGTCCTACCTCTTCGAGGCCGACGCCGAGGCGGAGTGGTTCAACCACGGCCACCGGACGCTCGAGTGCACGAAGACGATGATGGGAACGCGCCTCTGGGTCGCCCTGCATCTGCACGGCGAGGCGCTCTTCCGCGAGCACGTCGAGAGCCGCCACGATCTCGCGACGCGCTTCGCCGACGCGCTCGAGGAGGCGTCGGATTTCGAGCTCGCGCTGCGGCCGCAGAGCAACATCGTCTGCTTCCGCCACCGACCGCCGGGAGGCGGCGACCTGGACGAACGCCAGCGGCGCGTGCGGGCGGCGCTCCTCGCCGGGGAACGCTTCTACCTGACGCAGACCGTGCTGCGCGGCGAGCGCTGGCTGAGGACGACGCTGATCCACCCCGAGACGGACGAGGCCGACCTCGCCGCGCTCCTCGACGCCATCCGCGCCGTCCCCGGTCGGTGAACGCGACGGGGACGGGCCGTGATCAGACGCCGAGCCAGGCGTGGAAGAGCTTCTCCTCCTCCTCGAAGGGATGCCCGAAGACCTCCTCGAAGCGACGGTCGATCTTCACCTCGACGCTGCCGAACAGGTAGGTCATGAAGAGCTCCTTCCGCTTCTCGAGGAAGTAGCTGAGGAGCACGATGCCCATGTTGTCGTCGGGCACCTGCATCTGGTTCGTCTTCTTGAGGAAGAGCGCGCGGAGCGAGGGGGCGCGGCGCTTGCGCACGTCCTCGCGCACCTCCAGCTTCGCCCCGTCGAAGGTGCGGCCCTCGGCCGTCCTCGTCTTCTCCTGCTGTCCGTAGCGGCTCGGCGCGATCCACCAGGTCCGAGCGTCGCCGTAGACGGCGATCTCGGTGTGATGGGCGACCGCGATCCCGATCCAGTCGGGGCAATCCACCCGTCCGGTCCACTCGTGGTCGATCAGCGCCATGCCGAGCTGGGCGACGTCGCCCCACTTCCAGGTCCCGCGCTGCTGGTTCGTGACGTTCGACAGGTAGCCCCAGGACATGGCGCCGAGGGGCGCGGAGAAGGCCGCGAACTCGGCCGTCGCGTCGTGCAGCCGGCCGCCGCCCTTCTCGATGAAGGCGCGCGCGTGCTCCTCCTCGCGGAGCACCCAGAAGCGCATCGCCACCTGGGAGAGCGCGGAGCGGCGCTCGGGCCGGAAGGTCGCGATGAACCAGGCCCGCCCCTTCTCCAGCTCGGTGGCGTGCTCCTCGCACCCCTGGCGAGAGAAGCTCGCGATGACGCTCGAGGCGCCGACGCGGCCGGCCTGGAGCTCGAGCCCCAGGATCTCCTTCGCCGCGACGAGATCGGGGATGAGGTCCTGCTCTTCCGGGGCGAACCAGCGGTCACCGAAGCGGACGTATCCCTTCTCGGCCATGACGACCGCGAGCGAGCGCCAGAGCAGCGTCTCCTCGTCGATCACCCACTCCGCGCGGGCGGTGCGCACCTGCACGAGGATCTCCTCGGGTCCGAAGCCGTTCTCGAACTCGCCGAAGCCGCGCTCCTTCATCAGCTCGCGCACGGCGCGGCGGCCGGACTCCAGATCCTCGTACCAGACGCCGAGCAGCTTCACGTGCTCCAGCAGGCGGCGCGCCTCGGCGTGTTCCGGTTCGAGGACGAGGACGCGACGGGCCAGGCGCTGCGCGTCCCGGACGAGGGACTTCTCGGTGGACGCCCAGAGGGCGACGCCGAAGAGCGCCCGGGCGTCGGCGACGTCGACGCCCTCGAGCCGGGCCTCGACGCGCGGCGAGAGCCCGCGCCCCCGACGGGAGCGGACGATCCGCGCGGCGGGGACCACGATCCGCTCGCCGAGGCGGGTGATGAAGACGGTCTCGGCCTCGCTCTCGGAGGCGATCTCACCCCGGAGGAGCCGGCCGTCGTCGAGCTTGAGGGTGTCCTGGGCCGCGAGCGAGCCGCCGAGGACGAGGATCGTGATGAGGACGCGGAGCATCGGAGGTTCCCGGCCGGTTCGCGGTCGCGGCGACTCGCCCGGGCCGCCGTAAGGGGCGGAGCATAGCAGGATCGCGCGGCGGGGCCGCGGGGGAGCCGGTTCCCGCGGTCCTCAGACGAGGCCGAGGGCGACCGCGCTGCCGACGAGGACGTAGACCACGCCGCCGAGCACGGCCGCGCGCAGGTAGTCGCTGCGGGGCTCGACGCAGGAGCGGAAGGGATTCTCGGGATCGTAGGCGACGACGACGCGCGTCGTCTCCTGGTAGCGACGGCAGCGGATCCAGGCGAGCGGGCCCCGGCGCTGCTCGAATCCCGCGCAGATCCGCATGTTCCGGAAGATGCGACGGCCGACGCGGTACTCGTAGACGACCTCGACCTCGCCGTGACGGCTCCGTCCCGGCGGGAGGCAGTGGATCACCTGCCCGATCGTGCGCGGCCAGGTGCGGGCGCGCCGGACGAGGGCGGCGTCGCGCAGGGCGCAGGCGAAGAGGGCGCTCCCTCCCAGGAGGAGGGCGGTTCCGAGCAGCCAGGAGAGCAAGGCGGATCCTCACGTCGGACGAGGGCTCGACACCCGGGCACGGGGGCGGCGATCTCCCGGTTCCGTATCGGCGCCCCTTCGCCCCGGTCGGGAATCCGGGAAAGAATCCGGGCGAAACGGTCGCCCCGACGGAGAGAATGGCGTGGTCCGACGACCGGGACCGCCGCGCGACCGGAACCTGCCGTGAACACCGGGGTTTCCGTCGTGCGCCGCCGCATCCGACCGTTCCCGCTGGGGATCCCCACATGACCCGCCTCCTTCCCTCGTGCTCGCTGATCCTCGTCGTGTTCCTCGCCGTCCCGTCGCTCCGGGCCCAGGAACCGCCGCCCGTTCCCGCCGAGGTCCTCGAGCGCCTCCGCGCGCGCTTCGACGCCGACGGCGACGGGAAGCTCGATGCCGCGGAGGAGGCCGAGATGCAGGGATTCCTGCGCCGGCGGGCCGAGCGGCGTGCGCGGGAGCGCGGACGCGGCGGTCCCGGGGGCGGCCCCGGCGGAGGTCCGATGGGACGCGAGATCGCGCTCGTCGAGAAGTTCGACAAGGACGGAAACGGCCGGCTCGACGCCGAGGAGCGGGTCCCGGCTCGCGAGGAGGCCAGGAAGGCGGCGCGCGAGGGTCCCGGGCGCTTCGGCCGCCGCCGCGGTCCTCCCGGATCCGAGGCCGAGGAGGAGGAGAGCGACGGCGGCGAGACGAAGCGCGTGCCGGGCCCCGACCCGAAGAAGGTCGCCCGCTTTCCCGATCGCCCGCTCTACGACCCGACGGTGGTCCGCACGATCTTCCTCGACTTCCCGCAGGCGGACTGGTTCGAGGAACTGGGCGACTTCTGGCGCTCGGACGTCGAGCTCCCGGCGCGACTGACGATGGACGACGTCGTGATCCCGGAGGTCGGCGTCGCCTTCCGGGGCAACACCTCCTTCATGACCGTCGCCGGCCGCAAGAAGCCCTTCGCGATCTCGGTGGACTTCGCCGACGGGAAGGCCCGCCTCGGCGGCTACCGCACGCTGAATCTCCTGAACGCCCACACGGACCCGACCTACCTCCGCGAGTTCCTCTTCTCCGAGATCTCGCGGCGCTACACCTCGGCCCCGCAGGCCGGCTTCGTCGAGCTCGTCGTCAACGGCGAGCGCCTCGGGCTCTACGTCAACGTGCAGCAGAACAACAAGGATCTGCTCGAGGAGATCTGGGGCTCGGGCAAGGGCTATCGCTGGAAGGTGCCGGTCAACTTCGGCGGCGACGGCGGACTGCGCTACCTCGGCCCCGAACGCGCGCCCTACGAGGCCGCCTACCGCCTGAAGTCGGGGAAGCCCGATCAGGCCTGGCCCGCCCTCATCGCGGCGACCCGCGTCCTGGCGGAGACGCCCGCGGAGAAGCTCGCCGAGGTGCTGCCGCGCCACTTCGCGATCGACGACATCCTCTGGCACCTCGCGCTCGACAACGTCTTCCAGGACGACGACGGCTACTTCAGCCGCGCGAGCGACTACCAGGTCTGGATCGACGGTGACGGTCGCCTCCACCTGCTCACCCACGACAACAACGAGACCTTCCGCCCCGCCGGGATGGGACCGGGTGGACGCGGCGGACCGGGCGGACGGCGCGGCGGCCCGCCGCCCTTCGGCCCGCCGCCCGGCGGCAACGACCTCGGTCCCGACGGTCCGCCGGACGGCCCGCCGGACGCCCCGGGAAGTGAACAGGACGAGCGACCGGAGCGCACGGGCCGCGGCGAGCCGGCGGCGCCCTTCGGTCGCGACCCGCTCGGCTTCGCGAGCGGCGACGCGCGCGAGCGCCCGCTGATCCATCGCCTCCTCGAGGTCCCGGCCTGGCGGGCCCGCTACCTGCACCACGTGCGTTGGCTCGTGGATCACGAACTCGACTGGTCGCGGCTCGGCCCGCGCGTCGCGACCCTGCGCACGCTCATCGCTCCCCACGTGAAGGACGATCCCTGGTCGCTCGAGGGCTTCGCCGCCTTCGAGCGCGGCTTCGACGCGCCGGCGGCCGCGAACGACGCCTCCGAGGGTCGTCGGGCGCGTCGTCGCGGACCGGGCGGCCCCTCCGTCTCGCTCAAGGCCTTCGCCGAGGGGCGCGCCGCCTTCCTGCGCGCGCATCCCGCCCTCGCCGGCGCCTGGCCGGAGATCGCCGCGGTCGAGGCGCGCGAGGTCGATGGCGACGAGGGCCGTCGCGCCCTCTCGGTCAACGCGCGGCTGGGAGCGAAGGCCGAGGGCACCCGCGTGTTCCTGCACTGCGCGCCCGGCGACCGCGGCGACTTCGTCGAGATCGAGATGTTCGACGACGGCCGGCACGGCGACGGCGTCGCGGGTGACGGGGTCTTCGGGGCGCGGACGCTCGAGCGCAAGCCGGGCAAGAAGCTGCGCTACCGGGTCGAGGCGCGGCGACTCGAGCCGACGCCGCGATCGGCATTCTGGCCCGACACCGCCTCGCCGAACGCGCGCCTCCACGAGTTCCCGAAGTCGTGAGGGGGGGACGCGAGGACGCCCGGCTGGATTCTCCGCCCTCGCCGCCGCCCCGCCACGGTCCGCGGCGCGAGCTGAAGTTCCGCCTCGATCCCGAGGAGGCCGCGGCGATCGCGGCGCGCGCCGCCGGGGTCCTCGCGCCGGATCCGCACGTCCGCGACGCCTCGCGCGGCTATCGCGTCGAGTCTCTCTACTTCGACACGCCGGAGTTCGACTGCCTCCGCCGGCGCGGGCCCGACGGGTTGCCTCGCTACCGTCTGCGCCGCTACGAGGATCGCGACGATCCCCGTTTCCTCGAGGAGAAGCTCCGGCGCGGTGACCTCGTCTGGAAGCGACGCCTCGCGGTGAGTCCGACCGAGATCGCCGCCCTCGACGGTCCGGGACCGCTCGAGCGACCGCCGCTGGAGTGGTTCCGTCGTCGCTTCGAGGGACTCGCGCTCCGTCCGGTCCTCCTCGTGACCTATCGTCGACTCGCCTTCGTCGGGGCGGAGGGCGAGCGCCTGACCATCGACCTCGACCTGCGGACGCGGCCCCCCGAAGGGGCGGCCGAGGCGCGGCTCGGAACCGAAGAAGCGCCCGAGGACGCGGCGATCCTGGAGATGAAGTTCATGGACGAGACGAGCCGCGACGCGCGCGCCATGCGGGATCTGCACGGCGGAGAGTCGATCCGCTTCTCGAAGTACGCGCGCTCGGTGGCCGCCCTCGGACTGCGGCCGTGAAGCAGCTCCGGGACTGGCTCGGCGCCGGCGGGGTCGCGGACACCGCGTCGATCCCCGAGATCGCGGCCCGGCTCGCCCTCGCCTCGGCGCTGGGCGGGATCGTGGCGCTCGTCTACACGCTCTCGCGCCGGCCCCGGCAGCGGATGGACGGCCTCGCGCAGACCCTCCTCCTGCTCTGTCCGCTCATCGCGATGGTCACGATGGCCGTGGGCCAGAACGTGGCCGCCGCCTTCACGCTCGTCGGCACGCTCGCCATCGTCCGCTTCCGGACCGCGGTCCGCGACACGCGGGACACGGTCTTCGTGATCTTCTCGGTGGCGGCCGGCCTCGCGATCGGCGCCCTCAATCCCGAGGTCGCGCTGACGGGCACCGTCCTCGTGGGCGCGCTCGCCCTGCTCTCGCGGCTCGCGCCGCGCCGCGAGCCGCGGCATCCGGACTGCGAGCTGGTCGTCACGATCACGCCGCCCGACCCGGATCTCTCGGAACTGCGCCGCCTCGTCGGCGACCTCTGCCCCCGCCTGCGCGTCGCGCGGAGCGAGCTCGATCGACGCTCGCAGCGGCTGACGGTGACCTTCGTCCTGCCCGAGTTCGACCCCGGTCTCGGACCCGCGGTCCTCGACCGCCTCCTGCCCCATCCGGAGATCGTCGGCGCGACGCTCGCGCCGCGGCGGTAGCGGCGCGCCGGAAGGAGATGCTAGTACGGTGCCAGTCACCGGATGAGCATCCCCACGGACGATGCTCCGACGTCGAGCGGTGCTTCGCAGGGATGCTCATCCGGTGACTGGCACCGTACTAGCATCTGGCACCGTACATGCATCCGGCACCGGACGAGCATCCCTCTTCCGGAGGGGCATCAGCGACGCAGCGAGGCGAGCTGCGTGCGGGCCTTCACCTTCTGCCAGCGCGCGGAGGTCTCGATGACCTGCGCGACGTCGCCGTGCTCGAAGGAGAGCCGGCTCTTCCGGGGCGTGCGCGTCCCGAGGGCGAAGCTCGCCGTGAAGGAGGTGCGCGGAGCCTTCGCGCCGGGCGCGGTCTGCGGCCAGCCGGAGACGACCGAGCCGGAGATGTGCGCGATCTGCTCGCGACGGTCCGAGGCGACCTTCTCGATGCGATAGCGCGCCGTCAGCGCGGCGTCGGTCCCGAGCAGGTCGCCCTTCTTCGTCCACTTCTCGCTCGGAGCGGTGCTCTTGCCCGAGAGGGAGGCGCCGAAGCCGAGGAGGCTCGAGCCGTAGAGACCCGCGCGCGAGAAGAGGCGGCCGTCGGCGTCCTGGCTCGTCGCGACGCCGGAGCGATCGACGACGCAGGTCAGGATCTGCTCGACCTCGTCCGCGAACCAGCCGGGCGCCGGCTGGCCGTCCTGTCGCTTCGCCTCGCCGTCGGCGCGGGTCCAGCTCAGGAGCTCCTCGACCTTCTCCTTGCCGTGGACGCGCGAGGACTCGCGGATGGCGGACAGCAGTCGCCCGCGGGCGTGCCAGCTCTTCGCATCGCGGCGCTCGAAGGACCAGGCGATCTCCGCCTTCGTCCGCTGGTGGTAGCGGACCGGATCCTCCTTGCCCTCCGTCCAGTCCTTCTCGTCGGTCACGAGCACGATGAGCTCGTGGCCCTCGCGCGGCTGGAAGACCAGATCGTAGTGACAGCAGGCCGACTCACCCGCGGCCGGCGTCGCCAGGGCGAGCATCTGGGCCGAGGCCCCCCCGTTCAGGACCGCACCGATCACCAACGACAACGCCACGACCAGACTTCTCATCGCCTCTTCCTCCTCTTCCTTCGGGGTCGGATTCCATTCCCGGATCGACCCCGGAGACTAAGCGAGAGACGTAACCGGGATGAAAACTCTCATACGGTGTCAGTCACCGGATGAGAACTTTCCGTCGACCGCGCCGAGGGCCCGACCTCGCGAGGAGTCCCAGACCCGGAGCCGGCCGTCGAGGCCGGAGCTCAGCAGCGCGCGACCGTCGCGGGTCCAGACGACGCCGGTGACCTTGCGACCGCCGTGCGCGTCCAGCGCCGAGACAAGATCCCAGGTCGAGGCGTCCCAGAGCCGGAGACGGCCGTCGAAGCTCGCCGCGGCGAGGCGGCGGCCGTCCGGACTGAAGGCGACGGAGACCGTCTCGCGGGCGGGGCCTCGCAGGGTCCGGCGGAGGGCGAGCGAGTCGGCGTCGAGCAGGAGGACCGGTCCTCCCGTCGTGGCGAGGGCGAGCGTGCGGCCGTCCGGCGAGAGGTCCATCCGGTTGACCACCTCCTCGCCCAGCGGGAAACGCGCGCACTCGGCGCCGGTGGCGAGGTCGAAGGCGACGAGGGCGTGCGTCGGCCCGACCTCGGACGCTTCCTCGGGAACGAGACGCTGCATGTGGGCGGCGAGGAGCCGCCTCCGCGCGGCGTCGGTCAGCACCGCCGTGTAGTTCGCGGGCACACCGAACTCGCGGATCGTCGAGCCGTCGGCGGCCGAGATCTCGAGCACGCGACCGGGGAAGGCCGCGACGAAGAGCGAGGTCTCGCCGGGGGCGACGGCGATGTCCATCGCGCGGTCGACCGCGGCGCGGAAGCGCGGCCGGAAGGCCGTCGCCCCGTCGTCGAGCACGTCCACGGCCCCCCCGGCGCCCAGGACGTAGAGACTCCGACCGGAGGGCGCGTAGGCGGAGGCGGCCGCGATCATCCTCGGGCGTGAGGCCGGCTCGCGCGAGGCGAGCTCCGGGAGATCGAACTCGCGGACGCCTCCGGCGACGTCGATGACGGCGCAGCGGTCCCGGGTCGGATGCACGACGATCGGCCCGAAGGCGCTCGACCAGACGTCCACCGCGACGTCCGTCGCGCGATCGAAGGTGCTCCGCGACCAGATCCTCAGTTCTCCGAGGTGATCCCGTCCGGCCACCCCGATCCCGGCCGGGCTCCAGGCGATCTCGTCGACACCGCGGCGGTGGCCCTGCAGGAGTGCGCGCATCGCCCGACCGACGGGATCCCAGATCTCGATCGTGCGTTCGAAGCCCGAGGCGGCGAAGCGGCTCGAGTCCGCGCTCCAGGTCACATCGCGGTAGACCTGGTCGGGATTCCCGAGCTCGGCGATCGGCTCCAGCGTCGCGCCGTCGAGCAGACGGAGGCCACCCATGCCCGCCGCCGCGACGAGGAAGCGTCCGTCGGGACTCCAGGCGAAGCGGCGCACGCCTCCGGTCTCGATCGGGCCCCACGACCGCGTCTCCTCGACGCCCGTCTCGAGATCGATGAGGTGAAGCGTCCGGCCGGTCCGGCCGGTGCAGGCGAAGCGCCGGCCGTCGGGATGGAAGCGGAGGCCCGCGAGGGCGTAGGTCTCGCGGCGGGCCTCGAAGCGCACCTCGCCCGTGGCGACGCCGAGCCGCTCGACGTAGGACGCCCCCGAGCCGTCGTGACCCGAGACGAGGAGCGACTCCCCGTCGCGACTCCATTCGATGCGTCCGGCACGCCCGCGCGTCTTCAGTCGCGCGTCCACCCGACCGTCTCGCGGGTCGACGACGAGGATCTCGCCGCCCGCGACGGCGACGGCCAGACGGCGTCCCTCGTGATCCGAAGCCAGGGCGAGGGCGGCGACTCCGCCGGGCAGTTCGAGGTCGGGGAGATCGCGCCACCGCCCTGACTCGAATGCACTGCGTCGGACGCGCCGCGCCGCCACGGTGACGAGCATCCTTCCCTCGTCGCACCAGTCGAGGATCTTCGCGTCGGACACCTCGATGGCGCTCGAGAGCTGCCTCACGTGATCGGCGCGATCGAGGCCGCCGCGCATGAGATACCACTCGAAGCCGCGAAGGTCCTCCGCGTCGGCGCGGGGATTCCAGGTTCCGAGGAGGTCGCGCAGCGGGTCGCGGCTGCCCGGGGCGTTCAGGAGCTCGGAGGCGCGCGCCATCTCGGTCGCGTAGAGCGTCCGCCGCAGGGTGCGCCCGCGCTCCTCCGCGAGCGCGGCCTCGCGCTTCGCCTCCTCGCGGAGCGTCGACTGCCGGCGCGCGGCGAGGGGCCCGCCGATCGCCAGGGCGAGAACGAGGAGCGCGCAGCTCGCGGAGAAGAACGCGAGCACGGGCTCGCGCCGCGCCCAGAGGCCGACGCGTTCGACGCGTCCGACCGGCCGGGCCGCGATGGGCCTCCCCTCCGCCCAGGCCGCGAGGTCCTCGGCCAGCTCGCGCGCGCCGGCGAAGCGCGCGCGCGGGTCCTTCTCGAGGCACTTGAGCGTGATCGTCGCGAGATCGGCGGGGACGGTGGCGTCGAGCGATCGAGGCGACGGCGCCGGCGTCTCGATGACCTGTCGCACGAGCGAGGCCAGGCTGTCGGCGCGAAAGGGCGGCCGTCCGGTGAGGATCTCGAAGAGGATGACGCCGAGCGAGTAGACGTCGGACGCCACCGTGAGACGCGCCCCGTCGCCGCGCGCCTGCTCCGGGGACATCGCGTGCGGCGTGCCGACGATCTGTCCCGTCATCGTCAATCCGTTGTCGGCGCCGATGCGCGTCGCGAGTCCGAAGTCCGCGACGTAGGGCGTGCCGTCCTCGTCGAGGAGGACGTTCGAGAGCTTGAGATCGCGGTGGAGGATGCCCGAGTCGTGCGCCGCCTGGACGGCTCGGGCCACCCGGGCCAGGAGTCGCACGGCGGCGGGGCGATCGGCCCGGATCTCCGCGAGCCGCGAGGCGAGACTGCCGCCCGCGAGGTAGCGCATCGCGATGTAGGGTTGCCCCGCGAGCTCGCCGACCTCGAGCACGGGAACGATGTTCGGATGCTCGAGTCGGGCGGCCGCTTCGGCCTCGACCCGGAACCGGAGCCGAGCGGCCTCGTCCCCGCGGAAGTCGAGCCGAAGGGTCTTCAGCGCGACCTCGCGCCCGAGCTGGAGGTGCCGCGCGCGATAGACGACGCCCATCCCGCCGCGACCGAGCTCGCCGAGGAGCTCGAAGCGCTCGGCGGAGTCCCATCCCGACGCCGGGCCGGGGCCGGCGGCGACGCCGCCGCCGGGATCGGTCGAGATCTCGCGGGGCGCGGCGCGCACGGAGCTCGGGCGGCGCCCGTAGTCGTCCTCGAGCTCGACGAGATGGCGGATGAGGAACTCGCGCTCCTCGCGTGTCCAGTCGGCGGGCACGTATCCGGGCGCCGAGGGCGTGCGCCCCGCGGCGAGCTCGTCCTCGAAGCGCTCGCAGATGGGGTCGATGAGTCGCAGCAGGCGCTCGAGTTCGCTCCGCGCCATCCGATCAGCCCGCCTGTCGCCAGGACTCGCGGATGATCATGAGATGGCGCTCCACCGTGCGGACCGAGCGCCCGACGCGCTCCGCGATCTCCTCGTTCGAGTAGCCCTCGAGCTTGAGCAGCGCGAGCTCGCGGAAGCGGGGCTCGAGCCCCTCGAGGAGCTCGCCGCAGGTCGCGCCGAGGTCGTCGAGATAGGCGGCATCGATCTCACCGGCGACGACGCGGTCGATCCCGAAGGCGAGACTGGGCGAGGCCCCCACCGCCGACTCGCCGAGTTGCCGCCGGACCTGCGCGGCGCGATGGGCGCTCGCCGCCTTCCGCGAACCGATGACGACCAGGAGCTGCCAGAGGTCCTCGCGGGAGTCGAGCCGCGCGAAACGACCCTCGCGCGCGCCGAGACAGAGCGCGTTGATCGCGCTGATCGCGAGGTCCTCGCCGTCCACCATGCGCTGTCCCGGCGCGACCCGGCGTTCGAGCTGCCGGCGGAGCCGCTCGAAGAACCGGTCCCAGAGCGCCTGGGCGGCCCGGGGGTCGCCGAGCTTCAGATCGACGATCCACTCGGTGACGGACTTGACGGACTGGGACATCGGGTCGGGGCTCGGGACGTGGCGGCGGAGCAGCGGGAGCGGATCCCACGCGAGCCCCGAGGATATCCGAAGCCGACTCGGGGGCCGCGACCATCGATTGCCCACTCGCCCCGGGTTTTTTCTCGGATCGGGTGGCGGGTCGCGGCCCCGCCCCGCGAGAGGGCGGGAGAGAAGCACCCCGGCGCCGCCGTCCGGCGCCGCCCCGAACCGGAGATCAGTCGATGCAACGCTCCTTCTTTCTGGCGCTTAGCGCCATCCTCGCCCTTTCCTGCGGCCTCGCGGCCCAGGTCGAGATCCCCCTCGTCAACGGCGGCTTCGAGCAGCCGACGCTGCCGGCGAACGACCTCATCACCGTCCCGACGCCCGGCTGGGCGCACGTCGGGGCCGCCGGGGCCGTCCGTCCCCAGCTCGGCTTCGACGGCTACGTCCCGCGCGGCCGCCAGACGGCCGGCCTGCAGGCCGGCACCTGCTTTCGCAGACCGTCGTCACCCCGGTGACGCCCGGCAAGTCCTACACCCTGAGCTTCGTCATCGGTCGCCTCGCCGGCGCCGTCAACCCGAACCTGAACGTCAGGATCCTCGTCGACGGGGTCCTCGGGGCGAGCTGGGAGAACATCGAGGACGTCGCCCAGGGCGGACAGGAGCGTCGCCAGGTCACCTACACGCACCCCGTGACCTCGCTTCCCGGCAGCAGCCTCGACATCGTGTTCGACAACACGGCCTTCGGAGCCTTCTACGTCACCGTCGACGACGTCCACCTCCACGAGACCGACGGCTTCACGAGCATTTCCGACAACTTCCTTTCCGGCTTCGAGCCCCACACCGCCGGCATGAGCCTCGGCGGCGCGAACTTCTTCGAGGGCTGGGAGGCCGACATGACCTCGGCCGCGTCGACCCTCGTCCTGCCCGACGGGGCCAACGTGACCGGTCCGCAGATGGGCCTGCCGACGCAGGGATCCCAGTGGGCCGAACTCTCCAACCTCGGCACGGGCGCGGCCTCCGTGACCCCGGAGGCGATCACCTACCTGGTCTTCTACGCCGAGTCGAAGCACATCACCTTCGACTGGAACTTCGGCACCTCGGAAGGGATCAACGACCCGACCTACATCGACACCGCGCGCTGCGGGCTCTACGACTTCTCGAACATCGCGGTGAACCCCGTGCTCCAGTTCGAGACGCCCCTCGCCTCGACGGCTGACGTCAACCTGCCCTGGGTCGCGAGCGCGTCGAGCTCCGGCCACGGCTTCAACTTCGCGAACGAGCTCAGCGCGCTCCAGACCACGACGATCACGATCCCGGACGCCCTCGTCGGCAAGCGCTGCGTGCTCCAGTTCAACGTCGTGAACGGCGCGGATTCGAGCTTCGCTTCCTCGCTGATGGTCGACAACGTCCGCTTCGAGCGCGCGGTCTTCCGCCCCGGCACGGGGGAGGGCTTCAACATCGCCACCGGTTGCGTCGACTCCGTCAGCGGAGGCCTCAACGACTGGGGCGAGCTGAGCGGCGGCCCGGGCAACGACCGCAAGTACGCCGAGCTCTTCGACACCGTGCAGGTGGCCTGGTACGACGACTCGATGACCTTCGTGAACTACCCGGTCGTCCTGCTCGCGGAGATCCTCCCCACGGACGTCTACCCGGCCGGATTCCCCGCCTTCGGCTTCCACCTGAGCGTCGGAAACTCCTTCATCCTCGAGAACGGCCTCGAGCCCTCGATTCTCGGGCCTCTCGCCTGGGTGACGCCGACTCCGCAGGTGCGGAACTACTTCCTCCCGCTGGGCCTCGGCGGCAAGACCGTCCTGCTCCAGGCGGTCTGCGCCGCGGGCATCGCCGCGAACGGCGCCATCGCGACCTCGGACCGGCACGAGATCGTGCTGCCCTGACGCCGCGGTGATCGAGGAGAAGGGGCGGCCGGGCCCGGGCCCGTCCGCCCCTTCTCGCTTAACGTCGACCCCACGCTCGATTCCGGAGATGCACGTACGGTGCCAGTCACCCGATGTGCATCCCATCGAACCGCTTCTCGACCTCGAGGCATCATGCGAGGGGATGCACATCGGGTGACTGGCACCGTACGTGCATCGGGTGACGGGCACCGCACGTGCATCTTTCCGCGCGAGCGCTACCGGTTCGGGATGCGCACCGTGACGGTCGTTCCGGTGACGTCGTCCTTGCGGGCGAACTTCGTCCGATCGGACGAGATCGCCTCGAGGACGTAGCTCTTCCCCGCGACGAGGGTCATCGCGAAGCGACCGTCCTCGTCCGTGATTGCCCGGTAGTGCTCCTCGCCGTCCAGCCTCGCCGTGACGGCGAACTTCACCGCGGGCGAACCGTCCTCCAGCTCGACCCGACCCGTCAGGCGGCGCGCCGGACGCAGCGCGAGCCGCACGGTCTGATCGGCGGGCGTCACCTTCAGGGTCTCGGAGGGGTAGTGCTCCTCGGCCCTCTCGCCGGCGAGACGCGCGGAGAGATTGAAGGCGATCGGTCGGAGTTCCCGGAAGCTCACGCTTCCCTCCTCGTCCGCGACGAAGGTGCGATACTCGCCGTGCGGCGCCCCGTGGACCTCGGCCCCGGGCACCGGCCGTCCCTCGGGGTCGACGACGATCACGCGCAGACTCTTGTCGCCGACGGCGCGCTCGGCGCGGAGGACGAGTCCGCTCGCCGGGGCGGCCACGCCCTCGAGCTTCCCCACGTACTCGCTCGCGACCATCGTGAACATCCCCGGCGCCATCGCCTCGCTGTGCTGGCCGGTGAGTTCGAGGATCGCCGGTCGGCCGGCGGGCCCGTCGATCGCGAAGGTGCCGTCGAAGTGCGACATCGCGGTCTCGATGCGACCGCCCTCGAAGCGCACCTCGATCTCGAAGCCCGCGAGCGCCTCGTCATCGGGCCCGATGACCCGGCCCTCGAGCCGGACCTCCCGCTCGACGACGATCCGCACCTCGCCGTCGATCTCGGCCGGGACCCCCGTCGTCGGTCGGTACCCCGAGAAGGCGCCGCCGGCCGTGAAGGTGAGTTCGCCCCCGGGGACTCCCGCGAACGCGACGCGTCCCTTCGCATCGGTGCGCGACGAGACCGCGACCACTCGCCCGTTGAGGAGCGAGACGGGAAGGTCCTTCACCGGTGCCCCGGAGGCGTCGACGACGAGGGCCGCGACCCCGCGGCGGGGCGCGAGCACGATCTCGACCTCGGCCGGGTCGGCCTCCTCGATCACGATCTCGCGGACGACGCGCTCGCCGCCACGTCGCGTCACCACGAGTTCGAAGCTCCCCGCCGGGAGATCGGTGAAGACGAAGCGGCCGAGATCGTCGGGACGACGATCCTCGTGGCCGCCGTAGAACTCCTCGGCGGGTCCGGCTCCGACCGGTCGGCGCGCCGCGCGGTCCGCGTTGGCTCCGACGAGGCGGACGCGCGCGTCCGCCGCCGGCGTCCCTTCGGTGTCGACGATCCGGCCGGAGAGGACGAAGCCGGGAACGAGACGGACCTCACCGATCTCGATCACGCCCGGACCCTCCGGACGGGGGTCGAGGTCGAGATGTCGACGACCGCGGCCCTCCGCCTCGAAGATCAACACGTGCGGGGTTCGCCGCGAGACGTCGCGCAGCTCGAACTCGCCGCGCGCGTCGCTCACGGCCGCGCCCGGGTCGACGAACTGCGACATGCCGGCGAGGTTCGAGCCGATCATGGACACGCGCACGCCGGCGAGCGCCCTCCCTTCGCCGTCGACGCAGCGCCCGCGCACGGTGTCGCCGGGTCGCAGGATCACGTCACACTCGCGCACGCCCGGCCCGAGATCCACCTGCTCGAGCGCGAAGCCGGGGGCGACGACCTTGAGCGTGCAGATCGTCCGGTCGTCACGAGGACCGCCGGGGCACACGAAGTAGCCCTCACCGTCGGTCTCCGTCCCCTCTCCGCTCCAGTTGACGCGGACGAGCGCTCCCGTCACGGGGGCGCCCGACTCGTCGCGCACGGAGCCGCGGATCTCGGCGCCGCGCGGGAGGACGACGTCCTGCGTCTGGACCCCACCGGGCGCGACCTCCAGCGCGACGGACGCGAAGGGCGTCGGCGTGCACGCGACGTGGCGCGACATCACCCGGTAGGCGCCCGGCGCGAGCTGGTCGAAGACGACCTCGCCGTCCGCGCCCGTGCGCCCCTCGCGCCGGTCGATCCCCTCGCCGTTCTCGTCCTCGCGCCAGAGGCGGACCGTCGCCCGCTCGAGAGGCTCACCGGCATCGTCCCGCACGCGCACGCGCAGGCTGCGCTCGGGATGCAGCACGATCTCGACGCGCTCGCCGGCGACGCGCCGCCCGAAGCGCCGGCGCGAGTAGTCGGGGTGACTCACCTCGAGCTCCACCACGTCGCCCCGCTCGTGGCGCAGGACGAAGGTCCCGTCCGCGGCGGTGCTCGTCGTCTCGCCCTCGCGCGCCTCGCCGGAGCGGGGACTCAGGACGCCCAGCCGGCTCCAGGGAAAGGCGCGCGTCGTGACGGCGGCGCCGGGGATCGGGCGGCCCTCGGGGTCGACGACGCGACCGAAGACGTCGCGGAGCCGGTCCACGCCGGGATCCCGGACCTCGTCGGGCTCGGGCGTCCGGTCCTCCACGGGCACCGTGCCGCCCGCCGCCCGACGGGCCTCGAGGCCCGGCTCCTCGGTCCCGGCGACGGCGGCGCCGCCATCGCCCAGGCGATCGCGATCCTCGCTCCGCCCGACGACCCACCAGATCGAGCCCAGGGTCAGGACTCCGACGACCACCCCGATCAGGACCTTCTTCACGGCCATCCATCCTCCGAGTTCCAGGGCGTGATCGGCGACGAGACCGCCGACGACCGCGAGCGAGCGACGCCCGCGGCGATCGCGCTCGAGGCGACGCCGCAGTGCGAGGAGAGCGGTCTCGAGGCGGTGCCGCACCGTGCGCCGGGGAAGGCCGAGGCGCTCCGCGATCCGCGTGGGACCCAGCTCCTCGAAGAAGCGGAGGCGCACGACCTCGTAGAGTTCCGACGGCAGCGTCGTCAGCGCCTCCGTCACCGCCCGGACCGCCTCGCGGTGCTCGATCGCCGTGAAGACGGAGGGCGTCGCCTCGAGCGTCGAGGCCCGGCGTTCCCGCGCCTCGCGTCTCAGGTCGCGGCGCCGCCCCTCGGCGACGCGATTGCGCAGGACGCGCCTCCACCAGGCGCCGCGCGCGGCCTCGTCGCGAGGTCCGTCCTCGAGGCCCGCGAGAAGACAGTCCTGCACGAGATCGTCGGCCTCGTCCGGCCGCACCGCCGCCCGGGCGAGCCGCCGCAGGAAGGCGGCGTGGCGCTCGAAGTCACGTTCGGGTTCGCGGCCGTCGCTCATCGTCGTCCTCACGGTCTCCAGGCCCCACGATGCCGCCGAAGCCGGAGCGGCCGGGAAAATCCCGGGCCGGAGGCGCCCGTTCGGCGCCCGTCAAGCGACGGGCATCGCGCGCGCATTCTTCGAAGCGCCATCTTCACACTCGGAAGATCCTCCGGGCGCGAGAGTTTCGGCGATTTCTTGCGTCGTCCGGAAGAGGACGGGACTCTGGCGTAGGGAAGCTCCCCGACGAAGCGCGCGACGCGAGAATCGTTCGAAGCACGAGATGGACCTGGCGAGTCTCTTCGACACGAGTCCGTTCCCGCCGCGCTGGCACTGCGGCGAGTGGAGCGATCGGCTGGGGTGGATCCACATCGGATCCGATCTCGCGACCTTCGCCGCCTACACCGCGATCCCGCTGATCATCCTCTACTTCCTGCGCCGCCGGCCGGACCTCGCCCTGCCCCGGGTCGCCTGGTTCTTCGTCGCCTTCATCTTCAGCTGCGGCTGCGTCCACCTCATCGAGGCCATCATCTTCTGGGAGCCGGTCTACCGCCTGTCGGCCCTCTTCAAGGTCCTGACCGCCGCCGTCTCGCTCGCGACCGCGATCGTCCTGGTGAGGATCACGCCCTCGCTCCTCGCGATCCCGGAGCGCGCCGCGCTCGCCGACGAGCTCGAGCGATCGAATCGCGAGCTCGAATCCTTCGCGACCGTCGCGTCGCATGACCTCGCCTCGCCGATCGCCTCGATCCGGGGCTATCTCGATCTCGTCGAGAACGGACCGGAGGATCGTCTCCATCCCGAGGACCGCGAGTTCGTCGCGCGGGCGCGCGGTTCGGCGGAGCGAATGGGGGCGATGCTGCAGTCCATCCTCGAGTTCGCGCGGATCGGCGGGAACGGCGAGACGGAGGCGACCGAGGTCGACGTGGGAGCCCTCGTCCGCGAGCTCGTCGAGGCGCGGCGATCGGCGGGCGTCGAGTTCGCGGCCGAGATCGGTCCCCTCCCGACGGTCGAGACCGCAGCCCCGCTGCTGGAGCGCGTCCTCTCGAACCTGATCGGAAACGCGCTCAAGTACTGCTCCGACGCTCCGCGCGTCGAGTTCTCCTCGCGCCGCCACGGCGACGGATTCGAGTTCATCGTGCGCGATCACGGCATCGGGATCCCGCCGTCCTCCCGCGAGCGCGTCTTCGAGCTCTTCGTCCGCGCCCATCCCGAACTCGGCGCCGAGGGCCTCGGGCTCGGCCTCGCCGAGTGCCGGAAGATCGTCGAGTTCCTGGGCGGACGGATCTGGATCGCCGACGACGTCGACGGACCGGGGACGGCCTTCCACTTCACCCTGCCGCGCCGATGGAGATCACGACGATGACGGTCGAGGAGATCGTGATCCTCCTCGTGGAGGACGACGAGGACGACGCGATGCTGGCCCGCGTCCGCCTCGGCCGCGCGGGGGTCCGGGTGCCGGTCCGGCACGTGGTCCGCGCCGAGGAAGCCCTGGAGGAGGTCGCGGCCCACCCCGAGAAGCAGTGGGTCGTCCTCACCGACCTCGCTCTGCCCGGCACCGACGGGTTCGAGGTCGTGCGGCGACTGGCGGGGACTCACCCCGTCTACGTGCTCACGAGCAGCCTGCGGCAGCGCGATCGCGATCTCGCCCTCTCGTCCGGCGCGCGCGGCTTCTTCTCGAAGCCGCTCACCGCCCGGGATCTCGCGGCCATCCGGGAGATCCACGCTTGAAGCGGTTCGGGGAGCTCACCGTCCTGGTCGTCGAGAACGAGGACGATCACGCGATCATCGTGACCACGCAACTCGCGCGACTCGGGTTCGGCGCGACCCGAAGGGCGCGCTCCCTCGCGGAGGGCATCGAGGCCGCCGCCGACGTCGACGTCGTGCTGCTCGATCTGTCGCTCCCGGATTCGACCGGAGTCGACAGCGTCGAGGCGTTCACGGCGCGACTTCCGGAGATCCCGGTGGTCGTTCTCACCGCGAGTCGCGACGAGACGCTCTCCGAGGCCGTCGTGCGGGCGGGCGCGCAGGACTTCCTGGTGAAGGGCGACCTCACGCCGAGCGAACTCGACCGCAGCCTGCGCTTCGCGCGCGAGCGCCACTTCAACTACCGCCGGATCCTCGAGCTGACGAGGGAGCTCGAGTCGGCCAACGAGCGCCTCGCCCGCCTCGCGGGGACGGACGGACTCACCGGCCTCTTCAACCGCCGCCACTTCGAGGAGGTGATGGCCGCCGAGTGGCGGCGCTGCGGACGCCTCGGTCTTCCGCTGTCCCTGCTCCTCCTCGACCTCGACGACTTCAAGTCGGTCAACGACGTGCAGGGGCATCCGGTCGGCGACGAGGCGCTCGTCGCCGTCGCGGAGATCCTGCGCGCGAACTCGCGGCGCGAGGTCGACCACGCCGCTCGCCTGGGGGGCGACGAGTTCGCGCTCGTCCTCTCCGGCGGCGACGAGGCGCGGGCGAGATCGATGGCCGAGCGCGTCCTCACCGGCGTCCGCGGCATCCGTCGCCCCTGCCGGGTCACCGCGAGCGTGGGCGTCGCGACCGCGCATCCGGGCCGCGCCACGGCCTACCCGACCTTGATCCGCGAGGCCGACCGGGCCCTCTACGCGGCCAAGCGTCGCGGTCGCGACGCCTGGCAGTCCTCGGACTGACCGACCACGCCGCGCGCCGTCGCCGGAACGCCGGTCCGGGGTCCGACCCCGGATGAGGATTCCCGACGTGGGCCGATCTCCGTTTTTTCCGCAGCGCCGGGGCTCCTCGCGCGACAGATGTTCGGATGGAGACCGGAGCCCTCGCATGAGCCCCCGCCCGACCCCCTTCGACGAGCTCCTGCGCCAGAGTCGCTGGCTGGCCCGCCTCGCGCGGTCCCTCGTCACCGACGCCGCGCAGGCCGACGACCTCGTGCAGGAGGTCTGGCTCGCGGCCCTCGCGCAACCGCCCCGCGTCGGGCGTGAACGCGCCTGGATGCGGGTCGTCCTTCGCCGGCGGCGGGCCGACGCCCATCGTCGGACCGCCGCCGAGGAGCTGGCGCCGGAACGGCTCGCCGCTCCGGACCCCGGACCCGACGAGGCGAACGAGACGCTCGAGGCGCACGCCCGCCTCGGCGAGGCCCTGCGCCGTCTGCCCGAGACCTACCGCGAGGTCGTCGTCGCCCGCTACTTCCACGGCGAGGAGCCTCGCGACATCGCGAGCCGGCTCGATCGTCCGGCCTCCACCGTCCGCGCGCAGATCTCGCGCGGCCTCGAACACCTCCGCGCCGACCTCGATCGGCAGCACGACGGCGACCGCCGACGCTGGGCCCTCGGCCTCGTGCCGCTCGCGGCCCGGGACGCACTGGCCGCCGGCTCCACCGCGAGCGCCGGAGTCCTCGCCACCTCCTCGATCCTCGGAGCGATCATGACCGCGAAGTTCCTCGTCCTCGGAGGAGGAGTGGCGACCGCCGCCCTCCTCGTCTGGTTCCTCGGTGCCCGCAGCGGGACCGATGACGATCTCGCCCGCGGCGCGCCGGCGCCGCGGCCAGGCCGGCGGAGGTCCTCGCCGCGGCGAGGCCGGTCCGGCGTCGTCGAGCGCCGCACCGGTCTCGACCGCCCCGACGCGCGACGAGGGGCGCGCGGCGCCCCTCGTCCTCTCCCTCCGCGACCCCGGAGGCGAGCCGCTGGCGGACGCGCGCCTCCTCCTCCACCGCGCCGAGGAGCTGCTGGCCGATCTCCGCGCCGACGCCGACGGTCGCGTCCGACGCGCCGGCGCCCCCGGACGGGCGACCTGCCTGATCGAACTCCCCGGCCGCGCGCTGTTCTCCCGCGAGGTCCCGCTCGGCGGTCAAGTCGAGGTGGTCGTGCCGGGCGGCGCGATCGTCGGCGGCCGCGTCACCGTCGCGGGCGGACTGCCCTATCGCGAGGTCGCGCTCGAGCTCCACCCGGGACGCCCCGTCGAACCCGAGCTGCCGCCGGCCATCCGGGCTCTCGTCCGGCCCGACCCCGAGCGCGCCGCCGTCCTCCGCACCACGGCGACGCCCGACGGCCGCTTCGCCTTCACCGGCCTGCCGGAGGATTTCCGGGGCTCGCTCGCTCTCGGACCCGGCTTCGGCTTCGCCGATCGCGAGAGCTACTTCCACCGGAGCCTGACGATCGAGGCCCCCCGCGAGGATCTCGAGCTCGCGCTCGTCGCGCTTCCGCTCGTCCGCGGTCGGCTCGTGCACGGCCGCGACGGCGCGCCCGTCCCCTTCCACGACGTCAGGGTGCTCTTCGCCGCCGCCGCGACGGGAAGCGGGACGAGCCTCGGCGAGCGATCGGACGAGGACGGGCGGTTCGCGGTCACGGTCACGGCGCCGGACTTCGCCGACCTCCGCCTGCTCGTCCCGCACGGAGGCGCGATGATCGAACGGCGTCCGCCCGCGGTCTTCCGCGACACGCACGACTTCGGCGACGTCGTCCTCGGCGAGACCGAGACCTGGCGCTTCCGCGTGGTCGACGCGCAGGGAGCGCCCGTCGGCGGAGCGCTGATCGCGTCCGGAGACTCGGTGCGGACCCGAGCGACCGATCCCGAGGGGCGCGGCCGCCTCGACGACGTCGGGCCGGACCTCCGCTCCGTGACCGTCGGCGCGCCGGGCTTCCGCAGCCGGAGCTGCGAGGTCCGCCTCGGCGAGGAGCAGACCATCGCCCTCGAGCGCGCGAACCGACTCGTCGTCCGCCTCCTTGAACTCCCCGCCGGTCTCGTCCGACCCGAGGTGGTGATCACGGGTCCGGCCGCGCTCCTCGACCGCGGCTTCGCGGAGACGATCGCCTTCGAGACGACGGGCCTCTCCGCGATCTCGCGGGAGGGACCGGACGGGGCGGTGCGCCTCACCGCGAGCCGGCGGCCCGACGGGGTCTTCGTCTTCGAGGGGCTCGCCCCCGAGGTCGCCTTCCGCGTGGAGGCGTGCGATCTCGCGGGGCAGATCCTCGCCGCCCGCGATGAGGTCCGGCTCGCCGGCACCGAGCACCGCGAACTCGATCTCGCCTTCGACGCCGCGAACCTCCGGGTCACGCGCCTCACCGTCCTCGACCCCGGGGGTCGCCCCGTCCCCGACGCCGAGATCCTCCGCCGGGGCGCCGAGGACGAGGCGCCGCTCTTCGCGGACGACGAGGGCCGCGCGGTCCTCGTCCGCCCCCGGGGCCCGGGCCCCGACCTCCTCGTCTCGGCCGAGGGGCGCCGCCCCCTCGCGCTCGCCGACCGCGACGTCCCGGAGGGCCTCCACGAGGTCGTCCTCCACCCCGCCGAAGACGACTGACCCCTCCCCTCGCGCCGGAATTCTCATACGGTGACTGTCACCGTATGAGAATTCCGCCCGCGCTCCGGAGAGGAGAACCCGTCATGACCCGACCGACGACGAACCCGGCCGCTCTCGTGCTCTTCCTCGTCGCCGTCGCGGCGGGCTCGCTCCGCGCGCAGGACGAGGGCCTCCGCGCGCTCGACGGCGAGTGGACCTACCTGGAGGACCGCACCGAGGGCCGCGCGCTCGAACGCCTCGGTCCGCCGATGAGCTCGCGGTTCTCGCTGCGCGTCGAGAAGGACGCCGTGATCCTCGTGAGCGGTCACGGCTCCGGCAACCGCGACGTGCGCGTCGCGCTCGACGGCACGATGACCGAGATCGAGAAGGAGGGGCGCATCGCGCGCTACCGGGGCGGCTGGAAGGACGGCGCCTTCGCCTACGAGATCGACTTCATCCGCGGTCCGGGCCAGGAGCCGGCCGGTCTCATCCGGCGGGAGTTCCGGCTGACGAAGGACGGCCTCATCGTCCGCGCCACGTCGCGCTCCGAATCGATCGGCCTCTACCGCCACGCCGAGGACATCCCGATGCCCGCGCCGACGAAGGCCGCCATCGCCGACCTCGGCTGGCTCGCCGGCGCCTGGGTCGGCCAGCGGAGTTCCGGCTCCTCGATCGAGGAGCGCTGGAGCCCGCCTCTCGGAGGCGCGATGCTCGGCGTCTCGCGCACCGTCTCCCGCGGCCGCATGTCCGCCTTCGAGTATCTCCGCGTCGTCGAGCGCGACGGCGGCCTCGCCTACGTCGCGCAGCCCAACGGCGGCCCCGCGACCACCTTCGTCTGCACCGAGCTCACCCCGACGCGCGCCGTCTTCGACAACCCGCGCCACGACTACCCGAAGCGGATCACCTACGAGCTCTCCGAGAAGGGCGGCCTGAGCGCCACCATCGGCTTCATGAAGGGCGGTACCCCCCGGCGCTTCGAGTTCGCGCGCGAGGAGAAGTGACGGCGTCCGCCCGAGTTCATCGCCCGTCCGACGCCGACGACCGGAACTCCGCCGGCCTTCGATCGACCCGATCGAAATGACCGGGTCGGAAGATCACGTCGAGCTGGAAGAGCTCGGGGTATCCCTGGTCGAGGAACCACCGACGATAGGCCGGGATGCCGTCGCGCACGCTCGGAGCGATCGCGAAGATCTCCTCGAGAGTCCGGACGGACGCCGGCTTCAGGGTCGCGCGGACCTCGTCGAGATCGGGGAGCCTCTCTCCCGACATGACGTGCGACGAGGCGCGGAGGCTCCAGGCCGTCATCGCCTCGCCCTCGTCCCCCAGGATCGCGGTCAGATCCTTCAGCAGGCCGAGGCGACCGGTGTTGTTCGGGTTCTTCAGGATCGCCGCGGCCACGCGAGCCCGCGGACGGGCTTCGACGAGTTCCGCTTCGAGCGCCTCGACTCTCGCCTCTCCCTCCGTCGCCCGCGCTTCCGATCGGGCGAGCCGCTCGAGGGCCGACGCGAGCTCCTCCTCCAGCGCGGCGCGATCGGGCTCCGAGGACCGGGAAGAGGCGGGTGCGACCGGCTCCGGCGCGACCCGGGGTCGCGACGCCTCGATGCGGCCCTCGCCCCTTACCGGAGGCGTCGGCCGAGGACTCCCGGCCGGTGGAATCTCCCGGCCGCATCGCGCCGGGTCCATGACGATGAAGCAGGTCGACGCACCGACGACGACGCCGACGACCGCCGCGAAGAGGGAGTTCGTTCTCATCTCGACCTCGCGCCTCGCTCGGCCCCGAGGGTGAGTCCGGTGCTCACCGCACTCGAAGCCTATCCGAAGACCGCCGGTCCTCGGCCGGGCGACCCGATTGCGGTCGCTCGGCGAGCGGTGCGCTCGAGGAGGATGGTCCGAGCGTCGAGGCCACGCGGCAGGGCTGATGGAGACCGACGAGAAACGCCCGCGACCGGGGCGGTCGCGGGCGTTCGAGGAGAGCGGGTGGAGGGAATCGAACCCTCGTAGCCAGCTTGGAAGGCTGGAGCTTTACCACTAAGCTACACCCGCGTTTGCGGAGGTGGATCTTGACCGGCGCCCGGCCGGTTTTCAAGCCGCGCGCGCCCCCCCCCACGGAGAAGATCGGTGCCCGAGTCGCCGGAGCCGGAACGGCGCGTGCTGGGGGCGACGGGCGGCGCGGCGCTCGTCGTCGCGAGCATGGTCGGCGCGGGCGTCTTCGGGACGACGGGGTACCTCGCCGCGTCGCTCGGTTCGGGACGCGACATCCTCCTGGCCTGGACGCTCGGCGGGGTGCTCGCGCTCTGCGGCGCGCTCTGCTTCGCGGAGCTGGGCGGGATGATGCCGGAGGCGGGCGCGGAGTACCGCTACGTCCGCCGCATCTTCGGCCGGCGGGCCGGCTTCCTCTGCGGCTTCTTCTCCTTCAGCGCGGGCTTCGCGGCGCCGATCGCGGGCGTCGCGCTGGTGCTCGGGCGCTACCTTGTCGCGATGGGACTGCCGGGAGGGGCGGCGCTCTGGGGGGCGCTCGCGATCCTCGGGGCCGCGGCGGCGCAGCTCGGCGGGCTGCGGTGGAGCGCCGGCGTGAACGGCGGCCTCGCGGCGGCGAAGGTCGCGCTGCTCGCGCTCTTCGGTCTCGCGGGGATCCTCGTGCCCGCCGCGCGCGATCCCGAGGCGCTGGCGCTGGCGCAACCCGGTCCCCTCTCGGCCGCCTTCGCGTCCGCGCTCGTCCTCGTGGCCTTCGCCTACACCGGATGGAACGCCGCCGCGTACCTCGCCGGCGAGATGCGCGAGCCGGGGCGGACGCTGCCGCGCGCCCTCGTTCTCGGGACCGCCGCGGTGACGGTGCTCTACGTGCTCGTGAACGTTGCCTACCTGCGCGCGGCGGCACCGGCGGAGATGGCGGGAACGGCCGAGGTCGGGCACCTCGCCGCGATCCGGCTCTTCGGCGCGGAGGTCGGACGCTTCTTCGGGGTCGCGATCTCGCTCATGCTGGTCTCGACGATCCTCGCCTTCACGATCGCGGGGCCGCGCATCCCGCTCGCGATGGCCGAGGAGGGACAGGTCCCGGCCGCGCTCGGTCGGCGCGACGCGCGGGGCGTCCCGCGCGCCGCCGTGGCCTTGCAGGCCGCGCTCGCGCTGGCGCTCCTGCCCTTCGAGCCCGACGCGATCCTCATCTACGTCGGGATGGCGCTGAGCCTCTTCGCCGGGCTCGCGGTGGCCGGCGTCATCGTGATGCGGCGCCGCGAACCCGAGCGACCGCGGCCCTTCCGCGTGCCGCTCCATCCCCTGCCGGCCATCGCCTTCATCCTCCTCGCCGGCGGCATGGTGGTGTTCTCCGCCAAGGACCGCCCGGAGCCCGCGCTCGCGACGCTCGGGACGGCGGCGGTCGGCCTGGCGCTCGAGCGCGCGTTCCGCCGCTAGACGCGGTGCGGCGCCTCGGGGCGATGGACGAGCATGGCGGCGGCCAGCTCCTCCGCCTTCTCGGCGCCGACGAGCTCCTCGACCAGCGTGAGCGCGAACTCCATCGCGGTGCCGGCGCCGCGGCTCGTGACGACGGGACCGTCGACGACGACGCGTTCCCGGCGGTACTCGGCGCAGGCACACTCCTTCTCGAAGCTCGGGAAGGAGGTCACGGCGCGATCGGCGGTGACGCCGGCGAGGGCCATCGGGGCGGCGCAGATCGCCGCGACCTTCCGCCCCGTGGCGACGAGCGCGGACGCGAGCGCCTGGACGCGGGCGTCGTCGCGGAGGTTCGTGGCTCCGGGCATGCCGCCCGGGAGCACCAGCATCGCGATCTCCTCGTCGGCGACGGGAAGCGCGCCCAGGGCGGCGTCGACCGCGAGGTCGATCCCGTGGGCCCCGCGGGCGAGGCCCTCGTCCAGCCCGGCCGTGATGACGCGGCAATCGGCGCGACGGAGCACGTCGATGACGGTGACGGCCTCGATCTCCTCGAATCCGGCCGCGAGGGGGACGACGACGACGGGACGGCTCATGATCTTCCTCCGGCGGGACGGAAGGGGGCCTGTGCGTCCCCCGACGCGTCCATCATAATCGGCTCGGCCGGGTGCGCCGAGACGGAGCCCCGCTCCCCCGATTCCCGCGAGACCCCCTCGGTACGACGATGCCCCCCGCGCGCGATTTCCGCTTCCTCCACGCCGCCGACCTGCACCTCGACAGTCCGCTCGAGGGGCTCGATCGCTACGAGGGCGCGCCGGTGGACCGGATCCGGGTCGCCACGCGCGACGCCTTCGAGGGCCTGATCGCTCTCGCCCGCTCCGAACGCGTCGATCTCGTCGTGCTCGCCGGCGACCTCTACGACGGGGACTGGAAGGACTACAACACCGGACTCTTCCTGAACCGGCAGCTCGCGCGTCTCGACTGCCCCGTCGTCCTCCTCCAGGGGAATCACGACGCGGCCAGCGTCCTCACGCGCTCGCTCCGCCCGCCCTCGAACGTCCACGTGCTCGCCTCGGACCGCCCCGAGACCCTCGTCTTCGAGGAGATCGGCGCGGCGGTGCACGGTCAGAGCTTCGCCGACCGGAAGGTCACGCGGAACCTCGCGATCGACTACCCCGATCCGCGCCCCGGCCTCGTCAACATCGGCGTCCTCCACACCGCGCTCGACGAGCCGGAGGGCGTCCACGCGCGCTACGCGCCCTGCAAGATCGAGGAGCTCCGCGGCCGGGGCTACGACTACTGGGCGCTCGGCCACGTCCACGTGCGGCAGACGCGCGGCGAGGACCCCTGGATCGTCTTCCCCGGCAACCTGCAGGGCCGCCACGCCCGCGAGACGGGACCGAAGGGCGCGCTCGTCGTCGAGGTGCGCGGCGGACGCGTCCAGGCGCCGGTCTTCCACGCGCTCGACGTCCTGCGCTGGGCGCAGGTCGAGGTCGACGCCGCGGGCGCGGAGACGCTCGACGCCGTGCTCGATCTGATCCGGGCGGAACTCGCCCGCGAGATCGAGGCGGCCGAGGGCCGACTCGTCGCGGCGCGGGTCACCGTCGTCGGACGCTGCGGCGCGAACGCCGCCCTGCGTCGCGATCCCGACGCGCTCGTGCAGGAGATCCGCAACCTCGTCCCCAACCTCGACGGCGAGCTCTGGATCGAGAAGGTCCGCGTGAGGACCCGCGACGCCCGGGGCATCGAGGACCTCGCGGCCCGGACGGACGAGCTCGGCGAGCTCGTCCGCCGCCTCGCGGTCGGTTCGGGCGACGAGACCCCGGCCGCGCCGGAGTTCGAGACGCTGCTCCGGTCCCTGCCGGTGAAGATCCGGCACGCGCTCGAGGGGGACGCGACGGACGAGATCGAGACGGAGGCGCGCGAACTCCTCCTCTCGCGCCTCCTCGAGGCGGAGGACGGGGCGTGAGGCTGCTCCGGTTGGACCTCATCGCCTTCGGGGCGCACACCGATCGCCGGCTCGACCTCGACCGCGGTCCGGCCGGTCTCCACGTCGTCTTCGGCCCGAACGAGGCCGGCAAGAGCACGGCGCGGCGCGCCCTCTCGGGGCTCTTCTTCGGCATGTCCGACCGCAGCCCCGACGCCTTCCTCCATCGCGCCGCCACCGCCGTCGGAGCGTGCCTCGAGGACGGCGAGGGGAAGGTCCGCGAGCTGATCCGCCGCAAGAAGCGCAAGGACCCGCTCGTCGAGGCCGGAGACGAGACTCCGGTCGACGAGGCCGTGATGCGTCGCCTCCTCGGCGGCGTCGACCAGAGCCTCTTCGAGGGTCTCTTCTCGCTCGACCACGAGTCGCTGCGGCGCGGCGCCGAGGAGCTCCTCGCCGACGACGGCGAGATCGACCGCGCGCTCGCGGGCGCGGCGAACCTCGGCGGCATCCTCGCCGCCGTCGCCGGGGAGGCCGAGGCGCTCTACACGCCGCGCGCCAGCACGAAGACTCTCAACCGGCTCCTGAAGGAGTACAAGGAGCTCGCGCAGGACGCCGACGAGAAGGGCCTCGACACGCGCGACTGGGACGAGAACGCCGCCGCGCTCGAGCGCTGCGAGGCGAGGCTGCTCGAGATCGAGGCCCGCGTCGCCGAGCTCACCGCCCGGAGCGGCAAGCTGGAGCGACTCGGGCGCACGCTCCCCGTCCTCCGTCGTCGCGAGGAGGCGCGCGTCGCGCTCGCCGGGCTGTCCGCGCTCGACCACGTTCCGGAGGGCTGGCTCGACGAGCACGAGGCGCTCCGCTCGCGTCGGGCGGAGATGGAGCGCGAAGCCGAGCGCCGCGCGCAGGAGATCGAGGGCGATCGCGCCGCGCTCTCCGCCCTCCCTGACCGGAGCGGCATCTCGGCCGTCGAAGGCGAGATCCGACGCCTCCTTCGGGAACAAGGCGACTTCGATCGCGCGCGAGGTCTCCTTCCCGGGGGCGAACGCGGCGCTGCGAGCGCCGAAGAGGTCGATCCGGCGGACGCCGCGTCCGACCTCGACGCGTCGGCGCGCGCGCTGCGCTCGCTCGCAGCCGAGATCGTGGGGGCGCGCCGCGACGAGGCCCGGCGCCGTCGCGACCGTGACGAGGCCGCGCGACGCGCGGCCGGGTTTGAGGAAGAGCTCGCCGCCGCGGACTCCCCGGGCGACCTCGAGATCCTGCGCGAGGCGCGCGCCGCGCTCCGGGAAGCCGTCACTGAGGAGCGCGCGATCGCCGCCGACCGGCGCGGGGTCGCGGAGGGACGCCGCCGGATCGCCGACCGGTTGGCCTCGCTTGGGCGCTGGCGGGGTGAAGCCGAGGCGCTCGCGGACGCCTGCCTCCCGCAGCGCGCGGAGATCTACGTCCTGCGCGATCGACGTCACGACCTGACCGAGAGACGGAAGGACCTCGACCGCGAGCGGACCGAATCCGAGCGCGCACTCGCGAAGCACACGGCCGAGATCGACGCGCTCGAGCGGGGCGCGGCGCCGCCGCGCCGGGAGGACCTCGAGCGTCACCGCGGCGAGCGAGACGCGACCTGGCGCCGGATCCGCGGCCGCTGGCTCAACGGTGAGGCGGGGGGTGGCGAATCCGACACCGACCTCGCCGCGCGCCACGAACGGGCCGTGAGCGAGGGCGACGAGATCGCGGACCGCATCGCGAGTCAGGCCCAGGCCGTGGAGCGGCTCGCGGCGCTCGAGGCCGGCCGCGACGCGGCCCGGCGCCGGCTCGAGGACCACTCCATCAAGAGCGCGGAGATCGACGCCGATCTCTCGACGTGGGAGACCGACTGGCGCGCGCTCTGGGGTGAACTGCCGGTGGAGGTCGGCGACGTCGAAGTCATGCGGCGCTGGCACGAGGAGATCGAACGCGTCGCGGCCGAGCTGCGCAACCTGACGGCGCTCGAGGCGGGGATCATGACGCGAAGCACGACCCTGGAGGCGGGACTCGCGGCGCGGCGCGCCGCTCTCGCCGCCGCGGGTCAGGCCTTCGATCCGTCGGAGACGGCGAATGCCGCGCTCTTCGAGGGGGCGGTGACGCGACGCCTCGAAGCCGGAGAACGACTCGATGCGCGGCGGCGCGAGCTGATCGGGCTGCGTGATCGCGAGCGCGACGAGGAACGTCGCCTCACGACCGAGATCGAGACCGAGGTCGCTTCGGGGCAGGAGCGCGTCGCGCGCTGGAGGCGCGCGGTCGCGGCCCTGGGCCTGCCGGAGACGACGACGCCGGAGGACGCGGAGGATGCGCTCGGTCGGCGGGAGACCGAACGGCAGCGCTCGCTGGCCGCGAGACTCGTGAGGATTCCGGAACGCGCTGACGGAGGTCGTCGCGGCCGCGGCGCCGGATCTGGCCCCTCGGATCGACGCCGGAGATTCGCCGGCCGTCCTCGCCGAACTCGAGCGCCGCCTCCGGGACGCGCACGAACTCGGCGGCCGTGTGGCGACCCTGACGGAGAGCCTCGCCCGCCGCGAGGCCGAAGCGGCCGAGCTCCGGCGCGGCCTCGAGACGGTCCGCCGCGAGGAGGCCGAACGGCTGGAGACCCTGCGCGCGACGGACGACGAGTCGCGCCGCCGTGCGCTCGACGACCTCTCACGACGCCGGGAGTTCCGCCGCGCGCTCCGCGAGGAGGAGAGCCGCCTGCGCGATCTCGGCGGCGGCCTCCCCCTCGCGACGCTCGAGGCCGAGGCCGAGGGCGTCGACCCCGACGGCCTCACCGGCGAGCACGAGGCGGTGCGCGCGGCGGTCGAGTCCGCGCAGTCCGAACAGCGACGCCTCCTCGACGAGCGCGGCCGGCTCCGGAACCGACAGGAGTCCATGGACGGCGGCGACGCGGCGGCGCGGGCGGAATCCGAGCGCGCCGCCCTGGCGGCCCGGATCGTCGAGGAGGCGCGACGGTTCCGCGTTCTCGCGACCTCGGCCCAGATCCTGCGCCGCGAGATCGAGGCCTACCGCGAGCGCAACCAGGGCCCCGTCCTGGCGCGCACCGGCGAGTTGCTCGCGATCATGACGGGATCCGCCTTCGCGGGGGTGGAGGCGGAGCTGAACGAGCGGAACGAGACCGTCCTCCTCGCGCGCCGGGCCGACGGATCGACGGCGCACACGCCCGAGCTGAGCGACGGCACCCGCGACCAGCTCTTCCTCGCGCTGCGCCTCGCGACGATCGAGCACCTCGTCGCCTCGGGCGAACGGGGCGCGCTTCCGCTCGTCCTCGATGACGTCCTCGTCCACTTCGACGACGAGCGGAGCCGGGCCGCCCTCACCGCCCTCGCGGACCTCGGTCGTCACGTGCAGGTGCTGCTCTTCACCCATCACCGCCGGATCGCGGAGATGGCGGAGGAACTGGGATCGACGCGCGCCGTCGTCCACGACCTCGGCGCGGCGCAGGGTTCGGGAACGGCCGAAGCCTGACCGGACGGAAACGGGAGCCGGGCCGGACGGCAACGCCGTCCGGCCCGGCTCTCGGGTCTCGCTCCTCGACGCGGCCTCGTCAGCCGCGCGCGAGCGCGAGGATCTCCTCGTTCTTCGGGAAGCGACCGGCCTCGTGCTTCGAGAAGCGCAGCTCGCCGTCGATCACGACGTCGAAGATGCCCCGGTCGCCGCGGATGAGCTCCGCCTGGACGCCCAGTTCCTGCTCCAGATAGGCCGCCAGACTGGTGGCCTGAGGCAGGAAGTTTCAGCGTCCGCAGTAGGTGATCTGGATCTTCATCGGGTCCTCCGTTCGGATGCGGAGGGAGGATAACGCCCCCGGAGCGGCGCGACCCGGAATGTGCCGGCGCCGCCGCCTTGCCCGCGGAGGTCCGGGGGGGCAGCTTGGCGGCATGGATCCGGCCGCCGCCCAGACCTCCTTCACGCTCCGCGTCGCCGGGCTCGAACTCCGGGCGAGCCCGCACGAGCTCACCCTCCTGGCCCGGGTCGGCGGCGAGCGCCCCGTCCTCTCCCTCCGCGTGGAGGGCGAGACCCTCCCACTCGTCCGGACGGACGAGAAGTCCTTCCGCTGGGGCGACGTCACGGGGCGGGTGCGCGACGACGGCCTCCTCGCCCTCTCGAGCCGCGCGGCGACGATCGTCCGGGCGCGACCGCTCCTCGAGGTCGCGTACCATCGCGCCGCGCGGGGAGCGCGCGTCGGCCTCGACCTCCGGGGCGGGTTCGGACTCTGGCCGACCCGACCACGGCGCGCCGCCCCTCCCCTCGCGACGGCGGAGAGCCGTCATGCCCTCGCCCCCGGCGAGGATCTCTGGGTGATGGCGCTTCCGGTGCGGCCGTCGGACGACCGCCGCGCGAACGAACGCATCGCCCACGAGGGGCAACCGCGCCCCTTCCCGGCCGCCGCCTATCCCGCGGACGAGATCATCGAGGACTGCGCCCGCCACGCCGAGATCTTCGCCTGGCACGCCTACTTCTGGCGGGGGATCCCCTTCCGCGAGCGCCCGAAGCTCTCGCGCTGGATCTGGCGTCGCGGCTCCTGGATGACGAGCCGCCACGAGCCCGAATGTCCGGAGGAGTTCGCCCGGGTGCTCGCCACCGTCCGTCGGGTCGGGATGAGACCCCTGGCCTACCTGAGCCCCCGCCATTCGCGGGCGGCGGACCTCGGCGCCGAGATGCGACGGGTCATCGCGGACCACGGTTTCGACGGCCTCTACCTCGACGGACTCGCGGACGATCCCGTCCTGGCCGACGCCCAGATGCGCCTCGCCCGGGAGGCGGTCGGGCCGGAGGGGCTCCTCTACCTGCACCCCGACCGGGGCCCCTACGGCGACGTCGCCCTGCCCCTGCCCTTCCTCGAGGGGCGGGCCGACTGGGTGCTCCGCGGCGCGAACGGCCGCGGCGGTCTCGACCTCGACACCTTCTTCCGCTTCGCGGTGGACGGACGGAAATCGAGCGGCGCGGCCGGGGTCTGGTGCCCCTACGGATCGCGCGGCGGCCTCCCTCGGGACATCGCCCCCCATCCCGACGAGGTCCGACGCGCCCTCGCCGAGGGGGTCCGCCCCTTCCGTCGGAGCCACTGGCGGCGCCGCCCGGGAGCCCTCGAGGCCTTCGACGCGGCCCATGCGATGTCACAGCTCCCGCCGGGACAGGGACTTCCGTCCCCGGACGAGGGCCGGGAATTCGCCTGAATCCGGGGGAACATCCCGTCGAAAGGGAGTGTTAGAAGGTTTCGAGGGTCGGCGCAGGGGCGCCGGCCCGGGAACCGCGAATCCCCCGAGAGGATCATCATGCGCATCTGGATCGTGACCGTCGGCATCCTCGCCGGCCTGGTCGCCTTCGGCGCGACGAAGTCGGGCTACCTCTTCGCCACGAGCGACGAGGGCGCCTACGTCGTCAACGTCAAGGGCATGACCTGAAGCAACAAGGAGAGCGCCCGTGAAGCGCTCGCCAAGATCACCGGCGTCTCGGACGTCAAGTGCGACTGCACCGCCGGCACCGCCGCCATCGTCATGAAGGACGGCGCCAGCCTCGACCGACAGGCGGTCGAGAAGGCCCTCCAGGGCACCCGCTTCTCGGTGACCGCCTTCAAGGCTCCCGCGAAGAAGATCTCCGAGCTCGGCGACCCGAAGAAGAAGGACGAGCTCGTCGTCTGGAAGGTCGCCTACTCGCGAGGGGGTGGCTGAAGCGCGGCCGCGAAGGCCAACTGGGTCGGTTCGACCCTGAAGCAGCTCGATGCCGTCACCTCCATCACCGTCGATTCCACCGCGACCGCGTGGATCACGACGAAGGACGACGTGAAGCCCGACCAGGAGGCGATGCAGAAGCTCCTGGGCAAGCGTCACGACATCACCTCGATCACCAAGACCAGCCGATCGAAGACGCTCGCCGAGTACGAGCTCATCATCGGCGGCGTGGCCTGAGGGAACACCTGCACGAAGATCCGTGAGATCTTCGAGAAGGTCGATGGAGTCCAGGTCGTCCTCCCCTACGGCGACACCTCCAAGGTCGTCGTCCTCGCGAACAAGAAGGACCTCGAGCAGGAGGCCTTCGCGCGTCTGCTGAAGGGCACGGAGTTCAAGCTCACGTCCTTCACGGCGCCCGCGAAGAAGAAGGACGCCTGATCCTCCCGGCGGTCCCCCGAGGGACCCCGGAGAACGAAGGGCCGGAGCGAGCACGTCTCGCTCCGGCCCTTTCTCGTGGGCTGATTCATCATGCGGTCGGACCGGGTCTTTCCCCGCGTTCCCGCTCGCCCGGCGCTCCGCCCCCACCCGCGCAAGTGCCCGGCCCGAAAGCGCTTGGCCCGGTCGCACCCGGCCGCGCCGGCCGAGAGCTCGATCACATTCCCTGCAAGGCTTTCGACGGAGCGCGGTGATCGGCCATCATCGGCGGACGTGCGGGAGGTCTTTCCAGGCGGAAGGCTCCCGCGGATCGGGACGACGCCGTCGCCGATCGCCCACGACCCGTCATGCCGTCGGGTCCCTCGCCCCGCGAGGATGAGAGAAAAAACCATGCTTGCACTCGACCCGCGTCGTCTCGTCGCCGTCTTCTGCTTCGGACTCCTCGTCGGAACCACCGGCGCCCAGAGCTACGCTCCGGTCGTCCGCACGGACTTCGGCGGCGGTCTTCTCGCCGCCGCGGCCGCGGACTTCGATGGAGACGGTTTCGACGACATCGTCTCCGGCGACGCCCTCGGCGCGTCCCTGACCGTGATGATGAACGACGGCGCCGGCAACTTCAGCGCCGGCCCGGTCCTCTCGACCTCGAGCGGACCGATCGACCTCTACGCCCGTGACGTCGACGGAGACGGCGACGCCGACATCGCGACGATCACGAACGTGGGCAACCAGTTCATCGTCTTCCTCAACGACGGGGCCGGGAACTTCTCGGCCGGGATCGCCATCCCCGCCGGGGCGGGACCGTTCCGCATGCTCCCCTTCGACGTCGACTCCGACGGCGACGAGGACGTCCTCGTCGCGAACGTGGACGTCAACCAGGTGAGCCTCATCCTCAACAACGGCGGCGGCTCCTTCACCTACGTCGGGGCGGCCACCGGCGTCTTCGGCCCCGCCGCCTTCGCGAGCGGCGACCTCGACGCGGACGGCGACCTCGATCTCGTGGTGACGAGCGCGCAGTCGAACGCGATCCTGATCGTCCGCAACGACGGGACCGCGTTCACGCCGCTCAACTTCCTCGCCGTCGGCGGGGTTCCGCTCGACGTCCTGATCGTCGACACGAATCACGACCTCCGCCCGGACATCGTCACCGCCAACACGGCGTCGGGCACGATCTCCGTGCTCCGCAACCAGGGCGGCTTCAACTTCAACCGGGTGGACTTCCCGACCCTGCTCACGCCGGCCCGCCTCGCGCTCACGAACGCCGACAACGCGCTCGGCGTGGACATCGCGGTGACCTGCTTCATCGCCTCGAAGACCGCCGTCATGACGAACGACGGCTCGGGTAACTTCTCGATCGCCTTCTCGACCCTCACCGGCGCCAACCCGCTGGGACTCGTCTCCCTGACCGGAGACGCCGACCTGGACGACGACCTCGGCGTGATCGACTTCGCGACCGGGTCGCTGCGCTACCTCGAGAATCTCCGCCCGACCACGCTCTACCCGGGCACCGGCGAGGACCTCGAGACCGGGATCGGCGTCGACGGGCCCGCCGTCTACTCCCCCGCCGTCCAGCGCCTGCCGATCGCGGCGGGGCAGACGATCGAGTTCGGCATGCACTCGCCGCTGGGGACCTACGTCGGCGCCAACGCCTTCCTGATCGCCCAGCTGATGTACCCGGGCTTCCCGCCGATCAGCCCGGCGCCGGGGCTCCACGTGAACTTCTTCGGCTTCGGCCTCATCGTCGTCCTCGACAGCCCGGCGCTCGCGCCGGCGGGCGAGGTCTTCTCGACCGTGGTGCCGGGCGGCCTCGCGTCCCTCTGCATGATCGTGCAGTCGGTCGTTTCCGATCCCGCCGCCGCGAACGGGATCTACGCTGCCAGCGATGCCCGCGAGTTCGAGTTTCTTCCCTGATGCATACCCTCGGGGGCAGATTCTCGATGCAGGAAGGAAGACACCGGCCGTCGGGACGGTCGTCCGGGTAATCATCGATCCGGATCGGGATCTTCGCGCAAATCTTCGGAGCCTCCCCGATGCATGCGATAATCGCGGAACCGCGAGCCCGGAGGCTCGCCGCGCCAAGGATCGGGTCGGGCGGCCCGTCGCTCGTCGATGTCGTGAAGACGTCGTCGACGCCGGCGTTCGACCTCGCAGAGGGCCTTCGGGCCCGAGGACATTCGCGATGAACCAGCACCTCGCCGCGCGCCGCTTCTTCGGCCTCCTCACCGCTCTCGTCGCGCTCGGCGCGACCGCGGCGGGTCAGGCCTACTCCGCCCCGACGCCCCTCACCGTCGGCGGGAATCCCAGCTCCGTCGCCAGCGCCGATCTCGACGGCGACGGCGACCTCGACGTCGTCGCGACGAACGCGACCGGCTCGAACATCTCCGTCCTGATCAACAACGGCGGCACCTTCGCGGCCGCGATCCCGTTCGCCACGCCCGCGAATCCGATCGGCGTCGTCGCCGAGGACTTCGACGGCAACGGCGCGCCGGACATCGCCGTGCTCTTCGGTCAGGGGAACCAGCTCGGCGTCTACCTGAACGACGGCGTCGGCAACTTCAGCTCGAACGGCGTCGTGACCGCCGGATTCGCCCCCTTCCGCATGGCCGCGGTCGATGCGGACGGCGACGGCGACATGGACCTCTTCGTCGCGAACAACCTCGTCAACGCGATCAGCCTGCTCGTGAACGACGGCGCCGGGAACTTCAGCTACGGCGGCGCCCAGACCGGGGTGCCCGGCCCGACGGCCTTCGCCTTCGGCGACCTCGACGACGACGGTGACGAGGACATGGCGGTCGCCTGCGCGGGCGCCGACGTGATCCTCATCGTGCGCAACGACACGACGGCCTTCACCCCGCTCAACTTCGTCTCGGTCGGCGCCGTCCCGCTGGACATCGCGATCTTCGACGCCAACCACGACCTGCGCGCCGACATCGTCACCGCGAACACGGCCGGGAACAGCATCACGCTCCTCCGGAACCTGGGCGGGATGAACTTCTCGCGCGTCGACACGCCGACCCTGCCGACGCCGACCGGACTCGCCGTCACCAACGCCGACAACGCGCTGGGCCTCGACATCGCGGTGACCTGCTTCGACGCCTGGCAGACCATGGTCTTCGCCAACGACGGATCGGGCGGCTTCAGCGCGATGCACACCGCCTACACGGGCATCAACCCCTTCGACGTCGTCTCGCTGGATCTCGACGGGGACTTCGACCGCGACCTCCTCACCGTCAACTTCGGGGACGGGACGCTCTCGCGACTGGACAACGCCGAGCCGTCGCCCTTCTACCCGGGCACCGGCGAGGACATCGACGTCGGCACCGGCGTCAACGCCAACGCCGCCTCGGGTCCGGCCAACTCCTGGAAGGAGGTCCGCGCCGGCGACTTCGTCGAGCTGCGGATGTTCTCGCCGGGCAGCGGGCTCGACAACCGTCACGCGCTCCTCCTGGCGCAGTTCTTCTACCGCGGATTCCCGCCGATCAGCCCGGCGCCGGGCCTGCACGTCAACCAGTTCGGCTTCGGCGCGATCGTCGCGATCGACTCGCCGGCGCTCCTGCCCGCCGGCGAGATGGTGCAGTTCAACATGCCGGTCGGCGTCGAGGGCCTGAACCTGATGGTCCAGTCGATCGTCCTCGACGTGATGGCGCAGAACGGCATCTACGCCTCCAGCGACGGCTACGAGCTCGCCATCGTGTTCTGAGCGATCGCGGTCCCTCCGACGCGAAACGAGCGAGGCCCGCCGGATCAATCCGGCGGGCCTCGCTCGTTCTCGGCTCTGAACGGCCGCGGCGGTGCCGGATGCTAGTACGGTGCCAGTCACCGGATGTGCATTTCCGGGCGAATCGGTTTCATTCGCGTTCGCCGCGGAACGGAAATGCACATCCGGTGACTGGCACCGTACTAGCATCTCCGGGCGAATCGTTCTCGCTCGCGATCGCGGCGGAACGGAAATGCTCATCCGGTGACGGGCACCGTACTCGCATCTTCGGACGAATCAGTCTCGCTCGCGATCGTCTTCTGATCGATCGCGGCCCCTCCGACGCGAAACGAGCGAGGCCCGCCGGAGTGATCCGGCGGGCCTCGCTCGTTCACGGCTCTGGACGGCCGCGGCGGTGCCGGATGCCAGTACGGTGCCAGTCACCGGATGTGCATTTCCGGGCGAATCGGTTTCATCCGCGATCGCCGTGGAACGGAAATGCACATCCGGTGACTGGCACCGTACTCGCATCTCCGGGCGAATCGGTCTCGCTCGCGATCGCGGCGGAACCGAAATGCTCATCCGGTGACGGGCACCGTACTCGCATCTTCGCGCGATCCGGTTCGTCGCGCGCCGATCAGTCGAAGGTGTCGGCGACGACCTCCCGCGGGAAGATCGCGTTCATCACCAACGTGTGGCTCGTGACCCAGAGCGGGAGCACGAAGGGCATCACGATGCAACAGCAGGCGGACAGGACGAGCATCAGGGTCGTGAGCAACCACCAGCCCAGGACGCCGCCGAAGTTCGCCATCACCCCGGCCGCGCTCGTCCGCAGGGCCTCGACCGTTCCCAGCTTCCGGTCGAAGACGAGCGGCGCCGCGAACAGGGTGAAGAAGAAGTAAAGGAGCACGCCGACGAGGCACGCGCCGTAGGCCGCGAAGAAGGCGACCATCGCCCCCCGGAATTCCTCCGGATCGGGTTCCGCCCCGTGCGGTGTCGCGAGGATGACCGGCAAGAGGGTCCCGAAGTAGACCGCGCCCACGACGAGCGTGACGAGGAGCTGCACGCCGATGTGGACGAGCGTCACGCCCAGGATGTCCTTGAAGCGCTCGAAGGGGCGGCCGAGGACGGCGAACTGCGCCTTCCGGCCGTCGAGCATCTGCAGGACCGCGAGGTGGCACCCGATCCAGAGCGGGATGAAGAGCGCTCCGAGGGGAACCGACTGACCGACGTAGACGCCGACGAAGGAGATCCCGACCATCGGCCAGTAGGATCCCGTCTCGCGGAGCAGGCGGATCGCGTCGTCGAAGACGCCAAGCGGTCGCACTCGCCCCCGGACGATGACCACCTCGTTGCGGTTCCGGCTCATCGGTCCCCTCTCGCGCGTCGGTTCAGAAGACCTCGGCCGCCGCCGCGGGATCGCCCTGGAAGGCCGCCTTCACGTCGGTGTTCATGAGCACGATCAACGACCAGATCCCGATCGGGGCGCCGATGCAGCAGCAGCAGGTCGAGAGCGGGAGCATGACCAGGATGCTGCCCGTGACGCCGAGGCCCCAGCTCTTCAGGCGGAGCATCTGGAGCGCGCAGAATCCCGTGAAGAGCGCGAGCAGGAGACCGAGCACGCCGAAGAGCGGATTCATCGAGAACTCGATGATCGGGATGAGGAAGTCGTGGACCTTCTTCATCTGCTCGGCCTGGTCCTCCTGCCCCTGGTCGCGCATCTCCTGCTGCTGACGCTCGAACTCCTCGACCATGCCCGCGATCTGCTCGTCGGAATCGGTCACGAAGGACATCGCGACGCCGTAGAGGCCCTGGAGGGCCGTGATTCCGACGAGGATGAGCATGACGATCGCCGGCGCCTTGACGCGGCGGGCGGCGTCGGCCGCGGCGTTGGCGCGCAGCTCGTCGAAGTCCCTGTTCATCGGGTCGTCCTGGTTCATCGTTTCTTCCCCGTTCCTCCGGACGCGGTCTCGCGTCTCAGCTCTCGAAGTACTCCGCGACATCGTCCCTCAGCACGATGACGCCGGCCCAGAATCCGAACACGAAGCTCAGACAGAAGGTCATCTGGACCGGGAGCATCGCGAGGAGGCAGGCGATCCGGGCCAGCTTCAGGTGCTTCATCTGACGCATCTGCCAGGCGCCGACGATGATCACGAGACACGCGATGATCGACAGGCCGTGCAGGATCGGACGCAGCCAGGTCGGCACCTCGTCCCCGAGCTGCCCTCCCTCGGCGGGCGTCGAGCCCCCCTCCTTCGCCCCCGCCCCGTCCTCGCCGGTCTCGCCCCCCGGACTCTCCGGCGCCGTCGCGGCGGGCGGCTCCACCTCGGAGACATCCCGGGGCAGGCGGTCGAAGGGATCGAGGAGGAAGATGATCGGCGTGAGGAGGCCGAGCAGCCCGAAGAAGAGCAGCCCGAGGCTCGGCGCCTGGACGCGGGCGGTCGCGAGGGTGCGCGCGTCGACCGGCGTGCCCCGGGGCGCCTCCGGGCTCGTCGCGCCGCTCATCCGCGCCCGGCCTCGAGCTTCGTCCGGACGGACTCGAGGAGGCGCTTCGTGGCGAGGATGCCGGCCTCGCTCGAACCGCCGCCCTCGAACTCGATCCCCACGTGACCGCGGTAGCCGGCGTCGACGACGATGCGCATCATCCGTTCGTAGTCGATCGTCGTCTCGTTCCCGGCCTCGTCGAAGGCGTAGCTCTTGGCGCTCACGGCGCGCGCGAAGGGCATCAGCTCCTCCGTGCCGCGGTAGCGGTCGTAGGTCTTGCCGTCGCCCAGGTTGAAGTTGCCGAAGTCGGGCAGCGTGCCGACGCCCGGGTGATCGGCGAGGCGCATGACCTCGGCGAGCCAGGATCCGTCGGACGAGAGCCCGCCGTGGTTCTCGACGATGACCGAGAGGTCCCGCGACGCCGCATCGCTCGCGAGCCGATGGAGACCGTCGGCGGCGAGGCGCGCCTGCTCGTCGCGGGCTCCCGAGCTCTGGGCGTTGACGCGGATCGCGTGGCAGCCCAGGGCCTTCGCGGCGTCCAGCCAGCGGTGATGGTTCGCCACGGCCCGGAGGCGTCCGGCCTCGTCCGGATCGCCGAGGGCGCCCTCGGCATCGACCATGATGAGGAGACTCCGCACGCCCTCGCCGTCGCAGCGCCGCCGGAGGTCCGCGACGTAGTCGCCCGCGGTGCTGCGGTCCGCGAAGAGGGTGCTGACGTACTCGACGGCGTCGATCCCGAGCGAGCGGGCGTAGGCCGGGAAGTCCAGGTGGTCGAGCGCCGGCTCCTCCCGGCGGTGGATCCGGCGATTGACCGACCACTCGGCGAGGGAGATCCGGTACAGCGGTCCGGCCTCCGCAGCGGCGGCGGAGGCTCCCGACGTCGAGGGGGCCGAGCGGGTGCAGGCCCCGAGCAGGGCCAGGCTGCCCGCGGCCAGGAATCGGCGACGATCGATCACGGCTCTCTCTCCTGGTCCCGTCAGCGCAGGCTGATCTCGTCGAAGTACGCGATCGCGTAGTGCGACGGATCCCGCCCGGTGCACTCGATGATGACGAGAACCTCGCGCCCTGAGTAGCCCGAGAGCGGAGTCTTCATCTCGAACCACCCCGCCCCGCCGGGTTTCTCGGGCGCGACCTGCTCCTCCGCCCCCAGCCAGGACAGCTTGCCGTCGAAGACGCCGACGCGCACGCGACACCCCGCGCGGCCGGGCTGCTGGTAGGCCTCCGGGGAGAAGCGGACCCGGAGCTCGTGCTCGTCGCGGGCCAGCCGGAGCTTTCGGATGATGCGCGTCGGCTGGGTGTTCGTCTGCGGCCAGACCCCCATGACGCCGCTGGCGCCGGGGCTCGGCCGGTAGGCGTCCCCCGACTGCGCCCGCGCGACCCACTGCGGCCATCCATTCCGCACGGGGCCGACGGCCACGCGCTTCAGGTCGTCCTCCTTCGAGAAGTCGAGCCGCGGGATGCGGTCCGTCTCGAGGTGCAGCAGGAGTTCCTCGAGCGTGAAGAGCTGGGGCTGGGTCCGCGCCGCGGCCGCGAAGTCGGGGCGGTCGGCATCGAGAGTCGGGACGATGTCGGCCGTCGGCGCGCCGCGCTCGTCCGAGATCCGCGCGAAGAAGTCGGCGCCGCCGGTGTGGTTGTAGATCTTGAGGAGGAGCCGATGCGTGCCCTCGGCGAGATCCATCTCGAGCGGGAACTCGTCCGGCTTCGATCCGCTCGGCCGGTGGTGCCGCAGCATCGGCCGACCGTCGAGCCAGACGGCCAGGCTGTCGTCCGCGCTCGCCCAGAGGAAATAGCGTCCCTCCTTCTTCACCTCGAGGTAGGTGAAGGCGTAGTACACCGAGTGCGCCCGCGTCTTGCCCTCGCGCTCGAGGACGAAGGGGGCGGCGTCCGACTCCTGCGTCCGCCACGCGAAGCTCTTGTAGCGCGAACTCTCCGTCGGCGCGGCCGTCGCGTCAGGGAGCAGCGATCGCGTGAAGTTCTCGCCCTTCGAGTCCGGGATCGGTCCGAGCACGAGCCAGCGTCGCAGGTAGGGGATCGCGGCCTCCGGGCGCTCGCGCCACCAGAGGAAGCGCTCGGGACGGACGTTGCGCTCGAGCACGAGGGCGGCCTCGCGATCGGCGGTGGTCAGGACGAGGTCGAAGTTCTTCGCCCCGCCGGTGTTCTTCCCGCGCGCGGCGAGGAGGTTCTCGCCCTCGACGATGGCCTTCCGGGCCTCGTCGGAGATGACGAGCTCGCGGAAGTCGCGGCTCCAGCTGGGGAATCCTCCGGCCTTCACGCCGTTGATCCAGACCTCGGCCTCGTCGTCGCACTGGACGAAGATCCGCACCTTCGGGGCGGCCGCGGCCCGCGCGTAGATCGGCCGGCGCAGGTGGATCGCGTCGGAGCGCCAGATCGCCCGGAAGGGCCCCACCGTCGAGTCGGCGCTGCCGAAGGGCCCCGCGCCGCGCAGCCAGCGGCGATCGTCGAAGCCCGGCTTCTCCCAGCCCTCGGGCGCCCCGCGATCCTCGAAGCGCCAGTAGAGGCTCTGCGGGACGGTCGACTCGAGGGGGTTCGTGCTGGTGAAGGTCGCCCGGCGCAGGAACAGGAGCGCGAAGCAGGTGTCGACGAGCGAGTTCCAGCCTCCCTGGTCGCGCTCGGAGCCGAGGAGGTGGATCGCACCCTCGCGGTACCAGTCGCGCCCCCCGATCTCGGTGCGACCGGCGAAGGTCGCGATCCGCTCGAGGCCGTAGAGGTAGTAGTAGTGCCAGGTCGTGCCGGGGTAGACGTCGCGGAGGACTCCCGAGGTCTGGTGCGGGTTGCCCGTCCCGGTGAAGCGCTCGTCCATCCAGCCCCAGGCGCGCTCGATCGACTCGAGGCACTGTCGACGAACGCGGCCGAAACCGGCGATGTCCGTCATCTCCTCGGCCGCGACGTGAAGCACCGTGATGCCGGCCGCGGTCATGCTGCCCGAGGACTCGGGCATGTTGTCCTCGCGGTAGCCGAACCCGCCGTCCTCGTTCTGGTGATCGAGCAGCTTCGTCGCGACGTCCCGCCAGATCGTCGCCGAGAGGTCGAACTCGTGGCGGCGCGCGATCCGGAGGGCGAGCACCGCGAACTGCGTGTTCGAGAGATCCGTCGCGCCCTCGGGGTAGGCCCAGCGCTGATCCTGCTCGCGCAGCTTCTCGTGCAGCCACTTCGCGGCCTTCAGGATCCAGGGGCGGTGCGCCTCGTCGTGGGTGGCGTCGAGCGCGAAGATGAGCAGCGAGACCGAGTAGACCTTCCGGAAGGGCTGGTAGCGCAGGTAGTCGAGCGCCCGCGTGATGGCGGGATCGTTCGCGGGGAGCCCCGACTTCAGGAGGGTGTAGACCGCGAGGGACGTGACCCCCATCGGGAAGTCCTTGGCGTAGCCGCCGAAGACGGGCGTCTCGAAGGATCCGTCCTCGATCTGGTACCGGAGGAGGTCCGTCGTTCCGCGCTCGATGGCGTGATTGACCTCGACGCGCCAGTCCTGCGCGAGGGCGGGCGCCGTGAGGGCGACGAGGATGAGGAGGATTCGGATCATGGGCGCTTCGACGAGGGAAACCGGCCGAGATCATAGCGGAATGGCGGCGGACTGCCGAATCCGCTCCGGTCGCGCGCCCCGTGAAACGGGCCCGTCTTCCGGCCGGAGCCGCGCTTCGGATACAATCCCGCCTCACCCCGCTCGCCGTCCCCGTCCGCCGATTCCGCCCCGCCGGCCCCGCCCCGGCCGGGCTCCGGACCACGACCCGAGGAGATCGATGACGAGAGGCCTTCCCTTCCGGATCTTCGCCCTGATCCTGTTCACCGCCGGTCTGGCGCTCGCCCAGAGCCCCGAGTTCTCGTCCAAGTCCGACGCCTTCGAGCGGGGCCTGAAGTCCCGGGATCAGGCGAAACGTCTCGCGGGGTGCGGCGAGCTCGAAGGCGTGCGGGAGCCCCAGGCCGCCCCGCTGCTCGCGAAGTGGATCGGCCGCATCGGCGAGGACACCAGCAAGCGCCGCGATCGCATCGAACGCGACGAGGCGGAGATCGCGGAGGAGCTCCACAAGCGCGTCGAGAAGCCGCGCATGACCGAGGCGAAGCGCCAGGAGGCGCGGACGCTCGTCGAGAAGCAGCTCGCCCCGCTCCGCGAGAAGGTGGAGGAGAACCGCAAGGCGGTCGAGGAGAACGCGGAGGTCGTCGAGCGCCTCGGAGACCTCCTGCGCGAGCTCTTCGGCGGCCTCGAGGCGGCGGATCTGGAGAAGGCCGCGGAGTACCTCGTGCGGGACCTGCGCGGCACGCGCGACGCCGAACAGCTCGTCCAGCTCCTCCAGGCCGCGGGGAGCGCCCCCCATCCGCTGGTCGTCTCGACGCTCGCCGAGTTCGTGGATCGCAGCCGTTTCCCCTCCGTCCGCGTCGCCTCGCTCGACGCCCTCGCCCACCACCCCTGCGAGGAGGCCGGACGGGCCGGCGCCGAGGCGCTCGACGACGAGTACTTCCAGGTCCGCTTCGCCGCGCTCCTGATGCTGCGCGAGGTCGGCGGTCGCGAGGCGATCCCGCCGCTCATCACCCGCCTCGACGAGGAGAAGGGACGCCTCGAGGACGAGGTCGTGAAGACGCTCCAGGCGATCACGAACGCCGCCTTCGGCGCCAACCGCCAGCGCTGGAGCGACTGGTGGAAGGAGCACGGCGAGGCCTACGAGGGTCGCGGACCGGGCGCGGGCGCGAAGGGCTACCGCATCCCGGACAGCATCGCGAAGCGGATGCGCGAGGAGGAGGAGAACCGCCGCAAGGGTCGCGGCGCCGGCGCCGGCAACTCCTTCTACGGCATCCAGACGAAGGCGCGGCACATCATGTACATCCTCGACGTCAGCGGCAGCATGAACGCCGACGCCAAGGGCAACGAGAACGGCAAGGTCGGCGAGCGTCGGATCGACCAGGCGGTGGCGGAGCTGAAGAAGTCGATCGGTTCGATCCCGGCCGGCGGGACCTTCAACATCATCTTCTACAACGAGAAGGTCGACATCTGGCGCAAGGACATGCAGCCGGCTTCCGAGGCGAACAAGAAGGAGGCCTGCTCCTGGGCCGACGCGGTCGCGGCCACCGGACGCACGAACATCTTCGACTCCCTCGATCTCGCCTTCCAGGTCGCGGGGCGCGGCGCCTTCGACAAGTACTACAAGGTCGCGATCGAGACGATCTTCCTGCTCTCGGACGGCTCGCCGAACGAGGGTCGGATCATCGAGACCGAACCGATGCTGGCCGAGGTGCGGAAGCTCAATGCCCTGTCCAAGATCCAGATCCACACGATCGGTCTGGGCGGCGGCGGCATGGGCGGTCTCCTCCAGCGCCTCGCGCAGCAGAACAACGGAGAGTTCGTCAACATCCGCTGAGTCCGGCGCGTCGCCGCTTCGAGGATGACGCTGGACCCCACCCCGACCCCGCCCGCATGATGACGACATGGAGTCGCCCTTCGCCGATCTTCTCGCGCGCGCCCGCGGAGGCGATCGCGAAGCCCTC
>JAWKSY010000019.1:0-100935 GCA_041402125.1 Planctomycetota bacterium
TCGCGCCGTGCGCCGCGAGCGCGGCACCCTGGCGCTCGACCGCCTCCACGACGGGAAACGGGGCGAGGAACCGAGCATCCACCTCCTCTGGCCCGCGGCCGCAGCCTTCGCCCTGACCGCCGAGGCCACCGGAGACGCGACCTTCGCCCGCGAGGCGGCGACCCTCTTCCGGTTCGCGGTGCGGCACCAGCAGGGACGGGCCGAGAACCCGATCACCTTCCGGATGCAGGGCTACCCCGGCTCGGAGAGCAAAGTGCTCTCGAACATCGCGCTCTGGGGTCAGGCCGCCCTCCCGACCCTCTCCCCCCGCTGACGTCGCGCCCGCCCGGAAAGGCGGCGGACCCCGCGTTGACCCTCGACGCCTTGCACTGTAGAGTCCGGTTCACTCGAATCGACCCGAGGGCGCGACCCAGGAGATCCCCACCGTGAACCCCGAGCTCAAGTCGATCACCTCCGCCCTCCCCGTCGCCCCGCCCCGCCGGGAGGCGAAGTCCGCCCCGCCCCGGCCCCTGGCGGGACCGGACCTGCGGGGGGCGGATCTGCGTCGACATTTCCTCGTCGGAGCCCGGCTGGAGGGAGCGGACCTCCGGGGAGCCGACCTACGCGAGGCCGATCTCCGCGGCGCCGATCTGCTCGGGGCCCGGATCGAGGGAGCCGACCTCCGGGGGGCGATCCTCGACCAGACGCGCCTGGTCGAGATCCGGGTGCCGGGGGCGCTTCCCGTCGACCTCGTCAATCAGATCCGGGACTTCGATTTCCGCCGGGTGATGACGCGCCTCGTCCCTCCGCCGGCTGGGCGGACCCTCCCCTGCCCCTACCGGGACGCCCGGATGCGCCCTCTGCTCTACGAGTGGGGCTCGCGCACCTGGGACGGCGGGCGCGACTGGGCCCCGCCCGAGATCCGGTGGACCCTGGAGGAGATCTGCGCCGCCGTCCTCGACGAGCTCGGCTGCCGCCACGATCTCGAGCGCCCGCTGCGTTGACTCCCGTCAGTTCCGGCGAGCGATGAGCTTGCGGGAGATCGTCGAGAAGGCGCGATCGTCCCGGCCGAGCTCGTCCGCGGGGAGCCAGAGGAGATCCTCCCCGCGCCGCGCCCGCCCCGTGACCCGGACGGCGAAGAGCCGGCAATCGAGGCGGTGGCGCGTGATCGCGTGACGCGCGCGCGCGATCTCGTCGAGATCCTCGAGCACGAGGCCGCAGCGCGCGACGAGCTCGCGGGCGAGCGCCTCGCGCGGATCGTCCGCGGGCGCGATCCAGACCTCGGGGAGCTCCCAGAAACCCGGCATGCGCGCCGCGTCGGCGGGGCGCCGGAGGAGGAGGACGCGATCGTCCCGGCGGACGAAGGCCTGCGCGACGAGGACGTCGAGCGTCTCGGCCTTCGGCGCACGTTCCGGGAAGTCCTCGGGGCGCCCGAGCGCGCGCGCGCGACAATCGGCGGCGGCCGGGCAGTCCTCGCAACGCGGCGAGCGGGGCGTGCAGACCTCGCGACCGAGATCGAAGAGCGCCTGCGAGAAGTCCCCCTCCGCGCCCGCCGGCATGAGTTCGAGGACCCGCGCCGCGATGTCCCGCCGGGCGCGGACGCCGTCCTGACGGCCCTCGCGCGCGTCGAGGCGGGAGAAGACGCGCTGCACGTTGCCGTCGACGGCCGCGGCGCGACGTCCGAATCCGATCGCCGCGATCGCTCCGGCGGTGTAGTCCCCGACGCCGGGAAGTTCGCGGAGCTCGTCCTCGTCGTCGGGGATGCGAGCGTCGCGCTCGGACACGAGGAGCTCCGCCGCCCGCTTCAGGGCGCGGAAGCGGCGGTAGTAGCCCAGTCCGGAAACGGCGGCGAGGACCTCGGCCTCGTCGGCCGCGGCGAGGGCCCGGACGTTGGGGAAGCGCTCGAGGAAGGGACCGAAGCGCGGCGCGACCGCGGTCACCGTGGTCTGCTGGAGCATGATCTCCGAGACCCAGACCGCCCAGGGGTCCGGGCGACCGCGCCAGGGCATGACCCGCCCGAGCGCCCGGTACCAGGCGAGGATCGCGCCGGCGAGGCGCGCGTCGCGCCCGCTCAAGGAGTCGCGGCGGGAGCGGTGCGGAGGATCTGTCGGTCGCGCGGGTAGAAGAGCTCGGTCTCGCGGAAGTAGGTCCCCGCGATCACGGCGCCGGCGGGCGGCGCCTCGCCGCGACGCGGACGTGCAGCGTGCGGTCGGAGAGTCGGAGCCAGACCTCTTCACCGCCCTTCTCCTCCGGCGCCTTCTCCTGCCCCTCGATCTCCCCGTCGGCTCGAAACGCCAGCCCGTGACCAGACCGCGGAGGAAGAGGTCCTCGGGCTCGGGGGTCTCGGTCGCGGCATTGAGCTGGAGGGTGCGGAGGTTGAGCCAGCCTTCCGAGATCGTCGCCTCGAGGTGCTCGACGGAGGTCGACGATCCCCGTCGCGTCGGTGCTGCGCGTGGTCTCGTCCGACGAGGCACAGGCGACGACGAAGGGGGCGAGGGCGGCGATGAGCGCGATCCGAGCTTCATTCGGGTTCTCCTCCGCCAGCGTCTTGCGCGATCGCGCCGTCCGCGTCAACCGGGACCGACGAGAATCGGCCGGCCGGAGGACACTCCCCGCGGATCAGGCCTCGTCGGTGGCGGGGAAGGCGACGACGAAGCGCGCCCCCCGGGGGGAACCCTCGCAGCGGAGATCGGCGCCGATCGCGCGGGCGAGGTCGCGCGCGAGCGCGAGTCCGAGCCCCGCCCCCCCGCCGACGTCGCGGCCGCGCGGGTTCCGCTGGAAGCGCGCGAAGATCTCCTCGCGTTCGACCTCGGGAACCCCGATCCCGTCGTCCTGCACGACGATCCGGATCTCCTCGTCGTCGCGCTCGAGCTCGATCTCGACCCGCAGCGACGCGAACTTGCCCGCGTTGTCGATCAGCGCCTCGAGCACGCGCGACAGGTGGGCGCCGTCGGTCATGAGGTGGACGTCGTCGAGGGCCGGCGCGGCGACGAAGGTCCGGGTGATCCCCCGGACGTGTGCGAAGCGACGCACGATCGGCGCGACGACGGATCCGAGGCAGACCGGGGTCCGCTCGCAGCGGGGGTCGCCTCGATCCAGGCGCCCGAGCAACAGGATGTCGTCGATCAGGCCCTGCATCCGGCGCGCGTTGCGGTGGATGATCTGGACGAGCTGGCGATCCTCGTCGCTCAGCGTCGACTGCGTGTCGGAGAGGATCTCGGCCGCGCCGGAGAGGGCCGCCAGCGGCGTCTTCAGCTCGTGGGCCGCGAGGCGGAGCGAGAGCGCGGTTCCGGATTCACCGCCGGTGGGGGTCGGGCCCTGAGGAGCGGGGCTGGTCAAGGCGCTCGTTCTCCGCCGATCGCGCGGTCAGTCGAGGTTGGCCTCGCGGGACTGGCGCACGACGGCGCGCGCGAATCCCCCGATGTCGAGCGGTCGACCGAGGACCTCCTCGACGTCCGGAGCGCCGGCGGCACGGCCGTCGACGCTGAGGGTGACGATGCGCGGGCGCACCTCGAGGGGCCGGGACCGGAGCCGCTCGACCACGCGTCGGCCCCGCTCACCGGGAAGATCGAGGTCGACGACGACCACGTCCTTCGCGTCGAGCGCCGAGAGTCCGTCGTCCAGCCAGGACTCGCCGGTCGCCGGAACCGCCTTGAGGTCGTTGCAGAGGATCACGTCCGTCATCAGACCGAGGTCGAATTCGTTGTCCTCGACCACGAAGACGCGGGGCAGTTTCATCACTGGCCTCCTCCTCCTCCCCGAACCCGAGCCTCATTCTCGGACGCGGATCCGACGCCGTCAACGAAGTCTCGGGGCCGTCGCGGGCGATTGACCGCACAAGATCCGGCCGGGCGCGGACTTGTGAAGCGGTTCCTCGGCCGGGATTCCCCGGGGATCCTCGTCCGGCGGGAGGCCGGAACCGTCCCGCCTTGCTATGTTTCCGACGTTGCCGGGGAGAACGCGACGATGCATCGGACGGCCGGAAGACTCGAGTACCTGGGGATCGGCCTGATCGCCGCGAGCGTCATCGCCTTCGAGCTGGCGCTCACGCGGATCTTCGCGATCCTGCTCTGGCACCACCTCACCTACATGGTCTTCTCCATCGCGATGCTCGGTTTCGGCGCGGCCGGAACCGTCCTCGCGATCCGACCCGCGAGCCTGCGCGCGCCGCAGGGCCCGCTCGCCTGGCTCTCCGCCGCCTACGCGCTCACGGTCCCGATGGCGGTCGCCGGCGCGACCTCGGTGCGCATCGACTGCCTCGCCCTCTTCTCGAACCCCTCCTCCTTCGTCGCGCTCCTGATCGTCTACGGCATCGTCGCCCTCCCGCTCTTCATCGCGGGCCTCGTCATCGGTCTCGCGCTGACGCGCTTCCGCGATCAAGCCGAGCGCGTGTACGCCGCCGATCTCGTCGGGTCGGCGATCGGAGGCGGTCTCGCGCTGTGGGGCCTCGGGCAGTTCGGCGCGGTCACGACGACGGTCGGCGCCGCCGCCCTGGGCGCGCTCGCCGGCCTCGCCTTCGCCGCCCGGCGCGGGGGACTGGCCATCGCGGCGACGGCCATCGTCGTCGCGGCGCTCGCCTTCTTCCTCGTGGGCCTGCGGGGCGGATCGGTGCGACTCGGCGTCCCGGCGCTCGAGTGGACGATCCCCTTCGCCCCGGGCAAGGAGTTCAACGACGACGTCGTGGTGGACCGCCGGATCCCGAGCGCGGTCGCCGAGGTCGAGGTCGCCGCGCCGCGCAGCACCCGGCCGATGATCGGCGGCGACTTCGGCACGGTCGACCGCATGGAGATCCCGGCCCGGCTCGTCGGCCAGGACGGCACGGCGCCGACGATGCTCTTCGAAGGCGCCTCCGATCTCGCGGCCTTCCCCTTCCTCGACGACTCCCAGACCTCGAGCGGCTATCGCGTCCTCCAGGCCTCGGAGCGCCGCGAGCCGGACGTGCTGGTCATCGGCGTCGGCGGCGGCGTGGACGTCATGGTCGCGCTCGCCGAGGGCGCCCGCTCGGTCACCGCCGTGGAGGCCAATCCGGCGATGGTGCGCATGGTCCGCGAGGACTACGACGCCTGGCTCGGGGGGCTCTTCCGACCCGGCGGCCACGCGCTCTCGGATCGCATCGAGCTCGTGACCGCGGAGGGTCGGAGCTATCTCGCGCGCAGCGAGCGGGAGTTCGATCTCATCCAGCTCTCGGGCGTCGACTCCTTCACCGCCCTCACGAGCGGCGCCTACACGCTGAGCGAGAGCTATCTCTACACGGTGGAGGCGGTGCGGGATCTCTACGCCCGACTGCGGCCGGGCGGGGTGATCGGCTACTCCCGCTTCCTGCTCTCGCATCCGCAGCGCCCGCGCGAGACCCTGCGCCTCGCCGCCGTCGCACGCGAGGCGCTGGCCCGCGAGGGCGTCGATGAACCCGCGAGCCAGATCGTCGTGTTCCGCGGCCTCACCTGGGCCTCGACGCTGATCAAGCGCGGCGCGTTCAGCGAGGCGGAGATCGCGGCCCTCCACGCCTTCGCGGAGCGGGAGGGCTTCTACGGGATGATCTTCGACCCGCTCGACGCGCGTCGGGAGTTCGCGCCGGCGCCGCAGCCGGTGGGGATCGTTCGCGACTACTTCCGCACCTGGCTCGGTGCACGCTGCGCCGCGATGCGGGAGCGCCCGGATCTCGACGCGGTCGCCGACGACCTCGGCGCGGCCTACCTCGCGCGCTTCGCCGACCGGGCGGAGGAAGCCGCGGCCCGGCTCGCGGCCGGAGTCGAGCGCTTCCCGGAGGGTCTCCAGGCGCGCGTCGCCCTCGAGCTCGAGAGCGAGCTCCAGCTCGCGCTGGAGGCGGGCGATCCGCGAAGCCGAAGCGATGCCGTCGACCGCGCGGCCTTCGCGACCGTCCTCCGCGGCGACGACGCGGAGCTCGCACGCTTCCACGCCGACTACCCCTACGAGGTCCGTCCCGCGCACGACGACCGCCCCTTCTTCTTCGACTACTACCGCTGGTCCTCGGCCTTCGCGAGCATCGCGAGCGGTCGGACCGATTCCGGGTCGCGGCTCGCCGACCGCTACCACTCGGACTTCCCGGTCGCCCACGCGATCCTGTCGGCCTCGCTCCTCCAGATCGGCCTCCTCGCCGCGCTCCTCATCCTCCTGCCCCTGCGGCGACTCGGCGGCGAACGAGGCGAGCGCCCCGGCGGCGCCGCGCGCGACTTCGCCTACTTCGCCGCGCTCGGGCTCGGATTCATGGCGGTGGAGATCACCCTGATCCAGAAGCTCGTCGTCTTCGTCGGGGATCCGACGGCGACGATGGCGACGGTGGTGGTCGCGCTCCTCGCGAGCGCCGGCGTGGGATCGCGGGTCGCGGAGTCCCTCTCGGCGATCAGCCGCGGGCGTCTCCTCGGACTCGGCCTCGTCATCGCGATCGCGATCGCGGCGTCGGTGCCGGCGCTGCGCTTCCTCGCCGATCACGGCCTGGGCTGGAGCTTCCCCGCCCGGATCGCGGCGGCGATCGGCGTCCTCGCGCCGCTCGGACTTGCGATGGGAACGGCGTTTCCGACGGGGCTGCGCATCCTGGCCCGCCGCGATCCGCGGCGGATCCCCTGGGCGTGGGGCGTGAACGGCTTCTGCTCGGTCCTGGGCTCGATCCTGGCGATCGTGGTGGCGCAGCAGGTCGGCTTCGAGCGGGTCCTCTTCCTCTCGGCCGGGCTCTACCTGATCGGCTTCGCCGCGATGGCGCCCGCGCCTCGCGGCGTCCCCGTCGGGACGCCGCCGGGCGCCGACGCCGCCTGATCGGCGGGAGCGCCTACTTGCGGACGCCGCGCTCCTTGCGCTGCCCGCCCTGCGCGTAGGCCTTCCACTTCTCGTCCAGGTAGCGCAGGGGATCCGTGCCCTCGGGCACGCCGAAGATCTCCCGCATGTCCTCGCGCCAGGAGTTGAGGACCTCGCCCTTGTTCCGCGTACCGCCGCTGCCGCGATTCCAGTGGGTGCAGCCGGCGCGCAGGAAGCGATTGATGCGGTCGGGCTCGGTCCGCGCGAGGAAGTCGTAGAAGCTCCAGCACTTCGCGAGATCCGGATCGTCCATCTCGTAGATGTCCTTCACGGCGAGGTCCGAGAAGGGTACGCCGAGCTTCACCGCCACCGCATTGAAGGCCGCGCGCTGACCGAGCTGGACGGTCTTCACGCCCTCGCGGCCCGGATCGATGTCGTACTCGCGCTCCTTCCACTGGAAGCTCGTCATGATGTTCCGGCCGAGGAACTCGAAGCAGAGGTAGTACTGCAGCCCCTGCACGAGCCAGGGCATCGCCGAACGGGAGCGACCTCCGCCGCCGAAGTGCATGTGGGCGAGGTGGCCGGCGAGCAGGTAGACCATCATGCCCTCGAGGTCGAGGGGATCCCGGATCTTGCACATCTCGCCGAAGGAGTGGCCGAGCACGCTGCGCGCCCCGTTGACGGCGACCGTCAGCGACTGCTCCTTGTTGCGGCCCCACCGCTGCCCGAGGAAGTCGGTCCAGAAGCGGTCCCGGAGCGTCGTGTCGTCGGGGAGGAAGAGGTAGCAGGAGAACTGCTCGTCCTCGATCCAGTCGGGATCGCCGTCGTTCACGAAGCCGTCGACGAACTCGCGCCGGAAACCCTCGATGACGCGCTCGCAGGTCTCGATCGCGATCCGCATCGCGCCGTCCTCGATCGTCGTCGGGTACCAGACGACGAGGTGCTTCGATTCCATCGCGTGGAAGGTCAGCTTGCCGCCGGTGATCTCCTGGTTGGCGCGGACGAGCTCCGGCGGGAGCTCCGCCTTGCGGACGGAGGCGAGCGCGGTCGCGCGACGCGCCTCCACGCCGTCCTCCTCCAGGCGCTTCTCCTCCTTCGCCCCGTCCTTGTCCATGCGGGCGGCCGCCTTGTCGCAACCGTGCTCGCGCAACCAGGTCGCCACGCGGCGCCGGGCCTCGAGGACTCGCCGCTGGAGATCGAACCACTCCTTGCTCGCCTTCTCGCTGGCGTCGCGCTTCGCCTCGATCTCGGCGATGCGTTCGAGGTTGAGCTCGTACTCGCTGGCGATCCCCATCAGGGTCTGACGGTCGTTGAAGAAGTTCGGGAGGCGCTTCAGATCGATGTCGTCCCGCGCCACGCTGACGACGGAGCGCTTCGAGACCGGGCTCTTCTCCCCGTCCTTGAACTTGTAGGGGACCTTCTCGGGGCGATCGCCGTCGAGGACGTAGAGCTCGATCACCTTGACCCCCAGGAGCGTGAGCTGGTTCCCCTCGATCTTGAAGCCCGTGATGGGCTCGCCGAGGAGCACCTTGCTGCCGGACACCTCGACCAGGTACTTCGCGTAGCGTTTCTCGGCCTTCTCGTCCTTCAGGTGGATCTGCACGATCTGGGCCGAGACTCCGGAGGCGAGGACGGCGAGGACCAGGGCGAGGGTCGAAAGGCGAATCACGGGCTTGCTCCGGGAGGTCCGGCGAAGGGGCGACGGCCGGCGGGCGCTGCCGTCGGGAGGGCGCCAGCAAAGCAGTCCGACGACCCTTTGGCAAGCATATCGCGAGTCCCGGTCTCCCGCGAATCCGGCGGAGGACGCGATTGCGGTTGCGGTCGTCCTCGGGCCGGGCCAAGATCGCGCCCATGCACGATCCGACCCGACGTTACCGCGGCCCGGCCCTGGCCCTCCTGGGCCTGCTCCTCGCGCTCCTGGCCTGGCCCGTCGTGGGGCGGCTCGGCGAGCCCTACCCGAACTCCCTGCAGGGCGAGCTGACGGCGTGGTTCGCCGCGATGGCCGAGAACATGGCCGAGCACGGCCTGCTCGATTCGAAGCTGATGCCGCACCTCGACATGGACCCGACGATCCCGTCCGAGAGTCACCGCTGGTACGTGACGCATCCGGTGCTCGACGTCGTGATCCGGGCGCGCCTTGTCCAGTCCTTCGGCGCCGACGAGTGGGTGATACGTCTGCAGGGGATCGTCGGCTGCCTCGGCGCCGCTCTCGCGTTGTTCGCCTGGTCGAGCCGCCGCGTCTCGCCGCTCGCCGCGACCGCGGCCGCGGTCGGCATGACGATGACGCCGCTCTGGACCGACCTCGCCCTGCTCTCGATGCACCACCCCATGACGCTCGCCCTCGGGATGTCCGGCCTCGTGCTCGCGGACCGGTCGGCCGGCGGATCGCGCCTCGCGACGATCGCCGCCTTCGTCGCCCTCTTCCTCGCGATGCAGACCGACTGGCCCGGCTACTTCTTCGCCTTCGTCGCCTGGCTGGGCGCCCTGCGCGGCGAACGCGCCGACCGCCGCCGGATACTGATCGGTCTTCCCGTTCTCGTCGCCGCCGCGGCGCTGGTCTTCTGGGCCCACGTCGACCTCTGGGTCGGACGGCCCGGCCTGCTCCTCGAGCGACTGGGCGGCGCGGCGGGCGGTTCGCCCACTCCGAGCGTCTTCACGGCCGAGGGCGGGATGCGGGCGCTGCGCGACCTCATCTCCGGATTCGGCTGGTACGGCATCGCCGCCCTCCTCGCGGCCCTCGCGGTCGCGCTCGGCGGACGCGAGGGCCGGCGCTGGCTCGCGCCCTGGTCCGCCCTCTTCGCGATCGGCGCCCTGAACTACCTCGCCTTCCCGACGAAGGCCCCCGCGCACGACTTCTGGGGCGCCCATGCGCTGCCCCTCGTCGGGTTCTCCTACGGCATCTGCGCCGAGGTCCTTTCGGAGGGTCTGCGGCGGCGCCTCGGCGACCTCGCCGGCTGGGCAACAATCCTGGCCCTGGGTCTCGTCGCGGTGGCCCTCGTGCGCACCCGCGACCCTCGACCGGAGCACACACCCGAAGGAGCGCAGCATCGTCAGATAGCCGACGTGGTCCGCGCGACCATCCCGCCCGAGGATCGCGGTCTCTTCGTGACCGTCCCCATCGACTTCAACCTCAAGCTGCTCGCGGCCTATCTGCGGGTGGAGGTGCTGCCGCTCGCGGACTTCGAGATCGAGTCGGCACGCGCCCTTCCGGAGATAGTGGACACGTATCTCTACCACCTGCGCGGCAAGCGGGTGCTCGTCTTCGTCCCCGGCGGCGCCGACCCCGCCTTCCTCGCAAAGCGCGAGGCGCTGGTCGCCTTCCTCCGCGAGAAGGGACGGCCTTACGACCATCCCGTCGCGACCTACTGGTTCGACGTGACGGAATGGGTCTGGGCGAAGCCCGAGTGAGCCAGGGAGCGCGGGCTCAGCGCTTCACGGCCACGTAGCGGAAGATCGTCCAGCCGACGTCGCGACGCGGCGCGCCCGTCCAGTCGAGGACGAGGGCCAGCCGACGGGCGCCGGAGGTCGCCGCGACGTCGAGGGCGCGATCCCGGACGAGAAGCGTCTCCGTCCGCCCGGGGCGGGTCTCGGAGAGGAGCCCCGCTCCGACCGGCCCGAAGCGCAGCGCGACCGGCATCTCCTCTCCTCCCTCGCGGAACCGCTCGTCCGTCCCCGGAGCGCGGTCGAGGCGCAGGACCTCCGAGACGAGGCGCGCGCCGGGCTCCAGGCGGGCCAGCTCGAGCTCGGCTCGCGCGCCGTGGAAGGCGAGGCGCGCGCGGTGCGTGGTCGCGCGAAGGACGTGGCCCGGCGCACCCTCGCGCGGCTCGACGGGAAGGAAGAAGCGGAGGTGGCGGATCGGCTTCGACCCCTGGTTCTCGAGCTCCACCCGCAGCGAGGTCGCGAAGGGTTGGGGCCACGCGAAGGTCCGGCGGCGCATGATCCCGGACGCCACCGTCTCCCGCCGGCGTCGCAACCCGAGGCGGTCCTCGTGGGCCTCCGGCTCGGCGAAGAGATCGGAGAGCGTCACCCGGACGGTCTCGCGGCCGTCGCAGCTCACGCGGAGCCAGAGGGCGTCGAGGGTCGTCTCGTCGAGGAAGTCGGGGAGCTCCTCCATGACGATCCGCGTGAGGCAGCCCGCACCCTCCCGCTCGAGGAGGACCTTCCTCGCCCCCGCCTCGAGCCCGAGCGCGGCGTCCGCGTCGGGATGGACCGTCTTCGCGGCCGCGGGATCGCCGTCCTCGGCGGGCGCGATCGCTCCGGTGAGCGTCGCCATGGCGGCGGGGGCGGCGTAGAGCGACTGGAACGAGTTCTTGAGCCGGAAGCGCTCGACGGCGGTCCCGGCCGGGTGAGCCGTCCAGTCCACCGACCAGTTCGAACCGGCCCGATCGCTGAGGATCCGCACGCGCGAGCCGAAGGTCACCGGGAGCGAGATCACGGCTCCCCCGCGCCCCGACTCCGAGAACGGCGTCCGGAGCGCGGCGACCAGATCGAGCTCGGCGAGGACGACGTCGATCGCCGCGTCCGTCTCGTCGTCGAGGACCACGACGAGACGCGCGCCCGACTCGAGGCCGCGGATGCGCGTGACGACACCGGGCCCGGGGATCTCGAGGACCTCGAAGAGCGACCGCTCGCCCAGCTTCCGCGGCTCCGTCGCGCGCGCCCAACGGGCGTGGTGTCGCGCGGCGAGATCGTCGGCCGCGAGTCCGATCCCGTGATCCGCCATGCGCAGGTACTCGGAGACGGCGCCGAGGCCGCCGGGCGCCTCCTGGGCGCGCAGGCCACCGGCCGTCGCCAGGAGGACCGCCGCGAGAGCGACGGAGCGGAGGGCGAGATCAATCGAGGTGCGCGGCATCGCTGTCTCCCATCTCCTGGCCGGCCGGGAAGTACTCCCGCCAGCGCTCGCTGACGCGACGGGCGGTGTCCTCGTCGCAGAAGAGCTCGTCGGGGTAGCTCGCCTTCATCCGGGCGTCGATGACCACCGGGGCCTCGAAGACACGGTGGTGATGCAGCACGCGCACCTCCGCGGTGTGCAGGTCCTGGCCGGGATCGAAACGCGTGAAGGTGGTCCAGAGGAAGTTGACGGCGCTCCGCGCCGCCTTCCTTGCATCGTCGACGAGCACGACGAGGGGCCAGTCACGCAGCGCCTCGCACCGCGCGAGCTCGGCCGGAGCGCCGGGCTCGCGCGCGTGGGACGGGCCCGAGACGACCAGGCAGCCGCGACAGAAGGCGACGGCGGTCTCGAAACCGGCGGGGAGTCCCGCGGGCGGCTCGCCCGGGAGCTCGCGCTTCGCCTCGCCGACGCCGACGAGCACGCCCTTGCTGCCCTCGTTCACGACGGGTCCGGTGTAGTCGAGCGTGTCCATGCTCAGGTTCGAGAACACGTGCAGGTCGGTGCGCAGATCGGTGCGCGCCAGGACGGCCTCGAGGGTGGCGCGGAAGTCGCGGAGATCCACCGGAGCGTCGGTGACGAGCAGGAACTTCGTGAGCGCGAGCTGCCCCTCGCCGAGGATGCGGAAGGCGGTCGCCATCGCCTCGCGACGGTAGCGCTCCGGCGCGATCCGCGCCGCGGCGAGGGCGTGGTATCCGGTCTCGCCGTAGGACCACAGGTCGCGGACGGCCGGCATCACCACCGGAAAGAGCGGCGAGAGCAGCTCCTGCAGGAAGTCGCCGATGAAGAAGTCCTCCTGCCGCGGCTTGCCGACGACGGTCGCGGGGAAGATCGCATCGCGGCGCCGGTGGACGCGGTCGACGCGGAAGACCGGGTAGTCGTGCCGCAGGGAGTAGTAGCCGTAGTGGTCCCCGAAGGGTCCTTCGGGGCGCCGCTCGCCGGCGAGGATCCGTCCCGAGAGGCAGAACTCCCCCCGCGCCGGCATCGGCAGCCCGGTCCGCTCGGAGCGCGTGATCGGCAACCGCTCGCCGAGGACGAGCGAGGCGAAGAGCATCTCGGGGACGTTCTCGGGCAGCGGCGCGATCGCGGCCAGGACCAGCGCCGGCGGTCCGCCGAGGAAGACGTGCGCGAAGAGGTCGCGGCCGGCCCGTTCGGCCTCGCCGAAGTGGTAGCCGCCCCCCTTGGAGATCTGGAAGTGCATGCCGGTCGTCGCGTCGTCGAAGACCTGCATGCGGTACATGCCGAGGTTGGGCGCCCCGCCCTCCTGGGGCTCCGTGTAGACCAGCGGGAGGGTGATGAAGGGTCCGCCGTCCTCGGACCAGGTCGTCAGCGCGGGGAGCTCGCCGAGACGGGGCGGCTCCTCGGTCACCTCGGTGATGGGACCGCCGCGTCCGCGCTTCATCCCCACCGAGAGCAGGCGGCGGAAGAGGCCGCGCTTGCGCCAGATCCGGCTCGGACTGGGCGGCAGGAGCTCGACCGGGAGACGCGCCAGCTCCTCGACGAATTCCCGCGGACGCGAACCGAAGGCGAGTTCGACTCGTCTCCGCGTGCCGAAGAGGTTCGTGACGAGGCGATGGGAGGCCCCGCGGGCTCGGTTGAATAGGAGCGCCGGGCCGCCGGCCGCGATGACGCGGCGGTGGACCTCCGGCGCCTCGAGACGCAAGGACACCGGGTCGACCTCGGCGTCGATCTCGGCGGCCTCCCTCGCGCCGCAGCACGTCCAGGAACTCGCGCAGGTCGCGCGGCGCGCGCTCACGTCCGCCGCCTCCGGATCTCACGCGGACGGCCGGCGCGAGGTGGTTCAGGATGACGGCCGCCCGGGGCGCGGTCAGAGGAGCGAGTGATGATCACGGTTGTCCGGCATGGCGGCATGATAGGTCCGTCGGGCGTCGATCAGTAGCGCCGGCAGCGAGGTCCGCGGGACCGGGAGGGAGGGAAGTTTCCGATGGCCCTGAGAAAGACCACGCGCGATCACCGCCGGCTCCGCGCCGAGGAGCTGCTCCAACGACTCGCCGACGAGCATCCGTCCCGCCCACGACGGAGAAACTCGAGCCGCAGGAGACGATCCTCGGCCAGGATCGCGCCATCCGCGCGCTCCGGCTCGGCCTCGAGGTCTATCACCGCGGATACAACGTCTTCGTCTGCGGCCTCGCGGGCACCGGCAAGGCCACGACGGTCAAGCGCGTCCTCAACGCCCTGCAGCCGGCCTGCCGCCTCAGTGCCGACCTCTGCTACGTCCACAACTTCGACGAGCCCGACCGGCCGCTGCTCATCGAACTCCGACGGGGCCAGGCCCAGCGCTTCCGCGACGAGGTCAAGGCGATGATCCGCTCCCTCGCGGCGGAGATCGCGGGGATCGTCAACTCGGACGAGGCGCGCATCCGCAAGGATCGCATCCGCGATCGCTACCAGACGCGCAGCTTCGAGGTCGCGGCCGAGTACAAGGAGCGCGTCGAGGCGGCGGGCTTCGTCCTCGCCCAGATCCAGGTCGGCGCACAGTCGGCGCCGGACCTCCTCTACGTCGTCGGCGAGGACGGGGTGCGCATCTCGGAGCTCGACGGACTCGTCGAGCAGGGAACCCTCGACGCCGCCAAGGCCGACGCCGCCCGCGCCCACTACCGGGAGTTCGCCTCGCAGCTCGCCGACATCGTGGCCGCGCAGCAGGAGATGGCCCGCGCCTTCCAGGAAGCCGTGCGCGAGAGCGATCGCGAGGCGGTGTCGCTGATCCTCGAGGGCATGATCCGCGCCCTCGGGCGACGCTTCCCCTCCGATTCGGTCGTCCGCTGGACGAAGATGCTGCGCGAGGCCGTCCTCGACAATCTCGAGATCTTCCTCGGCGCCGCCCCCGCGAGCGCGGAGGACGAGGAGCCGATCGCGCCCGAGGACCTGCCGGTCTTCGACGTGAACGTGATCCTCAGCAACACGAACTCGGCCTGCCCGGTCGTCGTCGAGAACAATCCGACGCACCAGAACGTGTTCGGCACGCAGGAGCGCTTCGCCGTCGCCCCCGGGGCGATGGGGACGGATTTCACGCGCATCCGGCCCGGCGCCCTCGTCCGCGCGCAGGGCGGCTACCTGATCATGAACGCCGAGGACGTGCTCTCGGAGCCGGGCGTCTGGCAGAACCTGAAGCGCTCGCTGCGCTCGGCGGAGCTCGTCATCCAGCCCCCGGAGAACCCGATGGGCGCGGGCGGCCCCACCCTCTCGCCCGAGCCCATCAAGCTCGAGGTCAAGGTCGTGCTCGTGGGCAGCCACGGGGTCTACAACGCGCTCTACGAGAAGGACCGCGATTTCGCCAAGATCTTCAAGATCAAGGCCGACTTCGACTCCACCATCCGCGTCTCCGACGAAACGATCACCCGCTACCTCGACGTCATGGTGCGCATCGTCCGCGAGGACGGGCTCCGCGACATGACGCGCGGCGCCGTCGAGGTGGCGATGCAGCAGAGCATGCGGGAGGCGGGGCAGCGCGAGCGCCTCTCGACGCGCTTCTCCTCCATCGCCGACCTGATGCGCGAGGCCGACTACCACGCGCACTGCGCCGGCGCCGCGATGGTCGAGGCCGGGCACATGCGCACCGCGATCGAGGAGCGCCGCCTCCGCAGCAACCTCTTCGAGGAGCTCCTCAGCCGCCAGATTGCGGAAGGCGACGTCTTCATCGACGTCACCGGCGAGCGGATCGGCCAGATCAACGGCCTCACCGTCCTCAGCACCGGCGACTACGAGTTCGGCAAGCCGGCCCGCATCACCTGCCGCACCGCGGTCGGCAAGAGCGGCTTCGTGAACATCGAGCGCGAGGTCGAGCTCACCGGCTCGACCTTCGAGAAGGGCCTCCTGATCATCCAGGGCTTCTTCAACGGTCGCTTCGCGCAGGCCCACCCCATCACCTTCGCCGCCTCGATCTGCTTCGAGCAGTCCTACGGCTACATCGACGGCGACAGCGCCTCCTCGACGGAGATCTACGTGCTCATGTCGAGCCTCGCGAAGATCCCGCTGCGCCAGGACCTCGCGGTGACGGGATCGGTCGACCAGTTCGGCCGCATCCAGCCCGTGGGCGGCGTGAACGAGAAGATCGAGGGCTACTTCGACACCTGCCAGGCCCTCGGCTTCACCGGCACGCAGGGCGTGCTCATCCCCGCGACGAACGCGGACGAGCTCGCGCTCGCCGATCGCGTTATCGACGCGGTGCGCGAGGGCACCTTCCACATCTACCCGGTGGCGGAGATCGACGACGGGATCGAGATCCTCACCGGCCGCACCGCCGGCCGGCGCAACCGCGAGGGCAACTGGACCCGCAACTCGATCAACGAGGCGGTGCAGGACGCGATCGACCGTCTGCATCGCCTCTCCGGCGAATCCGGGAGCTGACGACCGTGGAGCGCATCCTCGAACCCGAGTACATGGACACCGTCGACGAGGCCACGGACTACGACGCGATGGATCACCGCGTCCCGAACGAGGCCTTCGTCGACCGGCTCGTCGCGCTCGGGGCGCGCGGGCTGATGCTCGACCTCGGCTGCGGCCCGGGCCACATGCCGCCGATGGTGGCGGCGCGCGTCCCGGGCTCCGAGGTCGTCGGACTCGATGCCGCCTCGACCATGCTCGCGATCGCCGAACGGCGGCGACTCGGGCTCCCGGGCGGCGACCGCGTCCGCTACATCCAGGGCGACGCCAAGGCCCTGCCCTTCTCCGACGGCGAGTTCGAGGCGGTGTTCAGCAACACCGTCCTCCACCACATCCCGGATCCGCGCCCCTTCCTCCGCGAGGCCTGGCGCGTCCTCGCCCCCGGCGGACTCCTCGCGATCCGCGATCTCTTCCGCCCCCCGAACGCCGCCGAGGTCGATCGCCTCGTCGTCCTCCACGCGGCGGACGCCAACCCCGTCCAGCGCGAACTCTTCCGCGCCAGCCTCCACGCCGCGCTCGAACCGGACGAGCTCCGCGCCCAGGCCCGCGAGTGCGGCCTCACCGGCGTCGAGGTGACCGTCGATTCGGATCGGCACCAGACCTTGCAGGGTCGCCGCCCGAATTCTCATACGGTGTCAGTCACCAGATGAGAATCCGCCGCGAACCGGCTTCGCGAGGTCGGAGGCGAGGAGAGCGGATTCTCATCTGGTGACTGACACCGTATGAGAATTCGGGAAAGCGAAGAGGCCCCGATCCTGGGATCGGGGCCTCTTCGAGTAGCGGCGACTGGATTCGAACCAGTGACCTAGGGCTTATGAATCCCTCGCTCTAACCGACTGAGCTACGCCGCCGGGTGTCCGACAAATTATGGATCGGGCCGGCTCAGTTCAACGCCGGCGGGCCCCGCTTTTTCAACCCCGGGCCGACGCGGCCGCCGAGGCCCCCTCGCGGGTCGCGAGGGGACGCCCCACCGCCCGGGCCACGGCCCCCAGGCTGGTCATCAGCTCGGCGAACTCGGTGGGACGCAGCGACTGACGACCGTCGGAGCGGGCCTCCTCGGGGCAGGGATGAACCTCGACGAGGAGGCCGTCGGCTCCCATCGCGAGGGCCGCCCGGGCCAGATCCGGCACGATCTCGGCGATGCCCGAGCCGTGGCTGGGGTCGACGAGGACCGGCAGATGCGTGAGGCGGCGCAGGAGCGCCGCTCCGCCGAGGTCGAGGGTGTTCCGCAGTCGCGGCTCGAAACTCCGGATGCCGCGCTCGCAGAGCACGATCTCGCGGTTGCCGCGCAGGTAGACGTACTCGGCCGCGGCGAGGAACTCGTCGAGCGTCGCCATCATCCCCCGCTTCAGGAGGACGGGACGGTGCGACCGGCCGACCGCCTCGAGGAGGCGGAAGTTCTGCATGTTGCGAGTGCCGATCTGCAGCATGTCCGCGAACTCGGCGACGAGCTCGACCTCGTCGGGCGACATGACCTCGGTCACGACGGGCAGGCCGGTCTCGCGGCGGACGCGCGCGAGCATCTCGAGTCCGGGGCGACCGAGCCCCTGGAAGGCGTAGGTCGAGGTGCGCGGCTTGAAGGCGCCGCCGCGGAGTCCGTGGGCTCCGGCCTGCAGGACCTCGCGGGCGACGAGGCCGAGTTGCTCGTCCGACTCGATGCTGCAGGGACCGCCGATGACGACGGGACGGCCGCCGCCGATCTCGAAGTCGCCGAAGCGGACGCGGGTCTCGAGCTCGTCGGACTCGCGCGCGACGAGGCTCCAGGGCCCGTGCACCGGACGGACCTCCTGGATCTCGGACCAGGCGGAGAAGTCCTCCGGCGCCCCCGTCTCGAGGACGAAGACCTCGCCGACGCGGGCCGGGATGGCCTGGAAGTCGCGCTCCTCCCCTTCGAGGCGCGCGCGGACCTTCGTCGAGGCGTCGCTCCGGGAAGGATCGGGGAAGATGACGATCATCGAGCGCGAGGCTCCTGGAGTTCGGGGGCCGACGCCCCTGTCGGGGCTCGCCGGACCGCGGTCGGGTCGGGAGGGCGGATCGCGGCGATCCCGCGCCTCCGGATGCGCCGAAGCGCCGTCTCCGGACGGCGCTCCGTGAGGGGCATCGCTCGCGCCCCGCTGGCCCTGATTCTAAGCCTCCGGCCCCCGCCCCCTCAACCCGCGTCGGGTCGGGGGGTCTCGCGGGGGCCGGCCCCGGCGGCCGGTCCTACCAGTTCTGCCGCTCCATGATCATGTTCGCGAGGCGGAACTGGAGGCCGTCGAGGCCGCAGAGCCCGGCGCGCTCGGCGAGGAGCGCGGCCTTGATCGCGCCCTCCCGGTTGCCCGCGAAGTAGTGCAGGGCGGCCAGATGGGAGGCCAGCGACGGGTTGCCCGGATCCGCGGCCAGCGCGTCCTCGAGCGCCTTCTGGAGCGCGCCGCGGGCCTGGGGGTTCTGGGCGAGATCCCGCACGTAGGTGTCCCGCGAGTTGGCGGGCACCGCCAGGATCGAATCCGGAGCGTCGACGACCCAGCTCTCGGGGTCGCTGGGGATGGCGGCGAGGGCGCCGACGAAGGACTTCGCGAGGGCGTTCCAGTCCTTCCGCGCCTCGTGGACGCGGGCGAGTCCCTCGTACAGGTCGGTGAAGAAGGGAACCATCTCGAGGCCGGCCTCGAAGTGCGTCACCGCTTCGTCGTAGCGGCCGGTCTTGTAGCAGAGGTCGCCGAGCAGGAGGAGCGTGGCGTCGATCTTCGGGTTGAGCGCGAGCGCCTTCTCCGCGAAGGGAACGGCCTGCTTGAAGTAGCGATCCGCCTCCGCCTTGAAGTCCGTCGATCGCTTCTGGAGCTTGTCGGCGTCGGCCGACTCGCCCTTCGCCGCGAACTCGGTCGCGCGACGCTCGCAGAAGGCGGCGAGCTGGGTCGCGGCGTCGGCGCGGCGCTTCAGGATCAGAGCCGACCGCAGCGGGAAGGAGGTGTTCTTCGGGAACTTCTGCCCCATCTGCTCGAGGCCCTCGAGCAGCACGCCGTCGTGCGACTCCGGCCCGACGGTCTCGGGGCAGCTCATCTCGAGGATGTAGGCGACCGGGTGCCGCGCGCCCGTGGTCTGATCGCAGAGGCCGATCTTCTCCGCGGCCTGGACGATGCGCCAGGCGGACTCGTTGCGTCCGAGCGCGGACAGGACGGCCGCGTAGCTGATGACCAGGTTGAGGTTCGAGGCGTCCTGCTCGTAACGGCGCTCGAAGTTGGCGAGCAGCTCGTCGCGGAAGGCCTCGTCGCTCAGCCAGGACGCGCAGACGCCCAGCGTCACGCCGAAGCTCGGCGCGTCACCGGAGTCGAACCAGTTGCCGACGAACTCGGCCGCCTGCGCGCGACGCGCGGGCTGGGGGTCCTCGGTCCGCGTCGCGAGACGCAGGAGCGCCTTGACGTAGAGGGAGCGCATCTCCTGGTCGAGGGGCGCCGCCTTCTGCTGCTCCTCGCAGAGCGCGAGCAGCTTCTCGTACTCGCCGCGGCGGTAGTAGAGCCGGCCGAGCACGCGGTAGGGATAGGGGAACTTCGGCTCGCGCCGACGGATCTCGTTGACCTCGGCCTCGACCTCGCCGAAGAGGACCTTGCCCTCCTGGACGCGGTCGGTCTCGCGCACCCGCGCCAGCAGGGCGCGGACGATGCGCATGCGCAGGCCCAGGTTGTCGGGATCCTTCTCCAGCGCGGCCCGCAATCCCGGAAGGTCGTCACCGAGGTACGCCGTCGGAAGGTTGCCGCCCTGGGCGAGAAGCCCCGGCGCGGCGACCGCGGACAGCACGATCACCAGGCCGGCGACGCGGCGGATGAAGCAGTTCATCGGGCCTCTTCTCCCCTTCGTTTTCATCGAGTCCGCGGCATTGTAGAAAGGGAGTCCGACGGCAAAAGGCCGACCCGACCCCCGCCGGGGTCGTTTCCATCTCTTTTCGAGCGAGAGACTTGTGACGAGCGACGAGAGAGGCGGACGAAGGCTCGGCCCGAAGGGCGTGATCGCCGTCCTGGCCGTGCTCCTCGCCGGCGCCGCGATCGGCGCCGGGCTGCACGTCTTCGTCGTCGACCTGCACGGCAGCCTCGTTGGTCAGGCCGCCGTCTGGGCGCTCGTCGCCTTCGGTCTCCTGCGCCTCTGGCGCGGCGTCCGGACCTACCGGCGACTCGACGACCGCGCGCCGACGCGCCGTCTCGAGGCCGAGCTGGAGGCCCTCCGCGCCCGTCTGGCCGGAACGGGGTCCCCGAACAAGGACGCGCCCGCGTCCTCCGCCGAGGAGGACGCGGGCGCGCCGAGCGAGAACCCGCCGGATGGTGAGGTCAGCCCTTCGAGCCCGCCTCCTTCTTCGGCTCCGGATCCTTCGTCGGATCCGGAGTCGCCTCCTCCGCCGGAGCGGCCTTGAAGCGCACGACCTTGCCGTCGAGGACGATCATCACCGACTCGAAGCGGGCGAGGATGCGACCGAGCTCGGGGTGGGCGGCGAGGAGTTCGAAGTAGCGCTTCGAGAAGGCCTCGACCTCCTCCACCTGCTTGCGCTTCGCCTCGTCGAGAGCATCGACGCCGGCCTCCACCCAGACCTCGTCGCGACGCTCGAAGGTCTTCCCTTCGAAGCGGATGACGCGGACCCGGGCGTCCTTGTCGCGGGCATCCGCGCTGCGATCGAGCTCCTCCTTGGCCTCCTCGACCTCGGCGTCGAGCGAGGCCTCCTTCAGCTTCTTGCGCTCGAGGGCCCGACGCACGCCCTGTTCCCCGGAGTTCGACGAGGCCTCGGACGGGGCCTTCACGCCCCCGGTGCGACCCGGAGCTCCGCGGTGATCCAGCGCTCCCCCGCCGCCGGCGCCGCCGCCCACGCCGAGCGAACCCGGTCCGCCCGCGAAGTCACGGTCGCCGCGCTTGGCGGGCGCTCCCGGCGGAACGGGCGTGCCGCGACGTCCCTCGCGGGTCCGCCCCACCGGCCCGTTGCCCCGGACGGCGCCGCCGGCCTGGGGCTCGTCCTCGAGGACGAGGAAGGAGGTGTAGGGCGTCGCGATCGCGTAGGTCTTGCCGAGGCGAACGATCTCGTCGCGCAGCTCGGCCTGGAAGCCGTTCGCCTGGATCTCGTCCCACAGGTAGCCGACCTTGCGCTTCGCCCAGAGGACGCGCACGAAGTCGCGCTTGGTCGGTCCGTCGGCGAAGCGCCCCTCGAAGACGTGCTCGCGCTCGCGGCCGCCCAGCTTGCCCTTGAGCCGGATCGCCTTCGTCCCCGCGCCGCGGTAACGGCCGAAGACGGTCAGCTCGCCGCCGCGGAAGAGGTCGGGCAGCTTCTTCGGGTAGACCTCGAGGAGCTCGATCCCGTCGACGACGAGCTCGAGATCGCTCATCACCGGGTAGGCGATCTTGTCGAAGAACGAGCCCAGCACGAGCTCGATGTTCTGGGAGGGCGTCACGTAGTCGCTGACGCCGCCGTTCTCCTCGCCGAGGGCGTCGAGGAGGGTCGTGTTGACGTCATAGCCGACGCCGTAGGTGAAGACGCGCGCCTTGCCGCCGTTGCGGGTCTTGGCGTGCTTCCGGATGCTCGCCACGTCGGTGTCTCCGACCGTCGGCAAGCCGTCGGTCAGGAAGACGAGGATGGCGACGCGGTCCGCCGACTCGAAACGCGCGAGCCCCTGCTCGAGCGCGTCCTTGATGTTGGTGCCGCCCTTCGCCTCGAGTTCCGCGACCCACGCGACGGCCGCCCCCACCGACGCGTCGTCGACGGCGACGAGACCGGGCTTCATCGCCCGGGCCTCGGTCGAGAAGGAGACGACGTTGAAGCGGTCGCCGGGGTTCAGGCCCTTCAGCCCGTAGGTCAGCGCCTTGCGGGCCTGCTCCATCTTGTCGTCCTCGCGCATCGAACCGGAGGTGTCGACGACGAAGATGACGTCCTTGGGCAGGATCTCCTCCTTCGCGACCTCGTTCGAGGGCGCGATGTTCACCATGAAGAAGCCGTCCTTGTCGGCGGGCTTGTCGGTGAGGAGCGCGAAGCCGAGATCGCCGTCACTCGGCGCGAAGTAGAGCTGGAAGTCGCGATCGGCCATCACCTGCTTGCCCTCGAAGCCGACGACCGTCTCGCCCTCGCGATCGGTCCGGTCGATGGGGTGCGAGGAGGAGAAGACCGACTTCAGCGCCTGGCGCGACTTGATCGCCACGCGCACCGAGGCGACGGCGACGCGGCCCGGATCGAAGGCCTGGGTCTTCAGCGGATAGCGGTACTCGAGGACGCCGGAGTCGCGCTCGAGCCGCTCGACGTAGGCGAGCTGGACCTCGACGGTGCCGCCGGCCGGGACCGGGAAGACGCGAGCGCGGAAGAGCTTGCGCCCCGCGTACTCGAGGAGGCCGGGATCGCGCGTGCGGCGCACGATGTCCTCGTAGATCTGACGCGCCTTGTCGCGCTCCAGGACCTCGCCCTTGACCATCTTCCCGTTCATCTCCATCGAGAAGTCGGTCAGCGAGGCGTCCTCGGGCACCGGGAAGAGGTAGGTGCCCTCGAGGATCAGGCGGTGCGGGTTCCGGAACACCTGCGTGACGCGCGTGGTCGCGGCGCCGCCCTCGATGGTGACGTCGACGACGTGCTTCTCGATGGTGACGCCGGGCACGCCGCGCGGAGGCCGGACGCGACGTCCGCCTTCCTCGTGGAGGTGAAGATCGCCCAGTCCCTGCGCGGCCGCTCCGACGGCCAGCGCGAGGCCGGTGACGAGGGTGAAGACGAGGTTTCGAATCGACATCGCGAGACTCCGGTTGCGCTCCGATCGGCTCCGTACGGGGAGACGCCGGGCGGCGGGCGGAGTTCCGGCGAATCTTCGCGGTCTCCGGATCAGCGCCGGAAACGCCGCTCCGACCGCGATTTCGACCCGAAGAGGGGCCCGGAATGGCCCGCGCGCCGGTCGGCGAAGGAGGCCGGCCGGCGCGCGGGTGAGGAGATTCGGTTCTCGGGCGGGATCAGAGCCGGCCGCGTCGCGGCGGCGCCGGCGCCTCGGGGATCGCCGGCGTCGGCGGATCGACCGGAGCCAGCCGGATCGACGACGAGCCCTGCTTCAGGACCTCGATGATGAAGGCGCCGTCCACGACCCGCGAGCGGATCGCGGGGGTGTCGATCCAGAAGCCGCCCTCGTGCGGCAGCACCAGCTCGAAGTCGCCCGACGGCGAGCCGACGTTGAAGCCCCGGCCGATGGCGAAGGCCATCGAGACCCGACGCTGGGTCGGATCGCCGTTCATCATCACGCGTTCGAAGTGGAGCCGCGCCGCTTCGCGCTCGCCGCAGATCAGCAGGCGGACGCCGCCGGCCAGATCGTCGAGCGGCCCGGTCGCGCCGTTCCCGCCCTCGGCGAAGGAGGGCATCGGCGGCATCTCGTAGATGTCGGCGAGATCCTCGAGACTCTTCACGTGCTCGCGCAGCGTCCGCGAGCGATAGGCCTCCCGGAGTCGCGCCATGCGCAGCGCGGCCGACTCGGAGCGGGCGAGGTCGGTCCGGGAGCGTTCCACCAGCTCCTCGACCTCGCGGGCGAAGCTGCGGATGTGCGGCGTGTAGCTCCGCAGGCTCGCCTCGTCGAGCTCGCGCAGTCGGCGGGCGTCGTCGCCCAGCGGCGAACGCGCCACGACGTTGTCGATCAGGCGGACGGCGCCCTCGGCCTCCGCCTCCGGCGCGGTTCCCGCCGACTCGACGAGCAGGCCCAGATCCTTCGTGCCGCGCACGAGGCGTCGGAGATAGCCGCCCGCCTTGCGGGCCGGGAGGCGGACGTCGCGGAGATCGGGCGTGGTCTCGACGGGGCGCTCGGCGACCGGCGTCGCGCGCGGCGGCGCCTCGACGCGGGTCTCGCGGCCGAACTGATAGGCGACGAATCCCACCCCGAGGATGAGGGCGGCGGCGCCGGCGACGCGGGCCGCGCGGACGATGAGCGAGGGGCGCGAGGCGGCCCGGAAGCTCCCGGCGCCCGCCGGAAGCGGCGCCGGCCGATCGGTCGTGAAGCTCGGCATCCCGCGCACCAGCGAGAAGACCTGGTCGTAGCGTTCGTATTCCGACTCGCAGCGCGCGCAACTCTCGACGTGAGCGGTGAAGGCGATCTTCTCCGCCGCGGAGAGGCGCCCGTCGAAGGCGCGGCTGAACAGCGACTCGGCGAGCTCGCAGTCGAAGTGGTCGGTCATGGACGGTTCCTCTTCCCCTCGAGATAGGGTTCGAGTTCCTCGAGGAAGCGCCGGCGGGCCCGGGCGAGACGGGAACTCACCGTCTTCGCCGGACAGCCGACGATCTGGGCCACCTCCTCGTAGGAGAGGCCCTGCATCGCGCAGAGGACGAAGACCTCGCGCAGCTTGTCCGACAGGCTCATCAGCACGTGGCTGAGACGCCCCTCCATCTCTTCGAAGAGCACGGCATCCGCCGGGGCGGGAGTGTCGCGATCCTCGGGCTCGATCCGCACCTCGCCCTCGTCCGTGGTCTGGGCGAGGGTGGTCGCGGGCTTCTTCCGCCGGAGGTGGTCGATCGCGAGATTCCGGGCCACCGTGAAGACCCAGGTCATGAACCGGTTCCGGGGGTCGAAGGCCGCCGGCGCGCGGTAGAGCTTCAGGAAGACCTCCTGCACGAGGTCCTCGGCCGCGTCTCGGTCGCCGACGTAGCGGGCGACGAAGGTCAGAAGTCGGTTCTTGTAGCGGTGATAGAGCGCCTCATAGGCCGCGGTGTCGCCCTCGGCGACGCGGACCATGAGAACCTCGTCGGACTCCCGGCCGTGCTGGGCGACGGCCTCGGCGGCGAATTCCCGTCTGAGTCCCATGAGACCTCCATCCGGGACGGTGCGCGACGGCGTCACCGCTCCCCGAGGCACACTACGGACGTGGGGGCGGGAGGCTCCGGAAATATTCCGGAGACGTCCCGGCTCGCTCAGGCGTGGTCGAAGGCCAGCAGCGCCTCGATGACCCGCCCTCGCCGCTCGGCCCCGAGCTCGGGGAAGATCGGCAGGGCCAGCACCTCGCGCGCGGCCGCCTCGGCGACCGGGAAATCCCCGGCGGCGTGGCCGAGGTTCGCGAAGCAGCCCATGAGGTGGAAGGGCAGCGGGTAGTAGATCGCCGAGCCGATCCCCTGGGCCTTGAGGTGCTCGATGAGCGCCTCGCGGCGCGAGGAACGGATGACGTACTGGTGCGCGATGAAGGTGCCGTCGTCCGACACCTCCGGGAGCGACAGGACCTCGCGCAGCCCGGCGGCGGCGAGGGCCGCGTCGTACGCCCGGGCGTTCTCGAGCCGCGCGGCGGTCCAGTCCTTCAGGTGCGGCAGCTTCGCCGAGAGCACGGCCGCCTGGAGGGCGTCGATCCGGAAGTTGCCGCCGATGACCTCGCTCTCGTACTGGCGGGTCGCCCCGTGCACGCGCAGGCGGCGCAGGTCGGCCGCCATCGCGGGGTCGGTCGTCGTCATGCAGCCCGCGTCTCCCGCGGCGCCGAGGTTCTTCGTCGGGAAGAAGGAGAAGCACCCGATCGTCCCCAGCGAGCCCGCGGGACGGCCGTGGCCGTCGGTGGCGCCGATCGCCTGGGCGGCGTCCTCGATCACGGGGAGACCGGCCGGGTCGGCCCAGGCGCGCATGGCCGCGATGTCGGCGGTGCGACCGTAGAGGTGCACCGCGACGAGGGCCTTGTAGTCCCGCGGGTCGTGGTCGGCGAGCCGCGCCGCGTCGATCGCGTAGGTCCGCGGGTCGATGTCGACGAAGACCGGCCGGGCGCCGAGCCGGGCGATGACGCCCGCGGTGGCGAAGAAGCTGAACGGGGTCGTGAGCACCCGATCGCCGGGGCCGACGCCCACGGCCATCAGCGCGCAGAGCAGCGCGTCCGTCCCGGAGCTCACCCCGATGACCTCGCCCTCGAGCCCCATCCATCCCGCCAGGCCGCGCTCGAAGTCCTCCACCGTCCGTCCGAGCACGAACATCTGCGACTCGAAGACGGCGTCCACGGCGGCCCGGACCTCGTCGCGGATCGCGGCGTACTGCTCGCCGAGGTCGATGAAGGGCACCGGCGGAAGGGCGTTGGCGGACATCAGGTGATCTCGGTGAGGCCGACGTCGGATTCACGGAGCCGCCGCCCGCAGGCGGAGCAGCCCCAGGTCCGATCTTCGGAACTCCCCTCCCCCGCCTCAAGTCGAGACTCAGCCCGGGGCGCGAGCGCCTCGCCGCAGCGGCAGACCCAGCCGACGGGTCGCGCGGGCGCCCCGACGACGAGGGCGTGGTCGGCGACGTCGCTCGTCACGACGGCGCCCGCGCCGACCATGGCGCAGCGTCCGACGCGGACGCCGCAGACGATCGTCGCGTTCGCGCCGAGCGTGGCCCCCGCCCCGATCCGGGTCTCCGCGAAGGCGTCCCGGCGCGGGAAGCGGGCGCGGGGGCGCTTCACGTTCGTGAAGACCACCGACGGTCCGACGAAGACGTCCTCCTCGAGGATCACCCCGTCGTAGAGCGAGACGTTGTTCTGGATGCGACAGCCGGAACCGATCGTCACCCGACCGGCCACGAAACAGTTCTGGCCGAGGACCACCTCGTCTCCGAGACGGGCCCCGGCCATTACGTGGCAGAAGTGCCAGATCCGCGTGCCTTCACCGACGACCGCTTCCGCGGCGACGACGGCGCTGGGATGGACGAAGCGCTCGCCCAAGGCCGATCAGCGCCCCCCGCCGGCGGGCGACTTCTCGGGCGTCGCTCCCTCGGACTTCGGCGCCTCGGCCGGGGCCTCCGCGGGCTTGGCCTCGCCGTCCTTCTTCGCCTCGCCCTCGGCCGGCTTCTCCGCCGGCTTCTCCTCCGCCTTCGGCTCGGGCTCGGGGTTGCGGCGCTTCCAGTCGGCCTCGGGGTCGTAGCTCCACGCGTCCGGCATCTCGCTGAAGCGACGGGGCCACCACTGGTTGCCGTCGTCCGCCGACGCGCCCTCGCGCGGACGGATGTTGCACAGGAAGGACTGGTCGGACTGCTTGTCGTAGCAGAGACGGCCGTTGACGATCGCCCACTGCACGTGGGTCGCGTAGTGCAGCAGCTCGCCGTCGACGATGACAATGTCGGCGTCCTTGCCGACCTCGATCGAACCGACGCGGTCGTCGAGGCCCATGCAGCGGGCCGCCTCGATCGTCACGCCCTCGAGCGCGTAGCGCTCGGCGAGTCCGCCGCGGACCGCCGCGCCGGCGCTGTAGGCCAGCGCGACCGCGTCGCGGCCGGGGCTGCCGTCGAGATCGACGTTCGCGCCGAGCGACGCGATGGCGACGCGAACGCCGTGGTCGTGGAGGATCGCGGCGTTGGCCATCGTCGAGCCGTTCGGCGTCGAGACCGTGTCGTCGGGGTCCTGCCGCGTGCGCGGCGCGACGACGGCGGTGATCCCGGCCCGACCCATGTTGCCGGCGACGGTCCAGCCCTCGATCGCCCCGCGGACGACCGCGCGGAAGCCGAAGGTCTCGACGAGGTCGCAGATGTCGCGGATGTTGGCGGCGTCGTTGGCGTTGAAGACCGCGATCGCCTCGCCTTTCATCAGGGGCAGGTAGCGGGCGGCGGAGCCGAGCGCCTTGCGGGCCTCGGCATCCTCGTTCGCCTGGGCCGCGGGACGCGCGCCCGCCGCCTTCGCCGCGTCCTTCTTGTCGTCCCCGTCGTCGTCCTTCTTCGGGTCACCCTTGCGACGCAGGTAGTTGTAGACCTTGCGAAGCTCGTCGCGGAGCTGCGCCTTCGCGCGCGGGTTGCTCGAGGTGTAGGACATCCCCATGTAGAGGTCCTTGCGCAGGACGTAGTCCTCGACGGTCTCGCGCTGGAGCTTCACCGCGGTGGTGCCGGTCACGACGGTGGTGATGCCGCCGGAGAGGCCGAGGATCGTCCAGAGGCCGTTCGGGTCCGCGCTGTGGGCGGCCTCGCCCGAGACGGCGGGCACGAGTCCCTGACCGTTGAGAGCCACGAGTCCCGGGTAGGCGCGGAAGCCCTGCCCGTCGAGGGTCTCGGCGGCCTCGGGGACCTCCAGTTCCTGACCGACGGCCTCGATGACGCCGTTCTTGATCAGGATCTCGCCGTCGCGGATCACCGGTCCGACGACCGGGTAGACGTCGACGTTGTGGACGTGGAGCCAGCGGTCCTTCTTCTCGTCCTTCTTCGCGTCGTCCGCCTTGGCGGCGTCGTCCTTCGGCGCTTCCGCCGACTTCGCGGCGGGCTCCTGCGCGACGAGCGTTCCCGCGAACGGGAGCGCGAGCGCGATGAGGATCAGAAGTGAGGGCATGCGGTTCATGTTCGTCATCTCTCGGTGCTCCCTCAGCGGATCCGGCGGCGGGTGTCGAGCACGCGCCCCTCGATCATGACCCGGTCCACCTTCGTCTCGAAGGAGAGCGGATCGCCGGTCAGGAACAGCAGGTTCGCGTCACGGCCGACCTCGATGCTGCCCAGGCGTTCGCCCAGGCCCAACATCGACGCGGCGTTGACGGTGACCGTCTTCAGGACCTCTTCCCGGGGGAAGCCCGCGCGCACCATCCGCGCGAGGTCCTCGCGCATTCCGGCGTACTCGTTCCAGCTCTCCCGCTCGGGGACGTAGACCACACGGCAACCCGCGCGCAGGAGCTTCAGTCCGAGATTGAACTTGTCCCGCGTGTAGGGCAGGTGGTTGACCACGGGGAAGATCGCGACGTGCGCCCCTTCCTTGCCGAGGTCGGCGGCGGCCAGCTCGAGATCCGACTCGGGCGTGACGAAGAAGGGGCTGTTCGAGGCCACGACGGAGTTGCGCACGCGGTAGGCGCGCGCGAAGTCGTAGGTCTCGGGGATCTCCTTCCAGTGCAGGTAGATGCTGCTCGCGCTCGGGGCGGGCGCCCAGAACTGGTAGCTGTTCATCCCGAACTCGACGAGCGCGATCGTCCCCGGCTTCTTCTGGATCAGGTCGATGATCGGCTCGTAGATCGGGTTCACCTTGGGCGGCACGAAGTCGGTCGCCGCGGGCTTCGCCGGAGCGGGCGCCGGCTTCGGATCCGGGCCGGGCTTCGGCTGCGGATCCTCCTTCGGGGCGGGCGCCGGCGTGGGCGTCGGCTGCGGATTCGGATTCGGGTTCGGGTTGGGGTTCGGAGCGGGATTCGGAGCCGGAGCCGGCGGCGTCGCCGGCTTCTGGTTCTTCTTCGCCTCGAAGTCCTTGCGGGCCTTCTCGACCTTGTCGAGCTCGCCCTGGGCGGCCTTGAAGGCCTGGAGGACGCGCCCCTTGTCCTGGTTCGGGGTGTTGAAGGTCATGAAGACCGGCCCCTCCTCGGACACGACCAGGCCCGCGGTGTCGCGCGCGCCCGTCCGCATCACCAGGGAACGCCCCGGAAGGCCGGACCCGTTCGGCACGACGCCGAGCGTCGTGTAGCCGGTGCTCGCGATGGCCTCCAGGTCGTCGGGCTCGAGGGTGAGGGCGTCGCCGAAGGTCTTGTTCGGCGTCATGTTCCCTCCCCCGTCGAGTCGCGTGGCGCGGCTGACGGGGTTGATGAGACCCGGCATCACGACGAGATCGCTCGCGTCGATGATCTTGCTGCCGTAGGGATAGTCGACGTTCGTCCCGACGGCCTCGATCTTGCCGTCGCGGATGACGATCGAGGCGTTCGTCAGCTCCTCACCGGTGACGGTGATGACGCGACCGGCCTTGACGACGATGAGGCGGTCCGACCGGGCGGAGTCCTCCTCGTCCTGTTCGTCCTGCGGTCGGGGAGCGAGCTCCGCGGCCTGGACGGCCGGCGGCGACGCGAGGTGCGAGAGACCCCACGCGGCCGAGCCGAGGGCGACGAGAAGGAGGGCGATGATTCTGGCGTTCACGACGATTCCTCTGCGATCTCGTTCGCGGATGTCAGTACAGCCGACGCTCGGAGGCGTCGTAGGCGACCTGACCCAGCACCCAGACGCGCTCGACCCCGCTCCGGAAGTCGATCGGGTCTCCCGTCCACGCGACGACGTCGGCCTCGAGCCCGGGGGCGATCGAGCCGATGCGGTCGGTGAGGTTCATGCTGTCGGCGGCCCAGTAGGTCATGCCCTTCAGGGCGTCGTATGTCTTCCAGCCGTAGCGCACGGCCATGGCGCCCTGCATCGGCAGGTCTTCCTGCGGCAGCACGCCGGCATCGGTGTTGAGTCCGATCTTGACGACGCCCTGCTTGGCGTAGCTCGCGGCGCAGCCGTTGATCGTGCGATCGCGCGGATCCATCCACCACACGCGCGGCCCGATCATCGCGTACATGCCGCGATCCCGGACCATCTCCGCCGTCTTGTAGCCGTCGAAGGTGCCGTGGTCGATCATGACCTTCAGGCCGAACTCGTCGTGCAGCATGCTGATCGTCTTCGCGACGACCTGGTAGATCTGCGTGTGGACGCTCGCCGGGAACTCCCGACGGAAGAGCCCGCGGAAGCCGTCCCAGACCGCGTCGTACGCCGGCTTGGTCGCGCTGCGACCGGCCTCGAACGCGTTCCAGGCCTCGTGGTAGGCACGCGCCTTCTCGAGGGTCTGGCGGAGGTTGTAGTTCATGTAGCTGCGGTTGCCGCCGAAGAAGAAGCGCTCGGGGTTGCCCGCCTGCGCGATCTTCAGCGATCCGTAGCCCTTCATGATCAGGTCTTCGGGACGCTTCGCACCCATGCGCACGACGACGCCGAAGCCGCCCATGTTCGTCGCCGAACCGGGGATCATGAGGCAGGTCGTGACGCCGCCGGCGAGCGAGCGGTCGTTGTTGTTCGACCCGAGCGTCGCGATGTCCATCGCCCGCAGACCGGGGTTGGTCAGCGCGATGGTCTCGTTGAGCCCGTTGACGTCCGTCGCCGTGTGGTTGTGCGGATCGATGAGCCCGGGGACGATCCAGTGCTCGCGGTGATCGTAGACCCGGTAGTCGGCCGGGATCCCCGCGCTCCGGATGGGCTCGATCTTCTCGACCTTGCCGTCCCGGAGGAACAGCACCGCGTTGTCGTGCACGGTGTCGTTCGCGTCCATCGTCAGGATCTTGCCGGCGAGGATCGCGACCTTGCCCTCACCCGTCTGCGCCGGGGCGAACCCCGCGACGACGAGGACCAGGGCGAGAACGCCGGCCAGCGTGCGTGCCGTGTGCTTCATGGTCACCGGACCTCCTGCCCGCGGATGATCACCTTCACGAGATTGGTGCGCACGTCGAAGGGCTCGCCGTCGAAGACGAGCAGATCGCCGTCACACCCCGGAGAGAAGGAGCCGACCTCCTTCTCGAGGCGCAGGAAGCGCGCCGCGCCGCCCGTGAGGGCGTAGAGCGCGCTCTCCGGGCTGAAGCCCTCGCGCACCGCCGCCCGCGCCATCAGGGGCAGGCGGGAAGCGGCCCACTCGGCGTCGCTGCGGAAGACGGCCGTGATCCCGGCCCGATCCAGCTCGGCCGGCACCGCGATCTCGGCCCGGTTCTCGTTCCGCGTCAGCTCCCGCGTGGCGAGCGACACGGCGACGAGCGCGCCGTCGATGTCGGAGAGCACCTCGTCGACGCCGGCGGCGCTTCCGAGGACGACCGGGATCTTGCGCTTCGCGAAGACGGCGGCGGCGGCTCGCTGCGCGGGGAGGCCCTGCGCGGTGAGGATGACGCCGGCCCGCCCCGTGAGGATCTGCCGGAAGGGCTCCATGCGCGGATCGCGCTTGGGCTTCTTCGGTCCCTCGGCCGTCACCGGGACGGCCGCGGCCCGACCGCGGTTCTTCACCGTGATCTTCGGGCGACCGCGCTCGGTGCGCTTTCCGTCGAGATCGATGTCGATCATGCCGCCGATGTTGATCCCGCCCTTCATGTGGTCGGGACCGTCGATGGTGGCCGTGAGCTTGGGATTCCCGAAGGGCGAGTCCTCGATCTCGATCTCGGCCTGCAGCGTCTTGCCGCTGAGCGTGCCGCGGATGACTGCATCCTCGCCGCCGCCGAGCGGGTCGGCGATCGTGCCGGTCACCTCGGCGCCGTCGAGCGCGAGTCGCATCGGCACCGTCACCTTGTCGGGGATCGGTCCGCCGCTGAGGGTCACCTGCCAGGTGCCGCTCAGGATGTCGGAGGCGTCGTCGCCGCCCGCGGGGGCGGGCGCCGGCTTCGGCGCGGGGGCCGGAGCGGGAGTCGGCGCCGGCGCGGGAGCCGGAGCGTTCCCCTGGGCCTTCTTCTGCTTCTCGAAGGCCTCGAGCGCCGCCTCGTAGTCGAGCCAGGCCTTGTGGTAGGCCTCGGCGCGCGTGAGCAGACCCTCGAGATTCTTCTCGGCCGTCTCGGTGTTGCCGGCGACCGCGATCTCGAGTCCCGCCATCGCCTTCGTGACGAGGCCCTCGCCCTTCGGGTCGGCGGTCTTGATCGCGACCATCGGCGAACCGGCGTTGCTCGCGCGCCGGGGCGAGACGACGACCGTCGTCACGCCCGAACGGGCGACCTCGCCGAAGGGACCGCGCGCGACGCGGAAGATCTCCGCGAGATCGAAGTCGGCGTTCGCCGAGGCCTGATCACCCTCGAGTCCGAGGTGGCCGTGCGCGTCGATGAATCCCGGGGTGACCACCGCGTCGGGGCCCGCGTCGTGGATCCGCGCGTAGCGGGGACGTCCGACGGAGGTGCCGCAGGCGACGATCTTGCCGTTCTCGATGAGGACCTCGCCGTCGCGAAAGACGTTGCCGAGGCCGTCGTAGACGCGGCCGGCCCGGACGACGAGCGCCTCGCGGCGCGGCGCCTTCTCGTTGCCCGCCGCGTTGACGGACTGCTTCCAGACCGCGCGGCCGGCGACCCAGGTCTCCTGGACGTGGCTCGCGGTCGCGAGGGGTTCGCCGTTGAGCACGATGAAGTCCGCGTCGCGGCCGACGGTGAGCCGTCCGACGCGACCGCCGATGCCGAGGAGGTCGGCCGGGCGGGACGTCACCGCGCGCAGCGCCGAGCTCTCGCTCATGCCGCCCTTCACCGCCAGCGCGGCGGCGAGCAGGAGGTCGTCCGTCTCGCCGGAGAGGATCACCTCGAGTCCGCGACGCTCGAGCGCGGCGGCCGCCCGGGGGTCGTGGCGGAGCGGGTTGACCGGGTCGAAGGCCTCGTCCATCGCGAGGAGGTCGTTGTTCGTCTCGAACACGACGGGCAGCTTCGCGGCGGCGATCTCGTCCGCCACCAGGAGCGCCTCGTCGAGCCCGTAGAGCCAGCCCCGACGGCCGGTGCGGCGCATGGCCTCGATCGCCTGGCGGATGTCGCTCTCGCGACGCGCGTCGGCGAAGACGGGGCGGCCGGAGGCCCACATCGCGCCGAAGGCGTCGAGGCGCCGGCTGAACTGCCGCGAGTCGAAGTCGCCCGCCTTCTGGGCCTCGGCGTCCGCGATCATCGCCTCGAGGGCGCCGATGCGGCCGAGACGCGTCTCGGGCCGCCGACGCTCCGCCGGGACGAAGGGGACGTCGAGCGAGGTCGGCGTCTTGATCTCCGCGTAGGCGGACTCGCCGCGACCGGCGCCGTCGTTGAAGTTGAGGACGAGGTCGTTCTCGCGGGTCAGCACCGTGGCCGAGGTCTCGTCGCCGAAGCGCACGACCGAGCCGACGCCCGCGACGAATCGATCCGCCGGCGGGTGGAGGCGCGCGGCGGTGATGCCGTAGCGCCAGGCCCGGGCGAAGTCCGCGTAGGGATTGAACTTGTCCGCCGAGACGTAGAGCGCGCCGATGCCCTGGGTGTCGGAGCCCTCGAACAGGTCGCTCTTCATCGCGACGAGTCCGGGCATCACGCAGGCGTCGCCGAGGTCGACGATCTCGTGATCGGCGGGCGGCGTGCCGTCACCGATCGCGGCGATCCGCCCGTCGACGACGAGCATCCAGCCGTGATCGATGTAGTCGACGCGGTCGAGCACGTAGATGCGGCGCGCCACGACGACGAAGGCGTCACCGCCCTCGACGCCCGGCGTCGCGGCCGCCGGCGCGAAGCCGGTCCCGAGCGCCCCTCCGAGGAGGAGCGCGGCGACCAGCGCGAATCGGATGATGGATCGCATGCGGGTCGTCCTCAGTTCTTCTTCTCGTCGCCGGCGGGCGCGGAGCCGTCCTTCTTGGCTCCGTCGTCCTTCTTGGGCTCGCCGTCCTTCTTGGCGGCGGCGGCCTTCCGGGACTCGTCCATGCGGGTGTCGAAGATGCCCTGGATGAGGTGACGGAGGCGCTTGTCCTTCGCACGCTCGTAGACGAGACGTCCCTCGATCACCGCCATGTCGACCCAGGTCATGGTGTCCATCGGATCGCCGGTGAGGATCAGGAGGTTGCCCTCCTTGCCGACCTCGAGCGATCCGAGGCGGTGGTCGAGTCCGATCGCGCGCGCCGGGAGGATGGTGATCGCCTCGAGCGCGGCCGCCGGCGTCATGCCGTTGCGGACGAGCTGGGCCGCGTCGAACCAGGGCTCACCGAGTCCGGCGACCGCGAAGGGGATCTTGTTCTCGGCGAGCACGGAGGGGACGAAGGTGTCCTTCTCCTCCTGCGTCATCCGGTCGATCTCGCGGTGGACGAAGCTGTCGATCGGCAGGATCACCGGGCGCGAGAGTCCCTTGAGGAGCTTGACCGCCTTGTAGGTCTCCGAGCCGAGGACCATCGTCATGCGCTCGCCGAGGCCCTGCTCCTTCGCGAAGGCGAGGGCGGCGTGCACGTCCATGGCGCGCTGGCACCAGACGTAGACGTCGAGCGAACCCTCGCGGATGCGGTAGAGGTTGCGGTACTTCTCGTCGATCTTGTCGACGGTGACGAGCTTCTTGCCCGCCTCGCGGGCCTCCTTGGGCGAGACCTTGACCTTCTCGCCCTTCTTCTCGAGGTCCTCCTCGTAGAGCTTCTCGGCGAGGTCCTCGAGGTAGCGGTCCATCTCGCGGAAGGCGCCGCGCAGGTCGGCGAGCTGGACCGCGTGATCGGCGCCGCGGCGCGGAGCGAAGCAGATCTTCAGTCCCCCGTCCGGCACCACCGTCATCTCCTCGACGGAGAGGCCCAGCGGGCGGACCACGCGCGAGACGCCGGTGACGACCGCGTTCTCCGCCTGCGAGACGTGGATCGAGGTGATGCCGTTGCGCAGCGCCTCCTCGAAGTACTCGTCCGACGGGTCGATCGCGTCGAAGACCTGGAGGAAGGGCGCGACCGGCACGTTCTCGTTCGAGACGTCCAGTCCCCGCGCCGTCATCGACTCGACGTAGCCGGGGATCACGACCTTGCCCTCGGCCTCGACGACGCGAGCGTCGAAGGGCGAAGCGACGTCGGCGCCCATCGCGACGATCTTGCCGTTCTCGATGAGGACGTTGCCCTTCTCGATCACGTCACCGACGACGGGGACGATCTTCGCCCCCCGGATGAACAGCTTGTCGGTGTGCTGGGCCGTGGCGACGGCGGCGGTCATCGCGATCGCGACGAGGAGGCTCGCAAGCCTGCGGGCGGCGTATCCCATGTTCGATGCTCCCATGCCTTCTGTTCTCTCTCGTTCCGTCGGGGCGGGTCAGAAGACCCGGCCCTCGACGGCCTTTCCGTCGATGTAGACCCGCTCCGGACGGCTGGTGGCCTCGAAGGGCTCGCCGGTCCAGAGCACGAGATCCGCGTCCTTGCCGGCCGCGATCGTCCCGACCCGCTCGGCCACGCCCATGAGGCGGGCGGGGGTGGCGGTGACGGCGGCGACGGCCTCCTCGCGGGTGAGCCCGTAGCGCATGGCGAACATCGCCTGGCGCACGAGGCCGTAGTCGCCGGTCTGACCGGCGGCGGTGAGCGCGAGCGGGAGCCCGGCGTCGAGGATCATGCGCGGCGAATCGAATCGACGCGTCTCCTTGGCGCGGGACTGGATCCCGAAGCCGAAGGGAGAATCCTGCCGCACGTTGGCCGCGCGGACGGGCCCGTAGACCACCGGGGTCTTCGTGCGCTTCAGGGCCTCGAGGGCGCGCCAGGCTTCCGGCGCCTCCTCGAGCGTGAAGCGGAAACCGAACTCCTCGGAGAGGCGGATCGCGGTGTTGATCTCGCCGAGGTCCCGCGCGACGACGCGCAGGGCGCGCTTTCCGTCGAGGACGTCGACGAGCATCGCGGTCGCCGGGTCGGGCGAGACGCGGAGCTTGGCCGCGCGGGCCTCGCGGACGCCCTTCGCCTTCATCCAGGCGTCGCGCGCGACGAGGACCGACCCCATGGGGCCGAGCGGCGCGCGGGTGAAGTCGCTCACGTTCTCGGGGCGGCTCGGGCGCTGGTTCCCGAACTGCGGGCCGCTGACCATCACCATGCGCGGCGCGCCCTGGGCGTCGAGCACGCGGCCCGACTCGGGGCCGGTGCCGGTCTTGACCGCCGCGCCCTGCGGACCGATGACCGCCTCGACCGAGGAGGTCACGAAGACGGAGGTGACGCCCTCGCGGGCGAGGTTCTTCATGAGCGTCGAGCGCAGGTCGAGGACGTCGGCGACCTTGTACTGCGGGACGACCTCGCTCTCCTGCGGCGTCCGGTTGCCGCCGAGCGCGTTGGCGCTGGCGGCGTCGATGAGTCCGGGCGTGACGGCGAAGGCCCGGGCGCGCGTCGCGCCCTCGGGGATCTCCACCTCGGAGGCGGGTCCGACGGCGAGGATCTTGCCGTCGCGGACGACGACGAGTGCGTTCTCGAGGACGCCGTCGCCGAGGTAGACCTTGCGGGCGCGGATCGCCAGGGTGTCGCCCTGGGCCGCCACTCCCCCGCCGAGGACGGCGAGGGCGAGCGCCGTGAGCATCGTCTTCATCATCGCGCCTTCCGCTCCTTCTTGGCCGCCCAGGCGCGGCGGCCGTCGATCCAGGTCTCGAGCACGCGCGACCGCGCGTCGAGGACGTCGCCGCTCAAGACGACGAAGTCCGCATCCATGCCGACCGCGAGGGCTCCGACCCGGTCTCCGATGCCCGCGATCTCGGCCGGGGCGCTCGTGATCGAGGCGAGGCCGGCGCGCGAGGAGAGTCCGTGGCGGACCGCGGTGATCGCGCCCTGCCGGAGGACGTCGGGGTGGCGTCGCGGCGTGTCGCCGAAGTAGGCGACCGTGATGCCGGCCGCCTCGGCGAGCGCGCCGAGCCCGGAGACGCGTCGGTCGGCCTCGGGACCGGGCGCCGCGAGGGCGACCGAGAGGCCCTTGACCGCGAGCCCGTCGAGCGCGCGCTGCAGGTCGACGGCGCCGATGAGCGCGAGGTCGAGGTCGTAGCGGCGACGGAGGTCGAGGACGTCGCGGATCTCGGCCGCGCTCGAGACCGTGCACAGCCCCGGGCGCTTGCCGCGCGCGAACTCGATCATGGCGGGCTGGCCGCGGCCGCCCTTTGACTCGTCCAGGAAGACGCGCAGCATCTCGAGGGCGTCGGCGTAGGACGAGGGGCGACGGGCCCGGCTGAGCGCCGAGGGCGTCACCGTGAGGCGCACCGGCCCTTCCGCTTCGGCGAGTCGAGCGCGATCGCCGGTCTTCACCGCGCAACCGCGGCCGGAGACGAGGCTCCGATCGCCGGGCAGGATGACCGCGGTCGTGATCCCGGAGGCGGCGAGGAGCGGGAAGTCGCGGTGGGCGAGCTCGACGGCTTCCGCCGTCCGACCCCGGTCGTCGATTCCGACGGAGGACTCGACGAGGTCGTTCGGAGCGCCCGCCGCGGAGGCGACATCGACGAATCCCGGCGCGACGACGGCCGCGCCGAGGTCGACGGTCCGGTAGCCGGCGGGAATCGCGAGCTCGCGGCCGATGGCCTTCACGCGTCCGTTCTCGACGAGCATCGTCGCGTCGACGAGGTCGGCGCCGCGTCCGGTGACGATCCGCTTCGCCTTGACGGCGACGCGGTCCTGGGCGGCGGCGGTGGCCGCCGCGCCGGTCAGCGCGCAGACGAGCGCGACCGTGGCGAGGAGGTGGGGGAGCTTCATGGGCTTCCTACTTCTGGTAAGCGACCTTGCCTTCGAGATAGACGCGCTCGACGCGACTGGCGGCCAGGAAGGGGTTGCCGTCGAAGACGACGAGACTGGCGAGCTTCCCGGCGCCGATCGCGCCGAGGCCTTCGAGATGGAGGACCCGCGCGGCGCGCTCGGTCACGGCGCGGAGGGCGTCCGCGTCGCTCAGACCGAGGCTCGCGAGGTAAGCGGCGCGGTCGAGCAGGCCCGAGCTCTCGTCACCCATGCTGGCGACGACGATCGGGACCCCGGCGCGCGCGAGGATGGCCGCGTTGGCGGGATCGCCCTCGCCCTCGAGCGGGATCGAATAGCCGGCCGCCCGCACCATGCCGCGCGGAGCACGCCCGCCTCTCGGGAAGGGGAAGGACGGAGCGCCGCCGGCGACCGGGCCGCCCGCGATCTCCTGCGTCGGCGCGGAGGGCTCGCCGTCGACGATGACGGAGACCTCGGCCTTCGCCAGCTCCTCGGCGACGAAGCGGCCCTCGGTCACGCCCTCGAGCGCGACCTCCATCGGGATGTCGTCGAGGATCTCGAGCACGCCCAGGATGTCCTCGGCGCGGTGCACCTCGATCCGCACGCCGACCTTGCCGGCGAGGGCCTTGGCGACCTCCTCGAGGTCGGGGTTCACCGCGGGACGGACGGGCTTCTTCGGCCGACCGTCCTTCTCCTTGGCGCCCTTGGCGTCGTCCTTCTTCGCGCCCGCGGGCGCGCCCTTCGGCTCGTCCTCGCGGGCGAGGCCGAAGGCGGAGTCGTGATCGTCGTCGTGGTCCGCGTCGTGGTCGTCGTGCCCGTCACCCTCGGCGTGCTCGGGAGCGAAGCCGAAGCGCTCGAGGTAGCGGTCGGCGAGCTCGTCGCCCACCCATTCGAACTCGTCGGCCGGGAAGGGCTGCGCGTGCGCGATGTGGGCCGGCGCGAGCGGATCGTCGCTGCCGCAGTGAGGGCAGGTCGCGGTGCGCTGCTCGGAGGCGACGACGCGGCTCGGCGGCTCGGGCCAGCGGAGGTGCGGCTCGGTGCCGTCGTCGAGGAAGGTCGGGCGCGGCGCGAGCTGCGGCGGATCCGCGAAGATCGCGAGGACGCCCGGCTCCGGCTTCTCGGGGAAGCCGCCGCCCTCGTGATCGTGGTCCTCGTGGTCCTCACCGGTGAGGGAGGCGTGATCGTGCTCGTCGTGCACGCCGACGATGTTGCAGTTCTCGTCCGTGCAGTTCTCGAGACCGGGGACCGGGAATCCGAGACGGAAGCCGCCGAGGAGACGCGAGTCGATCGCGCCGCCCGGGCGGCGGGTCGGACGCCGACGCCGCGCCGGCGCGGCGCCCGGCTTCGCGGCGGGGGCCGCCTCAGCCTTCTTCTCGTCCTTCTTGTCGGGAGCGGTCTTGCCAGGGTTCTTCTTGGCCCACTCGGCGAGGTCCTTCTCGTACTGGGCGAGGTCTTCCTCGTACTTCTCCCAGGACTCCTTGTACTTGCGCGCGCCCTCGAGGTACTTGCGCAGCGCGTCGATCTCGCCGCGGCGACCGATGGCGGAGGAGTTCGTCCCCACCTTGAAGTGGATCGCGTCCGTCCCGTCGAGGACGGCGGCGGCGAGGTCGGCGTCGGCCGAGGCCGTGGTGCGCAGGACCTGTCCGCGTCCGCCCGCGCCGCGGGCCGCGTTACCGGCGAGGTAGGCGTAACCGACGCCCGCCTCGAGCGCGTCCTGCCAGGTCTCGAGACCGTAGGGATCGAGCGCGTCGGTCGCGAGGTGCCGCGGCGCCTGCGAGTTCGCGCGCGTCGCGATGCCCATCATGGTGGAGGCGTCGATCAGCGACGGGATGACGTAGCGACCCTGCCCGTCGATCACCTCGGCGTCGGAGGCGATCTCGACGTCGCGTCCCACCGCCTTGATGCGCTTGCCCGCGATCACGACGTGGCAGCCCTTCACGAACTCGCCGTTCACGAGGACGGTCGCGTTCTTGATCACGACGTCGGGCTTGCTGCCCAATCCGAACTGGGCCCGCGCCGACACGGCGAGGGTCGCGAAGATCGCGAGGAAGGCGATCACACGCGCGGTGTTCATGTCTCGAACTCCCTGAGGACGGTCCGGTGACGGAAGGGACCGGAGGCGGAAACCGGCGACGCACACGCCGATGGATCACCGCTCCGGTGGGTGCGAGAGGATAGACTCTTGCGGCTACATCTTCAATCCCATGTCAGACCGGGGGTTACGAACGCTCACGCGAAACGTATCGGAAACTTCTTTCCCGTCGCGGCCCTTCCGTCGTCGCGGCCTCCCCCGGAAACGACGAGGGGGCCGGAGCGACGTACGCTCCGGCCCCCTCGATGTTGCGGACGGTCGCGAGCGACTTCGGATCAGAAGTCCTGGCCGCCGCCCTGACCGCCGCCGCCGCCACCACGGCCGCCGCGACCACCGCCGCGGCCGCCCCGGCCGCCGAAGCCGCCCCGGCCGCCGCCGCCGAGACCGCCCATGCCCTGCATGACGCGGCGCTGGGTCTCGCGGATCTGCTCCTCGGTCAGCACGGCCGAGAGATCGTCCTGGAAGTCCTCGTTCATCTCGCGCATCTCGCCGAAGAGTTCGCGGCGATCGGCGTTCTCGTCGGCCATCTTCTCGCGCATCTCCTTCGACTTGGCCATGTAGTCGCCGAGGATCTTCTCGAGCTTCTGCGCCTTCTTGTCGTCGAGCTTGTACTCCTTCGCCAGGTCGGCGCTGAGGAGCTTCGGATCGGCGGCGCGCTCGCGCTGGATGCGGTTCTTGGTCTGGGTCAGGGCGCGCTCGGCGGCCTTCTTGACCTCCGCGTCCTCGGACTTCGCCAGCTTCTCGAGGCGCGCGACGGACGGCGCGCCGATCGACACCATCGCCTCGAAGGCGGAGGCGCGGATCTTCTCGTGCTTGCCGGCCGCGTTGGCGGCGAGCGTGTCGAGCCACTTCTCGAGAGCCGCGTCCTTCTTCTCGGCGGCGTCCTGCTTCTCGGCGGGAGCCTTCGCGCCCGCCTCCGCGTCCTGGGCCACGGCAAGGGAAGCGGTCATCAGGACCGCGAGCATCAGCGCGGAAAGCGTCTTCATCGGTCTCGCTCCTCAGATGGGGATCGCCCGCCGTCGGCGGGCGCTTACCGGGAAACCTCGGAGCTGCCCGGGGGTTCCGGTGGATTCGCATTGTCGCCCGGCGCGGGCTCGGTGAGAAGGACGCGGGGCCCCTCGACCGTCCGCGTGAGGTGGAGCCGGGCGATCCCGCCCCGGCCGTCCAGGCGGAGCTGTCGCTCGTAGGCGACGGGATCGACGGCGAAGTCCCGGCGCGAGATCCGCACGCGCCCCAAACCCCTCGCCCGCAACTCCTTCCGGACCGCGGCCGGCTTCGCCGGAAAGACCCCGCGGATCGCCTCGGCGCGGAAGAGCGGCGTTCCCACCGGCTCGTCGGCGGTGGCGTAGCTGCCGCCGGGCACCAGGAGCCGGGCGCCGCAGGCGAGGACGAAGCGCTCCAGGAGACCCGAGCGGCCGAGCGCGGGGTCGGGATCGAGGAGGAAGGCCCCGAGGGGACCGTCCGGAGCCCTCCCGCCGGGCTCGCCGACGAACTCGCCCCCCTCCCCCGGGATCGAGACGCGTCGCTCGACCCGGGCGAGCTCGCCGCCCCAGAGCACCAGCTCGCGGAGCTCCCGCCCGACCGAAACGAACTCCAGCTCGCCCCGCCCGCGCAGGCTCTCGAGCGGCGTCAGCGGCGAGAGCTTGATCGCGAATCCCCGCGCCGGCGCCCGACCCGCGAGATCCTCGAGGAGGAAGGAGAGCGGCGGACTCGCGCGCTCGGGATCGGGACTGCGCCGCCCGTCGGCCCGCCGGTCGGGATCGGCGTAGAAGACGTCGGGACGGAGGGCGGTCGAGGCGGCGTCGACCCGCGCGAAGAGGGCCGCGTCGGCGATCTCGGGCCCGAGCGCGGCGAGGTTCGCGCGGGCGAGCACCAGGCGACCGGGGTCGAGGTCGACGGCGAGGACGCGGAGCCGCCGCGCGAGGGCGCGCGTGTCGAGCCCGACGCCGCAGCCGATCTCGGTGAGCCGCGAGACGCCCGCCTCCGCGAACCGTCGGGCCCGATGCGCGGCGGCGACGGCGCCGCTCGACTGCTGGGCGGCGAGGTAGCCGGCGTGCAGCGTGCGCGCGTCGGGATCCTTGCCCTCGAGACTCCGCCGGCCCCGCTCGCGATCGAGCAGAGCGGAGGCGCGCGGCGCATCGAAGCGCCGGCGTAGATCCTCGAGGAGGGCGCGCTCGGGTTCGCGACCGGCCAGCTCGACGCCGGCCGCGACGCCCTCCGGCGAGACGAGGAAGCGCGCGACCTCGAGATCGAAGTCCGGCCCGCGGGCGTTCACGCGAGGCGCTCGCCCGTCGGCCGCGTCCGGACGCTCATTGCGCGAGGAAGGTCCGCCAGCCGTTCTCGACCGTCGTCAGGTCCGCGCCGAGTCCCTTCGTCATCGCGGCGGAGAAGGCGGCCTCCCAGTCGATCCCCTTGGTGTTGGCGATCTTGTACTTGGGCGAGTTCACCGTGATGTTGAAGCGCTTCCACATCGTCGCGAACTTGTCGAGCCCGTAGGTGTCGATCATCCAGGGGACCATCGACTTGCCGTGGTCGTAGCAGCGCAGCGTCTCGTCCTCGTCGGTCTGGCGCAGGAGGAGCTGGCACTCGCGCAGCGTGCTGAGTCGTCCCTCCTTCTTGCGCGTCTTCGCGGGCCCGTGGAGGTCGCCGTCGACGCCGGCGAGATAGGCGCAGAAGCCCTCGACGATCACGCGGCTCAGCGGACGCGAACCGCACCAGCGGTTGACGATCTGCGCCATCGCCGTGTGCTCGGGCGGGATCTTGGAGTGGATCGCGGAGTAGCTGATCCACCACGAGTAGTCCCAGCCGTGGGCGGCCTTGCGCTGGGTGTAGAAGCCGCACTCGGTGTCGTCCTCGAAGACGTACATCGGCCACGGGTCCGGCGTCGCGATGCCGAGGACGCCGACGGCGCGCTCGATGGCGGAGTCGATCCGCGCGACGTAGGCGTCGCGCTCCTTGGGCTCCATCGTCTTCGCGACGCTGGGCGCGAAGTAGCAGTGGATGCGCTTCCCCTCGACCTTCGCGAAGCTCCCCCACTTCATCATGCGGGTGATCATCTCGAGGCCCTTCTTGCCGGTCTTCGAGTCGGCGCGGTTGCCCTCCTTCGAGAGCAGCCGGAAGTGGCGACGGGCGGCGAACCAGTCGTTCTCGAGCAGCGCGATCTTGCCGAGACCGATGAGGCCGGAATGGCGGACGTCCTCGCGGATCCAGTCGAGGGCGAGGAGCTTCTCGTAGGTCTCCTTCGACTTCGCCCGCCGGCCCTGGTGGAAGTAGAGCTGGGCGAGGAACTGCTTCGCCTTGATGTGCTTCGGGTCGAGCTCGCAGGCCTTCTCGAGCTTCGCGATGGCCTTGTCGTACTCGCCGATCTTCCAGTGCATGTGCCCGTAGGTGATCAGCACCGGCACGTCGGCCGGACGCTCGGCGAGGATCTGGTCGTAGACGCGGAAGGCCTCCTCGAAGTCGCCGAGCTCGTGATAGTCGCGGGCCCGCTGGTAGCGGGGATCGACGTTGCCGTCCTCCTCCTCGTAGTCGCGCCAGTCGATGCCCCCGGAACTCTCCTCCTCGTCCTGGGCGACGAGCGAGGGCGCGAGAGCGAAGGTGAGCATCAGCGCGAGGAGCGCGAGGGGGCGGAACTCGGCGAGCGAGGACATGGCGGTCTCCTTCCCGGGTCCCGCATTATGGCCGCCGGGAGCCCGGGAGGGAAATCGGAGCCGATGGGTCGCGACGAACCCGCGCTCAGGAGCGCGTCGACGCCCGTCCGCCCCGCCGCCCGAAGCGCCACGCTCCGGCTCCGAGGACGGCGACGGCGATGGCGATCCCGAGGACGAGGAGCTTCCGGGAGTCGTCGTCCCCGACCTCCGCTCCGTCCTCGTCGACCGGCGCCTCCGCGGGCGGCGCCTCGTGCGCCAGACCGGTGACAAGACCCGCGAGATCCACCCCGGAAACGGGCTCCCCGGGGACGAAGTCGTCCCGACGGGCCCCCTCCGCGAAGCGCAGGGACCCGACGATGGCCGCGGCGCGCTCGACCTCCGCACGGAAGGCGGCCGGCTCGCAGGCGAAGGTCGCGACGATCACGCCCCGTCGACCGAGCACCCGGGCCTGGTAGTTGTAGACCGGGTCGCCGTCGGGCCCCGTCAGCCGGACGGCCCAGCTCAGGATGCCGTTCTCGCGGTCGTAGGTCGGCGCGATCTCGAAGCCGTCCACGCCGAGCGGCGCGAGTCCCTGCATCTCGCGGAAGGCGTTCGCTCCGTCGGCCGCCTCGCGGAGCGTCGCGAGCAATGCCTCCTCGTCGAGCGTGCCCCCGTCGTCGACCCGGCCGATCGGCTCGAAGGAGAAGTCCACGATCCAGTCGATGTCCGACGTGGAGACGAGGGCGAGCTCGCGCGAGGACGCGTTCCCCATCACCTCCAGCAGGCGACGCGCATCCTCCTGGCCGAGCGCCCGGGTCCCGGCGGGGATCTCGACGGACGCGATCGCGCCGAGCGCGATCGTCGCCGGTCCGTCCGTCCACGTGAGCGAGGACAGGAACTCGTCCCACTGCCGGCGGACCGCCGCCGCGTCCTGACCCGCCGCGTCCGACCCGGCGGCGGCGAGGGCGATGATCCCGACGAGGAACAGGCGGGGCAGGCTTCTCACGATGGGCGACTCCGTCCGTCCCGAGCCGCGCGGAAAGGCGCGATCCGGGCGCGGAAATGACGACGCGGGGCTCGCAAATGACGACGCCCGACGGAGGACCGCCGGGCGTCGTTGCGAGTGGTCGGGCCCAGGGTCGAACTGGGGACCTCTTGATTTTCAGTCAAGCGCTCTACCAACTGAGCTACCCGACCCTTTCGCGGCTTCCGGGGTCCGGAAGCGCGGGGATGGTATCGAGGGGGCCCGGGACCGTCAACGCTCTTTTCCCGGGGCCTCGCCAGCCCCGAGGAAGGCGAGGAAGTCCAGGCGGTCGCGGGCGATGCGCGCGCGCAAGGCCTCGAGATCGGGGAAGCGCCGCTCCTCGCGGATGTGCGTCAGGAAGACGACCTCCAGGTCCCGTCCGTAGAGGTCCCCGGAGAAGTCGAGCAGGTGGACCTCCACGGTCTCCTCGCCCGCGCCGCCGTCGAAGGTCGGCTTGACGCCGATGTTGACGAGGGCGTGCCGGCGCTGGCCGTCGTCGCCGCGGACCTCGGCGCCGTAGACGCCCCGCGGCGGCCGGAGCTGATGGTGGACGTCGAGGTTGGCGGTGGGGAAGCCGAGCTGTCGCCCCCTCCCCTGCCCGGTGACGACGGTGCCGTGGAGCGCGTAGGGGCGCCCAAGCATCCGCGCGGCCCGGGCGAGCTCGCCCGCCTCGATGGCGGCCCGGATGTTGGTGCTGCTCACGATGTCCGAGCCGATGCGGATCTCCTCGGCGTGGACGGTCGAGAACGAGAACTCGTCGGCGCGGGCGAGGAGCCAGTCGGCGCCGCCCTCGCGGTCGCGTCCGAAGCGGCAGTTGTGGCCGAGGACGACGACCTGGGCGGCCAGCACGTCCTCGAAGACCTCGTGGGCGAAGTCCGCCGCGGGCACGCGACGCAGCTCGTCGGTGAAGGTGAGCGCGAGGACGTTCTCGACGCCGAGCTCGGCGAAGAGGCGCAGCCGGTGCTCGATGGGCGTGATGAGCTTCGGCGCCGCCCCGGCGATGATCGCCCGGGGATGCTGGACGAAGGTCACGACCACGCTCGCGGCGGCGTGCTCGGCCGCGATGCTCAGCGTGTCGCGGATCACGTACCGGTGGCCGACGTGGACGCCGTCGAAGACGCCGAGCGTCACCACGGTCCGCGTGAAGCCCGCCGCGCGGGCCTCTTCGAGCGAGCGGAGGATGCGCATCTCGGGCCGGTTCAGGTGCGGGTCGCCTCGAAGCGCTCGACGAGCTCCTGGAGGCGCTGGCGGTTCACGATCTTGTCGGCCGGACGCATCTTCTCGACGAAGATCCGGCCCTCGAGATGGTCGATCTCGTGCTGGAGGACGCGGGCGAGGAAGTCGGTGGCGACCATGGTCTGCTCGCGCCCCTCGAGATCGGTGTAGGCGACCTCGATCTCGGTGTGGCGCAAGACCTCGCCGTAGATGCCGGGGAAGCTGAGGCAGCCCTCCTCCCCCCACTCCTTCTTGCCGTCGAAGCGGATGATGCGGGGATTCAGGAGGACGCGCTCCTCGGGACCGTCGTCGTCGGTCTGACCGACGAGGATGATCTTCAGGGAGAGCCCGACCTGGGGCGCGGCGAGACCGATGCCGCGCTCGAGCTCCATGACCTCGCGCATGCCGGCCAGGATCTCGTCGATGTTCTCCGGCACCGTCTCGACCGTGGCGGCCGGACGGAGCAGGACGGGGTCGGGATAGTAGACGATGTGCATCGCCGGCCTCCTGATGGGTCCCCGGACGATAACAGGCGGACCCCCGCGGGACCCGCCCCCGGGACCGCGGATTCCGCGGGCGGGAACCCGGGACGGCCTCCGGGACCGGGGCCATTATTCGCCCCGCACTTGGCCGCGACGGCCCGCTCGGCCAGGATACGACCCCCTCGGACCCCGAGCATCGCAGCGCCATTGGAGAACGGTCGACGGCATGGACGTCTCGAAGCACATCGACCGCGCGGAGAAGGAAGTCGCGCGGAAGAACTACGACCTCGCGATCTCCCTCTACGACCAGATCCTCGCGATCCAGCCCGACGAGGGTCGAGCGCGGACGGGAAAGCGCCGCGCCGAACTGGCGAAGCACCAGAAGGCCTACCCCTCGGCCCTCACGCGGGGGATCAAGAATCTCGTCCCGCAGCTCGCCATCGCGATCGGGAAGGCGGTCCGCGCCCACGGCCTGGTCGCCTCGATGGCCGAGAAGGCGCTGAGCAACGATCCGAAGAACGTGAAGCTCAACCTCGTCCTGGGTCACGCCCTCCTCGCGAAGGGTCACAAGAACGGCGCCGAGTCCGCCTTCGCGGTCGTGGCCGAGTTCGATCCCAACGACATCGAGTCGATGAAGACGCTCGGTCGCCTCTACTACGACAACAAGAAGTACGAGGAGTCCCTGGCCTGCTACGAGCGCGTCATCAAGGTGGCGCCGCGCGACCAGGAAGCGGTCAAGATGCGCAAGAACCTCGCCGCCGAGGGCGCGATCAAGAGCGGCGGCTTCGAGAAGGCGAAGAGCGCCCGCGATCTCGCGAAGAGCTCGGAGCAGATGGCCGAGCTCGAGCGCCGGCAGCGCCTCGTGCGTTCGGCCGAGGACGTCGAGGCCGCGCTGGAGGAGGCGAAGGCCGCCGTCCGCGAGAACCCCGAGCGCGCCGACCTGCAGCGCGAGCTGGGCAACCTCTACTTCCAGAAGCGCGACCTTCCCCGCGCGGCGGAGTGCTTCGAGGAGGCGCTTCGTCTCCAGCCGGACGACTTCGAGACCTCGACCCGCCTCGGCGACGTCCGCCTGCTCGACCTCGACACCCGGATCCGCGAGCTCCGCGAGGAGGCCAAGGAGGGGGTCGAGGGCGCGGCCGACATGCTCCGTCGCCTGAACGAGGAGCGTCGCGGGTTCCGCGTCGAGGAGTTCCGGCGCCGCGTGAAGGCGCACCCCACCGACACGGGCCTCCGCTTCCGCCTCGGCCAGTACCTCCTCGAGGACGACGAGCTGGACGACGCCATCGCCGAGTTCCAGGCCGTCGTGAAGGACCCCAAGCGGAAGTTCCAGGCGATGACCCTCATGGGGAAGGCCTTCGCGAAGAAGGGGATGTGGGATCTCGCCACGAAGCAGCTCGAGGCGGCCCTCGAGGGCATGGGCGGGGTCGACGAGAAGAACCTCGAGATCCTCTACACGCTGGCCACCTCGCTCGAGGAGCAGGGTCGCCGGGAGGACGCCCTGGCCCGCTTCTCGCAGATCTACGAGATCGACATCAGCTTCCGGGACGTGGCCAAGCGGATCGAAGTCCTGCGCCGGGCGGACTGACCCCGGGCCCCGGGGAGCCTCAAGACCCGGTCCGCCGGGAACTTGCGGCGTACGACCTTTTCCCGTCGAGCCCTTGAAGTCGGGGCCTCGACGCAAGACAATGCCGCTCCGAAACTGCGGATTCGAGGCCGAGAGACATGCCGAACTCCAAGCAAGCCGAAAAGCGGATGCGCCAGGATGAGCGCCGCCGCCTCCACAACCGGGTGCTGAAGAGCCGGATGCGCACCGCCATGCGCCGCGTGCGTGAGGCCTGCGAGCAGGGCGACAAGTCGACCGCCGCCGCCAGCCTCGCCGCCGCGATGAAGCACATCGACAAGTGCGCGAAGAGCCGGGTGGTCCACCCGAACAACGCCGCGCGCAAGAAGTCGCTGCTCGCGCGTCAGATCGCCGCCCTCGGCTGATCCGCCCCCCGACCGAACGAAGCGAAGCCCCGCCGTCTTCCCGAGGGAGACGGCGGGGCTTCGCGTTTGCACGTCCGGAGGAAGCGCCCCCTCCCCCGTCGCCCGGGCTCACTTCGCCCCGAAGACCTTCCCGTAGCGGTAGTAGACCTCCAGGCAGAGCGTCATGATCGCGGTCGAGTAGATGCGACCGCCGTTCTCGCCCCAGGCGCCCTTCGGGTCCCACGAACCGGTGAAGTTGTCCGGCTCGCCCCCCTTCCGCACCCCGCGCTGCGTATCGACGACGGCCCGCTGCATCGCCCGGTTCCAGGCCTCCCAGCCCGGGCCGCCGACCTGGAACATCGCCAGGGTCCCGTAGTACCAGTAGTACATGTCGATCGAGCCGCGCGACTCGTCCCAGAGGGGCATCTTCTCGGTCAGAAGTTCCGCCCCGGCCTTGATGGTCCGATGCGACGCCGGGTCCTGTCCGCCAAAGACCCGCGAGAGGACGGCCACCGCCGTCAGCGACTCGACCTCGGCCGCGGGGAAGGCCTCGAGCCGGCCCTCCTCGCGGACGGGAAGCCCGCCGCGATCCAGGTAGCCCGTCCGGCCCGTGTCCTCGTCGGTCATCTTCTCGATCCAACCCAGCGCCCACTTCATGGGGGTGTCGTCCACCGGGATCCCGGCCATCCGGGCCGACTTCAGGACCATGACCATCCAGCCCGTCACCGAGGTGTCGTTCTCGCCGTCGGAGACGCCGTAGCGCCATCCGGCGTAGGGGTTCTGGCAGTCGAGGCAGAAGCGGACCCCGCGGGTCGCGCCCTCGCGGAAGAGCGGACTCCGCGTGAGACCGTAGGCCTCGCAGATCGCGAGCGTCGCGATCGCGTGGTCGTAGGTGAACTGCGCCGAGGTCCGGGGTCCGAAGCACCCCTCGGCGTCCTGCTGGTCGAGGAGCCACCGCAGTCCGCGTCGGACCGTGTCCCGGTAGTTCCCCGCGCGATGGGTCTCGCCGGCGCCCAGGAAGGCGAGGAGCGAGAGCCCGCTCAGGCCGACGTCGTGGAGCGCGCCGCCGGGACCGTCGCAGAGGGGACCGCGGGCGCGATCACCGTTCTTCATGAACTCGTCGGCGTCCCAGCGCCCGTCGGGGCTCTGGTGCCGGGCAAGCCAGTCGAGCCCGTGGTCGACGGCCGACTGATCGCGCGCCCCGCCGCCGCGCCGGACCCGATCGCGACCACCCCGTCGCCCGCCGAAGTCACCGCCGGCGTTGGCGCCGACCCCGACGACGTCCGCGTTCGAGAGCGCGTCCATCGGCTTGTCGAACTCGGCGTCCGTCTCGCCGCTCTCCTCCGACCAGATCTCCTCGGCCGGATCCTCGTCGTGCTCCGAGGTGTTCTCGACGGTCGGGACGTCCTCCGGCTGCTCCTCGGTCGGCTCGAGCTCCGGCTCCTCCTTCTCGGGCTCGACGGGCTCCTCGAGCGTGTCGAGATCCTCGAGCGCGACCGCCGCCGCCGGCAGCTCCGGCCTCGTTTCACGCGTGCCGGTGAAGAGGAGAAGCAGAAGGACGATGGCGACGTGCATGAGGCCGGAGAGAGCGACCCAGGGCGTACCCTTCAGGGCTTCGACGAGGACGTCATCGTGGCCGCGTGCCTCGATCTCGCGAATGGTCAACGTTTGCGACATGGAGTCCCCCTTGCGCGTTGGCGCTTCGAACCTGTCGTTTCGTGCTGGCGACGCCCGGGATGCAAGGGGGAACGGCATCCGCGGAGAGCGGGTTCACGCGCCGCGACTTTCGCCTCTCATACGGTGTCCGTCACCGGATGAGAACTCTCCGCGCGTCCCTCCCGTCGGATGGACGCCGCGTGCGGGACTCCAGATGCTCGTACGGTGCCGGTCACCCGACGAGAATCCTGCCGGTCGGTCGGTGGCGGACGCCGGATGCTAGTACGGTGCCAGTCACCGGATGTGCATTTCCGGGCGAATCTGTTCCGCGAGCGGTGGCGCTGGAACGGAAATGCACATCCGGTGACTGGCACCGTACTAGCATCTCCTCCGGTGCGGGCGCCGTACGAGCATCTCCTCCGGAGAGAGACACCGTACGAGCATCTCATCCGTTGAAGGTCGCCGCACGGGCATCTCCTCCGGTCGCAAACGAGGTGCGATCGGCCGTGAATCGAAACGAAAGGGGCCGCTCGAGCGACCTCGAGCGGCCCCTTCGGATCGGACGCCGGCGCGTCAAGCGCGGATCACTTGGCGCCGAAGACCTTCCCGTAGAGGTAGTAGACCTCGAGACTGAGCGTCATGATCGCGGTCGAGTAGACGCGACCGCCATTCTCGCCCCACGCGCCCTTCGGGTCCCACGAGCCGGTGAAGTTGTCCGGCTCGCCCTCATCGCGGCTCCCGCGTTGGGTCTCGACGACGGCGTCTTCGAGGGCACGATGCCAGGCGTCCCAGTGCTTTCCGCCGACCTGGTACATCGCGAGGGTTCCGTAGTACCAGTAGTACATGTCGATCGAGCCCTCGGACTCGTTCCACCGGGGCAGCTTCGCGCGCAGGAGTTCCGCGCCGGATCGGAGCGTCCGGTGCTTCGCGGGGTCCTGTCCTCCGAGCACCCGGCTCAGGAGGGCCACCGCCGTCGGCGCCTCGCTCTCCGCGACGGGGAAGGCGGCGCGACGCGACTCCGCGCGCGACGGTCGACCTCCCCGCTCGCGGTATCCGGTCCGGCCCGTGCCGGGATCGGTCATCTCCTCGAGCCAGTCGAGGGCCCACCGCTTCGGCGCCTCCCCCACCGGGATGCCCGCCATCTCGGCCGAGACGAACACCATGAGCATCCACCCCGTCACCGAAGTATCGCTCTCACCGTCGGCCACGCCGTAGCGCCAGGCGGCGCCGGGGTTCTGGCTGGCGAGACAGAACCGAACGCCGCGGGTCGCGCCGTCCTTCAGGAGCGGACTCTTCGTGAGACCGTAGGCCTCGCACAGCGCCAGGGCCGCGATGGCGTGGTCGTAGGTGAACTGGGCCGTCGATCGCGACCCGAAGCAACCCTCGGCGTCCTGCTGGCCGAGGAGCCAGGTCTGCGCGCGCCGGACGGTGTCCCGGTACTCGCCCGAACGATGCGTCTCGCCCGCGCCGAGGAAGTTGAGGAGCGCGAGTCCGGTCAGACCGACGTCGTGCAGCGCGTCGCCCGGTCCGTCGCAGAGCGGGCCGAGTGCCGGATCTCCGTGGTTCATGAAGCCGTCGGCATCCCAGCGGCCGTCGGGGCTCTGATGCCGCGCGAGCCAGTTGAGAGCCATGTCGATGGCCGTCCGACCGCGACGACCGCAGCAGGTGCGGCTCCGCCGGCGGTCGCGCCGTCCCGCCGAATCCGACCCGATCGGAACGCCGAGCTCGCTCGCGTCGTTGGGCTCGGGCGTGTCGAGGGGCCGCTCGCGGACGCCGTCCGCCTCGCGGTGATCCTCGGCCCGGAGTTCCTCCCACGGCGCCTCGTCGTGCCGCGAGGACAGATCGGGCGTCGAGAGATCGTCCCACCTCTCGTCCATCGGCTCGAGCGCCTCGTCCTCGACCAGAGTCCCACGGACTCGTCGACCGGCTCGAGGTCATCGAAGGCGATGGAGGCGGACGGATCGGCGCGAGGATGTGAGTCGCTCGCGAAGAGGAGGAGCAGGACCGCGCTCGCGATATGAAGGAGGAAGGAGACGAGGACCCAGGGCGTCCCCTTCAGGGCATCGACCGCCGCCTCTTCCGGACGGCGCGATTCGAGCTCGTGAATCATCCACCGATGCGACATCGTCTCGTCCTCGCGCCTCGCCTCGCGGGGTAACGAGGCCCCCGAACGGCGAGTTCATGCGCGGCGAGTTTCGCTCGGTTCGAAGGAGGCGGATGCGAGTACGGTGCCAGTCACCGGATGAGCATTTCCGTTCCTGCGCCAACGCATGCGAAACCGGCTCGCCCGGAAATGCTCATCCGGTGACTGGCACCGTACTAGCATCTCATCCGGTGACGGGCACCGTCCGAGAGTTTCCGAGAGCCAAACGAAAGGGGCCGCTCGAGCGAACTCGAGCGGCCCCTTCGGATCGGACGCAGGTGCGTCAGGCGCGGATCACTTGGCGCCGAAGACGCGACCGTAGCGGTAGTAGACCTCGAGGCAGAGGGTCATGATCGCGGTCGAGTAGACGCGACCACCGTTCTCGCCCCAGGCGCCCTTCGGGTCCCACGAGCCGGTGAAGTTGTCGGCCTTGGCCCCCTCCTTCGCCCCGCGCTGGGTCTCGACGACCGCGGCCTCCATCGCCTTGTTCCAGGTGTCCCAGCGCGGACCGCTGACCTGGAACATCGCGAGGGTGCCGTAGTACCAGTAGTACATGTCGATCGAGCCCTTGGACTCGTCCCACTGCGGCAGCTTCTCGATGAGAAGGTCCGAGCCGGCCTTCACCATCTTGTGCTCCTCGGGGTTCTGGCCCGCGAAGACGCGGCAGAGCATACCGACCGCGGTCAGCGACTCGACCTCGGCCGCCGGGAACTCCTCGGTCTTGCCGGTCTCACGCACCGGCAGGCCGCCGCGCGTGTTGTAGCCGGTCCGACCGGTGTCCTCGTCGGTCATGTCCTCGACCCAGGAGAGGGCCCACTCCATCGGCGCGTCGTCGACGGGGATGCCCGCCATCTTCGCCGACTTGAGCGCCATGACCATCCATCCCGTCACCGAGGTGTCGTTGTCGCCGTTCGCGATGCCGTAGCGCCAGGCCTTGTAGGGGTTCTGGCACTGCAGGACGAACTGGACGCCCTTCTTGGCCGGCTCGAGGAAGAGCGGGCTCTTCGTCAGGCCGTAGGCCTCGCACATGGCGAGCGTGGCGATCGAGTGGTTGTAGGTGAACTGCGAGGTCGTCTGGGGGCCGAAGCAGCCCTCGCCGTCCTGCTGATCCTTCAGCCACTTGAGGCCGTCGCGCACCGTCTTCTTGTAGGTACCGCTGCGGTGGGTCTCACCCGCGCCGAGGAAGGCGAGGAGCGCGAGACCGGAGACTCCGACGTCGTAGAGAGCGCCGCCCTTGCCGTCGCAGAGAGGACCCTTGGCCGCGTCGCCGTTCTTCATGAACTCGTCGCAGTCCCAGCTTCCGTCCTTGCTCTGGTGGTTGGCGAGCCACTCGAGGCCCTTGTCGACCGCCTGCTGACCGCGACGTCCGCGACCCTTGCGAGCGCGCTTGCGACCACCGCGACGACCACCGAACTTGCCGCCCGCGCCGCCACCGAGACCGATCGCGTCGTTGTTGGACGAGGCGTCCATCGGCTTGTCGTTGATCTCGTCCTCTTCGCCGCGGACTTCCTCGTACTCCTCGTTGGTCTCGTCCTCGTCGTGGTCGTCGACTTCCTCGTCGACCTCGACCGGATCCTCGACCAGCTCCTCGGGCTCCGGCTCCTCTTCCTCCGGCTCCTCCTCTTCCTCTTCCTCCTCCTCGATCGGCTCGTCGTCGAGGCGGGCCTCCGCCTGCGGCGGAACCTTCTTCGGCTCCTCGTTTCCGCTGAAGAGCCAGAGGATGAGTCCGAGCACGCCGTGGAGGAGGACGGAGAGGATGACCCAGGGGGTCCCCTTCATGACGTCCACCATCAGGTCGTTGAAGGACTCGCCTTCGAACTGCTGGCGATACATCTCGTAGGACATGTGCCTACTCCCAGTAGGGCGGCCGGGCCGCCGGGGCCAAGGGAAGCGCCGCCCGGGTTCGACCCGTCGCACGACGTCGCTTCTCGAGCGATCGCGGGGAAACGGCGCGGCCGGTCCCCGGTTCGGAAAAATCCCTGCTCCCGCCCTTTCCGGGCGGAGGTCGCAAACCCCGATGCCACCGTGGCTTGCGATGCGCGGACGCCACCCGGCCGGGCGGGTTCCGCGAGTCGGTCAGATTAGCGGTCGGCTCCCCCGCTGGCAAGCCTCGGCCAGTCGGCGGTTTGCGGCGGTTCGGGGGGGCCGTTCCGGGCCCCCCGGGGCCCCTTCAGCGGACCGACTGGGCCAGCTTGGCCGAGAGGCTCCGCTTGAGCTTCGCCGGCGTGATGTGGGACTTGTCGACGACGTCGAGAAGGACGCCCGCGATCGCCCGGTTGTACTTGATCCGCTGGACCTCCGCCTTCAGGTCGGGGAGGGCGTCCTCGAAGGAGCGGACGCGGGCGTTCTCGATCTCGGTGACCTCGACGAGCCAGAAGGACGAGACGTTCTCGATCGGGCCGATCACCGTCCCCGCCTTCCGGTTCTCCGGCTTGAAGATCTCCTCGACGATGGCGCTGGGCAGATCGGAGTTGTCGGCCTCGATCCAGCCGATGTCGCCCTGCTTCTCCGCGGAGGAGTGCTCGCTCGTCCGGGCCGCGATCACGCCGAAGTCGGCCCCCGTCTCGGTGACCTTGAGCCGGTCGGTGGAGATCGAGGAGCGGATGCTCCGCTTGTTCGCGGCCGAGGACCCGCGGAAGTAGCGCTGGATCACCCGGACCTTGCTGCGGTCCTTGAAGGTGAAATCCGAGTCCTTGCGCGACTTGTAGAAGCTCCGCAGCTCGTTGGGCGTGACCGTGATGTCGAAGAGGGGGCGGAGGTTCCGCCCCAGGCTCTTCACCCCGCCGCCCGAGCCCGCCAGGACGCGAAGCCAGGCGCCCGCCTCCTGCTGCCGCCGGAAGTCCTCGATGTACTCCTTCTCGCTCAGACCGCGATCCTGCAGGAACTGGCGGAATCCCTCCTCGCCTCCGCGCACCTCGATGAGGCGGTTGAGCGAGTTCTGGATGTCCTCCGGCCTCAGCGAGATGCCGGCCTTCTCGGAGGCCTCGCCCTTGAGGATCTCGAGGACGAGGACCTCGAGGCGGGCCTCGAACTCCTTCTTCGCCTCGGAGAGCGGGATGTCGTCGAGGTTGATCCCCTTCGCGTCGAAGTCCTTCAGGACGTCGTAGCGGGTGACCACCTTGTCGTTGACGACGGCCTCGATCTGGTTCGTGCGGTCGAACTGGGCCGCGAGCGAGGGCGCGAGTGCCCCCAGCGCGACGACGACGGCGGTGACGATCATGGAGCGCGACATCGGCATTCCCTCCGAGGCCCCGATCCTACCAAGCCCCGGGCCCGGACTCATGCCGGGGGTCGACCCGCGCCAGCCCCGCGCCGCCGGCCGCCCCGCCGTCGCGGCGGGAGCGGGCGCTCGGGGACGAGGGCGGCCTCGAGGAGCGCGAGGAGCCCGCCCGGACTCTCGATCGGCCCGCGCGGGACGAGAAGGAGGTCGCGATCCTGGATCACGCGGGCCTCGGCCCCGGTGACGGCGGCCCGGCGGCGCGCGTCCTTCAGGTCACGCGGCCGCACGAGGACGCCGTTCTCGGTGAGCGCGATCCGGTGGAGCCCGATCTCCTCCGCGAGGGCCCGGATCCGGCAGACCTCGACGAAGTCCAGCGCGAGCCGGGGCGGCGCCCCGAAGCGATCCCGCATCTCGTCGAGGATCTCCGTGAACTCCTCCGGGCGCTTCGCCCGCCCGAGCTTGCGGTAGAGCTCGAGCTTCACCTTGGGCTCGGCGACGTAGTCCTTCGGAAGGTAGGCCTCGAAGTCGAAGTCGAGCGCGACCTCGTCGGGCAGGACGAAACGCTCGTGCTTCAGCTTGCGCACCGCCTGCTCGAGCAGGCGGCAGTACATGTCGTAGCCGACGGCCGCGATGTGGCCGTGCTGCTCCGCCCCGAGGATGTTGCCGGCTCCCCGGATCTCGAGGTCGCGCATCGCGATGCGGAAGCCGCTGCCGAGCTCGTCGAACTCCTCGATCGCGCGCAGTCGCTTCTCGGCGTCGTTCGTGAGGATCACGTCGGGCCGCACGAGCAGGTACGCGTAGGCTTTCTCCCGCTGCCGCCCCACCCGACCGCGGAGCTGGTGCAGATCGGCGAGGCCGTACATGTCGGGCCGGTCGATGAAGATCGTGTTCGCGTTCGGGATGTCGATCCCCGACTCGATGATCGTCGTCGCGAGGAGGAGATCCGCCTCGCGGCGCACGAAGGCGATGAGGTTCTGCTCGATCTCCTCCGGCTTCATCTGGCCGTGGATCACGATGGAGCGGGCCTCGGGCGCGATGGCCGCGAGCTCCTTGCGGATCCGTTCGATCGACTTCACGCGGTTGTGGACGAAGAAGCACTGCCCCTGGCGCTCGAGCTCGTGCAGGACGGCGCCCCGCACCAGATCCTCCGAGAAGCGGACGATCTTCGTCTGGACCGGCTGACGACCGCGCGGCGGCTGGGTGAGCGAGCTGATGTCGCGGATGCCGAGCAGCGAGAGGTGCAGCGTCCGCGGGATCGGCGTCGCGGTGAGGGTCAGGATGTCCACCGTCCGGCGCAGCGAGCGCAGGCGCTCCTTGTGGGCGACGCCGAAGCGCTGCTCCTCGTCGATCACGACGAGGCCGAGGTCCCGGAAGACGACGTCCTTCGAGAGCAGCCGGTGGGTGCCGATGACGATGTCGACCGCGCCCTCGACGACGCCGACGACGATCTCGTCCTGCTCCCGCTTCGTCCGGAAGCGCGTGAGGGCCTCGATCCGCACCGGGAAGTCGCTCATCCGCTCGCGGAAGGTCGTCAGGTGCTGCTCGGCGAGGACGGTCGTCGGGACCATGATCGCGGTCTGCCGCCCCGACATGGCCGCCTTGAAGGCCGCCCGCATCGCGACCTCGGTCTTCCCGTAGCCGACGTCGCCGCAGAGGAGCCGATCCATCGGCCGCGGCGACTCCATGTCGGTGCGGATCGCCTCGATCGCGGAGAGCTGGTCCGGCGTCTCCTCGTAGGGGAAGCAGGCCTCGAACTCGTGCTGCCAGGGCGTGTCGGGCGGGAAGGCGTGGCCCTCTCCCTTCTCTCGCGCGGCCTGGGTCTCGAGCATCTCCGCCGCGAGATCGGCGACGGCGCGGAAGACCTCCTCCTTCTTGCGCGACCAGGAGCGCCCGCCCACCTTCGCGAGCCGCGGGCCCTCGTCGCCCTTCGCCCCGATGTACTTCTGGACGAGATCCGCCTTCGAGACCGGGACGTAGAGGAGCACGTCGTCCCGGTACTCGAGCAGCATGAACTCCTGCGTCTCGCCGGCCTTCTCGACCTGCTGCATCCCCACGAAGCGGCCGATGCCGTGCGCGGCGTGGACGACGTAGTCGCCCTCGGCGAGGTCGACGAAGTCGTCGATGGGACGCCCCACCCGCGCCTCCGCCGGCGCGCTGCGGGCGCGGCGCTCGAAGCGGACGTCGAAGAGTTCGCGGTGGTTGACGGCGACGACGCCGGCGGCGAGGTGGCGGAAGCCGCGATGGAAGGAGCCGACCTCGCTGCGGATCGGCCGCGCGCGGAGCGAGGTCGCGAGGAGCTCGCCGGCCTCCTCGTCCACCGCCCGCCAGAAGCGATCGCGTTCGGCCTCGGTGGCGAAGGCCACCAGCACCCGGCGGTCGTTCCCGCTCAGGAGATCGAGGGTGGCGATCGCCCCCTTCATGTCGCGGCCCTGGGCCTCGATGCCGCCCACGGGGAGATCGCGGCCCGCGGCCGGATCCACCGGCAGGCGCTCCAGGTGCAGCGGCGCCCGCGCGAGGAACTCCGCGAGCTCCGCCTCCTCGAACTCCCGCCCCTCGAGGCGACGGTGCTCGCGGACGCGGTCCGCCGCCACCTCCACGTCGGCGTGGTCGCGGAGCATGACCGGCTGGTCGGCCGGCAGGGAGAGGAAGAGCGGCGGGCCCTCGTCGTCGGCGTCGCGCGGGGCGACGCAGAGGCGCAGCCGGGTGTGCGGCGCGAGCGAGCGCTGGCTCTCGAGATCGAAGCTGCGGATCGACTCGACCTCGTCCCCGAAGAGCTCGATGCGCACCGGGTGCGCCGAGAGCAGGTCGAAGACGTCGATGATCCCGCCCCGCACCGCGAACTGCCCCGGCCGCTCGACGAGCGGCGCCCGCTCGAAGCCGGCGCGGGAGAGCGCGGCGGCCAGCTCGTCGCGATCACGCGACTCGCCCGTCGCGACGGTGAGGGTCGCGTTCTCGACCGCCTCCGGATCGAGGATGCCGTCGGTCAGGGCGACGAGCCCCGCCACGACCAGCCTCGGCCCCCGCATCCCGAGCTCGGCCAGGACCTCGAGGCGACGCCCCGCGACCGAACGATCCGCCACCTGGCGGAAGCCCGTCTCGTCGACCGTGGGCAGGTAGGAGACCTCGAGGCCCGGCGCGAGCCAGGCCAGATCCTCGGCCAGCCCCTGCGCTTCACCCGGGCTCGCGGTGACGAGCAGCCAGGGGCGGTCGGCCTCGCGGGCGATCGCCGCCGCGGCGAGCCCCGCGGCCGAGCCGACGAGGTTGCCGAGCTCGCGCGGCGCGGACGCGCCGGAATCCGGCACGACCGACGTGAAGAGCTCGAGGAGCCCCTCCGGCTTCGGTCCGCGCGAGCGCGCGGTCTTGCCCTCCCCCGCCGGACTCATCCCTGCTCCTCCTCCGCGAGCGCCTCGAGCGCCCGCTGCGCGGCCGCGCGCTGGGCCGCGCGCTTGCTCGTCCCCTGCGCGGTCGCGACGACGCGCCCGTGGATCTTCACCGAGACGGTGAAGACCTGCTCGTGATCGGGTCCCTCGATCTCCTCGACGACGTAGACCGGAGTGCTGCCGTCGATCGCCTGCACCCGCTCGCCGAGCCGGGACTTCGGATCCGGCTCCGGGCGATGCCGGGCGATCTCCCGCAACGCCGCGCCGAAGTGGCGGTTCACGAAGGTGCGCGCCGCGCGCACGCCGGCGTCGCGGTAGACCGCGGCGATGAGCGCCTCGACGGCGTTGGCGAGGATCGAGTCGCGGATGTCGTTCCGGTCGCGGAAGGTCCGCCCGACGATCACGAAGTCCTCGAGTCCGAGCGCCTTCGCGACGCGCAGGAGGCCGGCCCGCGAGACGAGCCGCGCCCGCGCCCGCGTCAGCTCGCCCTCGCTCCAGTCGCGAGCGAGCGCGAAGAGGCAATCGCTGACGAAGAAGCCGAGCAGCGAGTCCCCCAGGAACTCCAGCCGCTCGTTGCAGGGCTGCTCCTCGCTGCGGGCCGAGGCGTGAGTGAGGGCCTCGACGAGGTGGCCGCGATCGCGGAAGGCGTGCCCGAGGCGTTCCTCGCAGCGCGCGAGCCCGTCGTCGTCGAGGGTCATCCTTCCTCCGCCGCGGCGAGCAGTCGCTCGTATTCGGCCTGGGCGTAGGAGTCGGTCATGCCCGCGATGTAGTCGGCGACGGTGCGCTCGAGCCCCGCGCGCTCGATGCGCTTCACGAAGGTCTCGGGCATCCGCGAGGGCATGGCGACGAAGGCGCCGAAGAGCCCCTCGATGATGATCCGCGCGCGGCGACGCATCCGCTGAACCTCGGGGTGGGTGTAGAAGCGCTCGTAGAGGAACCCGCGCAGCTCGTGCTCGGCGCGACGGAGATCCTCGGAGAAGCCGACGAGGGGTTCGACCGTCGCGCGGCAGTCCTCGGGCCGCGTGATGTTCCCCTCGGTGATGCGACGGCGCGTCTCGGTGACGAGGTCGGCCACCATCATGTTGATGAGCTCGGCGACGCCCTTCTTCTCGCGCATGCGGCCGGTGACGCCGGGAAAACGGCGGTCGAGCCGTTCCTCGATGCGGCTCCAGATCGAGAGGCGCTCGACGTCCTCGCGGCGCAGGAGCCCCGCCTTCAGGCCGTCGTCCAGGTCGTGGCTGTTGTAGGCGATGCCGTCGCACACGTCGACGATCTGCGCCTCGAGCAGCGGCCCCTCCTCGGGGTGGTAGTCGGCGTAGGCCTCGCCGCGGAAGGGACGGTGGTGCTTGAGGATGGACTCGCGCACCTCGTAGGTGAGGTTCAGGCCCGGGAAGCCGGGGTAGCGCTCCTCGAGCGAGTCCAGCAGGCGCAGCGCCTGCTGGTTGTGCTCGAAGCCGCCGTGGTCGCGCATGACGCGCTCGAGCACGTCGCCGCCGCTGTGCCCGAAGGGCGCGTGGCCGAGGTCGTGCGCGAGGGCGACGGCCTCGGTGAGGTCCTCGTTGAGGCCGAGGATCCGCGCGATCGAGCGCGAGATCTGCGCCACCTCGATCGTGTGGGTGAGTCGGGTGCGGTAGTGGTCGCCGGTGCGGCTGACGAAGACCTGCGTCTTGCTCTCGAGGCGGCGGAAGGCGTTGGTGTGGATGATGCGGTCGCGGTCCCGCTGGAAGTCGGTCCGCCAGCGGTCGGGAGGCTCGGGATGCCGACGGCCGCGGCTGTCCGCGGCGGCCATGGCGAAGGACGCGAGCGTGGCGCGTTCCCGCGCCTCGACGTCCTCTCTCTCGACGAATTCCCGCATTCCCCGTCCCTCCGGTTCGGCGCCCATGCTACCACCTCGGACGGAGGCACAAGCCCCGCCGGACCGGCGATTCCGCCGCTCCGGAAGGCCCCGAGGATCGCCATGGAAACCGCGCTCGAAGCCGTCGTCGACATCGGCAGCAGCACGATCAAGTACGCGATCTACGCCCGGGAGTCGGGGACCTGGCTCCTCCGTCGCGAGGCCGACGAGGTCGCCACCGACCTCGGCCGGGGCCTCGTCCCCGGCGGCGCTTTCGCGCCGGAGGCCCGCCGGAACTCCCTGCGGGGACTCGCCGCGATGAGCTCCGAGATCGACGCCGCCGGCGCCCGGGTCGCGATCGTCGTCGCCACCGAGGCCACCCGCCGCGCCGCCGACGGCGCCGACTTCCTCGCCGAGGTCGGCCGGATCTTCGGCCCGGACGCCCCGGTCCGCCTCGTCGACGGGGACACCGAGGCCTACTGGGGGCTCCGCTCGGCCGAGGTCGGCCTGCCCGGCCTCCCCGCTCCGCTGCTCTCGATCGACCCCGGCGGCTCGAGCACGGACGTCGCCACCCGCGAACGACCCGGCGGCCCGGCCGGGGTGAGGAGCTTTCCCTTCGGCATGAACCACCTCATGGCCATCGCCCCGCCCGAGGCCGACGAGGGACGTCTGGACGCGGCCCGGATCGAGGCGCTTCGCGCCTTCCTCGACGAGCGCGCCCGGGAGATCGCCGAGTTCACCGGCCCCGCCGGCGCCCGTCCCGTCGTCGGCACGAGCGGCGCCATCCTCGCCCTCGGCACCGTCGCCGCCGGCTGCCCCGAGGGTTCCCGCGAGGCCCGCGCCCGCGCCGCGCACGGCCGCCGGGTGACCCGGGCCGAGATCGAGGCGCTCATCGCGGAGACCGCGCCGCTGACCTCCGCGGCGCGCCGCGCCCGCCACCCGAGCCTCACCCCGGTGCGCTCCGCGATCTTCGTCCAGGGAGCGATCGCCTGGGAGCGCCTGCTCGACCGCCTCGAGGCGGACTCGGCGATCGTCAACGGCTGGGGGATGAAGCTGGGCGCGCTCGTCGAGGGCGGCGCGCCCTTCCGGGCCGGGCCCGAGTAGATCAGCGCTTGTAGCGGGCCATCTCGCGCTTCGACTCGCGCTGCTTGATCGCCTGGCGCTTGTCGTGCTCCTGCTTGCCGCGCACCAGCGCCAGCGAGACCTTCGCGAAGCCCCGTTCCCCGAAGTAGACCTCGAGGGGCACGAGCGTCAGGCCCTGCAGGGTGACCCTCTTCTCCCAGCGCCGGATCTCGCCGCGGTTCATGAGCAGCTTCCGCCGCCGCTTCGCCGCGTGGTTGTTGTAGCTCGCGTCGTCGTACTCGGGGACGTTCATCCCGATGAGCCAGACCTCGCCGCCCTCAGCGCGTAGGCCTCATGATCGAGGCCTTGCCCGCCCTCGGACCGTCTTCACTCGGTGCTGCGCGCAGGACGATCCCGGCCTCGACCGTGTCGAGATCTCGTAATCAAAGGGCGCGCCGGTTGCGGGCGACCACCAGGTTCGAACGCGGCGGCCTTCGACGGACGTTTCGACGATATCCGACTCCTGAAGCGAATTTCCTTTTTTCGCGACGGCTCGCGTATCTTCGGCGTCTTCGGATGAAGTGGCGGAATTGGCAGACGCGCTGTGTTCAGGTCCAGCTCCCGCAAGGAGTGAAGGTTCAAGTCCTTTCTTTCGGCACCTCGCGACGCAGGGGTGGGTCCCCAGGACCCGCCTCGCTCGCATTCCGGGGTCGCCCTGCCCTTCTCCCTCCTCCGGGGAATGCCGGCCACCTCCAGCGTGTTCAGAAGCGTCGCGCCTCCACGGGGCGCGACCGAAAACGGCGATCGGTATCGACCGGGCCTCGGGAAGTCGAAGTGGCGCAGAGGTTCCGGCCGTCTCTCAAACCGACCGGAAACCTTAGTTGCCAACAACAACAACTACGCTCTGGCCGCCTGAATAGTAAAGCCACGCTGCCCGGCCCATGTCTGCGGGTCGGGGCGGCGCAACACAGCGGACTGACCGCGTGCCCTCGCGCGCCCGGGTCGAGAACAGGAGGCTGGCGCGACCGGAACCCTGTCGATCGGGGTCCGGGATGCTGGAGATGCAAAAGAACGACTACGCACGAAGCTCGATGGACGGGCATCGGGACGCGGGTTCGATTCCGCCGCCTCCACTCGAGAGAAAGGTGCCAGCCGGCTGCCTCTTGCCTGGCGGCGGCAATCGGATTTCGGCGCGCCTCGACGAGCGAGCCGCATTCGCCGGCTCCACCTCGCCGAGGGCAGCCAGCCGGCTGCCCTCTCTTCGTTCCGGCGGCGGCAATCGGATTTCGGCGCGCCTCGACGAGCGAGCCGCGGCCCGCCGGCTCCACCCCTTCGAGCCCAGCCGCGCGAGAGACGCGCGCGGCTCTCGTTGTGACAGGCGACGTACTCGCGGAGGACGCGCCGCCCGTGACGCTCGCCGAGCGGGATGATGTGATCGGTGCACTCGCGACGGATGCTGCCGATGACGCGCTCGACGAAGGGCTTCTGCCAGAGCGACTCCTTGGCGCAGACAACCTCTTCCGTGCCCATCGCGCGGACGGCGCGTTCGAAGATGCCGCCGAAGATGGCGTCGCGATCGCGAAGAAGGTACTGCGGCTCGTCGCCGCCCGGGAATGCCTCGCAGATCTGGTTGCCCGTCCACTCGGCGGTCGGCTTCGTCGTCACCTTGACATGAACGATCCGACGACGGTCGTGGGACAGGACGACGAAGACGTAGAGCACCCGGAAGGTCCAGGCTGACAGGGGGAATGAGTCGCAGGCCGCGGCCTCGCCCCTGTGATTGCGATGGAAGGCGAGCCGGCTCGACCGCCAGGCCCTCTCCGGCAAAGGGCTGGAACTGGGCGACCGCAACCGTCGGCGGGCTCGCTCGGCCCACAAAATGAACATTTGGTCAGAATGTGGCCCCACCGGTAGGATGGGCCGTGTATCCCCGGGAACGGAGACCGATCATGAGCCGCATCTCCATCGACGTGACGCCCGAAGAGCATGCCCGGCTGAAGGCCCTGGCGGCGCTTCAGGGCAAGTCCATCAAGGAGTTCGTGCTGGACAGCACACTGGGCCTCGCCGACCAGGACGGGGCCCTCGCAGAACTCGAGGCTCTTCTCGACCGGCGGCTCGCGAACGCACGAGCCGGGGGCTTGAGCAAGCGGAGCGTCGACGACGTCATCGCCCAGGTGAAGCGGGAGCATGACGACACGGGCCGCGATGCCTGACGTCGTCCTCGAGGAGCAAGCCGAGATCGACCTGCTGGAGATCGGCCGCTACACCGCACGGAACTGGGACCTCGAACAGGCCGAACGCTACCTGAGGAGACTCCAGGAGCTCTTCGAGGAGATCGCAAAGGGGCAGGCGCTCGAGAAACCGGTGTTCGAGCACCGATCCGATCTGAAGTACTCGCGTTGCCAGCGCCACGTCGTGTTCTTCGCTCGCGAGGACGACGGCAGGGTCCTGATCGTCGCGATCCTGCACGAGCGGATGGACCTCGTGGACCGTCTCCGCGATCGCCTTTGACCGGCATCCTGGCCTGATCGACGGCGCGGGCTCTCGGGCGGCATTCCCCGCCGGAGAGTGTTTCGAACCGAGCCGCGCCGCCGGGACGAAGTGAGGGCAGCCAGCTGGCTGCCCTTTCGTCGTCCCGGCGCCGGGAATCGGACTCGGTGCGCCTCGACGAGCGAGACGCGATCCGCTCGAGACCCGGAAGTGGCCGCTGCCCGTCTTCCGGGCCAAGATGAGCCGCGGCGGCACGGGCAGGGAAGCTGGCCTTGCCAGGCGATCACGATTCGATGGGGAGCTCCCGATGCCCCGTTCCTCGAACCTGTCGCTGACGGACGAGCTGCGCGCCTTCATCGACGAGAACCGCGGTGACAGGGCTCGCCACGCGTCGCCGAGCGAGTTCATCCGCGCTCAGCACGTCCTGGTCGGTGACATCCTCGGTGAGTCGGCGTACATCCTCGCGGTCTGGCACGACGCGATGGACTTCATCGGCCGACCGTCAGAACTGGAACCCCAGATCCTGCGCGAAGCCCAGATCCTCGCCGAGCAGATCGAACGCCATCTCAGTCAAGCTTGATCGCGCCCCAGGCGGGCTCCACCACGAGCGACTCGAACCAGGTGGCGCCAGCCACGCCCGCTCCACATCCTCATTCGATGCGAGAGCCGAGCCCGAAGCGCAGCGACTCCGGAAAGCGCGCCACCTGCGGCAGCACCTCATTGAGGAGATCCCCGACGAAGACCACGGCAGCGGGTTCGTTCCGACCGCTGTTCGGCTTGGTCACGGGAGTCGGTGCTCACGGAGAAATCGGTCCGCCGCCTGACGGCGGCGGACGGGAAAAGGAACGAGAAAACAGGGTCAAGGAATTCAAGGCGTCCTGGCAACACGGAAACCGAGAACGGGGTTCTCGTTCGCGGGATCGGCGGAGCTGCGGGAGGAGAGCCGGCAGTACCTCGGGCTGCCGTCCCAGGAGCCACCGCGCACCAGGCGAGATTGTCCGGTGGTTGGGCCCTCCGGATCTCGGGCGCCTCCGCCCCGCCCCTGGTACGCGCCGCTCCCAGACCAGTCCGCGCACCACTCCCAGACGTTGCCGGTCATGTCATGCAATCCGAACTCGTTCGCGCGAAATCGACCGACCGGCGCCGTCACGTCGAATCCGTCATCGAACACGAAGGAGTCCGTGGGGAACTCGAAGCGCTTGTTGGCGGCCGGTCCGAGGACGTTCGCCCAGCCCCTGCCACCGTCCGGTGAATCGCCCCAGAGGAATCGCGTCGTCGCTCCGGAACGCGTCTGACCGCGCGCGGCGCACTCCCACTCCGCCTCGGTCGGCAACCGGAAACCGAACCGATCACAGAAGGCCCGAGCCTCGTTCCACGAGACGAAGACAGCCGGTTGTTCGTCGCCGTCGAGGCTGACGCCCTTGAAGTCCTTCGAACCGTGCGCGGACCGGAATCTCCGATACTGCCGGTTCGTCACCTCGAACTTCCCGAGGTAGAAGGGTCTCGAGATGACGACACGGTGCTGGGGCTTCTCGTCGTCCCCAGCTTCCGCGTCTCCCGGAACCGCGCCCATCATGAATTCCCCAGCCGGGATCAGGACCAGCTCGATGCCGGTCGTCTTGTCCGTCACCTCCATCGGCAGGCCGGAGTTCTGGTCCCGGGAGACGCCGGGGCGCACCTGCGCCCAGGCGGGATTGTTCCCGGAGGCGGCGAGCTCTGGCCGCAACTCGGCCTCGTTGCCGGCGGCGTCGCGGGCCGTCAGGACGAGAACGGAGTCGCTCGCCTCGAGGCGACCCTCGAATCGTCCTTCCCCGGATACGCGGGCCTCCCGACCGTTGACGCGAACCGTGACCGTCGATGCGTCCGTGACCTCGACCAGGATCGTCTTCGGACGCCGCCCGTCGTCCTCCTCCGGCTCGACGAGACGGAGCACCGGGGCGACCGTATCGCGGACGACGATCAGTTCGAGCCCGGCCTTCCGCCCGGCGGCGTCGGTCGCCTCGAGCGTGATGCGGTTGGTTCCTTCCTGTGGAAGGACGGCCCGCATCGTGAAGCGGCCGTCGGCTTCGATCGCGGCGGTCCTTCCCTGGACTTGTAGATCGACCGGTCCGACGTCGTCGCCGACACTTCCCCGGATCTCGATCTCGCCGGAGGAGATGAGGGTCCCCGCGGGCGGCCATTCGATCCGGAGGACGGGCGGCCGGAGATCCTCGGCCGGGGGCGAGACTTCTGCCGCTCGGGGCCGGGTCTTCGCGTCGTTGCCCCCTCGGCCGGCCGCGTCGAGGAGGCCCATCGATCGCGCTCCCAGCGCGGCCACGATCAAGGCGAGAACGCAGGAGGAGAGGATGATGAAATTCCGCGTGGCGGTCGAGCGCGTCCGCGCCGATCCCGCATCGGGCGACACCGTCGTTCGCGACTCCGGACCTGGCGCGCCCCCCTCCGTCGCCACGCGGATCCTCGCCAAGGTCCGGGCCGGCGGCGGCGAGACGAGGCTCGGCGCGTGGGAAGAGCCGGCCTCGTGATCGGCGAGGACCGTCGCCCCATCGAGACGGGAGCGGAAGCGCTCCAGGGCATCGACGAGAGCCCGACCGTCCGGGTAGCGGTCGTTCGGGCTCGAACGCGTGCAGCGGCCGATGATCTCCGCCAGCTCGACCGGAAGATCGGGTCGGCGCGCCGAGAGCGAGGGGAAGCCATCGAGGACGACGCGACGCATCACCTCGACGGGGGTGCCGCGCACGATCCCGTCCTCTCCCGTCAAGCAATGATAGAGCACGGCGCCCATCGCCCAGACGTCCCCCGGCGGCCCCACGTCGCGCACGCTCTCGAACTGCTCGGGAGGGGCGTACTGGGGCGTCCCCATGAAGAGGCCCTTCGAGGTCTGGAGCGAATCCACCGCGTCGGCGGCCCGGGCGAGGCCGAGGTCGGCGAGCTTCACCTCGCCGGTCTTCGAGATGAGGATGTTGTCGGGCTTCACGTCGCGGTGGACGATCCCGCGCGCATGGGCGGCGGCGAGACCGCGCGCGGCGCCCAGGACGATGGTCACCGCCTCGTCGACCGCGAGCGCCCCCTTGCGACGCACGCGCTCCCGGACGTTCTCGCCGGCGACGTACTCCATGATCAGGTAGTTGAGGCCGGAGCTCTCGGCCACGTCGTAGACGCGGACGAGGTTCTCGCTGCTGATGTCGGCCGCGACCCGCGCCTCGCGCTTGAAGCGCACGACGAGCTCTCCCCCGCCGAGGCCGAGGTCGGGCCGCAAGCACTTCACCGCGACGTCGATCTCGAGGTTGAGGTGGCGGCCGCGGTAGACCGCCCCCATCCCCCCCTGTCCGAGCTTCGCGTAGAGCACGCAGCGGTCGAGGACCTTGTAGCCCTCGGCGACGGGGACGTCCTTCAGGAAGGGGTCGCTCAGGACCTCCTCGGAGCTTCGATCTTCGGCCACGCCCGGCTCTCCTCTCGGGGCCGGATTCTACCAGCCGGTCGGACCGTGGGGACGACCGGTCCGGGTCTCGGGCTGATTCGAGCGGGCGAATGGGCGGGAGGGTATCGTCTGATGGCACCTGCGCGTTCCCGACCGCGCCCGAGCGCCGCCCCTCCCCCGCACCTTCGACCGAGAGTCCACGATGAGCCGCTCGAGACGCATCGCCGAGAGCCTGGGCCTCCGGCGCAGCATCGTCGGCGTGCTCTCCATGGCCGTGCTCGTGGGGATGGGCGAGCGCATGGCGGAGCGCTTCCTGCCCGTCTATCTGGTGGCGCTGGGGGCGGGGCAGCTCTGGCCGGGGTTCCTGCAGGCGATCGACAGCGGGGCGAGCGCCCTCTACTCGTACCCGGGGGGCTGGCTCGCGGAGCGGCTCGGGGTGAAGCGGGCGCTGATGGTCTTCGACCTCGTGGCGCTCGCGGGCTACGGGATCGTGATCGCGGTGCCGAGCTGGCCGGCGGTGGTGGCGGGGTCGCTGCTCTTCATCTCCTGGTCGGCGGTGTCCTTGCCGGGAACGATGGGGCTCATCGCGAAGAGCCTGCCCAGCGACCGGCAGGTGATGGGCGTCTCGATGCACTCGCTGGTGCGGCGGCTGCCGCGCGCGGTGGGGCCGATCCTGGGCGGGCTCTTCATCGACGCCTGGGGGATCGAGACCGGGATCCGGCTGGCCTTCGTCGTCGCGGCGGCGATGGCGGTGGTCGCGTTGGTGCTCCAGCAGGTGCTGATCGAGCGGGACGCGCCGGCGGCGGGACTCGGGGCGCCGAGCGCGAATCCCTGGCGGATGTTCCGGTCCTTCTCGCCGGCACTGCGGAACCTTTTCGTCGCCGACGTGCTCATCCGGTTCTGCGAGCAGATCCCCTACGCCTACGTGACGATCTGGTGCATGAGCGAGGTCGCGGGCGAGCGGACGGCCCGGGTCTCCGCCACCGACGTGGGTTGGCTGACCGCGATCGAGATGACGACGGCGATGCTCTGCTACATCCCGGTCGCGCGCTGGGCCGACCGCGGAGGGAAGAAGCCCTTCGTGCTGGTCACCTTCGTCAACTTCACCCTCTTCCCCGCCCTGCTGTTCTTCTCGCGCAGCTTCGAGATGCTGGCGCTGGCCTTCTTCGTACGCGGGCTGAAGGAGTTCGGGGAGCCGACGCGAAAGGCGCTGATCCTGCAGCTCGCGCCGGCCGAGCGGACGGCCTCGGCCTTCGGCGCCTACTACCTCTTCCGCGACGGGATCATCACCCTCGCCGCGATCGGGGGCGCCTGGCTCTGGCGCGCCGATCCCGGCCTCAACCTCGGCGCGGCCTTCGGCTGCGGCGTCCTCGGCACGCTCTGGTTCTGGCGCTTCGGTCGCGACCTGACGAAGGAGAGTTGAGTTCTCCCACGAACGAAGGGGGCGTCGATCCGTCGGGACGCCACGGTCAGGCCGGCGGGAAGGCGGGACTGAAGCGCGCGCCGAGGCCGAGGAGGAAGAGCTCGGGCCCGAAGAGGAGCGTTCTCTCGATCCGCCGCTCCATGAGCGGCATCCCGGTCCGTGCCATGGAGACACCGAGTTCCTTGAACCTCGCGTCGCGGAGTCGCCTCGTTCCGGCCGCGGTCGCGCTGAAGGAGAGGAGACGACACCCGGGATCGCCGCGCTGGCGCCGCCGCGCGAACTGGGACGCGATCTGGACCGGGAGGCAGGACTCGATGCGCCCGAAGGCCGCGGGGTCCATGCCCCGGCCCGGACGCGGTCGATCCACGGCGGCCTCGACGATGAAGCGATCGGAGGGCAGCTCGATGTCGGGTCCCGTGCACTCCCAGGTCGCGCGACGACCCCGCGCGACGTCGTCGTAGAACTCGCGCCGGACCGGAAGGACGATCGTCGCCCCGATCGGCTCGATCTCGCCCCGGACGAGGATCACCGCCCAGGGCGACGCCCGCAGCCAGTCCCCGATCCGCGACGCGTAGTCCTCGACGCCGATCTTCATCCGGTCGGCCGCGAGTGCGATCGCCGCGTCGCGGCTCGTCAGAGCAGCATCGGGGGCGCAGCTCTCGCCGACCCGCACGAAGATCCACCCGGCGATCGCGGCGTGGAGCTCCCGATCGGATTCCGAGCATCCCTGCACCGATCGTTCCACCTTCCAGCGGAAGCCGTCCTGGAGGTAGTCCCGGACGAGCGCGAAGGGCCCCTCCATCGGGCCCGGACCCGCCGCGATCTCGCGGCTCGGATTGCGTTCGGCCTCGATCACCGGTCCGCAGGCGCAGGCGACGACGGATTCCAGCGTCGAGTCCGGCCGCAGCGGCGTCCCGCGCTCCCGCAGGAACTCCTCGAGGGCTTCCCGCGGCGGCACGAGGCGATTGGGAAGCGGCGTCTCCAGGAGGATGCGGAAGAAGGCCTCGATCTGCGCCTCCTGGACGACATGACCGTTCAGGATGTTCGACGGGACGTTCGACTGGAACGGGACGTTTCGATCGAGGAACTCCGCCTTCAGGGTCCGGACGAGGAACGATCTCCGTCGAGCCCTCACCTTCGCGAGGAACTCGGGCGACAGTGCGCGATATCGTTTCAAGGAGGCTCTCCAGCCAGTGGGTCGGAGGCTACGGGGCGGGCGACAGGACGTCAATCGCGATCGGCCCCGGGACTGCCGGTCCATACCTCCTCGTACCTCCGGATGTTCATCGAGTCGCACCGACGGCATCCTCGAAGGCGGCGACCGACGAGCCGGTCGGCGATGGCAACCGGCCCCGCCTCGAATCGCAAATCAGGCACTCGGACCAACGAGACGGAGACACGAGATGAAACACACGCGAGGTGCTTTCCTCGTACTCGTCCTCACCCTGGCCTCGACCACAGGGGCGCTGAGGGCGGCCACGATCACTCCCGAGCCGCAGGAGGCCGGGGGCCTCGAACACAAGCAGCAGATGACTCTGCAGTCGACGCTCCGGGAGGCGGCAAGGAAGTGGTACCGCGAGCGACAGAAGCTCATGCGGAACTGCCGCCGTTGCGAAGGCGAGGGGACGATCACGGTCCTCGTGAAGGGCCAGATCCGCCGCGACCCTTGCAAGAGCTGCGGGGAAACCGGACTCATCTTCAACGATGACTGCCTGAAGCGCGTGCTCGAGCACTATGACCAGACCTGCAAGTCCTTCCCGGGAATGAGCAACGGACGGCCGGACGAATCCGAAGTCAAGAAGATGATGACGCAGGGACGAGAAGGCGCTCAGCGCGCCGCCCGCACCATCGGCTTCGTCGCCGACCGCTACGTCAAGTCGGAGCGGCCGCGGGTCTGGCAAACCAAGGGCGCAATCTACGGATCCATCCAGTCGAGCGCGACTCCTGAGCGGAGCTACTGGAAGTACGACGGGCGACGTTGGTTGGTCGTCGATTCGGCTCCCGAGGTTCCGGACGGAGACGAGAAGAACGCCGCCGAGTCCTCAGCCGAGGAGGGAAGTCGGGAAGATGACGACGCACCGACCGGAAAACTCGCCTTCCGCGCCTCGGACGACCGTCGGATCGTCTTCGGTGAGAAGGTCGATGCCGAGACGCGACGTGCGTGGACAAAGAAGCTCGAGAACCTGGAAACGCTCCTCGGCGGCCTTTCGACCGGGTTCACCCGGGGGCGCCTCGAGCTGCGCCCTCTGCCGGAGTTCGAGATCGAGGAACCGGTCCTGATCCTGCTCGTCGACTTCGGCGCGAAGGCTCCGACGCCTCAACCGCGTCGACGTCGGGGCGGTCTCGAGCGGATGTCCCGGGATCTGGTCGTCGCGGCGGGGCGAGAGATGTGCGCCGAGGACTGGCCGAAGGACCTTCCCCGCCTCGCGATCGGACCCACGCCGACCTACATCGACGAGAACGGTCAGCTGCAGAACCGGCTCGAGTCGCTCACCCTGGTCGATCGAACCGTCGCCAAGGAACTCAACTTCGAGCTGCTGACGAACGACTCCGTCTTCGGCCGCTTCCGGACGCATCGCCCCGCGATCCCCGAGAATCTGACGGTCTGGTTCGGCGAGAAGCGATGAGGGCGACGCGCCACTTCTGACGGGCAGTTCCCGGATCGGGATGCTCCGGACCGGAGACCCTGGCGTCGAGACGCCGACGAACCGAAGGGCCTCACCATCCGGGTCCTCGGCCGGCCGATCTCGGGAACCTTCCGACTCCGCCCGAAGGGAGTTTTGCTGGTCAGGACGGGGGGCGAGCGGGTAGGAACGGGGCGCCGCCGCGTGACGAGCGCGGCCGGCGAGGACGCGCCGTCTCACCCGCGGCGCCATCCGGAACGGGAGCGCGCATGTCGAAGACGATTCCGAAGGGGGCCGACCTCGCCAGCGGATGGGATGTCGGAAGTCTGCTCCTCGGACTCGTCGCGGCCTTTCTCGGCTCGCTCGCGGCCGCCCCCGGCTGTGAGACGAAGACCGCCCCTCCCCTCTCGATCGCGGAACGCCACGACCTCGGCGAGAACCGGTCGACCTTTGCGGGCCTCGTGCTCGACGAGCGGCGGGATCGCGTCTGGGTCGCCTTCGAGGCGAGCGCGCCGCTCGTCCTGGGACGGAGCGCCGAGGATCGCCCGCCCGCGCCTTCCGAACCGGCCCTGACCCGGGGGATCCTCGCGCTTCCCCACCGGGATGCGATGCTGCTCCACGCCTCGACGGGCGAACTCGTCCTCGAGGACGCCGGTGACGGCCGAGCGCTCGCCCGTCGCGCGGGACTCGACGCGGGCGCGATGGCGGCCGATGAGACCGGCGGACGGATCTGGGTGGCGCGCGAGCGCGGTCTCGCCGCCCTCGACGCCGAGACCCTGGCGGCGCGGGCCGAGCTCACCCTGAAGAAGCGACCGCTGGCACTGGCCGTCGAGACGCGGGGAGCGCGGCTCTTCGCGCGGGGACTGGGCGGCATCACGGTGGTGGATCGGGCGAAGGCCGCGGTCCTCGAGAGCTGGCCCCTCACCGAGCCGGACGGTGACGGCGACACGCTCGTCCTCGACGAGCCCCACGCGCGCCTCTACCTCGCGGGCGCCCGGCTCCTCGTGCTCCACACGCAGGACGGGAGCCGGATCGACGCGGTGGATCTGCCCGGCCGGGTCGTCAACCTCCACCACGACACGAGACACCGGCGGCTCTACGCGGTCATCGAGGAGGGGCGCGTCCTCACCTTCGACATCGCGGATCCCGATCACCCGCGCCTGACGCAGGATCTCGAGCTCGACGGGATCCCGGGCGCCTCGGCGTGGGATCAGCGCCGCGAGACGCTCCGGATCGCGGTCACCGACCGGACTTCCGGCCGCCGGACCCTGCTGCGCCTGCCCGCGGCGGACTGAAGGTCTCCCGCCCCATTTCCGCGAAATAAGATCCAGTCGTCAGGCCCGGCGCGAACCGGGCCGAGAGAAGAGACTGACGTACCGGTTCTCCGGGCCTCGCGACGCCAAACGCGAGGAGCGACCCGCGAACCTTGCCTGATCCATCGACGACAATCGGAAAGCGTCCGCCTGGTGAACGCCGAGCGCACGACCATCTTGGACTCCGTCCCCACCGGGGATCCGGCCACTCTCGTCCTCTGCGACCCCGCGGTCGCGAGCGGCGGAGCGGAGGATCCCTTCGGACTGGACCCCCTCGCCCTCGCGGCTCGCGGCGAAACCGCCGAGAACTCGCGCTGCGGCTTCATCTCTGGCTACAGCGTCCTCGGCGAGCTGGGACGCGGCGGCATGAGCGTCGTCTACCAGGCGGTGCAGGAGAAGCTGCAACGCATCGTCGCGCTGAAGGTGCTGACGCCCAACTGCTCGCTGGATCCGACGAGCGTCGAGCTGTTCCAGCGCGAGGCGAAGGCCGTCGGCGCGCTCAACCACCCGAACATCGTCACCGCCTTCGACTACGGCGAGGACAACGGCCGCTTCTTCCTCGCGCTCGAGTACATCGACGGCGCGAACTGCCTCGAGCTGATCGAGCGCGAGGGCGCGCTCGACGAGCGGACGGCGCTCATGATCGTGCGCGGCGCGATCCTCGGACTCTCGCACGCGCACAGCCAGGGCCTCATCCACCGCGACGTGAAGCCCGCCAACCTGCTCTTCGCCTCGGACGGCCCGCGCGACGCGCGCCACCTCGAGATGGCGAGCACGGTGAAGGTCACCGACCTCGGCCTCGCGCTGATGGAGGAGACGGCGCTCGGGCGCCGCGACGAGAACGGCCGCTCGCGCATCATCGCGGGCACTCCGGCCTACATGGCGCCCGAGCAGGCGCGCGGCGAGGAGGTCGACTTCCGCGCCGACATCTACGGCCTCGGCGCGACGCTCTACCACGCGCTCACGGGCACGAAGCCCTTCGACGCGGAGACGATGAGCGAGCTCTTCGCGATGAAGACGGAGGGCGCCCTCGTCCATCCGCAGGACCGGATGCAGACGATCCGCACGCCGGTCGTCTGGCTGCTCGACCGCATGCTGGCGTTGCGGCCCGAGCACCGCTACTCGAGCTACGAGGCGCTCCTGGCCGACGTGGACAAGCTCCTCGAGGGCGAGATCCCTCGCATCGAGCCGCTTCCCGCCGGGGAGTCGAGCTTCCTGCCGCCGGCGCGGCTCTCGGGACGCCCCCGCCGTCGCTACAGCGACTGGTTCCGGGTGCAGGAGATCGAGGACGAGGTGCCGGGCCCCGACCCGATCCTGACCCGGATCCTGCCGGCGGCCCTCGTGCTCCTCGGTCTCGTCGCGGGCTGGGTCCTCAAGGGCCTCTTCGGCGGCTGAGCGAGCTCGAGGGCGCCACGCGCCCGCTCAGGCGTCGAAGCGGATGACGAAACCGTTGCTCGTCTCGCCCGAGACGTACTCCGCCACCTGGTAGTAGACGATCACGCCGGCGAGCCAGGGGATCCCGAGGTTCGCGTAGGCCATGTAGCTGCCCGTCGCGTCGAGGTGGACGTCGGCGAGGAAGACGATCTGGCCCGGGTCGATGAGGAGCGGCGCTCCGATCGGACCGATCGTGCCCGTCGTCGGCGCCAGCGATCCCGCGATCGCGACCCCGCCCCCGGGCGTGCCGCCGTTCAGGACGACGTGACCCTGCGTCGGCGCGGCCGGAACCGGCGCCCAGCCGGCGGCCAGCGTGCCCGAGCCCGCGCCGTGGCCGCTCACGCCCTTGTGGACGGAGACGCGCACGATGTTCGGTCCGGCCGGCCCGACGAAGCCCGCCGGCGTGGGGAGGATCGACGCGTACTCGGGGATGAGGTCGCCGTTGACGTCGCCGATGACGGTGCGGGGCGGCCCGAAGGGCAGAAGCTCCCCGCCGTCCGCGCCCGAGAGGATCCGCTCTCCGTAGATCCCGGCGGCGTCCGCGCGCTGCACGAGGTCGAGGACGCCGTCGCCGTTCCAGTCGAAGGGACGATGCTTCACGACGCGCAGCGCGTCCTGGGCGTAGGAGAGGAAGACCGGATTCGGCCGGAGCCACAGCGTCGATCCGTCGGCGCCCGAATAGGCGGCCGTGTAGCCGTGGTCGCCCACCGAGCCGCGCCGCGAGCTCATGACCATGTCCGGGACGCCGTCGCCGTCGAGATCGCCGGCCACCACGAGGCCGTTGCCGAAGTTCTGGTTGGCGGCGGCGCCGTTCCAGAAGCGGAGGTACTGGAGCGTCGCGCCCGACATGAGGCTCGCGCCGCCGGCCGAGGGCGCGACGAAGGGCGAGTTCTCGGCGCAGACCAGGACGTCGCCGACGCCGTCGCCGTCCACGTCGCCGACGTCCGCGATGTCCGTCCCGATCGGTCCGGAGAAGACCGTCGAGAAGATCAAGGCGCCGCTGGTCGCGGAGCGGTACTCGACGCCGGTGAGGGCCCAGGGGTAGCCGACGTTGAGGACGAAGCCGAGGTCGCGCACGCCGTCGCCGTCGAGGTCGTCGAGGGAGGCGCTCATCACGTGCGTGAAGTAGGACCCCGGCGGCAGCGAGGTCCCGACCGTTCCGCTCATGATGGGCGCGCCGTCGTCGCCGGCCACGATCGTCATCGACATCTGGTAGTTCGCGGGAGCGCTCGTCGAGTAGACCGGGACCGCGCTGGGCGCGATCCGCAGGAGGTCGGCGCGCCCGTCGCCGTCCACGTCGCCGACGGAGCGGAAGGCGGTGAGCCCGAAGGTCGCGTCGACGACGCCCCGCGGCAGTGCATGGAGCAGCGTGCCCGTCGCGGCCGAGAGGATCCGCCACTCCTCCTGGGGCACGGTCTGGGCGCGCACGGCCAGGTCCGAGACGCCGTCGCCGTCGACGTCGTCGAGCGCGCGCAGCTCGACGAGCGGCGCGGGCGCGACACCCGGGCCGAGCGCGGCCGAATCGTGGAGATCCGGGAAGGACTGGGCGCCGAGGGCGCCGGTCAGGATCGCGAACGCGGTGGCGCCGAGGGCGCTGCGCATCGGGGTCATCTCTCTCTCCTCTCGCCTGATCTCGCCGGCCCGGACGGTTCGGCCCGGGACGGCCGAGCCTACCCCGGCGGCGAGGCCGGCGGGAAGCGAGTTCCGGATGGCGGTCCGCCGAGAGGGGTCAGAGTCTGTGAATTCATCCCCGCGTCGGCCCGAGACCGCGCGAAACGGGGTCGGGCGAGGAAGGCCGACGATGCGTATCAATGGGCAGATACGGCGAGGAGGCATGACGAAGACCGGCACCGTTGCCGCCGGTCGAAGCCAGCGGGGATATCTTCACGGACTCTCAGACGAGGTGGGAACCCAGCGCCCGGGCCACCGCGTCGGGCCCGATCCCCTTCCGACGGGCGTAGTCCTCGACCTGGTCGCGGCCGATCTTGCCGAGCCCGAAGTAGCGCGCCTCGGGGTCGCCGAAGTAGTAGCCGCTGACCGCCGCCGCGGGGTGCATGGCGAAGGACTCGGTGAGCGTCAGACCGATCTCGCACTCGGCGTCGAGCAGCCGGAAGAGCGTCGCCTTCTCGGAGTGGTCGGGGCAGGCCGGGTAGCCCGGCGCGGGACGGATCCCGCGGTAACGGTCGCGGAGGAGATCCTCGAGCGGGAGGTCCTCGTCGGGGGAGTAGCCCCAGAGCGTGCAGCGCACCTCGCGGTGGAGCCACTCCGCCGCGGCCTCGGCGAGGCGATCGGCCAGGGCCTTCGTCATGATGGCGCCGTAGTCGTCGTGATCCCGCTCGAGCTCGGCCACCCGCGCGTCGACGTCGCGGCCCGCGCAGACCGCGAAGAGCCCGACGTGGCCGCCGCCGGCCGCGGCGTCGGGCACGAGGTCCGCGAGGCAGCGGTGGAGCTCGCCGTCCCGGCGTTCGGTCTGCTGGCGCAGGAAGTGGAGCCGCGCGACCTCGTCGCGACGGCCCTCCTCGTCGAAGAGGACGAGGTCGTCACCCTCGCGCACGGCGGCCCAGAACCCCAGCACCGCGGAGACCTCGAGACCGTCCGGTCCGGTGAGCTCGGCGAGGCGCGCGCGGGCATCGTCGAACAGACGGCGGGACTCCTCCCCCACGACCGGGTCCTCGAGGATGTCGGGGAAGCGACCGGCGAGCTCCCAGGTGCGGAAGAAGGGTGTCCAGTCGATGAGGGCCGTGAGCTCGTCGCGCGGGATCGAGCGGATCGTCCGGCGGCCGAGGAAGCTCGGCGCGGGCGTCGCGCCGGCGGCGGCCGCGGCGCCGCGGGCGCGGGATGCCTCGAGCGGGACGAGCTTCGTCGCGCCCCGGCTGCGCTCGTGGCTCTCGCGGAGGGACGCGTGCTCGGCCCGCGTGCGGGCGAGGAAGTCCGCGCGCTGGCTCTCGCCGACGAGGGTGCCGACGGCGGGAACGCTGCGCGAGGCGTCGAGGACGTGCGCGACGCAGCCCGAGTAGGCCGGCTCGATCTTCACCGCGGTGTGGAGCTTCGAGGTCGTGGCGCCGCCGATCAGGAGCGGCAGCGTCATCCCGCGACGTTCCATCTCGGCCGCGACGTGGACCATCTCGTCGAGTGACGGCGTGATGAGTCCGGAGAGGCCGATGAGATCGACGTCGTCCGCGATCGCGCGCTCGAGGATGCGCTCGCAGGGCGTCATCACGCCGAGATCGATGACCTCGTAGCCGTTGCAGGCGAGGACGACGCCGACGATGTTCTTGCCGATGTCGTGGACGTCGCCCTTCACGGTGGCGAGCAGGATCTTGCCGGCCTTCCGCGCCCCGCCGGCCGCCTTCGCCGCCTCCATGTGCGGCTCGAGCCAGGCGACGGCCTTCTTCATCACGCGGGCGCTCTTCACCACCTGCGGCAGGAACATCTTGCCCGCGCCGAAGAGGTCGCCGACGACGTTCATGCCGTCCATCAGCGGACCCTCGATCACCGCGAGCGGCGCGCCGAGCTCGGCGAAGGCCTCGGCCGTGTCCGCCTCGACGTGCTCGACGATGCCCTTCACCAGCGCGTGCTCGAGGCGCTTCGCCACCGGCCAGGCGCGCCAGGCCCGCGTCCTCCTTCTTCTCCCCGGGCCTCCCTTGACGGTGCCGGCGAAGGCGACGAGGCGCTCGGTCGCGTCCAGGACGGCGGGCAGGAGGACGTCCTCGACGCGCTCGCGAGGAGGTCGGCCGGGATGTCGTCGTAGATCACCCGAGCTGGCCCGCGTTGACGATGCCCATGTCGAGACCGGCGCGGATCGCGTGGTGAAAGGCCGCGTGCGCCTCGCGGACGACGTCGTTGCCGCGGAACGAGAACGAGATGTTGCTGATGCCGCCGCTCACGCGGGCGCCGGGGAGGTGATCCTTGATCCACTTCGTCTCGCGCGGATGAAGTCGATCGCTGTGCCCAGTCGTGCTCGAGGATGCCGTCGCCACGGTGAGGATGTTCGGGTCGAAGATGACGTCCTCGCCGGGGAGGTCGAGCTCCTCGGTAAGGATCCGCCAGGCGCGCTCGGCGATCGCGATGCGGCGCTCGTAGCTGTCCGCCTGACCTCGTCGAAGGCCATGACGACGACGGCGGCGCCGTAGCGACGGATCGTGCGGGCCTGCTCGCGAAAGACCTCCTCGCCCTCCTTCAGGCTGATCGAGTTGACGATGTTGCCCTGGAGGCACTCGAGGCCGAGACGGAGACGCTCACTTCGAGATCCACCATCACCGGCACGCGCGCGATGTCGGGCTCGGAGGCTTGACCGATCGAGGAACTTCCATCGTCGCCTCGGAGTCGAGGCCCTCGTCCATGTTGACGTCGATGATCTGCGCCCCGCCCTCGACCTGCTGGCGCGCCACCTCGAGAGCGGCCTCGAGATCTCCGTCGCGGACGAAGACGCGCGAAGCGCCGCGAGCCAGGGCGTTCGTGCGCTCACCGATGTTCACGAAGTTGAGCGCAGGGGGTGACGTTCAGCGGTTCGAGGCCGGCGAGGCGCAGCGCCGGGGCGACCACGGGCACCGGGCGCGGGGAATGTCGCTCACGGCGGCGGCGAGGAATTTCCGCGGACGTGCTCGGGCGTCCTCCCGCAGCACCCGCCGACGAGGGTTCAGGAAGCCCGCCGCGCGAACTCCCCGCACGCTCTCGGCCAGCATCTCGGGGTCTCGTCGTAGCCGCCGAGCGTTCAGGAGGCCGGCGTTCCGGGTAGCAGCTCACGTGGGTGTCGGCGACGAGTTCCTCGATGAAAGGCCGCATCTGATCCGCGCCGAGGGCGCAGTTGAGCCCCACCGCCAGGAGCCGCGCGTGCCGGATCGAGTTCGAGGCCTCCGTCGTCTGGCCCCGAGCGTGCGCCCGCTCTGGTCCGTGATCGTCCCCGAGACGATGACGGGGAGCGCCGTCCCCGTTCGCGCTGGACCTCGTCGATCGCGTAGAGCGCAGCCCGGGCGTTGAGGGTGTCGAAGACGGTCTCGACGAGGGCGTCGACGCCCCAGAGCCGCGGATCTGTACTCCGCAGTTCTCGACCATGGCGCGGTAGCGGACGTCGCGGCGCCCGGGATCCTCGACGTCGGGCGAGATCGAGCAGGTGCGATTGGTGGGCCCGATCGCGCCCGGCGACGAAAACGCGGGCGCCCGGGGGTCTCGACCGCGGCGGCGGCCGCGCGCGCGAGCCGCGCCGCCTCGAGGTTGAGCTCGTAGACGACGTCCTCGAGGCCGTAGTCGGCCTGGGCGATCGCCGTCGAGGAGAAGGTGTTCGTCTCGACGAGGTCCGCCCCGGCCTCGAAGTAGGCGCGGTGGATCTCCTCGACGACGTCCGGACGCGTCAGCGCGAGGAGGTCGTTGTTGCCCTTCAGGGAGTGGCCGTGGTCGCGGAAGCGCTCGCCGCGGAAGTCCTCCTCGGTGAGGCCGTAACCCTGGATCATGGTTCCCATCGCCCCGTCCATGACGAGGATCCGGGACGTGAGGAGGCGACGGAGTTCGGCCGGTCGGTCGAGGTTCATGCGCGAGTTTCCCGGATGCCGGTGGCGAGGAGGGTGACGAAGTGCGGCGGTCGCTCGTCCCGCGAGACGGGACGGACGTCGAGTTCGGCGAGGCCGCGCGCGGCGAGCGCGCGGCGGAGCTCGCGCTCCTCGAAGCCGAGGTGGCGGTGATCGAGTCGCTCCCGCACCCAGGCCTCCGCGTGACGCTTGAGATCGAGGATGAGGAGCCGCCCCTGGGGCGCCAGCGCGCGCGCGCACTCGTCGAGGGCGCGCTCGACGTCCTCGGCGCAGTGGAGCACCTGGCTCAGGAGGACGAGGTCGCAGGACGCGTCGGCGACGGGCAGCGAGGAGAGATCGCCGTCCGCGATCTCGAGCCGCGTCACGCCGCGCTTCTCGGCCTTGCGACGGAGGCGCTCGCGCGCGGCCGGATCGGGGTCGACGGCGACGACGCTCGCGGCCGACGCGGCGAGGAGGAGCGTCAGTTCGCCGTCCCCCACCCCGACGTCGAGAAGCCGACCCGGTCGGACGAGGGTCAGCAGGGCGCGCGCGAAGCCCTCCCAGCTCCGGCCGGGCAGGTAGCCCCGCCCGAGCCCCAGCGCGGCGTCGTCGTCCCCGCGGCGCGCGCGGAGCAGCGCGTCGAGGTTGCGACGGTCGGCGCGGCAGGCCTCGCTGTCGGCGATCATGGGCTCGACGAGCTCGAGGATCGCGGCCGCGCCGGGGTCGTTCGCGTCGACCCGGAGGTGCACGCGGCGGCCGCAGCGCCGCTCCGCGAGGGGAACCGCCTCACGGAGGGTGGCGAGCTGCGCCGAGACGCGAGACTGGCCGAGGTTCGTCACCTCCTCCAGCTCACGAGCCGTAAGCTCCTCGCGGGAAAGGAGATGAAGGAGCCTGAGTCGCGTCTCGTCGCCCAGGGCGCGGAAGAGCTTGGCAGCATTCTTCATCATGACATCCGGATATTACGATGATCGGCTGACGGTCGCCATCGCCGGAGGTCATTTCGAGCCGCTCAGGGTCGGTGATTCTCTCCCTGCGTCGGCCCGAGACCGCGCGAAACGGCGCCGGGTGAGGAGGCATGAAGAAGGCCAGCGCCGTTGCCGCCGGTCGAAGCCAGCGGGGATGGATTCACGGACTCTCAGCCCACGACGGTCAGATCGTCCGGACGGACGGGACCGGCCGCGAGGAGCGCCTCGTGGAAGCGCGCGGCCGAGAAGCCCGCCCCTTCGACCGCCTCGGTCCGCTCGCGAAGGGCCCGGATGCGCCGCGCCCCGAAGAAATAGGCGACGGCCTGGAGCGGGCCGCGCTGGTAGCGCTCGAGCTCCCAGCGGGCCGAGGCCAGTCCGGCGTTCTCGCAGACGAAGGGCTCGACCTCGGCCGGCGCGAGGGCGCCGCGGTGGAGATCGATCTCGGCGATGACGCGGACCGCGCGGAGCGCGTCGGCCGCGTGCGCGAAGAGCAAATCGACGCCGGAGTGGAGTCCCGCCTCGCGGACGAGCGACTCGGCGTAGACCGCCCAGCCCTCGATGGAGAGCATGGCGGAGAAGTTCAGGCGGGGGATCGCGACGTCGTCGGCGACGGCGAGGAAGCGGAAGGGCGCGGCCGCGCCGGCGAAGCGGCGCTGGAATCCCGCCGACTGGAGCGTGTGGCCGGGGACGCCCTCGTGGACCGCGAGCACCGAGGCCCAGGCCCTCGGGTGAGCGCCGGGATCGGGGTGGATCACGAACTGGCCGCGGCCGCGCGGGTCGAGGAGCGGCGCCGGCCAGTTGGTGCCCGCGCCCTGGTCGCGCATCCCCTCGGGGTAGACGTCCATGCCGAGCCGGTCGAGATCGAAGGGCGCGAACTCCCCGCGCGCGACGAGGCCCTCCATCACCCGTCCCATCGTCGCCCGATACCAGGCCTCCGGCCCCGGCGAGGCCGGGAGCGTCTCACGCTGGAGCTCGACCATGTGCGTCCGCAGGGAGCCGAAGTCGCGGATGGAGGCTCCCCCGGGGAGCGTCCGGGCGACCTCGAGCATCGCCTCCCGCGTCGTCGCGAGCGCCTCGCGCGCCTCCGCGACGAGCGCCTCGAGCGAGTCGGTGAGCCCGTGCGTGAGCCGCAGGCGCTCGGCGTACTCCTCGGCGCCGAGGATCGCGTGCTCGGGCGCGAGCGGACGGAGCTCGTCGCGCAGGAAGACCAGGTGGCGATCCACCGCCGATCCGGCCCCGGGGTCGAGCGCGGCGAGGAAGTCGCGCGCCGCCGGCAACTCGTGGGCGACGAGCGACTCGAGGAAGGACCGGTGCGCGACGCGGCCGCGCTCGGCCTCCGCCCGGAGCGCGCGACGATGCTCATCGAGGAAACGCGGGACCCCGGCCGCGCGGGCCCGCGTCGCCGCGTCCGGTCCCTCGGACGGATCGCCGCCTCGACGCGCGAGGCGATAACGGAGCATCGCGTAGGGGTAGAGCGCCCACTGCGGATTGGCGCGCGCCCAGCCTCCGCGATCGAGATGTCGCTCGAGCCGGGCGTGACGTCGGAGCGCCCGGAGGTCGAGATCATGCTCGTCGCCGCCGTCCGTGCCCGCGAGGGCCTCGTCCCAGAACGCGCGGCGCGCCGCCTCGCCCTCCTCGCTCATGTCCCGCCGGTGCTCGTCGCGGTCGGGGACGCCCAGGGTCTCGGCCTCCTCGGGTTCGAGGTCGGCGTGGCGGCGGAAGAGAGCGGCGAGGTCCACGAGCATGTCTCCGGCGCGGGAGAGGGGCGTCCGCAGCCTAGCCTATCCGCGGCTCGGGGGAAGGAGCGCGACGACCTGCCGCGGCGCGCCGGAGAAAGTCGTCACCGGTCGCGGCCCCGGATTCGCCCTCGACGCCCGGTCTCGCGTAGAATCGCCGGCGCGACGGCCGAGGTGTCGCGCGCGTGAGGCTCGGAGGGACGAGGTGACCGACAACGCTCCTGCCCCGACGCCGCGGGGCCGCCCGGCGGTCGCCGCGCTCTCGCTCGTGATCCTCCTCCTCGCGGCCGGCGCCCTCCTGTGGCCCCTGACGAGCGGCGGTTTCGTCGTCGACGACTTCCCCATGCTCCGGGCCGTCTCCTTCGGTCCGGGCGCCGAGCAGCCCGTGAATCGAGGGCCCGACCCGGTCGCGGCCTGGCGCTTCTTCCTCGAGCCGGTCCAGGTCGGCCATCAGGTCTACCGCCCGATCATCGGCCTGACCTGCGCGGCGCAGCTCGCCCTGAGCGGCCCCGATCCCTTCGCCTTCCAGCTCGCGAATCTCGGGCTGCACCTCCTCTGCGGGGCGCTCGTCTTCTGGCTCGCCGGGCGCATCGCCCCGGGGCTCGGCGCGGGCCCGCGCCTCGTCGGCACGGCGTTCTTCCTCGTCTCCCCCGTCCAGCTCGAGGCGGTGAGCTGGACGGCCGCGCGCTCGGAGACGCTCTCGCTCGCGGCGGGAGCGCTGGCGCTGGGCCTCGCGCTCGGGCCGCGCCGGCCGCTCGTCCTCCCGGCGATCCTCGCGCTGCTCGCGCTCTGGGCGAAGGAGTCGGGCGTCGTCTTCGCCCTCCTCCTCGTCGGCCACGGGCTCGCCCGCACGGGCCGTTCCTGGGGCGGACGCCTCCGCGACCTCGCGCCGCTCGGGATCGCCGTCGCGGTCTATCTCGCGGGTCGCGTCGTCGCCTTCGGCGGACTCGGAGCGCGCTACGGGGCGCGGGCGGAGAGCGAGTTCACCGACCCCGACCGGTGGCGCTCGCTGATCGACTCTCTCGCGGTGGCGCTCCTGCCCTGGTCGGACGAGTTCCACGGCGGACCGCTCGAGTCCGCGCGCCTGCCCTTCGTCTTCGCGACGATCACGGGGCTCGTGATCGCCGCCGTGCTGCTCCCCGCCGGGCTGCGGGCGCGCGGCGGCCGGCGCGCCTTCCTGATGCTCCTCGCGCTCTTCGTCGTGCCCTTCGTCCTCTCGGCCCTCGTCAATCTCGTCGGGCCGCGCCTCGTCAACACGCGCGCCTTCTACACGCCGATGGCGGCCCTCGCGATCGGGATCGCGATCGCGGCCGGCGCGGGCGGCCGCCGGCTGACCGCGGCGCTCGCCGTGCTCCTCGTCGGGGCCGCGGCCCTGGCGAGCCGCCCCACGCAGGCGCTCTACCTCGAGATGCACGCGGGCATCGGGGCGACGATCGACTCCGTGCGCGAGGCCGTGCGCGATCTCGAACCCGCCTACCGGGACGTCGTCATCCTCGGCTACCGCGAGGACGACTACTTCGGCGGCAGCTACACGAGCTCGGGCTCGCTCGAGCACGCCCTGCTCCGTCCCTTCGTCCCGCTCGACCGCCGCGTGATCTTCGTCCGGACGGACGAGGTCGCGCCGGAGTTCCCCCACCTGACGCCCTTCCTCGCGCTCGACCGCCTCGAGAAGCCGGCGGCGATCCTCCGGCTCGTCCCGCCGCCGGAGCGCCCGCGACGCTACGGTCTCGTGCATCGCGCGGCCTGGCCGAAGCCGCCCCAGATCGTCGTCACGCCGGTCTCCCCCGCCTCCGGGACGAAGCAGGTCGTCGACCTCGCCCACCCCGAGAGCCTCGTGACGACCTTCGTCGCGGAAACGACGGCGCCCGCGGATGCGCGCTACCGGCTGCGCATCCTCTGCATGGCGGCGGTGCTGGTGAACGACCTCCTGCCGCCCGAGATGGTCGTCCGCGAGGGCTCTCGCATCCGGGTCGACGTCCCCATGACCTCGGACTTCCGCGAGCTCACGCGCTGGTACCGCCACTTCGCCTGGACCCTCGTCGCCGAGGACGCGGAGGGTCGCGAGCTCGGACCGACGCCGCTCTCCTTCCTCGAGATCGAGGTCGTCCACTGACATGCCGGTCTTCGTGCAACCGGGCCTCGAGATCCCCGACGAGGAGCTGCGCTTCGAGACCTCGACCGCCGGGGGGCCGGGCGGGCAGCACGTCAACAAGACCGACAGCGCGGTCACTCTGATCTTCGACGTCGCGGGATCGCCGAGCCTCGACGAGGAGCGCCGGGCGCGACTCCTCCAGCGCCTCGCGAGTCGCCTCACGCGCGACGGCCTGCTCCGGGTGACCTGCCGCAGCGAGCGCAGCCAGCACCGCAACCGCTCGCTCGTCGTCGAGCGTTTCGCGGAGATCCTCCGCGAGGGGCTGCACCGGCCGAAGACGCGCAAGCCGACGAAGGCGACCCGCGGCTCGCAGAAGCGACGCCTCGATGCGAAGAAACGACGGTCCGAGATCAAGCGCGGTCGGGGTCGGCCGGGCGACGGCTGACCGATCGCGTTCGAGCGCCGGGGGAATCAGGCGGTGGCGGTCTTCCGCGTCTCGGTCGCCGCGAGGACCTGCCGGTAGAAGGTCTCGTGCGCCTCGGCCGCCCGATCCCAGGTGAAGGCCCTCGCGCGACGGCGCCCCTCCGCGAGCCGCGGCGCCATCGCGACGGCGTCCTGGGCCTCGGCGACCGCCGCCCGCACCGCGTCCTCGCGTTCGAGATCGGTGAAGACGAAGACGCCCTCGCCGAACTCGCGCAGCGCCGGGAGATCGGCGCAGACGACCGGCCTTCCCATCGCCATCGCCTCGAGCGCGGGCAGGCAGAAGCCCTCACGCGCGCTCGGCACGAGGAGCAGTCGCGCGCTGCCCAGGAGCGCGAGACGACGTTCCTCGGAGACCGGTCCGAGCAGCGAGAGATTCTCGCCGCTCCGGCCGTCCGGGTGCGAGCCCGGACCGGCCCAGACGACCGGACCGCCGAGCGCGCCGGATCGGGCGAGTCGTGCCACGAGTCCGGGGCGACGGCGCTCGCGCAGGGTCCCGAGGACGAGCGCCGCCCGGCCTCCGGCCCGCACCTCGTGGCGCTCCGCCGCCGCGAGGACCTCGGCGTCGAGCCCGTGCGCGATGATCGCCTGCGGGGCTCGCGCGGTGCCGAAGGCCCCGCGCCAGTCGTCGCGCGTCGCGACCGAGGGGAAGACGGTGGGGAGCGGCTGCGCGAGCACGCGGCGCGCCCGCCAGCGGGCGAGCGGGCCGGCTTCCGAGGACTCGAGACGGCCGAGGTCGTGGACGGTGCGCACGACGGGGAGCCCGGGACGCGACGGCGCCGCCGAGACCGGAACGTGGAGGAGCTGCGCACCCTGCGAGCGCGCGAGTTCGGGAAGACGGGAACGACGCCAGAGCGCGCGGGCGAGCGGGCTCGCGGTCTCGTGTTCGACGCCGAGGATCGGCGCGCCGAGATCGCCGGCGTCCTCGATCGGGACCGGGCTCAGGAGGATCGGACGGACGCCGGGCCGTGCCGCGAGTGCGCGCGCGAGTTCCAGCGCGTAGCGTTCGACTCCGGTGCGCGGACTCGTCGCCGCGCAGGACAGATCGATCGCGACGGAGAGCGTCATCGAATCTCTCCTCTCGTGGCCGCCGATCCCCGCGACCAGTATAGTTCCGAACTCGCCCGTCTCGCCCCCCGGGAGCATCCCATGAACGAGCCCGCCGTGCGGATCATTCCGGTCCTGTTCGCGTTCCTTCTCGCCATCTCCCCGGTTTCCGCCCAGGACGAGGAGGCCGCGCCCGACGCCGCCCCGGCCGCGTCCGCTCCGACCGCCCCGAGCCCGGACGTCGCGAAGGCCATGCGGGAAAAGAGCTTGGAGATCCTGATCTCCATGCAGGAGGGGCCGGAGAAGAGCGAGTGGCCCTACGAGGGGGTCTACGCCTGGGGCGATCGGACGCGACCGGGCGTGAAGATCATCCCGCTGGGCTACCGGGCCGGCGGCACCTCCATCGCCGCCCTCCAGCTCCTCGAGACGCCCGGCTACGCCGCGGACCGGCGCCGCCACGAGCCCGTCCATCGCGCGGCTCGCGCCGTCCTCGCGCTCCTCGACGAGGACCTGATGAGCCCCGGCTTCGCGGGCGACTACGACGTCCGGGGCTGGGGTCACGCTTACGCCCTCCTCTTCTTCCTCCGACTGCGCGAGGCCGGAGGCCTCGACGAGGCGCTGGACGCGCAGCTCGCGAAGGCGAATCGCAGGCTCGTGCTCGCGCTGCAGGAGATGGCGATCCCCGAGAACGGCGGCTGGAACTACTCGCTCCGACGCGGCTTCGGCAACCCGCGCAACGCGGCCTCGCCCTTCATGACCGGACCGACCCTGCAGGCGCTCTTCCTCGCGAAGCGGGCGGGACTCCCGGTGGAGACGCGCGTCGTCGACGAGGCGCTCGCCGCGCTCGAGCGCGGACGGACCGAGTCCGGCGGCTACTCCTACAGTTCCTCGCCGCGTCCCCGCGCCCTCGCCGGCAAGGACGAGGAAGCGCTCGGCATGATGGACAAGAAGCCGGGCTCCTCCGGTCGCATGTGCGTCGTCGAGGCGACGCTGGCCCTCGCTGGTCGCGGCGACGTCGCCCGGATCCGCGACGCGGTCGAGACCTTCTTCGCGCACCACGACGCGCTGAAGGTGCGGAAGCAGCAGAACGGGACGCACATCCCGCCCTACGGCGTCGCTCCCTACTACTTCATGTACGCGCACTACTACTGCGCCCAGGCGATCGAGCAGCTCCCCGCCGAGGAGCGCGCGGCCTGGCGCGCCCGGCTCGCGGCGACCCTCGTCGCGGAGCAGGAGCCGGACGGCGGCTGGAACGACCGCGTCTTCCCCCGCTCCCGCAACTACGGCACCGCGATGGGACTGGGCGCGCTGGTGATGGCGGAAATGACGCCGCCCGCTCGCTGGATCCCGGACGCGAAGAAGGACGACTGAGATGATCCTCACTCGCCTCGGCTGGCTCCTGCCCGCGGCCCTGCTGCTCGCCCTCTCGGGTCCCGGCCTCGCCCAGGACGGCGAGGACGAGGCGCCGACGGAGGTCGCGATCAAGGTCGACGTCGAGGCGCTCACCGAGCGCTTCGAGGAGAGCGGGCGGATCGAACTCGTCTTCCGCTTCCGCCCGCTCGAGGACGTCTCCTTGCGGCTGGCGGTGCGCTGCCGACTCGTCTTCGACGGACGCGAGCTGCTCGCGCGCGACCACGTGCCCCCGCGGCCGACCCAGACCTGGAAGAAGGACGAGGAGGTCGAGTACCGCCTGCCGGTGCTGATCCCGATCGAGTCGGTCCGCGACCGCGCCGGAGAGGTCGGGATCGAGGTCTCCTTCCAGGACTCCGAGCGCCGCGGCCTCGTGCAGCCTCGGGGCGAGATCGGCACCGCGACGCGCTACGTCGCGGCCGGGCGCTTCACCCTGCCCCGCCTCACGACGATGGACGATCCCGAGCGGATCGAGGCGACGCTCGCGCGCGCGGCCGAGCTCGTGAAGGCCAAGGACCGCCCGGGCGCCTTCAGCGTCCTCGAGGCCGGCCTCCGCCTCGCCGACACCGACGCGACGAAGCTGCGTTTCCGCGCGGCGCTCCTCGACCTCGGCGAGTTCGAACCGCGTCCGATCGGCCTCACCGAGAGCGAGACCGTCCGCCGCCGGATCGCCGACGAGCGCCGCCGCTTCCTGCGTCAGGTCTCGGGGCGCATGTACGACCGCGGCCGCTACCACGGCGCGCTCGAGATCCTGAAGGAGATCGGCGGCAGCCTCGAGGAGGACGCCGACCTCGCCGTGATCGGCGCCCTCGACGACGTCCAGCGGGTCGAGAAGGACCGCCAGGATCTCCTGCGCCGCATCCGCGAGCAGATCAGCGACGCGCAGAAGGCCGAGGCCGAGGCGATCCTCGAGAAGAACGGCCAGACCGCGAAGAGCCTCGAGAAGGCCCGCGCGCTGGTGAAGAAGGGCGAGCTCGAGGCGGCGCGGCACGTCCTCTGGAAGCTCCGCTTCGCCGACGACCAGGAGGTCCGCGACGCGGCCTATCGCGAGATCGACGAGATCGAGACGAAGCTCGTCGAGCGGATCCCCGAGGATCAGGCGCGGGAGGTGAAGGAGGCGCTCGAGCACGAGGCCTGGTCGCGCACCGTCGCGATCGCCACCCACAACTTCATCTTCATCGGGCCCCGCCCCTTCCTCGAGGGGATCCCCGGGGACTCCCGCCTGAAGTTCGACGTCGCCTACATCCTCCTCACCGACCTCTTCGCCCGCGTCCCCAACGCCGGCGGCGACCGCATCACCGTCTACTTCAAGGAACTCTGGGAGTTCGCGGGCGGCGTGGCCGGCGGACGGACGATCGACATCGGCAGCGTGCGGCCGAAGGTGAAGGGCTACCGCGTCGACACGGGGCTCATGTACCACGAGCTCACGCACTGCATCGAGAACGTCCAGCCGAAGTTCCAGGGCTTCACCGAGGGCCTCGCCGACGTCGGCGCGGTGTTCTGCCAGGAGTTCCTGGCGGTGAAGAGCGTGCCCGGCGATCTCTTCCGCGGCCCGCTGGACGCCTTCAAGCGTCACTACCTGGATCGCGACCTCGAGTACTGGCGGATCCCCGAGTACGCCCCGAGCTGCGGCTTCTTCCTGCACTTCATGGATCGCTACGCGAAGGCCGGGGGCGGGCGCCACGACTGGCAGCCGCTCCGCCGCTTCATCCGCGACTACGCGAACGCGCCGGTGCGCGACGGACGCGAGCCCCAGATCGTCCGGGCCTTCGCGTTCTATCTGATGAAGGCCTTCGGAGAGCCCGTCTTCGACGACCTGGTGCGCTTCCGTTTCCCGCTCGTGGAGTCGGACCGGAAGGCGATCGCGCTCGAGCTGCAGCACTTCACGAGCGATCAGATCGTCCGCTTCGACGACGACAACGTTCCGGCCGACGCGCTGCAGGAGTTCCCGAACTCGATCCTCCCGCGCGATCTCGAGTTCGAGGAGATGCTCGCGCTGCACCGCCGCGGCGGCGCCGACGAGGAGGTGCGCATCTTCGCCGAGGAGCGCCTCGGCATCCTCCACGACTGGAAGGTCATCGGCCCCTTCCGCCCCACCGGCAGCGATCCCGACGCCTGCGTCTTCCCGCCGGAGACCGAGATCGACTTCGAGAAGCGCTACCCCTCGGGCACGAACGTCTGCTTCTGGGTGACGCCGGGCCGCACGCCCCCCGCCCAGATCTTCCCGACGGGCTGGGTCCGCTTCGACTACGTCTACCAGGACAACACCGCGATCTACGCCGTCAACTGGATCGAGGTGCCGGAGGGCACCGAGGCCACCGCGCACCTTCGCGGCGACGACGACGTGACGCTCTTCCTCGACGATCGCCTCGTCGGGAAGTACCAGGGACGCGGCTGGAACGGCTCGACGAACCTCTGGTGGCGCGGACCGGTCGCGGAGGTCCCCGACGCGATCCGCTTCCCGGTGACGCTCGCCGCCGGTCGCCACAAGGTGCTGGTGAAGATCCGCAATCGCTTCGGACCCGCGGGCTTCAGCCTCGCCTTCACGCGCCGCGACAACCGCCCCATCGACCGGCTCTCGGCCACCACCGAGCCTCCGTCCGCCGCGGCCGCCGCCGCGGACCCGGAGTGGAAGAGCGTCCAGCGGCACCGTTTCGACGGCAAGAGCTTCCGTTCGCAGATCGACGTGGCCGAGGGCACGTTCCGCGTGCGCCAGAAGCACCTCGAGGGCGTGGGCAGCGACGGCAAGGTCACCTGGCGTCCGTACGACGTCCGTCCCGGCGTGAAGAAGGACTCGCCCTCGAACCTCTTCTGGCTGAAGGACAAGGTGACGAAGGACCTCGAGGACTTCCGCTTCACCCTCGACCTCGCGGCCGATCGCCGCCCCAAGCTCGCCCTGACCTTCATGGGCGAGGGCGGGAGCGACGGACTCTCGGGATGGACGCTGATCCTCCACGCCTCCGGCGGGGACGCCATCGCGGCTCGCATCGAGCGCTACGACCGCCTCGTCTACCAGTGCGAGCCCTTCACGCCGAAGGCGAGCGAGGAGGAGACCGTCTCCCTGACGCTCACCCTGCGCGACGGCCGGCTCGACGTGAGTTACGCGGGCGAGACGATCCTCGCCGGGCGGCCCATCCGACCGATCCCGGGCCGCACCCGGATCGGGCTCGCGACCTGGGACCCGGAGACGAGGATCCGGGGCTTCGAGCTCTTCCGGCCGCGGCGCTGAGGACGACCCGAAAGAAATCCGCGGCGGGGCGAAGCGGCGCCCCGCCGCCCTGCTCCTGGGTATGGTCAGCATTCCCGCTTCCCGGAGACGCACCTTTACGCACCGTCCGCCGCCCGCTTTCCCTGGTCCTCCTCCCGCTCCTCGCGGCCGCCCTCGCGGCCCAGGGGACCGGAGTCGGCACGCCGCCGCCGCCGACCCCCGTCACGGTGGCCTACGACGCCCTGACCTACCCGCACATCTTCAGCAGCACCGACGCGGCGGCCTTCTACGCCTTCGGACGCTCCCAGTACATGGAGTTCCCGGTCGCGACCTCGGTCAACATGGCGCTGGCCTCGGGTGAGCTCGCGGCCTGGATCGGCCCGGGCATCCACGTGCCGGGCACCATCGGCCTCTTCGTCCAGACGGACGTCCGGACCTGGCGCTGGCGCATCCCGCAGCGGGCCGTGCAGCACGACCAGCAGCTCGACGCGCCGACGCGCGCGATCCTCCTCGCCTTCACCCAGGGCCTGAACGAGTCGCGGCTCTACTGGCTCGCCAACGCGGCCCAGCTCGCGAACGCCACCGAACCCGCGGGCTTCCCCCTGCCGGTCGTCCAGCACCTCCTCTCGCGCCCCATCACGCTCCTCGACGTCCTCGCGCACGGGATCCAGATGAACGGCAACGTCGCGATGTTCGAGGCCGACAAGCTCGCGAACGACCCCGAGGAGGACTACGTACAGGACGCGATCCGCACCGCCTCGAACAGCTGGTTGATCGGCGCGACATCCAGCGCGAGCGGCAAGCCCATCCTGCTCGCCGACCCGCACCTCGCGATCGACAAGACGACGCAGATGCGGACCTACTTCGCGCAGGTCTCCGGGTCCTCGATGGACGTCTGCGGCATGACCTTCCCCGGCTGGCCCTGCATCGCAATCGGATTCAACTCCGACTACGGCTGGGCCGTCACGGCCAACAACCCCGACATCGTCGACGTCTACAAGGCGCCGGAGCTCCCGAACCTGCGCTTTCCCTACGATGCGGGGACGAAGCCGATCATCCAGCAGCCGCTGACCCTCGGCGTCTACGACCTCGCGACGCAGACCGTCGGCACCTACACGACGACGATCGCCTGGGCCGGCGACCTCGAGCGGCCGATCCTCCGCCGATGCGCGGATCTCGGGGGCGTGCAGAGCATCTGGTACGGACACGCGTCGTTCACGACGGCCGGCTGCCTGTGGAAGTTCTTCCACGACATGGCCCGCGCGACGGACGTCCTCGGCGCCCGCGCCGCGCTCGACCAGAACACGATCACCTACTCGAACTTCCTCCTCGGGGATCGCTTCGGCAACAAGGGCTACTTCTGGTCGGGCCGCGTGCCGCGCCGTCGCGCCCCCACGCCGCAACGGACCTGGGCCGAGGTGCAGGACGGCACGAAGTCGGCCTACCAGTGGTCGCGCGTCCACCCCGCTTCCGACCTCCCCTGGGAGTACCAGGCGGCGGGGATCCTTTGCGACGGCGGCGAGCGCGACAATCTGGATCCAGTGCAACGTGCTCCCGGATCTCGTCCGTCCGCAGCCACGATCGACCCGGCGAACTACCCCGAGTACATGGTCACTGGACGACGACGCCGAAGACGAACCGCCAGGCGCGCGCCGAGGAGCTCCTGCGGCCGAATGCGGGCCCGCTCGGGATGGGCGACAGCCAGGACACGAGCCTCGATCAGCTCGATCTGTGGTGGCGGGCGGTCGGTCCCTTCGTCGGGCACGTGCTCGCGAAGTACAAGTCGTTGCAGGCGGTCCCCGGCGCAAGCGCCTACGTCGCGACGCTGAACGCCTGGAACCTCGACGCCGACGTGAACTCGCCGGAGGCGGGCATGTCGCTCCTGCTCTACACCTTCTACGTGGACGGGCTCGCGAAGGCGGAACAGTACGGCCTCACGATCGCGGTGCCGGATCGTCTCCCGCGACCGGAGCAGCTCGATCCGGCCCTCGCTCAGTCGAGTCCGCAGCGCTTCTTCGGCAACGAGATGGCGTTCCACTACGCGCTCTCGGAGGCGGCTCGGTACTACCCGCTCCTCCTCGACCCGCTCCTGCCGGGAGTGACGAGCCCCGTCACGCCCTGGACGCCGACGCCCTGGGCCGGGCTCTCCACCCAGCTCACGGTGGCCGGACACATCAAGTACCTCGACCTCACGCCGTCGCGCAATCCGCTCGAGTTCGCGATCTGGCCGGTAGGCGGCACGGCCGACAACCTGTGGACGCTCGTCACGAACGACTTCAAGAAGCCCTCCGACGCGTTCTTCACCCAGTTCGGACTGCTGGGTCAGGTCGGCCCCTTCATGACGCTGCCGGTCGACACCGGCTCGCACACGATGCTGCAGATCGAGCTGGGCTCGCCGCCGCAGGCGTTCTTCCTGGAGGCGATCGGACCGACGGAGCGCGTCGACAACCCGGCCCGCTACGTCAACGCGGCCGACTTCGCCGCCGGCAACTACAAGCCCTTCCCCTGCGACCAGTCGACGGTCTTCGCCGAATCGACGCAGGTGGACGTGCTGAGCTTCGCGCCGACGACCGACGGCAGCGCCGGGGCGGGCGGCACCGGCGGGAGCGACGGCGGCCTCTGATCGGCCCTCGCGCGGCGCGGCGTCCGTCCTCGCGGAGAGGACGGGCGCCGCGCGCCCTCAATCCGTCCGGGCCGCGACCAGACAGCGCACGTCGCGCGCGCCGGCCGCGAGCAGCGCGCGCGTCGCGGCCCGGAGCGTGGCGCCGGTGGTGACGACGTCGTCGATGAGCAGCAGCCGCGCCCCGTAGCCGCCTCCGGCCGCGAAAGCCTCGACGCCGAGGCGCCGCCGCTCGGCCCGGCTGCGACCGAGCTGCCGGCCCCCACCCCGCCGGACGAGGACGTCCGGCCGCAGCGGCACCGCGAGGGCGGCGGCCACGGGCTCCGCCAGGAGACGCGACTGGTTGAACCCTCGCTGCCGCTCCCGGGACGGCGCGAGCGGCAGCGGGACGACGGCGTCGCACCACTCCTCCGGATGCGAGGCGCGATGCAGGAGCTCGCAGCGCACGAGCCCCTGCGCGAGCGGCCCCGCCGCCACGCGCAGCCCGGTGAACTTCAGTCGCGAGACGAGCGCCCGGCGCGCCCCCTCGTAGGGACCGAAGGCGGTGAGTCGCGAGAAGGGAGGCCGGCGGCGCGAACAGGCCTCGCACCGCTCCTCGGGCATCGTGTCGAGAAGCGGGCGCGCGCAGACGCGACACTGGCGCGGCACGAGCCGGGCGAGTCCGAGCGCGCAGTCGTCACAGAGTCGGGGGTCGAATCCGGCCGGTTCGTCGCAGGCGAGACAGCGCGCGGGCCAGAGGGCCTCGACGAGGCCCTCGACGGCGAGGGAAGAGAGGCGGGAGAGGCGGGAGAGGGAGCGGAGCATGGGGCGTCACCACGCCCGCGGGAACGGGGCGCGAGACGGTCGCCCCCGCTATCAGCCGAACTGCGAGATCCGGCGTTGCGCGGAATCCCGCGGAATCTCGCGGGGGAGATTCAGGTGACGACGGATGCGGGCGACGTAGCTCTGCACCGTGTCCTCGTCCGACTCGACGATGCCGAGCAGGCGCCCGATCTCGCGGGTGAGGACCATGTTCTCCTCGAAGGGCCAGCGGTACTCGGTGGCCACCTCGTAGACGAGTCGCTTGAAGGAGGCCTTGCTCCACAGGCGCGAGAGGTAGTTGAGGACGCCGCAGAGGACGACCATGAAGAAGACCAGCGCCGCGACCTTCGCGAAGGGCGAGAGGTCGCCGAGGAGACCGCCCTCGGGGCCGGTGGCGGGGCTGAAGATGTTGAGGACGATGGCGAGGACGACGCAGCAGAAGCCCATGACGACCTGGTTGCGCTTGAAGACCGAGGACTTCAGGTCGCGGAGGCCGCCGCGGTAGAGGCCGAATGCCTCCTCGAGGATGTGCTTGGGTTTCTTCTGGACGATCGCGCAACAGATGAAGAAGAGACCGATGGTCGCGAGCCCGAGGCTCGCGAAGTCGAAGTCGAACTTGCTCATCCGTCCCTCCCCAGCGTGTCGAGGCGCCCGCCGGGCTCTTCGGCTCGACCCGCCTCCCGCGCGTCCGAGCCTACCCCGAGCCCGGGGCGGGTGAAGAAGAATGATCCGAGCTGGGGGGCGCGCTTCAAGGGCGCGGCCCGACCCGGCTCCGTGACGTCCGCCCGTCCTCCCCTCCGAGGCCGGGCCACTCTTCCGGTGCCGAAGGAGATTACACGCCTTAACCGACCGCAGTTCAAGTTCTTAGACCCGAAATCCGCCCCGTCGGATCGTCGCACCGGCGACCGGTTGAAGGGGTCGGCCTCCGGCCACAGAGTCGCCCCATGGATCCCAGGAGCGACGCCACCGAAGGCACGCCGACCCCCTCCGACGGCGAGGAGACGGTCGCCGTGCCCGGCCCGGCGAGTCCGGCGCGGGGCCTTTCGGGCCGCCGGCTCGGCCACTACCGCCTGATCGAGGAGATCGGTCACGGCGGCCAGGGCTTCGTTTACCGGGCCGTCGACGAGCGGATCCGGCGCGAGGTCGCGCTCAAGATCCTGCCCCGGGGGCACGCCTTCTCGCCCGCGGCGCGCCTCCGCTTCGAGCGCGAGGCGGAGGCCGCGGGTCGACTCGATCACTCCGGCGTCGCCCGCGTCTTCGAGCTGGGCGAGGAGGACGGCGTCGTCTTCATCGCGATGGAGCTGGTGAAGGGTCGCACGCTGGCCGCCGTCATCCGGGCCGCGGCCAGCGGGGTCTCCTGGCACGAGACGGCGACGCGCGTCGCGGCGACCGCCGCCGACGAGGCGCCCGCGTGCTCGATCGGCCGTCCGGACGAGTCCGCCTCGGGCGGCCCGGCCGCGATCCTCGAGGCGGCGCGCTTCATCGAGAGCGCCGCCCTCGCGCTGCACGCCGCCCACGAGCGCGGCCTCGTCCACCGCGACGTCAAGCCGGGCAACCTCATGGTGCGCGAGGACGGCTCGGCCTGCGTGCTCGACTTCGGCCTCGCCCAGGACGACTCGGGCGCCTCGGTCACGCTCACGAACGACGGGGATCTCCTCGGCACGCCGGCCTACATGTCGCCCGAGCAGGTCCGCGCGGGCGCCGTCCGGCTCGACCGGCGGACCGACGTCTACTCGCTCGGCGTCTGTCTCTTCGAGGCCTGCACCCTCGTCCGCCCCTTCGCGGGTCTCACGCGCCACGAGCTGCTCGAGGCGATCGCCCACCGCGAGCCGCCCTCCCCGCGCCAGATCGACCCTCGACTGCCCCGCGACCTCGAGGCGGTGATCCTCACCGCGATCGACAAGGACCGCGACCGGCGCTACGCCACGGCGCTCGCCCTCGCCGAGGATCTCGGCCGCTTCCTCCGCCGCGAGCCGGTGGCGGCGCGCCCGGCCGGGCCCGCGGTGAAGACGCTCCGCTGGATCCAGCGCAACCCGATCGTCTCCGCGCTCGGCGTCGCGGTCTTCCTCGCCCTCGTCGCGGCGACGACCATCTTCTGGGTGAAGGGCGAGGAGGCGCGGCGGGAGCGCGACCGCGCCGAGCGCGAGAGCCGCGCGAAGGACCTCGCGCTCCGGGACCGGACGAGCGCGCTCGCCGAGAAGTCCCTCGCCCTCGCCGACTACGAGCGCCTCGCCGACGTGAAACGCCTCGAGGCGGCGATCGCCTCCGCGGACGAGCTCTTCCCGCCGAGCCCGGAGCTCCTCCCCCGACTCCTGGCCTGGCGCGAGCGCCACGGCGGTCTCGTCGCGCGCCTCGAGGATCACCGCCGCTTCCTCGAGGCACTGCGGACGCAGGCTCTTCCCGCGCCGGACGGCGCGCCCTCGGGATTCCGCTTCGCCGACGAGGCGCGGCAATTCCAGCACGACGTCATGTCCGCCCTCGTTCGCGATCTCGAGGTCTTCGCGACCGACGAGGCCGGCCCCCTCCGCTCGGTCGAGCGTCGGATCGCACAGTCGCGCGAGATCGCGGCCGCGACGCTCGAAGGCGAGGCGGCCCGACGCTGGTCCGCGTGCCGCGCGCGACTCGCCGCGGACGCACGCTACGCGGGGCTCGACCTCGCTCCGCGGCTCGGTCTCGTCCCGCTCGGGCCCGATCCGGCGTCCGGACTCGAGGAGTTCCTGCACTGGCTGACGCACGCGGGTCCGCTGCCCGCGCGCGACGAGGCGGGCCAGCTCGTCGTCACCGAGGAGCTCGGACTCGTCCTCGTCCTCGTGCCCGGCGGCGCCTTCCGCATGGGCTGCCAGGGAGACGATCCGCAGGCGCCGAACCACGACCCGCAGGCCCAGCCCGACGACGGCCCGGTCCACGAGGTGACGCTCGAGCCCTACCTGCTCTCGAAGTACGAGATGACCCAGGCGCAGTGGCAGCGCGCCTTCGTCGCGAACCCGAGCCAGTACGCGCCCGGCGCGCGGATCCGCCCGATGACGGAGCCCGTGGACGCCCGGAGCCCGGTGGAGTTCGTCTCGTGGACGGAGTGTCGCGACGGCCTCCGCCGCCTCGGGCTCGAACTCCCGACCGAGGCCGAATGGGAACGCGCCGCCCGCGCCGGTCGTGACGACCGCATCTGGTCGGGCTGCTCCGACCTCCCCCATCTGCGCGACTTCGCGAACATCAGCGGCGACGAGACCCGCGCCGCCGGCTTCAGCGACCTCCAGCCCGGACACGCCGACCCCTTCGTCCTGCACGCCCCGGTCGGCAGCCTCGCGCCCAACGGCTTCGGCCTCCACGACATGTCCGGCAACGTCTGGGAGTGGTGCCTCGACGCGCCCGCCGACTACTCCGCCCCCGCGGGCGCGCGCGGCCTCCGCGCTCCGCTCGAGGACGGCGACGATCACGTCCTCCGCGGCGGCGGCTTCAACCTCCCCGCCCGCTTCGCGCGCATCGCCTACCGCTACGCGAACTCCCCCGAGTACCGCATCTTCTGCGTCGGCGTCCGCCCCGCGCTCCCGCTCGCCCCCGGCTCCTGAGCACGACGCGACCCGACGGCCGCCGGCTTCAGGGGGTGTCGTCGAGCGTCAGGGTGACGTCTCGGCCGGCCGAATCGACCTCGACGCTCTCCTTGGCCGCGACCCGACCCTCGAGATCGATCACCGAGACCTCGACCGGACCGCAGGGAACGAGGACGTCGATGCCGGTGCCCAGGACGTCCCCTTCGTAGGACTGAGAGAACGAGCTCGGCTCGAGACCGGTGATCGTCATGCGTCGGATCGACGTGGGACCTCCGACGGCGTTCCGGACCCGGATCCGGAGCCGCCCGACCAGAGGCCAGTTCTCGTTCGTCGGAACGACGACCGGTGGGTTCTCGCCGGCCACGAGGTCGAGCGTCATGAGCGCGCCTCGCGGAGCCGATACGGCGATGGCGTCCCAGCACCAGACCTCGTATCGCCCGGGGGGTCCCGAGAAGCTCCAGCGGCCGTCACCCACGCGCATGGGGAAGATGGGCCTCATCTGATGAGCCGGTTTCTGCATGGACAGACCGATCGCGAAGGGCGAGGAGATCTCGACGTGCGCGGGAGCCGGAGCCGCCCCGGGGAGCCGGATGCGGACCAGATCACGCTCCCGGAACTCGCGCGCGAAGACGTAGGGGAGGACTCCCTCCCAGTGGTAGCCGTCAGGCCCGATGTAGAGCACGAGCCCGGAGCGCGCGGCATCCTCGTCGACCTTCCCGTCGTCTCCGATGAGAACGGTCACGCTGGCCGCCGGGTGGATCGAGCGAACAGCGTGCTCGACGCGGCGGACGGCGGCAACCGTCCCGATGTCGGGGTGACGCATGTGCGCGGGCCAGTTCCAGCGGTTCATGAACCCGAAGAACCCGGCGCGGGAGACCCGCCCTCCCTGTACTCCACGACGGCCGCCGCGACGAAGAGTCGGCGCACCGGGATGATGACCCGCTCTGTCGCGGGCGAATGAGGCGACCGCCTTCGGCCAGGGTCGTCGCGAGGCCGAGGGTTCCGACCCGCACGAAGTGGGGCCGATCGACGAGTCCCCGGAACACGAAGCGCCCCTCGGCATCGGTCCGCGTCCGACGGATGTAACTCCATCGTCTCCGCCATCGTCGCCCCGTCTGACCTCGGCGTCCTCCCGCACGTCCTGCTGGGCGTGATGGAAGTTCCCGAGGACCGCGAGGACCTCGACGTCCGCCACATGCTCGTCCTCGTTCGCCAGGAGTCGTCCCGAGATCGACGCGCCCTCGCGGAGGACGACGCGCGCCGATCTCTGATCCGGCGTCACCTCGACGTGCTCGGGAGGAACGCGGCAGCACGATCATCGGCTGATCCGCCTGGTGGTCCAGATTGAATCCCAGGTCGTCCCCTCGAGGCGCAGCTCGCCGGTCGTGCCGCTCCGCCCCAGCCTCTCACGGCGGGCGGGATCGCGCCCCACCGCGCTGATGACGTCGTTCGCATCGTCCGGATCCCTCGTCGCGTGTCGCCGGTTCGGAGGAGGCTCGGGACGCCGGCCGAGAATCTCGGCGCCGACGACGGCCTCTCCCTGTTCGTCCACGACCTCGAAGACGAGCTCCCCCGGACTCCTCACGGGAACCGGAGGCCGCTCGAGGGCCGCGTCATCGGATCGGACCCTTCGGGCGTCCGATCGATCGCCGGCCTCGCGTTCGCTGCGGGCGCTCGTGCGCGCTCCGTCACTCTGGAGTTCCGGAGCCTCGGCGTCGCCCATGGCGCGCCAGACGAACCAGACGAGTGCGATGAGGAGCAGCGCGAGGCCGCCGACGGTGAGCCTACTCGACATGTCTCGATCCTTCCGAGCCGTGCGGCTCCGGCCCGGCCCCGTCGACGGGCGACGCCCGCCGGGGTCGAACCGTGACCCTCGCTCCACGCGCGGCCGATGATACCAGCGGCCGGGGCGAGGCGTCAGGCGACGCCGCGCCTGTTTCCGGTTCGTGACGAGGACCGGGGGCGCGGAATTCCCGGGAACCTCCACCCCGACATGCGTCCGACGGCCGGAGCGGAACGAACCGGATCAGGAACTCCCGACATGATCAGAATCGGACTCAGCCTCGCCGCCATGACCCTCGCCACCCTCGCCGCGGCCCAGCAGCCGACCGACCTGCGGACCGGCGAGGAGGACTTCGCGGCCGACTTCTACCGCCGCGCCGCGGCGGACGAGGGCAACCTCGTCGTCTCGCCCTGGTCGCTGCGGCTCGCGCTCGCGATGACGAGGCCCGGGGCGCGGGGCGAGACCGCGGCCGAACTCGACCGCGTGCTGCGCCTCCCGGCGGACCAGGCCCACCTCGGGCCGCTCTTCGCGGCCGTGAACTCCGGATTGCGCGAGCGGGCGAAGTCGGGTGACGAGACCCACTTCCAGTTCGAGGTCGTCAACCGTCTCTGGCCCGAGCGATCCGAACGGATGCGCGAGGAGTACCTCCGGATCCTGAAGCAGGACTGGGCCGCGCCGGCCACGCCCCTCGACTTCCGGGGGGATCCCGAGGCCGCGCGTCGCACCATCAACGAGGCGGTGGCCGAGGCCACGCACGACCTCGTGCCCGAGCTCCTGAAGAAGGAGGACGTCGACAAGGCGACCCGCCTCGTCCTCACGAACGCCCTCTGGCTGAAGGCCGCCTGGAGCGAGCCCTTCACCGGTCGGACGCGCGCCGCTCCGTTCTTCGCCGGAGAGAAGGAGACGCGCGTCGGGATGATGCGCGGCGCGAAGTGGATGCGCTTCGCCGAGACCGAGGCGGCCGCGATCGGCGCCCTGCCGCTGGCCGGCGACGAGCTCGAGTTCGTGATCCTGCTGCCGAAGGAGCGCGACGGTCTCGCCGCGATCGAGAGGGAACTCGACGGGAAGACGCTCCGCGCGTGGCTCGCCCGCCTCGACGGCGCCCGCGCGCAGGTCGACCTCTCCCTGCCGCGCTTCAAGATCCGCTGGCAGAAGTCGATCCGGGAGCTCGTGAACGACATGGGACTGAAGGTCGCGATGAGCGCGATGGCCGACTTCAGCGACATGGCGGATCCGCGCGGCCTCTTCATCAGCGACGTCATCCAGGGCGCCTGCCTCGACGTCGACGAGAAGGGACTCGAGGCCGCCGCCGCGACCGCGGTCATCATGAAGCGGGGCGGGCTGCGGCCCCGCGACCTCCCGACGATGGTCTGCGACCACCCCTTCCTCTGGCTGATCCGCGACCGCGTGAGCGGGACGGTCCTCTTCGCCGGCCGCCTGAGCGATCCGCCGGCCTTCGAGGGGGAAGGGACGAAGACCCGCTGACGGTCGGACTTTCGCTCGGGCCTCGAGGAGACCACAATCCGGCGGACGCCGCCGCGCCGCGGCGATGCTGGACTCCTCGAG
>JAWKSY010000020.1:0-92683 GCA_041402125.1 Planctomycetota bacterium
GCGAGCGGCCCGGGCGGATCGGGGACCGCAGGGTCGGGAGCGGGGTCGGGGGCGGGCGCCTCCGCCGGCGGGAGCGGCGCCGGGAGGGGGACCTCCCGGCGCGCCCGGCCTTCGTGAGCCTCCGACTCGGGGACGGAAAGGACGTCCGCGCCCCGCGACAGGACGCCATCGTCCCCGCCGCCGCTGCGCCACCAGACGAAGGCCAGCGCCGCGAGCCCGACGGCGATCGCGGCGGCCAGCGTGACGCGGGCGCGGGAGGGGGCGGTCACCGATCGAGGCTCAGCGCAGCGGCGTGAGCTCGACGCGGCGGAAGTGGATCTCGGCTCCCTCCGACTGCAGGCAGATCGCGCCCTTCTTCGCCGAGACCTCGCGCCCGTCGTTCACGAGCTCGCCGTTGACCCACACGCGGACGCGATCGCCCTCGCAGCGGACCTTCATGAGGTTCCACTCGCCGATCGGTCGCTCGACGTCCTCGCGCGCGACGCGCTTGATGTTGCGGCCCTTCCTCCGGGCCTCGAGATCGTCGACGACGGCCGACTCGCCGATCTCCCAGAAGTCGCCGGCGTTGTTCGCCTGGAGCTGCACCTCGAGGCACTTCGGCCAGCCCCAGAGCTGGTTCGGGTTCGAGGTGTGGACGAGGAGGCCGCTGTTTCCGCCCCGGGATCCGGGGGCCCAGCGCCACTCCAGCTCGAGCTCGTAGTCGGCGTACTCGCCGTCGGTGCGGATGTAGCCGGCCGGCGAGCCCTGGCAGCGCAGGATCCCGTGGTCGACCGACCAGGTCTTCGACATGTCGTCGCCGTCGTTCAGGGCGACGCGCGACCAGCCCGCGAGGGACTTGCCGTCGAAGAGCGCGCGCTTGCGCCGCATCGTCTGGGTGACGACCTTGACCCAGGCGTCGTCGATCCGGTCGAAGACCTCCATCACCTGCGTGTCGTCGTTCACCCAACGATGCGTGTGGCGGAAGGGGCGCCCCCCGGGCGTCGGGTACTCGTAGATGGTTCCCTCGTAGAGGTAGGAACCGTCCTCGAGCTTCTTCCCCGTGGCCATCATCATGCCGGTCGAGTTCGTCGACATCGCGACGACGGTGTAGAGAGCGCGGGTGTTGTCGTAGCCGACGAGCACCTTGCTCGACTCGGACATCCCCATCATCTCCCCGCGGGTCTCGACCTCGAGGAAGCGGCCGTCGAGGACCATCTTCCCGACGGACTCTCCGGTCGAGGTGAAGAGCTGGACGCCCGGCATCGTGATCGTCCGCTCGAGCGACCAGCGCCCGGCGCCGCGGGCGATTTCCGCGTGCTGCGGACCGGGCGTCATGGCCTTCATCATCTCGCGCATCGCCTCGTCCTGCGTCTGCGCGTGGAGCGGAAGGGCGAGGGCGAGCAGGGCGAGGGCGATCGGAAAGCGGCGGAGCGCGGCGAGCATGGGCTGGATCTCCGGAGAGGTTCGTTCGGGAACGAGGATCATAGTCGACGGAGCGCCGTCCGGCGCGGAGCGCGGGCGGACGTTGACGGATCGACCTCCGGGGAGGGAGATTGGGCCGGTCGCCCGTGCCGACGCCCCCGAGGAGGAGGTCCCCGAGATGTCCGAGTCCGAATCCGCCCTCGCGGCGGCCCTGGTCGAGAGCTGCCGCCACGAGATCCAGGACCTCTCCCTCGATCGCCTGCGGCGCTGCCTCTCCCTCCTCGACGAGGAGGCGATCTGGCGCCGACCCCGTCCCGAACTCTCCAGCGTCGGAAACCTCCTGTCGCACCTCGCCGGCAACGTGGGGCAGTGGATCGTCTCGGGGCTGGGGGGGAGGCCGGACCACCGCCACCGGGCGGAGGAGTTCGCGGCCGATACCGGCGCGCCGGCCGCGGAGCTGATGGCGCGGCTCGAGGCCGTCGTCGCGGAAGCGGTGGAGGTGATGCAGGGACTCGACGCCGCCGCGCTGACGTCCGAGTTCGAGATCCAGGGGATGCGGAAGCGCGGCGTCGACGCGGTCGTCCACGTCACCGAGCACTTCTCCTACCACGTGGGGCAGATCGGCTGGTGGACGAAGTTCCTCACCGGCCGCGACCTCGGCTACTACGCCGGCCAGGATCTCGGCGCGACGAATCCGCCGGCGGACTAGCCGGCCGCGCGGATCGCCGCCAGCCGGGAGAGGAGGCGCTCGGGTTCCGTCTCGCGGAGCCAGGCGCGACGATCGTCGCCCACGAGGTCGCCGGCGCTCCAGTAGTTCAGGAGCTGCTTGATGCGGCCCGCGACGCGCCCCGGACTGCCGCCGGCGGCCCGCATGGCGTCGGCGTAGCGCAACAGGAAGGCCGCGGCCTCGGGAGCCCCGACGCGGCGACCCGTGAAGACCCAGGGGTCGCCGAGCGCGGCCCGGCCGATCATGACGAAGGCGCAGCCCGTCTCGTCGCGCATGCGCGTGACGTCGCCCGGGCCCGCCGCGCCGCCGTTCCCGCAGACCGGGATGCCGACGGCCGCCACCGCCCGCGCGATCCGCCGCCAGTCGATCGCGTCGTCGCGGTAGGCCTCGGTCCGGGTCCGGCAGTGGATCGTCAGCATGCGCGCCCCGCCGGCCTCGGTCGCGCGCGCGACCTCCTCGAGCCGGCGGTCGTCCTTCACGCCCGAACGGATCTTGGCCGTGACGACCTCGCCCGGCACCGCGTCCACGACGGCGCGGACGATGCGCTCGATCCGGGCCGGGTCCTCCAGGAGGGCGGAGCCGACGCAGCCGGCGAAGGGGCTCCGCGAGGGGCAGCCGAAGTTGATGTCCACCAGCGGCGCGCCGGCGGCGACGGCGTGCCGGGCGGTCTCCGCCATGGCCGCGAGGTCGTTCCCCATGAGCTGGAGGCCGACGGGCATCCCGAAGCGGCGCGGGCCGAGGTGGCGCGCGAGCGCCTCGATCGCGAGGGGGCGGTCGGTCACGCGGGCGAACTCGGTGAAGGCGCCGCCCAGCTCCTCCGGCCGGTACTCGGCGAGCACGACGTCGCGGAAGGCCGGGTCGGTGACGCCCTCCATCGGCGCGAGGAGGCCGACGGCGGTGAAGGGCAGGCCGGCCGCGAGCGGCGGCGCGAGAGGGGGCGCGGCCCGTCCCTCGATCGTCTCGTCGCTCATGCCGTCCTCCTCGCGCGGGCCGACCCCGCCCGGCATCGTCGGAATTCGCCGCCCCGGGACCAAGGGGGACCCGCGTCCGGACGCCCCTCGGATCCCGCGGTCGCCTGTTAGGATGCGCCGACCGAGACGGGAAGGACGGGCATGCCGATCACGATCCAGATCCCCTACATGCTGACGCGCTACTCCGAGGAGCGGCCGGAGATCGAGGTCGAGGGGACCACGGTCGGCGAGGCCTTCGAGGCGATGTTCGCCGTCTGGCCGCAGATGCGGATCCGTCTGATCGACCGCCACGACCACATCCCGCCCTACCTGATCATCCTCCACAACGACGAGGAGATCGACCGCCGGACCTGGGCCTCCCGCCCGGCGCGCGACGGCGACGTCCTGAACGTCGTGCCGGCGGTCGAGGGCGGGAGCGACGTCCGGATGCGCGGCTTCCGCGACCGCGCGACCGTGCCCGAGGCGCAGAAGGTGGCCTTCGCGGGGCTCCGTCGCCGCGCGGAGGAGGTCTTCGTCGGCGATGCGGCGGGGCGCGTCCTGCGAGAGGACGTCGAGAGTCCGGTGGCCGTCCCGCCCTTCGATCGCGCCGCGATGGACGGCTTCGCGATCCGCGGCGAGGACAGCTTCGGCGCCACGCTCTACGATCCCGTCCGGCTCGCGGTGGTCGGAGAGGTCCTGCCCGGACGCGTGGACCCGCCCCGGCTCGGCCCGGGCGAGGCGCTCCGCATCATGACCGGCGCCCCGCTGCCTCCCGGCGCGGACGCCGTGCTGAAAGCCGAGGACGCCGTCGCCGAGCACCACGCCGTCCTCGTCAACGCGCCCGTCACGCCGGGAAAGAACGTCGGGCGTCGCGGCGAGGACATCGCGCCCGGGCAGACGGTGCTCGCGGCGGGGCGGCGCCTGCGCCCGCAGGACCTCGGCCTCCTCGCCAGCATCGGGCGCGGCCGCGTGAAGGTCGTCCGGCGGCCGCGCGTCGGGATCCTCGTCACCGGCAACGAGCTGCTCCCCCCCGGCGAGATGCCGGAAGGACACCGCATCGTCGACAGCAACACGCCGATGCTCGAGGCGCTCGTCCGCGCCGACGGCGGCGAGGTCCACCGGACCTGGCGACTTCCCGACGACCCCGACGCGATCCGGGCCGCCCTGGAGACGGAGGACCTCGAGGTCCTCATCGCGGCCGGCGGCTCCAGCGTCGGCCGGGAGGACTGGCTTCCGCTCCTCGTGCGCGAGCTCGGCGAGCTGCCGATCCACGGCGTGGCGATGCGTCCCTCCTCGCCCACCGGCATCGGACGCATCGGAGACCGTCGCGTCTTCCTCTTGCCGGGCAACCCGGTGTCCTGTCTCTGTGCCTACGACTTCTTCGCCGGTCCCGCCATCCGCGGTCTCGCCGGTCTCGATGCGGCCTGGCCCTATCCGACGCGCTCCGCGCGACTCGCGCGACGCATCAGCTCCGCCATCGGCCGCGTCGACTACGTCCGCGTCCTCGACCTGCCCGACGGTCGGGTCGAGCCGATCGCGGCCTCCGGCGCCTCGATCCTCTCCTCCACGACGCGGGCGAGCGGCTTCGTCGTCGTGGCCGAGGACAGCGAGGGCTGCGAGGAGGGCGCCACGGTGCGCGTCCACCGCTACGACGGTCGGAGTCCGACGGCGTGAAGCAGCGGCAGTTCCTCGAGGTCGTGAGCGACGAGGAGGCCCGGCGTCGGGTCGCCGCCGCCTGCGCGGGAATCGTCCCGCGCGGCGAGATCGTCCCGCTCGAGGACGCCTGGGGCCGCGTCCTCTTCCACGAGCTGGCGTCGCCGGTGGACGTGCCCGGATTCGACCGCAGCAACTTCGACGGCTTCGCGGTGCGCGCCGCCGACACCTTCGGCGCCGAGGAGACCGCTCCCGTCCGGCTCCGTCTCCTCGAGCTGCGCCTCGCGGCGGGTCGCCCGGACCACCCCGAGGACTTCGAGCTCCGCCCCGGCGAGGCGGTCGCCATCGCGACGGGGGCGGTGCTGCCCCGCGGCGCCGACGCGATCGTGATGGTGGAGGACACCGCGCCGGCGGGCGAGGAGGAGATCGAGGTCTACCGCGCGTCGGCTCCGGGGGCGGGGATGACCGGCGCCGGCACCGACGTCGGGCGCGGCGAGGTCGTGCTCCGCCGCCGGCAGCTCCTCGGCTCCCGCGAGACCGCCCTGGCCGCGGCCGTCGGCGCCCCGGAGCTCGAGGTCCATCGTCGCCCGCGCGTCGCGGTGCTCTCGACCGGCGACGAGATCCGTCCCGTCGGCGCCCCGCTGGGCCTGGGCGAGATCCACGATTCGAACGGCCGCGTCCTGGCCGACGCGCTGCGCGAGTGCGGCGCCGAACCCGTCTCCCTGGGCATCGTGGCGGACGACGAGGACGCGCTGCGGGCGAGTCTCACCGCGGCCCTCGCGGACTGCGACCTCGTCGTGATGTCGGGCGGCACCTCGAAGGGCGCCGGTGATCTCAATCACCGCGTCGTCGAGGCGCTGGCGGCCCGGTGCTCGGGCTCGCCGGGCATCGTCGTGCACGGCGTGGCGCTCAAGCCGGGCAAGCCCTTCTGCTTCGCCCTCGTCGGCGGGACGCCGATCGCGATCCTGCCGGGTTTCCCGACCTCCGCGATCTTCACCTTCCACGAGTTCCTGGCTCCCGTGCTGCGGGCCGCGGCTGGACTCGAGGAGGATCCCGCGGCGCGGGTCGAGGCTCGCGCGCCGCTCCGGATCCCCTCCGCGGCGGGACGCACCGAGTTCCTGCTCGTCGATCTCGTGGACGGTGAGGAGGGGCTCGCCGCCTACCCGCTGGGCAAGGGCTCGGGGAGCGTCAGCACCTTCTCCGCCGCCGACGGCTTCGTCCGCATCGAACGCCATCGCGAGTTCGTCGAGGAGGGCGAGCGCCTCGAGGTCCGCCCCCTCGGCCGGCGCGTACGCCGCCCCGACCTCCTCGCGATCGGGAGCCACTGCGTCGGCCTCGACCGTCTGCTCTCGCGCCTCGCCGACGACGGACTCGAGGTGAAGTCGATCCCGGTCGGCTCGCAGGGGGGGCTTGCGGCGCTGCGTCGCGGCGAGGGCGACGTCGCCGGCATGCATCTCCTGGACGCGGAGAGCGGCACCTACAACCGGCCCTTCCTCGACGAGGACATGGCCGTGATCGGCGGCTGGAACCGTCGCCAGGGGATCGTCTTCCGCCGCGATGACGAACGCCTGGCGGGACGCGACCGCGCGGAGCTCGCGCGTCGGATCCAGGCGGACGATCTCGTCATGGTCAACCGCAACCGCGGGAGCGGGACGCGAGTCATCATCGAGGAGCTGCTCGCCGAGGGCGGCGGCGCCCGCCCGCGGGGCTATCACACCGACGCGCGCAGCCATCACGCCGTCGCGGCCGCGGTCGCCCAGGGGCGCGCCGACTGGGGCGTCACCCTCGACGGTCTCGCCCGCGACCAGGGACTCGAGTTCGTCTTCCTGCGCGACGAGCGCTACGAGCTGGTCGCGCGCAAGGCGCGGCTCGATCGTCCCGGCGTCGCCGCGCTCCGGGCGCTCGTCGCCGGAGACGAGGCGGCGGCGCTCCTCGCCTCGCTGGGCTTCGAACGCCTCTGACCCCGGCGGGGGCTCGTCGCCTCAGCCCCGTCCGTCGAGGCGGCCGGTGACCCCGGCGTCGGCGCGCTGCCGGCGCGCGATCGCCGACATGTCCTCGTCACCGTGACCCTCCGCGACGAGGCCGTCCTCGACCTCCGCGACGTGTCGGGCGACGGGGAGCGGGACGCCCGCGGCGTCCGCCTCGGCGAGCGCGATCCCGAGGTCCTTGCGGTGGAGGCGCACGCGGAAACCGAGCGGGTAGCGGTCCTCGATCATGTTCCTGGCGCGGTTCTCGAGCACCCAGCTCGCGGCGGCGCCGCCCCGGATCGCGTCGACGACCCGGTTCGGGTCGGCGCCGAGGCGATGGGCGAGGACGAGCCCCTCGGCGACCGCCTGGTAGGTCCCCGAAATCACGACCTGGTTGACGGCCTTCGCGATCTGTCCCGCTCCGACCGGACCGACGTGGGTGATGGCGCGGCCGATGGCCTCGAGCACGGGACGGGCGCGGGCGACGTCCTCGTCGCTGCCGCCGCACATGACGGCCAGCGTCCCGCGCTCCGCGCCCTCGGAGCCTCCCGAGACCGGCGCGTCCACGAAGCCCACGCCGCGGGCGCGGAGGGTCTCGGCGATCTCGCGGGTCCGACCCGGGGCGACCGTCGAGCAGTCGACCACGAGCGAGCCGGGACGGAGCCCGCGCGCCGCGCCGTGCTCCGGATCCAGCAGGACCTGTTCGAGGTCGGGCGTGTCCGAGACGCACACCAGCACGAGGTCGACCTCGGCCGCGAGGGCGGCCGGGCTCTCCGCGCGACGGACGCCCAGGGGCGCGAGGGACTCCTCGCGTTCGCGCGTGCGGTTGTGGACGACGACCTCGAAGCCGGCGCGGCGGATGTTCCGCGCCATCGGGGCGCCCATGGTTCCGAGGCCGATGACGCCGATGCGCATGTCGCTCTCCTCCGGGGTCGGGGTGGTCCGGAGGGTAGCGATTTCGCGCCCGACGAGAAACGTCGGGCCCGGGACGGAGGCGGGGCCCGGAACTCCGTCGGAGTCCCGGGCCCCGCCTCGCGGACCGGAGTCGCGGAGCCGGGACGGCTCCGCGGGCGGCCTCACTGCTGCACGATCGAGATCGCGTTCACGTTCGTCCCCGCGGGCAGGCCGAGCAGATCGAGATCGTAGTGCTTCGTCAGCGTGCCCGCGGTGTTGGGGCCGAAGGCGCCGAGGAAGCGGACGAGGTCGTTCTGGTCTCCCGTGACGCCCGAGGCGTTGAGCGCGCCCTCCGTCGAGACGTACATGCCGAGCGAAGCGTCGAAGTGGAGCGCGTCGATGTTCTCGGACGTCGTTCCCAGGCCGAGGTCGGAGCCGTCGAACGCGAAGGAGAAGGTGCCCACCGTCACGAAGAGGAAGCTCTGCACGTCGAAGACGAGCACGTCCTGGCCCGCGGTGGGGGCCGTCGTGTCCGTCGTCGTCGCGCCGATCGTGCTCATCGCGAGGAACTGCACCCCGTCGTGGAAGAGACCGTCGATCGCCTCGTTCGCCCCGTCGAGTCCGACGTCGCTGCCGTCGAAGACGAAGTAGAGGAAGCCGGCCGTGTTCGTGCCCGTGCTCGTCGGGATGAAGTAGAGGATGTCGTTCGGCGTCACCTCGAACCCGTTGGGTCCGAAGAACACGCCGGGGACGTTCTGCGTCGTTCCGATCGAGAACAGGAACTGGCCGTTGCCGAAGGCGTGGAAGCCCGTGATGTCGTTCCCGGCGAGGCCGAGGTCCGAGCCGTCGATGACCATCGACCAGGCGCCGGTCGCGACGTCGTACCTCACCACGTCCTCGGGGCCGACCGCGCCGACGCCGGGGACGGTCGTCGCCGCGTCGAAGCTCAGGTAGAGGTCGTCGTCGGAGAGGATCGTCCGGACCTGGATGTAGTTGATCTTCGTCTCCACGGCCGATCCGCCGGGGCCGGTCGCGGTCAGGGAGACCGTGAAGTTGCCGCCGAGCAGGTAGGTGTGCGAGGGACTGGCCGCGGTCGAGGTCGTGCCGTCACCGAAGTCCCAGAAGAACGAGGTCGCCCCGCCACCGCTGAGGTTCGTGAAGTTGACCGCGGCGCCGATCCCGACGTCGGTCGAGGAGGCCTGGAAGTCGGCCGTGACCGCGCCGCCGCTCATCGACACCGTGACGTAGCCGGTCTTCGTGATCAGATCGGAGCCGCCGGGGCCGCTCGCGGTCAGAGTCACGTCGTAGATGCCCGGCGTCGCGTAGGTGTGCGAGGGGTTGGTCTGCGTCGAGAGCCCGCCGTCGCCGAAGTTCCAGAGGACGCTCGAGGTCGGTCCGCCGCCGAGGATCGCGGTGAAGCTCACGTTGAGCGGCGCGGTGCCGGTCGTGGGCGTTCCCGTGAAGTCGGCGGTGGGGGCCGGGATCGAGCTCACCGTGACGTAGCCCACCTTCGTCACCAGATCCGAGCCGCCGGGGCCCGTCGCCGTCAGGCCGACGGTGTAGGTGCCCGACGCCATGTAGGTGTGCGAGGGGTTCTGCGCGGTGGACGTCCCTCCGTCGCCGAAGGTCCAGGCCCATCCGGTCACCGATCCCGTGCTGAGGTCGCTGAAGTTCACCGTCAGCGGCGAGGTGCCCGAGGTCGGCGTGCCCGAGAAGTCGGCCACCGGGGCCGGGATCGAGATGACGGTGATGTAGGAGAGCTTCGTCTCGCTGTCCGAGCCGGTGGGGCCCACCACCGTCAGGGACACGTCGTAGTTGCCCGCGCTCGAGTAGACGTGCGAGGGGTTGGCCTGGGTCGACATGCCGCCGTCACCGAAGTTCCAGAGGTACGACGTCACGGTGCCCGTCGTCTGGGCGGTGAAGTTCACGGTGAGCGGCGCCGTGCCGGAGGTCACCGAGGCGGTGAAGTCCGACACCGGCGGCGCGCTGGTCACCGTCACGTAGCCCGTCTTCGTCATCGTGTCCGACCCGTCGGGGCCGGTCACCGAGAGGGAGACGTCGTACGTGCCCGTCGCCGAGTAGACGTGCGACGGGTTCATCGCGGTGCTGACGCTGCCGTCGCCGAAGGCCCAGAAGTAGGTCGAGACGGTGCCGGTCGTCATCGGCGTGAAGTTCACCGTGAGGGGCGAGAAGCCGCTCGTCGGCGTGCCGGTGAAGTCCGACGTGATGAGCGGCACCGGCGTCTCGAGCCGGAAGTCGTCGGCGTAGGCGATCGAGGCCTGCGCGCCGTCGACGAGGTTGCCGCAGCTCACCTGGACGATGAAGGTCGTGCTCGTCGTCGAACCCGGGAAGAGCGTCGCGAGGTTCGCCGAGACCGCGGTCACCGCCGTCATCGGCAACGCGTGCCGGGCCGAGGTGTTCGGCGTCGCCGTGAAGGTGTCGGCGTAGTAGAGGTTGACCCAGGTCGCGCCGTCGGTGACGTCGACGCTCATGAAGTCGTTGAACTGCGTCTCGTTGGCGTTCTCGTTGCGGATGAAGGCCGCGTCGAAGGTGAGGAGCGTGTCGCCGGCCGCGTAGCCGAAGGCCTGGGACACCGCGCTCACGTTCGCGGGCGGGCTTCCCGCGCCGCCGATGTTCGAGGGCGGGGTGGCCGCGTTCGAGCCGGACGCGCTGACCTCGAGCCACTTCGTGCCGTGGGACGGCAGCCCGTTGTCGGTCGCGACGCCGCCGGTGGGGAGGACGAGGTTCGCGCCGCCCGAGGCGTTCGTCCACGGCGTGGCCGGAGCCGAACCCGCGGTCTGCGCCTCGAAGGAGCCGTCGGAGAGCGGGCTCGGCCCGCCGCCGCCGCCGGTGCCGGCGTTGTGGATGTAGAGCGCGAAGTCCTGGTCGGTCCCGTCCGTGTTGCCCGGAACGCCGTTGCCGGCGATGGTCGTCGCGGTGACGGTCACGGTGAAGGCGCCGCTGAAGCCGGCCGGCAGGAAGACCGACTCGGTGTTGTTGCGGAAGTCGGCGCTGCCGCCGGTGGTCGAGGTGGCGCCGCTGAAGACGTTGCCGCGGTAGGTGTTCCCGCCGATCGTGACCGTGAGGTCGAGGTCGTTGACGTAGGGGGCGCCGGTCGTGCTGCCGGGCGCGTCCGTCCAGACGAGCACGACCCGGAACTCGTCACCCGCGTTGGCGACGGTCCCGTTGACGACGTGCTGCGCGCCGGTCGAGCCGAGGATGACGCTCTGGTCGACGGTCATCGTCGGGGCGCCGTCGAAGGTGCGGCTGAGATCGAGGCGGCCCATGCCCTGCGAGTTGCTCGGCAGGGTGCCGCCGGTGCTGCCCATGTAGGTGCCGCTGCCCACGATGATCGCCTTCGTGAGGGCCGGGCTGGGGACGGGCAGTCCCTTGTTGATCGCGTCCTGGCGGATCAGCGCGGCGCCGCCGGCGACCGCGGGCGTCGAGTGGCTGGTGCCGCTCGACCAGGCGTAGAGCGTCTGGCCGTTGTTCGGCCAGTACTGGTTGCAGACGCTCGAGCCGTTGTAGTTGCTCTGCGGGATGCCGGCCTGGATGTGCGTGCCGGGCGCGACGATCTCGGGCTTCCAGCGCCCGTCGCCGCCGCCGGAGTCGACCGGGCCGCGCGAGGAGAAGTTGATGATCTGGTTGACGTTGTTCGCGCCGGAGTTGCCGACGCCGCAGCCGTCACCGCCGGTCTGGCGGTAGTTCTCGGAGGCGCCCACGGTCACGCAGTTCTTCGCGGTGCCGGGCGAGCCGATCGTGCCGGAGCCCGAGCCGTCGTTGCCGGCGGCCCAGATGAAGGTCATCTCCTGGTTGCCGCTCACCGATCCCCGGGAGTCGCGGGCGAGGAAGTCGATCTCCTGCGCGTCCGAGTTGTAGGTGAAGAGATTGCTGAAGCCCCACGAGTTGGAGCTGATGCGCGCTCCGTTCGAGTAGGCGGTGTTCTCCCAGTTCGTCGGCGTCGGGCTCTGGTTGCTGCCGAAGATCGCGGTCGTGCCGACGCGCGCCCAGGGGGCGATGCCGAGGCCGAACTGGTAGCCGTTCGAGTCCTCGTAGAGCGTGCCGGTCTGGTCGTTGTAGCCGGCGACGATGTTCGCGTTGAGGAAGCCGTGTCCGCCCTGGGTGGCGCCCTGGTTGGTCACGTTGTTCGTGAAGGCGATGCGTCCGTTCGGAAGATCAGGGTGGCCGGTGAGGACGGTCGCGTCGTCGACGACGTTGACCGAGAAGCCGGTGAACTGACCCGAGCCGAAACCCTTGCCCGCCAGGAAGCCGAGGTAGCCCGGTCCGGTGGGGACGTTGCCGCTGACGGCGCCGGCCATGATCTGGCCCTGGATCTCGTCCAGGCGACGGCGCTCGGCGCGGGGCTCGATCGCGAAGACGGAGGGATCCCGCGCGACGGCGCGGGCGTGGACGGGATCGAGGTCGACGCCGACGTTCAGGTAGGGACCGACCGGAACGACGCGCAGGACGGAGGCCGCGAGGCCGGCCAGGCGATCGAGCGCGGCGGCGGCGTCCGGACCGGCGACGAGCTGGACGGTCATCGGCATGGGGAAGCCGGTCGCGTTCTCGGCCGCGTCGGAGATCTCCTCGCGCAGGCGGAAGGCCGGCTCGTAGACGCCGACGCGCCGGAGCGCGGCGAGGCGGTTCTCGAGGTCGACGAGGCGGGCGACGTTCTCCGGCGCCACCGCCACCACGTAGCTGCACATCGGGAGGTACTGGACGACCCGCGCGCCGACCGTCTCGAGCTCGGCCAGCCAGGCGTCGCGCGCCGGGGCGCGGAAGCTGACGAGGTAGAGGCCCGCCGTCTGGTCGAGCTCGGCGTCCCCGCCGATGCGCTCGCGCGGATCGATGCTCTCGAGGAGGTCCGTCGGCCGGTTGAGGTCGAGGCGCCGGCCCTGGAGGACGACGAGGTCGAGCTCGTCGCGAAGTCGCAGGCCGGAGCCGAGCAGGCCCTCGCGACCGCCGGGCCAGGTCCGCTCGTCCACCCGCGCGAGACGGAACGCGCCGTAGTCCTCGCTCCAGAGGGGCGTCGCCTCGGCCGGCAGCTCGCCGCCGCGTTCGATCTGGACGAGGTGCTCGAATCCCGCGTTGACGAAGCCGTCGGGCAGCGGGCCGGAGGCGTTCTGGGCGACGAGGCCCGCCGCCAGGAGACAGGAGAGCAGCGCGGCGAGCAGGGCTCGCGTCGTGGTGGAGAGCATCGACTTCCTCGCAGGTCCGGACCGCGGACGGACGTCGGAGCGGGATCGCTCCCCCGGTTCGGTGAGGGAGCTTCCGGATCGCCAGGACGCGCGGCGGAGATGTCAAAACGGCGGGCGCACCGGGAAACCCGGTCGCCATGTCCCGTACGGTAGTCCTCGGGGCGGGGCGAGGTCAAAGAAGTTCAGGACGGACAGGAAAACCCCCGCCGGGCGGCCGCGAGCGGAAGTCCGGCCGCCGCCGGGGCTTCAGGCGGTCGGGTCGGGGAGCAGGCGCCCGGCGTCGAGGGTGATCTCCCGCCAGTCCGCGCCGAGTTCGAGGGGACGGGGGCTCGCGATGAGGATCGTCGCGTCGAGGCCCCCGAGGACCCCGGCGAGCTCCCGGTTCCGGCCCGCGTCGAGGTCGGAGAAGGGCTCGTCCAGGAGGAGCAGGGCAGGTTCGAGGACCAGCGCCCGGGCGAGGGCGACGCGTCGCTTCTCGCCGCCGGAGAGGCCTCCCACGCGCCGGCCCATCAGCGCCTCGAGCGAGAAGGCGGCGATCCAGGGGGCCAGCCGGCGCTCGCGCTCGGCCCGGCCGAGCCCCCGCGCGCGCAGCCCGAAGTGGAGGTTGCCCTTCACCCGGCCGCGGAAGAGGTAGGGCGACTGGTGGACGAAGACGCGCCCTCGCAGCGGCGCCGCGACCTCGACCCGGCCGCGATGATCCCGTTCGAGGCCGGCGAGGACCCGGAGCAGGGTCGACTTCCCGCTGCCGTTGTGCCCGCGGACGATCACGCGATCGCCGGCTCCGACCGCCAGCGCCGGGAGGTCGAGGATGCGCCGGCGTCCCCGCTCGACGACGAGGTCGCGGATCTCGATCACGTCCGGTCCTCCTTGCCGCGCTCGAAGGACAGGATCACGAGGATCCCGGTGACGCCGAGGGCCATCAGGAGGAGGATGAGTCCCATCGCGAGGCCGCGCTCGTACTCGCCCCGGCTCGTCTCGAGGACGATCGCCCCGGCGAGGGTGCGCGTGTGGCCCGGGATGTTGCCGCCTACCATCACCGCGATGCCGAGCTCGGTCATGCAGCGGGCGAGGGCGGTGAGGATGCCGAGCAGGACGCCGGTGCGCGACTCCGAGAGCATCGCCAGCGAGGTGCGGATCGGTCCCGCGCCGAGGGTCCGGGCGGTCTCGGCGACGCGCCGGTCCAGACCGGAGAGCGAACCCTGCGTCATCGAGAAGACGATCGGCAGGGCGAGGAGGAGCTCGCCGGCGACGATCGCCCAGGACGTGTAGATGAGCTTCAGGTCGCCGAGGACGCCGTAGCGGGCGAAGATCGAGTAGCAGAGGATGCCGATGAAGGCGGTGGGGAAGGCCATCGCCGTGCGCGCGCAGAGGATGAGCGCGCGCCGCCCGGGAAACTCCCGTCGCGCCACGAGGCAGCCGAGCGGGATGCCGACCGCGGCCGCGATCGCGACCGCGGCGACGCTGACCCAGAGGGTCCGGAGGGCGGCGTCGAAGACGCGCGCGTCGCCGGAGAGGATGAGACGACCCGCCTCGAGGAGGCCTTCCCTCAGCATCTCCGGTCGTTCCGCGCGCGCGCCTTCGCGACCCGGAGGGTCACTCGCCCTGGACGCCCGGCGTGAAGATCGGAACGCCGTTGATCTGGTAGCCGGCGATGATCGCCCGCGCCTCGGGTCCGGTGAGCCAGGCGGCCAGCTCGTCGACGATCGGGTCCTTCTCGAGCGGGCGCTTCGCGACCGGCAGCGTGATCACGTGGTAGGGGTTCGCGAGGAGGGAGTGGTCGGAGACGAGGATCTCGAGCTCGATCTTCGGCTTGAAGTTCGCGAAGGTGCCGGTGTCGATCAGCGTGTAGCCGTTCATCTCGTTCGCCATCGTGACGGTCGCCCCCATGCCGCGACCCGACTCGATGTAACCCTCGAAGCCCGGGTTCCCGCCGGCGGCCTTCCAGACCGAGCGCTCGCGGTCGTGGGTGCCGCTGTCGTCGCCGCGCGAGAGGAAGCGCGCGCCGGAGGCCGCGATCGCGCGGAGCGCCTCGTCCGGCGTCTTGCCGCGGATCTTCGCCGGGTCGTCCTTCGGGCCGACGAGGAGGAAGCCCGACTCCATCAGCGGCAGGCGGGCGAGGCCGTGACCGGCCTCGAGGAAGGCCTTCTCCCGCGCCGGTGAGTGCACGACGAGGATGTCGACGTGTCCGGCCTCGGCGTCCTTCATCGCCGCGCCCGTTCCCTTCGCGAGGACGACGAGCTCGGCGCCCGGATGCGACTTCTCGAAGGCCGGCTTCAGGACCTCGAAGAGTCCGCTGTCGCGGAGGCTCGTGGTGGCGCCGATCTTGACGACCTTCGTCTCGGTCGCGGCGGAGGTCCCGTCGCCCTTCTTCTCGCCGCCGCAGGCGACGACGAGGGCGAGGAGGGCGAGAAGGGACAGGAACGTGCGGGGGGCCGTTTTCATGGAGTCAGATTCCCTCGTGGACGAGCATCTCGTCGAACTTGGCGACGACCTGGGTCTTGACCTGATCGAAGAACTCCTTCGAGTTGAAGTGTTCCAGTTCGATCTGCGGGTACTCGTTGTGGACCTCGAGCGGCATGTTGTAGTCCGCCTCGACGAAGCCCTGCTTCTTCTCGAGCTTGTAGCCGCGCAGGAAGGTGCGGCGGATGACCTTCTCGAGGTCCTCGGCGGTGACGTTCAGGCCCGTCAGGATGCGGATCGCGTCCGCCATCATCGGGTGCGGGATCGCCGAGAACTTGCAGACGCCGAGGATGTCGTCGCGGATGATCGCGAGCCCGCGCGTCGTGATGGCCTCGACCCAGTAGTCGAGCCCCTTCTCCTTCTCGAAGACGTAGAGGAGGTAGGTGCGCATCGACATGTGGCCGCCGGCCAGCGCCCAGGGGTAGCCCGGGTTGAACTGCGGCAGGTAGGCGGGGAACTCCATGCCCTTGCAGTGCATGGCGTACTCCGTCGCGCCGAGGCCCTCGGAGAGGCGCTTCGATCCCTGGCCGAGGAGCTTGAGCCGGCCGTGGGCGGTCTCGACGACCGCCTTCATCGCGTTCTCGTAGTCCCCGTACTGGATCCAGTCGGGGATCATCGTCTCCTCGCCCGCCTCCTTGCGACGCTTGTTGTATTCCATCGCGTAGGAGAGCGTGACGCCGAAGGAGATCGAGTCCATGCCGTGGTCGTCGACCATGTCGACGAGGTGGCAGGCGTGGTGGATGTCGAAGATCCCGATGTTCGAGGACATGAGGTTCAGCGGCTCGTAGTCGAGCTTCGCCAGGAACTTCCCGAGCTTGGGCTTCTTGCCCTCGCCCTGGTCCTCGGCCTCGTAGACGTTCTTGTGGCAGGCGACGCCGCAGAGGAAGCAGGCCTCGTCCTTCACGACGAGATCGCCGCGGGCCTCGACGTTCTCGCGGTAGAGCGGCACCGAGATGTCCGTGCCGGTCGGGTTGAAGTTGTTCTCCGGCATCGCGTGCAACGGGTTCAGCGCGTGCGCGTTGGACCAGGTGCCGCCGCCGCCGTCGCCCTTCGCCTTGTCGCGGAAGCGACGGCTTCCCTCGCCGCGCATGACCTCCTTGTTGATCGGCGCGAGGTCGGGGTACTTGTTCGGGTCCTTCTTGTCCTTCACGTCCGCGACGATCGCGAGGAGGTTCTTCGACCCCATGATGCCGCCCATGCCGCCGCGGCCGCAGAAGCGCGCCTTCATGTCACCGGAGCGGAGCTGGTTGACGGTCGAGAGGCCGATGCAGGCCATCGCGACGTTCTCGTAGTTCTCACCGGCCGGACCGATCGCCGCGAAGTGCGCCTCGGGATAGATCTCCTTCAGGTGCTGCATCTTCGCGTTGATGCGCATGCCGACGAGGGCGGCGGCGCTCTTGAACTCGAAGCGGACGCGACCGGTCTCGTCCTCGTAGATGCGGAGGTAGACCGGCTTGTGCGCGCGGCCGGTGAAGATCACCTCGTCCACGCCCATCATCTTGATCTTGGTGCCGAACTTCCCGCTGCCCGCGGACCACATCGCCGAGGGCTTGTCGTCGAGCGAGGCCTTCAGCGGTGAGTAGCCGTGGAAGTAGGTCCGCAGTCCGGTCATGAACTGGCTGCCGGAGAGGATGCCGAGGTTCAGGATGAGCGGGGCCTTGGGGTCGTAGGGGTCGTCGACGTCATAGCGCTCGAGGACCTTGAAGGCGCGCGCGGCGCCGCCGAGGGCGTCCTCCAGGTCGCGGGCCTGGACCTCGCGCTTCGAGGCGTGGTAGCCGGACATGTCGACCAGGTAGCGGTTGAAGCTCCCGCCGAGCGGCGTGCCGGCGTCCTCGGCGAAGTCCGGCGCGGCGACGGGGACGGGCTCGCCGGCCGGGGCCGAGGCCGGCGTGGCGGCCGGGCGCGGAGCGGCGGCGGGAGCCGGGGCCGGCGCGGGCGGGGGCCGGCGCGGGGGCCGGGGCGGGCGCGGGTGCCGGAGCGGCCGGATCGGGCATCACCGGCTGGTCGACTTCGGTCTTCGGCTGGGAGGGCGCCGCCGCGGCCGGGCGCACCGCGAGCTGGGTCGCGCCCATGTCCTCGGCCGCGCCGACGACCTCGATGCTGCAGCGACCCAGGGTCAGGCGGACGCCGTCCGTGAGCGGGAAGGTCTCGCCGGCGTGGAGGATCGGTCCGCCCACGACGACCGTCTTGTTCGAGCTGCCGGCGTCCTTGATCGCGTAGCCCGAGCCCATCGCCTCGACGACGGCGTGGCGACCCGAGACGTTCGGATCGGCGAGCACGATGTCGCTGCGCGGGTCGCGGCCGAGGGTGAGTCCGTCGCGGACCGCGACGTCGCGCGGGCTCTGGTCGGGCTCCGAGATGCGGAAGATCAGCTTCGCCATGCGTCTTTCCCCTGGATCGTGGGTCGCGCCGCGGGCGGAGACTTCCCGGGGCCCGCGGGCGGACCCCCGTCGTCGTCCCCCTCGCGGGACCGGAAATGCCGACGGCCGCCGGCCTGAACAACCGGCGGCCGTGCAACAGTTTGTCGAAGCGGGGGCCCGATGGCGACCCCCTCCGGGACCGGAATCCTCAGAGCTTGCAGGTGAGCTGGCCCAGGCGGGCCGTCAGCTTCATGTTCTCGCTGTAATCGATCGGGATCGTGATGATCGCCGGGCGATCCTGGGCGAAGGCCTCCTCGAGGGCCGGCCGAAGGTCCTTCGACTTCTCGACCCGCTTGCCCCAGGCGCCGAAGGCCTCGGCGAGCTTGACGAAGTCGGGGTTCGTGAAGGCGAGGTCCGAGTGCTTCCCGAAGCTGTTCTGCTGCTTCCACTTGATGAGACCGTACTCGCAATCCTCCCAGATGAGCTGGACGATGTTGAGCTTGCGGCGCACCGCGGTCTCGAGGTCCTGGATGTTCATCATCGTGCCGGCGTCGCCGCCGATCGCGAGGACCTTGCGGTCGGGGAAGACGAGCTTGGCGCCCATCGCCCCCGGCAGGGCGAAGCCCATGGTGCAGAAGCCGTTCGAGATGAGGCAGGTGTTCGGCTCGTCGCACTGGTAGTAGCGGCCGATCCACATCTTGTGGGCGCCGACGTCCGACAGGAGGATGTCGTTCGGTCCGAGCACCTCGCGGCAGTCCCAGAGCGCCTTCTGCGGCTTGATCGCGCCCTCGGCGTCGTCGTTCGCGTGCTCGGCGAAGTCGGCCAGGATCTCCTCGCGGAGGCCCTTCAGGCGAGCGACGTCGAAGAGCGGCTTGTCCGGGACGATCTCGTTCAGCTTCCAGAGCGAGTCGGCGATGTCGGCCACGAGCTCGACGTCGGGAAGGTACTTCGCCTCGACCTCGGCCTCGTTGAAGTCGAGGTGGATGATCTTCTTGTCGGCGCCGTTGTTCCAGAAGGCCGGGTGGTACTCGACGAGGTCGTAGCCGACCGCGATGACGAGGTCCGCCTTCTCCATCTCGCAGGTGACGTGGTCCCGCGCCTGCAGACCCATCGTGAACAGGCAGTGCGGGTCGTGGCGGGACACTGATCCCTTGCCCATGAAGGTGCTGACCACGCCGATGCCGGTCTTCTCGGCGAAGATGCGGAGCTGCGCCGAGGCGCGCTTCCGGATCGATCCGTTGCCGGCGAGGATGATCGGGCGCTTGGCCTTCTTGATGAGGTCCATCGCCTGGGTGATCGCCTTGTGGTCGGCGCCCGGGCGCCGCACGCGGCGCGGCTCGAGCGGCACCAGCGGCTTCTTCATCTCGTGCTCGGCGAGATCCTCGGGGAGCTCGATGTGGCAGGCGCCGGGCTTCTCGGCCGTGGCGACCTTGAAGGCCTTGCGGACGACCTCGGGAATGTTCTCGGGCTGCCGGATCGAGAAGGTCCACTTCGTGATCGGCTTGAACATGTCCACCGCGTCCATGTTCTGGTGCGACTCTTTGTGGAGCCGGTGAGTGTCGGCCTGGCCGGTGATCACGATCATCGGCGCGCGGTCCATGTTGCCGTCGGCGACACCGGTGACCAGGTTCGTCGCGCCCGGCCCGAGCGTGCCGAGGCAGACGCCGGCCTTGCCGGTCAGGCGCCCGTAGACGTCGGCCATGAAGGCCGCGGCCTGCTCGTGGCGGCAGAGCACGAAATCGATGTTCGAATCCATCAGCGAGATCATGGTGTCGGCGTTCTCTTCGCCGGGGATCCCGAAGATGTACTCGACGCCCTCGGCCTCGAGGCATTTCACGAACAGATCGGAAGCCTTCATCCTGTCTCCCTCCGGGCCGGCGGGGCCCTGCGGCGTCGGCGGAGGCCGATCGTCGCGACGTCTCCTGGGGTGATCGACTCCCGAGCCCGGCCCGAGGGGCGGCAAAGGGAGTCCTTCGGTCCGAAGGGGTACACTATTGGTCCTTTATTGTGAAGGCCCCCGGGCGTCGGAGAGACGCCCGGAGGCGGGGAGAGCGATGGACGGCGAGCCGACCTTCGAGCGCGAATTCCTGCATCTCGGCGCCGATCTCGCCGCCGCGTTGCTCGATCTCTCGCGTCGCGAGGCGCCGCGCGAGGCCTGCGGCCTCCTGCTCGGTCATCCGATCCGGGCCCGGGAATGGCGCATCGAGCGCCTGGCCTGGTCGCCCAACTCCGCCGACGACCCGACGGAGGGGTTCAGGATTCCGGGCCGGGCCTGGGCCCGGGCCTCGCGCCGGGCGCGCGCGGAGGGGCTCGAGGTCGTCGGCGTCTTCCACAGCCATCCGGCGGCGGCGCCCACGCCGTCCGTCTCGGATCTCGCGGCGGCCCGCCGCTTCGGCGAGGGGCTCGACCGCCGGGTCGATCTCATCGCGGGCCGGGACGAGGAGGGGGGATGGCAACTCGCGGCCTGGCGGATCGGACCGCGGGGCGTGCGACGTCTCGAGTGGGGCGACGCCGATCGCGCCTCCCGCGGCCGCTAGGGCCCGGGGAGGGAGCCTCGGCCCCGACGTGCGCGCGAGCGCCCCGCCCCCGGGGGGAGAGACGCCGCGGATGCTCCCGGGTGACGGGTCCCTCGCCGGGCGCGGGGAATGTCAGTCGGATTCGAAGGGGAAACGGGGGCGCCAGGCCTCGAAACCGCCGCTCATGCTCCGCACCGAGCGGAAGCCCTGCTCGATCAGGTAGAGGGTCGCGCCCCGACTCGAGTTGCCGTGGTAGCAGTACACGATCACCTCGCGCTCGCGGTCGGCCTCCTCGAGGAACTCGCTCAGGTTCGCGTTCGTGAGCGGCTGCGAACCCGGGAGTCGGGCGGCCGCGCGGGACTTCGGATCGCGGATGTCGACGAAGAGCGCCTCGCCCTCGTCGAGCTTCCGCTTCGCCTCGTCGATGTCGATCTCGGGTACCTGCACGGGCGGACTCCTCCGATCCGGGGCGCGAAGCGGGGCGGCCCCCTCGCCATCGGCGCGCCTTCCGGACAGACTGTGACGCGAGACCAGCCGAGACAAGAGGAACCTGCGATGGCGAAGCCGCTCCGCGTCGGATTGATCGGGCAGAAGTTCATGGGTCGGGCGCACAGCAACGCCTGGTCCCAGGCCGGCCGCTTCTTCGAGCTGCCGCTCCGCCCCGAGCTCGCGATGATCAGCGCGCGCGACGGCGACGAACTCCGCGCCTTCGCGGCGCGCTGGGGCTGGGCCGCCTCGACCGCCCGCTGGCGGGATCTCGTCGCCGATCCCGGGATCGACCTCGTCGACGTCGCCACCCCGAACCACGTCCACGCCGAGCAGGCGATCGCGGCGCTCGCCGCCGGCAAGCACGTCGCCTGCGAGAAGCCGCTCGCCCGCGATCTCGACGACGCCCGCGCGATGGCGGCGGCGGCGAAGAAGGCGGCGAGGAAGGGCGTCCGGACCTTCGTCTGGTTCAACTACCGCCGCTGCCCGGCGATCGGCGCGGCCTGGCGGCTCGTCCGCGAGGGGCGGCTCGGCCGGATCCACCACGTCCGCGCGACCTACCTCCAGAGCTGGGGAGGCCCCGACACGCCCTTCTCCTGGCGCTTCAAGAAGAAGCTCGCCGGCTCGGGCGCCCACGGCGATCTCAACGCGCACATCGTCGACCTCGCCCGCTTCCTCACCGGCGACGAGGTCGAGCGCGTCCACGGCGCGGTCGCGCGCACCTTCGTCAAGGAGCGCGCCGTTCCCGGCCAAAAGGGCGAGACGGAGCGCTGCGACGTCGACGACTGCGTCGCCTTCCTCGCCAGCTTCAAGGGCGGGGCCACGGCCTCCTTCGAGGCCAGCCGCGTCGCGCCCGGCCACCAGAACCGCAACACGATCGAGCTCAACGGCGAGAAGGGCTCCCTCGCCTGGGACTTCGAGGACATGAACGTCCTGCGCTTCTGCGACGCGAGCGACGGCCCCGGCGAGGGCGGCTGGCGCCGCATCATGTGCACCTCCGGTCCGCACCATCCCTACGTCGCGAACTGGTGGCCCGACGCCCACGTCCTCGGCTACGAGCACGGCTTCGTGAACATGGTCGCCGACATCTGCCGCGCCCTCGGCGGGGAGGAGCCGGAGCTTCCCCTGCCCGACTTCGAGGACGCCCTCCGCACGCAGCGCGTGCTCGAGGCGGCGCTCGTCTCCGCGCGCGAGGGGCGGGCGGTCAAGCTCTCCGAGGTGAAGTGACGGGCACCTCCGTCCTCAACGAGACCCGGGCCGCGATCGGGGAGGGCGACCGGTGACGAGCGGCGGCTTCCGGACGACGGCCTGGACCCTCGTGCGCGACGCCGGCGACGCCGAGGCGCGCGCCGCCCGCGAGGAGCTCTGCCGCCGCTACTGGCCGCCGCTCTACGCCTGGCTCCGCCGCGGCGGCGAGACGCCGGAGGACGCGGAGGACCACCTGCAGGCCTTCCTCCTACGCTTCATCGAGCGCAACGACTTCGCCGTCGCCGATCCGGAGCGCGGTCGCTTCCGCGGTTACCTCGTGGCCGCCCTGCGGAACTTCGTCCGGGACCGCGTGGCGGCCGAGGGCGCCGAGAAGCGGGGGGGAGGCCGGCGGGCCTTCCCGCTCGAGAGTGCGGACGCGGAGTCCCGCTTCCGCGAGGCCGGCGGCGACGATCCCGCCCGCACCCTCGACCGCGCCTGGGCCCTCGCCGTCCTCGAGACGGCCCTGGAGCGACTCCGCCGCGAGCGCATCGCCCGCGGCCAGGGGCCCGTCTTCGAGCTCCTGAAGTCCCGTCTCGAAGGCGACGGGACGGCACCGCTCGACGAGGCCGCCCTGGCGGCCCTCGGGCTCGGCGCGGGCGCGATCAAGGTGGCCGTCCACCGGCTCCGGCGGCGCTTCGCCGAGCTCGTCCGCGAGGAGATCGGCCGGACCGTCGAGCGCGAATCGGAGATCGAGGACGAGCTGGCCGCGCTGCTCGGGAGCTTGCGTTAGCCTCTGGAGTTGAATGGGTTGTGTCGGTTTCTTTCCTCGGTCCGGGCGGAATTCCGGCCCGGATCCCCGGAATCGCGTAACCCGTCGCCGCGGATTCCGCACGGAAGGTCGGAATCAGCGAGGATCGAACCATGACCGACCCCAAGAACCCCGACTGGCCGCGCGGCGAGAAGCTCGACGGCCTCGACCCCGAGCGACTGCTCCGCGCCGCGGCGGATCGGAGCGACGAGGAAGACTTCTTCTTCGACGACGAGCCCGGTCCCGAGGTCGAGCGCATCCGCGCCACCGTCGCGGAAGCGCTCCCGGACTACGCCGACTTCGAGATGCTGGGACGCGGCGGGATGGGGCTGGTCTTCCGCGCGCGCCACGCGCGGCTCGACCGCGCGGTCGCGGTCAAGGTGCTGCTGCGCCGTCGCGTCGGGTCGGAGGAGCTCGCGGCGCGCTTCGAGCGCGAGGCCCGCGCGCTCGCGCAGCTCGATCACCCCAACATCGTCCGCGTCTACGACTACGGCGAGGCCGGCAACCTGCCCTACCTCATCATGGAGTACGTCGACGGCGCGAGCCTGCGGCAGATCCTCGAGAGCGAGGCCTTCCGGCCCGAGGAGGCGCTCGCGCTCGTGCCCGAGCTCTGCGACGCGCTCTCCTACGCCCACGAGAAGGGCGTCGTCCACCGCGACATCAAGCCCGAGAACATCCTGCTCGACCGCACCGGACGCCTGAAGATCGCGGACTTCGGCATCGCGAAGATCGCGGACGGCGACGCGCCGAAGCGGCGTCTCACCGGCAGCCGCATGGTGATGGGCACGCCGCATTACATGGCGCCCGAGCAGGCCGAGCGCCCGCAGGAGGTCGACCACCGCGCCGACATCTACTCGCTGGGAGTCGTGCTCTACGAGATGCTCACCGGCGAGCTGCCGGTCGGCGTCTTTCCGCCGCCCTCGAAGAAGGTCCAGGTCGACGTGCGCATCGACGAGGTCGTCCTGAAGAGCCTCGAGAAGGAGCCCGCGCGCCGCTACCAGAGCGCGCGCGAGGTCCGCGACCGCATCACCGGTCTCGACCGCGAGCCGGTCGAGGCGGGATTCGTCGCGGCCGCGCCGCGTCCGCCCTCGGCCGAGGAGCTCGAAAGGGCGCGCGGGGGAGAGCGGAGGGAAGCCGTCGCCGCCGCGCCCGCCCGCGAGAAGCGCTCGATCCTGCGCTTCTGGTGGGTCTTCCTGCTGCTCATGCTCTGCCCCGGCGCGCCCGTCGCGCTGTTCTGGCTGTTCCTGGGGGTGGCGCCCCAGGATGGACCGATGCCGGGTTCCATCTCGAGGGACAGTCTGGAGGGGCAGACCCTCTCTCCGCAGGACCGTCTTTCCGCCGCCGTGCGTCGCGATGACCCCCCGCTCGAGGTGAAGAGACTTCGAGAGCTCATCGGCGAGAATGCGAAGATCGACGGTCGCGACTCCCGAGGGGAGACCCCGCTCGTCGTCGCCGTGCGTGCGAAGAGGCTGCGTGCGCTGAGGGATCTGCTCGGGGCCGGCGCCGCGCCGGATCTGGCCGATGCGTCGGGAACGCCTCCGATCGTCTGGGCGGCCATCCTCGGCGAGCTCGAGATGGTCCGGGAGCTCGTGGCGGCCGGAGCGGACGTCGATGTCCTCGATGCGCGCGGGGCCCGTCCCATCGACATGGCCGTCGCCCGCGGCGATGTCGCACTCGCGGGATTCCTCGTCGGCGCCGGCGCCTCCATCGCGAAGGTCGGGAGCAACGTCGCTCCCTTCGACTGCGTGATCGACCCCGCGCGGCCGACGCACAGCATCGCGATCGCGACGCGCATCGCGGACGCTCTCGATGAAGACGCACTCGAAGATCCGGACGAGGCGGGGCGCACGCCCCTGCTCCGCGCGATCGGCTTCGGCGCGGAGGCGCCGGCCCTGCGCCTGCTGGAGCGTGGAGCCTCTCCGCTCGCCGTCGACGCCGGCCACCGCAGCGCCCTGCACCTCGCGATCGAGGTCGGCTCGACGAAGCTGGTCGAGGCCCTCCTCTCCCGCGGCGCTCCGACGGACTGCCGGGATCTCGCCGGTCGGACGCCGCTCCACCTCGCGGCCGAGCGCGGTGTCGCCGGGCTTCCCGCGCTGCGCGCCCTGATCGCGGGCGGGGCGGACGCGAAGTCCGAGGATCGCGTCGAGTCGAGCGTGCTCGCCGCCGCCGTCCGCGGCGGCTCTCTCGAGGCCGTCGAGGCGCTGCTCGAGGTCCTCGGGCCCGACGCGCCGGAGCTCGTCGATCAGAAGGGGATGACCCCGATCCGCTGGGCCGTCGCCCGGGGCCACCCGGAGATCGAGGCGCTCTTCGTGCGGCGTGGGGCTCGCGTTCCGCTCGACGCGATCGTCCGCGATTGTCGCCGCTTCCTGCGCCGCGAGGCCTGGGGCGAGGCCCTGCCGAGGCTGGCCGAGGTCCACTCCCGGCTGGCGGAGGAACCGGGTCGCGATGCCTTCGTCTTCGCCGAGGGTCCCTGGGTCTACGAGATCTACTTCCCGAAGCTCTGGGTCGAGATGCAGATGCGGATCGCCGCGCTCGGGACCGAAGCGGTGGAGGACCTCTCCGGGCTCGCGCCGCTTCCCGCGGCCGTCCCGGTCATGGACGCCTCGATGGTGGTGAAGCGTCGGGAGAGCGAGGACGGAGCCGTCGTGATCGTGCACTACGCGGCGGGGGCGCCGACCTTCGCTCCCGACGGTCGCGACGAGGAGCTCCTCCGGACGACCTTCCTCGAGACGACGATCACGGGCGCGGGCACGCAGCGTCAGAAGGTCACCGGCTGGGCCTTCTGAGCCGGCGGGCGGACGTCGCCCCTCGCGCGATCGACCGCGCGAAGGGGACGGTCCCGCCCCGGCTCATTCCTCGATCGCGTACCAGGCGCTCGAGAAGGCGCCGAGGAGTCGCCCCGCGGCGTCGTGATGCCGCCCGATCGCGCGGTGACGACGGCGGTAGGAGAAGTAGTAGGGCCGCGCGTCGAGCGGGCAGCAGTGCGTGACGAGGCTCGAACGCGTGGCGGCGGCGTCGCGGATGGGGAGCCCGCCGTGCACGAGATCGGCGTGCCAGACGAGGATCTCGCCCGCCCGCGGCCGGAAGGTCGCGGGCTCCAGGCCCGCCGCCCCGCACTGCCGGACGAGTTCGTCGAGGAAGCGGCGCTCGGCCTCGTCGCCGTCCCGTTCGCGATTCCAGTTGCGACGTCCCCGGCCGAAGAGCGACTCCGGCAGCCGGTGGCTGCCCGGGAAGTAGACGAGCTCCCCGCTTCCCGGTCGGATGTCCTCGAGCGCGATCCAGGAGGCCGCGAACTCGAGCGGTCGGTTCACGACGACGTAGGCGGTGTCGCGATGGGGGCGCTGCTCGGAGCCGCGCGCGAAGACGAGGCTCTGGAAGGCGAGCGGCGGCGAATCGAAGAGCGAGGAGAGGAACTCGGCGAGGGGAGGGTGGAAGACGAGTTCACGGGCCGCCCCGGAGACCGCGTGGAGGTCGAGGAGCTTCTCCGAACCGTCCCGCCAGCTCCGGTCGAGGGGGCGGCGTCGTCCACCCGTCTCGGCGAGCAGCGGGCCGGGCTCGTCCGCGAGCCGCTCGATCTCGGCCCGCAGGGCGGCGAGTCGCTCCTCCGGGATGCGCTCGGGCAGGATCGCGAATCCGTCCCGGATGAAGCTCGCGAAGCACGCGCGTCGCGCCTCGCTCCAGCCTCGATCGCGCGCGCGCCGTTCGAGCTCCGCCTCGGCGTCCGGACGATCGACCCAGGTGCCGCCGAAGCGGGAGCGGAAACCCGCACGTCGGCGGGTGAGCGAGATCCGGTCGAGGAAGCGCATCCAGGGCATCGCTCGATCATAGCGCGTCGGCCGCCCCCGACTCCCACTCCCTCGCTCCGAGGCGTGCATGAATAAAAGGGGTCAGACCCCATTTATTCACGAAGCGCCCAGTCTTGAATAAAGGGGGTCTGACCCCTTTTATTCACGCGGGGTATCCTGGGCGGCCGAAGGACCGCCCCGGAAGTCGACGAGAAGCGAACATGTCCCGACCGCTCACCCTGTTCACCGGCCAGTGGGCCGACCTGCCGCTCGAGACGATGTGCCGGAAGGCGAAGGCCTTCGGCTACGACGGGCTCGAGCTCGCCTGCTGGGGCGACCACTTCGAGGTGCAGCGGGCGCTCGCCGAGGACGACTACTGCGAGCGGCTCTGGGACACGCTCGGCGCCCACGAGCTCGTCTGCTTCGCGGTGAGCAACCACCTCGTCGGCCAGGCGGTCTGCGACCTCATCGACGAGCGCCACCGCTCGATCCTCCCGCCCGCGGTCTGGGGCGACGGCGATCCCGAGGGCGTCCGTCGCCGCGCCGGGGTCGAGATGATGGACACCGCCCGGGCCGCGCGCCGCTTCTTCGACGCCGCGCCGGCGGAGATCAAGGCGCTCCAGGCCGAGGTCGGGCTGCGCGTCAACGGCTTCACGGGGTCGTCGATCTGGCACATGGCGTACTCCTTCCCGCCGGTGACGCGTGAGATGCTCGCGGCCGGCTTCCGCGACTTCGCGGAGCGCTGGACGCCGATCATGGACGTCTTCGAGGAGGTCGACCTGAACTTCGGCCTCGAGGTCCATCCGACCGAGATCGCCTTCGACATCGCGAGCCTGCATCGCGCCCTCGAGGCCATCGGCTGGCACCCGCGCTTCGGCGTCAACTTCGACCCGAGCCACTTCGGCTACCAGGGCGTCGACTACCTCGGCTTCCTCCGCGAGTTCCACCAGCGGATCTTCCACGTCCACGTGAAGGACGTCTGGTGGGACGAGCGCCCGGGCCGCGCCGGCGTGTTCGGCGGCCATACCGACTTCGGCGCCGACGGCCGCTACTGGGACTTCCGCTCGCCGGGCCGGGGCAACATCGACTTCGAGGGCATCATCCGCATCCTCAACCACATCGGCTACCGGGGGCCGCTCTCGGTGGAGTGGGAGGACCCGATGATGGACCGCGAGCACGGCGCGACCGAGGCGGCCGACTTCGTCCGCGATCTCGACTTCCCGCCCTCCGACCGCGCCTTCGACGCCGCCTTCTCGGACTGACCGCGGCGCGCCGGTGCCGTTCCCGACCCGCAACCCCACGCTCGAGCCGACCGTGACCAGCAAGATCAAACTCTCGGTGATGATGTTCCTCCAGTACGCGATCTGGGGAGCCTGGCTGCCGATCCTGTGGCCCTACCTCTCGACGCACCGGGGATTCAGCAACGACGAGATCGGCTGGATGTTCGCGGTGGGCGCGCTCGGCGCCATCGTCGCGCCCTTCATCGCGGGACAGATCGCCGACCGCTACTTCAACACCGAGAAGTTCCTCGCCATCAGCCACCTCCTCGGAGCGGTGCTGATATGGCAGCTCTCGTGGCTCGAGGGCTTCGGGAACTTCTCGTCTTCTCGCTGCTCTACAGCCTCATCTACTCGCCGACCCTGCCGCTCACGAACTCGCTGGCCTTCCACCACCTCCCCGATCGCGACCGCGACTTCGGTCGCGTCCGGGTCTGGGGCACCGTCGGCTGGATCGTCGTGGGCATCGTCATCGGTCACCTGCTCCTGAACCGCTGGACGCCGGATGCGAAGGAGCCGGCGGCGAAGGTGAGCGTCGAGCGCCTCGTGACCGATCCGGAGACCGCGGTCCCCGCGGCGCTCAAGGCCAACTCGCGCCAGCTCGAGGACGTGCTCACCGTCGACTTCGTGACGCAGAGCCGCGAGGACACCGTCCGCGCCCTCCTCGCCGAGAAGAAGCTCGACGCGCCGCTCGCCCCGGGCGGCGGGATCGATCTCGCCGCGGCGAGCACCGCGCTCGGGCTCGAGCCCTCCGCCCTCCGCGAGCGCGAGGCGACCGCGCTCGACAAGAAGATCGTCGGCGCGGTCCAGGCGAAGGGCTTCGCCGACGCCTTCCGCGTCAGCGCGATCCTCGGCGTGCTCATGGGCGTCTTCTGCCTGTTGCTCCCGAAGACCCCGCCGTCGCGCGGGCGCGAGGAGAACGCGACGATGGAGGCCCTGCGGGAGATCGCCCGCAACCCGACGCTGGTGCACCTCTTCGTGGTCTCGCTCGTCGTGAGCTGCATCCACCAGTTCTACTTCGTCCACACCGCGGGCTTCCTGGGCAGCGTCCAGCGCGACGGCGGGGAGGGCGTGGCGGCGGCCATCAACACCGTCTTCGGCGTGGGCGGCGGCGGCCTGATGACGATCGGGCAGATGACCGAGATCGCGGTCCTCGCCCTCATTCCGCTCTTCGCGAAGCGCATCCCGCGGAAGACCTTCCTCCTCGTCGGCCTCGCGGCCTACGCCGCCCGCATGGCGCTCTTCTCCTACTACGACGTCCTGCCCCTGCCGCAGATCCTGACGCTCGTGCTCGGCGTCGGCCTGCACGGCCTCTGTTTCGGCTGCTTCGTCTTCATCGCCTTCATGATCGTGGACGAGGAGACGACGAGCGACGTCCGCGCGAGCGCGCAGAGCCTCTACAACCTCGTCATCATCGGCGTCGGCACGATCGTCGGCAGCAAGGTGGCGAGCTGGGTCGCGAACCTCGCGCAGGGCGACGCGGCCGGGCTCGACTACGCGCTCGTCGACCACACCCGCGTGCTCTTCTCCTGGCCGATGTGGGCGGCCCTCGCCTGCCTCGTCTACGTGTTCGCGCTTTTCCCGAAGAAGGCCCCCGCCGGAGAGTGATCATGCCCCGCATCCGACTCGCCGCCCTCTGCGTCCTCGCCCTCGCGGTCGCCCTCACCGGGCTTCCCGAGCGTCCCGCGCTCGCGGGTGGGGCCCCCGGCGAGCGGATCCGGGTGCTCGTGCTCACCGGCCAGAACAACCACGACTGCGCCTTCACCTCGCGCCTCGTGGAGACCTTCCTCGAGAAGACCGGTCGGTTCGACGTCGACGTCACCGACGAGCCGGCGAAGGCGCTGGCCGACGCCGGGAAGCTCGCCGGCTACCGCTGCTTCTTCCTCGACTACAACGGCGAGCGCTGGGGCGAGAAGGCGGAGGCGAACTTCCTCGCCGCGGTGCGCGGGGGCACGGGCGTCGTCGTCATGCACGCGGCCAACAACTCCTTCCCCGGTTGGGTCGAGTACGAGAAGCTCGTCGGTCACGTCTGGCGGAGCGAGAAGGGGACCGGCCACGGCGCCTTCCACCCCTTCGACGTCGACGTCGACGACCGCAACCACCCGATCACCTCCGGCCTGCCGGCGCTCGTCGCCCACCCGGACGAGCTCTACCACCGCCTCGTCCACATGCACGACGCGCCCTTTCGCCAGCTCATGTCGGCGCTCTCGTCGAAGGAGAGCGGCGGCACGGGGCGACGCGAGCCGATGGCGACGATCCTCCGCTACGGCGAGGGCCGCATCTTCCACACCCCGCTCGGCCACGTCTGGCGCGGCTCGGAGGCCTCGCGACGCTCGCTGCTCGACGCCCAGCTCCAGATGCTGCTCGCGCGCGGCACGGAGTGGGCGGCCACCGGGGCGGTGACGCTCGCGCCGGAGGGGTTCGGTCTCGCCTTCCGCTCGACCTTCGAGCGCGATCGCGCCTGGCTCGGGCGACGCGTGACGCTGGACGGACGACCCGACGTCCGGCTCGTCGTGCTCGACGAGCACATGACCGTCGGCTGGGATCCCGCGAGCGCCGGCGTGATCGTCGCCTGGAGCGGCGGTCACGAGCGCGTCGAGAAGACCGTCGGCCCCGGCGCCCCGCTCGATCCCGCCCTCGGTCTCGCGCGGCAAGCCCTACGCGCGGATCACGCGCAACCGCTGGTTCCTCGAGGACGCGACGGAGAAGCGGCGCGCGGTCGAGCCCGAGTTCGTGCGGCGCGACTTCCACGAGTCGGGCGGCCGCCTCTCGCCCGTCTTCGTCTCGCGCTTTCCCTCGGGTCGGCGCGAGCCCATCGAGGTCCGGGAGTGGATCGAGAAGGGCTCCAACTCGCCCACCTCGCTCCAGCGCAGCTTCACCGTGACGGGGCTCGCCGAGGGCGAATCGCTCCGCCTGAATCCCGAGCAGGGACTGCACGGCCCCGACGCGCGCGGCGCCTGCTCCTACGTCAGCGAGGCCGACGGCACGACGCGCAGCGGCAAGTTCGACGGGGCCGGACTGATCCTTCGCGCCGGGACGACGACGGTCGAGACGGGATTCGAGCCCTCCTCGGACCTCTGAACCCGGCCCGGCGCCGTGCGCCTCCGGCCGTCGCGAGATACCATTCCGGCTCGACCCCTCCGGAGACCGAGCCATGCCCCCGCGCCTCCTCATCGCGGCCCTCGCCGCCCTCGCCCTCGCCTGCAGCCGCTCCGGGTCCGAGGACGCCGCTCCGAAGGGCCTCGACGCGGCGGCGATCGACGCGGCCGCGGCGGAGATCACCCCGGCCCGCATCGTCACGCACCTGAAGACCCTCTCGGCGGACGACATGCAGGGGCGCGGCCCCGGCACCTTCGGCGCGGCCCGGGCGCGCGATTACCTCATCGCCGAACTCGAAGCGGCCGGCGCGGGACCGGGGAACGCCGGCGCCTGGGACCAGAAGGTGCCGATGCGCCAGGTGACCTGCTCGGAGCCGGCGATGGTCTTCCGGCGGGACGGCGAGGAGTGGAGCCCGAAGAACGGCCCCGAGTTCGTCCTCGGCAGCCTCCGCGGTCCGGGTCTCCACCAGGCGCGCGGACTCGAGGCCGTCTTCGTCGGTCACGGCGTCCAGGCGCCGGAGTACGGTTGGGACGACTACAAGGGCCTCGACTGCAAGGGCAAGCTGCTCGTCATGCTCGTCGGCGATCCGCCGGTCGAGGACGACTCGCTCTTCGGCGGCGAGGCGATGACCTACTACGGACGCTGGACCTACAAGTACGAGAAGGCCCGCGAGATGGGCGCGGCGGCCTGCATCGTCGTCCACCGCACCTCCTGGGCGGGCTACGGCTGGCCGGTCGTCTTCAACTCCTGGGGTCAGCCCCGCATGGATCTCGCCGGCGGCAAGCCGAACGAGAAGTACGGCTTCCGCGGCTGGCTCACCTGGGAGGCGGCCGACCGCCTCGTGCGCGCGAGCGGCGCCGGCATCGAGGAACTCGCCGAGCGCGCGCGGAAGGCCGACTTCCGTCCCGTGCCGCTCGGCTGGAGGGCGGATCTCGCCGTCACCAACGCCCAGGTGGAGCTCGAGGACGTGAACGTCGTCGGCGCGATCCGGGGTCGGATCCGAAGCTTCGCGACGAGTGGATCATCTTCACCGCCCACTACGACCACCTCGGCGTGAACGAGGCCGAGCAGGCGAAGGGCAAGGACGGCATCTACAACGGCGCGCTCGACAACGCGAGCGGCTGCGCCGGCATCCTCGCCGTCGCCCGGGCCTGGGGGAAGCTCGATCCGAAGCCGAAGCGCTCGGCGATGTTCCTCTTCGTGGGCAGCGAGGAGAAGGGACTCCTCGGCAGCGCCTATTACGCGGCCCATCCGATCGTCCCGCTCCAAAAGACGCTCGCGAACATCAACGTCGACGAGCTCGCGGTCCGCGAGCGGACGGAGGACGTCGAGGTCGTCGGGTCGGGGCAGAGTGACCTCGAGGACCGGCTCGCGGAGGCGCTCGCGCGCGACGGCCGCCACACCGCGCCGGACAGCGAGAGCCAGAACGGCTACTACTACCGCAGCGACCACTTCAACTTCGCGCGTGTCGGCGTGCCCGCGCTCTACGTGAAGGCGGGGCGGATTGTGCCGGGCAAGCCCGAGAACTACCTGAAGGACCTCGCCGACGCCTGGCGGCTCAACGACTACCACCGGCCGAGCGACGAGTACGATCCCTCCTGGACCTGCGAGGGCGGCGCGGCGGACGCGCAGGCGCTCTTCCGCGTCGGCGTCGCGGTGGCGGAAGGATCCGCGTGGCCGCGCTGGAAGGACGGCAGCGAGTTCAAGGCGCGACGCGAGGCGAGCCTGAAGCGCTGACCTGGAGACGGAGCGGCCGGCGCCGACCGGCCGTCGCCGGACGGGACGACCCACCCGAGCGGAACCGGAGTGACGAGCATGCAAGGACCTCTCGACCGGATCCCCGGGATCCTCCCCGATCGCGTGCGGCGCGTCGTCGAGCGCGAGACGCCGATCCCCACCGTGGCGGCGCGCGCGGCCGAGATGAAGCGCACCCATCCCGAGCTCGTCCGGGCGGACATCGGACAGATCGTCGGTCTCGACGGCGTCGAGGACGTCCTCTACGGGCCGCCCCCCGGGCTGCCGGAGCTGCGCGCGGCCCTCGCCGAGACCTGGAACCTCGCGATGGGCCTCGGTGACGCCGAGGGTCCCGGGAGCATCGCGGCCGCGAACGTCGCCATCTGCTCCGGCGCGGCGGAGGGGCTCTCGATCCTCCTGCGCTGCTTCGCGAGCGGAAAGACGGTCGGTCTGCCCCGCGGTCACTGGGAGAACTACGCGAACGGCGTCGACCTCGCCGGCGGCGAGATCGTGCTCGTCGACTACTTCGACGCCGAGGGTCGGCTCGACGTCGCGGGAATCGGCGAGGCCATCGCCCGCCACGGGATCGGGGTGCTCGTCACCAACTTCCCGACGAATCCGACGGGGTCCGTCCTCGAGGATGCCGAGTACGCCGCGCTCGCCGCGGTCGTGGCCGAGCGCGACGTCGTCGTCATCGCGGACGAGGTCTACAACCGGCTCCGCTTCGACGGCCACGCGCCGCGGACCCTCGTCCGCTTCGCCCCCGCTCACGCGGTCGCCGTCAGCTCGGCGTCGAAGGAGTACCTCCTCCCCGGGGCGCGCGTCGGCTACGTGGTCAGCGCGCGCCCGATCGTCACCGATCTCGTCATGAAGAAGATGATCCGGGCGAACACCGCGAGCCCCAACGTCCTCGGCCAGCGCAAGCTGCTCGAGTATCTCGAGCCCGACCTGGAGGACCTCCGGGCCGGGCGGACGCCGCGCTTCATCGCGCGGGTCCGCGAGGAGATGCGACGGCGCCGGGACGGGCTCCTCGCGGTGCTCGAACGTCACGGGATCCGGACGGTGGGGCGCTCGGGCCGCGCTCCCGCCGGCACGATCTTCCTGATGGCGGGTCTGCCGGAGTGGTGGTCGGGCGACGACGTCGGATTCGTCGAGGCCGCCCTGTCTCGCGGGTTGTTCTCGTCGGTCCCCGGGAGCGCCTTCGGCCTCCCCGGCTCGGTCCGCCTGTCCTACGGGGCGATGACCCCGCCCGAGATCGCGCGATTCGATGCCGCGCTCGAGACGATGAGGCGGGAGGCCGGCGCCGGCCGCTGATCGGGCGGATTTTCCGCCGGAGTCCGGTGTCGGATCCGTCTCATCGGAGACCGGGACGAGTCGGAGGACCGCGACCGTGGAAATGACCTGGATCCTGCCGCGCGCGGCGCTCCTCGTCTGCGCCGTCGTCGCCCTCGGCTACCTGATGGTGATGCTCCCCTCGCGCTTCGACTACCGCGTCCGGGACGGTCGCCTCCATCTGCGCTGGCGGATCTTCCGCGTCGTGCCCTTCTGGTCCTGGTCGATCGCGACCGAGCGGATCCGCGGTCTCCGACCCTTCCGCGCGCGCGACCTGCTCCGCAACGCCATCATCTTCGGGCGACTCCCCTCGCGACGCGGAACGATCGTCGAGCTCGAGGACGGTCGCTTCCGCCTCGTCTACGTCACGCCGCGGGACCGGACCGTGCTCGGGGCGTCCCTGCCCGGCAGCGACTTCGACTGACGATCCGCGCCCGCCGGGGTCCGCTCCGGCGGCGCGATGGGCGCGCGCCCGGCGGACTTGCGTCGTCCCCGCGAAACTCGATGATCGGGACGACGCCACCCTCTCCGGAGCTCCCTCGATGACGTCCTCGTCCTCGCCTCGCGCGGTCCGGCCGCGCCGGATCGGCCCACTCGTCGCCGCGCTGACCGTGTTCCTCGCGCCGCTCCGCGCGCAGGAGGAGGCGCCCGCGCCGCGTCCCGGGGCGGGGGAGGGCGAGGCCGAAGGACGCGTCGCCTTCGTCATCGACCTCGCGGACGCCGCGGTGGGCGGCGACGGCCGCCGGCCGACGGAGGAGCCGCCCGGCCCCGTCGTCGCCTCGCTCCCGAACGGCGCCTTCACGCGCGTTCCGCGGGCGATCCTCGTCGACGGCGTGTTCGTGCCGCGGGCGACGGGAACGACCGTCGTCGCGAGCTCCGGACTGGCGGTCGATCTCTCGGAGTCGGTCGGCTCGGGGCGAGGCGGTCCTCCGCCCGCGAAGGGACCGAGCGGCGCGATCGAGGACCCCTCGGGAAGCCTCGGCCTGCCCGACTACCGCGCCGCGGGCCACGCGCTGCTCGAGATGCACGCCTGCGCGGGGATCACCTTCGATCTCGGCGCGCTGCGGGGCACGCTCGGAGCCGGGGCGCGGCTGAAGCGCTTCCGGGCCGTCGCGGGCGGCTCGACGGCGCGCGACACGGGATTCCTCGTCCTCGTCGACGGTGAGGTGCGCGCGGGCGAGCGCCTCGTCGGTCGGGCCTGGAAGGAGGTGGAGATCGATCTCGGTCCGGAGGCCCGCTTCCTCACCCTCGTCACGACCGATGCCGGGGAGGACGACGCCTTCGGCCGTCACGCCTTCTTCGGCGATCCGATCGTCGAGGGCGAGGGGCCGATCGCGCGCCGGGCGCCGGCCGCGGTCGAGCCCTGGCCGGACACCGAGGGTTTCCTGCCCTGGAAGCCGATCCGTCTCGGGCCCGCGCTCGGCGTCGAGTACCACGAGCTCGCGCTCTGGCGCGAGGGCGAGGAGGAACCGGCCGATCCCACCGTCGTCGGTCGCAAGGGCACGCTCCGGCCCGACGCGCCGCTCGAGTACGACACGGCCTATCGCGCCCGCGTGACCGTCCGCACGGTGGACGGCCGACGCCATCGCGGCGAGGTCTTCGGCTTCCGCACCGCGAGCCTCGCGGCGGCCGAGCCGCGACCGGCCTTCGACGTCTCGCCCTCCGCCCGTCGCGAGCGAGCCGCGCGCTACGAGCGGGAAGGGCTGGAGCGCCTCGCGGGGGCGGGGACGCCGCTGCCGAAGGGGGCCACGCTGGCCTTCTGGGGCGACTCGATCACCGACGTCACGCGCTATCAGCGCTTCATCGAGGAGGCCCTGCGGGACGGCGAGGGGACGCGCGAGCTCGGCGTCCGGGTCCTCAATCGCGGCATCAACGGCGCGAAGGTCTCCGACCTCCTGGCCGGACGGCGGCGCTGGCCGCGCGGCGGCGGTCCGCAGCGCCCGCGACCGGCGGCCGAGCAGATGAAGGAGGACGCGGCCGAGGTGGTCGTCATCTTCGTCGGGGTCAACGAGAGCAACTACCTGCGCGCGGGGACCTATCCCGAGGGGGAGTTCCCCGAGGACTCGCCCCCGACGAGCGACGAGGAGTTCCGTCGCGACCTCACCGCGCTCGTCCGCGCGGCGCGGTCGGCCGGATCCCGCGTCGTCCTCGGGAGCCCGGCGCTCCGCGGGGAACGCATCGACGGCTCGAATCCGCTCGACGCCCGTCTCGACCGCCTGGCCGGGATCTGCGCCGAGGTGGCGGTCCGCGAGTCGGCGACCTTCGTTCCCGTCCGGGAGGCCGTGGTCGCCTGGTTGCGCAACCACAACTGGCGCCTCGATCGCGAGGGCCGGCTCTCCTGCCTCGGGGACCGCGGCCGCCTCACCGGCGACGGCATCCACCCCAATCCGGTGGGGCAGCGCCTCCTGGCCGAACTCTTCGCCGACGGCATCGTGCGGTCGATGTTCTCCGGGCGAAGCGGGGCGGCTCCGGACGGCGAGGCCCGGGCCGGAGGCGGGCGCTGACGGTGAACCGGGGCCGCGCGAGCGCCGGTCGCGGTCAGGGGACGAGGACCGCGTAGCCCTCGCCGGTCCCCGGCACGCCGGCCCGCGCGACGATCCCGGCGTTGCTCCCGAAGGCCTCGGGGGCCCGGACGCGGGTGAAGACGGAGGCGCAGTCGAGATCGCCCCGGGTCGTCGGCAGACCCATCACGCGGACCTCGGGGGTGCGGTCGCCCGCGAGCGTGCGATGGCAGGCCGCGGGGCGGATGAGGTCCTGCAGGATCGCCCCGGGAACGAGCTGGTCGGGACGGGGCTCGAGGACGACGCCCTGGCCGCCGCAGCCCTCGACGGGCTTCTGCACGAGACCGGTGAGGCGCTCCGGTCCGGCGGCGCGCGCCTCGGCGATCAGCGCCGCGGTCACGGGGCGGCAGCGCGGGATTCGCGCCGTGAGCCCCCGCTCCCCGAAGCGGGGGAAGTCGCCCTTCGTCCCGTAGGCGAAGTGGAGCGGGTGGACGAGCCAGTCGACGCCGCTCGCTCCGCCGAAGAAGCGGGCCACCGATGCCCGCTCCTCGGCGCCCAGTTCGTCCCGCAGCCGCACCATGTCGCCGTGGACGAGCCGGCTGAAGGCGTGGCGGATCGGCACCGTGCGCTCGCCGCGGCGGGAGTGGGGGCGGCCCTCGATCCAGACGATCTCGCGCGGGTCGATCACGCCGTAGCCGCGCTCCGCGCCGCCGGTGAGTTCGATCTCGAAGTGGAACTCGTGGAAGGTGTCCTGTTCGCGCGGCCGGTAGTCGACGAGGACGCACTCGCGCGCGTCGCCCGGGGCGACCGAGAGGAGATAGCCCCGGAGCCGCTCGCGAAGGCCATCGAGGTCCTCCCCCGGGCGCGGACTGAATGCGGCTCCGACGTCCTCGAGGCCGGGGTAGGCCCGGCGGATCGCCTCGAGGACCACGAGCGCGGTCGCGTGGTAGGCCGGGTGGGTCTGCCATTCGAGATACGCGGGTTCGAGGACGCCGTCGCGCTCGACGAGGTAGGCGTCGAGGCAGGAGATCGGATGCTCGCGGCCGAGTCGCTCGAAGAGGGCCTCCGCGACCTCGGGGCCGGCGAAGGTCGCGCGGAGATCGTCGGGCATCGTCGCGACGAGGTCGCCGGGGCCGGTCGTCTCCTCGCGGCGCGCCTCGCAGAAGCGATTGAGGTCCGCCATCATCGCGTCGACGATCCGGCGGGGCACGACGACCGGATTCGGCGCGTAGAGGTTCCCCTTCTTCTCCGCCGGCGTCGGCGCGATCCCGGCCCGACGCAGCTCGCGACGAAAGGACTCCGCGCCCTCCTCGCCGAAGCTCAAGACGTGGTCGTAGACGGCGTCCCTCATCCCGGGATCTTCGACTAATCCGGCGCGGGGCGCCAGTCGGGGGGATGCGCGTGCCCGGCCGGGAGGCCGGTGGGGGCGGAAGAAATGCTAGTACGGTGCCAGTCACCGGATGAGCATTTCCGTTCAACCGCGATCGCTCTCGAAGAGCGGCCGCCGAAGATGCACGTACGGTGCCAGTCACCGGATGTGCATCCCCGTTCCACCGCGATCGCCATCGAAGCGGATTCGCCCGGAGATGCACATCCGGTGACTGGCACCGTACGTGCATCCGGTTCCTGACACCGTATGAGAAGCGGGCCCGGCGGCCGCCTCGCGCTCCCTCCTGCCGCCCGAGCCCCATTTTTTCGAGGAATCGGCCGGAATTTGGAAACTCGCGGCACCCAGGATGCGTCCGGGGAATGTGGCCGGGGTGGGCGGCCGCGTCCTGGAGAGAGGCGAGAGAGGAGGACGGGGCATGTCGGAACGCTGGCTGGTGGCGATTCTGGGGCTGCTCCTCCTCGGGGCGGGAGGCTACTTCGCGGGCTCGCAGGGTGGGGACGAGACAGACCTCATCCGGCGGGACGACGGCACGCGGACCTCGCGACCCGGGTCGGGAGAGGAGGGCGACGAGAACGTCCTCGTCGATCTGCCCGATCGCGACGACGACGGCGACCGCGGGGCCCGACGCGCGGATCAGGTCGATCCGCAGCTCGGTCTCCACTTCAAGCTGGCCCTCCGCGATCACCTCGGCCGACCGCTCCGCGGCCTGCGCTGCGCCCTCGAGCTCGAGATGGGCGAGGACGAGCGCGTTGATCGCCGCCGCGCCGAGAGCGACATCGACGGCGAGCTGACCTTCGCGCGCCTCGAACCCGGCGCCGCCTACCTCCTCCGGCTCGACGACGAGGAGCACTACCTCCGGAGCGAGCTGAAGTTCGTCGGCCTGCCGGAGATGGAGGACGCCTTCATCGTCGAGGTCCTTCCCTACGCGGTGCTGGTCGGCGAGACCCGGAATGAGCTCGGCGAGCCCGTCGCCGGCGTCATCGTCGGGATGGAGGGCTCGGAGATCGTGCGCAGTCGCGCCGACGGCAGCTTCCGACTCGCCCGCATCGAGGAGTCCGCGCAGCCCCGCCGCCTCGCGGCCCTGTCGGGGGACGGGCGGATGGTCGCCGAACTCGAGGTGCCGCCGATCGAGGCCGGAAGCCGGCACGAGGGCTACGCCTTCCCCATGCTTCCCTCGGCCCGGCTCGAGGGTCGCGTGGCCGACTTCCGCGACGCGGGACTCCCCGACGTCACGGTCAAGGTCATGGTCCAGGGGAAGGGACACCAGGCCTGGCTCCCCGTGCTCATGGCCGCGGCCGAGCAGGGGCTGATCGGCGTCGAGACGGGCAAGGGTTCGGTCTTCCTGTCCACGACGAGCCGCGCCGAGGGCGCCTACGGACTGCCGCTCCCCTGGGCCCAGGGCTACCGCGGGATCGCCGAGAAGGAGAAGTGGTTCTGCTCCGGCGGCTGGGCGAAGATCGATCGCGTCGCCGAGGGTGAACTCGTCCGTCGCGACTTCCGCCTGAACCAGGGCGGCGCCCTCTCGGGCCCGATCGACTGGCCCGAGGGCATCCCCGAGGACGGCGAGGTCGTCGTCGTGGCCCAGCTCATCGCGAAGAAGGGACTCACCCGGACGGCGGTGATGCCGCCGGCCGAGACCTGGGGCATCGACGGCCTGCCCGCCGGGCGCTACCGCGTGCGCGTGTCCTGGCGGAAGGCGAACCTGCAGGACATCCAGACCGTGTTCGAGGGACTCGCCTGGGGGAACCCGACGAACAGCCCCGGCGGGCCCGTCCTGAATCCGGGCCTGCACGACATCGAGGCCCTCAAGCGCGCCGGCGCGATGGTCAACCACCTCCCCGTCTCCGGATTGAACCAGGCCTGGCAGGCAGGAAGCCCGAATCTCGATCTCGTTCTCTCCGATCGGAACCTGTCCGGCCTCCAGGAGATCCGGAGCAAGCGGATCAACGTCTCGGCCGGGAACCAGGTGATCCCGAACAACATCCCGGTCCTCAGCTCGGTCTTCGTCCAGAGCGACTCCAACGGGATCGAGTTCGAGTCCGTGGAGCTGGCGCAGGGGTCCTACCTCGCCAGCGGCAACACGATCAACTTCCGCCCCGCGATGGAGGTCCTCCTCGTCGCCGATCTCGAGCGCGAGGTCGACGTCACCCTCGACGCCTCGCGCGACGGCCTCGAGGTCGTCCTTCGCGAGCCCGTCCTCATCACCGGTCGGGTCCTCGACGAGATCGGAGAACCCGCGGCGGGCGCGCAGGTCCAGCTCTGGCAGGGCTCGCCCTTCCGGCCCAACCACGAGTCGGTGACCGCCGGTCCCGACGGTCGCTACGAGATCCGCGGCTGGACGGGCGGTGACTACACGATCGAGGCCTCGGGATCGGAGTTCACGAGCAAGGACCGCCGTCAGTTCACGGTCTGGGCCGGCGACCGACGCCAGGAGGACCTGCGGATCGACCGCGGCCTCTCCGTCGCCGGCGTGGTCCACGACGAGAACGGAAAGGCGCGGGCCGGGATCTCCGTGTTCATGAACCAGGGCGGAAAGACGACCTCGGCCACGACCGACGCCGCGGGGCGCTTCCGCTTCGCCAAGCTCGTGCGCGGCGAGGCGCGGATCTACGCCCGCAGCGGCGGGAAGTCCGGTCAGGATTTCAGCGACCGCCTCGAGATCCTCGTCTCCGGTCGCGAGCAGCCCGCGCGCCTCGAGCTCGGCCCCTCGATCACCATCGAGGGCGAGCTCCTCGACGAGCAGGGGCTGGCGATGCCCAACGTGACCATCGAGGCCGTCGGACGCGACAACGGATCGCTCAAGCGCAGCGGCAAGACGGACGCCCAGGGCCGCTTCCGGATCCCCGGCTGCTACCCCGGCCCCTACCGCGTCACCGCGAACATCCCGCAGCCGAAGAAGAAGGCGAAGTCTCGCAACAAGACGAAGAAGATCGCGCTTCCGTCCCAGAACGTCGATCTCTTCCGCGGCGACCAGCCCTTCATCTCCCTGCGCAAGCGCTGATCGAGGTTCGTACGGGAGAGGCCCCGAGCCGTCCCTCGGGGTTTCTCCGGAAATCCGCTCCGGCGGGCGGCTCGGAATGCGACAGTCGCTCCCGGCGGCGCGCGTACCCGACGGCGGGGCGCGCTCCGCGCCCGGAGGGAGCCTCATGTCGGAACGCTGGTCGGTGGGGCTGCTGGCACTCCTCCTCCTGGCCGCCGTCGTCCTCTTCGGCCTCGCGCGAGAGGACCGGGCGCTCGACGAGGCTCCGTCGCGCCGACCCCGCGATTGCCGACGGTCCCGCCTCGCCGGCTCCGGAGACGGCGTCGGAATCCGCCCGGCGCAGCACGGGCGAGGCCGCTCCCCGGCCATCCTGGGCGACCCGCCGCGAATCTTCGGGGGGCGAGGTCCACCTGGTCCTGCGCGATCCGACCGGGCGGCCGATCGAGGGAACCCGCTGCGTGTTGGACCTCGTGGCGGGTGACGAGCCTCAGCGGACTCTCCGGCAGGCGGTGAGCTCGGGCTCGGGCCGCGTCCGGTTCCCCGGGCTCCTTCCCGGCGTCGTCTACCGTCTGCGGCTCGTCGACGAGCGGCATTACCTCGCCGCGGTGATCGAAGTCATCGGCCCCCTCGACACGAGCGAGACGATCCCGGTCGAGGTGCGTCCCTTCGCCGTCGTCTCCGGCATCCTCCTCGACGAATCGGAACGCCCGGTGTCCGGGGCGTGGGTGGCGCTGCGGGAGGCGGAGGTGGTCCGCTCGGACGAGGCGGGTCGCTTCCGTCTCGCTCGCGTCGAGGGATTCGACCGGCCTCGACGTCTGGCCGCGTTGTCCGTCGACGGGCGACATCTCGGGAGCCGCGAGCTGCCCCCCTTCGAGGCCGGAATCCGCTTCGAGGAGCAGGTCATCCGCCTGCATCCGGCCGCGCGCCTCGAGGGTCGGGTGACGGACACCGCCGATCAGGGCGTGTCCGGCGTCGCCGTCACCGCGACGACGATCGCCGAACCCCACGAAGACTGGGCGCCCGTCCTGCGGGCCGCCGCCGCGGGCGGACTCCTCGAGGTCGGCTTCCGCGAAGACCTCGCCACCCTCGCCGCGATCAGCCGCCCGGATGGCACCTACGCTCTGCCGCTCCCGTGGGAGTGTGGGTACCGCGTCGACGCGTCTCGGGAGGGTTGGACACCCTGTCGCCGGGTTTCGGCCGTCGATCCGGTCGGTGCGGGGGACCTCGTCCGGCGAGACTTCCGCATGAGCTCCGGCGGGGTCCTCGGCGGGAGGATCGTCTGGCCCGGCGGGAGCGCCACGAGCCGCCAGGGAAGAGTATGCGTCACCGCGACGCGCGTTTCCGATGGCCATGTCGTCACGACCGGTCTGGCTCCCGACGAGCGTTGGATCATCGACCGCCTGCCGGTCGGCCGCTATCGCGTCCGACTCGAGTGGCGCCGGGACGCCGTCGAGGGACGGATCGCGACTCTCGACGAGGTCACCGACGGCTTCGATTCCCCGGGCCCGCCGAAGATCATCGATCCCAACTTTCGCGAGATCGATCTCGAGTCCGACCCCTCGATGCCGGAGCCGGAGCCGGAGCCGGAGCCGGAGCCGGAGCCGGAGTCGGAGCCGGACGATCGGCTCTTCGCCGAACTGGAGCATGAGGTGGCGGTCGAGGTCGACACCCTGCGCGAAGACCTCGACGTGGTCTTCCTCGGCCCGGTCGTCGTGTCCGGACTCGTCGTCGACGGAACGGGTTCTCCCGTGGTGGGCGCCCTGATCGAACTCTCGCGTGAGAAGTCATTCACCGCGGAAATGGCCTGGACCGATGCGGCGGGGCGTTACGAGATTCGTGGCGACCAGGGAGGCGACTACGTCATCCTGGCCTCGGCCGAAGGCTGTTCGGGAGAGATCCGGCGGATCTCGGTTCCGGTTGCCGACCATCGGTACGAGACCTTCCGGCTCGAACGCGAGCGCCGGTTCGGGATCTCGGGGATGGTCGTCGATGCGCAGGGAAGGGCGATGGCCGACGTCGAGATCCGGGCCGCGCAGGCCCATTGCGATCAATCGGTTCGCGGTGACGCCGACGGTCGTTTCCGCTTCGAAGGTCTGAAGGGAGGCGCGGTGTGGATCGAGGCCTCCTGCGTCGCCGACGATGGCACGCTCCTCGCCGATCGACGGGAGGTCCCTCTTCCGGGGCGGGGCGCGGAGGTCCGTCTCGAACTCCGGCGCGCGATCACGATCGAGGGCGAGCTGCGCGACGCGTCGGGACGCACGGTCCCCGGGGCGGATATCGAGGCGCGAGAGGGCGAGGATGGCGTGGTCCGGGGGACGACGACGACGGACGATTCGGGTCGATTCCGCCTGGTGGGGCAGACACCGGGACGCCTCCGGATCAGGGCGAGCATTCCGGCGACGGAAGCGGAGGCCGAGGCCGCGCCCTGCTTCGAGGACCTCGAACTCCGGCGGGGCGACCAGCCCTTCGTCACGTTGCGCCCGCGCTGAGACCGCCCGGAACGAGAGGGGGGAGGCGATCCGACGGATCGCCTCCCCCCGATGCGTTCACGAGAGTCGAGGGCGTATCAGTTGCCCTGCGCCGGCTTCGGCATCTTGCTCTCGTTCGTGAAGGTGATGTCCTCGGGCATGGTCGCGGCGCGGCGCGCGATCTCGGCGTACACCTCGACGACGCGGACGGCGTCGACGGAGTTGATCTTCTGGACCGTGTCCTCGGGCGTGTGATAGTCGTCGTGGAAGGGCGTGATGATCGAGAAGAGGATCGGCACGCCGGCGGCGAAGAAGCGGGCGTGGTCGCTCGCCATCATGATGCTGTCGCCGGGCAGGGCCTTGAGGCCGGACTCGGCGAAGAGGGGCTGGCAGAGCTCGATCAGGCCCGTGCCGGACTGCATGCCGTCGACGCGGATCTGGTGGTCGGTGATGCGACCGATCATGTCGAAGTTGATCATGAGCTGGTGGTCCTCGATGGGCACCAGCGGGTTCCGCGTGTAGTAGGCCGCGCCGTGGAGGCCCTGCTCCTCGGCGTCGAGGCCGAGGATGAGGACGCTGCGGGCGTCGGCGTCCGGCGGGAGCGTCTTGTAGTAGTCCACGATCCGGCGGCCGATCATGATGATCGCGGCGGTGCCGGAGGCGTTGTCGTCGGCGCCGGGGTGGATCTCGCCGGCGCGGTTGCGGGCGCGCGATCCGCGGTAGCCGAGGCCGAGGTGGTCGATGTGGGCGCCGACGACCACGAGCTCCTTCGCGAGCTTGCCGCGACCGGGGATGATGCCGCCGACGTTGCTGGCCGGATCACCTCCGGAGAGTCCGATCTCGATCTTCATCTCGGCGACGCCGTTCAGCGGGAAGACGCAGCGACCCGCGTCGGCCCGGGCGCGGATCGCCTCGAGGGAATCGCCCTTGTCGTGCGTGGCCGCGAGGAGGGCGGCGCCGCCCTTCGCGTCGAGAGCGACGACCGGGAAGCGGACGATGCGGGCGGAGAAGGTCGCGAGCTCGTCCATCGTCTCCTTGACGTCGGCGTCGACGCCCGGGGGAACGATGAGGATCGCGCCCGCCGCGCCGCGGCGGCTCAGCTCGCGGAGACGGCGTCGCAGGCTGCTGCGGTTCGACCAGCCGCCGTCCTTCTTCCACTGGCTGCGGCCCTCGGCGTCGAGGGGCTCGAAGAGGAAGGCGACCGCGATCTTGCCGTCGAAGGAGTCGTCGTCGGCGAGGCCGACCCAGTCGTCCGTCCCGCTCGGGATGCCGTAGCCGACGAAGACCATCTCGCCCGACCCTTCCTCGGCGCCGGCGGCCGAGCCGCGGAGCGAGCCCTCGGGGAGAGCGATCTCGCCGCCGGCGACGCTCAGCGAGGCGCTCGTGGCGGTGCGCTTCTGGTTGAAGTGGAAGTCCTGCCGGAAGGTGGTGGCGCCGTCGCCGACGTAGTTGGCGTTGGTGCCCCCGAAGGCCGGCTGGAGGCCCACGGCCCTCATGTGGAACTCGATGTAGTCCCGAGCCATCGCCATCTCGGGAGTGCCCGGCCAGCGACCCTTCAGGAAGGGGTCGGCGAGGAACTCGACGTGGCGACGGAAGGTCGCGATCTCCTCCTCGCTGGGCTCGGGGGCCTTCCAGGTCGGCGCGTCCTGGGCGCGGAGCGGGGAGAGCGGCAGGGCCAGCACGGCGGCCGCCAGGGCGAGGGCGAAACGAGACGTCATCGGGACTCCTCCGAAGGGGTCGTTGAGAGACGAGGGGAGCGGGGGCCGTCACGCTTCGTCGGCGTCGGCCCCGGACCGCGACCCCGGGTGGCCGGGATCGATCCTCGCGTGGGCTCTACGCGGGACGGTCCGATATCCTTCGCGGATTCTGGCACGCCGCGCCGGAGAGGTCGAGAGGGCCCGGCGCGTTGCCGTGGGCGCGCGCGTGGCGTACCGTCCCTCCGGAAGCCCGTCGTCCGGCCTCCACCGCCCGGGGCGGTGCGTCTCCCGCGGAGTCGGCCGCGCGTCCGCGCCGGGTTCCGCGTCCCGTGGCCCGAGATCTCGATGTCGCCCTCGCCGCTCCTCGTCGTCCTGATCGCCGGCCTCCTCGCGCCGGGGCCCCGGGTGGTGCCGCACGCCCATCCCGCGGACGGTCCCGACGTGGATCTCCGCGTCCGCGTCGAGGAGGGCGTCGTGCGCCTGCAGGCGGTGATGAACCTCGCCTTCTGCGACGAGGTCGCCTTCCTCCCCCGGGCCGAGGAGGAGGCGGTGACGCGGGACGAGGTGCCCGAGATGCGCAAGGTCCTGCTGGAGACCTTCGCCCGCGAGGTCGCCCTCGAGGTCGACGGCATCGCGGTCGCGCCGGCGCGTGACGAGTTCGAGATGCTCCCCTTCGACGCGGGCGATGCGAGCCAGTATCCGCGCTCCGGCATGCTCGCCGTCATCAAGTTCCGCGTCGAACTCGAGTACCCGCTCAACGAGGCGCCGCGGAGTGTCGGACTGACCTGGCGTCTCCACCCGATCAACACCGCGCTCGAGGACTTCGCGGAGGTGCCGATCGACGTCAACGCGCAGTGGACGGCCTTCGGCGAGGTCCGGATCGTGACGCTCACGCGGAACGAGCCGCAGTTCGTCTGGCACGCTCCGGCCGGCGAGAGGAAGGACCGACTCCTCGCCGTCCCCGCGCCGGCCCCGACGCGCGAGACCCCGTCCCGCGGCGGGCCGATCGCCCTCGGCGTCCTCGCCCTCGCGGGCGGTCTCCTCGTCCTCTGGCGCGCGCGCCGCGGCCGGATCCCGGCGCTCGTCGCGGTCTGCGTCCTGCCCCTCGCGGGCGCCTGGCTCTGGGACGTCTCGCTCCGCCGCGACGCCGGGCCGCCGCTGCCCGACCGGACCGCGGCGGCCGAGGCCTTCGGAGCCCTTCACGCCAACATCTACCGGGCCTTCGACTACGGCGACGAGGACCGGGTCTACGACGCCCTCGCCCGCAGCGTGACGGGGCCGCTCCTCGACGAGGTCTACGACGAGGTCTACCGCTCGCTCGTCATGCAGGAGCACGGCGGCGCCGTGGGCCGCGTGCGGAAGGTCGAGCGGCTCGCGACCGAGGTCCACGACATCGGCCTGTCGCCCGACGGCGGCCATCCGCTCTTCCGCGTCGACTGCCGCTGGCGCGTCGAGGGCGAGGTCTTCCACTGGGGGCACACCCACACGCGCACGAACGAGTACTTCGCGGAGTACTCCGTCCTCGAGACCGACGCCGGCTGGCGCATCGAGGGCCACCGCGTCATCGAGCAGTTCCGGGTCGCGGCCGAGGGCGAGGTCGTTCCCGCGACGGACGGGGGAGGGCGATGAGCGCCGCCCCGATGGTCGAGATCGAGGATCTCGTCTTCGACTACGGCGGGGGCTCGTTCCGGCTCGAGCTGCCGCGACTCGTCATCGGGCGCGGCGAGCGGGTCGCCTGCATCGGCCCCAGCGGATCGGGGAAGACGACCCTCATCAACCTCGCCACCGGCATCCTCGTGCCGCGCGCGGGCACCGTCCGGCTGGATGGCGAGCGCATCGACGGCCTCTCGGACGCGGCGCGCCGCGCGCGGCGGATCAGCAAGGTCGGGATGGTCTTCCAGGAGTTCGAGCTGCTCGAGTACCTCAGCGCCCGCGAGAACCTCCTCCTGCCCTACTTCGTGAGCGGTCGCCTGACCCTCGACGCGGCGGTGAAGGAGCGCGCGGCGGCGCTCGCCGAGGCGCTCGGCATCGACGCGATCCTCGGCCGCCGGCCCGCGCGCCTCTCGCAGGGCGAGCGCCAGCGGGTCGCGATCGGCCGCGCCCTCGTCACCGAACCCGTCCTCATCGTCGCCGACGAGCCGACCGGCAACCTCGACCCCCGCAACGCCAACCGCACGCTCGATCTGCTCTTCGAGCGCGCGCGCGAGCGCGACGCGGCGCTGCTCGTCGTCACCCACGATCACGGCCTGCTCGAGCGCTTCGATCGCGTGATCGACCTCGCGCGGGACGGCGGAGGCGTCCGATGAAGGGGCTCCTCCTCCTGTCCTGGCGGCAGCTCACCTTCCATCGCACGCGGTCCGCGATCCTCGTCCTCGCGCTCGCGGCCACGATCTTCCTGCCCGTGGCGACGCAGCTCCTGGTGTCGCGCTACGACGCCGATCTGCGCGCCCGCGCGGCGACGAGCCCGCTCGTCGCGGGAAGCAAGGGGAACCGCTTCGACCTGACGCTGGCGACCCTCTACTTCCGCTCGGCCGACCTCGACGTCGTTCCCTTCTCGGAGTACGAGGCGCTGCGCGACGCGGGCTTCGGCGTGGCCATCCCGATGCACCTCCGCTTCACGGCGCGGGGTCGTCCCGTCGTCGCGACGAGTCCGGAGTACTTCGCGCACCGCCGTCTCCGCCCCGAGCGCGGGCGACTCCCGTATCGCATCGGCGAGGTCGTGCTCGGGGCCGGCGTGGCGGCGGATCTCGGGCTCGGGCCGGGCGACCACCTCTTCTCCGACCAGCGCGAGATCTACGACATCACCAAGCCCCCGGCGCTGAAGATGCCCGTCGTGGGCGTCCTGGGCCGCGCCGACGGTCCCGACGATCTCGCGGTCTTCGTCGACACGAAGACCGCCTGGGTGCTGGAGGGATCTCGCACGGCCACGACGACGCGAAGACGATCCCGAAGGAACTCGTGATGAGCGAGGGCGAGGAGTCGCGCCGGATCTCGCCCGCGATGATCGAGTACAACGAGGTCACGCCCGAGAACGCGGCCTCGTTCCACTACCACGGCGACTCCTCGTCGCTGCCGCTGAGCGCGATCCTCTTCCTGCCGCGCGACGCCAAGTCGCGGACCCTCGTCAAGTCGCGGGTCAACGCCTCGAAGCTCTACCAGATGGTCGTGCCCACCGAGGTCATCGACGACCTGATGGCCTACGTCTTCCGCATCAAGGCCTTCCTCGACCTCGTCTCCGCGCTCCTCGCCGCCGTCACCGGCCTGCTCGTCGCTCTCGTGATCCTGCTCACGCTGAAGATGCGCCGTCGCGAGATCGAGGCCCTCCACCGGATCGGCTGCAGCCGACACGCCGTCCTCGCGCTCTACGCGATCGAGATCGGGCTCCTCGCCACCTTCGCCGCGCTCCTCGCCGGCGCCGCGCTCGCGGCGGCCCTCGCCTGGGCGCCGGACCTCGTCCGGACGCTCTGACCGATGTCCGCCGACCGTCCGCGCCGGATGAGGGTGCGCCCGCGAGCGAGGATCGCGCCGTGATCGGGGCGAGCGCGGCGGGCCTGGTCGGCGGGATCGGCCTCTTCCTCATCGGCATGCGGCTCATGACCGAGGGGCTGAAGCTCGCCGCCGGCGGGGCCCTCCGCGACATCCTCGGCCGCTGGACCGACTCGGTGGGGCGGGGGATCCTCTCCGGCGCGCTCCTCACCGGCCTCGTGCAGTCCTCGAGCGCGGTCACCGTCGCGACGATCGGCTTCGTGAATGCCGGCGTTCTCACCCTCTCCCAGGGGCTCGGCGTCATCTACGGCAGCAACGTCGGCACGACCGCGACCGGCTGGATCGTCGCCGCGATCGGCTTCGACCTCGACGTGAAGGCGCTGGCCCTGCCGCTGATCGGCGTGGGGGCCGCGACCCGGCTCGTGCGGGGGAGCGGTCGGGCCGCCGCCGTCGGCGACGCCCTCGCCGGTTTCGGACTGCTCTTCCTCGGGCTCGGCGTCCTGCGCGCGGCCTTCCTCGGCCTCGAGGATCAGGTCGACCTCGCCGGCTTCGCCGGTCCCGGGCCCCTCGGGGCCGCCGTCCTCGTGCTCGTCGGCGTCGTCGTCACCTTCCTCGTGCAGTCCTCGAGCGCCACGATCGCCCTCGCGCTCACCGCGGTGGGCGGCGGGGCGCTCTCGCTCACGCAGGGCGCGGCCCTCGTGATCGGCGCGAACGTCGGCACGACGTCGACGGCGGCGCTCTCCGTCCTCGGCGCCACGCCGAACGCCCGCCGCGTCGCCCTCGGTCACGGCCTGTTCAACCTCGTGACCGGCGCGGTCGCCTTCGCCGGGCTCCCCGCGATGCTGCGCGGCCTCGTCGCCCTCGGCGCCGCGATCGGATGGGCGCCGACGGACGCGACGGTCCTCGCGACCTTCCACACCGCCTTCAACCTGCTCGGCGTCGTGCTCGTCGCGCCCTTCACGCGGCGCCTCGTGGCCTTCCTCGACACCCGTTTCCGCGAGGCCGAGGAGGATCTCGCGCGGCCGCGACATCTCGACCGCAACGTGCTCGAGACGCCGGCGCTGGCGCTCCGGGCCCTCGCGCTCGAACTGGCCCGGACCGCGGGCATCGTGCGGGAGTCGCTGCGAGAAGCGTCGGAGGGCCATCCCTCCGCGGCGCGGATCGCCGCCCGGGGCAGCGCCGTCGCGCGGCTCCTCGAGGCCTCGGCCGCCTTCGCGAACGAGCTCCGGCGCTCGGCCCTGTCCCATCCGGTCGCGCAGGGTCTGCCCGCCGCGCTCCGCGCCGCGGGCTACCTCGACGAGCTCGCCGATCTCGCGGGCGAGCTCGACCGTCCCGAGTCGCGGACCCTCGCGGCGCGGCTGGGCCTCGAGTCCCGGTTTCGAGGAGTTCCGCGCGGAGGTGCTGGCCGTCGTCGCCGAGGCCCTCGGTCCGGCCCTCGAGGTCGGCGGCGCGGCGCCCGCGAAGCGCGGCATCGGGAGGCGCTACGAGGGATTGAAGGCGGCCGTGCTCCGCCGCGAGGCGAGTGCGCCGACGCCATCGCGCTGCGCCCCCTGCTGCGGCTCGTGGACCACCTCCGCGACCTGCGCCTCGCCGCCAACCGGGCCCGCAAGACGGCGCTCTGCCTGCGACCGCTGCTCGGGCTCGAGCCCGAATCCGTTCGCCGGACCCCTCGGAAGCCGGGAAGACCGGGTCGCGCCGCGCGTCTCGAGGGTCGGTGAGGCCGGACCCGACCCGTCCGCGGCCGCGGCCGGCGCGGGTCGCGACCGCGGGGAGACCCTCGGCGACCATCGGGGTTAGGATGGCGATCCGGGAGGTCGAGATCCGGTGAGAGGTCTGGTGCTGGCACTCGCGGCCCTGACGGCCGCCCTCTTCCTCTATCTCGCCTGGTCGTCCGCACGGGTGCCGGTCGCGGACCGCGGTCCGCGTCGGTCGGCGCCGCCGGCCGCGGCCCCGCCCCGACCCCCGCGCCGCCGATCTCGCGGCGCGACCCGCGCGAGGGCACGCCGCGCGACGCCTCGAGGCCCACCCGATCCCGTTCCCGGCGGCGCGTGGGCGCACGGCCGGCTCCTCGCGCGCGAGGAGCTCGTCGACGGGGCGACGATCCTCGGAGCGCGTCCGGCCCTCGCCACGATGCTCTACACGATCGGCTTCGCCGACGCCGGGGCGGGGGAGGTCGAGTTCGTCACGCGCATCCCGCGTCCCGCGGGCGGTCGTCTCGCGATCGTCGCCGCGCGCTTCGACCCGCCGCCCTCGGGCCTCTACCAGGCCGGCGAGGGTTTCTACGCCGTCTACCACTGGCCGCGCCGCGTCGAGGGCGTCCGCATCTCCCAGGAGTTCGACGTCGACATCGCCGACGCGCACGGCTTCGGTCCGGAGCGCGAGGGAGGAGGTGCCGGGCCCGCGAGAGGCGGCGGCCTGGCTCGCCCCCGAGCTCTGGATCGAGAGCGAGGACGAGAACGTGAAGGCCCTCGCGGCCGGGATCCGGGGCACCTCGAGACGCGAGGTGGTGGCCGGCGTCGCCGAGGTCGTCTCGCGCACGCTGAGCGCGGAAGCCCGACGTGACACTCGCGGCGCCGCGCGCGCCGCCGCGGCGTCGACGGCTCCGCTTCCGGCCTCCTCGCGCCAGCACTGCGACCTCTTCGTCGCGCTCTGCCGGGCGAGGGGGATCCCCGCGCGTTTCGTCGAGGGGTTCTGCGACGACGCGGTGGGGCCGCAACACTACTGGGTCGAGGTGCTGCTCCCGCGTCGCGGCTGGCGCATCGTCGATCCCTGGCTCGCCGCGCGCGGAACCGCGGTCCTCGGCGAGACGTCGGACCTGCGCCTACCCCTCTCGTTCCGGACGCACGACGAGGCCCTCGGCGGCTACCACCTGTGCTTCCTGCACGCCTCGCGGGACGGCCAGCTCGCCGGCTGGCGCGACTTCAAGTGGCACTACACGCTGCTCGGGCGCCGCTGACCCGTCCCGCCCATTTGGGGCGGGACGGGAGCACGCGATGCGATCAGCCGCGCGCCCAGAGCGCGGCCATCGCGACGAGCGGCGCGGCGGTGGGACGGCCGTGCTGCCAGTTCGATCCCTCGGCCGCGCTGCCTCCGATGTCGACGTGCGTGTAGGCGATCGGCCGCTCGGATTCGGGGCCGTGCTTCGCGAGTCCCGAGGCGATCGAAAGGAAGGCCATCGGGAACTGGTGCCCCCGCGGCGTGGCCGAGCTCGGCGCGTTGTTGCACGTCAGGGTGTCGTCGGCTCGGCTGTGCGGCTTGACGAAGTCCCAGTCCTCGCGGCGCAGGCGCGAGAGGTCGAAGCAGTCGCCCCAGACCTCGCCGCACTCCTCGAGGCGCGCCGCGACGCGCACTCCGCGGGCGGGGCGGTTGTCGAGCGCGATCGTGTAGGGGCCGACCGCGCGGCCGGCGTGACCGGTGAGGGTCGCGAGGCTGAGGATGCGCGGGTTGACCGACTTGAGCGCCTCCTCGCGGAGGTGCGAGAGGAGCTCGGCGAGCACGAGCCGTCCCTCGGCGTCGGTGTTGCCGATGCGGCAGCGGACGCCGGCGTGGCTCGTGATGATCTCGTCGGCGACGAAGCAATCCGAGCCGATGCTGTTGCGCACGCAGCCGATCTCGGCCACGACGCGGACGCCCTTCGGCTGCAGCGACGCGACCGTCCGCAGGAAGCCGGCCGCGTTGGCGCCGCCGCACTTGTCGCGGCTCATGCCGGCCATGACGCCGTTGACCTTGAGGTCGGCGCCGCCGGTGTCGTAGCTCAGGCCCTTGCCGGCGATCAGGATCGTCTCGGTGATGTCGCCGCCCGGGTCGTACTCGAGGCGGACGACGCGCGGGTGGTGGCGCTCGACGCCCCAGGACGCGCGCGCGACGGCCCCGGCGAGGGGATACTGTCCGTCGATGGTCGCGCGGTCGGCGATGACCTTCACCTTCACCGAGGTGCCGGCGAAGGCCTCGCGCATGAGGTCGGCCATGCGGGGCGGGGCCATGCGCTCGGGCTCGGTCCCGCCGAGATCCCGGGCGAGGCGGCGGCCCGCCTCGACGGCGCTGACGTAGCGGGCGAGGGACTCGCCGTCGTCGCCGGCCGCGAAACCGATCGCGCGGACCGGCTCGAGCTCGTGCTCGCCGTGGGCCTCGCGGCCCTCGAGGGGCTCCCAGAGGCCGCCGAGCGCGCCGAGCAGCGAGACGGCGCGCGCCTCGCGGAACAGCGCATCGGAGGGCACGCCGCCGAGGAGGAGGAATGGGCGCGTCGAGCCGGCGTCGCGCGCGCGGCGGAGGCCGGAGGCCGCGGCGTCGGCGAAGCGGCGCACGTCGTCCTGGTCGCGATCGAGCGGACCCGTCGGGGCGTGCACGAGACGCCCGCCGGCGAGTTCCGGCGCGGGATAGAGCGCGAGGGCCCCCGGCGCGCTGCGATCCACGGCGGCCGCGGCCGCGAGGACCGAGGCCACGGGGCCGCAACCCTCGAAGGCGCCGGCGGGACCGACCGCGACGACGGCATCGAAGGAGCCGCCGCCGGAGAGGGCGGCGAGGGGATCGGCGACGGGGATGAGTTCGGCCTGGGCCATGTTCGTGCTCCGCTCGGGGTGGGGAAGTCTCCTTCTAACCGCCCTCGCGAGGGCTGTCCACCGCGCCCCGGGCGTCCTATCCTCGGGCGGCGCGTCCCGCCGCGGTGACGCGCTCCGACCGCCCCGATCGACGAGAGGAACGACTCCTGCGCGGACCGCGACGCATCGTCTGCCTGACCGAGGAAACGACCGAGGCGCTCTACGCCATGGGCGAGGAGGATCGCATCGTCGGCATCTCGACCTTCACCCGGCGGCCGCCGCGCGCGGCGCGCGAGAAGCCCAAGGTCAGCCAGTTCATCCGCGCCGACGTCGAGGCGATCCGGGCGCTCGAGCCGGACCTCGTCCTCGCCTTCTCGGACCTCCAGGCCGACATCTGCGCCGAGCTGATCCGCGCCGGACTCGAGGTCTACGCCTTCAACCAGCGCTCCGTCGCCGGCGCGATCGAGATGGTCCGCATCCTCGGCCGGCTCATCGACGAGCGCGCGAAGGGCGAGGCCCTCGCGTCCGGCTACGAGCGCGGACTCGACGAGGTCCGCGCCCGGGCGGCGACGCTGCCGCGCCGGCCCCGCGTCTACTTCGAGGAGTGGCCCGAGCCGATCATCACCGGCATCCGCTGGGTGGCCGAGCTCGTCGAGATCGCCGGCGGGGTGGACTGCTTCCCCGAGCTCCGCGAGAAGCCGCTCGCGGCCGACCGGATCGTGGATCCCGCGGAGGTCGTGGCGCGGGCGCCCGATCTCTACCTCGCCTCGTGGTGCGGCAAGCGCTTCTCGCCCGAGGAGGCCCGCGCCCGTCCGGGCTTCGCGGCGGCTCCCTTCACCGTCGACGAACGCATGCGGGAGATCGACTCGCTCATCATCCTCGCGCCGGGTCCGGCCGCGCTCACCGACGGCGTCGCGGCCCTCGAGACGGAGATCCGGCGCGCGGCGGCGCTCCCGCCGGCCGGGGGCGGCGCGTGAGCTCCGGACCGACGATCGCGCTCGCCTCGCTCTACGACGACGCCGAGGAGGGCTGGGATCTCGATCGCGAGGAGAAGCGCGCCGTCGAGGCCTACTCGACGCCGGGCGCCTCCGCCTACGGCGAGATCCCGGAAGCCTCCGCGCGACGGCTCCTCGCCTGGCTGCGGCTCGGCCCCGAAGACGTCTTCCTCGACCTGGGTTCGGGCGCGGGACGTCTCGTCATGCAGGTCGCGCTCGAGACCCCGGCCGGACTCGCGACCGGCATCGAGGCGGCCCCGACGCGGGACGCGCTGGCCCGGCGCGCGCTCGGCCGGGCGATCGAGCGGGGCCGCGAGGACCTCGCCGAGCGCGTCCGCTTCCGGGCCGGCGATCTCGCCGCGCTCGACTGGCCGCCGGCGACGGTGATCTACATGGGGTCGACCTGCTTCTCGGACGACCTCATGATCGCGATCGCGCGCCGCGCCGCCGCGCTTCCGCGGTTGCGCCTGATCGCCTCGACGCGGGACTGGCCGGCGGCGGCCGTGGCCCGGTTCCGGGGCGCGCGCCGACTGGAACCTGCCCATGACCTGGGCCGACAAGGTGACCCTCCGACTGCACGAACCCCGCCGCTGAACCGTGTTTCGGAACCTCGGCGCCCCGCCCCGGGGGCGCGCGACGCGCGCGGCGTCCCTGCTATACTCGCGGCGGAGGAGCCGTCCCATGACCGGAGAGCCCGGACGACCGGATACCGTCGTGCAGCTGCTCGATCGCGTGCGTCGCGGCGACGCCTCCGCGTCGAGCGAGCTGCTGCCGCTCATCTACGAGGAGCTGCGCGGGCTCGCCCAGTCGATCTTCCGCGCGCAGAATCCCGGTCACACCCTGCAGCCGACCGTGCTGGTCCACGACGCCTTCGTGCGTCTCGTGCAGAGCGACGTCCAGCTCGAGGGCTCGCGCCACTTCTACGCGGTCGCCGCGAAGGCGATGCGCCAGATCCTGACGGATCACGCCCGCGCCCGGCACGCGCAGAAGCGCGGCGGAGAGTGGGCGCGCGTCACGATCTCCGACCGCGCCGTCAGCGGCGGCGAGTTCGGCGACGTCGACGTGCTCGACCTCGAGGAGGCGATGGAGGATCTCGCGCGGCTCAACCCGCGGCACGCCCAGCTCGTGGAGCTCCGCTTCTACGGCGGCCTCACGATCGAGGAGGCGGCGGAGGAACTCGGCGTCTCGCGCCAGACCGCGGTCAACGACTGGACGATGGCCCGGGCCTGGCTCCGGCGCGAGCTGAGCCGGGGACGCGAGGGGTGACCGCGAACCGCTACGAGCGGATGAACGAACTCCTGGTCCAGGCCCTCGAGCGTCGCGCGGCGGAGCGGGACGACTTCCTCGTCGCGTCCTGCGGCGACGACGTCGAGCTGCTGGCGGAGCTCCGCGAGCTCGTCGCGCACAGCACGGCCGAGGAGGACGACGCCTTCTCCGAGTCGCGACTCGCGCGCAAGCGCAGCCTCGTCGGCGAGGCGCTCAGCCGGGGGCTCTCCCGCGGCGAGGAGATGGGCGGCGCGCTGGCGGAGCCCACGCGCGTCGGCGCCTACCGGGTCGTCGAGAAGATCGGCGAGGGCGGGAGCGGCATCGTGTTCCGCGCCGCCGCCGGCGACGGAGCGGACGTCGCGCTCAAGGTCCTCCGCACCCCCGAGGCCTCCACGAAGGCGCTGCGCCGCTTCCGCCGCGAGTGCCAGATCCTCGAGCAGCTCGACCACCCCGGCATCGTCCGCATCCTCGACTGGGGGGTGGGCGAGGCGGAGACGGCGGTCGGGTCCTTCACGCTCCCGTACCTGGCGATGGAGTTCATCGACGGCCGGACGGTGCCGCGCTGGATCGCCGAGGACGCGCCGACGCTCGGCGAACGCGTCGCGCTGGCCGCGGGCGTGGCGGACGCCCTGGCCCACGCCCACGCCGTCGGCGTGCTCCACCGCGACCTCAAGCCGGGCAACGTCCTCGTCGAGGCCGACGGCCGGCCGCGCGTGCTCGACTTCGGCGCCGCGGTGATGCGCTCGATCGAGGAGGAGGAGAGCGGGACCCGGCTCACCGGCACCGGGCAGATCATCGGCACCATGGCCTACATGGCGCCGGAGCAGGTCGCCGGCGACAGCAGTCTCGTCGACGCGCAGACCGACATCTACGCCCTCGGCGCGCTCCTCTACGAGATGATCTCCGGCGAGCCGCCCCATGACCTCGAGGGACTCTCGCTCCTCGCCTCGATCCGGCGGATCCGCGAGGAGGACCCGCGACCCCTCAAGAAGGTCGCCCCGGGCTGCCCGCGATCGCTCGCGGCGCTCGTCCAGCGCGCGCTCGCGCGTCGCCCCCGGGACCGCCACGCCGACCTGCGCGCCCTCGCCCGCGACCTCCGCGCGCGGCGCTGGTGAGGCCCTCCGGGCCGGCCGCGACATTTTTCCGGGAATCCCTGATCGGTCCGCCCGCGCTTGCCGTGAGGCCCTCGAGGGGGGACTTCCCCCCTCGCCTCCGGCGGACGGGGCCCCGCTCCCCGCCCGACCGGGCGCGTCGGACGTCGTCGCGACCCGGAGGTCGGAGGAGGAGAGTGGCGCCGGGAGCGGGGGGGAAGCCCTCTCCCGGCGCCTCGCTCTCGTTCCCCGGGCGTCGTATCCTCGAACCGTGAGGTCGCGAGGAGGAGCGGGGTGATGACGGGGCGGGGCGGGGACGACGACGAGGCCTTCGCCTTCGCGCACCCGATCGTCCGCACCTGGTTCGAGGAGGCGCTCGGCGCGCCCACCCGCGTCCAGCGGATGACCTGGCCCCTGATCGCGGCCGGTCGCTCGGCGCTCGTCCTCGCGCCGACGGGATCCGGCAAGACCCTCGCGGCCTTCCTCTACGCCCTCCAGCGACTGGCCTTCTCCGGCGACGACGCGGAGCCCGAGGGCTGTCGCGTCCTCTACGTCTCGCCGCTGAAGGCGCTCGGCGCCGACGTCGAGCGCAACCTGCGCGCGCCGATCAGCGGGCGCGCCGCGGTGGCGGCGCGCGAGGGGGTCGCGGTGCGCACGCCGCGCGTCGGCATCCGCAGCGGCGACACCCCGGCGGCCGAGCGCGAGGCGCAACGCCGTCGGCCGCCCGAGATCCTGATCACGACGCCCGAGTCGCTCTACCTCATGCTGACCTCGCGGGCGCGAGGGACTGCGCTCGGTCGAGACCGTCATCGTGGACGAGATCCACAACGTCGCGGCCACGAAGCGCGGCAGCCACCTCTTCCTGAGCCTGGAGCGGCTCGAGCGCGGTCAGCGGCGGAGAGCGTCGCGACGCCGCTCCAGCGCATCGGGCTCTCCGCGACGCAGCGGCCGCTGGAGGAGATCCGGGACCTGCTCGCAGGCGCCGAGGTGCGGGGCGAGCGACGGCCGCAGACGTCGCCGTCGTCGACGCGGGGCCAGCGCGGCTCGAGATCCGGGTCGAGGCGCCGGCCGAGAGACATGCGGGATCCCGGTCCCGAGGCGATTCCCAGCGGCCCCGCCGACGCGCCCCCCGGGCGTCCTCGATGTGGCCCGCCATCCATCGCGCCTCGTCGCGCTCATCCCGCGCCCACCACTCGACGATGATCTTCGTGAACAGCCGACGGCTCGCCGGAGCGCCTCGCGGCGGCGCTGAACGAACTCGCCGAGGAAGTCATCTCGCTCACCACGGGTCGATGGCGAAGGAGGTCCGCGCGGAGGTCGAGGACCGGCTGAAGCGCGGCACGCTGCCCGCCATCGTCGCGACGAGTTCCCTCGAACTCGGCATCGACATGGGAGCCGTGGATCTCGTCGTGCAGGTCGAGGCGCCGCCCAGCGTCGCCTCGGGATTGCAACGTCAGGCGCGCAGGACACGGGGTCAGTCCAGACCTCGCGCGGCGTCATCGTGCCGAAGCACCGGGGCGAACTGCTCGCCACCGCCGCCGCGGTCTCGTCGATGGGGCGGGGCGAGGTCGAGCGCACGCGCTATCCGCGCAACCCGCTGGACGTCCTCGCGCAGCAGATCGTCGCCGCGGTCGCGATGGATCCCCTCCCGCGATCCGAACTCCTCGATCTCGTCCGGGGCGCCGCCCCCTTCGCGGACCTGCCGGAGTCGGCCTTCGACGGCGTGCTCGACATGCTCTCGGGGCGATACCCCTCGGACGACTTCGCCGAGCTCCGGCCGCGGATCGAATGGGATCGGGCCACCGACCGCCTCGAGGCGCGTCGCGGGGCGCAGCGCATCGCGCTGACCTCCGGCGGGACGATCCCCGACCGCGGGCTCTACCGCGTCCACCTCGTGGGCGAGGACGGGCGGGGGCGCGGCCGCATCGGCGAGCTGGACGAGGAGATGGTCTTCGAGTCGCGCGTCGGCGAGATCTTCCGGCTCGGCGCGAGCACCTGGCGCATCGAGGAGATCACGACCGACGCCGTCCTCGTGTCGCCGGCGCCGGGCGAGGCGGGCAAGATGCCCTTCTGGCGCGGGGAGGGCCCGGGGCGACCGGTGGACTTCGGGCGCGCGATGGGCGCGCTCGCGCGGCGCCTCGAGACCCTGCCCGAGCCGGACGCGCGACGTCTCCTCGCCGAGGACTGCGGCTTCGACGAGGCGGCCGTCGCCAACCTGCGCGCTCACCTCGACGATCAGCGCGCCTGTGGCAGCGCGGTCCCGACCGACCGGCGCATCGTCCTCGAGCGCTTCCTCGACGAGGTGGGGGACTGGCGGGTGCTGCTCCTCAGCCCCTTCGGCTCGCGCGTGCACGTCCCCTGGGCGACGGCCGTCCGGCGGCGCATCGCGGACTGGACGGGCGGCGAGGTGGACGAGCTCCACTCCGACGACGGCATCCTCTTCCGGTTTCCCGGCGCGAGCGAGCCGCCCCCGCCCGAGCTCTTCCTGCCCGACGCCGACGAGGCCGAGGAGATCGTCCTCCGCGAGGTCTCGGGGACGGCGCGCTTCGCCACCGCCTTCCGCGACGCCGCGTCGCGTTCGCTGCTGCTGCCGCGCCGACGTCCCGGCGAGCGGACGCCGCTCTGGCTGCAGCGCCGGAAGTCGGCCTCGTTGCTGGCGGTCGTCTCGCGCTTCGAGGACTTTCCCGTCGTCTTCGAGGCGCACCGCGAGTGCCTGCGCGACGACTTCGACCTGCCGGCCTTCCGCGAGATCCTCCGCGGGATCCGCGACCGCGAGATCGAGGTCGCGCTGCGCGACACCGATCGCGCCTCGCCCTACGCCTCGTCGCTGATGTTCGCGTACACGGCCGCCTTCCTCTACGACGGCGACCAGCCGCTCGCCGACCGCCGCGCGCAGATCCTCAGCCTCGATCAGGATCGCCTGCGGGAACTCCTCGGGGAGGCCGAGCTCCGGGCCCTCCTCGACCCCGCCGCGATCGACGAGGTCGAGGCTTCGCTGCAGGGGCTCGACCTCCGGCGGCCGCCCCGCGACGCGGACGAGCTCCGCGACCTCCTCCGGACCCTCGGCGACCTGACGCGGGAGGAGATCGCGGCGCGCGGCGCCCCGGAGGATCTCGTGACGGCGGGCCTCGACGAGCTCGTCGCCCGGCGCCGCGTCCTCCGGCTGCGAATCGCCGGCGAGGAGCGATACGCCATCGCCGAGGAGGCGGGCCGCTACCGCGACGCGCTCGGCGCGCCGCCGCCGCCCGGACTGCCGGAGGCCTTCCTGGAGTCGCCCGCGCGGCCGCTGCAGGATCTCGTCTCGCGCCACGCGCGGCGTCACGGCCCCTTCACCGCGGACGAGGTGGCGAGCCGCCTCGGGATCGGCGTCGCGCCCGTGCGCACCGAACTCGAGGCCCTCGAGCGCGAGGGACGCGTCGCCTCCGGCGAGTTCCGACCGACGGGCCGCGGCCGCGAGTGGTGCGACCGCGAGGTGCTGCGGCGCATCAAGCGGCTCTCGCTCGCGCGCGCCCGGAAGGAGATCGCGCCCGTCGCCCCCGAGGTCTACGCGCGCTTCCTCGCCGCCTGGCAGGGGGTCGACGAGCCGCGGCCCGGCGCGGCAGGCCGCGCCCCCGCGCGCGCGTCGCACCCGGGGCCCCCGCAGCGCGCTCGAGACCGAGCTCCTGCCGGCGCGCGTGGCCGACCACCGACGCGGCGATCTCGACCGTCTCCTCGCGACAGGAGCGCTCGTCTGGCGCGGTCTCGAGGGCGTGGGGCCGCGCGACGGCCGGATCGTGCTCCTCGCGGCCGAGGACGAGGCGCTCCTCGCCTCGGATCCGTCCGAGCCGACGCGACCCCTCGCGGCCCGCGTCGAGGAGGTCCTGCGCGCACGGGGCGCCTCCTTCTTGCCGATCTCGAGCGCGAGGTCGGGGGTTATCCCGACGATCTCGTCGAGGCGCTCTGGGATCTCGTCTGGGCGGGCCGCGCGCGCAGCGACACGCTCGCGGCGCTGCGCTCCCGGCTGCGCGCTTCCACGGGCCGCCGACCGACGCCGCGGCGCCGCGAGGGGGCGCGCGCGGGCTGGCGCGCGGCGTTGCGCGCCCGACCGGGCACCGAGGGACGCTGGTCGCTCACGCCCGCGCCGGCCGCCTCGCCGACGGAGCGCGCGGCCGCCCGCGCGGAACTGCTGCTCGCGACGCGAGGCGTCGTCTCGCGCGAGGTGTTGCGGCGCGAACGGATCCCCGGCGGCTTCTCCGCGCTCCATCCGGTGCTCGTCGCGCTCGAGGAGCGCGGTCGGGCGCGGCGCGGCTGGTTCGTCGAGGGACTCGGCGCGAGTCAGTTCGCGGGGGCGGGCGCCGCCTCGCGCCTGCGGTCGATGCGCGACGAGGGCCGCGAGCGCGCGCTGGTGCTCGCCGCGACGGACCCTGCCGCGCCCTGGGGCGACGCGTTGCCCTGGCCCGAGACGCCGGGCCCGCGTCCCGCGCGCACCGGAGGAGCTCTCGTCGTCGCCGTCGGCGGGCGATGCGTGCTCTGGATCGCGCCCGGGGGGCGCGGCGCCGCCAGCTTCGTCGGCGCGGAGGACGAGGACGCGCGCCCCGTCTGGCGCGCGGCCGCGGAGGCCCTGGCCCGGCGCGGCCGCCTCCGGCTGGAGACGCTCGACGGCGAATCCGCGGCGAGCGCGCCGCGCGCCGTGCTCCTCCGCGAGGCGGGCTTCCGTCCCGACGGGGCGGGTCTCGTCCTCGAGGCGGGGAACGATGCCCGAGGGTGACACGATCCATCGCTGCGCCCGCCGCATCGCGCGCGCCCTCGTCGGACACGAGGTGAGCGCGGTGGAGGTGGGGCCCGCCGAGATGCGCGGCGCTCGCATCGTCGGCGTCGAGGCGCGCGGGAAGCTCCTCCTCGTCCACGGCGATCCCGGTCCGGTGCTCGTCGGGCATCTCGGCATGACCGGCGCCTGGCACCTCTATCGCCCCGGCGAGCGCTGGCGGAAGCCGCGCCGCCAGGCGCGCCTCGTGCTCCGGGCGGGCGACTTCGACCTCGTCTGCTTCACGCCGAAGTTCCTCCTCGCGCTGCGGCCGGAGGCGGTCGCGGGGCATCCGGCCCTCCGCGGCCTCGGTCCCGACATCCTCGCGGACGACTGGGATCCCGCGGTCGCGACGTCACGCGTCGCGCGCGATCCCTCACGGAGCCTCGGCGAGGCGCTCCTCGATCAGAGCGGGGTCGCGGGGATCGGCAACATCTTCAAGTCCGAGTCGCTCTTCGCGGCGCGCCTCGACCCCTTCCGGCCGGTGGGCGACTGCGATGCGGAGACGCTCGGTCGACTGCTCGCGACGGCGCGCGAGCTCATGCTGCCCTGCGTGGCGACCGAGACGCGCACGCTCCGTCGCGCGGGGGCGGGCCGGGAGCGTCACTGGGTCTACGAGCGGAGCGGGCGACCCTGTCTCGCCTGCGGCGAACGCGTCGCGATGCGGCGGCAGGGCGACGCCGGCCGCTCGACCTACTTCTGCCCGCGCTGTCAGTCCTGAATTGAAGCCCCGCGGCCCACGCGATCAGAACTGGACGCGGACCACCGGCGACTGCCAGGCGATCTGGCCGCCGACCACGCCGACGGAGACCATGTCGATCAGCATCGGCGGGATCGAGCCCGCGGGGAGGCCCCAGAAGTAGGCCCCGTTCGCGTCGGTGGCGACGTGGAAGGGGTGCGCGCCCAGCGGTTGCATCGCGCTCGCGAGCGAGAAGGGCGTCAGGCCGAGACCGAAGAAGGCGCCGCCGCCGGGCATGCCCGAGGCGGGGGCGGGATCGAAGAGGTTGTGGACGACGGCGTTCGCGCCGGCGCCGACGATGCCGACCTGCAGACTCCCCGCGCCGTCGGTGCCGAGGTTCGTCTCCGGCGCGACCGGTGCCGGGTCGAAGTCGAGCGCGACGGATTCGAGGCCCGGGTCGCCGAAGATCGCCATCTCGAACACCAGCGAGAGGACGCCGCCCTGACCGAGCCGGGCCTGCACGCCGTTCAGGGTGCGCGACGCGGTGCCGACGCGATTCGCGAGGAGGAAGCCGGCCTGGTTCAGCGCGCGGCGGTCCATCGGCAGGCAGCCGAGCGCCCCGCCGAGCTTGAAGGTGTCGGCGACGATGCCCGGCTGGTGCTGGAAGGTGCCGGTGAGGGTCAGCGAATCCGAGCCCGGCGTGGCGACGAGCGCGGCCTGGGTGGCGCCGAAGGACGTGCCGACGAGGAAGGGATCGTTCCCGATCAGGTTGCCCGACACGGTCACGCTGCCGCCGACGAGCGGATCGACGGTGGGCGAGTCGATGAGGAAGCCGTCCGGCGTCTCGATGCCCGCGACGGCGCCGGTCAGGGTGAAGGTCCCCGCCGCGAGGTTGCGGACGAGATCGGCGCCCGGCGCGAGCACGAGGCGGGAGGGCGCGCCGATCGGGAGCTCGATGATCCCCACGCTGGCGGCGTTGATGCCGACGTCGGCCCAGGTGCCGTCCGTGAGCATCGCCACCCAGTCCTCGGCTCCGGGGTCGTTGGGCTGGAAGAGCGACCAGTTCTGGTAGACGAAGGGCGTGCCGTCGTCCCAGAGGAAGCTCCCCTCGAAGAGCTCGTCGGAGAGCCCGATGAAGGCGATGCCGCCGGCTCCGAAGAAGGAGGAGAAGGCGCCGAAGACGAAGGCCTGCTCCGCGCCGTCGTCGATCGTGACGAGGTTGCCGCCGGCGAGCGCCGCTTCGGCCCGGGCCGCGTTCACGTCGGCCACGATCCCGGTGAGCTTGTAGGTGTGACCGTTCGCGGGGTTGAAGGCGACCTGCGCCGAAGCCGTCAGGGAGATCGCCGTCAGGGCGCAGAACATGAGGACGCGGTTTCGCATGGATTCCTTCCCGTCGCATCGCGAACGCGGCGGTGCGGCCCCGGCGCCGGGCCCCTCCCTCGCGTGACCGGTTCGAGATAACCACGAAGGCGGCCGGGTGTCAAACCCCGTTCCCCGGAGGAGTTCCGTCGCTCGCGGCCGAGGGGACGGGCGCGGGGTTCAGTTCCCGGCGACCGCGACGCGGAAGCTCGAGGCCGGAAGGCCGTTCGCCCCGAAGAGCGTCGATTCGGGGACGTTGCTCCAGGCGTAGCGCGCCCGGCGCGGTTCGGAGACCGCTTCGGAACGGAGCCGCAGCGCTCTCGGACCCGTGATGGTCGCCGCGGCGGGGTGGAAGACGCCGTCCGCCCCGGCGAGCTCGAAGCCGCCCGCGCCGCGCAGCTCGATCGCGGGGCCGTCGGCTCCGAAGCGGAGCGCGAGCGAGGCGCCGTCCCGTTCGGCGGACGCGACCCGCGGACTCTCCGTGGCGGCGCGATCCTCGCCGTCCACGATCCCGCGGGCGAGAAGCGCCAGGCGGCGTCCGACCTCGCGCTTTCTCCGGGGATGGATGTCCTTCGCGTCGCCGAGGTCGAGGATGACCGCCATCCCGGTCGCGGGCAGCTCGAGCGCGCGACCCTGGGCCTCGCGCAGGCGCGCCGAGTCGCCCCGCGGGCCGTACTCGAAGGGCGCGATCTGCACGAAGAGGAAGGGGAGGGCGGGGCGGCCGAAGGTGCGGCGCCAGTCGCGGATCATCGCGGGGAAGAGCGTGTCGTAGCGCTCGGCGCGGCCCACGTCCGACTCGCCCTGGTACCAGAGCGCGCCCGCGAGCGCGACGTCGCGCAACGGAGCGATCATGCCGCGGTAGAGCGCGGACGGATCCCAGGGACCGCAGAGTTCGCGGCGCGGGGCCGGCGGCGCGTCCGAGAGCTTCATCCCGATGCGGTAGTGCCAGGGTCCCTCGAGCGGGATCGCCGTCCGGGCGTCTCCCTCGGGGCGGAGCACGATGCGATTGGCCGTGGCCGGTCCCGCGATGCCGCCGGCGCCGCCGGTGTCGAGCACGCGGAGGACGAGGACGTTCTCGCCCGCGACGAGCGTGCCGGCGGGGATCGGGTAGCGCCGCGGGCGGTTCCAGGATCCCTGCCCCGAGTCGCCGCCGAGGCGTCGACCGCCGATCCAGACCTCGTCCTGGTCGTCGACCGGCCCGAGTTCGATCGCCTCGGCGCGGGCCGCCTCCTCCGCCGTCGCGCGGAAGCGGACGCGGAACCACACCGAACCGTCGAAGTTCGCGAGCGGATCCTCGGTCCAGGTCGAGGCGTCGGCGCGCTCGTGCCACGCGCCGAGATCCGCGTCGGGCGCGCTCCAGTTCTCGCGGTAGCCGGGATCCCGCTCGCGCAGGGCGTTCCGGTAGGCCTCGCGCCGCGCCGCGAAGCCGGCCGGGCTCTCGTCGAAGTCCTCGCGCTCGCGATCGATCCGGTCGAGCGCCTCGTCGAAGCCGCCGTGCTCGCGGAGGGCGGCCGCGCTCGTCCAGGCGTGGGCGGGCGTCCCGCCCCAGTTGCTGCCGAGGATGCCGATCGGGATGCCGAGAGCGCGGGCGCGCTCGCGCGCGAAGAAGTAGGCGACGGCCGAGACGTCTCCGACCTCGTCCGGGCCGGGGTCGATCCAGCGCCCCGTCACCCCGTCCTCCGGGCGCGCGGCGGCGCGATGGGCCACGTCGAACACGCGGACGAGAGCCGGTCGCTCGTCCGCCGCCGCGCGCTCCATCTCACGGGCGGCGTCGGCTTCGGGGCCGCAGGCCTTCACCGGCCACTCCATGTTCGACTGACCGGACGCGAGCCAGACCTCGCCGACGACGACGTCGCGCAGGGTGATCGTGGCGTCGCCCGCGCGGACGACGAGCGAGTGCGGGCCGCCGGCCGGCCCCGTCGGGACGGCGATCCGGAAGCGTCCCTTCGCGTCCGCGCGGCCCGTGAGGGGCGCATCGAGCCAGCTCGCCTCGACGACGACCGCGGCGTCGGCATCGGCGGCGCCCGACACGACGGCCTCGGCCTGCCGCTGGAGGACCATGTGGTCGCCGAGCAGGGGGTCGAGCGCGAGTCGCGGCGACTGGGCCGTGAGGGCTCCGCCGAGGAGGAACGACGCGAGGAGACAGGCGAGCAGCGGGCGGGGCAGGGCGGACATGGTCTCGACTCCGGTCGCGGTCATCGGGGGAGCGGGGCGATCAACGACCGCTCAGGTCGCGCAGGCGTTCGTCGGCGTCCGCGGCGGCGCGGCGACCCTCGCGGACGGCCTCCCGGTAGAGGGCCTCCTCGGTGGGCGTGCGCTCGGTCGCGCGGTACTTCCGCCAGAGGACGAAGGCGTCCATCCGCTCGCGACCCAGGCTCGCGAGCATCGTCTCGAGCTCCGCGAGGCGGCCCTCCGCCCGCTGGAGGTCCGGATCCTCGTCGGCGCCGGGGCCGAGCGCCTCCAGCGTGCGGCGGAGCTCGTCATTGCGATCGCGCTGGTCGTCGCGGAGCGCGGCGACGGCCTCGATCGCCTCCTGGAGCTCGGGGATCTCCTCGCGCGCCCAGGCCGCGGCCTCCTTCTCGACGTCGACCCGCTTCTCCTCGCGGGCCGCGTCCTCGCGGCCCCGGCGCAGGGAGTCCCAGAAGTCGACGACGCGGTCGCGCGCGCGCGGGACGACGAGGAGCAGGAGGACCACGATCAGGCAGCCGCCGCAGCAGCCGACCCCGCGCTTGCGATCTCCGCCGGACATCAGCGCGGCTCCTCGACGAGGATGTCGTCCAGCGAGCGGCGGTCGCGCCGCCCCTCGTCGCGCGCGAGCCGCGTGAGGTCGAGCAGCTCGCGTTTCTCGGCGAGGGACGCGCCGACGGCGTCGACCACGGCGAGATCGCGCTCGAAGGCGGCGAGCTCCTCCACCGCGCTCGAGATCTCCAGCTCGCGCTCGCGATCCTCGAGGCCGCGGCGCAGGCCGCGGAAGGCCTCGAGCTGGGCGTCGATCGCGGCCGCGCCTTCCGAGGCCGACGTGGCGAGGCGCCGGAGGCGGTCGCGCCGCGTCGTCGCCTCCTCGAGCTTGCGATCGAGCTCGAGGATCCGGCTCGCGAGCGCGCCGCGCGAGAGAGACTCGCCCGCGAGGTCCACCGGCCACCGCTCCTCGTGATCGGCTTCGAGGAAGGCGGTGCGGGCGGCGGCGAGGCGGCGCAGGGCTTGATCGCGTTCGGCCCCCCGGAGCGCCAGGTCGCGCTCGGCCTCCGCCGTGGTCGCGAGGAGCTCGCGGCGTCGATCCTCGAGGGCGCGGGAGCGCGCCTCGATGCGGGTCCGGGCGTCGGCGAGCAGCCTCGCGGGGTCCGCGGCGATCCGCTCCGAGGTCCAGCCGGAGCCGCCGTCCTCGTGCCGGTCCGTGCCCGTCCGCTGCCAGACGAGGGAAGGCCGCCGCCCCGAGGGCGAGGAGGAGGGCGAGGACGATCAGGATCCGCATCGCGTCGTGGTCCGCCGGACGTCCGCCGGTCGGCGACGGGGCTACCGGGCGTCCTGCCGGGCGGAACGGAGGCCGTCGCGCCGGAGGCGACTGTAGCAGATGCCGGCCGCGCTTTGTCCGCGCCGGACGGACGGGATATCGTCCCCGATCGGAGGACCCCATGACGCGCTTCGCCGGCACCGAGACCTACCTCGCCACCGAGGACCTGATGTGCGCGGTCAACGCCGCGGTCACCCTGCAGCGCCCGCTCCTCGTGAAGGGAGAGCCGGGCACCGGCAAGACGCAGCTCGCGATCGAGATCGCGCGGCGCCTGGAAGCGCCTCGTCCGCTGGCACGTCAAGTCGACGACGAAGGCGCAGGAAGGGCTCTACGACTACGACGCCGTCGCCCGGCTGCGCGACTCGCAGCTCGGGGACGAGCGCGTCGCGGACGTCCGCCACTACATCCGGAAGGGGAGCCTGTGGGAGGCCTTCGAGGCCGACGAGTCGGTCGTCCTCCTCATCGACGAGATCGACAAGGCGGATCTCGAGTTCCCGAACGACCTGCTCCTCGAGCTGGACCGCATGGAGTTCTTCGTGCCGGAGACGCGCGAGGAGATCCGCGCGCGTCACCGCCCGATCATCGTCATCACCTCGAACAACGAGAAGGAGCTGCCCGACGCCTTCCTGCGCCGCTGCTTCTTCCACTACATCCGCTTCCCCGACCGCGAGACGATGGAGTCCATCGCGGAGCTGCACCATCCGGGACTCGATCGCAAGCTGCTGACGCGGGCGCTCGAGGTCTTCTACGGCCTGCGGGACGTCCCCGGCCTGAAGAAGAAGCCGAGCACCTCCGAGCTCCTCGGACTGATCCGCTCCTCACCGCCGAGTCCGACCCGCTCGCGCGGCTCGAGAACGGCGAGGAGGGGAACCTGCCCGCCGCCGCCGGCGCGCTGCTCAAGAACGAGTGTGCATACCGAGCTCGCGCTACCGGATCGAGTCCCAAGCGGCCGGACCTGGTGAGATGATGCTCGGCCTGTTCGAGGAGCTGCGTCGACTCGGGGTGCCGGTCGCCCTGCGCGAGTACCTCGATCTCCTCGCGGCGCTCGAGGCCGGTCGTGCCGACTTCCTCGATCGACCGGCTCCATCCGCTCGCGCGCTGCATCCTCGTGAAGGACGAGGCGCACCTCGACCGATTCGACCGCGCCTTCGCCCACTGCCTGGTGCGGCGCGGAGCGCGCCGCTGGCGAGGAGCGCGAGCTGCCCTCGGAAGTGGCTGCGCGCGCTGGCCGAGAAGACGCTCGGCCCGGAAGAGCTCGAGGCGCTGCGCCGGCGCGGGCTCGAGGCTCTCCTCCGCGAGCTCGAGGCGCGCCTCGCCGAGCAGGACGGGCGCCACGCCGGCGGCTCGAAGTGGTGGGCACTGCGGGCACCCGCCCTTCGGGCCGATGGGAGCGCACCGAGGGCGTGCGCATCAGAGCTGGCCGCGGGCGGCTCGGTCGGGCGGTGAAGGTCTGGGACGAGCGTCGCTACCGCGACTACGACGACTCGCGGGAACTCGGCACCCGCAACCTGAAGCTGGCGCTCCGCCGCCTCCGGCGCTTCGTGCGCGAGGGCGAGAGCGAGGACCTCGACCTGCCGGCCACGATCCGCGCCACCGCGCGCCAGGGCGGTCTGCTCGATCTGCGCATGAAACCCGTGCGTCGGAACCGCGTGAAGGTGCTCATGCTGCTCGACGTCGGCGGGTCGATGGACCGGCACGTCGAGCTCACCGAGGAGCTCTTCTCCGCCGCCCGGAGCGAGCTCGGCGATCTCCGCTTCCACTACTTCCACAACTGCGTGTACGAGCGGGTCTGGTCGGCCAACCCCCGTCGCCCCTCGCGCGACCTCGCGACCGACGAACTGCTGCGCACCTACGACGAGACCTGGTCCGTCATCTTCGTCGGCGACGCGGCGATGAGCCCCTACGAGCTCAGCGAGCCCGGCGGCAGCGTCGAGCACTTCAACGAGGAGGCGGGGATGGTCTGGCTGAAGCGGTTCTTCCGCCGCTACCCGCGCCTCGTCTGGCTGAACCCGTTGCCGCGCGACGACTGGCGCTACACGACGTCGATCCGCATGATCCGGGAGGCCTCCGGTGATCGCATGCACGAGATGACGCTCGGAGGCTTCCATCGCGCGCTCGACGCTCTCCGCGGGAGACGGGCGGGCGCCTGATCGCGAGGGCTCCCGATGTTCCGCCGCCTCCCCCTCCTTCTCGGCCTCGTCCTCGCCCTCCTCGGCGGCCGCGCGCCCGGACAGGATCCGACGGGCGACGCCGCGCTGCCCCTGCTGGTGGTCGATCGCGACGACGTCGACGTCCTGACCTCCTGTCGCGTCCGGGTGCCCGCGGACGTCGTCGTGCGCGACGTGAACGGCGACGGCGTCCTCCGCGTCCGCGCGGCCGGCGTCCGCCTCGTCTTCGAGGCCGGGGCGACGCTCCGGGGCGCGCCCGCGACGGAGGAGCCCGATCAGCGGCAGGGGATCGGCATCTCGGTGCGTGGGGTCGCCGACGTGAGGATCGAGGGCGCGCGACTGCGCGGTTTCAAGCTCGGGATCGAGGCCCGCGAGGCGCCGCGCCTCGTCGTGCTCGACGCGGATCTCGCGGACGGATTCCGCCAGCGCCTCCACTCGACGCCCGAGGCGGAGGACGCGGTCGACTGGCTCTACCCGCACCGCAACGACGACGGGGAGTGGTCGCGCGGCGGCGGGGCGGCCCTCCGGCTCCTCCGCTGCGACGACGCCCGGATCGAGCGGGTCCGCGTCCGCACGTCCCAGAACGGCATCATGATCGAGGACTCGGCCTCGCCCCTCGTCGTGGACGGCGACGCGAGCTTCCTCTCCGGCTGGGGCCTCGCCCTGTGGCGCGTCCGGGACGGGACCTTCGCCCGCTCGGCCTTCGACTTCTGCGTCCGCGGCTACTCGCACGGCGTCTACAACCGGGGGCAGGACTCGGCCGGGATCCTGATCTTCGAGCAGTGCGTCCGGAACCGCTTCCTCGAGTGCTCGGCGACGCACGGGGGCGACGGCGTCTTCGGCTTCGGCGGGATCGAGGCCCTCGGCGAGGTCGGCGAGCACGACGAGGACTGGTACCGGCGCCGCGGCTGCAACGACAATCTCTTCCTCGGCAACGACTTCTCCCACGCCGCGGCCCACGGTCTCGAGATGACCTTCTCCTTCGGCAACCGCATCCTCGAGAACCGGCTCGTCGGCAACGCCATCTGCGGCATCTGGGGCGGCTACTCCCAGGACACCCTGATCGCGGGCAATCTCTTCGGCGACAACGGCGAGGGCGCCTACGGACGGGAGCGCGGCGGCGTGAACGTCGAACACGGCCGCGACAACCGGATCCTCGACAACGCGTTCCGCGGCGACCGGTGCGGCGTCCATCTGTGGTGGGACGAGGATCCGGGACTCCTCGCGAAGCCGGGCGTCGTCGCGAACGGGGGCGGGCGCACGGCGCGGAACGTCGTCGCCGGCAACCTCTTCGTCGGGACGCCGGTCGCCCTCGAGGTGCGCGGCGAGAAGGGCGCGACGTTGGTGGGCGCGAATCGCCACGAGGACGTCGGACGCGAGCTCGTCACCGGGCCGGACGCCGCGATCGCGGCGCTCGAGGGGACGCCGCCGACCTGGGCCGCGCCGCGCGGGATCCGCGTTCCCGGGGCGACCCGGCCGGTCGGGGCGCGGCGCGCGCTCGGCGGGCGCGAGGCGATCGTGATGACGCCCTGGGGCCCCTGGGATCACGAGACGCCGTGGCTCGCCCGCGAGGGTCGGGGGCCGGACGGCGATCGCTGGCGCGTGCTCGGCGCCGACCCGGAGGGACTCGCGGTGGAGGGCGAGGTCGAGCTCGTCGCGGGGGAGGGCGGCCGGGTCGTCGTGCGGCCACGGGTCGCCGGCACCCCGCGCCCCTACCGGCTCCGCCACGCCGCGGCCGGACTCGAGGGGCGCGGAGTCGCGATGGTCCTCGACTGGCGGGTCCGCGCCTTCGCGACCGCCGGCGATCCGCGCGCGGGCGGCGAGGCCTGGCGCGCGGCGGCCGCCGCGGCGCCCGTCCGCCGGCTCTCCGCGCTCCGCCTGCCCTTCGGCGGCGGGGGACCGGGAGATCTCGTGGTCGAGGGCGCCGTCCTCGCGCCCGAGGTCGCCGCCGATCGATTCGGGGTCGTCGCGGAGCTCGAGGTCGAGCTCCCCGCCGGCCGCTGGACCGTCGTCACCACGAGCGACGACGGCGTCCGCGTCCGGGCGGACGGGCGCGTGATCCTCGAGAACTGGACGCACCACGGCGCGACGCGCGACGAGGCGACGATCGATCTCGCGGAGGCGCGTCGCGTGCGACTCGAGGTGGAGTACTTCGAACTCGACGGGGCGGCGGTCCTGGACGTCCGGCTCGCGCCGGCGCGCTGACCGAGGTCGGAGTCGACGGCTCAGTCGCCGGTTTCGGCGAGGCGCCGGCGCAGCGCGGCGGCGTCGGGGACGCCCAGCGACTCGTAGAAGCTCGCGACGACGAGCGCCTTCGCGCGGAGGCGCGGGTGGCGTCGCGCGAGCGCGACGAGGTCCTCGGGGCGCAGCATCATCCCGCGGACGAGGGTGTTCAGGTCGTTCTCGAGGCTGCTGCGGGCGTAGCGGGTCAGGAATCCCGCCGCGAGGTCCTCGGGATCGCTCGCGTCGAGGTCGCGGCGGTGGAGGACCTCGACGCCGCTGCCTCCGTAGCTGAAGTCCGGCGGCAGTGCGGCCTCGAAGGCGGCGCGGTCGAAGAGGTCGGCGTGGTTGCGCCAGAGCACGCTCGAGAACTCGGCGTGGAGGACGCCGCGGAGGTGGGCGTCGTCGAAGCCCTCGTCGAGCCCGCGACAGGTGAGGTAGATCGCGTCGCGGTCGTTCGTGCCGCCGTAGTCCCGACGGTAGAAGACGAGACGACCGGCGATCGCGACGCGGCTCAGCTCCCGCGCGACGAGCGATCGGGGATAGCGGGCGAGCACGGTCCGCAGCGCGACCAGGGCGCGCGCGACGTCGTCATCGGTCGCGGACTCGGCCCGCCCGAAGATGGGGCGACGCGTCCAGACCGTCGGCAGGAAGTCGGCTCCTCGGCGTCGAGGTCGACCCGCGGGCCGAAGTCGCGCCGGATCCCCTCCGCCCGCGCCAGGAGCTCCCCGTCGCGGGAGAGGGGCGGACCGCCGCCGTGGGCGCAGCCGAGGACGGCGATCGTCAGCGAGAGCAGGGCGAGGCGCACGGCGCGGGTCTCCTCCGGGGCGTCCCGCGCTCGCGGGTCGCTCGCGCCATCCTGCCGGGAGGGGAGCGGTCGGCAAGGGTCGCCGCGCGAACTTCGCGTCGTCGCATGAAGGAGCGCGCGACCGGGAGCCGAACCCGGCCGCGCGCTCCGTCTCGTGCATCGTCCGCGTCAGGTCCGAGCCTCCATCCCCGCGCCGGCGGGGATGGACGCACGGGCTCTCAGATCTTGCGGGACTTCAGGCGCGGCGCGCCCTTGAGAGCCTCGAGGGTGGCGCGTTCGCCGCTCTTGCGCTCGACCTCGAGCGTGATCGGGTCGCGGTCGGTCGCGGCGCCCAGCGCGGTGGCGATCGTCGCCGCGCCGCGGATCGTCTCGCCGTTGATCCGGAGCAGGGTGTCGCCGGGGCGCAGGCCGAGGCGGGCGGCGAGCGTGCCGGGCTCGACGTTCTCGATGACCAGACCCTCGCCGGCCGCGAGGTTCAGCGCCTCGAGGCGCGCCGGATCGACCGGGCGCACGAGCACGCCGAGGCGCTCGCGACCGGGCGCGGCCGGCGGCGCGGCGCGGGGCGCGAGCGGACGGCCGCCGAAGGCGTCGAAGCCGCTCCCGAAGTCGCCCTGGAAGCGACGCCGCATCTCCTCCATGCGCTCGCGCAGGTCGCCGAAGCCGTTCAGGTCCTCGAAGGGCGCGAGTCCCGAGCCGAACTTCATCTCGCCGATGCCGTACTTCTCGGCGAGCTCGGGGTGCTCGGTCCGGAAGGCCTCGATGCTGTCGGCCTCGTAGGTCTTGGTCTCCGTCCGACCGTTGTCGTCGGTCTCGGTGATCTCCACCTTCACGCCGTCGGGGCCGGCCTGGATCGAGACGCCGTTGCTCTCGCCGGGGGCGCCGGGGATCGCGCGCAGGCGACCGGCGAACCCCTGGGCGAGGTCGTCCATGTCGATCGAGAAGCCGCCCTGCGGGCCGAGGTGGAAGCCGAAGGCGTCGCCGTCCTCGAGCAGGTCGCGCAGGCGGAGCGGGCCGCCGCGCGCTCCCTGGAGCTCACGGAGTTCGGCGCGCAGCTCGCGCCGTCGGGCCTCGAGCTCGGCGAGCTCGCGGCGGATCTCGGCGATGCGGTCGGGGGCGGCGTCGGGCGCGGCCTCGTCCTTCGCGGGCGGCGCCACCGTCTCGGGGCGAGCGCCGGGCTTGGCGCCGGCTCCCTCGTCCTGTCCGTAGAGGGCGGTGCCGACGACCGTGAAGGCGCTCAAGATGGCCAGGGTCAGCAGGGTACGCATGGGAAGTTCGTCCTCCTCGTTCGTCTTCGGGCCCCCGGAGGGGCGCGTCCATCCCGACAACGTGCGAGAGCGGCGGATGCTCCCCGCCCGGACCGAAATGTTCCGGCGGGGTCGGGGTCGGGGGGACGGCGGGGGCTTGATATCCTCGCCCCGTGGAAACGCGGATCACCCCCCTCTTCGCGGACGACGTCACGCAGCTCGGCCACCGCTGGACGCGCGTCTCCGACCTCGTCGCGGAGCGTCTCCCGGACGCGAGCCTCGAGCGCTCTCCGGACGATCTGGCGGTGCTGCGGCGCCTGCTCGAGGAGGAGGTCGTCACGACCGCGGACCTCCTCGTGCTCCAGGACATGGGAGCCGTGCTCGGCTTCGCGCTCAACGCCGTCGAGCCGCGCCTGGTCTGGGTGATGGTCGAGGACGAGCTCGGCCGCGATCCCGCCCTCTACTTCCGACCGACGGGCGCGCTCGTCTTCCCGCTCACGATGTTCTCGAAGCGCGTCGAGCGCGGCGAGGCCCTGGAGCCGCGCGGCATCTTCGACGCCGTGCTCGCCCAGCTCGAGATCCCCTCCGAGGAGAGTTGAGATGCGCCGGCGAGATCCCAACCTCCGCGCCGTCTTCGATTCGGACCGCGGCCGCCTCGAGACGGGCGAGGCCGCGGAGACGCCCGTCGATCGCGACCGCGTCGCGCGGCTGCGCCTGGAGACCTCGGGGCGCCGCGGCAAGGCGGTCACCGTCCTCTACGATCTCCCCCTCGACGCGGAGGAGACGAAGGCGCTCGCCCAGGAACTCAAGCGGGCCTGCTCGAGCGGCGGATCGCTGAAGGACGGGCGCATCGAGATCCAGGGCGATCACCGGGCGGCGGTCGAGGCCGTGATGAAGAAGCGCGGCCTGTCGGTGAAGCGCTCGGGCGGCTGATCAGCCGTCGAGGTCGACGTCGACGTAGCCGCCGCAGCTCGGCTTCGCGCCCTCGCGCCGTTCGAGACGCAGGGCTCCGGCCGCCGGGGAGAGCCCCTCGATCACGAGCGGGAGGCCGGCCGACTCGGCGCCGACCCCGATCTCGAAGCGTCGTCCGCCACCCTCGATGACGAGCCGGCCGAGCGGCGGCATCTCGAGGAACAGCCCGACGAGTCGCGGACCGGGGACGGCCTCGAGCGGGAGCTCGGCGCGGTCGGCGAGCATCTCGGCGAACGGCGTGCCCGCGCCCGGCGCGGCGAATCCCCGCCCCGGGTGCTCCGAGACGAGGTAGCGACGGGCGGGGACGTCCCCGCACTGGGCGACGGCCGAGAGCAGGAGCGAGAGCGTCCGGCCGCGCTCGGGCGTCGCCGGGAGCGCCCCCTCGCGCGCGAGGCGGCGCAGCCGGGGGAGCAGGGCGCGGCGCACGGCCTGGCGTCCGCCGGCCACCGCGCGGGTCCGCATCGCCGCCGCGAGGTCGACCACGCCGAAGGGCGACAGCGTCGTCGGATCGACCTCCACCAGCGCGCGATCGAGGGTGTCGCATTCGTCCGGCTCGCGTCGTCCCTGGGGCTCCTCGCCGAGGATCCGCAGGGCGCGCGACCGCGTCCAGGCGCTCGGGGCGCGGAGGCCGGCGACGAGGAGTCCGGTGGGGGCTCGGTCCTCGAGCCGGATCCCGCGCCAGCGCCATCCCGCGAGGCGCGCGTCGAGATCGTCCGGCCACTCCTCGGGGGCGAGGGCCGCCAGGCGCGCCGTCGTCGCATCGCTCGCGTCGCGGAGTCCGAGATCGAAGCGGGCGGCGAGCACGGCCGGTCGCCGGTCGTCCGGCCCGGCGGCGGGAAGTCGCCCCTCGAGCGCGCCCTCGAGGAGCGCCTCGAGGGCCGCGTCTCGTCCGCCGTCGCGCGACCGCTCGCGCGCGAGGAGCTCGCGCAGCGCGACCTCGTCCCGGCGGTCGCAGAAGTAGAGCAGTCCGCGGAGGCGGTCGGCGACATCGAGGTCGGCCGCGAGCAGGAGCGTCGAGGCCATCGCGCCGGGGCCGAGTCGCTCGGCCTCGCGGAGCAGCTCCGCGATCCCGGCGGCGACGGGGGGAGGCGTCGTCGCGCCGGGCAGGAGGCGCCGCCGGCCGAGCTCGCGCGCCATCGACGCCGTGATCTCGGGCCGGTCGTCCGCGATGTCCCGTCGTTCGCCGGGGTCCGTCTCGAGGTCGAAGAGGCGGCGCCGCCGGGCTCGCAGGTCCTCGATGAGCTTGTAGCGCGGCCCGATCAGGGCGGCCTGGGCCGAGAACCGGTGCGAGCCGAGCGGCGGATTCTCGACGACGACCGTCTCGACCCGAGCGGGATCCTCGAGTCCGAGGATCCGCGGCAGGAGGCTCCGTCCGCCGAATCCGCGGGGTGGACGCGGCAGCCCGAAGACGTCCGCGAGGGTGGGAGCGAGATCGATCAAGGAGACGCAGTCGGCGCGCCGCCCCGGGGTGAGGCCGGGGCCGGAGACGAAGAGCGGAACCGCGACGGTCTCCTCGTGGACGGAGGTCGCGTGAAAGTCGAGCCCGTGCTCCCCGAAGGCCTCGCCGTGGTCCGAGGTGACGATGATCCAGGTCTCGCGGAGGCGTCCCTCGGCCTCGAGGATCCCGAGCAGGCGTCGCGCGTCGTCGTCGGCGTGGCGCAGCTCGGCCGCGTGGCGCTCCGCCGGGGAGTCTCCGCTCCGGAAGGCCTCGCCCGCGTCCTCGTAGGGCGCGTGCGGTCTGAGGAGGTGCACCCAGGCGAACCAGCGATCTCCCGGCGCGTCGGGGCGGATCGCGGCCGCGATCTCCTCCGGCGAGGGATCGCTCCAGTCGCGGGACGTTCCCGCCGCGAAGTCGAGCGGAGGCCGCCCCGGCGGAAGCCCGGGGCCGAAGGGGGCCCGGGCGATCGCGCTGCGCGTCACGACCCCGGCCCGGTTCAGCGCGCTCGTCACGAGCGGCGCGCCCGCGAGCTCGCCGGTGAACTGTCGCAGAGGGGCGATCGACCAGCCCCCGAGCGCGGCGCGCAGGCTGAACTCCGTGCTGGGGGCGGGGGAGTAGGCGCGGGTGAACTCCACCGAGCGCGCGCGCAGGGCGTCGAGGAAGGGAGTCACGGCGCGCCCTCCGATCTCCGCTCCGAGGCGATCGCGTCGCCAGGCGTCGAGGCTCAGCACGAGCACGCCGCGCGGGAGGCCCCCTCGGCTCCGGAGGTCGTCGAGGGCGGCGCGGCCCGCCTCCGACTCGCTCCAGGGTGCGGGCGGATTCCAGGCCTCGGTGTCCTCCGCGATCGGGGGCAGGAGCCGGAAGCGGAGCTCCGCGAGGAGCGGACCGGAGAGGGGAGCGCGGTCGAGGACCCAGTCGGGTCGCCCCCAGCGTCCGAGCGCCGGACCGACGAGGGCGACCGTCGCGACGAGGACGAGCGGCGGCGCGAAGGCCGCGGCGGCGCGGAAGGGCCGGCGGAGGTGGAGGCGAGGTGCGACGAGGAGGGCGCCGACGATCGCGGCCGCGAGTCGCAGGCGGGGATAGAGGCCCGGGAGGGTGAGCAGGCTCGCCGCGAGCAGGCCGAGCCCGACGGCGGCGAGGAGGAGATCGGTCCTCCGGCGACGGGGGAGAAAGGAGAGGAGGAAGGCCAGGGAGCCCGCGAGCGGCCCCCAGGACGCGGCCAGGGGCCAGGTCGCCGCGCGGGCGCCCTGGGCCGCCTCGAAGCCGAGAAGGGCCACCGCGACGCCGAAGGCCGGACGACCGAGCCGCCCCGCGTCGAGACCGATCAGGGTGCCGAGGAGTCCACCGGCGACGAGGGGGGCCAGGAGACCGATCGCCTCGCCGGGTCCCGCCGGCGCGTCGCCCCCCCTCCCGACGACGACCGCGATCTCCGCCGCCGCGACGAGCGCGCCGAGGGCTCCGCCGAGGGCCGCGCCGGCTCCGATCCTCGTCTTCCAGGTCGCCATCGTCTCGCCGCCTCCGACCCGCGTCCTCCGACGGGAAGTGTAAGCGGCGGGGCTCCCGCGCGCGCGGGCCTCGTCGGCGTGGTCGCGTGAATTGGGGCGGGCCGCCCCCCGGGAGTCTCCGGGGGGCGGCCCTCGCGATCCGATGCGATTCCGGGCGCGTTCAGCGACCCCGGCGACCCGAGCGGTCCCCGCGGCGGTCGTCGTCGCGACGATCCCCGTGGCGATCGTCGTCGCGGCGGTCCCCGCGGCGGTCGTCGTCCCGACGATCACCGACGAAGAGGGCGGCGCGCAGCCGGGCGAGGCGCTCGTGACTCTCCGCGATCACGCAGCGCTGGGCTTCGATGTCGCGGCAGAGTCCCGCGAGTCGGGCGTCCAGATCGTCCCGGCGACGGCAGAGCTCCTCGCGCTCGCAGCGGCGGCTCTCGATCCGCGCGTCGAGGGCGACGAGGTCGCACTCGAGGCGTTCGATCTCGCGTCGCAGCGAGAGGACCCGCCCGTGCGGGGCGCGACGGCGACGTCGCTCGATCTCGGCGAGCTCGCCCCGGCGGTCGCGGAGATCCGCCGCCAGCGCGGCGCGCTCCCCGTGCATCCGTCCGAGCTCACGCTCGAGTGCCGCGAAATCGCGTCCGATCTCGTGGCGTCGCGACTCGAGTTCACCCTGGCGGCGCTCGAGCTCGGCGAGCCGGAGACCCTCCTCGCGGACGCGGATCGTCTCGCGGGCGATGTCCCGGGCGATCTCGATCCGACGGTCGACGTCCCGGCCGAAGAGGTTCGGGGCGGGCTTGTGGCCGAACTGGAATCCCTGGTCGATGGCCCGCACCCCGGCGAGGGGAGCGAGCGTCAGGATCAGAGCGAACAGGCTCGTGCTGAGTCTCATGGCACTCCTCCTTCGCGATCTCGTCGCGCTTCGTGGTCTCGTCTCCGCGTCCCGGTGACGCGGACGGCGACGACCCACTTCAGCGAGTGCCGTGCCAATCGGGAAAACCCGCAGGGAGGGCCCGCAGATGCGGCACTTAGGGCCGTTCCGGGGCCGGAAGGCCGTCGGCGTGTCCACTCGGGAGGTCGCCGCCTGTCCACCTTCGACCGCGCGCCGGCCCCCCACGGGAGGCAGGGCGACGCCGGGGAGCCTACAATGCGTCGACCGGCCCCCGATCGCCCGCGCTCGGCGGCCCGTGGCGTCCGCGACCCCGGAGGTCGGGACCGAATCGAAGAGACCCCAGGGAGGAAACCCGGTGATCCGTCACTCCAGATGGGCGGCCCTCGGCGCCGCCATCGCGCTCATGCTCGTGCCCGCGTGCCAGACGAACCCCGAGACCGGGCGGTCCGGCATCAACCTCGTGCCCGACTCCTACATGAACTCGCTCGGAGCCCAGGCCTACGCCGAGGTGAAGCAGACCGAGAAGCGCAGCACCGATCAGCGCCTCACCGCGATCGTCGAGCGCGTCGCCGGACGCATCACCGCCGCCGCCGGCGAGCAGATGGAATGGGAGGTCACCCTCGTCGAGAGCCCGCAGGCGAACGCCTTCGTGCTGCCCGGAGGGAAGATCGTCGTCTACACCGGGATCCTGCCCATCTGCCAGACGGAGGCGGCGCTCGCCTTCGTCCTCGGTCACGAGGTGGGGCACGCGATCGCCCGCCACGGCTCCGAGCGCGCGAGCCAGACCCTGATCGTCCAGGGTGGGCTCACCCTCGCCGATCTCTCGCTCGGGACCGGACAGAACAAGGAGCTCATCATGGGCGTGCTGGGGACCGGCGCGCAGTACGGCGTGCTGCTTCCCTACTCGCGAGCCCACGAGAGCGACGCCGACCACACCGGCATCCGCTACATGGCCCGCGCGGGCTACGACCCGCGCGTCGCGCCCGACCTCTGGCTCCGGATGGGAGCGCAGGGGCAGGAGCCGCCCGAGTTCTCCTCGACGCACCCGAACAGCGAGCGGCGCGCCTCCGACCTCCAGGGCCTCATGAAGGAGGCGATGGAGATCTACGAGAAGGCGCCGGTCAAGCACGGCGTCGGCGAGGCGCTCTGAGAGGCGACGTCCTCGCGAGCCGTCGACCGGACGAGAAGGGCCCGCGCGTCGTGTGACGCGCGGGCCCTTTTCATGGTAGCCGGTCCGACGAGATCCGGGACGGTCCCGGATCCCCGCCGACGATCACATCTGCTCGAAGCAGACGACGTTCGTCGTGATGTGCGGGCTGACGAAGTTCGTCGGGTAGAGGTAGTTCTGGGCGTAGATCTTGAAGCCCAGCGGAAGCTGCGGGATGAGGAAGGTCGTCGACTTGCACTGGACGGGGTTGCCGTTGCTCGGCGGGATGCCGAGGTCGATGACGCTGATCGTGCCCGGGACGGCGGTGATGCCCAGCGAGACGATCGGCTGGCCGGGGACGCTGGTGATCGCGAAGGGCATCGGGTTGAGGAACTGCGAGTAGAGGACGCAGCAGCCGTAGGCATCCGGGATGCCGGTCTGCAGCGTGATCGAGGTGCCGCCCGGAACCGCCATCTGCTCCGTGATCCGGAAGTCGCCGGCGACGGGCATGCAGGGCAGGTTCGGGATCGAGGTCATCGCGACCGCGGGGAGGTAGTCCTCACCGATGCCGTCGTCCTCGAGCGAGCCGAGGAACGCGTGCAGACCGAAGGTGTCGTTGCCCGGAACGGCGTACTGCGCGAGCAGCGCCGAGAAGTTCGTGATCGTGAACTCGAGGTCCGGGAAGGCGGCGCTCGGCGAAGCCGCGACGACGCCGGTGTTGCCCGGCAGCGGGGTGCCGAAGCGGTTGTAGGGATCGCTCAGCGGGTTCTGCGTCGGGAAGAAGACCAGGTTGTCGTAGGTCGCGACCGTGAACGACGAGAGGTCGCCGCCGATCGGCGTGCCGACGACGATGTCGAGCAGGCCGTCGTCGTCGAAGTCGAAGCCCATCGTGAAGGACTCGGTCCCGCCGAAGTTCGGGAGGTCGTCACCACCGTTGATGACGAGGCCCGCGCTCGGCGAGCCGGGATCGCCGTCGCCGTCGGCGTCGCCCGCGATGCCGAAGGTGTCGATGCCGCAGAAGAGGGTGTCGGTCGCCTCGTCGTAGGAGAGGGCGACGCCCTTGATGTCCCAGCCGCTCATCATGCCGGCGAGGTTCGGCGGGATGCCGACGTCCATGCCGCCGGGATCGGCGAAGAACTGGGTGGGCGGGAAGTCGGCCGTGACGTCACCGGTGAAGGTGATCGCCTGACCGTGGGAGACCCCAAGGGCGAGGGCGAGCGCCAGGAGGGAAAGCAGCGGAGTCTTCATGGGATGTCGGGTCCTTGGTGCGTCCGCCCGTGCACCCGCCGACGCGTCCCCCCTCGGGCGGGCGTCACGGGATCGATGCGATCGGGCGTCTTCGTTGTGGTGCCGTTCGGCTGGCATCGGGCCTCCGCGATCGACGTGATCGAGGCGGCCCGCAGGGTCAGTACGCGAATTTAATCGGTCCCGATGCGGGTCCCCACGAGATTTCATTTGTCGAGGGAAAACCCGAGAATCGCTTCGAACGGCGCCTTCGGGCCCGGCGGGCGGCGGTGGACGCAAGCGGGGTCGGAAGGACTCCTTGCGGCGGTCGGTGGTCCGGAGAGCGCACCGCGTCACCCGGCTCGGGGTCGGGGGGGAGTCCGGTGAGGAACGGGTGAAGGCCTCCGGCGGGGGAGGCCCCCCCCGGTCCGGGACGAGCTCCGAGTCCAAGAGAAGGGGCCCGCGAGTCCGAAGACTCGCGGGCCCCTCTCGATGTTCACGACCCTTGCGGGCCCGCGATCACATCTGCTCGAAGCAGACGACGTTCGTCGTGATGTGCGGGCTGACGAAGCCGGTCGGGTAGAGGTAGTTCTGGGCGTAGATCTTGGTCCCCAGCGGGAGCTGCGGCACGAAGAAGGTCGTGCTCTTGCACTGGAAGGGGTTGCCGTTGCTCGGCGGGATGCCGAGGTCGATCACGCTGATGGTGCCCGGAACCGCGGTGATACCGATCGAGACCAGGGGCTGACCCGGGACGCTGACGATCGCGAAGGGCATCTGGTTGAGGAAGGGCGAGTAGAGGACGCAGCAGCCGTAGCCGTTCGGGATACCGGTCTGCAGGGTCACCATGGTGCCGCCGGGAACCGCGATCTCCTCGGTGATCTGGAAGTCACCGGGGATCGGGAAGCAGGGCAGCTCCGGGATCGACATGGTGGCGACCGCCGGGAGGTAGTCCTCGCCGATGCCGTCGTCCTCGAGCGAGCCCATGAAGGCGTGGATGCCGAAGGTGTCGTTGCCCGGCTGACCGAACTGACCCAGCAGCGCCGAGAAGTTCGTGATGGTGAACTCGATGTCCGGGAAGGCCGCGCTCGGCGAGGCCGCGACGGTGCCCGTGTTGCCCGGCAGCGGGGTGCCGAAGCGGTTGTAGGGATCGCTCAGCGGGTTCTGCGAGGGCAGGAACACGAAGTTGTTGTAGGTGGCGACCATGAAGCCCGACAGGTCGGAGCCCAGCGGGGTGCCGGCCACGATGTCGAGGAATCCGTCGTCGTTGAGGTCGAGGCCGAAGGTGAAGGCCTCGGTGCCTCCGAAGTTCGGGATGTCGTCGCCGCCGTTGATCAGCAGGCCGGCGCTGGCGCCGCCCGGGTTGCCGTCGCCGTCGGCGTCACCGGCGATCCCGAAGGTGTCGATGCCGCAGTAGAGGGTGTCGGTGGCCTCGTCGTAGCTGAGGGCCATCGCCTTGATGTCCCAGCCGCTGACGGCGCCCATGAGGGAGGCCGGGATGCCGACGTCCATGCCGCCGGGATCGCTGTAGTACTGCGTCGCGGGGAAGTCGGCGGCGACGTCACCGGTGAAGGTCACCGCCTGGCCCATGGTCATGCCCACGGTCAGCAGGAGAGCGGTGAGGGAAAGCGTCAGAGTCTTCATCTCGTTGTCGATTCCTTCCTGAGTGCTTTCTCGGGATGAACGGTGCGCATCTCGTGATCCGGGGATCGCTCCGCCGGGTTTCGTCCACGAGGGGAAACGCGTCTCACGGTTGACAGGGCAAATCTCTCGGTGGGTCCCGCGGCAGCTCGCCTCGAGTCCCACTCGTACGCCCCGGAGTGTAACCAGGGCCCCCCGCGTCAACCCCCAGAAATCCCGGCACCCGATCTTTTCCCGGCTCCGGGTTTCCCCTCGGATCATCGGCCGCCAAGTCGAAGCCCCCGCGTTCTTTGCATAAATTGTACCTGGCGGCCTCCGGATCGGGTCGGGCCCCGCCATCCGTCACCCGGGGCGCCGAGCCGGCGCATCAGGGAGGGACGGGAATCCGCCGCGAGGTCCGCGATGACTCCAGACTCTCCCTGCAACCAGGTCTGCCAGATGGACGCCCGAGGGCACCACTGTCTGGGCTGCGGCCGGAATGCCGAGGAGATCGCGATCTGGTGGCGTCTGACCCCCGACGAACGCCGACGGCGCATGGTCGAGATCGCGGCGCGATTCCAGGGGGCGCGTCGGGCATCGTCGCCGTCCTCGTCCGGACGGGAAGGAGGCCGGCCCGAATCGCCGGCCGACCGCTAACGAGTCACGTCGCCCTGCGTGGTGCAGGGCGGAAAACCGAAGGCCCCCGAGGCCGGGGGACGGGCCGATCCGAGGTGCGGGTCGCACGTCCGTCCGGAGCCGGGGGCGAGGAGATCGAGATGATCCAGATCCGTACGCTGGCCACCTTCTGCGCGGCCGCCATCGTCAGCCTGTCGGGCATGCTCGCCGCCCAGGACGCCGCTCCCGCGCCGGCGGCGCCGAAGCCGCTCGTCAAGGTCGCGCCCAAGTTCAAGAAGGGCCAGGTGCTCCACTTCATCCGCGAGGACAACTCGACGGTGGACATGATGGGGCAGGGCATGGTCAACAAGATCGCCTTCGAGATGACCATGACGGTCGCCGAGGTCGAGGAGGGCGGCGCCGCCCGCGCGAAGGTCGATATCGGCCGGGTCTACGGCAGCATGAATCTCGCCGGCATGATGGACGTCTCCTTCGACTCCGACGAGGCGGACGCCGCCGAGGACGAGGACGAGGGTGACGACGCGGGCATGGGGATGGGCGGGCTGCCCGACCCGAAGATGCTCGGGAAGATGTTCACCTCCGCCGCCGGCACGAGCTTCGATCTCCACTTCGACGCCGCCGGTCGCGTCACCAAGGTCTCGGGCTTTCCGACCGGGCTCCGCGGCGTCGGATCCCAGGTGCCGGACGCCCAGATCGTCGAACGCTTCGGCGCGGCCTTCGCCGTGCTCCCCAAGGACGGCGTGGCCGTCGGTTCGAAGTTCGAGAGCGGCGCGATGCCGCTGCCGGGCTTCAAGGCCAAGCTCGCCCACGAGGTCACGACCTGCGACGACAAGTCCGTCGTGATCAAGGCCTCGGGCAAGGTCGCCGAGGACGCCGACGCCGCGGGGGGCAACCCCCTCGCCGCGCTGGCCGAGTTCGACGGCGGCAAGGTCGAGTCGACCACGACCCTCTCCCGCGAGGACGGTCTGCCGGTCGAGCACCGCGCGACCACCAAGATCGACCTCTACATGGAGAACGAGATGGCCGAGGGCGAGCTCTCCGTCACCTCCGAGGCGGTGATGAAGCGCGTGAAGGGCTTCGAGAAGAAGAAGGCCAAGGCGGCCGAGGCCCCGGCGCCGAAGGACGAGGCCGCGCCGGCGCCCAAGACGGAGGCTCCGAAGGCCGAGGGCGAGCCGAAGAAGGGCAAGGACGCCTGATCCCGCTTCCGATGCGCTCCGCGAGGGCCGCCTTCCCGCCGCGCGGGGAGGCGGCCCTTCGCGCTTCCGGGCCCCGGTGTCGGTGCGTCGTGCGACAAACCGCAGCGGGAGGAAGTCGCGGATGGCCGAACAAGACAATGCGATGGTCGGGCTGCTGCTCGACTTCGAGAACCTGATCATCCCCTTCGAGAAGCGCAGCGGTTATCAGCCGGGCTCGGTGCAGCTCGCGCCCATCGTCGACTTCCTCGAGGAGAACTTCGGGCCCGTGATCATCCGGCGTGCCTACGCCGACTGGAGTCACCGCGGCTTCAAGGGCTACGAGCGACAGCTCCAGGATCTCGGCGTCGAGATGATCCACGTCATCAAACGCACCCGCGATTCGATGAAGAACGGCGCGGACATCCTCCTGACCGCCGACGCCGTCGAGTGCCTCCTGCTCCGGCCCTTCGTGACCGACTTCGCGATCGTCAGCGGCGACAGCGACATCGGCCCGCTCGTTCAGAAGCTGAAGAGCCACGGCAAGACCGTGGTCGTCATCGGACCCGACGAGAAGTCGACGGCCCGCCACGTGATCGACATGGCCGATCGCTTCAAGTACTACACCGACATCGTCGAGCCGACGCCCGAGCCGCCCAAGCGCCGGGATCGCAAGCGCCCGTTGACCCCGCAGCAGGCGATCATCTCGATCCTCGAGGAGTCGGAGGGCGGGCTCGAGAGCGCCGCGCTCAAGCGGCAGCTCTGCGCGAAGAAGGAGTTCGAGCACTTCAACCAGAAGGCGCTCGGCTTCAAGACCTGGACGAGCTTCCTGCGCTCGATCGACCGGGTCGCGATCCGTCGGCGCTCCGACCTGGGCGTCGAGGTCAGCCTGAAGGACTGATCCGTGGTCCTCGAGATCGCGGTGGACCGACTGGAGGACGCGCGCGCGGCGGAGGGCGCCGGGGCGCAGCGCCTCGAGTTCTGCGCCGCTCTCGCCCTCGACGGCCTGACGCCGACGCTCGCGGCCCTCGACGCCGTCCTCGACGCGGTCCGGATTCCCGTCGCGGTCCTCGTCCGCCCGCGTCCGGGCGACTTCGTCCACGAACCTCCGGAGGCCGACCTCTACGTCGCCGAGGTGCGCGCCGTCGCGACGCGATCGGTCGAGGCGATCGTGGTCGGGGCCCTCGATCGCGAGGGCGGGCTCGATCTCCCGCTGCTCGGAAGGCTCGTCGACGCCGCCGCGGGGAAGACGCTGGTCTTCCACCGCGCCTTCGACCGTCTGCGCGACCGGCCGGACGGGGCCCGCGCGTTGGCCGCCCTCGGATTCGCCCGGATCCTGAGCTCCGGCGGCGCTCCGGACGCCGCGGCCGGACGCGAGGGGCTGCGCGAACTCCTCGCCCTGCCCGACGCGCCGCGCGTCGTCGCGGCCGGCGGCGTGCGCGCGGCGGGCGCCGCGGCGCTCCTCGCGCTCGGCGATCTCGATCTCCACTCGAGCGCGCGCCGCGAGGTCCTCGCGCGGGACGAAGGAGTCGGGAGCGGAGAGCCGCGCCGACTCTCGGTCGACGAGGTGAGCGCGCTCCGCGCGAACCTCCCGGCCTCGTGAGCGCGCTCCGCGCGAACCTGCCGGCCTCGTGAGCGCGCCTCGCGCGCTCGTGCCGGCGACGTGAGCGCGTCGTCCCCGGGGCGGGTCCGGGGACGACCTGCTATGATCCCGCCGCTCCCGCGTCGGGCGGATGCGGGGCCGAACGAGCCGGGGAGGAGAGATCGATCGCGGTCCTGCTCGAAATGTCGGAAACCGCCGGTCCGCTCCTGGTCCTCGCCGGCGTCCTCGTCGCGGGCGTGGCCCTCGGTGCCCTCGCGCGACGATTCCACCTGCCGGCGGTCACGGGCCAGGTCCTGGCCGGCGTCCTGCTCGGGCTGGCCTTCGGGGCCGGCACCGCGCACGAGGCCGCGGCCCGCCTCCAACCCGTCACGCACTTCGCCCTCGGGCTGATCGCGATCACCGTCGGGGCCCACCTCGACGTCCGCCGCCTGCGGAACGCGGGACGGCGGCTCGGTCTCCTCGTCCTCGCCGAGATGACGATCACGCCGCTGATCGTCTTCGTCGGCGTGGCCGGACCGGGGGGAGAGCCCCTCACCACGGCCGTTCTGCTCGCGGCCCTGTCGATCTCGACCGCCCCCGCGACGGTGATCGCGCTCGTCAAGGAGAGCCGCGCCAAGGGCGTCTTCGTGAAGACCCTGATCGCGGCGGTCGCGCTGAACAACATCGCCTGCATCTGCGTCTTCGAGCTCGCGCGCATCGTCTCGCAGGGCATCGAGGATCCGACGGCCTCCCACGGGCTCGGCGTCGTCCTCCTCGCGCCCCTGAAGCAGATCGCCGGCGCCGTGCTCGTCGGAGGCGGCGCCGGGCTCGGTCTGCTCGCGGCCACGACGCGGGTCGTCCGGAGCGATCAGCTCGCCACCGCGACCTTCATCGCGCTGCTGTTCACGACGGGGCTCGCCGACTGGCTCGAGGTCTCGTCGATGCTCTCCTGCATGGTGCTCGGGATCACGCTCGCCAACCTCACGCCCCACAAGGAAGAGGTGATGGAGAGCGCCTTCTCGAACATGCAGATGGCCGCGCTCGCCGCCTTCTTCACCCTCGCGGGGATGCACCTCGACTTCTCGCACCTCCGGGAGGTCTGGCCGCTGGCCCTCCTGATCGTCGCCCTGCGCGCCCTGGGGAAGATCCTCTCGGGCTGGCTGGCGATGCGGGCGGCGCGCGCGCCGGGGAGCGTGCGACGCAATCTCGGGCTCGCGCTCGTGCCCCAGGCCGGCGTCGCCGTCGGCCTGATCCTTCTCGTGATCGAGGATCCGGCCTTCGAGGCCATCGCGGCGTCCTTCCTCGCGGTCGGCCTCGCCAGCGTGACGCTCAACGAGATCATCGGCCCGGTCCTCACGCGCCTCGCCCTGGCGCGGTCGGGGGATGCGAACAAGGACCGGGAGCGGCTGATCGACTTCCTCCACGAGGAGAACATCGTCACCGGTCTGGAGAACCTCACGAAGGAGCAGGCCCTGGCGCGGTTGACCGACGTCCTCGTGACCTCGAATCACCTCCGGGTGGATCGCGAGGCGCTCCTCCAGGACTTCCTACGGCGCGAGAGGGAGGCCTCGACCTGCCTCGGGGAGGGGCTGTCGATCCCTCACGCGGCCTGGCCGGCCGGCAACCGCATCGTGGGCGCGATGGGGATCAGCTCCAGCGGGCTCGGTTTCGACACGCCCGACGGCAAGCCGGTGCACTGCGTCGTGCTCCTGCTCACGCCCGCCGATCAGCGGGATCGCCACCTCGAGATCCTCGGCGCCTTCGCGCGCGTCATCGGTTCGGATCGGAACGTCCGCAACCAGCTCTACCACGCGGCGAGCCCCGCGCACGCCTACGAGCTGCTGCACACCGACGACGAGGATCACTTCAACTACTTCTTCGAGGACGACGAGTCGCCCGCGGCCGCCTCGGCCTCCTGAATCAGGACCTCGACCGCATCGTCGAGCGCGCGTCCGCGCACGTCGCGGTGGCGGATGACGCCGCGGTGGTCGATCAGGAAGACCGCGGGCCAGGTCCGGATCTGCCAGGCGGTGGAGATGGGGCCGTGGATCCCGCCGTCGAAGAACGACCGCCAGTTGATCTTCTGCTCCGCGATGCTCTTCCGCAGCGCCGCGCGATCGGGATCGCTGTTGACGCCCAGCAGGACGAAGGGGCGTCCTTCATGTCGGGTCACGAGCGACCGCTCGCGGGGGACCATCGCCCGGCAGGGCGTTCACCAGTCGCCCCAGAAGCTGAGCAGGACGACCTTGCCGCGGTGTTCGGAGAGGGTGAGCGGCCGATCGTCGACGTCGCGACCGCGGATGTCGGGGGCCTCGCGTCCGACCGCGAGGTGGCGGAGGGCGAAGAGTTCCCGCGCCGCGAGCTCGCCGAAGGTGCCTCCGGCGCGTCGGACTCCGGCGAAATCGCGTTCGAGCTCGACGAGGAGCGCCTCGCCGCGGGCGGGGTCGCCGTCGATCCCGAACTCGAGCCGCGAGAGGGCGTAGATCGCCTCGGCCCGGATCCGTCGCGACGAGGACTTGCGGCGGAGGGCGCGGCAGATCTCCGCCGCGCGGGGTTCGGCGCGGTAGTGCATGAGGGGAAACAGCGCCGCCAGTCCGTCGTCGCCGGCGTGCCCGACGGCGAGGCGCTCGAGCGCGGCGGCCGCGTCGGGTCCGCTTCCGCCCTCGCGGTAGACCCAGAGCGTCTCGTCGAGGAGCGAGGGCGTCGCCGGCGCCCGTCGGAGCGCCGCCCACGCGCGCGCCGCGTAGCCGAGGGGATCGGGGCGCCCGGAGACCGCGAAGCGGTCCCGCTCGGGCCCCGGCGGCAGGGCGGTGAGCCGCGCGAGGTAGTCCTTCCGCGCCGCGTCGAAGGACGTGATCACCTCGCGGGCCTCGGCCTCGGCGCGCCGCGTGACCTCGGTCGGCGGCGCCTCCTCGCGTCCGCGCGGCGTTTCCGTCTGGGGGGCGGCCGCGGCGGCCGTCGAGAGGATCAGGACGAGGGCGGCGAGACGCGACATCGGGGGACTCCGGCCGGAAGCTTCCGGACCAGTCTATCTCACCTCGCGCCCGGATCTCCGAGACGCGCGAAGACGGCCTCGGCCAGCGTCTCGGCCGCCTCCGGCGCGTGGCGGAAGAAGAGCGACGGTTCGACGAGCTCGAGCTCGTTGAGCCGCCAGCTCGCCTCGTGCCGGAGGAGATCGACCCGGGCGTAGAGGGCGTCCGCCGCGTCCGCCGCCGACAGGACCCGGGCGGCGAGCGCGACGATCTCGTCGTCGAGGGGGTGGCGCTCGTCGTGGGCCGCGAAGTCGTCCTGCACGCGCCAGTCGCCGGGTCGCGGCACCTTGCGGACGGCGTGGGTCGGGCGACCCTCGACGAGGATGACCGAGATCTCGCCCTCGGTCTCGACGGTCTCGAGGTAGGGCTGGACGAGCACGGCGCCGCGGGCGGCCGCGGCGCGGAAGAGGCGCGCCGCGGCGCGGAGGGAGCCGTCGCCGGGCGCGAAGGGGACGGTCAGCTCCGAGCTCGCGCCGAGGGCCGGCTTGAGGAAGCCGCGGCTCCAGCCGCGCTCCTCGAGGCAGGCCGCCAGGTCCGGCGTCTCGGCGTCGCGGGGAAACCAGAGCGTCGGGACGACGGGGACGCCCGCCGCCTCGAGCCGCGCGAGGTAGCGCTTGTCGACGTTCTCCCGGACGAGCCGGCCCGGGTTGTGGAGGAGCGTCCGCCGTTCGACCTCGTCGATCCAGGCCAGGAAGGCCTCGCGTCGCCCCGTGTAGTCCCAGGTCGAGCGGAGCAGGCAGAGATCGAAGGCGGACCAGTCCGTCTCCGAGTCCCAGGGTCGGGTCTCGACCCGGGCGCCGCGTCGTTCGAGCGCCGCGGCGAGGACGAGGTCGTCCCGTTCGGACGACGGGAGGCCGCGGTAGCTGGCGAGGACGATTCGAGCCGTGCGCATGGGGGCGTGTTGCCGAGTGCGGGCGTCGATGTCAAGCTCGGCCCCGATGTCCGTCTCCCGCCCCCGATTCGCCCTGCGGCGCGCCGTCGCGCTCCTCCTGCTGGCCGCGCTCGGACTGGGCGCCTGGTCCGGCGTCGCCTCGGCCGGCTGGATCTGGGACGACGATCAGTACCTGCGCGACAACCGACTCCTCGACTCGATGGCGGGACTCGAACGGGTCTGGACCGAGCCCCGCGCGACGCCGCAGTACTACCCGCTGGTCTTCACGAGCTTCGCGCTGGAGAGGCGCCTCTTCGGCCCCGCGCCGCTCTCGCACCACGTCGTGAACGCGCTGCTGCACCTCGTCGCGGCGCTGTTCCTCTGGCGGATCCTCGCCCGGCTCCGCGCCCCCGCGCCCTGGCTGGCCGCGGCGCTCTTCCTCGTGCACCCGGTGCAGGCGGAGTCCGTGGCCTGGATCACCGAGCGGAAGAACGTGCTCTCCCTCGCGCTGGCACTCGCGTCCCTCGACCTCTGGATCGGGTTCCGGGGCCTCGATCGCGAGGAGGACTCCGCGCGGCGCTGGCCGCTCTACGCGGGGGCGCTCGCCCTCTACGCCGCGGCGCTCCTCGCGAAGTCCGTCGCCTGCGCCGCGCCGGCCGCGGCCCTCCTGCTCGTGTACTGGCGGCGGGGTCGGATCGGCGCGCGCGATCTCCGCGATCTCGCGCCCTGGCTCTGGCTCGGAGCGGCGCAGGGACTCCTCACCGCGCGTCTCGAACGCGACCACGTCGGGGCGGTGGGAGAGGAGTGGGGACTGGGCGCCCTCGAGCGACTGACCGTCGCGGGACGCGGGCTCGTCGTGCACCTGGAGCACCTCCTCCGGCCCGACCGGCTCTCGTTCAACTACCCGCGCGTGCTGCCCGATCCGGGACTCGCGAGCTCGTGGATCGCGCCCCTCGGCGTGCTCGTCGCCTTCGGGCTGCTCTGGGGCCTCCGCCGCCGGATCGGCCGGGGTCCCTTCGTCGTCGCGTCGACCTTCGCCGGCGCCCTCGTGCCCGCGCTCGGCTTCTTCGACGTCTATCCCTTCCGCTACGCCTTCGTGGCCGACCACTTCGGCTACCACGCGACGCCCGCGGCGGCGGCCGCCGCCGCCGCGCTCCTGGGCGGGCGCCGGCGCGGCCTCGGGCGCGTGGTCGTCGCCGGTCTCGTGCTCGTCGTTCTCGTCCTGCTCACGCGGGAGCGGGTCCCCGCCTTCCGGGACGAGGAGACGCTCTGGCGCGACACGCTCGCCGCGCACGCCGGATCGGGCCTCGCGCTGCACAACCTCGGTCTGCTCCGCTTCGAGGCGGGTGATCTCGGCGAGGCCGAGGCGCTCCTCCGCCGGGCCGCCGCGACGGGGCTCGACCGCGATCGCGTCCTGCGCCACCTCTCGCTCGTCCTCACCGCCGCGGGCCGCCCCGACGAGGCCCTCGCGACGGCGGAGGAGGCGCGCGCGCTCGGCGGCGACGATCCGGAGGGCGAGGTGGCCGTGGCGTCCGTGCTCCTCGCGCTCGAACGGCCGCGCGAGGCCCTCGCCGCCGTCGATCGCGCCCTCGCTCGCGACTCCGGGCACGCCCTCGCGATGGAGAAGCGCGCGCTCGCGCTCCATGCGCTCGGCCGGGAAGGCGAGGCCTGGCAGGCGGCGGAGGCGGCGATCCGGCTCGATCCGGAGCGGGCCGGCGCCTGGACCAATCTCGGCCTCCTCCGCTCGCGGAGCGGCGACCGCGCCCGCGCGATCGAGGCCTTCCGTCGCGCCCTCGCTCTCGAGCCCGGGCTGCTCGCGCCCCGGTTGAACCTCGCGCAGACGCTTCTCGCGACGGGGGACGCCGCCGCGGCCGAGGCGGAGGCGGGACGCGCGCTCGCGACGCATCCCGCCTCCGCCGAGGCGCGCTGGCTGCGGGCGCGCGCGCGCCGGGCGCTCGGGGACGACGACGGCGCGGCCCGGGAGCTCGGCCGCCTGCTCGTCCCGGGAGCGCCCCGGCCCCTCGCCCTCGCCGCGCGCGAGGAGCTCGTCGCGCTCGAGATCGGCCGCGGCCGCCTCGAGGCGGCGCGGGCCGTCCTCGCCGCCGCGCCGGCGCCGCGAGGTCCCGACGAGGAATTCGGGAATGCGCGGATGCGCGCGCGCGTCCTCTTCGCGGGCGGAGACGAGCCCGGCGCGCGTCGCGCCTTCTCGGAGGGGGCGGGTCCCCGCCGGGAGGCCGCCTGGCGTCGCGCCGGTCATCCGGACCCCTTCGCCGCCTTCATCGCCGGAACCCTGTCGGAGGATCGTCGTCCGTGACCCAGGAAACGCTTCCGCTCCCGCCCGAGACCGACGACGCGCTCGAGGTCATCCGCCTCGCCTCGCGCTCGCGACCGGTGCTCGTCTTCAAGCGGAGTCCCATCTGCCCCGTGAGCTTCGCGGCCGAGGCCGAGTACCGCGCCTTTCTCGGGGACTGGTCCGGCGCACTCGCGACGGCCGTGATCGACGTCATCGCGGAGCGGCCGCTCGCGCGGGGGCTCACCGCCGCCCTGGGCGTCCGTCACGAGTCGCCCCAGGCGCTCGTCTTCCGTGACGGCGCCCTGAGCTGGCACGACAGTCACGAGGGGATCGATCGCGAGAGCCTCGGTCGGGCCTGCGCCGCGGCCGGCTGACCCGCCGCCGATCCGCCACGGAATGGGGGCCCGACGGTCGTGCGGTCGGGCCCCCTTCCGTTGGCGTCGCCGGAGCCGCGGGGATCGATCAGAAGAGCGACCAGGTCCCGTAGGGCGTGGTGCCGACGCTTCCGATGTCGAGCGCGGTCCAGATGCCGAGGCCGGGGTTGACGCCCTGCGGCACCAGCTCGGCGAAGGACTCCGGAGGCGTCACGGTGCCGGGCGTGATGTAGGAGCCGCCGATGGCGGCCGCGAGACCGCCGCCGAGCCCGTCGCTGAAGTTCGTGTCGGTGCCGACGGTGTTGTCGCCGTCGGTGATGCCGATCACGAAGTCGTGCGTGTTCGACGTGGCCGGATCCGGGATGAAGCCGGTGTGGTCGAAGGTCAGCGAGTTCGGGCCGAGCGAGCCGAAGGTGACGCTGAAGTCGCCCGCCGGGTTGCTCGTCGGCCAGTGGTCCTGGTTCTTGTAGTCGACGCGCACCGTGCCGAGGACCATGTCCTCGGTGACCTCGTAGAGGGCGCTGGTGTTGCTGGTCGAGCCGAGGTCCGACCACGCGACGGCGACCGAGGGGCCGCTCGTGCCGCCGCCCGTGAGGGCGGGGATGCCCGCGAAGAACGAGGTCAGGCTCTCGTTGTAGTTCTGGGCCGCGTTGCCGAAGCCGATGTAGCCGTGCTGGTTGATGAACAGCGTGGAGTAGGGCGTGTTGTAGAGCGACACCGTCATTCCGTTGAGGTTGTGGGTGACGTTGTCCGAGCCGTCCATGTTCGCGATGCCGTAGCTCGTGAAGGTCTGGCCCGTCGGGACGAGCGCAACGGTGCGGGTGAAGCTCGCGCCGCTGTTGAAGTCGATCTGCACCTGGATGTTGCCCGGCATGATCCCGACCGCCGAGAAGGGCGGCGTGACGATGTCGAGGCCCTCGCCGT
>JAWKSY010000021.1:0-91409 GCA_041402125.1 Planctomycetota bacterium
CACCGAGGTGGAGCGCGGGTTCGGCGACGGCGTCGAGGACGACCAGGCCCGCTTCATCGCGGCGCGCGTCGGTCCGCTGCGGGTGGCCTCGGCCTACGTCCCCAACGGCTCCAGCCCCGATTCCGAGAAGTACGCCTACAAGAAGCTCTGGCTCGAGCGTCTCCGGGGCTGGATGGACCGCCGCGTCGATCCCGGCGAGCCCTTCGTGCTCGTGGGCGACTTCAACATCGCGCCGGAGCCCCGCGACGTCCACGATCTCGACCGCTGGAGCGGCGGCGTGCTCTTCAACGAGGAGATGCACGCCGGACTCGCCCGGGTGACCGGATTCGGGCTCACCGACGCCCTGCGGGTCGCGCGGCCGGACGAGGACGAGCTCTACTCCTGGTGGGACTACCGGAGCATGGCCTTCCCCCGGAACGACGGCCTCCGGATCGACCTCGTCTACGCGACGGCGCCGCTCGTGCCGAAGGTGCGGGCCGCCCGGATCGACCGGGACGAGCGCAAGAAGAACCGCTGCCCGGAGGCGACGACGCCGAGCGACCACGTGCCGGTGGAGGTCGACTTCGCGGTCGAGGACGGCGTCTGATGGCGACGATCGCGCGCCTCCGCGCGATCACCCGCGAGCTGGTGGGATCGGTCTCGGACCTCGAGTTCGGCCCGCCGGTGGCCGCCGTCTACAACCCGCTCGTCTACGCCCGGCGCCCCCACGACGCCTACCTCTCGCGCTGGGCGGTCGGGCGCAAGCGCTTCGTCCTCCTCGGGATGAATCCCGGTCCCTGGGGGATGGCCCAGACCGGCGTTCCCTTCGGCGAGATCGCGGCGGTTCGCGACTGGCTCGGGATCGAGGCGCGCGTCGACCGGCCCGAGAACGAGTACGCGCCCCGACCGATCCAGGGCTTCGATTGCCCCCGCAGCGAGGTGAGCGGACGCCGGCTCTGGGGATACTGGCAGCGCCGCTTCGGGACCCCGGAGCACTTCTTCGCCGACCACGTCGTCCTGAACTACTGTCCGCTGGTGTTCATGGAGGAGGGTGGTCGCAACCGGACCCCGGACAAGCTGCCCCGCGAGGAGCGTCGCCCCCTCGAGGCGGCCTGCGACGCGGCGCTCCGGTCCTTCGTCGAGGCCTGGCGACCGGAGATGATCCTCGGGGTCGGGGGCTTCGCCGAGAAGTGCGCGCGCCGCGTCTTCGGGGACGAGGTCGCGATCGCCTCGATCCCGCACCCGAGCCCGGCGAGTCCGGCCGCGAACCGGGGCTGGGACGAGCTCGTCGACGCGCGCCGCCGCGAGCTGGGTCTGGCCTGAGGATCCTCCTCAGTCCGAGCGCAGCCGGGCTTCCACCGCGAGCCGGAAGGCGCCGTCCTCGTCGCGGTCGAGCGACCAGGCCGTGACCCCCCAGGATTCCCGCGGGAAGTCCTCGCGCTTGCGCTCGGCCATCCCGTCGAAGACCTCGACCAGCTCGGGGTACTCGCCGACGATCTGTCCCCGGGCGGCGGCGGTGTAGCGCGTGGTCTCCTCCCACTCGTCGAGGACGACCGCGTTCCAGATCGCCACCGCGACCTCGAGCGCCTGCCGGAGGCGCTCGGGCTTGGGATCGGTCCCGAGGACGTCGAGCATCGGGGCGGCGAAGCGGTGGAGCGTCGCGGACGGGGTCGGCTTGCCGCTCAAGTTCAGTCTCCGGTGACGAGGGTGTGAGGCGTGATGACGCGGCGGCCCTGCGCCTGTGCGACGCGGGGGCGCGGACGTTCGAGCGGCCAGGGGATCTCACGCCCCGCCCGCCCCTTCGGATCGGTGACGAGATCGAAGACCCGCGGCGCGCCCCCCTCGTAGCAGACGACGTCCGCCGGATCGATCCGGGTCGCGCCCGCGAAGCCCTCCCGCTCGCGCGGAGGTCCGGGCTCGCCAATTCCGAAGTAGACGTGGTAGGTGACGTCGGGCTCGCCGCCCTCGAGCTCGAGGTGGATCGCGCCCCCGACCGCGGTCGCGCGGAAGCGGAGGTCCTCGGGCCGGGGGATCCGGGCGGCGCCGGCGTCGATCACGACGGACAGGCCGTCGACGCGGAAGCGACGCCCCCGTCCGTCGGGGATGTCGACCAGGATCCGGTCGAGTCGCGCCATCCTGATCGGATGCCGCCAGGTCGCGAGACCCGGACCGCGGGAGGCCCAGACGCGCCCGTCGCGATGGACCTCGTCGCGGTCGTTCCGCCCCTCGAGGTGCGCGCTGAAGGGGATGCCGTAGCGGAGCCCGCCGAGATCGGCGCTGAACTCGACCGCGGCGCCGGTCGGACAGGTCGCGTTCGAACGATGGAGGAGAAGGCGGGGCCGCTCGACGAATCCGGTCAGGACGCGCGGTCGACGCGGGTCGTCGGGGCGGGCTCCGATCGCGAAGAGGAGGTCGCCCTCGGGGGCCGGAAGAGCGTGCGCGATCTCGACCTCGCGCGGCCTCTCGCGCCAGATCCCCCAACCCGCGAGTCCGAGCAGGGCCAGGCCCAGGGCGAGATCGAGCGGAGTCGGCACGGGGTTCCGGAGCGGGCCGGCGAGTGCCGCGAGGCCGGCGCCGAGTCCGGCCGCCGCGGTGGCCGGCAGGAGGAGGTAGGCGCAGGGCAGGTAGACCTCCACGTCCCGGAACCAGGCCGCCTCGCACACCGCGACGAGCGCGAGACGTCCCGCGAGCGCCGAACCGAGGACGAGCGTCGCGAGCAGGGGCGCCGAGAGGCCGCGGAAGGGCGCCGCGACGAGGCCGACGAGGAGTCCGATCGCGCCGGCGATGGCGAGGACGAGCAACGCGGGTCGGAGTCGCGGCTGGAGCCGGTTCATCACCGCCGCGCGGGCGAAGGTCGTGGCGGCGCCGCTCCCGAAGGGGCGACCCTCGATGCGTTCGAAGTCCTTCCGTTCGCCGGGGACCACGTCGGCCACGGGAACGGTGGGACCGACGAGGAAGTAGCGGTTCTCGAGCGCGACGAGATCGTGTGCCCGCTCCCCGGCGAGCGAGAGGGCGCGCTCGAGTTCGGCGAGGCCGATGGCCGGGAACTGCGTGTGACGGCGCTCGCCGCCGTCGATGTCGCCGCGTCGACAGGCCTCGTCGATCTCCCTCGCCAGTCCCTCGTAGAAGTCCTCGGCGTCGCCCGGCCGCGCGGCGAGTCCGAGGCGCTCGACCGATCTTCGGATCACCCAGCTCCGGAAGATCGCCATGCGCTCGCCATCCTCGGCGAGCATGTGGGGCTCGCGGAAGGCCGGGCTCTCGAGGTCGCCCCGCAGGCGCGCGAAGGACGGCGACACCTCGTAGAGTCGATGGCGCAGCTCGGCCGAGAGCGGCTCGTAGCGGAGCCCGCGCGTCGCCGCGACGCGGTTGATCGCGCCCATCGCCGCGTTGAAGGCCGGCGCCTTCAATTCCTGTCCGACCACCCGGCCGTAACTCTGCTCGTCCATCCGCGCCCAGCCGGCGAGCGCGGCCAGGGTCGGCAGGGCCAGGAGGGCCGCGGCGAGGACCAACCGGCCGAGGGCGCCGGCGCGGCGCACCCCCGCCGCGCGGTCGACGAGGAAGGCGGCGCCCAGGGCCAGGCCCAGGGTCGGGGCGATCCAGGCGCCCTCGCCCCGGGTCACCCAGAACGCGGCCAGGGCCAGACCCGCCGCGAGGGCGCGGAGCCCGCGCCCGAAGAGCGAGGCCGGGCGCAGGAGCCCGAGGAGGATCCCGAGGAGCAGGAGCGTCAGCGAGGAGTAGAAGCCGTCCCGCACGACCCGCGTCGCGACCATCGTCATCATCACGGGGTGCAGGAGGATGATCGTGACCGCGGGAAGCGCGGCGACGCGCGCCACTCCGGCGCGGCGCAACCCGCGGTAGAGGACCAGGGTCGCGAGGGCGAAGAGGAGCTCCTCGGCCAGACGCCGCCCGAGTCCGGCCTTCACGGCGCCGGCGAGGAAGAGCGCGTAGCCGGGGCCCTTCGCGAGGCGGCGGTGATCGTAGGGGCCCAGCCAGTGTCCGTCGAGCAGCGCACCGGCCTGGGCGACGTAGAGCGCGTCGTCGACGTCGAAGTGATGGAAGGAGGTTGATCTCGCGGCCGAAGTCGACGCGCCACGCGACGAGCGCGAGCAGCAGGAGTCGAACACGACGCGGACCGCGCCGTAGGATCTCGGGCCCTGGGACATCTCGCTCATCGCCGCCTCCCCGGGGCGACATCATACCCGGGCGACCGCCTTTGCTCCCCACGCTTCCCTGGTTACGAGTCCCCGATGCCCGACTCACTTCCCGTCGACGAGGTCCTCGACGAGCTCGGCGCGGCGCTCGACCGCTCCGGCGCCGTCGTGCTCGTGGCCGAACCCGGCGCGGGCAAGACGACGCGCGTCCCGCCCTGGCTCGCGCGGCGACACCGCGGTCGGGGGCGGATCCTCGTCCTCGAGCCCCGGCGCATCGCGGCCCGGGCCGCCGCCTCCCGGATGGCCGAGGAGGCGCGGGAGGAGGTCGGCGAACGCTTCGGCTACCAGGTCCGGGGCGAGCAGCGGCGGGGACCGCGAACCGAGGTGCTCGTCGTCACCGAGGCGCTCCTCACGCGCTTCGTCCAGTCGGACCCGGCGCTCACGGGCGTCGCGGCAGTGGTCATCGACGAGTTCCACGAGCGCAGCGTGCACGCGGACCTCGCGCTCGCCCTCGTCGCCGAGGCGCGGCAGGCCCTCCGCGACGACCTCGAACTCGTCGTGATGTCCGCGACGCTCGACGCGGAACCCATCGCCGCCTTCCTCGGCGGGGCGCCGATCGTCCGCGTCGCCGGGCGGACCTTCCCGATCGAGATCGAGTACCGTCCGCCGCCGGATCTGCGGACCCCGTTGGCCGAGTCGGCGCGGGCCGCGATCGGCGAGGCGCGTCGCGAGGGCGCGCGCGGCGTGCTCGTCTTCCTGCCCGGCATGGGGGAGATCCGTCGCCTCGAACGCGACCTCGCCGAGCGGGGATACCGCCCGGGCCGGGACCTCTTCGCGCTCCACGGGGAGCTGCCCCTGGAGGAGCAGCGTCGCGCGCTCCGACCGACCGGCGAGCCGCGGGTGATCCTCGCGACGAACGTCGCCGAGTCGGCGCTGACGGTGCCCGACGTCGACGCGGTCGTCGATTCCGGCTACCTCCGCCGCGCCCGGCACGAACCCGATCTCGGCTTCGATCGCCTCGAGATCGAACGCATCTCCAAGGCGAGCGCGGCGCAGCGGGCCGGCCGCGCGGGGCGGACCGGTCCCGGCCGCTGCTACCGCCTCTACTCGGCCCGCGACCACGCCGCCTTCCTCGACCACGAGCCGGCGGAGATCGGCCGCGTCGATCTCGCCGAGCTGCGCCTGTTGCTCCTCGACTGGGGCGTGCAGGACGCGGCGGGCTTCGGCTGGTTCGAGGCGCCGCCGCGGGCGGCGCTCGACGCGGCGGACGAGCTGCTCGTCGTGCTGGGTCTCGCCGAGCGACGCGAGGGCGGGGTCGCGGCCACCGATCGCGGCCGGCGACTCGCCGCGCTGCCCGTCCACCCGCGGCTCGCGGTCCTCGTCCACGAGGCGCGGCGGCGGGGCGTGGGGGAGGAGGGCGCCCGCGTGGCGGCGCTCCTCGCCGATCGCGATCTCCGTCCCCGGACCGACGCCGCCGGCGCCGCGCGAGGCGAGCCGCGGCGACCTCCTCGATCGTCTGGACGAGCTTGAACGCGCCGGCCGCGGCCCGGCGCGCCGCATCAACGCGAGGCGCGGCGCCTCGCCGGCCTGGTCGGGGGCGAGCCCGGCGGTCGAGGCCCCGGCGCGCGCCGAGGGCGCAGGCGGCTCTCCTCCGCTCGGTCCTCTGCGCCTATCCCGATCGCGTCGCCCGCCGCCGGCGCGCCGGGGCGGCCGAGGCCCGCATGGTCGGCGGCCGGGGCCTGCGACTCGACCGCGCCTCCTCGGTCCGCGACGAGGAGTACTTCGTCGCGGTGAGCATCCGCTGGCAGGCCGGCGCGGCCGTTCGCCGAGGATCTCGTCCGCATCGCCTCGGGGGTCGAGCGCGCCTGGCTCGACGAGGTCCCGGGAACGCCGGTCATCCGCGAGCGGGACGCGGTCTTCGATGCCGCCGCCCAGCGCCTCGTGGCGCGCGAGATCGTCCGCTTCGGGGACCTCATCCTTGAGGAGAAGGGCACGGGGCGCTCGATCCCGACCGAGGCGCCGAGGTGCTGCTGGCGCGCTCCGCAGGCGAGACGCCGTGCTCGGCGCCGACGCCGAGAAGCTGGTGCGGCTCCGGCAGAGTGGAGACCTTCCGGGCCGCCCGTCCCGAGGAGGGATGGCCGCCCCTGGACGACGGCCATCCTCGAGGTCCTCGCGACGGTCCTTCCGGACAGCGCTCCTTCGAGGAGCTCCGGTCCTTGCCTCAGCGGATCTCGTCCGGGAGCTCCTTCTCGCGACCGCCTGGCGCGGCTCGAGCGCGAGCTGCCGGACCGCGTCGCCTGCCCGCCGGCGGCAGGCGCGGATCGACGAGGCGGAGGGCGGACCGGTGCTGAGGGAGCGGGTCCGGCGAGCTCTTCGGCCTGCGGGGGCTCCCGCCGCTGTGCGGCAGCCGGATCCGCTCCTCGGTCAGCTCCTCGCGCCCAATCACCGCCCGGTCCAGCGGACGAAGGCGGATCTCGCCAGGTTCACCAGGGGCGTTCTACCTAGTGCGGAAGGATCTGCGCGGGCGCTACCCCAAGCACGCCTGGCCGGAACGGGCGCCCTGAGGACGGACGCGATTCCGGACGGGTTTTCGCGAACCCGGGCGGGCTTGCCCCGCTGGGACCGGGCCGCCACGATGAACGCTCGAACCGCAACGGAATCCGACGTGCCGATCCTCACCCGCCTCCTGCCCCTCCTCGCCCTCGTCCTGCTCGCCTCCGGGCTCCGCGCCCAGGAGGGGATCGCCCAGGAGATGCGCCCGGCGCTCCTCGCCCGTCTGCGCGACCTCGAGGCCGAGAAGCAGTCGCTCGCCAACGCCGCCGCGGCCGCCGCGGAGAAGCATCGCGAGGCGCTCGCCGAGCTCGACGCGCGGCTTCAGAAACGACGCGCCGAGGAGCGGGAGCTCGAGCGTCGGGTCCGGGCGCGCGAGGACGAGGCGCTCGCCACCACCGACGAGGCGCGGGTCCAGGGCCGGCTCCGAGGCGGGGCTCGCCGCGGTCGAACGGATCGCGTGTCGCGCGCCTCCAGCCGCGCTCGATGCGCTCGCGGCGCGCATGGAGCGCCGTCCGCCTCTCGCCGGACGGGAGCGTCGCGCCGCGCTCGCCAGTGGCGACCGCTCCTCGCCGGCCGACGGCGGAACGAAGCTCGGCGGGATGAAGCAGAAGATCTGGCGCCTCTTCGAGGAAGAATTGCGGACACGATCGTCGTCGAGCTGGTCTCCGACAAGCTCCCGGTCGGGCAGGGTCCGTGCCGGCCTGGTTCCTGCGGCTCAGGCTCGCTCACGCGGTGTACCTCCTCGAGACGGTGTCCGAGTCCCCGGACGCCCCCCTCGTCGAGGAGCGCGGGACCGGTGGTCGGCGGGACGGAGCCGGGCTGGACCCGGCTGACGGCCAGGATCGGGGCCCAGGTCGGGATCTCGTCGCCGTCGCGCGTCGCCGCTCAGGCCGCGCCTGCACCTCCTTCCGATCCCGCGACCGGAGCGCCGATGATGTCGGCCCTCCGCCTCGTCACCGTCCTCCTCCTCGCCGCCGCGCTCGCCGCGACCGCCTTCGGGGAGGGCGAGCCCGACGACGACGAGCTGAAGCGGCAGATCGCGCGGCTCGAGACCGAGATCGCGGCCGCCGCGCCGAGGAGAACTCACGCCGCGGCCCGTCCGCGCGAGCTCGAGGCGCGTCGGGCCGAGATCGACGAGACAGCCGGTCGCCTCCTCGCCCTCGCCGACCGCGAGGACGCCGCCGAGGAGCGCCTGCGGCGCGGCCTCCGCGTCAACGCCACCTCCACGCGGCGCCTCGCCGCGCTCGAGCTCGCCTCCGGGAACAGGGGGGGAACGCGCGGCGGGGCTCGCCGACCCAGCTCCGCCTCGTCCTGCTCGAGACGCCGGAGGATCCGGCGCGCCTCGGATTCTGGCCCGCGCGAGGACGTCGCCTCCGCTTCGCCACCGGGCGCGAGGACCTCGAGGCCGGGGCGCTCGCGCGGACGAAGCTCAGGCCCTCGTGGCCGAACTCGATCGGGCGAGCGAGGAGGCGTCGAGCGTCCGCATCCGGCAGCGAGCCGACGGTTCAGGCCTTCTCGGTGGGGCGCGTCGCCTTCGCGCGGCGCGCGACCGGCTGGAAGCCTCGCGCTCGCCGTCGCGAGTCCGCGCGACGCGGCCGGCTTCCGCTTCGCGGAAGGAACTCCCGGACGAGGCGCGCGAGGCGCTCGAGGCGCTGTTCGCCAGTGAGGGCGCGTCCCCGTCGCTTCCCTTCGACGCCAGCCGGCGTCCTGACCCGCGAGGAGGTCGCCTCCATCGCCGAGGAGCGGCGGCGCCCGGCGCGCAAGTTCGCAGCGCGCGGTGGTCCGCTGATGTGGGCGATCGCCTTCGTCGCGCTCGTCGCGCTCGCCTTCGCCGTCGAGCGGATCATCCGGCTCTACGTCGTCGCGCGCGCCGACCCGGCCTCGCGGCGCGCGCGCTCGCCGCCCTCGAGAGCGACGGAGCCCCCGGTCTCGAGGCCCGGCTCCGGCAGGGCGCGGCCTCGGCGCGTCGACCATCGCCGCGGCCTGGGCGCGGGCCGGGCGGGGCCGACGGGCGATGGAGGAGGGCGCCGAGGAGTGCCTCCTCTCCGAGTCGCCCCGGCTCTCGCGCTTCCTCTCCGGACTCGCGGTCCTCGCCGCGGTCGCGCCTGCTCGGCCTTCTCGGCACCGTCACCGGAATCATCCGGACCTTCGCGACGATCGAGAGCGTCGGCGCGGCCGACCCGGGCGCGCTCTCGGGCGGCATCTCCGAGGCGCTCTACACCACCGCCTTCGGGCTCTGCGTCGCGATCCCGATCATGCTCCTCCACGGGGTCCTCTCGGGCCGCGTCGATCGTCTCCTGATCGAGGCCGAGGCCGAGGCGAACCGCTTCGTCGAGGGCTGCCCCGCGTCTCGGACGGAGGACGCGTCGTGATCCCCCTCGAACGACTGCGCGAGCTGCTCGATGCCGGCGGCGCGACCCTCGCCGCGATCCTCCTCGCGAGCGCTCTCGCCTGGGCTGCAGGCCGTCGCGATCGCGCTCCGCATGTGGCGGGACCGGGCGGAGGCGCCCCTGGCCGGGGTCCGGGATCCCGGGCCCGAACTGCGCGCGCGCGACGAGCGGCGCGGACGGGCCTCGCCTTCCTGGGCTCCGTCGCCACCGCGACGCCGTTGCTCGGATTGCTCGGCACGGTCGTCGGGATGATCCAGTCCTTCGCCGGCGCGGCCTTCGACGAGGGCCGGGATCCGATCGCGCTGGGACGGGGGAGCATCGAGACAACTCGTCTGACGCAGGCCGGGCTCGATCTTCGGGCTGCCGCTGCTCCTCGTTCACGGCGTGCTGTCTTCCCGCGTGCGCCGCGCGCGGGAACGCGACGAGCTGCGGCTCCGCCGGCTCGCGTCCGCCGGGGAGCTCGCGTCATGATCCGCGGCCAGCGGGATCGGGGCGCGCGACGCGCGCCGACCGTCGCCGCTGATCGGCATGAGGTCTTCATCCTCCTCATCTTCTTCCTCGTGACGACCACGTTCACGAAGGACCGCAGCATGCAGTCGACCGCCCCGGCGCCCGCGCGGCGAGCCCGCTCGCGGCGGAGTCGCTCCGCGCGCTCGTGACGGCGGAGGGGAGGATCTTCGTCGACGGCAAACCCGTCGCGCTGGCCGCCTTCCGCGAGATCTGCGCGCGTCGCGTCGCGCGGGGTCACGGGCGAGGTCTCGTCGTCGTGCCCGACGGGCCTGCCCTCAGGACGGCTCGTCGAGGTCGTCGACACCGCGCGCGCGGTGGGCTTCGTCGACGTCGCGATCGCCACGCGAGGAGGGCGGGGCTGATGCGGGCCCACAGTCAGTCTCGCGAGCGGGATCGCGCGGTCTGGTCGTCCTCCTCGCGGTCTGGCGGCGCTGGCGCCGCCGGCCCAGGCCGCCGCCGCGACCATCCGAGGCGAACGTCGGGTGCTCGTCCGTCCAGCGCCGCCCCCGCGACCCCGGCCCGAGACGGAACCGGATCGCTCCGAGGAGGTCGAGGAACGCCCCGAGATCAACTCGAGGAGGTCGCCCTCGCGCCGTCGGCCCCGTCGACTCGCCGCTTCCGGCGCCGCTCGAGCGGCGCCGCCCGATCCTGCCGGCGGCGCCAGCGCCGGACCCTCGCCTCCGCGCGGGCGGCCTCGACGCCGCCGCGGGTCGAAACCCGCCGCGCCGACGCCCGCGGGGACGGCGGCGAACGGATCCGGGGTGCGCCCCGCGACGAGGCCACGAGGACCCCGGTCCGTCCGCCGCCGTCCCGGCGCGGACCCTACGGCGAGGGCGAGGTGGACGCCGGTCCTCGCGCGAACGGCGGCAACCGCGATCCCGACTACCCGCGTTCCCTGCTCCGTCGCCGTCGTCCGCCGAGCGGCACGGTGGACCTGCGCTTCACGATCGACGAGCGGGGCGCGGTGACCGACCTCGAGCTGGTCTCGGACGGCGGAACGCCGGCCTTCGGAGAGGCCGCGCTCGAGCGCGTTCGCGGCTGGCGCTTCACGCCGGCGCGCAAGGACGGTCGCGCCGTGGCCGTGCGCGTCCGCAAGACCTTCCGCTTCGCGGTGAGCGAGCGATGAGCCGCCTCGCCGCCGTCGCCCTGGTCGCGCTGTCCCTCGCCGGCGGGCTCCTCGCCCAGGACGCGGTGCTCGAGACGGCGCGGGCGCGTCTGCTCGCGGGCGACGCCGAGGGCGCGCGCGACATCCTCCGGGCCGAGATCATCCGGCGGCCGGAGGCCGCGACCGGCGAGACCTGGCGCCTGCTCGGCCTCGCGTCGGAGGCGATGGGGCAGGAGGAGTCGGCGGAACGTGCCTTCCATCGCGCGCTCGGGGCCGGCGTCGGCGACGTCGAGGTCGTGTCGCGTCTCGCGCGTCGCGCGGCCGAGAAGGAGCAGTGGGGGCAGGTGGCGCAGATGCTCCGCCTGTGGATCGCGGCGGATCCGCGCGACGAGACGCTCGCCCGCGCCCTCGGGCCGGCGCTGGAGCGCTCGGGACGCTCCGACGAGGCCTACCGGCACTACGTCGTCCTCTTCGTCAACGACGCCGATCCCCGGGATTCGGCGATCGGGGCGGCCCGCTGCGCGCGGGCCCTCGGCCGGGCGGAGGAGGAGCTCGTGTGGTGGACGCTCGCGGCGCGCTTCGGGGCCGACACGTCCCGAGAGCGGGCCTTCCGCGCCGAACTGCTCGCGCGCTTCGGACGGCACGAGGAGGCCGCGACCCTGCGGGCCGCGGACGCGCCCGCCGTCGCTCCGGACGGCCTCGCCGCGCGACGCGCCCGCGCCATCGCCGCGGCGGGAAGTCCGGAGGAGGAAGGCGCGTGGGAGGCCTACTTCGCCGCGGGCGGAGACGAGGCGGCCGCCCACCGGCGCTACGGGCGACTCCTCGTCCGCGCCGGTCACGGGGAGCGGGCCCGACCGCATCTGGTCGCGGCCGCCGCGACGGAGAGCAAGGATCTCGCGATCCTCGTCGAGTCGAGACGGAGCGGGGCGACCGCGACCTGCCCAGGCAGGTGCTCCGTCGGCTGGTCGCGGCGGAGGGCTCAGCCGTGTCCGCGACCTGCGTCGCCGACTCCGCTCTCTGATCCGGTTCGCATCAGGACTTCCGCGGTCACCCTCGACCGAACCCACCGGCACTTGATCCAGCGCAGGATCAGAGAGCGCGGCGGCTTGCACCCGTCGTAGGATGCCGACCCGGAAGACCTTGCGCCACCCCAGAACGTGATCGCAGTCGAGGCGAGCAGGAGCGCCGTCGTGACGACGTATTCCGTCATCGTCGGCGGCCCCGGCCCGGTTCCATCATGATGAAGGCGGCCAGGACGTAGCTCGAAAGCGCGCCATCGTCCCGTTCGGATCCATCGCCCACCGGCACCATCGCGAAGAGCGGGACCATAGGGAGCACCGTGACCCGGCGTCATCAGGTTCTGCGCGCCAACCGGGCTGTTGCAGACCGCGCCGATCCGCAGAGGAGGGCAGCGAAGGCCTTGGCAGGGTAGCAGAGGAAGGAGGTCAGGAAGACCGGGTCCCGCCCTGATGACCGAGGTCGAAGGAGCACCGGTGTTCGTCCGGGAGGACGAACTTGATGCCGAGGAACATGACGAGGATCCAGCTCGAGACGATCGTGAGTCCCGTGAAGGCGATGCCGGCGATCTTGCCCGACATGAGCTGCACGGGACTGATCGACGACAGCAGGACCTCGATGATGCGGTTCGACTTCTCCTCGATGGTGTTCGTCAGGAGCATCTGCGCGATCGAGAAGATGCTGATCCAGAGGAAGTAGACGAAGAACACCGGGGCCCAGGCGCGGGCGACGTCCTGGTCGCCGACGGACTGACGTTCGCCGGTCTTGGAGATCTCCTCGCGCGAGAAGACCACCGGCGCCTGGATGTACTCGACGTCGGCGCGCGCGATCTGGCGCTCCTCGAAGCGGCGCTCGCGGATGGCCTGCGTCGCGTAGCGCGTGAACCACTGCCGGAGCTCCTCGTCCGTGCGGTTGTTCGAGACGTAGTGCGAGCCCTCGTTGTTCGAGACGACGTCCTCTCCGACGACGAAGTAGGCGAAGATCTCGCCCGCGGCGAGCTTCTTCGCGAGGTCCTCCTCGGTGGCGTCGGGGAAGGACGCGCGCGTGAAGCGTCCGCGATCGAGAGAGGCGCCGAATCGGGCGGCCTCCTCGGGCGCGAGCGAGCGATACCAGGCATTCACGCGCTCGCGGTACTCCGCGATGGCGGCGAAGATCTTGCGCTGCGGCTCGGGAAGGGCGGAGGGGTCGATCCCGGCGACCTTCTCCGAGGTCAGGAGGCCCATCGCCTGGTCGAGCATCTCGTCGCGCTTGCCCTCGTCGAACTCGCGCGTGTTCTCGAGGAAGACGCGGACGTTCTCGCGGATCTCGGTCGGGAAGAGCTCGACGGCGCGTTCGGAGTCCGGGCCGAGCTCGATGACCTCACGGTAGACGGCGGCGAGATCGGGCATCGCCGAGCGGCGATCGACCTCGTCGAGGAGCCAGCCCGAGCGGTCGAGGACCGCGTAGGTGCGGACGTCCTTCACGTCGCTCAGGAGCTTGGGGACGACCACGCTCAGGATGAGGATGATCGGGAGGAAGGCGATCCCGATCCAGAAGGTCTTGGTGCGGAGGTTCTCCACGTACTCGCGGAGGGCGACGAGGAGGGCCTTCTTCACGACGGGGCTCCCACGGTGCGGACGAAGATCTCGTGGAGCGAGGGCTCGCGGAGGTCGAAGCGGCGGATGCGGACGCGTCCCACCAGGTACTCGAGAGCGGCCTGCGGATCGGCGCCCTCCTCGAGGAAGAGCTCGGCCGACTTGCCGGCGTCGTTCAGGCGCGCGAGGCCCGGGATGCCGCGCAGGAGCGCGCCGTCGCCGTCGTAGTCGAGCCGGATGCCGCGAACGCCCCCGGTCTTGATCTCGGCGAGCGGGCCGTCGAGCCGCTTCACGCCCTTGTGGATGAGGACGATCGAGTCGCAGATCTGCTCGGCCTGCTCCATGACGTGCGTGGAGAAGATGACGGTGCGGCCGTCGCGCTTCATGTCGAGGATGATCTCGCGCATGAGCTCGACGTTGACGGGGTCGAGGCCGGAGAAGGGCTCGTCGAGGATGACGAGCTCGGGCTCGTGGATGAGCGCGCCGAGGACCTGGACCTTCTGGCCCATGCCCTTCGAGAGGGCCTCGCAGCGCGAGTCCATGAACTCCCCGAGGCCGTAGCGCTCGAGCAGCGACTTCGCGCGCTGGCGCGCCTCGCCCCGGGTGAGGCCCTTGAGGCGCCCGAAGTAGGCGAGCAGCTCGCGCGCTCGCATCTTCTTGTAGAGGCCCTTCTCCTCCGGCAGGTAGCCGAGGCGGTCCTTGACCGCCTCCGCCCGCGAGGAGCCGAGGACGGTGATCCGGCCCTCGTCCGGATACAGGATGCTCATCACCATCCGGATCGTCGTCGTCTTCCCGGCGCCGTTCTGGCCCAGGAAGCCGCAGACGGTCCCGCGGGCGACCCGCATCGAGAAGTCGGAGACGGCGGTGAAGCTGCCGAAGCGCTTCGTCACCCCCTCGATGCGGAGGCTGTCGTCGGTGTCGGAAGTCAAGTCGTCCTCCGGTGCTGCGTCGTCGACCCGCCGGCCGCGGGCCGGCTCATGTTCTCTGCGCGGTGGAGGCGCCGCAAGGTGACGCGCGACACCGATTTCGATCTTCGGCCTCGCTATGCTCCGTCGTCGCGCGGAGATACACTCCCGGATCGCCGGGTGTGGGGTCACGGGGGAGTGCGGGGTTTGCGCCGGTTCATCTTGTTCGCGTTCTGCGCGACGCTCCTCGCTCCCTGGCTCATCGCTCAGGAACCGCCGAAGCCGCCGGCCGGTCCCGACGCCCTGGCGCAGTGGCTGGCGAAGCCGCTCGAGGGCCGCGCCCGGCCGACGACGAAGGCCGAGGCGGGAGCCCTCCAGTCCGAGATCGCCGCCGCGCTCAAGGCCCTCTCGGAGAAGCCGGAGGAGACGCGGACCCAGCTCGCCGCCCTGAAGACCGTGCTCGACGAGCAGATGAGCCTCCTCCAGGGCCTCCAGCAGGAGCTGCCGGAGACCGCGGGCGGCGGCCCGAACGGGGACGGCGGCGAGGCGGCGACCCTCGGCCAGCAGATCTCGGCCAGCGAGCGTCGCAAGCGCGAGCTCCAGACCCGCCTCGACGGACTGAAGGACCGGACGATCCGACCGCGGGCGTCCGACCGGATCGACGCGGCGCGCGAGGAGCTCAAGGCGGCCGAGAGCGCGCGCACCCTCGGCCGCAGCCAGGCCGATCTCGCGGCCACGGCCGTCAGCGCCCGGGCTCAGGCGACGGCGCGGCTCCAGACCGAGAAGACCGACGTCGAGTCGAAGCTCGTCGAACTCGAGAAGGAACGCATCACCACGGCCGATGCGGGTGGGGCGAGCTACGCGCTCGACACCGTCGAGGAGAAGATCTACCGCGAGACGCTCCGCAAGCAGTACCTCGAGCTGCAGGGCGAGCGCTACGCACGCGACGAGGCGTCGAAGATCCTCGAGCGCCGGCAGCAGGCGGCGAACCTCGCCCGTGACGTGGCCGACCTCGAGTTCGACGTCCTGAAGACCGAGATCGAGCGGATCGAGGAGGAGCTGCGGAAGAGCCTCCCGCCGCCGGAGAAGCGCAACAGCGACGACCCCGTCGTCAAGCTTCAGGTCGAACGGGGCGCGCACGCCGAGTGGATGCAGCCGCTCAGCGACCAGATCGAGCGCTGGGCCTCCTTCTTCGACGTCAAGGGCAACTACGTCCTTCTCGATCAGAACTCGCAGGAGACGGCTGCGACGGAGAAGCTCCGCCGCGAGGATCAGGAGCCGACGCCGTCCCGATCGGCGCTCGAGCGCGACCTCGCGCTGTCGGAGCGGCGGGCGAACGAGGTCTCCGAGGCGCGCGAGGACCTCACGACCTGGCTCGATCGGGTCCGCGACCGTTCGCGCGGCGTCCGGGAACGTCGGGAGGAGCTCCTGGCCCAGCTCGAGGCCGCCGCGAGGAACGAGAAGGAGCGGAAGGACGCGAGCGATCAGAACCTCGACGCCGAGGCGAAGCGCAAGCGCGACGAGCTCCGGAAGTCGCGGGAGGAGCTGAAGAAGGCCCGCGAGGACTTCCTCGCCGAGCTCGACCGCGAGCGGGACGCGATCGAGGACTTCCGCAAGCGATTCGGGCCGCGCCGCGCGGATCTCGCGGCCCTCGACGAACGCATCCAGAAGAACATCCGCGCCATCAAGGGTCGGCTCCGCTGGTCGCGCGAGGACGCGCAGATCGACGGCGATTCCGTGCGCCGGGCCGTCGAGGACCTCCGCAGCGGCACGAAGGAGATCCGACGCTGGCCCGAGAACCTGGGACGCTGGAGCCGGGCGGTCTTCGACGCTCCGGGCGGCCGCTGGCGCATCGGCATCGCGGCGCTCCTCCTGATCGTCGCGCTCTCCCTCTTCCGCATCGTCCAGCGTCGCCTCCCGAAGACGATCGACTGGTTCGAGGAGCAGACCGAGCGCACGGCGGTCGGACGGACCTTCCGGATCATCGGCCACATCCTGCGGCGAACGAGCCTCAGCTTCTTCTTCGCCGTGATCATGATCGGCGTCCCGTGGATCAGCGGCTTCGATCGGGACACGATCTCGGTGGTCGCGGTCCTCTTCCTGACGCCCTTCCTGTACCGCCTCGGGCGGGTCCTCCTCGACGTGGCGCTCGCCCCCGATCACGCCGAGGGCGGCCTCCTGCCCTTCGACGAGGAGCTCTCGCGGATCGTCTACCGGGCGGGGAAGATCCTGCTCAACCTCGCGGTGCTCTTCGTGCCGATCGGCATCCTGATGGCGCACTTCGGGTACGCCGGCCGGAACGAGGGCTTCGTCGCGCTCTGGTGGCTGATCTACAAGGTGACGACGAACGCCGTCATCCTTTTCACGGTGTTCCGACCGGCCGTGCTCAAGCGCCTCATCCGCGGCGACGGGGTCGTCGCCACGAGCGTGAAGACCTGGATCTTCGTGCTCTACCCGGTCGTGGTGGGCGCGATCCTCTTCCTCATCACGCTGACCAGTCTTCGCTACGAGACGGCCGAGCGGTTCTTCCGGACGCTCTTCCTGACGACGGGCGGTGTGCTCCTCGCCGCCTTCGTCCTGTATCGCCTCCTGCTCCGGGCGCTGGTGAAGAACAAGGACATCGATCGTCGCTTCAACGTCGATCAGTTCGCGAGCGAGCAGGAGTACTTCGAGGCCGGGCGGCGGCAGTTCAACGACCGGACGATCCGCCTCGTGATCCGCGTCGTCATGCTCGTGCCGACCGCCTTCGCCATCCACGAGCTGTGGGACGAGGTCAACACGCCGCTCCTCGACTACGAACTCTGGGGCAGGGTCAGCGTGGCCGACGTCCTCTGGGCCGTCTTCACCCTCGTCGTGATGGTCGCCCTCGTCCGCCTGTCACGCGGTCTCATCAACTACGTCATCGCTCCCTACTTCCAGTTCGAGCAGGGGCTGCGGTACACGATCGCGACCCTCACGGGCTATCTCGTCATCACGATCGGCCTCATCGCCTTCCTGAACACGCTCGAGGTGCAGGGCGAGCAGATCGCGCTCGTCACCTCGGCCCTGGTCTTCGGCATCGGCTTCGGACTCCAGTCGATCGTCAAGAACTTCATCTCGGGTCTGATTCTCCTGATCGAGCGACCGGTGCGCGTCGGCGACCGCGTCGAGGTCGGCGGGAACTCGGGCGAGGTCGACAAGATCACGCTCCGCGCAACGCGCGTCATGACCTGGGACGGGGTCGGGATCGTCATCCCGAACGAGGAGCTGATCGGGGGCACCCTGATCAATCACTCACTCGGCGCGCCCCGCCTCCGCACGACCCTGACCTTCGGCGTGGCCTACGGCTCGAATCTCGGCCAGGTCCGCGAGGTCGTCTCGAACATCGTGAGGGGACACGGACTCGTCCTGAAGCGGCCCGAACCCGAGGTCTTCTTCGTCGGCTTCGGCGACTCGAGTCTCGACTTCGAGGTCCGTTTCTGGACCGACCTCCTCACGCACCGGCTCCGCGTCGCGAGCGACCTCCGCTTCGCGATCGACGCGGCCTTCCGCAAGAACGACATCGAGATCCCCTTCCCGCAGCGCGACGTCCACATGCGGATCATCCGCGACGACGGCCAGATCGAGGAGGTCCCGATGCCCGACGAGCCGCCGGAGGACCTGCGGATGGACGAGGACGAGCACTGATGGGAGCGCCGCGGGGCGAGGCCCTCGGGATCGACGTCGGCGGCCTGTCGTTCAAGGCGGTCCGCGTGCGGCTCGCCGAGGACGAGGCGCCCGAGGTCGTCGCGCGCGCGCGCCGCGGCGTGGGGGAGGGGGAGCACCGTCCGGAAGGAGCCGCGGAGACGCTCGGGGCTCTCGTGGAAGAGCTCGATCCCGGCGGCGGTCTGCGGGTCGGGGTGGCCGTCCCGGGGGCGGTCCGGGCGCGCGACGGCGTCGTCACCACCGCGGCGAACTTTCCCCGCTGGTCCGACTTCGACGTCGGCGGGGCGCTGCGCTCGCTGACCGCGCGGCGCGTCTCCGTCGGCAACGACGCCAACCTCTTCGCCTTCGCCGAGGCGGTCGGCGGGGCGGCGCGCGGCGCCGAGTCCTGCTCGCGCTCACCCTCGGCACCGGTCTCGGCGGCGGCCTGGTCCTCGGCGGGCGCCCTACCTCGGTGACGAGGGATTCGCGGCCGAGGTGGGCCATCTCCACTACCAGCCCGGCGGCGAGCCCTGCGGCTGCGGCGCGCGGGGCTGCATCGAGCAGTACGCCTCGACGCTCTTCCTCCGTCGCGAGGCGATCGCCCGCGGGATCGCCGGCGTCGCCGATCAGGAACCGTCCGAGACGGCCGCGTCCTCGCCGAGGCCGCTCGCGCCGGCGACGGCGGCGGCGAAGGCCTCTTCGAGGAGATGGGGAGTACCTCGGAACGGCGGTGGGCGGTCTCCTGAACGTCCTCGACGTGGGCCGCGTGCTCTGCGGCGGGGTCTCGCGAGCGCCTACGACCTCTTCGGCCCGCGCTTCGAGGCCGTCGCCCGCGCGCGCGTCTTCCCCGCCATCGGCCGCCGCCTCGCCTTCTCGGTCAGCGCCCTCGGCCCCGACGCCGGCGCCATCGGCCGCGGCGCTCGCTCCTCGACGACTGACCGCGCCGGGATTACCACGGTGACTGACACATGAGTCGGACGCGCGTTGGTCGTCGATCTCCCCGGTGCTCCCAGATGCTGGTACGGTGCCAGTCACCCGATGACATCTCGTGGCGTTCTGGGAGCGCGGGCCCGACGATGCTCATCGGGTGACTGGCACCGTGCGCTCTCGCCGGGGCGGCCGTCAACGACGCGGGGCCCGCCCGTCGTTGATCGGTGGGAGTGGTCGGATCAGAGGTTCGCGTCCGCGAACTCCAGTTGATCGGTTCCACCGGCCTCGACGAACTTCGGGTCGCGTTGCGGTCGTCGACCTCCCGGGTGCTCCCAGATGTAGTACGGTGCCAGTCACCCGATGAGCATCCTCGTGGCGTTCTCTCGGAAGCGCGGGCCCGGCGGATGCTCATCGGGTGACTGGCACCTAACGCATTCGCGGGAGCGGCCGTCAACGACGCGGGGCCGCGCCCCCGTCGTTGATCGGTGGGAGTGGTCGGATCGAGGTTCGCGTCCGCGAACTCCCAGTTGATCAGGTTCCACCAGGCCTGACGAATTCGGGTCGCGTTGCGGTCGTCGACCTCCCCAGGGTGCTCCCAGATGTAGTACGGTGCCAGTCCCGATGAGCATCCTCGTGGCGTTCTCTCGGAAGCGCGGGCCCGGCGGGATGCTCATCGGGTGACGGCACCGTGCACATCTTCCCGCGACGGCCGTCAACGACGCGGCCGCGGCCCCGTCGTTGATCGGTGGGAGTGGTCGGATCAGAGGTTCGCGTTCGCGAACCCCAGTTGACCAGTTCCACCAGGCCTCGACATTACTTCGACGCATTGCGGTCGTCGATCTCCCAGGGTGCCCCAGATGCTGAGCGGTGCCAGTCACCCGATGAGCATCCTTGGCGTTCTCTCGGAAGCGCGGGCCGACGGGATGCTCATCGGTGACTGGCACTGCTATCTTTGCGCGCGGCCATCAACGACGCGGGGCCGCGCCCCCGAGGGAGGCGCGGCCCCGACGTCGATCGGTGGGAGTGGTCGGATCAGAGGTTCGCGTTCGCGAACTCCCAGTTGACCAGGTTCCACCAGGACTCGACGTACTTCGGACGCGCGTTGCGGTAGTCGACGTAGTAGGCGTGCTCCCAGACGTCGCAGGTCAGGATGGGGGTCTGACCGTGGCGCAGCGGGCAGTCGGCGTCGTGGGTGCTGGTGATCTCGAGCTTGCCCGAGGCGTTCTTCACCAGCCAGGCCCAGCCGGAGCCGAAGTGGGTCGTGGCGGCCTTGGTGAAGGCCTCCTTGAAGGCGGCGAAGGAACCGAAGGCCTCGTCGATCGCGGCCGCGATCTTGCCGGTCGGCGCGCCGCCGCCGTTCGGCGAGAGCGAGTTCCAGTAGAAGGTGTGGTTCCAGACCTGGGCCGCGTTGTTGAACACGCCGCCCTCGGCCTTGGCGATGATGTCCTCGAGGCTCGCGCCCTCGTAGGCGGTGCCGGGGACCATGTTGTTCAGGTTGGTCACGTAGGCGTTGTGGTGCTTGCCGTAGTGGTACTCGAGCGTCTCCTTGGAGACGTGGGGCGCCAGCGCGTCCATCGCGTAGGGCAGCTTGGGCAGCTCGTAGGCCATGTTCGATCTTCTCCGGATTCCAGGGGTCGTGGAATGTAACCCCCGCGGCCACAGGGGGCAAAACCCCCCGGATGACTGAATACCCGGGCCCCCGGAGGCCGATAGGCCGGGAGGAAGGGCCGGGATCCGCCGTCGGGGCGGCTCCGCGCCCCGGTTGGCCCCGCATCGAGGCGAAGGGTGGCGGATCGAGCCCTGAGAGTGCGCTGGGAGGGGACGCAGTTCGTCCATCACTCCCTCGCGATCGTCAATCGCGAGATCTGCTCCCGGCTGCTCGATCGGGGGGTGGAGCTGAGCCTCCGCCTCTACGAACCGCACCGATTCGAGCCCGACGGCGACCCCCGACTGGAGGCCCTCGCCGCCCGCTTCGAGGCGCCGCTCTCCGGTCCGGCCGACGTCGAGGTCCGTCATCGCTGGCCCCCGCGCTTCGGCGCCGCGACCGAGGGTCGGCTCGTCCTCATCCAGCCCTGGGAGTTCGGGGCGATCCCCGCGGCCTGGCTGACGCCGCTCCGAGACGAGGTGGACGAGGTCTGGGTCCCGACGCGCTACGTCCGCGACTGCTTCCAGGACAGCGGGGCCGACGCCCGCCGCGTGCGCGTGATCCCGAACGGCGTCGACACCGAACGCTTCCGGCCCGACGTGACGCCGCTTCCGCTCGCGACCGAGCGCCGCCACCGGCTGCTCTTCGTCGGCGGCACGATCGGCCGCAAGGGCGTGCGCGGCCTCCTGGCGGCCTATCGCGCGGCCTTCGGGCCGCAGGACGACGTCTGCCTCGTGATCAAGGACTTCGGCGGGGACTCCGTCTACGCCGGCAAGACCGCCCGCGAGGAGATCCGCGCCGCCGCGGCCGACCCGGCCGGCCCCGAGATCCTGCACCTGGACGCGACGATTTCCGACGAGGACATGCCGCGACTCTTCGCGGCCTGCGACGTCCTGGTCCACCCCTACCTCGGCGAGGGTTTCGGCCTGCCGATCGCGGAGGCGATGGCGATGGAGATGCCCGTCGTCGTCACCGGACTGGGGGCGGCCCTGGACTTCGTCGACGAACGCGTCGGTTGGACCGTCCCCGCAACGCGACGCTACCTGCCCGAGGACCGGGTCGGCGAGCTCGAGACCTCGGGTCGCCCCTGGGTGGCCGAACCGGATCTCGAGGCCCTGGGCCGGCTGATGCGCGAGGCGCTGGCCTCGCCCGGCGAGTGTCGCCGACGCGGTCGCGCCGGCCGCGTCCGCGTCCTCGAGCGGATGAGCTGGGACGTCGTCGCCGACCGCGTGCGGGACCGCCTCGAGGAACTCGCCCGGCCCCGCCGGGTCCCGGCCCTCCGCTGAGGCGCCTCCCGGCTCCCGGCCGGTCGCCCCAGCTCCTTGATTCCGAAGAGTTTCCGGCTCCGGGGCCGCTCTGGTACCCTGACCGGTGCCGTTTTTCCGATCCCGGGGGGCGTTCCGGCCCCTCGGAATCCCGATCTTCGAGGAATGGAAACCATGAAGAGGATGATGCTCGCCGTCGCGATCGCCGCCCTGGCTCTCGCGCCGACGCCGCGTTCCGGCGAGGCCGCGGTGATCCCGCTCGACCTCGGACAGCTCACCCAGGCCGCCACGATCGTCGTGCGCGGACGCATCGAACGCAGCGACGTCCACTTCCAGGACGACGCCCGGGGCGACCTCATCGTGACCGACCACCGCATCGTGGTGAGCGAGGTCCTGAAGGGATCGCTCCCCGACGGCGAGCGCTCGCTGCGCCTCGAGATCGAGGGCGGACGCATCGGTCAGCTCGTCTGCCGGAGCTGGGAGGAGCCGATCGTCGCGACGGGGGAGGAGGTCGTCCTCTTCCTCGCGCCGAGCCAGGAGCGCACCGCCACGTGGCGGAGCTACGGCGGCTTCCAGGGCAAGATGACGCTGCTCGACGGCAAGGTCCGCGAGGCGCGCGATCGCGCCTGGACGGAGCTCCGCGCGGAGATCGTCGCCCACGTCCGGTCCGAGAAGCGCTGAGGAGATGCCGACCATGAAGACTCTCCTCCGCGGCGGCGCCGTCGCCCTCACCCTCGCCGTGCTCGTCACGCTGGCCGCGCGCCAGGAGCAAGCGAAGGGCTTCTACAACCTGACCGGCTGGGAGTGGCAGAACTCCACGGCGAACTGGCGTCTGAACAACAACTTTCCCGCCTCCGCCGGGACCACGGCCAACGTCCTCACGGCCATGCAGGACTCCGCGAACGCCTGGCACGACCAGGCCTGCGCGGACTTCACCTTCAACTACCTGGGATCGACGAGTTCGACCTCGGTCAGCCCGAACGGGAACAACATCGTCTTCTACTCGTCTGCGGCCGGCAACGGCACGCTCGCCGTCACGACGAGCTGGGGAACGGGCGGTCCGGGCGGCGTGACCTACTTCAGCGACTTCGACATCCGTTTCTACGGCGACATCAGCTGGAGCACCTCGCCGAACGGCAGTCAGTACGACATCCAGGGCGTCGCGACCCACGAGTTCGGTCACGCGCTCGGCATGGATCACTCGACGACCGTCTCGACCGCGACCATGTGGGCGAGCACCGGAGCGGGCTCGAACTCCGTGAGCCGTCGCTCGCTCGAGATGGACGACATCAACGGCGTCCTCGCGCTCTACGGGATGGATCCGACCTGCGGCGGCGGCGTGCTTCCCTCGCCGAACCCGCCGCAGTGGTCGTCGACGCCGAGCGCCATCGCGACCGGCATCCTCATGACCGCGGTCCCCGGAAACCCGTCGCCGGTCGAGTACTTCTTCGAGTTCCTCGGCACCGGCGCCGGTGGCGATTCGAGCGGCTGGCTCACCACGCCGTCGTACTTCGACAACGGTTCGCAGCCGAACCAGGCCTACTCCTACCGCTTCAAGATGCGCAGCGGCATCGACAACAACCTGGAGACGAGCTGGTCGTCCATCGAGTCCTACACGACTCCGGCCGCGACGCCGGGCCTGGTGTCCGTCGACGCGATCTCGAACCGCAGCTTCCAGATCACCGGCATCGCCCCGAACGGGAACCCCGTCTCGACCTTCTACGCCATCCAGGTCGGGTCGATGTTCGTCAACTCGTCCGGCGCGCTGCAGGCGACGGAGACCTGGCTTCCCGGCATCACCTGGGCCGGCGTGACGGTCAACGGCCTCGACCGGGTGACGAACTACGCCGTGCAGGCGAAGGCCCGCAACTCGGCCCTCGTCGAGACCGGGTTCGGTCCGACGACCAACGTCTCGACCCTGCTCATGCACGAGCCCTGGGCCGCCGGCACCGTCCTCGACGGCAACGGTGACCCGGAGAACGTCCTGACCATCAACGGCTCGGCCGGCAACCCGCTGCGTCAGGTCGTCACCGCTCCGGGGACGCCGTTCTCGCTCGATCTCGCGAAGCCCTCGCAGAACGGCGGTTCGGTCGCCGCCTGGATCCTCTGGGCACGCTTCGGCGAGCCCGATCTCGGCGACGAGTACGCGCTGCCGACCGGCATCGGGACGCTGACCTTCATCCCCTGCGACATCCTGCCGGTGCCGGGATCCATCACGGTGGGGTCGACCTACGGTCAGCTCGCCTGTCCGCCGCAGCTTCCGGCTCCTCTCGCGCCGGCGAACGTCTACACCCATCCGGGCTTCTTCTTCCCGGTCGTGAACCTGACCTTCCAGGCGGTGATCGAGGCGAGCCCCGGGGTGTTGCGGACGACCAACGCGGTCATCTTCGTCAACCAGTAGTAGACTGGGGCCCACGGCGACGGGGCGCGTCCTCCCGCGCGGAGGAGGCGCCCCGTCGTTCGTCCGGGCCGGCACGCGGGCAGGGGAGCGGACATGCGGGTACTCGTGGGATCGATCCTGCTCGCGACGGCGCTGCTGGGCGCGATCGGCGCCCTCGTGCTGCCGCTGGGCGCGGCGCCCGACGAGCTCGATCACTTCCGCGTCGCGAGCCACATCGCCGGCGTCGGAACCCTGCCGGACCCCGCGACCTCGGGGATGATCCAGGCGCAGCACCCGCCGCTGGGCTACCTCACCCTGGCCGGCGTGATGCGCCTCGGACTCCGGGCCTCGGAGACCTGGTCGGCGCCCGCCGGCGAGGAGGTCCTGGGACGGATCCGCCGCGACCCCTTCGACGAGACCCTCGCCGAGGCGATGGAGGACGACCGACCCGCGGACGTGATCCGGGCCGCCGTCCAGCCCTGGGAGGCGCGGATCCTCCTCGCGCCGGTCTGGGTGCTCCACCTCATGCGGCTCGCCGCGCTCCTGGCCGGGCTGCTGGGATTCTGGCTGCTGCTCCGTCTCGCGGCGCGCCTCGGGTCGGCCGGCGAGGACGGGGTCTCGGGAGGAAGGGCGGCGGTGGCGCTCGTGGGCGCCTGTCTGCTCTCGCCGTCGATCGTCTATCTCTGCGCCGCGATCTCGAACGATGCGATCCTCTTCGCGACCGCGACGCTGGCCGCCGCGACCGCGCTGCGCGCCCATCTCCGCGAGGACCGCCGCTGGCGCACCGCGGTGCTCGTCGGCGGGCTCGTCGGCCTCGCCTTCCTGACGAAGGCGACGGCGCTGGCGACGGGCGCGTTCTGCGGGCTGCTGATGCTCGAGACCTGGCGCCGCGGCGAGACCGCGCGGGCCGTCCTCGGTCGCGTCGCGGCCGCGGCGGCAGCGGTGCTGGCGGTGGCGGGCTGGGCCTACGTGCGGAACTGGCGGCTGACCGGAAGCCCGAAGGCCGACGAGACCGTCGTCGGACGCTACCCCGGCCTCGCGCGCGTCGACGCCCTGACGCTGGACGAGGCCTGGCCGCTTCCGGCGCGGCTCTTCCGCTCGCTCTGGGACGACGTCTACGGCGGGCGGCTCGAGAACTTCGCCCCCGTCGCGATCGTCCTCGGATCCCTGGCGATGACCTGCGGTCTGCTCGGCGCCTTCGAGGCCCTCGCCGGGCTCCGTCGGGCCGAGGACCGCCGGGCGCGCTTCCCGCAGATCGCGGCGCTCGCCGCGACGGTGGTGCTCGCGATCGGGCTCCTCCTGCACGCCCAGCGGTTCCAGGTCGCGCAGGGCGCTACCTCCTCGCGGCGGCCTTCCCGCTCACGCTCCTCGTCGCGCGTGGAGCGGCGGCGTTGTTCCGGGGCCGCGCGGCGGCGGCCCTCCTGATCCTCGCGGCGTCGCTCGTCGCCTCGGTCGCCTTCGTCCCGACGCGACTCGTGCGCCAGGAGACGCTGGACCTCGAACGCGCGCGCGGGACGCGCGTGCTCTGGTACGTCGACGCGGGGCACGCGGCCTTCGATCGCCATCCGCTCGGCGGGCGCGCCGACATCTGGAGCAACCACGACGCTCACCGGCCGGAGGACACCATGCGCTTCGCGGTGGGGCCGGGCTGGCACGAACTCTACGTCGTCCCGACGCCGGCGCCGCCCGCCGGGGAGGAGACGCGCCTCCGCGTCCGGTTGCGCTATCCGACGCTCAAGGGATCGAACGGGGCGGCGGGGAGCGCCCACTCGATGATCGAGGCCCGACTCGGGGCCGAGCTCCTGCACGGTCCGATCTCGCCGTTCCGCGCGATGGGCGACATCGTCTACACCCTGCGCGGGACGCCGGCCGAGGCGACTTCGGTCCTCGCGCTGCACGACGCCGCGAAGGGCGGCGGGCTCGTGGCCCTGGCGGAGGCCGCGCTGGAACGATCCGCGCTGGTCGTGCTCCGCGACGAGTCGGGTCGCGTCACGGTGAGGAACGAGGGAGACGAGGAGATCTCCTACCTGCTCTCGCGCGTCGACGAGGCCGGGGTCCGGCGCGTCGAGGGGCCGTTCGCGTTCGGCGCCGGCGCGACGAACGGACCCGTCGAGGGAGCCGGCGCCGAGGTGATCGAGCTCGACGAGGGGCCCGCCGCCTCGGTGTCGCTGGCGGATCTCGCCTCCGAGCCCGGCCGCGAGGTCGGGACCTTCCGTTTCCCGGACCGCGACGCGCTCGAACTCCCGGCCGGCATCGGCGACGCCGAGACGCCGGTCTTCGTCGCCCGTGGTCGCGTCTCACCGCCGGGCGGCCTCTTCGTCCTCTACGTCACCGGAGAGGACGGCCCGCCCCCGGTCGTCACCCTGAGCGGCGCGAAGGTGCTCGCTCCCGAGGAGGCGCCGGCGGCGGCGATCCTCGACGCCCTGGCGCCGCGCGACGTACCCGCCCAGCTCCGGTTGGTCCTCCGGCGAGAGGACGCGGCGAAGCCGATCGGCTTCGAGATCCGCCTGCCGGGCCACGGGGACGCCCCGCGGCGCCTCGACCGCCTCGTCCTGCGCCGTCTGGACTGACGCCGCCGGCCGGAACCGCTACGCTCGGAGGCCAGACGCGGACCGCGGGGGTCCGCGCCTCGACGACGGGAGCGGAGATCCTCGATGCGCCTCGACCTCGCGACGGCCTTCCTCCTGATCGCGTTCACACTCGGGTGCGCCGAGACCCCGCGCGAGGACCTCGAGCCCGCGGTGACGCCGAGCGCCCCGGCGGGTCGGATCATCGTCGCGGGCGAGGAAGTTCCGATCGATGCGCGGGTCGTCACCTGGCGCGACGCCGGCGGCTACGACGGATCCTGCGAGACCTGCTGGTTCGACCGTTCGCGCGTCGCGCCTCGGCGTCCGGCCGAGGGCTGCGAGGGGCCGCGGCGCTACGGCGTGCGTCATCGCCGCGGACTGTCCGAAGCCACCGCGGCGCGGATCGAGGCGGGGGGGTGGGATCGCGCCGCGCTCCACGAGCGCGTCCACCAGTTCGTGATGCACTTCGACGCTTCGGTGAGCTCGCATCGCTGCTTCGAGATCCTCCACGACGTCCGCGGACTGAGCGTCCACTTCCTCCTCGACGTGGACGGGACGATCTACCAGACGCTCGACCTCGTCCACCGGGCCCGTCACGCCGGCTGGGCGAACGATGCGTCCATCGGCATCGAGATCGCCCACCCCGGCGCCTACGCGGCCGAGGGCGAGGACTGGAAGCGCTTCCACGAGGAGGATGAGCTCGGCCCCTACCTCGTCGCGCCGCCGAACTTCGCGCTGCCGCCCGGCCGCTGGCGTCCCGCGCGTCCCGGCGTCTTCACCGCCGTCACCAACGGCCGACGCGTCGCGATGTACGATTACACCGAGGCGCAGTACCGAGCGCTCGAACGCCTCGCCGCCTGGGCCGTCCGCGAGTTTCCCGCGCTGCTCCCGCGCGTCCCGGATTCCGCCGACGTGATCCCGCGCGCCGAACTCGAGGACTGGGCCGGATTCCTCGGCCACCACCACATCTCGAAGGTCAAGGTCGACCCCGGCCCCGCCTTCGACTGGGCCCGCGTCCTCCCCGCCGCGCGCTGAAAGCTCTCATACGGTGTCAGTCACCGGATGAGAATCCGTATCGACGCGGCGGAGATGCTAGTACGGTGCCAGTCACCGGATGTGCATTTCCGTTCCAGCGCGACCGCTGACGAGACCGACTCGCCCGGAAATGCACATCCGGTGACTGGCACCGTACTAGCATTTCGTGATCGACTCGGCGCGTTCGCCAGACGAGGAAACGTCTCATCCGGTGACTGACACCGTATGAGAATTCTCGTCGGGTGACTGACGCCGTGTCAGAGGTCAGAGCGCGTGCTCGCGGCGCAGCGCCTCGTCGAGCGGCTCGTCCTCGCCCGCGAGGCCGAAAAGATCGGAGAGGTCGAGGCGGAGGTCCGGCGGGCGCGGCGGCGTGAAGGTGCGGGCGGCGAGCGAGGCGGGGCGGATGAAGGCGGGATCGAGGCCGGCGGCGGCGGCGACGCGGCGGCCGAAGTCGAGGCGGCTCAGGCCCTCGGGGCCGCCGACGGCGAGTCGGCCGCGGAAGTCGCGTTCGAGGGCGAGGAGCGCCACGCGGGCCACGCGTTCGACCGAGACCGGCTGACGGAACTCGTCCTCGAAGAGGTCGAGCGTCCGACCTTCCTCGGCCGCGCGCAGGATCATCTCGCTCGCGCTGCGGCGACCGTCGGGCGAACGACCGAACACCAGCGCGAGTCGCAGGACGGCGGTCCGCGGACCGGCCGCGAGGACGGCCGCCTCGGCGTCCGCCTTGCCGCGCCCGTAGCCGGAAAGGGGAGCGGGCGGGTCGTCGGAGGCGTACGGCGCGCGCCGGCCGTCCCAGACCTGATCGGTGGAGAGGAAGACGAAGGGGATCCCGCGTCGCGCGGCGACCTCCGCGAGAGCGGCGGTGGCCTCGACGTTGACGCGACGCGCGCGTTCCGGGTCGGCCTCGGCGGCGGCGATCGAGGTGATCGCCGCCGCGTGGATCACCGCCGCCGGTCGGAGCGCGTCGAGCCCGCGCGCGGCGGCGGCCGGATCGTCGAGGCCCAGGCGTTCGCGCGCGACGGCGTCGGGCGCGGGCCAGGTCGACCGGCCCTCCCGGTGAGCGAGGTCGAGAAGGCGAGCGCCGACGAGGCCGCTCGCGCCGGTGATGACGATCCGGGCGCCGGGCACCGTCTCAGGCTTCGCCGCCGAAGACGAAGCGGACGGGGATGTCGATCTCGGGGTGGAGGCTCTTCTTCACCGGGCAGGCCATGGCGGCGCGCTCCAGGCCTTCCCGATGGCGGGCGTCGAGGGCGATCGGGACCTCGATCTCGACCACGAGCTGCCCGATCCGGCGGGGATCGGTCTGCATGTGCTTCTCGATGCGGAAGCCCGCGCCGCGCAGGTCGATCTCGTGACGGCGGGCGTAGATCCCCATGATCGTCAGCATGCAGCTTCCCAGCGCGGTCGCGACGAGGTCGGTGGGGGAGAAGCACTCGCCCTTGCCCTCGTTGTCGCGCGGAGCGTCGGTGGCGAGCTCGGCGCCGCTGGGCAGGTGTCGGGAGGTGCAGCGGAGGTCGCCGTCGTAGCGGCCGCGGATCTCGACCATCGGGGTTCTCTCTTCAGGGGCGGCGGCGGTGTTCCTCGAGGGCGCCGCGCGCGCGGGCGAGGGGGCTGGGCTCCGCGAAGAGCCCGGACATCACGGGCTGAGGCAGCTTCATCTGCATCAGCAGAAGGTCGGTCAGGGTGCGGAGATCCACCTCCGCGGGAAGCTCGAAGGGGCCCTCGGCTCGCCCCAGCACCGCGGTCCGCAGCTCATCGAGGACGGTCTCCGGATAGCCCTCGCCGGGCTCCTCCTCGTCGAAGGGGAGGACCTCGACGAGACGGTAGGCGTGGGGGCTGTCGATCTCGCGGATCCGGACCCGGCCGAGGCCGGCCAGGACGATGATGAAACGGCCGTCGGGGAGCTTCTCGTGCCGGGCGATCTCGCCCAATCCGGCGACCTCGTCGAGGGGTGGGCTTCCCGCGAGTTCGGCGACGTGCTCGTCCGGCACGGCCGCGATCACGAGCCGGCCGGCGACGTCGAGCTGGTCCTCGACCATCGCCCGGTAGCGGGGCTCGAAGACGTGGAGCGGCATCATCGAGCCCGGGAAGAGGTAGGCGCCGGGCAACGGGAAGACGGGCACGATCATGCCTCCAGCTTATCCCCCGGTGTGGACGAGGAAAGGAAGAGACCGGGGTTCCCGATCCTTGGTCCCGCCGGGCGAGGGGTTTAGCGCCGCCCGGCGAGCGGGGGTGAATCTCGCGGGGAGCCGAGACAAGGACCGGGTGACCTGTTAAGAACGGTCGCGGGGGGAGCGGATGCGGATCAGGATCCTGGGCAATGCGGGCGAGGTGGACCTCGGGTCCTTCGCGACGAGCTTCCTCGTCGACGAGACCCTCGCCGTCGATGCCGGTTCGCTGGGATTCGCGCTGCCGCTCGCGGCCCAGCGCCGGGTGACGGACGTGCTCATCACGCACGCCCATCTCGATCACGTCTGCTCGCTCCCGATCTTCCTCGAGAACGTCTACGAGCCGGATGGCGAGCCGGTCCGGATCCACGCCCACCGCGACGTGGCGGCCGAGCTCCGTCGGCACCTGTTCAACGACCGGATCTGGCCCGATTTCGAGCGCCTCTCCTCGGAGGGGCACCCCTTCCTCGAGTTCCGGGAGTTCGCGCAGGAGCGGCCCTTCCGGATCGGGGAGATCGAGGTGACGCCGCTCTCGGTGATCCACACCGTCCGCTGTTTCGGTTTCCTCCTCCGGAAGGGGGACCGCTCCGCCCTGATCGTGGGCGACACCGCGCCCACCCGGCGGATCTGGGAGCGGGCCCGGACGGCCCCGGGGCTCTCCCACGTCTTCCTCGAGGCCAGCTTCCCGGACCGACTCGCCGCCATGGCCCAGACGACGAAGCACCTCACCCCGTCGCGTCTGCGGGAGGAGAAGGCTAAAGTCGGAGGCGACGTGAAGGTGATCGCGTATCACCTGAAGGCCCGATACGCGGACGAGATCGCGGCCGAGATCCGGGCGCTGGGCGATCCGGCGGTCGAGGTGGCGAGGACGAACGAGGACTATTCGATCTGATGTCTGCTGCTCCGTCTCCCGTTCGATTCACCTTCAACACCGGGTCCGGCGACGAGACGGTCCTGGTGAACAAGACCCGCGTGGTCCTGGGGCGTTCGCCGACCCAGGCCGACGTGACGATCAAGGAAGAGAAGATCTCGCGGACCCACGCCCAGGTGGTCCACGAGAACGGCGCCTGGTTCGTCGAGGATCTCGGCTCCGCGAACGGCACCCGCGTCAACTCGAACCCGGAGCGGGTCACGAAGGCCCAGCTCGCCTCGGGCGACGTCATCTGGCTGGGCGAGATGTCGGTCCGCTTCGACATCGAGCGCTCGCGCACCGGCTCGGCCCAGCAGCGCGTCGTCTTCAGCGAGGACGCGGCCCAGAAGAACAAGACGGCCGCCTTCAACATGTCCGAGCTCGGCCTGATGAGCGAGACCTCGGACGTCTTCGCCGCGAACAACAACGACAAGGCGGCGGCCTGGGCCGTCTCGCTCTTCACCGAGGCCGCGCAGGTCATCCTCAGCTCGTCCTCGCTGGACGACATGTTCGAGAAGATCCTCGATCTCGTCTTCCAGAACCTCCCCGCCGAACGCGGCGTCGTCGCGCTGCTCAACGAGCAGGGAGAGATCGTGCCCCGCGTCACGCGCTCGCGCGACGGCAAGGAGGGCAGCGATCCGATCCGCATCAGCCACTCGATCGCGACCGAGGCCATCCAGAGTCACACCGCGTTCCGGGTCGGGCACGCGCTCTCCGACGACCGTTTCGGCGTCGAGGAGAGCATCATCAACCTGAACATCCAGTCCGCGATGTGCGCGCCGATGTTCGCCCCGCGCGGCGACCGCGGCGTCGTGGGCATCATCTACGTCGACTTCGTGAGCCGGCTGAAGCCCTTCTCCGAGGACGATCTCCGCCTGCTCTCCGCGCTCGCGGCCTTCGCCGCGGTGGCCGTCGAGCAGCGCCGTCTCCTCGACGAGATCCGCTTCGAGCAGGACTGCCGTTCGAAGCTCTCGAAGTACCACGCGCCGCAGGTCGTCGAGCGCATCATCGCCAACACCATGGCGAAGACCGGACTCGACGGCATGAAGGGCCTGGAACAGGGGATGATGGCCGAGCAGTGCGAGGTCTCGATCCTCTTCGCCGACCTTTCCGGCTTCACCGCGATGAGCGAGTTCCTCGGCGCGCTCGAGGTGGCGGCGATCCTGAACGAGATCTTCGACCGCATGACGAAGTGCATCTTCGAGGCGGGCGGAACCCTCGACAAGTTCATGGGCGACGCCGTCATGGCCTTCTTCGGCGCTCCGCTCCGCCAGACCGACCACGCCGAGCGCGCGGTCCGGGCCGGGCTCGCGATGCAGAAGGCGCTGCAGGAACTGAACGCGGATCGCCCCGAGGGTCAGAACGAGATCCGGATGCGCATCGGCATCAACAGCGGCACCGTCGTCGCGGGCGACATCGGCTCGCCCGACCGCAAGGACTACACCGTCATCGGCGACACCGTAAACGTCGCCTCCCGCCTCGAGTCGACGGTGGCGAAGCCGGGTCAGGTGGTCATCGGCCCGATGACCTACGAGCAGGTGCAGGGCAAGTTCACCTGCACGCCCCTCGAGCCCATCCCCCTGAAGGGCAAGACGCAGACGGTCCAGCCCTACCTCGCCGTCGACCGCTCGTGAATAAAAGGGGTCAGACCCCCTTTATTCAAAAAGGGCCCCCTTTTGAATAAAGGGGGTCTGACCCCTTTTATTCAGCTCTTGAGGACGCGGGCGAGCATGTCGTCGGCCTCGATCGCGCCGACGAGACGCCGCGAGCTCGAGTCGGTGACGACGGGCAGCCAGACGAGGCCCTGCTCCTTCATCGTGCCCGCGGCCACGAGCGCGAAGTCGTTCGGCGTGACGGTGAAGCGCGCCTCGGTCATGAGCTCGGTCACGGGCGACTCGGGGAGGAGGCCCTCCTCGACGGCGCGGAGGAAGTTGCCGCGGTCGACGACGCCGCGGAGCGAGCCGTCGGCCGTCTTCACGCAGAGGTAGTCGACGTCGTTCTTCTGGAACTGGTCGAGGCAGTCCTGGAAGGTCGCGGTGTCCTGGATCTCCCGCTGGGCGGTCGAGGTCAGGAGTTCGCCGATGCGCACCGACTCGAGCGCCTCCTGGACGCGCGGGGTCCGGTGCCAGTTGGACTCGCCGCGGCGGACGACGGCCCGCGTGAGGAGGTCCTGCAGGGGAGCGAGCGAGCCCGAGACCTGCTTGAAGACGTTCTTGCCCATGACGACGGCTTCGGTGTCGACGCGAGCGCGGACGGCGGCATTGCGGGGCTTGTCGGAGAGCAGCGCCATCTCGCCGAAGAAGTCGCCGGGGCCGAGGAGGGCGAGGACCTCGTCCTGATCGCCGTCCTTGCGGACGACCTCGACCTCGCCCGACTCGACGACGTAGAAGTCCGTGGCGGGATCGCCTTCCTTGAAGATGTAGTCGCCCGACTTGTAGAGCGCGCGGCTGACGCGGCTCGTGCGATCCTGCCGCAGGTGCGTGAGATCGCGCGAGAAGACGACCTGCCAGGCCCAGTCGAAGCCGACCTTGATCCGGCGCGCCCAGGTCGGGAGCTTCATGAGGTAGATGAGGCGCCACATCACCCAGGCGATGAAGCCCGAGAGGCGCATCCCCATGATCTCGGCCACCGCGCGGTGGCCGCCGATCGAGCAGAGCTGACCCACCGGCTTGAAGGAGAAGGGCTTCGTCGGTTCGCCCTTCAGCACCCGGAGGATGTTGTAGGCGGTCTGCTTCCCCTGGCGCTCCGCGAACTGCCCGGTCGGCGGGCTCGGCTTGCCGTCGTGCGCGTTGATCACGCTTGCGCAGTCGCCGACGGCCCAGAGGTCCTCCTTGCCCACCACGCGCATGTCGGGCTCGGTGCGGGGGCGGTTGCCGTCCAGCTCGACCTCGAGGCGCTTGATGATGGGGGAGGCCGTGCTGCCGATCGTGCAGACGACGGTGGCGCCCGGGATCTCGCGCCCGTCCTTCAGGAAGATCCCCTCGTGGGTGACCATCGCGGCGCGCGCCTCGAGGACGACCTCGACGCCGGCCTTCTCCATCTTGGCGCGCGTGAAGTCGCGCAGCTTGGCGCCGATCTCCGGCAGGAGCTGATCGCGGCTGTGGACGATGCAGACCCGGATGTCCTCGGGGCGGATGTTCTGGAAGAACTTCCGGCTCCCGCGGGCGAGGTCGTTGATCTCGCCCGCCGCCTCGACGCCCGAGTAGCCGCCGCCGATGACGATGAAGGTGAGGTACCAGCGCCGCTTCTCGGCGTCGGCGCAGACCTCGGCCTTCTCGAGCTGCTGCATGATGTGGGCGCGGAGCGCGACCGCGTCGCCGACCGTCTTCAGCGGGAAGGCGTGGTCCGCCATGCCCGGCACCATGCCGAGGTTGACGACGCCGCCGCAGGCGAGGACGCAGTGGTCGTAGGGGATGGTCTCGTTGCGCCCCTCGTAGTTCTCGAAGACGACCTCGCGGGCGTCGGGCCGGACCTCGACGACATCCTCGGTGCGGCACATGACCTTGGGGAGCATCTGGCGCAGCGGCGCCGCCACCGCGTCCGGGTTGAGCGATCCGCCCGCGACCTCGGCCAGCATGGGGTGGAAGACCATGTGGTTCTCGCGGTTGAAGATCGTGATCTCGGCCTCGTCGGGCCGGAGCTTCTTCCGCAGGATGCGGGCGCACTTCACGCCCGCGAAGCCTCCGCCCACGATGACGATTCTCGTCTTGGACACCGGTCGCTCCCCCAGATGGCCCGAACGCGGCGCCCGGCGGCCCCTTCCGCTCCCTTCCGGAGAGCGTCCGCCCCGCGCGCCCGGCGAGCCCGCGGGCCCGCGCCGACGCATCCTATCCCCCGGGGGCCGCGAGGGTAGCCCCGGTCGGGCGCCCGATCCTTCGACCCCGCCCGGGGATCGGTTAGGCTGACGGCGACCCACCAAGGAGATGAGCCCGTGTTCCGCACCTTCGAGCTGGCCCTGTTCGGCCTCGCCTTTCTCGCCCTCGCCGCCGTTTCGACCCGCGCCCAGGGCGACGACCCGCCGATCCCGGCCGACACGACGATCCTGACCACCGAGTCGGGCCTCCGGTACTCCGTCCTGACGCCCGCGCCCGACGGCAAGAAGCCGAAGGCCGGCGACAAGGTCACCGTCCACTACACGGGCTGGCTCACCGACGGGAAGTCCTTCGACTCCTCGCGGAAGCGCGGCACGCCCTTCACCTTCACGCTCGGTCGCCGCGAGGTGATCTCCGGCTGGGACGAGGGCGTCGCCCTGATGACCACCGGGTCGCGCTTCAAGTTCACGATCCCCTACGACCTCGCCTACGGCGAGAACGGCCGGCCGCCCCGGATCCCCGCGCGGGCGACGCTGATCTTCGACGTCGAGCTCATCTCGATCGAGTCGGTCGAGGTCGTGCCGGCGCCGACCATGCCCGCCTTCCCGAAGGAGGGCGTCGTCACCGAGGAGTCCGGCCTTCGCTGGGTGCTGCTCTCCGGCGCCCCCGTCGCGTCCGACGCGCGCGACTTCAAGAAGGTCCGCTTCGACTTCTGGAAGACCGACGGCACCCACATCATGGGCACGAAGACCAACCGAGGGATGCACCTCTCCGGCAACGGCATGGTCCAGGGCCTGCCCTTCCTGAAGGACTTCTTCGGCAAGGCGAGCCCCGGCTGCCGCTACCTCGTCGAGGTGCCGGCCGAGCTGGCCTTCGGCGAGCAGGGCATGCCCGGGAAGTTCTCCGGCCCGATCACCACGGTCTGGGACTTCGAGGTCGTCCAGCACGTCCCCTTCGCCCGCAACCCCGACAACGCGGTGAAGAAGACCGAGTCCGGCCTCGAGTACGAGATCATCCGCGAGGGCACCGGCAAGAAGCCCACCGACAAGGACCGCGTCACCGTCGACTACGTCGGCTGGCTGACCACCGGCAAGGTCTTCGACTCCTCGCTCTCGCGCGGCGAGCCCACCAGCTTCGGCCTCCGCGGCGTCATCAAGGGCTGGACCGAGGGTCTCCAGCTCATGACCCCGGGCTCGATCTACCGCTTCACGATTCCCTACCAGCTCGCCTACGGCGAGAACGGCAGCTCGCCGCAGATCCCGCCGAAGGCCGATCTCGTCTTCTGGATCGAGCTGAAGCAGGTCAACTGAGGGAGACCTCGCCCTGAAGCTCAGCGCCGAGCGCCGCGCCGTCCTCGAGGTGACCCGTATCCGCCTCGAGGCGGCGCTCCCGCCCACGCCTCTGTATCGCGCGGAGCGCCTCTCGGCGCGCCTCGGTCGCGAGACCTGGCTGAAACTCGAAGGCGAGCAGCCGACCGGCTCCTTCAAGGTCCGGCCGGCGCTCGCCGGCGTCCTCGCCCTCGATGACGAGGCGCGCGCCCGCGGCATCGTCACCTCGTCCTCCGGCAACTTCGCCGCCGCCGCGGCCTGGGCCGCCGGCCGGGCGGGCACGCGCGCCACCGTCGTGGTGATGCCGAGCGCGAGCCCCCACAAGATCGACAACGCCCGCCGCCACGGCGCCGAGATCGCCTTCTGCGAGGACGACTACGCCGCGCGCCAGAGCCTCGTGGACCGTCTCGTCGCCGAGCGCGGCCTCGCCGAGATCCACCCGCACGACTCCGACGCCACGCTCGCGGGCGACGCCACGATGGCGGCGGAGATCGCGGCGCAGCTCCCCACCGCGGCCGCGATCATCGCGCCCGTGAGCGGCGGAGGCCTCCTCGGCGGTCTCATCGAGGGCGCGGCGGCGTTCGGCCTCGAGGCCGCGATCTGGGGCGCCCAGGCCGCCGGAAGCCGGGCCTTCGCCGACTCCTTCGCCGCCGGCGAACGGCTCACCGGCCCGGCCCCGATGACCGAGGCCGACGGCCTCACCGCCACGCGCCCGGGGAGCCGCGGCTTCGCGGCCGCGCGGGCCGGCGCGGCCGGGGTCGTCGTCGTGAGCGAGAAGGGGATGCTGCGCGCCCTGTGGGCGCTCCAGGCGGAGGAGGGCATCATCGCCGAGCCGAGCTCGGCGGTGGGGCTCGCCGCGCTGGAAGAGGGTCTCATCGCGCCCGGTCCGGGTCCGATCGTCCTCGTCCTCACCGGCCGGAACGTCGATCCGGTGCGCCACCGCCGACTCGTCGTCGCCGGCGGCTGAGACGGATCAGGCCAGTTCGAGCATCTTGTCGAGCGCGACCCGCGCCCAGTGGGCGGTCTCGGCGTCGACCTTGATGATGTTCCGCGGCGCGCCGGCCTCGATCGACTCCAGGCACCAGAGCAGGTGCGGCGGGTCGATCCGGTACATCGTCGAGCAGAGGCAGGCGATGCCCGACAGGCTCACGACGGTCTTGTCGGGGTTCTCGGAGGCGAGGCGGTGGACGAGGTGGATCTCGGTCCCGATCGCCCACTTGCTCCCGGCCGGGCTCTCGCTGACGGCCTTGATGATGTGCTCGGTCGAGCCGTGCTCGTCCGACTTCTGCACCACCTCGAAGCTGCACTCGGGGTGCGCGATCACCCGCACGCCCGGGATCCGCTCGCGGACCTGATCGACGTGCTCGGGGGTGAAGCGGCCGTGGACGCTGCAGTGGCCCTGCCAGAGCACGACCTTCGCGTCAGCGACGCCGCGCGGGAGGTTGTCGTCCGCGATGACGAGCGGGTTCCAGAGCACCATCTGATCGAGCGGGATGCCCATCTCGAAGCCGACGTTGCGGCCGAGGTGCTGGTCGGGGAGGAAGATGATCCGCTTCTCCTGCTCGAGCGCCCAGCGGTAGACGGTGCGCGCGTTCGAGGAGGTGCAGACCGTGCCGCCGTGCCGGCCGCAGAAGGCCTTGATCGCGGCGGAGGAGTTCATGTACGTGATCGGGACGTAGGAGTCCGGACCGTGAATGGCGGTCAGCTCCTCCCAGGCGATCTCGAGCTGGTCGATGTTCGCCATGTCGGCCATCGGACAGCCGGCGCTGGAAGGTCGGAGCAGGAGGACGGTCTGGTGCTCAGGCGTCAGGACGTCGGCCGACTCGGCCATGAAGTGGACGCCGCAGAAGACGATGTACTCGGCCTCGGGGTGGCGCGTGGCCTGGCGCGCGAGCTTGAAGGAATCGCCGAGGTAGTCGGCGTGGCGCACGACCTCGTCGCACTGGTAGTGGTGACCGAGGATGACGAGGCGCGAGCCCAGCCGCGCGCGCACCTCGGCGATCCGCGCGTCGAGCTCCTCCGGCGTCGCCGCCGTGTATCGGGCATCCAGTTCGGCCTGCAGCGTCATCGGCGTCTCCCTCGATTCCGCCCATGATAGGGCCCCGGGGAGGGGCGACAAGCGAGGCCCCACGACCGGGGCGTCCGGCAGCCCCCATACGGATGCGATGGCGCCGGATTCAGGCCCCGCGGCGGGGGTTTTCCCGCGCCCCGTCGAAGTCGCCGGCCGCGCGGGTGATCTCGGCCGTGCCCTCCTCGAAGAGGCCGGCCGATGTCCCCGGTAGAACTCCTCGATGCGCATCCGGCGCTTCTTCATCGTGGCCGTGAGCGTGCCGTCCTCGATCGAGAAGGCCCGGTCGAGGAGCCCCAGGCGCGGCACCCGCTCGAAGATCCGGAAGCCGGCGGCGGGGGAGACCAGCCGGTCGATCTCGCGCTTCAGGATCGGTCCCGTCTCGGGGTGCGCCGCCGCGCCGACGAGATCCTCCCGGTCGAGCCCGGGGATGAGTTCGGCGAGCGTCTCCGGCTCGGGCAGGACGAGCGCCGCGAGGTGCTTCTGGTGTGCCCGACGAGGAGCACGTCGCGGACGAGCGGGCTCTCGAGGATGCGGGCCTCGACGTGCGGAAGCAAACGTTCTCGCTACGCCGCGCAGGACGATCGTATCCCTTGCTGCGCCAGATGACGACGTCGCCGTGGTCGCTCAGGAAGGCGAGGTCCCCGAGCAGAACCAAGCCGTCCTCGCTTCAACACCGCCTTCGTCGCCGCCTCGTTACGGCGTAGTAGCCGCGCATGACCTGGGGCCCGCGGATCCAGAGCCCTTCTCGCCCGCCAGGCGCTCCTTCCGCCGCCGTCCTCGTCCGCTGACGCCAGGCGGATCTCGGGAGGAGCGTGCCGGAGGTGCCGACGACGTTTGCCTCCAGGGAGTCGCAGGCTGACGACGGGCGCGGTCTCGGTGAGACCGTAGCCCACGAGCAGCAGGATCCCCGCGCGGTTGAGGAAGCTCGTCGACGTGCTCCGGCAGCGCGCCGCCGCCCGAGATCAGGAAGCGGATCTCGCGCCGGTGGCCGCCCGGAGCTTCGAGTAGATCAGCTTCGAGGCCAGCGCGCGTGGAAGAGGAGGGTGAGAGCGCCGACGAGGGCCTCCCGCATCGGTCGGGCGCGGAGGGCGCGTGACGGCGCCGCCTCGCGTCGAGCGCCTCCCCGCGGCGCCGACGTCGCGACTCGAGATGCCGCCGCGAGAGCGCGAGCACGCCGGAGAGGATCGCCCGCAGCGCCGGCGGCCGGCCCGCGAGGCCCTTCGCGATGGCGCCCGCGATCGACTCCCAGAGCCGCGGCACGCCCCGCCACCACCGTCGGCCGCACCCGCGCGAGGTCCTTCTTCAGCGCCGCCTTCGGTGGTGGATCGCCATGCCGTTGGCGAGGCCGCGAGTATCGACGGTGCGCTCGAAGGTGTGCCAGCTCGGGAGGAGGCTCGGAAGTAGCGGTCGCTGACGTTGAAGTGGACGAGGTCGGGGAGGGTGCGGATGTTGTGGAGGATGTTCCGGTGCTCGAGCATCACCCCCTTCGGGTTCCCCGTGGTGCCCGAGGTGTAGACGATCGTCGCGAGATCCTCGGGCGAGACCGCTCGCCGCGCCGCCTCGAGCCGCGCCGGATCGGCCTTCCGGCCGAGCTCGCGCACCTGCTCGAGGCTCGTCAGACCCTCGGGAAGGGCGGCGCCCGCCTTCATCACGACGGCGCCGTCCCGCAGCCCGAGCGGCGCGAGGCCCTCGGATGCCCGTGCGAGCTGCTTTCCGTCCTCGAGGATCGCCCGCACGGAGCCAGAATGTTCGGCCACGAAGAGGACGTCCTCGAGCGCCGCGTCGCCGGCCCGGGGGACGTCGACGGCGCCGATCAGGAGGAGCGCCAGGTCGCAGACGAGCCAGAGGTCGCAGTTGTCGGCCACCACGAGGACGCGGTCGCCGGGTCCGACCCCGACCTCGAGCAGGCCCGCCGCGAGCTCCTCGACCGCCGTGGCGAGCTCGTCCGCCGTCCAGGAGGGACGGGCGCAGGCGGAGTTTCCGGCGAGGATCGGGTGAGCGCCGAAGCCGCGCAGGCGCGCGAGCAAGAAGGCGGCGATGGAATTCGTGGGGGTCTCGGCGCTCATGGCCCCACGATCTCCCCCGGTCCCCGCGGAATCAAGCCGGGCCGGGCCCCGGGGCCGCCCAAGATTGTCGGCGTCGGAGCCCCTGGATAGACTCCCCGAACCGAGTCGAGCTCGGGGGGGAGCCGGAGCGACGGTCGCGCGGGGCGCGAGCGCCGCCGGGTTTCTCGCCGCCGCTCTCGTGGGCTCGGTCCCAAAATCCCGAGCCCGGAGGACGGCGGCGACCGCCCATGCCCAAGCGCACGGACATCTCCAGCATCCTGGTCATCGGCTCCGGTCCCATCGTCATCGGACAGGCCTGCGAGTTCGACTATTCCGGCACCCAGGCGCTGAAGGCCCTCCGCGAGGAGGGCTACCGCACGATCCTCGCGAACTCGAACCCCGCGACGATCATGACCGATCCGGACCTCGCCGACCGGACCTACGTGGAACCGCTCTCGGTCGAGTACCTCGAGCGCATCATCGCGAAGGAGCGCCCCGACGCCGTCCTGCCCACCCTGGGCGGACAGACCGGGCTCAACCTCGCCTTCGAGCTCTCCAAGCGCGGCATCCTCAAGAAGTACGACGTCGAGATGCTCGGCGCCGACGAGGAGGTCATCCACCGCGCCGAGGACCGCCAGGCCTTCAAGACGGCGATGGAGGAGATCGGCGTCGACAACGCCCGCTCCGGCCTCGCCTTCAACCTCGAGGAGGCGGTCCGCATCCGCGACCAGATCGGCCTCCCTTGCGTCATCCGTCCCGCCTTCACCCTCGGCGGCTCGGGCGGCGGCATCGCCTACAACAACGAGGAGTTCGTCGAGATCGCCCAGCGCGGCCTCGAGCTCTCGCTGGTCAACGAGATCCTCGTGGAGGAGAGCCTCGTCGGCTGGAAGGAGTACGAGCTCGAGGTGATGCGCGACAAGAACGACAACGTCGTCATCGTCTGCACCATCGAGAACCTCGACCCGATGGGCGTGCACACCGGCGACAGCATCACGGTCGCCCCCGCGCAGACCCTCACCGACCGCGAGTACCAGCGCCTCCGCGACGCCTCGCTCAAGATCATCCGCAAGATCGGCGTCGAGACCGGCGGCTCGAACATCCAGTTCGCCTGCGATCCGAAGTCGGACCGCATGATCGTCATCGAGATGAACCCCCGCGTCTCGCGCTCCTCGGCCCTCGCCTCCAAGGCGACGGGCTTCCCGATCGCGAAGTTCGCGGCGAAGCTCGCCGTCGGCTACACCCTCGACGAGATCTCGAACGACATCACCCGCGAGACCCCGGCCTGCTTCGAGCCGGCGATCGACTACGTCGTCACCAAGATCCCGAAGTTCACCTTCGAGAAGTTCCCCGAGGCCGATCCCTCCCTCACGACGCAGATGAAGTCCGTCGGCGAGGTCATGGCCATCGGCCGCACCTTCTCCGAGTCCCTCCAGAAGGCGCTGCGCTCGCTCGAGCACGGCCGCGAGGGCCTCGGTCGGGGCAAGGACGACCTCTGGCTCACGCCCGAGCGCCGTCCCTCCCGCGAGGCGATCTTCGCCAAGCTCCAGAATCCCGATCCCGACCGGATCGACTACGTCCGCTACGCCTTCCGCTCCGGGATGACGGTGGAGGAGGTCAACGAGCTCTCCGCCATCGACCCCTGGTTCCTCGAGCACATCCACGGGATCGTCGCGGTCGAGGAGCAGCTCGAGAAGCTCGGCTCCCTCGACGCCGTCTCGAAGGAGCTGATGTTCGAGATCAAGCGGCGCGGCTTCTCCGACCGCCAGCTCGCCTGCATCTTCAAGGTCGACGAGCTGAAGGTCCGCGAGGTCCGGAAGGCCCTCGGCATCGTCCCCACCTACAAGCTGGTGGACACCTGCGCCGGCGAGTTCGAGGCCTACACGCCGTACTACTACTCGACCTACGAGCTGGAGGACGAGGCGGAGGTCACCGACCGCAAGAAGGTCATGATCCTCGGCAGCGGCCCGAACCGCATCGGCCAGGGCGTCGAGTTCGACTACTGCTGCGTCCACGCCGCCTACGCCTTCAGCGAGCTCGGCTACGAGACCATCATGGTCAACTCGAACCCCGAGACCGTCTCGACCGACTACGACACCTCGGACCGCCTCTACTTCGAGCCGCTCACCTACGAGGACGTCCTCAACATCTACGAGCGCGAGCAGCCGGAGGGCGTCATCGTCCAGCTCGGCGGCCAGACCCCGCTCAAGCTTTCGCAGCGCCTCCACAAGGCGGGCGTCCGCATCATCGGCACGAGCCCCGACTCGATCGACGCCGCCGAGGACCGCGAGAAGTTCAAGGCCATCGTCGACAAGCTCGGCATCCGCCAGCCCCCGAACGACGTCGCCTCGACCCCCGAGCGCGCCTTCGAGATCGCCGCGAACATCGGCTACCCGGTCCTCGTCCGCCCGAGCTACGTCCTCGGCGGCCGCGCGATGTGCATCGTCTACGACGATCGCCAGCTCGAGGACTACATGAACCGCGCCACCGAGGTCTCCCCGGAGCACCCGGTCCTCATCGACAAGTTCCTCGAGCACGCCATCGAGGTCGACGTCGACGCGGTCTGCGACGGCCAGCGCTGCGTCATCGGCGGCGTCATGGAGCAGCTCGAGGAGGCGGGCATCCACAGCGGCGACTCGAGCTGCGTGCTTCCGCCCTCGACCCTCTCCGACGCCATCGTCACCCGCCTCATGGACCTCACCCGCGAGCTCGCCTTCGAGCTCAAGGTGATGGGCCTCATGAACGTGCAGTGGGCCGTCAAGGACGCCGAGATCTACATGATCGAGGTCAACCCCCGCGCCTCCCGCACGGTGCCCTTCGTCGCGAAGGCCATCGGCGTCTCCCTCGCCGCCATCGGCGCGAAGGTGATGGCCGGCAAGACCCTCGAGGAACTCGGCTTCACCGAGGAGGTGGTCCCGAACCACGTCGCGGTCAAGCAGCCGGTCTTCCCCTTCAACAAGTTCGCGGGCTCGGACATCATCCTCAGCCCCGAGATGCGCTCCACCGGCGAGTCCATCGGCATGGACTTCGACTTCGGCTCCGCCTTCGGCAAGGCCCACGAGGCCGCCGGCCACCGCCTGCCTCTCGAGGGCAAGGTCTTCATCTCGGTGAAGGACGCCGACAAGCGCCAGATCCCCGCCTTCGCGCGGCAGGTCTCCGCCCTCGGCTTCGAGATCCTCGCCACCCAGGGCACGGCCAAGGTCCTCCAGCGCAGCGGCGTCCCCGTGACGGCCATCCGCAAGCTGGCCGAGGGCCGCCCCAACGTCACCGACTTCCTCAAGAACGGCGAGGTCGCCCTCGTCGTCAACACCCCCTCCGGCACCGGCTCGCGCACCGACGAGGCCAAGATCCGCCGCCTCGCCATCACCCGCGCCATCCCCTGCATCACCACCCTGGCCGCCGCCGAGGCCATCGTCGCCGCCATCGCCGCCAAGAAGCGCCACGGCGCGCGCGTCCACAGCCTGCAGGACTACGCGGCGGGGGAGGCGATGGCGCAGGAGGGGTAATCGAGATCGCTCTGTATCCCCTTCCTGAGCAGCTCTTCAGAGTTTGATGACGGAATTGGACGAGTCATAGGTCGGTGGAGAGTTCTGGCTCGCTGTGAACCATCCGACATCGCTATTGCCGCCAAATGCTGCTTTCGGTTGCATCAGAATTCGTCGTAGGACGTGGCGCGGCACAGCTATTCAATCGCTTCTTCGATTGCGGAATGGAATGTCTTGAAGCTGGGTGATCTACTGCGCCCTGGCATCAGTTTGGCGCCGATGGCACGAGCGGCTTCAAACTTCGAGAGCCCGCCTCTGTGGTAGCCTGATGCTTGCATTACCTGCTCGAAGGCTTCCCAGGTCCCGCCTTCAAAATCGCATCGGATTCGCGAAATCGCGCCCTCCGGGGAACGTTCTTGGCGACTCGAGGGAATGCTTGGCGAACATCCCAATCTCCGAAGTACCAAGCTTCCAGTTCCTCAACGACAATACGGTTGACGACTTGCCAGCTGTTCTCGCGCCCTCGGCTCCTTGTCCGTAGGCCAGCTCGGCGCGAGATGTCCTCAAGCCTGCTCTTTAACAATCTGCAGTCGTCGCTATCGCGGTCCATCGCGACTACGATTCGCCAGTCTCTTGGCAGCCATTCGGCATATCCACGAAGTCGTCCTTCAAGCTTCGCGAGAAGGTCTGGCTTGCCTGAAATGAATGGACATCGAATGTGCGGCCTTCAGGCAACGTCCTCGGCAGCAACTGTCGAAGGAACGCCTCCATTGATGGCTCCTCGACCAAGAACACGATGTGAGTCGCCGGGATGTTCAACGCGTAGCCCCAGGCTGACTCGGTCCGCCTTCGTTCACGAGTGGATCGCCCACGCCAAGATGGCCTTCCATCCAGAGATGTCCGAGCAAGGCGCCGTGAAGGACGAACTCGCTAACGCCTTGCAGATCGCTCGCTCGCTTGGTTTGCGTGTAGCCTCGTTCGTCGCGCCAAAGGACACGGATTTCTTCTGGACGGAGCGAATTCAGGAAGAACGGCGAGTGCGTCGTCACGAATAGCTGCGTCCGTTCTGTGGCGGCGCGACACTCATCTGCCAAGGCGGGCAACAGGCGCGGATGAAGGAAATTCTCGGGTTCTTCAATCCCGATGAATGGGGGTGGGGTCGGGTCGTAGAGCATGATTAGGTAGGCAAGCATTTTGAGAGTGCCGTCGGATGCGAACTTCGCGAGAACCGGTTGATCGAACGGCGAATCCTTGAACTGCAGCAGGAGGCGTCCGTCAGGCATCGTCTCGGCAACGACACGTTCGATTCGCGGCACTCGTTGGCGAAGAATCTCAAAAATGCTATTCAGACGATCCGAGTGTTGCTCGGCCAAATACTGAACCACATTCGCGATGTTGTCGCCGCTCTTTGTGAGTCTCTCTTGCGGACCTGCTTCCGGTTGACCTCGGGAACTCTCGGCCGAAAGGTACGAGACATACCAACCAGTAATGAAGTCTCGCAGGGCGGCCACGCGCGGATGTTCTGCGAATTGGCCGAGAGCATTCACTGCGAGTAGATCTGGAGAGCTCAGCCGGACCTCTCGCCTAATCTCCTGTTCGTCAGGCTGTTCCCCGCTGACTGCGCGTCCGACGCCCTTGCGATAGTCGAGGAAGCGAAAGGGCTTCCCATGCGATCCTCGTCGCCACTGAAGCCACTCTTCTACAACCACCGGACCATGCGCCTCTTCTTCAATCGCGAGGTGATAGGTGATGATGGGCTGTCCTAGGCGCTCGCGGTACTTGATCTCGATTGACAATGGTCCGATGCCGCCGCGGGTCTTCAGTTCTCTCGCACGACCGCGCTTGTCCCACGCCTTCCTCAACCCCTGTTCGAAGCACTCGGAGAGGAAGGCGAAGACGTCGAAGACGGTCGATTTTCCGCTCCCATTCGGCCCCAGTAGAACAGTCAGAGGCGAGAGGTCCTTGAACTCCACGTGCGACAGCGCCCGGAAGTTTCGAACCTCGAGATACTCAATTCTCGCGGGTGTGGTGAGCCCATTTGTGAGACCCGTCATGTCCAAATCTCGATGTAGCTCAAAAGGCGGCTCCTGACCCAGTGATCTTGATCTTCGTGGTGACCTTCACTGTCTTGATCGAAGACGATCTCGCGCGTGTCAAGGTGACGATCCCGATCCAACTCAGCTCGATGCTGGCCTGCACGTCTTTCGAGCGCGGAGGATCAAGCTGTGACCCGGCGATGCGAGTCATCTCGCCGCCAGTCTGCCCTAACGGGGCGGAGTTGTCGAAGGGGGTCGGCAGCAATGCCATCGCGGATGCACAACTTGCTGTGCTTGGGGTCCGCAGGCGCAGCGGTGTTTCAGTCATGAGACGACAAGCCTGTCGCATGCCTCGCGCTTGAGGTGGTGTAGCGACGACCTGTGGACTCGCAGCAGGATCCTGAGCGCGACCTGGCGTCGAAGTCGAGTTTCCTCGGCGCGGAAGACGAAGCCCTGGCCGCTGTGACCGAGTTCCTCGAGAAGTCGGTAGGTGCCGATCATCCGGACGGAGAGGTGAGACGAGGCGGCGCGACGGAGCCCTCCGGTCGGATCCGAGGCGCCGGATTCCGGTCGTTCCATCGGCGTCGTGGCGTCGTCCTCGGCGTGGAGCATGGCCGTCGTTCGTCCCGGGGGCAGGTCGTATTGGAGTGGACGGCGGGGAGGCGGTCAGGGGTGTAGCCGCTCACCCCGCGAGAACGAGAAGGCGCCGCGATCCCGGGGGATCGCGGCGCCTTCGATGATCCGGTCGCGTTGCGCTTATCGGTGGGTCAGCTGTTCGCGGACTTGCGGTAGATGCGGCGGACGGTGATGTAGTTGGGCTGCCACTCGTCGGTGCCCCAGGTGGCGGAGCGACGGCCGGCGTCGAACTCCTTGATCTGGAAGCCGGGGGCCGTGCTCTCGATGCGGTTGGCGAAGTCGGCGAGGGTGGAGAGGTTGAAGAACTTCTTGCGGTCGTCGAAGCCGATGCGCCAGGAGTCCTCGATGTAGGTGTTGCCCTTCCGATCCTTGGGGGTGTTGGGGATCGTGATGCCGTTGTCGGTGATCGGGATGCCGGCGCGGGCGGCCTGCTCGGCGAAGTGGACGCTCGCGCGATCGATCTGGACGATCTTGCCCTGGCTCACGACGCGGAGGTCGGCGCGCAGGTACTCGCGGTAGAGCTTGAGCTTCTTGGCCTTCTCGTGGGCGAGGTCGACCTTCTGGGAGGCCTCGCCGCGGTAGAGGTCGTTCGTGCGCCAGGCGTTGTAGGCCATGAAGCCGACGTTGCCGACGAGGAGGAGGACGATGATCGCCTTGGTGGCGTCGAATCGCATCAGAGTCTCTCCTTGCCGAAGCTGACGCGGATCTGGTTGTACTGGACGGCGTCGCCGTCGGGGTAGACGTCGCGCGTCGCCTCGTAGCCGTTGTCGACGAAGGACTCGAAGCGGGCCTCGGGGGGGAGCGCCTTCAGGTTCTCGTCGATCTTCGCGATGACGGAGAGGAAGGGCATGCCCTGGGGGCCGGACTTCATCGGCGAGATGTTCGGGAGGATGATCCCGAAGGTCACCTCGGTCGAGGTGGCGCGGAAGCTCGTGAGGGCGAAGTCGCGGATGCCCGTGTCCTCGATGGCCTTCAGGACGTACTCCGCCGTCTGGAGGGCGGACGCGTAGTCGGAAGGGTCGGGGAGGGGCTTGTCCGTGGCGCCGCCGCCGAGGCGACCGCGCGAGCGGCTCCCGGAGTTGCGCTTCTCGGTCAGGCCGTAGGCGATCCGGAGCTTGTTGCGCAGCTTCGAGAGCTCCTCGCCCATGTACTGGATGCGACGCACGCCGTCGTCGTACTGGCTCTGGCCGGCGTAGAGCGAGGCGAGACGCTTGGCGTCGTAGTCGGCCGGGTAGCGCTCGAGGTCGCTGGGGGAGGCCTTCTTGGCGTCGAAGACCTCGGCGAAGACGTTGGAGGCCTCGACGGCGACCTGCTTCGCGATCGCGTTGTCGGCCTTCTCGCGCTCCATGTTCATGAAGAACCAGAGGCCGTTGAGGACGATCAGGAAGAAGACCAGGCACATGAGCGGGATCTTCAGCCGATCGAAGCGCTTGGAGAAGACGAACTCCTCCTGGCGGAAGTCCATCTCGAGCTGGTCCTCGCCGATGAACTTCAGCGCGAGGCCGGCCGCGATCGGGATCGAGGGGCCGTAGATCTCGGCCTCGGCCGAGCTGAACTTGTGGTCGAGCCAGTCGAGCGATTCGAGGCGCTTGACCGGAAGGCCCATGGTCTCGGCGAGCTCGCCCTTCAGGCGGGGGAGGTTCGCGCCGGGGCCGGCGAGGAAGACGGCGTCGACGGGGACGTCGAGCTTGGCCGGGTTGAGCGAACGGGTGATCTCGACCTTCAGGCGCTGGACGAAGTCGGTCTGGCGCTGGCGGACGATGTCGCGCTCGAGGTGGTCGGCGCTCTTCGAGGTCTCGGGGCCGAGGTCCTCGACGTCGCCGCGGTTGATGAAGAGGTCCTCGTCGAGATCGACGTCCTGGCTGAGGATCTCCTGCGTGCGCGTGCGCGCCTCGGCGCGATCGATGTCGAGGTCCTTGCTGACGCGCGAGAGGATCGAATCCGTGCCCATGCGCACCGAGCGGACGATGCGCAGATCACCCTCGCGCACGAGGGTGATGAGCGTGGAGGAGTAGCCGATCTCGCAGACGACGACGTTCTGGAGGGACGACGTCTCGGGGTAGGTGCGGACGAGGTTGAAGAGGCCGGCCGCGTCGACGTCGACCGAGAGCGGGTCGATGCCCTGGCTCTCGAGGGCGCGCAGGCACTCCTTGATCTTGTCCTTCTTGACCGCGATGACGAGGACCGTGCTGCGATTGCCGAGGTCGGCCACCTTGTGGAAGGCGATGACGACGTCGTCGATCTTGCAGGACTGGAGGTGCGGCTCCGCCTCGAACTTGATGACCTTGGCGATCTGATCCTCGTTGGTGAACGGGATCGTGATCTCGCGCAGGATGCAGTCCCGCGTCGCCAGGCCGAGGATGACGTGCTCGCGGGAGGCCTTCGCGGCCTTGAACGCCTCGCGGATCGCCTTGCCGATCTCGGCGCTGCGCTCCTCGCCCTCGCCGGCCGGGATCGCGGACTCGCCGTAACCCCGGACCTTGAACTTCTTGCCCGAGCCCTCGAGGTCGACGACGCGGACCGCCGACCCCGTGATCTGGACGCCGGTGGCTCTCGCCATCTTGCCGTGTCCCCCTCCTTGCGCTCCCGGACCTCGGGAGCTCGTGGCACAAACATAACCGGTTGGCGGGGAATGGAGTAGTGCCGTTCCTCGCGGGTCCTTCGCCGTCCCGGATCCGGGGACGGCCGGGGCTCGCGGGCGCCGGGCCCGCGGACCCCGTCAGGGGCTCAGCGACCCGCCCGCTCGACCAGACCCTGGAGCCCGCTCTCGAGCTCCTCGGCCGCGCGCCGGATCCCCTCCTGGCGCTCGGCCTCGAGGCGCTCCCGCTCGAGGCGGAAGCGATCGAGGAGGCGGTCGGCCTCGTCCCGCGGCAGATCCCGTTCCCGCACCGTCTGTCGGACCTTCTCGACCACATCCGTCTCGAAACTCGAGCTGGCGGCCGAGGTGCTCCGCTGACCGGCCCAGAAGCCGGCGCCGACGAGGAGGACCAGGCAGGCCGCGGCGGCGACGCCGCGGAAGAGGGTGGGGAAGGAGATCAGGCGTCCCTCCGGCGCGGGGGCCGGGGCGGCGGCGACGCGGGCCGCGATGCGCTCGGCCAGGCCCTCGGGCGGGCCGGGGCGCCGCTCGCGCTCGGCCGCGAAGAGGGCGGCGAGGGACCGGCTCTCCCGGTAGCGCGCCCCGAACTCCGGCCCCTCGGCCAGGAGCTGCTGCAGGCGCGCCTCGTCCTCGGCGCTGATCTCGCCGTCGATCTCGGCCTGGATCAGTCGATCGATCTCGTCGTGGCTCATCGTCGCTCCATCACCTCAGAAGAGGAGACCCTTCAGCTTGTCCTTGAGGCGCGCCCGGGCGCGGAAGAGTCGCGATTCGACCGTCCCCGGGGAGCAGGACCGCACCTCGGCGATCTCATCGTAGCTCAGACGCTCGTACTCCCGGAGGACGAGGATGTCGCGGTACTTCTCGGGGAGCTCGGCCACGGCCGCCGCCAGGCGACCCTCGAGCTCGTTCTCCCGCAGTCCCGCGTCCGGGGCATCGCCCGGCGCCTCGACCTCGAAGAGCGTGAAGTCCTCGGTCTCGATGGAGCGATCGGTCCGCTTCTTCTTGAGCCAGTCCGTCGCCGTGTTGAAGGCGATCCGGTAGACCCAGGTGAAGAAGCGGGACTTGCCTTCGAAGAGGTCGAGCTTGGTGTGCACCTTGAAGAAGACGTCCTGCACGACGTCCTCGCAGGCGTCCCGGTCGCGGATCATGCCCGTGACGAGACTCCACACCTTCGGCGTGTAGCGGCGGACGAGCTCCTCGAAGGCGCGCTCGTCCCCGGCCCGGGTCCGGGTGACGAGGATCGCGTCGTCGAGCTCCGCGGTCCCATCCGTCACGGCCGTCCTCGCGCAGTTCTTGTCGAGCAGTTGCACCGCCACCACGACCTCCCGTCGGTTTCCCGGCGCCGTCCCGCGAGCGGGGCGACCGGGGCTCCATCGGGAGAATGGACGAGGCGGATGGCGGGGTCTTCCGCGTTTCCGAAAATGGGCCGACGACTCGAAGTCCCGTTCCGGACTGGATTTCCGGTCTCGGGCCCGAGGCGGAGGGCGGCGCCGGGGGAGGAATCCCCGGCGGCCGGGCTCAGCCGATGTCCTCGAAGAGGTGGCCGAGCTTGGCCTTCTTCGTCTCGAGATAGCGGCGATTCTCGTCGTTCGGGGCGATCTCGATGGGCTCGCGGTCGACGATCTCGAGGCCGTAGCCCGAGAGCGCGGCCCGTTTCACCGGGTTGTTGGTGAGGAGCCGGAGGCGGCGGACGCCGAGGTCGTAGAGGATCTGGGCGCCGGTGCCGTAGTTGCGCTGGTCGGGCTTGAAGCCCAGGTGGGTGTTGGCCTCGACGGTGTCGAGCCCGGCGTCCTGGAGGTTGTAGGCCTTCAGCTTCGCCTCGAGGCCGATGCCGCGTCCCTCCTGGCGCATGTAGAGGAGGAAGCCGCGCTCCTCCTGGGCGATGCGGCGGAGGGCGACGTCGAGCTGGTCGCCGCAGTCGCAGCGGAGGCTCGAGAAGGCGTCGCCGGTGAGGCACTCCGAGTGGACGCGGCCGAGGACCGGCTCGTCGATCGGGGCGCCGGGGCCGTCGTCCGGGACCTCGATGCCGCGGGTCAGCGCGATGTGCGGGAGCGGATCGAAGGGCGACTGGTAGAGGTGGGCGCGGAACTCGCCGTACTTCGTGGGGAGGCGGGTCGAGGCGACGCGCTCCACGAACTTCTCGGTCTTCCGGCGGTAGTCGATCAGATCGGCGATCGACCCCATCTTCAGGTCGTGCTTCTTGATGTACTTCGTGAGATCGGGGAGGCGGGACATCGACCCGTCCTCGTTCATGATCTCGATGATGATCGCCGCCTCGGTGGCGCCGCAGAGGCGGGCGAGGTCGACGCTGCCCTCCGTCTGGCCGGGGCGGACGAGCACGCCGCCGCGACGCGCGCGCAGCGGATGGATGTGGCCCGGGCGCGTCAGATCGAGGGGGCCCGACTTCGGGTCGATCGCGACCTTGATCGTCGTCCAGCGGTCGCGGCTCGAGACGCCGGTGGTGACGCCCTCGGCCGCGTCGATCGACTCGGTGAAGGCGGTACCGAACTTGCTGTGGGCGGCGCCCTGGGACTGGAGCTTGAGGTCGAGCCGGTCGCAGATCTCGGAGGACAGCGAGAGGCAGAGGATGCCGCGCGCCTCCTTCACCATGAAGTTGATCTGCTCGGGCGTGATCGTGTCGGCGAGGGCGACGAGATCGCCCTCGTTCTCGCGATCCTCGTCGTCGGTCAGGACGACCATGCGCCCGGCCTTGAGCTCCTCGATGATCTCGGGAATGGGGCTGAAAGGCATCCTGCGCTCCGCATCCGGGGTTCGTCCCGGACTGTAGCACGCGGTCCGCGCCCGCCAAGCGAGGCCGGCCCCGGGGGCCGGCGGGCCCCGGCGACGAATCCCCGAGCCCCGCGCCGGGCGTCTTGGGACCGCGCGGGGAAGCGCCATACTGGGGCCATGAAGAAGGGCCGCGGAAAGTCGGAACGCCGGGAGGTCGAGGGGGGCGAGGAGGGACTCGTCGTCCGGGTCGACTCCCGGCTCTGCCACGTCCTCATCGGCGAGGAGCGCCGCAAGTGCCGAGTGCGCGGGGTCCTCTTCCGCGACGAGGACGCCTTCACCAAGCCCGTGGCGGTGGGCGACCGGGTTCGGGTGCAGCGGCAGAAGTCGCCGCCCGACATCGTCGTCGAGGTCCTGCCCCGGCGGAGCCGGCTCTCGCGTCCCAGCTACGGCCGGCGGCGCGAGCAGGTCATCGCGGCGAATCTCGACCGCGCCATCCTCGTGCAGTCCGTGGCAGCGCCCGCCCTGAACCTCCGGCTGCTCGACCGCATGCTGGTCTCGCCCGAGCGGGGCGAGTTCGGGGCGGTGATCGTCCTCAACAAGGTCGACCTCCTCGACGATCGCTCGCTGCTCGCGCCGGTGCGCGAGCTCTACGCGAAGCTCGGCTACGACGTGCTCGAGACGAGCACGATCACGGGCGAGGGGATCGAGGCGCTCCGCACGCTGCTCCACGAGGGCATCAGCGTCTTCGCGGGGATGTCCGGCGTCGGGAAGTCGGCGCTCCTCACCGCCGTCCAGCCCGATCTCGCGCTGACCTCGCGCGCGGTGTCGGATCTCACCGGCAAGGGCAAGCACACGACGACACACGTCGCCCTGCTCGAGCTCGAAGGCGGGGGCTGGGTCGTCGACACGCCCGGCGTGCGCGAGTTCGGCGTGGCCGGGCTCGAGGCCTGGGAGGTCGGCGCCTGCTTCCGCGAGTTCCGGGAGTTCCTGGGCGCGTGCCGCTTCCGCACCTGCACGCACACCCACGAGGGGAGCTGCGCGGTGAAGCAGGCGGTCGAGGACGGCGCGATCCACGAGCTCCGCTACGACTCCTACCTGCGGATCGTCGAGTCGCTCGACCAGCCCTACTGATCGCCGAGCCGCGCGACGGTCAGCCGGCGTGCCGCGAGATCTCGTAGGCCCAGCTCGCGGCGAGGATCGCGGCGCCGCCGACGAGGATCCAGCCCAGCCGCGGCGCGTCGAAGATCCGCGAGGCGCGGCGATGGGTGAGCCGGGCGTGCGCGAGATAGAGCGGCGTCGCCATCGCGACGAGGCACAGGAGGAAGCCGGCCGGGTTGGCGCGGAAGGCGGCCCCGAAGCGCAGGCGCACCGTGTTCGAAAACGCCGTCGTCATCCCGCAGGAGGGGCAGGGGCGTCCCGTGTCCTGGAGATAGCCGCAGGGCTGGAGGCCGAGCTGCTCGTGGGTGCCGAAGCCGCGGGAGTCGGGCTCGATCCGCACCGCGAGGCCGAGGACGACGGCGACCGCGATCACGATCGTGAGCTGGAAGAGGGCGGTCGGGAGGCCGCGCGGGATCATCATCGCTCGCGACGGGCGTCGTACTCGAGGAGGCGGGGGCGGGCGAGGACGCCGTAGATCTCGCGCTCCTCCCGCCAGTGACCGTCGAGAGGCAGGTGCTTCACGGCGGCCTCGAGTTCCCGCGGGAGTTCGAGACGCCGCACGCCGACGCTCGCGTCGCCGACGATCGTTGCGAGGTTCATGCCGCGCACGGGCCAGTCGGGGCAACCCGGCGCCCAGGCCCGGTCGATGCGCACCTCGAGGTCGATCGCGTAGGGGGTGGTCGCCTTGCGCTCGGCGTGCTCGAGCGCCCGGGAGACGAGGAGGCGCAGCCCCTCGCCGGGCGCCCGGAAGCTCCGGGTGACCTCGTCCTTGCCGCGGAGCGTGACGCGGTGGTCGCCGGCGTCCGTCTCCGAGGCCGCGAGGAGTCCCATGAGGAGGCCCTCGAGCGATTCGCGGTCGAGCCGCGAGCGCTCGAAGCGCAGGTCCTCGCCGTCCCACTGCAGTCGGGTGATGCCGACGAGAGCGCCGGTGAAGCGCGCCACCGCGGAGTCGTCCCTGATCTCCTTCGCGGCCGCGTGGGGGGGGATCTCGCGGTCGATCGCGATCACGGGCTCGCGGCCGAGCCGGTCGTAGGGGAAGGGGGCGAAGATCTCACCTTCGCGCGCGGTCTTCGCGGGCTGGTCGAGGACCTTGCGGCGCGGATCCTCGGTCTCGCGGAAGGAGTGGACGATCCAGGCGCCGAGGCCGAGGAGCGCGAGGACGAAGACGGCGAAGATGATGGAGGTGCGACCCCGCTCCCTCATCCCTCCTTCTTCTCCTCGTCCTTCTTCTTGTCGGACTCGAGCTTGATCTCGACCTCTTCGAGCTCGCCCTCGCGCAGCGTGATGTCCTGCTCGACCTTCTTGAAGCCCTTGCGCTGGTAGGTGAGCCGGTAGGTCCCCGGCCGGAGATCGTCGAGAATCATCAGGCCGTTCCGCCCGACGTAGTTGCTGCGCTGGGCCGAGGGTTTGAAGTGCGAGACGCCGTTCTTCCAGTTCACGTAGTTCATCGCCACGGGTTCGCCGTCGACGTGGTCGAGGCGCACCTGGCCGGACGTGGGCTTGTCCTTGTCGTCCTTCAGCGTCACTCGCAGTCGCGGCGGCTGTCGGGACGAGATCGTGATGAGGCGGAGGTCGCCGCCCTGCACGCTGACGTAGGGCTCGATGATGAGCGGCAGGCGGCCCCAGGCGTAGAAGGCCACCTCGTAGGTGCCCTCCTCGAGGGAGTCCACGAAGAAGTAGCCGTCGCGCTCGCTGGAGGAGCGGTGCCGGAAGTCCGGCTCGGCCGTGCCGTCGGTCTTGCGCACGTAGACGTCGGCGCCCGTGATCGGGAGACCCTGGTAGTCGCGCAGCCAGCCCTCGATCGCGCCGCCGGGGACGACCTTGATCGCGAGTTCCTCGGGAGCGTCGGTGATGTCGACGCGGACGCCTTCCTGCTCGAAGAGGATGAACCCGCGGGCGCGGACGACGAGCTTGTAGGTGCCGTCCTTCGCGTAGAGCTTGAACTTGCCGGAGGGGTCGTTCACCCAGGTCTGGTGGACGCGCTGCGACTCGTTGTTGCGGCGCGGATTCGGCTTGTGCAACTCGACCTGGAAGACCTTGACCGGCTCGCCGCTCGCCTTGTCGCGCACCTCGCCCCAGACGTAGCCGCTGCGCTTCAGCTCGAAGTCGAGACGGCCGGACTCGGGATACACGTCCTTCTTCTGCTCGTTGGAGAAGCCCTCCATGAAGGCGTTCGCCGAGTAGGGACCCGCGCCGAGGTTCTCGATGAGGTAGTTGCCCTCGGCGTCGGTCTGGGCGCGACCCCAGCTCTTCTTCGAGTAGATGTTGACCCAGGCCCCCTCGATTCCCGCGCCGTCCTCGTTCTTCACCGTCCCGATCACGGCCTCGCCAAGGTCGAGCGTGAAGTCGATTCCCTCGAGCTGCGCCGCCCCGGTGATCTTGAGGTCGGAGCGGTACTGCGAGCTGTGGCCGAGCGCGATGACCGAGATGCGGTAGGTGCGCGGCGCGAGGCGCGTGAAGGAGTAGCTGCCGTCGTCGCCGGAGATCGTCGTGAGGCGACTCTTCGCGCCGTCGCTCGACCACTCGTAGACGTTGTTGGCGTTGAGGCTCAGCTTCGCTCCGATGACCGGCTCGCCGCTCGGGTCGAGCACCTTGCCGCTGATCTTGCCGCCGGCGCTCATGATCAGGCGGACGTTCACCGGCTTCTTGGCGTCCTGGATCTTGATCTCGTCGCTGAAGGTGTCGGCGTATCCCTCGGCCCGGGCGCGGGCGCGATATCCGGACCAGCCGTTCTGCGCGAGCCCGGTGATGCGGAAGAGGCCGTTCTCGTCCGAGCTCGCGACGAAGCGGGTCTCGCCCGTCTCGTACATGTAGTCCGAGCCCCAGGATTCGAAGACCTTGACCTCGACGCCGGGGAGCGGCGTGCCCGCGTCGTCGTAGATCGCGCCCTCGACGGTGCCGCCGGTCGAGAGCGTGATCTCGACCTCGGCCTCCTCGCGGCTGCCCGAGAGGTTGATCGAGGTGTAGTGGGTCAGGAAGCCCTCGGCGATGACCTCGACGTTCTGCTGCGCGGTCGCGAGCCCGCCGATCGCGAACTCTCCGACGAAGGTGGTCTCGGCCTCGCGGCCGCTGATCCGCACGATCGCCCGCTCGACCGGGACGCCCTGCGGCGACTTCACGACGCCGCGGATCTTCTTGCCGGGATCGAGCTCGACCTTCCGCTCGTTGGCGAGGCCGATCTCGAGGGCGATCTCCTGATCCTGGAGCGTGACGAAGTCGGCGTGCTCGACGGTGAGGTAGAGGACCTCGGCGAAGACGCCATGGAACGAGTAGCGGCCCTCCTCGTCGGTGACGACGGAGTGCGACCAGGGGCTCTTGTTCTTGCGCAGCGTGAGGCGGGCGCCGGACACGGCCTTGCGCGAGCCCTTCGCCACGACGACGCCCTCGAGCGAGGCGCCGGCCTCGAGCTTCACCTCGAGCTCCGCCCCGGGACGGATCTTCTCGAGGAGGCTGGGGGCGAAATCGCCGTGCCGCACCTCGATGCGGTAGGCCCCGACGTTCGGGACGTCGAGAGAGAAGCGGCCGTCCTCGTCGCTCGTCGCGCGGACGCTGAAGGACTCGACGGTGCCGAAGTTCGGCTCGCCGCCGGGGAAGTAGAGCTCGGCGCGGACGGTGGCGCCCTCGACGGGGCGGGCCTCCTCGTCCTCGCCGCTCGTCACGGTGCCGACGATCTTGCCCTCGCCGGCGACGACCTCGACCTTGGGCTTCTTGATCTCGACGACGGCGACCGGCTGGGTGTCCTCGACCTTGCGGAGCTGGCGGGGCGGCGCCTCGCGTCGCGCGCGCTCGGTCGCCTCGTCGTCGTCCGAGTCCTGCATGGCGTAGCCCTTCGCCTCGAACTCGGCGTCGCCGCTGCGAGTGAAGGCGAAGATGGCGACGCAGGCCGCACCCAGCATGAGCAGGCCGGCCAGCGTCGCGAGTACCTTGTCAGTCGATGCCATGCCGCCACGCCCCGTGCCGCGATCACGCCGCTCGGACGAGTCTAATGGCTCGCCGGGGTCGCGTCCACGAGTGGACGCCGAACGCGGCGCGTCGTCTCACGATAATCCGGGAACGCGTCCGGCAAGACTTTGGAAACAGCCGGCCGCCGATCCCGATCAGAGCGCGTGCAGCGTGGCGATCGGAGGGGCGAGGACGAGGGCTTCGACGTCGAAAGCCTGGATCGTCAGCGCAGTTCCGGGGGGCAGGCCGGTGATGTCGAAGCTGAAGTCGGCGCTTCCGTCGGGACCCGCCGTCGCCGCGAAGGCGGGGGCGGACAGGCAGTAGGCGAGGAAGGGGTCGTCGAGCGCGACGAGGAGATCATCCCGCCCGTTGAAGCCGGACGCCGTCACGACCGGGTCGGCGGGGAATCGCGTGCCGGCGATGCCGAGCCGGACGGTGTGCCCGGGCACGGCGCCGCTCACCCGGAACTGCGCCGTGGTGGCGTCCAGGCCGACCTCCGCGGGATGGTGGAGCGACAGCAGCGGCGGCGGCGCGTCGACCCAGGCGAGCCCCTGGAGGCTCTGCAGGCCCGGGAAGCCCAGGCCGGCGCTGTCGAAGGCGGCGCCGCCCGTCGCGAAGGGGATGCCGCCTCCCGCGCTGCTGATGACCTGTCCCTCGATCGCGTCGTTGAGCGAGGCGAAGGTGAGCAGGAAGGCCGAGGGATCGTCGGGGTCGGCGGTGATGCCGACGGTGTCGACGACCGAGCTCAGGGTCTGACCGGCCGCGGCGGAGGCGAGGGCCACGACGTCGTCCCGCGTGAAGAGGATCGAGGTCGTGCCGTCGGCGGCGATCGTGAGGACCGTCGCCTCGTCCAACGTGGCGAGGCCGCCGTTCTGGGCGATGAGGGCGGGGTCGCTCGTCGTCTCGTCCTCCGCGAAGGAGAAGGCGATGCTCCCGTCGTCGCCGACGTGGAAGGCGTCCACGTCGATCGCCGAGGTGCCCGTGGCGGCGGCGAGGTCCGTCTCGGCGTAGGTGATCTCGACCGCGCCGCCCCCGAGCAGGCGGACGACGTCGCCGTCGCGCACGAGCGTTCCGTCCAGCGCGGTGAAGTTCGTGGTGAAGCTGACGAGGAGACCGACGGGGCCGTCCGCGAGCGCGGGGAGGTGCGCGATGGCGTCGATGGCCGGCGGGGCGTCCTCGAGGAGGCCGTCGCCGTCGAGGTCGCCGACGAGGACGTCGAGGCCGCGTCGCCGGAACCAGGACTCGAGGCCCGAGCCGGGCGTGAAGAAGGCGATGTCCTGCGTTCCGAACTGCGACTCGGGCGCGCCGCCGGCCGACGCGGGACCGGCGGTGACGAACGCGAGACCCTGCGCGGGAAGCGGAGGAGCGGCGAGGAAGGCGAGGAGCCCCGCGAGCAGGGCGGGGAGGAGGGATCTCATGGGGTGACGTCTCCGAGGGGGCGCGGTCCGGCGGCTCCGGGCTCAGGAGAAGCCGAAGGAAATGACCGCGGGTGTCGGAGATTCCCGTCGCGCGACGGAATCGGGGAGGGGGCCGCGCGCGAGCCGCGGCCGGAAACGAGAACGGGGAGCCCGAGGCTCCCCGCTTCGCGTCATCTCGTGGTGGACGTCCGGCCGATCAGCCGTCCTCGCGCTTCGGGAACTCCGCCTTCTTGAGCTTGAAGAGCTCCTCGGGGCCGACGAGTTCGATCTTGGCCTTCGCGCGCAGGCCCTCGAGCCAGGCCTCCATCTTCTTCGTCTCGTACTCCTCGAGGATCCACTCGGCGTAGCGGGCGTCGTTCCAGTTGATCTCGCGGCGGGTCGGCTCGCTCACCTCGTTGCAGAGGATGACGTGGTAGCCGAACTGCGACTTGACCGGGGAGGAGATCTCGCCCTTCTTCATCGCGTAGGCGGCCTTCTGGAAGTCGGGATCGTAGCCGCCGCCCCACTTCTTGATCGGCTGCTGCATGTTGCCGCCGGCCGTCGCCGTGGACGTGTCGTCCGAGAAGCGCTGGGCGAGCTTGGAGAAGTCGACGCCCTCCTGGGCGAGGCGGGCGACGGTCGCGGCGCGCTCCTCGGCCTCCTTGCACTGGTCGGCGGGGAGAGGGAGCCCGGTGATCGGATCGGCGGTGCTGATCAGGATGTGCGACACCTTCACGTGCCGCGAGCGGAAGTAGTCCTCGTTCTCGGACCGGAAGGTCTCGAGCTCGTCGTTGCCGATCTGGATGCCGTTCGACCGCTTCCAGGCCTGGACGTTGCGCCAGCGGTTGCGCTCACCGTCGGGCGTCGTGCCCTTGATGCGGAGGATGGTCTCCCAGGTGAAGGGCGGCGGGTACTTCTCGTGCTGGGCCTTCACCCAGGCCTCGACCTCGGTGTCGCTGACCGAGGCGCCGGCCGCCTCGAGCGCGCGGCGGACGAGCGCGTTGTCCACGAGGGTGTTCTGGCCCTGGAGGATCGTCGCCGGACGCAGGAGTCCGACGAGGAACTCGATCGCCTCCGCCGTCGAGACCACGTAGCTCACGCGCTTGCCGCGCACGATCGTGTTCAGCGCCGCGACCGATCCCGCCGGCGGGGCCGGCTCCTGGCCGCGGAGGGCGAGCTGGTAGCGGTTCTTCACCTCGTTGACGAAGAGCTGCATGAGGAGCTGGTTGGCCTGATCGGCGCGGCTCTCCTCGGGGATGTTCTTCGCCTTCCAGAAGAGCTGCTTCCAGCCCGCGTTCATGCGGGCGATGCGCTCGAGGTAGCTGCGGCTGTAGATCCCGGTGGCGAGGAGCTCGTCCAGCGTCTTGCCGGGCGCCATCCGCGGCAGCATGTCGGCCAGCTCGGCCTCGACGGCCGAATCGGCGACCTTCATGTCCTCGCGCTCGAGTTCCAGGTCCACCATCTTCGTCATGAGGAGGGTGTTGGAGATCGTCTGGAGGTTGGCGGTCAGGAGCTCCTTCAGGAGATCCGCCTGCGTCAGCGTGACGCCGTCGATGGTGGCCACCGGCGCGGACGGGAGCGTCTTGTCGTACTCGAGCGGCTGGACGACCACCGCATCGTCGCGGAGCATCGGCAGATCGATCGGGGACTCGTCCTCCGACTGCGCGTGGGCGCGCGCGCCGAGCAGGGTGGCCGCGATCGCGGCGCTCAGGAACAGGGTTCGCATCGACATCCGTCTCGTCCTCGGGGAACGCGGGCCGTTCGGGGCCCGCCGGGGTCTCGGGTCTCGGTCCCGGCGCCACTTCTGCGCCGGGTGCGTCTCGTGCGCGGCCGCGTCGCGGCCTCAGGGTCGTCCTTCGTATCGGATGCGGAGGCGTCTCACCTCCACGCGGCCCGCGGCCGCCCGCTCCGATCCGGGCAAGAAAGTCAACCTAGCCCGGATGTTACGGCATCCGTCCAGCTCCGCCAAATCCGCCCAGGGGGTCGTCGTCCCGTCCCGCCGCCGTCCCTGGAAGGCGAAGCGGAAGTCGGCCCCATCCACGCCGTCCGCATCGAGTTCCCGCGTTCCGGGGATCCGGAAGAACCGCTGGGCCTCGCGGCCGGCGTCGCGCCAGGCGCTGACGTACTCCAGGTAGCGCTCGAAGCGGATCTTCGTCGCGAAAACCAGGTTTCGGGCCTCCGGAGCGCCCTCGGGGCCGGCCACGACGGCGGTGGAGGGCGGCCCGCCTCCGTTGCCGGTGCCCGGCCGCGGCCGCCCCGGCGCCGGCCCTCCGGCGCAGAGCATCCCCGTCCAGGCCTCGGGGAGGGCGTCCTCGATCTCGCGGGGGAAGGCGCCGAGACGGTTGTCGAGCTCGACGAGGAGGTCGCGCTCGCCACCGGGGTAGGGGAAGGGGCGGTCGAGGCGGATCTCCACCCAGGCGTGGCGGGCGCCGCTCGGGGACTCGCCGAGACGCTCCGGCCGGGGATTCCATTCCCCGCTCTCGCTGCCCTGGGCGACGGTGACCTGACGGCCCTCGAGGCGGGCGAGGTTCGCGTCGGGGTTCGCGACGAGCTCCCCCTCGGGCAGTCCGATCGTCACGAGGAGGCGCGGATAGGTCAGCGGGACGTCGGGCACCTCCCGCACGAAGAAGGAGAAGCCGGTGATGAGGACGGCCTCCGAGCCCAGCGAGGCGCCGGGGATGAGGGACTGCAGCCGCCCCGGGCGCCGCGAGAAGGGCGCCGCGATCCACTCGCGATCCGGTCCGTCGAAGGCCTGATCGCTGTTCAGGGTCACCGCCCGCAGGCCTCCGAGGCGCGGCCGCGCGCCGTCCTCGAGCCCCGCGAGATCGGGGTTCTCGTCCGTCGGGAGCGCCGAGGCGGTGAAGTCGAGATCGAGGACGCCCTCGTCGGCCGTCGCCGGAGAGCTCCAGACGGGGATCCGCTCCGCGGCGCCTCCGAGCCCCCGTCCGGTCAGCGATCGCAGGCCCTCTCCGAGAACGAGCTCGTGGCGGCGCCCGGCCGGGGTCTCGTGGGGCCGCGGGAAGGGGCGCACCTCGAGGACCCGTCCCTCGTCCGCGAGCGACCAGACCGGCTCGCTCTCCGCGCCGTCCTCGGCGCGGACGACGAGCGCTCCCGGCAGGGTGGCGGGGTCGAGCGGAAGGCTGAAACGGAGCCGCAGCGCGTCCGCCGGTCCGAGACCCGGGTTGGCGGGCCGGACGATCTCCTCGAGGACGAGAGGCGCTCCCTCGTCGACCCAGCGCGCATCGAGCGGGAAGCTCGCGCGGTAGTCCTCGGCGAGGCGCGCGCCGTCGGCGGCGCGGAAGGAGAGCGCCAGCCCCACGCGGATCTCCAGCTCGAGCGGGCCCGGCAGGGGCCACTCGGCGCGGTCCCGCGGCCGCAGGACGAGGCTGTGGCCGCTGATGCCGGCGGTGACGGCGATCGCACGGCCCTCCGGGCCGCGGACCTTCACGAGCGGGCCCACCGCCGACTCGGCGTCGAGTTCGCGATCGAAGCGGAGGATGATCGCCTCGTTGCGGGCGAGGGCGCCCGAGGCGGGAGAACGGGACGTGACGCGCAGCGCCCCGTCGGGCTCGGTGTCGCAGGCGCCGCCCCCGAGCACGAGGGCCGCGAGCGCGAGGACGAGCGTGCGACGAGCCGGGTTCATCATCATCCTCTCCGACGCCCTGAGTCCCCGGCATTCTGAGATGGCGTCGCCGGACGCGCAATTCCGGCGTGGTCCGCGGTCCTCGCGCGGCCGGGCTTGATCGGATCGCCCTCCCCATCGAGGTAAGACCATGCTCTCCGATCCCCGTTCGATCACCTTCGCCGCGGACCTGATCCAGCCGCAGCTCCCCCTCCGCAAGGAAGGGATCCAGCGCCTCTACGGACGTCTGGCGGAGGAAACGGCTCTCGCCTACGCGAACATCAACATGGGGGCGGGCGGGGCGCAGCTGAGCACCGTCCACGGCGCCGCCGAGTACGGCGAGCCCGCGCAGTCGGCGCTCGCCTTCGGGCCCGACCGCGTCCAGTTCCGCGAGGAGTGGCCGCGGCTCTCCGTCGACGACTTCTGCGATCGGACGCGGCGCCGCCTCGCCATCCTCATGGAAGAGCTCGCGATCCCGGTCTTCTCGGTGGCCCAGTGCACGGTGCGCTGCCTCGTGAACGCCCGGGGCTTCGCGGACTCCCGCGCGCTCGTCTCCGAGGTCATGGGCTGCACCCTCGACGCCGGCTTCCGGGACTTCGAGCGCGCGCCGAACCTGCTCGGACTCCGTCTGACCTTCCCCGGCACGCCGCAGGATCCGGCGGCGCACTCGGTCCGCGTGGAGTCCTTCGGGCGCGACCCGCGGGCGCTCTTCATCGAGGAGGTGCGCGTCGCCAACCTCGCGCTCAAGGCCGAGGATCTCGAGCCCTTCGAGGACGCGTTCCGCGCCGCCTACGACTTCCTCACCGACCGCGTCGCGGCCTGGGTCGCGCGCGTCGGCGGCGGCGACGAGTAGGCCTTCCGCCGCGACCTCGCCGATCCGGCGCCCGGAACGAGAAGGGGCTCCCCGACCCTGCGGTCGGGGAGCCCCTCTCGATTCATCGAGCCGACCGGTCCGACTCGATTCAGCTCCCGATCAGTTCGAGGTCTCCTCGATGAGCGGGGCGAGCTCGACCTGGCCGGTGGTGAAGTTCACGTAGGCGGTCCGCTGGCGGACGACCGGGATCGCCTGCACCGCGAAGGCCGAGATCGTGAACTGGAAGCTGGCCTGCGCCGGGGCGAGGTCCGCGACGAAGGGGTAGCCGAAGCCGACCTGGTTCAGGACGCTCGTGCTGAGGCCGAAGAAGGGGCCGGTGCCGAGCGGCGCCGAGGCGTCGAGATCGAAGAAGTTGTAGAGGCGGGCCGCGCCCGGGTTCGTCGGCACGTTGTCGACCTTGAAGATCTTGCTGCCGTTCGCCTGCGGGATGAAATCCGAGGCGAAGGCGTTGGGCATCGCGTTCGGGTCGGAGACCCAGTACTTGAAGCCCGGATCCGTGGTGCAGCCGGTCATGATGATGTCGAGGATGCCGTCGCCGTCGAAGTCGGCCGTGCGCAGGTCGTAGATGCCCTGCGGCATCGGGTTCGCGCCGCCCTGCAGGTACTCCTGGAAGCGCGGCGTGACGCCCGGGCCCTTGTTCTCGTAGAGGATCAGGCGGCGGGTGCTGCAGTTCGGGATGTCGACGTCGATCGGGGTCACGAAGACGTCGAGGTCGCCGTCACCGTCGAAGTCGCTGACGTGCGGGTTGGCGCCGAAGCCCGAGGAGACCGAACCGAAGCCGATCGCCTCGGTGCCCGAGTAGGCGACGGTGCCGTTCGCGTTCGTCGAGAGGTTGCGACGCCAGTCGTCGAGACCGTCGGTGACGTTCAGGAGGTCGATGCGGCCGTCGTTGTCGAAGTCGGCGTGGACGGCGTCGTAGACCGACGAGCTCGTCGTGTCCTGGCAGGCGATCCAGCCGCCCGCGCCGTCGCTGAAGGTGATCTGCGAACCGCCGGACTCTGCGGTGCAGAGGTCGACGAAGCCGTCGAGGTTGACGTCGAGCATCGCGCCCGTCGTCGCGTCCCAGGCCTGGGCGCGCGTGCCGAAGCCGGTGTTGATGCACTGGGCCCCGTTCGGCGCCGACAGGATCGTCGCCGTCATGTCGATGAAGGTGCCCGGGGCGGCCGGGTTCTGACGGAGGAGGTCGTTCTCATGGGCCGACTGGTAGTCGACGCGGAAGAGGTCCATCCAGCCGTCGACGTCGTAGTCGAGGATCTCGCCGCCGCACATGCTGAAGTCGACGCCGAACTGCACGAAGCTCGGAGCACCGAGGCCGAGCCAGTTGCCGGCGAGGTCGTTGCCGAGGTTGTAGTAGATGAAGGTGGCCTGATCCTCGGTGTTGAAGGTGACCACGTCGGGCCAGCCGTCGTTGTTGAGGTCGCCGCACTTCACCTCGCGCGCGATGTCGATGTTCGTGTTGAACGTCGAGAGGGTCGCCGACATGTCGGTCAGGTGACCCGCGCCGTCGTTGATGAGGAGCAGGTTCGGCAGACCGGTCTGTCCGGTCGTGAAGGGCGTCTTGCGCCCGACGATCACGTCGATGTCGCCGTCGAGGTCGATGTCGACGACCTCGAAGTCGGTCTCCATCGAATCGGTGACGCTCACCAGTCCGTTGAGGACGAGGTGCGTGCCGTTGTTGGTCACGTCGGTGCGCGTGAATCCCTGCGCATTCAGCGCGGGCGCGGTCACCATCATCGCGCCGAGCAGCGCGAGGCCGAGAGTTCGAGTCATCGCGGGTCTCCCTTCACCGTTCCTTGATTCGGCTTCGTCGATCCGACGCGCGGACGGTGCGCTCGATCGACGGAAGGTCTCCGCGCGAAGGAGGATGGCAGCTCGTCCGGTCTGGTCGCGACCGACTATCGGGGATGGGGGGGAGGCTTGTCAAAGAATCCGGCGGTTTGGACGTTTTCGGGCCCCGGAACCGGGGGTTACGGCGCCGATTCCCGTTCCGAAGGACCCGATCATGCTCCGGCGAGAATGAAAACGGCCCTCCGCGCCGGCTGGCGCGGGGGGCCGTCAGGCTGCTCGACGATCTCGTCCGTCAGTCGATCAGTTCGAGGTCTCCTCGATCACGGGGGTGAGTTCCACCGTGCCGAAGAGGAAGTCCACGAGGGCCGTGCGCTGGCGGACGACCGGGATCGCCTGGACCGCGAAGGCCGAGATCGTGAACTGGAAGACGTCCTGCGCCGGCTGGAGGTCCGCCGTGAAGGGGTACCCGATGCTGACCTGGTTCAGCACGCTGGTCGTGAGGCCCATGAAGGGGCCGGTGCCGACCGGAATCGAGGCGTCGAGGTCGAAGAAGTTGTAGAGGCGACGGAAGCCGCCAGCGTCCGGGATGTTGTTGACCGAGAAGATCTTCGATCCGTTCGCCTGCGGGATGAACTCGGTGGAGAAGGTGATCGCCATCGCGTTCGGGTCGGAGACGAAGTAGCGGTAGCCCGGATCCGGGTTGCAGCCGGCCATGATGACGTCGACGATGCCGTCGCCGTCGAAGTCCGCGAAGCCGGTGTCGTACACCGCGCGCGGCCAGGGGTTGGCGCCGCCGACGGTGTAGAGCTGGAGGCGGTTCGCGCCGGTGAGGCCCGTGTTCTGGAAGAGCTCGAGGCGGTTGCTGCCGCAATTCGAGATGTCCGGATCGACCGGGGCCACCCAGACGTCGAGGTCGCCGTCGCCGTCGAAGTCGACCATGCGCGCGTTCGCGCCGAAGCCGTTCGTCGCCGAGGGCGAGGCGTCGGCCGACTGCGCGATCGTGCCGTTGGCGAGCGTCGACATGTTCAGCGTGTAGATGTCCGTGCCGTCGCGGACCTTGTAGAAGTCGACGCGGCCGTCGTTGTCGAGGTCGCCGCAGACGCTGTCGTAGACGTCGTTGCCGTTGCTGCCGCTGCCCGGAGTGAGCTCCTGGGTGGCGAGGAATCCGCCGGCGCCGTCGGTGTAGGCGACGCGCATCTTCTCGCGGCCGGTGACCAGGATGTCGACGAAGCCGTCGCCGTTGATGTCGAGCCAGTTGCCGGCCTCGTCACGCGTCTGGACGCGGGTGCCGAAGTTGGCGTCGGAGGCCGAGAGCTGCGGGCCGACGAAGCTCTGCCCGGTGGGCAGGTTCGGGATGGCCGAGGTCATGTTCGTGTAGGTCGTCTAGGTCGAGCCCTGACGGAGAAGGTCGTCGAGGTGGCCCGAGGGGTTCGCGCCCGACGAGTAGTCGGCGCGGTAGACGTCGAGCTTGCCGTCGAGGTCGAAGTCGACCACGGCGCCGCCGCAGAAGTTGAAGGTCGCCCCGAACTGCAGCAGCGTCGGCGCGCTCAGGCCCTGCCAGTTTCCGCCGGCGTCGTTGCCGAGGTTGAAGTAGATCTTCGTCGGCTGGTTCTCGGTCTGGAAGGTGACGATGTCGGGCCAGCCGTCGTTGTTCATGTCGCCGTAGTCGACCTCGCGCGTGAGATCGGCGTTGGTGTTGAACGGCGTGTAGGTGGCGGTCTCGTCGGTGAGGTGACCCGCGCCGTCGTTCATGAGCAGCACGTTCGGCAGGCTCATGACGGACGAGGTGAAGGGGGTCTTGCGACCGATGACGACGTCGACGTCGCCGTCGAGGTCGATGTCGATCGGGAGGAAGTCGACCTCGTTCGTGTCCGTCTTCGGCACGAGGCCGTTCATCACGAGGTGCGTGGGCGTGTTGGTCACGTCGGTGCGCGTGAAGCCCTGCGCGGAGGCGATTCCCGCGACGAGGGGCATGACCGCGAGGGTCGCGCCGAGTCGCTCGAGGAGCGTTCGAGGCATCTTGAGACTCCGATCCGTCACTGAGTTCATCGATCGATCCGCCGTCGAAGGATGGCGGTCTGACTTTCCCCGAATCCGGGGAAGGCGCTGGGTGTTCGTGTCGGGCGGAACCCACCGCGGCAATCCCGGTGAGTCCAAGGGGAATGATGGCGGATGGCGGGGTCCGAGTCAAAGTATTCAACGCGTACCCGATGCCTTTTTCTCGAGGGCAAGTATCCTCGGGACAACGGGTTAACGACCGATTCCGGATTTTGCCCCGCCGGGTGCGGTTCCGGTGCGTCGAAGTCGGTGTCGAGGGGGCCGGTGCCCCGATCCCGCGGAGGCCCCTTCCGTCCATGAGATCCCTCCTGCTCGTCCTCGGCGGCCTCGTCGTCGGCCTCGGCCTCGGATTCTTCGTCGGACGCGCCTCCGCGCCGGAGAGGCCGGCCGACGACGGCTGGGTGCTCGAGGATTCCGGCCGGGGGGATCCGCGACCCGAAAGCCGCGAGGAAGGGTCTCCGTCGGAGGCGGACGGGCCGGTTCGTCCCGAGCCCACGTCGCGCATCGGAGGCGGAGACGCGGAGCGGCCCGTCGCGCCCGGACCCGGGTCCCGCGCGCCTCGCATCCTCCGCCTGTCGATCTCGCGGGAGGACGCTTCCGACGCCCACGACTACCCGGCGCTCATCACACGCCTCGAGGCCGTGGAAGGGAAGCCCCTCGTGGTCGCGGCGCCGCTCGAGTGTCTCGAGGGCGCCTTCGGGGCCGCGGTCGAGGTCGGCGGTCGTCATCGCGCCCTGCGCCGCGTGGCGGGACGCCTCCTTCCCGCCGGCCTCGTGCTCTTCGAGTTCGACGGTCCGACTTCCCCGGTGACCCTGGCTCCGCGCGCGCCCGAGCCCGGCGCCGGACTCGAGGTCTGGCCGCTCGAGGGGGCGGCGCTCCCCGTGGCCCTCAGCGTCCGCGGCTTCGCACCGCCCGACGCGCGCGGCCGACTGCGACTCGAGCTCGACGCCGCCCTCGACGGGAGCGGCGGCGGGGCGGCCTTCGACGAGGAGGGTCGGGCCACCGGACTGGTCGTCGAGGCGGGGACGGACGCGGCGCGCCTGATCCCGCTCAGCGAGGAGAGCTCGCTCGGCTACGAACGCCTCGACCTCGACGTGGTCGAGTTCCGGCGGCTCTTCTACGAGGGCACCGCGGATGCGCTGCTCGCGGAGGCGCGACGTCACCTCCGCGCGGAGCGGTACCGCGAGGCGATCCGCGCCTTCCGCGCCGCCCACGAGCGCGAGGCGCGTCGCGTGGAGGAGGAGGCCGCCGTCGAGTGGCTCGGCGCGCACCGCGCCCTCGTCGCCCGCTCCGGCGTGGGCGCCGAGCGCACGCGCCTCGAGGCCCTGGTCGACGCGCTCCGCGACTTCCCGCGCGAGGCGGAACTCGAGGCCGACGCGGCCCGGACGGCCCTCGTGCTGCGGCTCTACGACGACGCGCTGGTGCACTGGGATCGGGCCTGGGCGCTCGACGCCTCGGTGGTCGGCGATCTCGACGCCGCGAAGACGGCGGTCTACCGCACCTGGGCGGAGTCGCTCGTGGCGGCGGGACGGCAGCGCGAGGCGATCGACGTCATCGAGCGCGCGCTGCGCGAGGTCCGCGGCGACGCCGAGCTCCTCGCGCTCTACGGGCGTCTGCTCCTCAAGATCCGCGACTACGCCGGCGCCGCGGCGGCGCTGCGCGACGCGATCCGGCTCGATCCCCTGCTGGAGGACGTGCTCTACGAGCTCGTCGCGCGGGCCGACCGGTTCTCGGAGGGGCCGGGCAAGGTCGTGATCGACTACGCGCCCGGGGCTCGCAGCATCATCGCCGAGGTGCGGATCAACGGGCGGGCCAGCGGCGAGTTCATCATCGACACCGGCGCGACGGCATCCTTCATCCCCGACGGACTCGCGGCGCGCGCGGGACTCGACACGAGCGACCGCGTGCCGCGCGTGTCCGTCCGGACGGCCGGCAACGAACGACGGCTTCCCTACTCGCCCTGCGGCTCGATCGCGATCGGCGGGCTCGCGGTCGAGAACATCGACGTCATCGTCGGCGATCTCCCGGGCACGGGGCAGCGCGGCCTGCTCGGCATGGACTTCCTCGGGAAGTTCGGCTTCGAGAACGACGCCGAGAACGGTCGCTTCGTGATCTACGAGAAGCGCTGAGTCCGACCGGGCTCAGGACGCCGCCAGCAGGAAGTCGAGCACCCGTTCGGTCTGGGCGAGATCCCGCACCGCGAGGTCCGCGCCGGCGTGATCGAGCGCCTCGCGCGACGCCGTCCCGGTGGCGACGCCGAGCGAGCGCAGGCCGTGGGCGCGCGCGCAGTCGATGTCGTGCGGCGTGTCGCCGATGACGACGGCGCGGCCGCGCGCCGGCCGTTCGAGCGCGGCGAAGCGGGCCAGGGCCACCGGCGGGAGCTGGCGGCGCATCGGCGTCGCGAAGTCGCAGTCGCAGCCGTAGGCGCCGACGGCGAAGCGCCGCGGATCGAGGCCGCAACGGGCGAGCTTCATCTCGCCGGTCTCGCGGAAGTTGCCGGTGAGGAGGCCGAGGGTGACGTCCTCGCGGGCGGAGAGCGCCTCGAGCAGGGACCCGACGCCGGGGAGGACGGTCAGCGGCCGTCCGTCGCCGAGGGCGAGCTCGAGACGGTCGCGGTAGCGGCGGCGCAGTCGCGCGACGTTCTCGAGGTCGGGCGACTGCCCGTTGGCGAGGAGGAGCTCCCGGAGGATGCCGGGGTCGACTCCGCCCGAGGTCACGACGCCGGCCGCGAAGAAGTCGGGTCCGAAGAGGTCGCGGCCCGCCGCGACGAGGGCATCGAGTCCCGCGTTCGCGGTGAGGAGCAGGGTGCCGTCGATGTCGAAGAGCACGAGCATGGAGGGGCGGCTCCCGGGATTCTCGGGCGCGCCGTCCGCGACCCGTCGGCGGAGCCTACGACCTCCGGGCGACGGATTCCGCCGGATTCCGGATCAGTGGAAGTCGCGCGAGCGGGCGTCGATGCCGGCGAGGAGCGGGGTGAGATCCTCGATGTAGCCGGCGATGACGTGGGCGACGCCCTGGACGCGCTCGAGCTTGCCCTTCACGAGGAGCAGGCTCCCGCCCAGCAGCGCGGCGCGGAAGGCTTCCTGCTCGCGTTCGCGCACCACCGCGTTGACGAAGCCGTGCTCGTCCTCGAGGGTCGCGAAGAGGATCCCCGACGCGGTGGAGGGCTTCTGCCGGCACACGCAGAGTCCGGCGACCGCGACCGGCCAGCCGTGGCGGGCCGCGGCGAGATCGCGGGAGCTCAGGATGCGGCGGCGCTCGAGTTCCTCGCGGACCAGCGCGAGCGGGTGCGCCTCGAGCGAGTAGCCCGTGCGGCGGTAGTCGGCGGCGACGAGCTCCGCGCGCGTCGGGGGCGCGAGCTCGGGAGCCGCCTCGTCGAGGCCGCCGCGCTCGTAGAGCGGCGCCTCCTCCTCGGGGGCGGCGACCCGCCACCAGGCGTCCCGCCGGTGCAGGCTCAGGCCGCGGAAGGCTCCGGCCTCGGCGAGGATGCGGGCCTCGCGCTCGCCGAGGCCGGAGCGCTGTCGACAATCCTCCGGGGAGCGGAAGGGCGCGGTCTCGCGCGCGGCGACGAGTGCCGCCAGCGAGGCGGGCGCGAGGCCCTTGATCGTCCCGAGGCCGAGCCGCAGGGCGGGGCCGAGGCGTCCGTAGTCCTCGCGGGGTGCCTCGGGCGCGTCCGGGGCGGGATGGCGCGGGGCGCCGTCGGTCTCGAGCGTCGACTCGACGCGGCTGCGGGTGACGTCGGGCGGGCGGACGTCCACGCCGTGCGCTCGCGCGTCGGCGATGAGCTGCGAGGGACCGTAGAAGCCCATCGGCAGGCTGTTGAGGAGCGCGCAGCAGAAGGCGGCGGGCTCGAAGCGCTTGAGCCAGAGGGAGACGTAGGTGAGGTGCGCGAAGCTCGCGGCGTGGCTCTCGGGGAAGCCGTACTCGCCGAAGCCGCAGATCTGCCGGTAGAGCGCGTCCGCGAACTCCTCGCGGTAGCCCCGCGCGCGCATGCCGTTCATCAGCTTCTCGCGGAAGCGCTCGATCATGCCGTTGCGTCGCCAGGCCCCCATCGCGCGGCGGAGCTGGTCGGCCTCGCCCGGCGTGAATCCCGCCGCGACGACGGCGAGCTTCATCACCTGTTCCTGGAAGATCGGGACGCCCAGGGTGCGGTCGAGCACCGAGCGCACCTCCTCCGAGGGGTAGGTCACGGGCTCCTCGCCGGCACGGCGCTTCAGGTAGGGATGCACCATCCCGCCCTGGATGGGGCCGGGGCGGACGATCGCCACCTCGATGACGAGGTCGTAGAAGCGGCGGGGACGGAAGCGCGGGAGCATCGCCATCTGCGCGCGGCTCTCGATCTGGAAGACGCCGACGGTGTCCGCCTTCTCGGCCATCGCGTAGACGGCCGGCACCTCGCGCGGGACGGTGGCGAGGTCGAAGCGCCGCCCGCGATAGCCCGCGATGAGATCGAAGCTGCGGCGGATGGCGGTGAGCATGCCGAGCGCGAGGCAGTCGACCTTGAGCAGGCCGACCGCGTCGAGGTCGTCCTTGTCCCACTGGATCACGGTGCGGTCGGGCATCGCGGCGTTCTCGATCGGCACGATCTCGTCGAGGCGCCCGCGGGTGACGACCATGCCGCCGACGTGCTGCGAGAGATGCCGCGGGAAGCCGCGGAGCTCGGCCACGATCTCCATCAGGAGGCCGAGTTCGGGCGCCTCCGGATCGAGACCGGCCTCGCGGAGACGTTCGGCGTCGACCTCGCCCGCCCCCCAGCGGTCGCGGATGCAGTGCGAGAGGCGCTCGACCTGATCGAGGGAGAGTCCCAGCGCCTTGCCGACGTCGCGGACGGCGCTGCGGCCGCGGTAGGTGATGACGGTCGCGGCGAGTCCCGCGCGATCGCGTCCGTAGCGCTCGTAGACGTACTGGAGGACCTCCTCGCGTCGTTCGTGCTCGAAGTCGACGTCGATGTCCGGAGGCTCGTTGCGGTCGCGGGAGATGAAGCGCTCGAAGAGGAGCTCGAAGTTCGCGGGGTCGACGTTCGTCACCCCGAGGCAGTAGCAGACGGTCGAGTTCGCGGCGCTGCCGCGGCCCTGACAGAGGATGCCGCGCTCGCGCGCGAAGCGGACGAGGTCGTGCACGGTGAGGAAGTAGCTCTCGTAGCGGAGTTCCTCGATGAGGGCGAGCTCGTGCTCGATCATCGGGAGGACCCGCTCCGGCGTGCCGTCCGGCCAGCGGCGTCGCGCGCCCTCCATCACCAGCTCGCGCAGGTCGCGGCCGCGGATCTCGTCGGGGTACTCGTAGCGGAGCTCGTCGAGGGAGAAATGCAGCTCGCTCGCGAGGTCCGCCGCGCGCTCGAGGAGTTCGGGCCGGCGACGGTAGAGCCGCGCCAGGTCGGCCGGCGCGCGCAGCTCCTCCGCGCCGTGCGCCGGGACCCGATCCCCGAGCTCGCGGACGGTCGCGCCCTCGCGGATCGCGGCGAGGACGTCGCGGAGGCGGCGTCGCTCGGCCGCGTGCGCGCTCGCGCCGGTCGCGGCGACGAGCGGGAGGCCGAGTTCGACCTCGAGATGCTCGAGACGATCCAGGCGGGCGCGATCGTCGGGCCCCTCGCGGAGCGCGGCCACGAGGTGGGCGCGGCCGGGGAAGAGCCGGGCGAGAGGGCGGAGGCGGTCCGCCTCCAGCGCGAGGTCGACGGCGTCCGCCCGCGGGAGGAGGGCCGCGTCCGCCGGCACGAGGAGCGCGACGAGACCCTCGGCGCGGGCGGCGAGGTCGTGGCGGGTCAGACGGCACTCTCCCTTCGCCGCGCGCCGGCGCCCCTCGGTGATGAGGCGGCACAGACCTCCGTAGGCGGCGCGGTCGGGGGCGAGCAGCACGAGGCGGTCGCCCTCGACCAGGTTCAGCTCGGCGCCGATGGCGAGGGGCAGCGCGGCCTCCTTCGCGGCGAGGTGTCCGCGGACGACGCCGGCGAAGCTGGCCTGGTCGGTGAGGGCGATCGCCGCGTAGCCGAGCTCGGCGGCGCGGGTCACGAGCTCCTCCGGGTGGGAGGCGCCGACGAGGAAGCTGAAGTTGCTGCGGGCCCAGAGCTCGGCGTAACGCGGACCGCGGGCGGCGCGCGGCCCCGGCGCGGGGCCGGGCCGGCGGGCGGGATGGGGATGCAGCTTCGGGTCCGGCAGTTCCGGCATCGGAGGCGGTCGCGGGAGAGAGGGTGAGGGGGAGAAACGCGGAAGGAGGCGGACGCGGTCAGCCGAAGACGCCGTGGCGGTACCAGGCGCCGGTCGCCTCGTCGCGGAAGATCCACCAGCGATCCGCCCCCGTGGTCTCGACCTCGTAGTAGCGTCGGCGCACGTCGCGGCCGCTCCACCAGCCGCTCTCGATCCGCTCGGGGCCGGTGAGGACGCGCAGCGGGCCGCGACGGCGCCCGCTCCGCAGGGCGAGGGGGCCGCCGTCCTCGTCCGGCTGCACGCGCAGGAGACGCGGCTCCTCGAGGAAGAGCGGGCGCCGCCCCTCGGGCGGCGCGAGGAGAGGCGGACCGGCGGGAGCGCCCGGTCGTCGCCAGCGGACGGCGCACTCCGGCCGGTGGTCCGCGACGAGGCGCGGCACCGCCACCCGGGCGACGCCGAGGCGCGCGGAGAGGCGATCGACGAGCTCGACGACCTCGTCGCCCCAGGTCGGCGGCGGCGCGGCGCCGAAGAGTTCGGACTGCTCGGTCTCGACCGGGACGCTCCGGAGGATCGTCAGCGTGAGACGCTCGGCCGCGCCCTCGAGCGTCAGGCGCTCGAGGCGGTGCTGGAAGAGCCGCCGCAGGATCCCGGCGCGAGCGGTGGGGCGCGAGGGTCGGAGGAGGAGCTCGTGTCGTCGTCCGCGCTCGGAGAGGCCGATGACCAGGCGCGCCTCGACCAGGGCCTCGCCCCGCGCCTCGAGCCAGGCGGCGGCGGCCTCGAAGAGGCGGACCGAGGCGAAGAGCAGCGAGCTGGTCTCCTCGACGGGCGGCCACCACTGACCGTCTCGCGGAAGCGCGGAGCCGGACGGAAGCGCTCGAGCGTCTCCGCCCCCGGGCCGAGGACGGCGTCGAGCCGCTCGAGCAGTTCGCCGTCGAGGCGGGCGCGCGCGCCGGCCCGGGGCAGGGCCTCGAGCTCGCCGAGGGTGGTGAGCCCCAGCAGGCGCAGCCGCTCCGCCGCGCGCGTCGAGGGCTCGAGCGCGGGCCAGGGCAGGGCGCGCAGCCGGGCTCCGGCCTCCGCGCCCTCCAGGCGCACGAGTTCCTCCGGACGGCTCCAGGTGAGGGCGCGGGCGGCTCCGGCGCGGTCGGCCACCGCCACGGAGGCGCGGTAGCCGAGGCGCCGCGCCAGCTCGCGGGCGGCGGCCATCACCGCGTCCTCGCCCCCGAAGCGCGCGGCCGTGCGGCCGATCTCGACGAAGAGGCCGGCCGCGCCCCGGTCGCGCGCGGAGGGGCGCGGGTCGAGCACGAGGTCCGGGCTGAAGCGGAAGAAGGACGCGGCGAGGCTCGCGAGGGCGGCCTCGTCGGCGCGGGGATCGAGGGGGCGGACCTCGAGCCGGCTCGCGACGGCGCGCCCGGCCGCCGCGGTCTGCCCCAGCTTCACGCCGAGGGCGAGCGCGGCCGGGGCGACCCCGACGAGGATCTCGCGATTACGCTCCGTGCGGCACAGCGCGAGGGGTATCCGATCCCCCTCGGGGTGCGAGCGCGTGATCCGGTCGATCGCGAAGGCGAAGAAGCGGACGTGCATCCAGCGCATCGGGACTCCACTCCATCTGCAGGGCGAGCGGGGCGCGCAGCCCCGGCCGCTTGAAGACCTCGATCTCCAGGGCGCGGCGGCCCGGTCCGGGGGCGGGGCGCGGGCGCGCCCGCAGGCGCAGCGGCGCCGGCGAGGGGCTCTCCGCCGCCCGCGCGTCGCGGAGCAGGAGAGCGGTGGCGCCGGCGCGTCGCGCGGCGAGCTGGAGGCGGCGCAGGGCGGCGTCGGAGGCGCGCGGCAGGGGGCTCAGGACGAGACCGCAGAGCCCCGAGTCGAGGAGGACCTCGAGGGCCCAGAGGTGCTCGCGAGGATCGGCGGGACGGACGGCGAGGAGGCGATCGAGCGCGAGACCGCGGGCGGCGAGGGCCGGAGGATAGGGCTGCCGCTCGGGGTGGACCCAGGCGAAGAGACTGCGCGCGGTCTCGTCTCCAGGGAGGACGGTGCGCGCGAGCCCGGGCAGGAGGAACTCGAGCGCGCCGCCGGCTTCGCCCTCCAGGCAGAGCTCGTTCAGGGCTCCGCGCCGCAGCCCGCCGCCGAGGATCTCGTCGAGAGCGGGTTCTCCGGTCGAGAAATTGTCATGTGAGTAGCCGCGCTCGGCCCGCAGGAGGAGGTCTTCCGCGAGTCGGATCTCCCGACGTCGGAGGCGGTCGCGCAGATCGCCCACATTGATGTCATGTGAATCGTAAGCCGCCTTCATCGCACGGGATCCGGATCGATCTGGAGCCGGAGCAGTCCCACCACGGTGCCCTCGACCGCGATCGCATCGCGCCGGGGATCGAGGACGAGCGGACGGAGGGCGCGGTTCTCGGGGCGCAGGATGACCTTGTTGTCATGCGTCGTCCATCGCTTGAGGGTCACCTCGTCGTCGATGCGGACGACCGCGATCTCGCCCTCCTCGAGGCGGTCGCAGCGCCGCACCGCCACGAGATCGCCGGGGCGGATGCCCACCTCGATCATCGAGTCGCCGCGGACCCGGAGCAGGTAGTCGGCGCGGGGACGGAAGAGCGAGGGCGGGAGTTCGATGCGGCGCTCGACGTTCTCCTCGGCGAGGATGGGGCGTCCCGCCGCGACCTCGCCGATCAGGGGGAGTCCGGTCTCCACGGGGCGGGCCAGGCGCAGGCCACGGGCGGCGCCCGCCGTGGTGCGCAGCGCCCCCTTCTTCTCGAGCAGGCGCAGGTGCTGGGCGACGGCGTTGGTCGAGCGCAGCCCCAGCGCGGCCGCGATCTCGGCCTGGCTCGGGGGGAAGCCGCGCTCGTCGAGGAAGCGGCGGATGAAGTCGAGGACCTCGCGCTGCCGTGGGGTGAGTTCGGAGGGCATGTCGGGCTCCGGGTCGCGGGACTGTCATCTTGCCCATGCTGGGATCACGCACAGTATCCCGGGCGGGGGACCTCCACGAATCGGTTTCCAAGCCCTTCGGCGGCAGTCGTTTGCGAGAATCGGGCCCTCTCGGCCGTCGGAGGGCGCCCGCGCGGGTCCGGAACCGCTCCGCGGGCCCGGGGAGCGGGATTCTCCGGAGGCTTTCGGCATGCCGGCGCGTCCGGCGGCGGAGCGGGGAAAGGAGCCCGATGCGCGTCGAGGAAGCCGGAGTACGGACGCGGGGCGGGCGGCGCGGCGCGCGCGCGGCCCTGATCGCTCTCGTCCTCCTCGGGGCCCGCCTCCCGGCCCAGGTCGTCTGGACGGAGCTCGCGACGGAAGCGCCGCGCTCGGATCGCGAGCGGACCTTCCGGCGCGACGCGGCCGGCGCCTGGGTCGCCGGGGAGGCCGCGGCCCCCGCGACGCGGAGTGGAGAGCGCTGGCGGATCCCGCTCGGCGACCTCGCCGGTCGGCGGGGACTGGCCCTCGAGTTCACCTGGGACGAGCGCGCCGAGGACGACGCGCGCGTTCCTGGCCGGCGTCGCCGAGGTCCGCCTGCTCGCGCGACGGGGGCGAGCGGCGAGGAGGAGATCGCGTCCCGCGGCGGCGGCCGATTCCTGGCGACGCGGCGCGCCGCCGATCCACGCGGTCGACCGCACGCTCGACGAGGGCTGGGAGCCGCGCGAGCGGAGGGGGCGGCTCCTCGTGACGACGGCGGAACCGCTCGCGCGCGGGCGAGGACTCGAGCTCGAGATCGTCTTCACCTCGCGGGTCGGGGCCGCGGCCCGGAGCCCCGCGTCGCGGCGACGAGCGACGAGGATCCGCTGCTCGGCAGCGGCTGTCCGCTGACCGAGGGTCGGGGCGGTCTCCGCGCGGAGATCGCGACCGCGCTCGACCGGGCGCGGATCTGGCTGCTCGAACAGGCCGACGCGGAGGGGCGCTGGGGGAGCTTACGGCGCCGACTACGAGGCGGGCGCGACCGCGCTCGCGATCTACGCCGCCCTGAAGGCCGGCGCCGATCCGGCCGATCCCGCGCTCGAACGCGGTCGTGCCTTCATCGCGGCGCGCTCGCCGCAGCGGACCTACACGATCGCCTGCGAGATGCTCGCGCTCGACGCCCTCGGCGCGCCGGACGACGATCGCGGGACGACTCCGTCGTCTCCTCTCCTGGCAGCTCCAGGGCGGCGAGTCGCTGCCCTTCGGTTGGAGCTATCCGGGCGAGGATCCCGCCGCCCTCGCACCCGACGCCGCCGATCTCTCCAACACGCAGTACGCGGCGCTCGGACTGTGGGTCGCGAGCGAGCGCCGCGGTCTCGTCGTTCCGGACGCGGTCTGGCTCGGCCTCGGGCGCGCGGTCCTGCGCTTCCAGGAGGTCGATCCGCCGGGCGGCGGCGGGACCGGTTATCCGCCCGCGGGGTTCGGCTACCGCGCGGGGGCCGAGCCGACGGGGAGCATGACGGTCGCCGGGGTCGGGATCCTGAGTCTCTGTCGCCGGGCGCTCGGGCGGCGGGCGCCCGGGGCCTGGGTGGTGGCGGAGAAGCGGGGCCTCGCCTGGCTCGCGGCGCACTTCAGCGTCGTCGGCAATCCGGGGGCGAAGGGCGCCGCCGCCGGGGGTTGGTCCGGCTACTACCGCTACGGACTCGAGCGCACCGCGACCTGGTGCGAGGAGGTGCGCCTCGGTCCCTACGACTGGTACGGACTCGGCGCCTGGCACCTCGTCGAGACGCAGCGCGCGGACGGGGACTGGGGCAACCTCGAGGAGACGATCTTCGCGATCCTCTTCCTCTCGCGCGCGACGGCGCAGTCGACGGGACGGACGCGGCGCGAGCCGACGGACACCTGGCGAACGGCGCGCGACGCCCCGGCCTGCGAGGTGGTCGCGCAGGGTCGCGGGCCGACGGCGCTCTGGATCGCGGGCTGGACGGACGCGCTGCGCGAGAGTCTCGCCTGGCCGGGCGAGGAGGCGGGCGGACCGCGCGTGGCGCGCGTGGTCTGGGAGGAGTTCCGCGACGGGAGGAGCTGGCGCGAGCTCGCCGAGGTGGCGGGCGACGGCGGGCATCCCGCCGGAACGGAGCGTTTCGCGACGCAGGTCCGCCTGCGCGGCAAGGGACCGTGGCGCGTGCGGGCGCGGATCGAGATCGCGCCGCCGGGCGCCCGGCGGCGCACGATCGAGCTGCGTTCGGGTGAGGTGACGATCCCGACCGTCCCGCGCGAGGACGACGTGGATCGCGCGGCGGCCTCGCGACCGCTGCGTCGCCTGCCGCTCCTCGGCTGGACGCTCGAGGCCGACTCCCGGGCCGACGCGCGTTCGGCGGCCTCGCGCGCGGGCGACGGCTCCGACCGGACGGCCTGGCGCGCGCGCGCCGGGGCCGTGCGTCCCCGGATCACGCTCCGGTCGCCGCGCCCGGTGACGGTCGCCGGACTCCGGATCTCGCAGCCGCGCGAGCACCGGCTCCGGCTCGGGCCGAGGGCCGGCGCGCAGGCGCTGCGCGTCGAGATCACGCTCGACGACGGACCTCCGGTCGAGGTCGCGATGCCCTCCGATCCCGTGCGACCGCTCGAGCACGTCTTCATCCGACCGCGTCCGGTGCGCGAGATCACGGTGCGCATCGTCGACGAGCGCCCCTCCGAGGAGGGGCCGGGGCCCGGATTCGCGGAGATCGAGGTCCTCGTCGTCGACTGATCCTCCCCGCGGGAAGGGCGTTGTCGCGCGCCCGCGATCGCGCGAGAATCCGACATGAGTCCGACCGTCCGTACCGCCGATGTTCGTGATGCCGATGCGCTGGCGGAGCTCAACGCCGTGGTGCAGGAGCTCCATCGCGCCGAGCGCGGGGACTTCTTCGTCGCGGTCGAGCCCGCGGCGGCGGCGAGCTGGTTCCGCGAGACGCTCGAGTCGGGGCGCGGGCGGGCCTGGCTCGCCGAGGACGGGACGCGGCCGCTGGGCTTCGTGCTCGTGCTGCCGCTGACGCGGCCGGCCGGGCTCTTCACCGCGGCGGACGCCTGGTGGGAACTCGATCAAATCGCGGTGCGGCCCACCGATCGGCGACGCGGCGTGGCGCGGCGGCTCGTCGAGACGGTCCTGGACGCGGCGCGGCGCGAGGGCGTGCCGCGCGTCGAGGCCGCGACCTGGGAGTTCAATCGCGCGGCGCGGGAGACCTTCGCCGCGACGGGCTTCTCGCCCCGGGTCCGGCGCTGGGAACGGCGCCTCGCCGGGGGCCGGGAGGACGGTTTTTCCGGGGACTCGCGCGGCGGGTGATCGTGCGATACCTTCGCGGCGGACGGGGTTCGCCCCGGGCCCGAGGTCACGGCCCGGTCCCCGAGAGAAGGAGCAGTCAGCGTGGACGAGGCACGGTTCTGGGAGATCGTCGACGAGGCCGTCGCGGCCGCGGGAGGATCGCTCGAGGAGGAAGGGCGCCTGATCGTCTCGACCCTGGTCGACGAGGGCGCGGACGGTTGCCGCGGCTTCCAGGAGCGTCTCTTCGAGGTCATCGAGCGGGGCTACGTCTGGAATCTCGTGGGGGCGGCCGAGATCGTCGGGATCGGCAGCGGCGGCGATGCCTACATGGAGTTCGTCTGCTGGCTCATCGCCCAGGGCAAGGACGCCTTCCACGAGGTGCTCGAGGACCCGAACTCGCTGGCCGACTACGAGACCCGCGATCCGGCGGAGGAGTGGCGCTACGACGAGCTGGTCTACCTTCCCTCGCAGGCGCACGAGGTCCTCACCGGTGACGAACTCGACGGCTATCCGGACGAGCCGGACGAGCCCGAGGGCGATCCCCTCGAGGACGCCGACGACTACCGGGAGCGCTTTCCGGAGCTGATCGCTCGTTGGGGCGCGCCCGACGTCTACGGGGACGACGAGGACGAGGACGACGAGGACGACTACGAGTCGGACTACGGCGGCGGCGGCGACGACGACGGCGACGACTACGAGGAGTAGTGCCGGGCGCCGTCGCGCGAGGCGAAGTGGACCCCGGCCATCGCGTCGGAGGTGACGCGCGGACGGAGGGGGATCGCGAGATGAAGGTCCGGGTGGTCGACTTCGAGGCGCCCGACGCGCCGGCCGAGTTCGTGCGCTCCCTGCACGAGACGGGATTCGGGGTCCTGCGGAATCACCCCGTCGCCGCGGCGGAGGTCGAGGCGATCACCGCGGAGTGGCTCGCCTACTTCGGGAACGAGGCGAAGCGCGACCTCCTCTTCGACCCCGAGACCCTCGACGGCTACTACCCTCCGGAGCGCGCCGAGACCGCCAAGGGTTCTCACCGTCGCGACCTCAAGGAGTACTTCCAGATCTACCCCGGCGGGCGCTACCCGCGCGAGGTGTCGGACCGGGCGTGGCGCTACTTCGAATCGACGAGCGCGCTCGCGGCGCGCCTCCTGTCCTGGATCGAGGCGGCGGCCCCGGACGACGTGCGGTCGCGCTTCTCGATGCCCTTGCCGAGCATGATCGAGGACAGCCCGCGCACGCTCCTCCGGATCCTCCACTACCCGCCGCTGCCGGACGACGCGCCCGGAGGGCGCGCTTCGCGCCGCGGCGCACGAGGACATCAACCTCCTCACCGTCCTCCCGACCGCGAACGAGCCGGGGCTCGAGGTGCGCGACGCCCGGGGTCGCTGGCACGTCGTGCCCTGCGACCCCGGAACGCTCGTGATCAACGCCGGCGACATGCTGCAGGAGGCTTCGGGCGGTCACTTCCCCTCGACGACGCATCGCGTCGTGAACCCGACCGGCCCCGGTCGCTCGCGCTCGCGGATCTCGATGCCGCTCTTCCTGCACCCGCGCGACGAGGTCGTGCTCTCCGCGCGGCACACCGCGGGCTCCTATCTCGAGGAGCGCCTCCGCGAGCTCGGCATCCGTGAATAAATTGGGTCAGACCCCCTTTATTCAAAATGGGCCCCATTTTGAATAAAGGGGGTCCGACCCCTTCTATTCACTTCGCGACTTCCAATCTCACCGGGCAGACCTTGAGCTCGGCCGTGTGCGTCGTCGGGTCGTAGCCGCCGCCGGTGAGGTAGTTCACCGGGGTCGCGTCGAAGCTGAAGCTCGCGAACACGGTCCCGCGGCGCGAGCGATCCGTCGCCTTGACGCGGATGTCGATCGAGCCGCGCGCGCTCGACATGCGGACGAGCTGACCCTCGGCGAAGCCGAGGCGCTGCAGGTCGTCGGGGTGCATCTCGAGCGACTCGTGCGGGATGAAGTACTCCATGCCGCCCGCCCGACCCGTCTGGGTGTGGGTGTGGTAGGCCTGGAGTCGTCGTCCCGTCGTCAGCCAGAGGGGGAAGTCCTCGCTGAGCGTCTCGGCCGGATCGCGGTACTCGGTCATCGAGAAGATGCCGCGGCCGTTGATGAAGCCGTCCTCGTGGAGGCGCGGCGTTCCCGGATGCTCGTGGTGAGGCACCGGCCACTGGTACTCGCTGTTCTCGATGCGATCCCAGTCGAGTCCCGCGTAGATCGGGGAGAGCGAGCAGAGCTCGTTGAAGACCTCCTTCGCCGACTCCCACTCGAAACCGCGGAAGCCGAGACGCTTCGAGATCTGCGCGATGATCCACCAGTCGGGACGGGCCTCGCCCTGCGGCGGCACGGCGGCCCGCAGGCGCTGCACGCGCCGTTCGGTGTTCGTGCAGACGCCGTCGGTCTCGCCCCAGGCGGTGGCGGGGAGGACGACGTCGGCCAGCGCCGCGGTCTCGGTGAGGAAGATGTCGATCACGACGAGGTGATCGAGCGCCTTCAGCGCGTGCTCGCAGTGGGCGCGATCCGGATCGGAGACGACGGTGTTCTCGCCGTCGATGATCATCGCGTGGATGCCCTGGCCGCAGTTCTCGAGGGCGGTGACCTTCGTCGGTCCCTTCTCGAGGGACACGCGCGTGCCCCAGAGCTTCTCGAACTTCTCCTGGTTCTTCGGGTCGGTGACGGCCTGGAAGCCCGGGTAGTTGTTCGGGATCGCCCCGCAGTCGCCCGCGCCCTGGATGTTGTTCTGCCCGCGCATCGGATTGATGCCGGTGCCCTCGCGACCGAGGTTTCCGGTCATGAGCGCCAGGTTGCAGAGACTCTTGACGTTGTCGACGCCGCAGATGTGCTCGGTGATGCCGAGGGTGTAGTAGATCGCCGCGCGATCCGCCCGCCCGTAGAGGAGCGCGGCCCGCTCGATCTCCTCGGCCTCGATCTCGCAGATCGGCGCCGCCCACTCGGGGGTGAACTGTTTCACGTGCTCCAGGAACTCCGCGCCGCCCGTCGTGCGCTCGTCCATGAACGCGCGATCGACGAGCCCCTCGCGGGCGATGACGTGCGCCATCGCCAGGACGAGGGCGGTGTCCGAGCCGACGCGGATGCGGAGGTGCTGATCCGCCATGTCGGCGAGGCCGATACGACGCGGATCGGCCACGATCATGCGAGCCCCGCGCGCGATCGCCTTCTTGAGGCGCGTCGCGGCCACGGGGTGGCACTCGGTCATGTTCGTCCCGATGGCGAAGATGACCTCGGGCTCTTCCATGTCCCGCAGCGGGTTCGACATCGCGCCCCGACCGATGGTAGCCGCCAGACCGGCGACGGTGGGGGCGTGTCAGGCACGGGAGCAGTTGTCGATCTGATTCAGACCCCAACCGGCTCTCATCATCTTCTGGAGGGAATAGGCCGCTTCGTGCGGCGCGCGTCCGGACGCGACCGCGTAGATCGCCTCGGGTCCGTGCTTGTCGGAGACGCGACGGAAGCCCTCCGCCGCGCGATCGAGCGCCTCGTCCCAGCTCGCCGGCCGCAGCTCGCCGTTCTCGCGGACGAGCGGCGTCTTGAGCCGGTCGGGGTGCTGGATGAAGCCGAAGGCGAACTGACCCTTCACGCAGAGGGCGCCCTCGTTGGCGGGGCCGTCCATCGCCGGTCGGATGCCGACGATCTTGTCGCCGCGCGAGAGCATGTCGACCGAGCAGCCGACGCCGCAGTAGGGGCAGATCGTCCGCGTGGCCTTCGTCTCGCCGGGGACCTCGGCGTTCGCGAGCGCCTTCTTGTCGCCGAGGGCGCCGGTCGGGCAGGTCTGGACGCACTGCCCGCAGAAGGTGCAAGAGGAGTCCTTCAGGATGTTGTCGAACTCCGCCGCGATCCGCGTGGCGAAGCCGCGGTTCACGATGCTGATCGCGTGATCGCCTTCCTGCTCGGCGCAGACGCGCACGCAGCGATAGCAGGAGATGCACTGGTCGTAGTCGCGCAGGAGGAAGGGGTTGTCGTCGTCGGGACGGCTGCGGCCCGACCTCGCGCCCGCGAAGCGACCCGTCCGGGCCTCGTAGCGGTCGATCAGGGTCGCCGCTTCCTGCGAGGCGAGGCTCGTCAGCGGATCGACGTCGACCTGCCGGTTCTCGGAAGCCACCATCTCGAGCAGCGTCTTGCGGTACTTCTCGATGCCCTCGTCGCCGCTCGTGACGACCATGCCCGGCTGGGCCTTGGTGGTGCAGGAGGCCACCGGATTCCGCTGACCCTCGACGCGCACGACGCAGAGGCGGCAGGCCCCGAAGGCCTCGAGGCGCGGGTCGTAGCAGAGGGTCGGGACCTCCTTGCGATGCCGCTGCGCGACCTCGTAGAGGCTCTCCCCCTCGGTGAAGGCGACGGTCCGGCCGTCGAGCGTCAGCTCGTGGGTCGGCGGGGCCGTCCTCGCCTGATCGATCATGCCTGCGATCCTCGAATGTGCTCCGCGACCTGCTCGGGGAAGTAGCGTAGCAAACTCTCCACCGCGAGCGGCGCCGCCTGGCCGAGTCCGCAGGCGCTGGTCGCCTTCATGACCTCGGAGAGGTCGGCGACCTCCTGTCGCCAGGGGTCCTCGGCGCCGGGGCCGGCCGTGCCGGCGAGACGTTCGGTCATGCGCTGGGTGCCGATGCGGCAGGGGAAGCACTTGCCGCAGGACTCGTGGGCGAAGAAGTGCATGATCTCGTGCGTCGCCGCGACCATGTCGCGCGAATCGTCGTACACGATGATGCCGCCGGCGCCGAGAAAGGAGCCGAGCGGTCGGATGCAGGCGTCGTCCAGCGTCAGGGTCTCCATCGCCTCGCCGGCGATGAATCCTCCGGAGACGCCCGCCATCGTCACCGCGCGGAAGCTCCGTCCCTCGAGCGGGCCGCCGGCCCAGTCGTTCAGAAGCGTCGCGAGGGGGAAGCCGATCGGGACCTCGTAATTGCCCGGGCGACGCACGTCGCCCGAGAGGCTGATCACCTTCGTTCCCGCGTTGCCGCGCAGACCGAGGCCGCGGTACCAGGCCGCGCCCCGGGCGAGGATGCGCGGGACCGAGGCCAGGGTCTCGACGTTGTTGACTGCCGTCGGCCGGTCCTCGAAACCGTGGGTGACGGGGAAGGGCGGGCGGTTGCGGGGAAAGGGGTGCTTCCCCTCGAGGCTGTTGAGGAGCGAGGTCTCCTCGCCGCAGATGTAGGCGCCGGCGCCGCGCCGGAGGTGGAGCTCGAAGCGACGACCGGAGCCGCCGACATCCGCGCCCAGCCGGCCGCTCGCCCGGGCCTCCGCGATCGCGCGCTCGAGGATCGCCTCGGTCTCGGGGTACTCGTAGCGCAGGTAGATGAAGCCGCGCTCCGCCCCGGTCGCGAGGGCGGCGATGATCATGCCCTCGATCAAGGCGTGCGGATCCCAGTCCATGAGGGCCCGGTCCTTGAAGCAGCCGGGCTCGCCCTCGTCGGCGTTGCAGACGATCGTCTTCGGGCCGCCCTCGGCCGTCGCGACGGCGTCCCACTTGCGGCCGGTCGGGAAGGCGGCGCCGCCGCGTCCCGCGAGGCCGCTCTCGGTGACGACGGCGCGGATCGCGTCGGGCGCGAGCGCGAGCGCCGCGTCGAGCCCGGCGTAGCCGCCGCTCGCGACGTAGCCCTCGAGCGTGGCCCGGCCCGGCTCGCGGATGCCGTCGAAGACGCACTCCGCCAGGCCGCCGGGGTTCGGGACGGGGAGCGCCGAGGGGCGCGCCTCGAGCGCGTCCGCCGCGAGTCCCACGCGGGTCTCGTGACCGAAGAGCACCGGGATCGGATCGTCGCAGCGACCCGAACAGGGCATCGCGGTTGCCCCGTCCTTCTCGAGCGTGGCGAGGAGAGCGTCGGCGCCCCGGAGCTTGCAGACCGGACCGGTGCAGACGCGCGGCGCGGACTGCCCGGGAGGGTGCCGCGCGAAGTGGTGGTAGAAGGTCACCGTTCCGTGCAGCTCGGCCAGCGGGATCCGCAGCCCCTTCGACACCGCGCGCAGCGTCTCGTCGGAGAGGAATCCGTCGCGGTCGTGGAAGGCGTGGAGCAGGGGGAGCAGCGGGGCGGGCTCGTCCCGCCAGGCCGCGATCAGGTCGTCGTCGCTCGAGTGGCTCATGGGCGGCATTATCCGGAATCCGGCGCGATCGACCAGACGAGAATGTCGCGGGATGGGCGTTATCTCGGCTCCGAGCTTCGAGTTCCGAACGCGAGCCTCGTTCTCCGGGGGCGCCCGGACCGCGATCAGGCGGGCAAGCGGCCGCCGGGGTGCGACGCGGCGGCGCGCCGTCCCGCCTCCCGACTCCCGGCGAGCCCCGCCTCGCCCCTCGCCTCGCCGGGCCGGCGGAGGAAGAGCCAGGCCGCCGCGACGACGGCGGAGAGCATCTCGATGCTCTCGAACAGCAGGTAGTGCGCGAGGTAGAGGAAGGTCCAGCCCTCGCGATCGAAGATCGGCACGGTGAGGAAGCCGAGCCCGACCCGGGCGGCGTAGAGCCAGGCGACGAGGGCGGGGAGTCGATCGTCCCGCGGTTCCTCCCGGTCCTCGCCCGATCGACCGAGCGCGAAGGCCGCGAGCGCGATCGCGGGCGCGACCGCGTGCTGGAGGGCGATGGCGAGGAAGGCGAGGAGAAGGACGACCTCGCCGCGCGCGAAGGCGAAGGCCGCGTTCGTGTCGAAGGTGTTGAGCCGGTAGCCGTGACCCTGGAGGAACCAGAAGGCGACCTCGGCCGCGAGGAAGGTCACGAGCCCCCCGAGCGGCGAGCGCGCGAAGGCCCCGCGCAGGCCGAGTCCGAGCGTCCAGACGCCCGCGGCCCAGAGCGCGAGGAGGACGAGGTTGCCGTCGTGGAGGAAGAGCCGCGCGACCGCGAGCGCGAGGAGCGCGAGGACCCCGGCCCTCCGGGCGACGCTCGCCCCGCGTCCGGTGAAGACCACGAGACCCAGCGTCGCGGCGCCGACGGTCGCCCAGGCGAGAGCGGGGTGCGCCGTGACGCGACCGGCGGCAGCCAGCGCGTAGACGACGAGGGCGGCGCCCCCGATGACGGCTCCGACGGGGCGCGTTCCGGCCGGCTCGAGGCGGCGCAGCGATTCGAGCACCAGCGCCGCGAAGCCGGCGAGCGCCAGCGGCGCGAGCGCGGCGAGAGCGGTCGAGTACGGGATGCGGAAGGCGACCTCGACCTCCGGCGTGATCCATCGCGCGGCGAGGAAGGCGACGACGGGCAGCGAGAAGGACCCGACGACCGCGAGTGCCGCGCGTCGCGGATCACTCCCGGGAGTGATCGCGAGGCCGGCGAGGAAACTCGCGAGCACGCCGAACCAGGCGAGCTTCGGTCCGTAGGCCCACAGCGCGATCGGTGCGAGCGCGAGCGCGAAGGCGAGCGGCCAGGCCGCCGCGGCGAGGGTCGAGGAACGGAGGACGCGGAAGCGCCGCGCGAGACGGCGGCGGGCGCGGGCGACGAGATGTCCGGATCCGATCGCGACCGCCCAACCGAGGAAGGGCGAGACGGACCAGAGGTCGCGCGTCCGGCCGAGGAGCGTGTAGACCCACATTTCGCGAGCCGCCACCACCCCGAGGAAGACGACGCTCGTGGCGAGGGCGAGCCCGAGGGCGCGAGCGCGCGACGCCCGCGGCGCGGTCAGGGCGATCGGACAGCGATCCCCCGGCGAGGACCAGGGCCGCCGCGAGCAGGAACCACCGGCGCTGACCGCCGCGGTTCTCCTCGCGACAGCGCTCGAGGAGCGCCGCGTCGAGCGCGCGATGGCGGGCGAGGGTCGCCTCGAGTCGCGAGGGTGCGTCACCGGCCGCGGGATCCGCGGGCGTCTCGATCCCCGGCGAGCGCGCGCGGGCGAACTCCCGGCGCGCGCGGAGGTGGTCGGCGGCGATCGCGAGGGCGTCCGGCGTCGGCATCGCGAGGAGCCCGGCGGTCACTGGACCCTCCGCCGTGCGTGGACCGCGGACGCCCATGAGGGCGCAGAGGACCGCGGCGAGGTCGACGGAACGCAGCGCGACGTCCTCGCCCGGCGAGCGCAATCCGGGACCGGCGCCCGCCCAGCGCACCCGCGCCGTCTCGTCCGAGTATCCGCCGTGCGTCCCCGCCCGGGAACATCCGTGGTCGGACACGACGAGGATCGTCGCGTCGTCGCCCGCCGCCTCGGCGATGCGTCGCACGAGGCCGTCGAGATTTCGCAGGGCGCGCGCGTAGGGAGCCGCCGCGTCGGGCGTCCCCACCGCGGCGCCGTACCGGTGGGCGATCTTGTCCGTCGACTGGAAGTGGACGAGGACGAGGTCCGACGCGGGCGCGGCGAGGTGGGCGAGGAGCGCCGGCATGAGCTCGCGATCCGGGACGTACCAGTCGCCCTCGACGCCGACGGTGAAGTCGTGGAAGGAGTCGACGGCATGGACGTCGTCCGAGCGGCCGAAGGCCTGGAACCACGTGCCGTCGCCGAAGAAGGCCACGGGCCGGCCGACCCGGCGGGCGAGCGAGACGACGCACTCCTCCGTCCAGGGCGGCACGAGGAAGTTGCTCAACGTCGCGCCGAGCGGCGGCGTCGTGCCCGTGCCGAAGGAGACGACGGAGGTCCCGGTGAGCGTCGGCGTGGGAACGAGCAGATCGCCCGTCGCGCCCCGCCGGCCGAGCTCCCCGAAGAAGGGGGCCAGCTCCGGGTCGAGCAGGGCGTCCCGGCGCACGCTGTCGAGGCAGACGAGGATGATCCGTCCCGCGGGCGGCGTGACCGTGACCAGCGGTGCCGGGTCGGCGGGGATCTCGGTGGCGGCGTCGCGGAAGTAGCCGCGACGGAGTCCCTCGAGGGAGACGCCGACGAGGACGATCGAGAGGAGGGCGAGGGCGATCGCGCCCCGCCCGCCCCGCGGGATCACGATTCGATCTCGCGGAGGTCCTCGAGCCAGAAGAGCGTCGCGCCCGCCACCGCGGCCGGCATCGCCAGCAGGTTCAGGCCGGGGATCGCAAAGGCGAGGAGCACCGAGGCGCCGAAGCCGAGCGAGGCGGCGCGGCGTCGTCCGAGGCGACGTCGCATCTCCTTGAAGTCGAGCCCGTGGTTGTCCATCGGGTAGTCCCCGAACTCGACCGCCAGCATCCAGGCGCTGAAGAGGAGCCAGAGGAAGGGTCCGACCACGTTCAGGAGGCAGGAGGCGACGAGGAAGGGGATCGCCCAGAGCGCGTAGTAGAGGAGCTTCCCCGTCTCCGAGAGGATCACCCCCGGGAGTCGACGCAGGACGAGCGCGAGGGGGACCGGGGGAGAGGTGGCGCCGGCGAGACGCCATTCGACCGCCTCGGACAGGAGGCCGTTGAAGGGCGCGGCCACGAGGTTCGCGGCGATGATGAAGCCGAAGACCCCGATGCCGAGCCAGAGCGCCGCGAAGACGAACCACAGGATCCAGCTCGCCCAGTCGAGCCACCCCGGGAGGCGCGTGACGGTCGCGTCGACGAGATCCGTGAAGTAGGCGCCGGTGGCCCAGATCGCGACGGCGCCGAGAACGAGGGTGATGAGGAGCGGGGCGAAGGCGAAGGTGCGGATCCGCGGGCGGAAGATCAGCGGGAGTCCCCGCCAGAAGTAGCTGCCACCGCGCAGGAAGTCCGCCAGCATCTCGTCCCGTCCCGATCCTCCGCGGCGCCCCTCCGGCCGCGTCCCGCGATCCTGCGCGCCGGACGCGGATCGGACAATGGCGGCCTAGTACATGTTGAGCTGGAGCTTCGCCGCGTCGGACATGAGGTCGGGCGACCACGGCGGATCCCAGACGAGCGCGACCTTCGCCGCCGTCACCCCGGCCGTCTGCCGCACCTTGTCCTCGACCTCGCCCGGCAGGCTGCCGGCCACGGGGCAGTTGGGCGAGGTGAGCGTCATCTCCACCAGCGTCCGGCCGTCGGCGTCGACCCGGACCTCGTACACCATCCCCAGCTCGTAGATGTTGACCGGGATCTCGGGGTCGAAGACCGTCTTCAGCACGGCGACGACCCGCTCCTTGACCGCGTCGGTCGCTTCCGTGCCCGCGTCGACGACCGTGAACTCTTCGGTCACGACCTTCTCCTCGCTGAGCTTCTCGAGCGTCTCGCGGGGGATCGGCTGCGTCCGGGCGGCGTCGGGCACCGGCAGGCGCTGCGTGTCGTCGCCGTTCGGGAGGGGCTTCTGCTCGCTCATGGTTCCTCGATCACTCCGTGTCGAAGAGTCGTCGGGCCTTCTCGAGACCCGTGACCAGCCGGTGCACGTCCTCGAGATCGTTGTAGAACGCGAAGGACGCCCGGGCCGTGGCCGGGACGTCGAAGCGGCGCATCAGGGGCTGCGTGCAGTGGTGGCCGGCGCGGACCGCGACGCCCTGCGCGTCGAGGAGCGTGCCGAGGTCCTGCGCGCCGCAGCCTTCCATGACGAAGGAGAGGACGGCGGCCTTGCCCTCGGCCCGACCGATGATTCGCAGACCGGGGATCCGATCGAGGCCGGCGGTGGCCTCCTCGAGCAGCCGCTGCTCCCAGGCCGCGGCGGCCTCGAGGTCGAGCCCCTCGAGGTAGGCGATCGCGGCGCCGAGTCCGATGGTGCCGGCGATGTTCGGGGTGCCGGCCTCCGAACTTGTGCGGAGGCGAGTTGAAGGTCGTCCCCTCGAAGGCGACGCGCTCGATCGTATCGCCGCCGCTCCTGCCAGGGCGGCGCGTCGAGCAGGGCCTCGCGGCCCCAGAGGGCGCCGATGCCGGTCGGCCCGAAGAGCTTGTGGCCCGAGAAGGCGTAGAAGTCGCAGCCGAGCTCGGCCACGTCGACGCGCTGGTGGGGCAGGGCCTGCGCGCCGTCCACGACGACGACGGCGCCCGCCGCATGGGCGAGGGTCGCGATCTCGCGCACGGGGTTCACCGTGCCGAGCGCGTTCGAGACGTGCACGACGGAGACGAGCTTCACGCGCTCGTCGAGGAGCGCGGCGAAGGCCTCCAGGTCGAGCGCGCCGTCGTCGTCGACGGGGGCGGCGATCACCTCCGCGCCCGCTCGGCCGCGACGAGCTGCCAGGGGACGATGTTGGAGTGGTGCTCCATCTCGGTCAGGAGGACGCGGTCGCCGGGTCGGAGGTGACGGCGCCCCCAGCTCTGGGCGACGAGATTGATCGCCTCGGTCGTGCCGCGACCGAAGATGATCTCGCGCTCGGAGGCGGCGCCTGAGCCAGCGGGCGACGCGGGTCCGCGTCGCCTCGTAGTCGGCGGTGGCCCGGGCCGACAGCTCGTGCGCGCCGCGGTGGACGTTGGAGCAGTCTCGCTCGTAGTAACCGCGGACGGCGTCGATCACGGAGCGCGGCTTCTGGGCCGTCGCCGCGTTGTCGAGGTAGACGAGCGGCTTGCCGTTCACCTCCTGGGCCAGCGCGGGGAAGTCCGCGCGACGGGACGCGGGATCGAAGGTGCCGGGGCCGTCGGGGCGGTGAGCTCGCGATTCATCGCGCCGCTCCCGCGTCGGCCGCCTCGCCGCGGAGCGACTCGAGGAGGAAGGCCTGCAGGCGCTCGGCGATGGCGGGCTCGGTGACCGCGTCGGCGATCTCGCCGGCGAAGGCCGCGGTGAGGATCTCGCGCGCCGGCCCCTCGGGATACCGCGGCTGCGGAGGTAGAAGAGCTGGTCGCGATCGAGGGTGCCGACCGTGCGCCGTGCGAGCAGCGGACGTCCTCGGCGTCGATCTCGAGCTGAGGCTTGGTGTAGACCGCGGCGCGGGCCGAGAGGAGGAGATTCGCGCTCGACTGCTCGGCGTCGCTCCCGGCGACGTCGGCCGGAACGCGGATCGCGCCGTTGAAGACGGCCGAGGCGGCGTCCGCGACGATGCTCCGGAAGGTCTGACGCGAGCGCGCGTGCGAGGCCGCGTGCTCGACGCGGACCTGGGTGTCGAGATGGGCCTCGCCGCGGGCCAGCGAGAGTCCGAAGAGCTCCGCCTCGGCGTTCCCGCCCTCGAGGCGCACGACCACCTCGTTGCGTCCGAGGCGCGCGCCGACGCCGAGCTGGACCGAGCGGAGCCGCGCGTCGCGTCCGAGAGTCGCGGCGAGAACGCCCAGGTGCGTCGTGCCCCGGCCCTCGCGCTGCACGCGGAGGTGCTCGAGCGCCGCGCCGTCGGCGACGCGCGCCTCGGTGACGACGTTCGTTCCGGTCGGCGCGCCCTCGGCGAGGGACGCGAATCGCTCGACGACGCGGCACTCCGCGCCGCGCTCCACGAGGACGAGATGGCGGATCGAGGCGATGTGCGCCGGCACCGCGCCGCTGGTGAGGTGGAGCAGATGGACGGGACGCTCGAGTCGCGTGCCCGCCCCGACGCGGAGGACCGCGCCGCCGGCGAGCCAGGCCGAGTTGAGGAGGGCGAAGGCGCGATCCTCCTCGTCGAACGTCGCGCCGAGGGCGGCGAGGACCTCGGCGTCGCCCGCGGCGAGGCGCTCCCGGATGGAGGTCAGCTCGACCCCGGCCGGAAGGCCGTCCAGTCGCGAGAGCTCGGGTCGGAAGTGGCCGTCGACGAGGACGAGGCGCGCGGCGCCGTCCTCCCAGTAGGTGAAGCGATCGAGCGCGGACGGCGCGACGGTCGCGCGCTCGGCTCCGGGGGCGGCCGCGAATCCGTCCTTGGCGAGGTGGCGGACGTCGGTGTAGCGCCAGGCCTCGTGCCGACGCGTCGGCAGACCGAGGTCGCGCAGGCGTCCGAGGGCCCGACGGCGTCGCTCGAGCGCGGGCTCCGGCTCGCCGAGATCGGCGAGGAAGGCCGCGTGGCCGTCGAGGACCTGATCGAGGGCGAGTCCGCTCACGAGGCCGCGACCTCCTCTTCGATCCAGGAGTAGCCGCGCTTC
>JAWKSY010000022.1:0-72121 GCA_041402125.1 Planctomycetota bacterium
CGTGCTCGCGTTCGCGGCGAGATCCGCCGCGAGCCGGGTCGCCATCGGGCCCGTCGGGCTGCGGTCGGTCTCGTGCGAGTCGAGACAGACGAAGTGGACGTTGCCCCAGTCGAACGAGTAGTAGGCCTCGGTGCCCGACGCCAGCCCGCCGACCTCACCCATCCGCGGCAGCTCGAAGATGTCGTAGTAGGGGCCGGTCTCGGTGGCGGAGTCGGCCGAGATCCCGTCGTGGTTGCCGAGGGTCGGCCAGAGGACGCTGCGCGTGAGCATCTCCTCGTACATGTTCTGGAACACGGCCGTCTGGTACTGGGCGTCGGTGCCGGAGGTGTAGGCGTTGTCGCCGAGCATCAGCCAGAGGTCGGTGTGCGTCCGACCCGTGAAGGCGTAGTAGGCGTCGCGGACGAGGCGCGCGTACTGGTTCCCCGTACCCGAGTCGCCGATGGCCCAGATGCGGAGCGGGCGTTCCGCGCCGGGCGGCGGCGCGGTCACGAAGCGGTGGGCGTCGTCGCCGCCGGCGAGGGTTCCGAACCCCGTCGATCCGATCGCGTAGTGGTAGGCCGTCTCCGGCGAGAGGCCGAGCACGGTCACCGAGTGTTCGGTCGTCATCGCCGGATCGCTCACGACGATCGGGAGCGAGCTCGCGCTCGGGCCGAGATTGACCACGCTGTCCTGGGGACTCGCCGTGCGCCAGCGGATCGTGACGCGATCGGGGCCGCCCATCTGGAGATAGGGGCCGCGGACGAGCTCGCCGGGCACCTGGCTCGCGGCGGAGCCGGCCAGGAGCACGAGGAGCAGGGGAATCAGCGGGACGATCGGCAGGCGGCGCGGGACGTCGGTGATCGAGGGCATCGCGAGTTCCGTCGAGGTTGGGGCGCCCCCTCAGTAGACTCCCGACGCGTCCCGAGGGAAAGTGGGCGCCGCGCGCGGTCGGGCCGGGCTCCGGGAGCGGAGCGAGGACGGCGGCGGCGAAGCCGGTCACGGGGAAGGAGTTGGGGCATGCGACGCGAGGCGGCGGGGGAGGCCCTGGGAGCCTTCATCTTTCTCCTGATCGGAGGCGGAGCGATGCTCGGCGGCGCGGGAGCGGCGGGGGGCCTCGCCTTCGGTCTCGCCCATCTCGCCGCGGCCCGCGCCCTGCGCGACCGCGCCCCCGGTCAGTTCAACCCCGCGCTCACGGTGGCGGCCGCCCTCGCGGGTCGGCTCGCTCCGCGGCGCGCCCTCCTGTCCATCCTCGCCCAGCTCCTCGGCTCGGTGGCGGCGGCGGCCATCCTCCGCTTCGTCGCCGCGGGGACCTTCGAGGCGACGGCGGGCGCGGCGCGGCTCGAGAACGGCTACGGCACGGGCTCGCCGGGCGGCTTCGGCCTCACCGCCGCCTTCGCGGCCGAGTTCGCGGCGGGCTTCATCCTGGCCGCGCTCGCGCTCCGGGTGCGCGACGAGGACGGTCGTCCCGACGCGATCGCGCTCGCGGCCGCGATCGGCGGGCTCGCGGTCTGGCTCGCGCCGGTGACCGGCGTCGGACTCAGCCCGGCGCGTAGCACGGCGGCGGCGCTCTTCGGAGGCGCGGAGGCCTGGTCCCAGCTCTGGCTCTTCTGGGTGGCGCCGGTCTTCGGGGCCGCGGCGGCGGCGTTGCTCGGGCCCTTCTTCGCGCGCGCGACGGAAGGGGGAGCGCCGGTTCCTGAAGCGGTCGTCGCTCCGTCACCGTCGGACGAGCCGCGGCGGCGACGGACGGGCGAGGACTCCGCGAGCAGCTGAGGCGTCTCAGGGCGTCAGCACGCCGCGTCGAGGCAGCGTCGCGAGACGCTCGAGCTCGCGGTGCACCGCCTCGATCACCTCGTCCGGGGTCGAGGTGCCCGCGGTGAGGCCGACGGTGCCGATCCCGACGAACCAGCCCGGATCGAGATCGGCGGGGCCGCCGACGTGGTGCGCCGGCACGCCGGCCTCGCGACAGGTCTGCGCGAGGCGCGCGGTGTTGTTCGAGTTGGGGCCCCCGACGACGATCACGAGGTCGGCCTCGCGCGTGAGCGCGGCGAGGGCCTCCTTCCGCCGCCGGGTCGGCTGGCACACGGTGTCGACGATCGCGAGGTCGGCGTCGGGATTGAGTTCCCGGACGCGCGCGGCGGTGTCGGCGAAGAGCGCCGGAGGCGTCGTCGTCTGTGCGACGAGACCGAGGCGCCCGGCGCCGAAGTCCCGCGCGTCCTCGGGTCCGCGGAGGACGGCGAAGGCGGAGAGGTCGCCGGTCAGCCCCTCGACCTCGACGTGTCCCGGCTTGCCCACGACGAGGACGAGGCGCCCCTCCGCGGCGAGGGCGACCGCGGCGTCGTGGGCTCGCGTCACCAGCGGGCAGGTCGTGTCGACGATCCGCTTGCCCGCCGCCTCGAGCCGGCGTCGTTCGCGCTGCGAGATGCCGTGCGCGGTGACGAGGACGGCCGGCGTCTCCGGGACCGCGCGACGGTCCTCCTCGGTGCTGGCGAAGCCCCGACGTCGGAGCTCCTCCGCGACGGTGGGGTTGTGGACGAGTTCGCCGTGGATCGTGACCTCGCCCGGGTCGGTGATCGACCGCGTCGCCGCGAGCGCGTCGCGGACGCCGAAGCAGAATCCCATCGCCTCCGCTCGCAGGATCTTCACGCGATCACCTCCCGTCCCGACCTCGTCCCCTTCCGGCCATCGACCGGGGGCGCCGTCCGACTCAAGTCGCCGCCGGATCGGCTCCGGCGCCGTCGAATTCCGATTCCGCGGCGCGCGCGTCGCGCAGCACCCGCTCCAGTTCGCCGAGATAGGCGGCGAAGCTCCGCCGTCCGGCGGCCGTGATCCGCACCGTCGTCTGGCCGCCGCGTCCGCGTCCCTTGCGCCGGACGTTGACGAGGTTGGCCTCGCGCAGGACCGTCAGGTGTCGGTTGAGATTGCCGTCGGTGAGATCGCAGAGCTCGCGGAGCTCGGCGAAGCTGCGTCCGTCCCGCGCGGTGAGGAGCGCGGTGAGGATGCCGAGGCGCGCCTTCTCGTGCAGCACGCGGTCGAGGCCCTCGTAGGCGAAGGGGGCGTCTTCCTGGCGCTCGAAGTCGTTCATCGCCGCTCTCCCGCGCTGACCCGGGCGAGGTCGATCTGGAGCGCGAGCGCCAGCAGCAGGAGGCCGACGCCGAAGCTCCCGCCCATCGTCCAGGGCGAGGGCACGACGCCGCTCGTCGCCCCGGCGAGGGCGAAGACGCCGGCGGCGAGGAACCAGGCCGCGACCCCCGTCGTGCCGCGCGGCAGGTAGGGGCGCACCGCGCTGAGGCCGAGCCCGAAGGCGATCGACCACAGGCCGGGCAGGAGAGCCGCCTCGGGGCGGTTCCAGAGGACGTAGGCCGCGGCGGCGCCGACCGCGATCGCGGGGAGGAAGGGCAGGACCGCGGTCCCCGCCTGGCGCCGCACCGAGATCCGCCCGTGGCGCCGGAGGTGGAGCAGGAGATCGGCGGCGCAGAGTCCGCCGCCGAGAAAGGCGACGCCGATCCAGAAGCCGAGGTAGGCGGGCAGGGCAGTCGGACGCAACCAGGACTCCTGCAGGGCGGCGGCCCCGAGCCCGATGAGTCCCGTCGCCGCGACCGTCATCCAGCGCCAGCCGCGGAAGACCTGTCCTCGATCCAGATGGGCGTGGATCTCGCGGAGCTGGCTCAGCGCGCGTTCGACCTCGCTCATGGTCATCGACCCTCCGTTCCCCGGTATCGTAACTTTGCAATAAAGAGTTTAGCGGGGAGGGGAAGTTCCGTCGAGAATCCGGTGAGATTTCCTGCCACGCGGAGCGATCGCGACGGCAACCCGGGCACCATGAACGACAAGCGCACGACCCGACTCCTCATCCGCTACCGCCGCACGCGCGATCCGCGCGCGCTCGCCCGCGTCTTCGACGAGGTCGCGCCGCGCCTCAACTCGCTCGCGCTCCACCTCGTCCGCGACCCGAACGAGGCCGAGGAGGCGGTGCAGGCCGTCTTCCTCTCGGTCATCGAGTCGATCGAGGACTTCGACGAGTCGGCCTCGGCCTGGCCCTGGCTCACCGGGATCCTCCGGAACCGGGCCCGGAAGAGCTGGTACCGCCGGCGCATGGAGGTCCTCGCGGAGGACGAGACGGTCGGGTCCGCAGTCGATCCGGCCGCGGCCGTCGCGACTCGTGAGGCGCACGTCGCGGTGCGGCGCGCGGCCGACGAGCTTCCCGACCGCTATCGCGAGGTCGTCGCCCTGGCGCTCGACCGGGACTTCCGCCCGGCCGAGATCGCGGTCGAGCTGCAGCGCTCGCCGGTCGCGGTGCGCACCCAGCTCCACCGGGCGGTGCGCATGCTCCGCGACGCGCTCCCGCCGGGGCTCGCCTTTCCGCTCGCGCTGGCGGTCTTCGACACGCGCGGCCTGGGCGCGGTGCGCGACGCGGTCGTGTCCGAGGCGAGGCGCGACGCGGCGCGTCGCGGGCTGACGCAGGCGGCCGTGACGTCGACCGCCCCGTCCGGCGCGGGCGTCATCGCGCTCGCCTTCGTCATGGCCGCGCTCGGCACCTGGGGCGTGCTGCGCTGGAAGGGGGGAGGGCGCGAGGAGGGGCCGCTCGAGCGCGGCTCGGGCGTCGTGGCCGAGCTCGCGCCGCCGGAGGTGGTCGAGGAGGAGGCGCCGCCCGCGGTTCCGGAGGAGGCGGCCGTTCCGACGCCGCTGCCCGCGAACTCGGAGCGCATTCGCGTCGGAGGAGGAAGCACTCCTCCGCTGGCGGACGAGGATCTCGCGGAGCCGGTCCCGATCCGCCGTGCGACACTGAAGGTGGGCCAGGGGATCGATTTCGCGTCCGGAGCGATCCACGACGACGCGGCCTGCGACCTCTTCGTCGAGGGGCCCTGCGAGAACTGGGGCGGCCTCGTCATGAGCGGCCTCGCCCGCCAGTACGACATCTCCGAGAGGGAGCATCTCCGGCTCGATCTGGTCAACGTCAGCCAGCTCTTCGAGCGGATCGCGGCCGTGGACTCGCCGCCCACTCTCGACCTCCAGCTCTCACGGGCGGAGAAGGTCGCGGTGCCGGCTGCAAAGCACCGTATCGTCTCCGATCCTCGATCGCCCGCCACGGATCTCCTCGTTCTCGACCTGTCGAGATCGCCGTTCGCGGCGCCGGGAAGCCTTCCGGTCGCGCTCGTCGAGATCCTGAGTCGTCCGGAGCGAGGGCGAGGCTCGACGCTCGTGATCCGCTATCGCTACCAGGAACGCGGCCGACGTCTCCTGCCGAATCAGAGAGACGAACTCCCCGTCAATGGAATCCGGGTCCGGGGCGATCGGACGCCGCCGACCGAAGAGGACGTCGCGACGCGGCCCGATCGGAGCGCGCAGAACGAGGCCCTCATCCGCCTGCGAAGCCGGCTCGGCGAGGCCGTTCGCGCGATGGGGCGCGACGAGACCGCCATCCTTCTTCTTCCCTGGCGGCTCGTTCACGCCACGGCCCCTGATCTCTGGCGCGAGGCACATCTGCTCTCGACGCTGGACCCGGACCGTCCCTCCCGGATCCCGTGGCATGGAGAACGACGGCGTGGTGCCGATTCGAAGGTCTGGGGACCCGCCTCGCTCGTCTACGGACTCGAGGGAAACGACCTCTCGGTCTGGCCCGATGGCGCACTCGGATACGCGATCAGGGGTGGATCGGAGCGGCTCTACGCGCAGGAGGCGCTGCACGGCCCGCTTGATGCGGCTCTCACCGTCAGGCGAGCCACGCTCGAGGAGGGACGCGGGCTCTGGATCGAATCTCCGACCGGTCGCTACGGCCTCGGGGTCGAGACCCTCGATCCCGATGGAATCGCTCGGGTCGTCCTTCGCCGCCGTGAGGAAGGACCTCCACGCTGGAGCGGATGGGGGCGAGGGAGCGGAAAGCGTTCGAGGGGCAGGACGACGATGGTCGTCGAGGCCTCGCCCCTGGGGCCGCCCTTTCGGATCTTCGCCGACGGCTCGTTCCTCGTCGCCGACGAGGAGAGTCGCCGTCGCCTCGAGGAGTTTCCTCCGCGCGTCAAGGGGACTCTCCTCGATCCCACCGAGGAGTTCATCGAGGTCCGGTTGGATGCCCGGATTCGTGGTTCGGGAAGGCTTGATGGTCGTCGTGAGGTCCGTCTCGTGACGAATGGAACGTACCGGAAGGTCAAGAACTCAGGATCGAAGCTCGCCGTCCGGGATCTCGTCGTCCGACGCGGCTCGAGCGATCTCGCCTTCGATCTCGAGCCCGGTGAGACTCTCGACGTCGACCTCACTCGCTGAAACTCCGACAATCCGCACCCCTCTGTCCGCGCGCGCCGGCATCGTCCATGATGCGAGGGCGTCGCGCCGCGGGGGGAGAGAGACATGACCCGAGCTCATTGGGGCACCCGATTCGGCTTCGTCCTCGCCGCCGCCGGCTCGGCGGTCGGCCTGGGGAACATCTGGAAGTTCCCCTACATCGCGGGGCAGAACGGCGGCGGCGCCTTCGTCCTCGTCTACCTCGTCTTCGTGGCGACGATCGGCCTCCCGATCATGGTCGCGGAGGTGATGATCGGGCGGACGACCCAGAAGTCTCCGATCGGCGCCTTCCGCGAGCTGGCCGGACGGCGCTCGCCCTGGACGCTCGTCGGCGCGCTCGGAGTGCTCGCCGCGTTCCTGGTGCTCTCGTACTACGCCGTCGTCGCGGGCTGGGCGATGCACTACACGGTGCTGTCCGCGCGAGGGGCCTTCGCCGGCGAGGATCCGGCCGCTTCGGCCGCGGTCTTCGGCGAGACGGCGGGTTCGAGCGGCATCTCCATCGGCTGGCACCTCGCCTTCATGGCGCTCACGGTCTGGGTCGTGATGGGCGGCGTCCAGAAGGGAATCGAGCGCGCCTCGCGGATCCTGATGCCGCTGCTCTTCCTGATGCTGCTCGTCCTCCTCGGCAAGGCCTTCTTCACCGAGGGCTTCGGCAAGGCCGGCGACTTCGTCTTCGGGTCGCACACCGACAAGCTCACGACGGCGGGAGTGCTGGAGGCGCTCGGTCACTCCTTCTTCACGCTGAGCCTCGGGCTGGGCGGCATGCTGACCTACGGCAGCTACCTCGACCGCAAGGCGGATCTGTTGCGCGGTTCGATCGCGATCACCGTGCTGGACACCGTCGTCGCGCTGCTCGCCTGCATGATCCTCTTTCCGATCACCTTCAGCTACGGGATGGAGCCCGCCGCCGGGCCGGGGCTCGTCTTCGTGAACATGCCGGTCGCGCTGGGTCAGATGCCGGGCGGCTCGGCCTTCGCGGTGATCTTCTTCGGGCTCGTCGTCTTCGCGGCTCTCACGAGTTCGATCTCGATCCTCGAGGTCGTCGCGAGTTACCTCATCGACGAGCGCGGCTGGACCCGCCGTCGGGCTGCGATCTCGGCCGGCGTCGCGATCGCGATCTTCGGCATCCCGAGCGCGCTCTCCGGATCGACCCACCTGTTCGGCGAGGGGGTCGGGAGCTGGTCGCGCGGCGTCTTCGGGGAGTCCGTCACGAGCTGGTTCGACGTCGTCGATCACCTCGTCTCGAACTGGATGTTGCCCCTGGGCGGCATGGGCATCGCGCTGTTCTGCGCCTGGCGCATCCCCGAGGGGCGCCGCTTCGAGGAGTTCAACCGGACGCGGCGGCTCGTGAACGCCTACCGTGCCTGGATGTTCTTCCTGCGCTTCCTCGTGCCCGTCGCGATCGCCGCGGTCTTCCTGAACAAGCTTGGGCTCCTCGACCGCTTCGTCTGATCCGAGCCGCCGTCAGGGCCGGGCGAGGAGATCGAGGGCGAGGGCGCACATCGTCCGCGCCCCGGTCATCGCGCTCGGGCGCGGGTCGAGCTCGAAGGTGGAGGAGTGGAGCGAGGGGAGCCCCCGGCCCTCCTTCCGCGCCGCCTCGAACTTCTCGCGGGGCACCGCGCCCAACCAGAAGAGGCAGATCGGGACGCGGGGATCCTGGCGCCCGAAGAGGCCGAAATCCTCGCCGCCCATGACGGGCTCCGCCTTCTTCACCCGGGCCGGGCCGAGGGTCCGCCGGGCGAGCTCGCTCATCCGGCGCGTCAGCTCGGGATCGTTGTAGGTCGAGGGGATCGACTCGTTGCGGACGGTCATCACCGGCAGCCGGTCCTCGGGCATGCCCATGCCGCGGGCGACCGCCTTCGCCTTGCGGTCGATGGCGGCGAGGATCTTCTCGCGAACGGCGTCCGCGTAGCTGCGGCAGGTGATCTCGAGCTTCACGCGCTCGGGGATGATGTTGTGCTTCGTGCCGCCGTGGATGGAGCCGACGGTGACGACGGCGGGATCGGTCGGCGCGATCTCCCGGCTGACGATCGTCTGGAGCGAGGTGACGATCTCGGCCGCGGCGACGATCGGGTCCTTCGTGGTGTGCGGGTAGGCGCCGTGTCCGCCCTCGCCGAGGATCTCGAGATCGACCATGTCGACGTTGGCGAGCGCGTAGCCCTCGCAGAAAGCGACCTCGCCCGCCGGCAGCGCGGCGTTCATGTGCAGGGCGAGGGCATGGTCGGGGCGGCCGAAGCGCGCGAGGACGCCGTCCGCGATCATGGCGCGCGCGCCCGCGCCGCGCTCCTCCGCCGGCTGCGCGACCATGAGCAGCGTGCCGCGCCAGTCGGCCTTCCGGGCCGCGAGGGCGCGGGCGGTGGCGACGAAGACCGTCATGTGCATGTCGTGGCCGCAGGCGTGCATGACGCCGACCGTCTGGCCGGCATCGTCCTTCGTCGTCACCCGGCTCGCCCAGGGCAGGGCGGTGGCCTCGGTGATCGGGAGCGCGTCCATGTCGGTGCGGATGAGGACGGTCGGGCCGGCGCCGTTCTTCAGCACGCCCACGAGACCCTCGCCGCCGAGGCCGCGCGTGACCTCGTAGCCGGCCGCCTCGAGCTCGGCGCCGATCCGCTTCGCGGTCTCCACCTCGTGGAAGGAGAGCTCGGGGTTGCGGTGGAGGTGCTCGAAGAGGGCGGTGAACTCGTCGAGGTGCTCCGCGAGGTAGGCCTCGACCGCGTCGCGACGTCGTGATTCGGGATCGGCATCGCCGGAGGCCGCGTCCGTGAAGCCGCCGACCAGGAGGATCGGGACGAGGGCGAGGAGGAGGAGGGCGGCGGTCGGACGCATGGGCGAATCCTCGGGGAGTGGGGCGAGGTCGCATCATGCCACGGCCGGCGGGGGCGGGTCGACGCAAGGAGGGGAGGGGGCGGAGCTTCCACCCGCGCCGAGGGGAACGCGCCCCACCCCGGGGGGCCCAGACGAACCTCGTCGCCCGGGGTGTCGCCACCCCCGGATTTCCCGGTCCGGGCGACACGAGCGACCCGGGGCGATAGAAGGAAGGGCCCTCGTCCGCGGCGGTCGCCAAATCGGCTCGCCCCCGGATAACGGCCGGGGGTGCGGCCCGTGAGACCGGCGTCCGACCGGAGATTCAGGTGGGATCCGACCGACTCAGCGGCAACGAGGCCGCGACCCGAGCGATGGAGCACTGGCCGGAAGCCTTCGGGCTCGCGCTCCAGCTCACGGGTCGTCGGGCCGAGGCCGAGGACGTGGCGCAGGAGGCCTTCCTGCGCCTGTCCCGCCACGCCGGCGAGGTCGACGGTTCCCGTCCTCTGCGGGGCCTCGTGCTCCGGATCGTCCGCAACCTCGTCATCGACCGGGCCCGACGTGGGCGGGCCGGGTCCCTCGACGAGGCCGGGCCCGCCGATGGGCGAGCGACGGACCCCTTCGAGGCCGCCGCGCGCAGCGAGGAACGCTCCGTGCTGCGCGCGGCCCTCGAGGGTCTTTCGCCCCGCTGGCGGAGCGTTCTCTACCTGCGCGACGGACTCGATCTCTCCTACCGCGAGATCGGCGAGGTCGTCGGGATCACCGAGGACGTCGTTCGCGTCACCCTGCATCGCGCCCGCCGGCGCCTGCGCGACCACATGTCGGAGCGACTCTCCGACGACCGGGAGGAATCCTGATGCGCGATGAAGCCCTGATCAGCGCCTACATCGACGGCGAACTCGACGAGCGCGAGCGCGCCGAGGTCGCGGCCTGGATCACGAGCGATCCCGAGACCGCGCGCCTCCACGCCGACCTCGTCGCGACGCGGCGGAACCTCCGCGCGCTCTACGACGAGGATCTCCGCGAGGCGCCGCGACCCCGCCGGCCCTTCCTTCGGCGTCCCGGGGTGCTGGCCTTCCTCGCCACGGCCGCGGCGGTGGTGGCGACGACGGTGTTCTTCCTCTTCGGGGCGGACCGCGCCGAGGCGAGCCCGGGCGCGCTCCTCGAGCGCGCCGCGAAGCGCTACGCCGAGCGCGACCAGATCGAACTCTGGGTGCGGTTCGACGTCGACTCCGCCGCGGAGTCGCCCCTCGGCGCCCAGGGCCAGCAGGCCCTCGCCCGGTTCGCGGCCGCGAACTCCCTGCGCGTCCTCTTCGGCCGCGGCAATCGCTTCCTCGTCATGCCGACCGCGGATCCCTCCTCGGACTGGACGCTCGTGGACGGTCTCGCCGGCTTCGACGGCGACGAGGCCTGGCGCTACGACGGGCGTCGCGAACGCGTCGTCGTCCGCGACGGCGAGACGATCGACAGCGCGCTCACGGCGCGCCTCGGCGGGACCGACCTCGTCGGCATCTTCTCCTGGGACCTGGCCCGCGACCTCGCGCGACCTGACCTCGTCATCCGCGAGGTCACCTGGCCCGCGGACCGGCGCACGCGGCGCCGCGTCTTCGACGTGATGCCGCCGCCGGTCGCCCCGGACGCTCCCGCGGAGGAGAAGCGGTGCCGCTGGACCTCGCTGCGGGTGACGATCGACCCGGAGGAGGGCCTCATCGAGCGGATCGAGACCGACGTGCGCCTGATGGGCATGGTGACGCTCCACGTCTCGGCGGACGTGGCCTCGGCCGATGCCCCGGTCGACACCCGGCTCTTCCGCCGCGACCGCCACGTCCCGGCCGGGACCGCGGTCGAGACGCGTCCTGGCAAGTGAAACGATCGTGGGTTATCCTTTCATCTGAAAGGAGCCCCCGATGGCCGTTCGTCGCGGAGTCGAGATCCCCCGGCCTGATCCGGCCGCCGTCCTGACCAAGGCCACCCTCGAGGCCTCGGACCGGCTCGGCGTGTCCCGACGCATCCTCGCCCGGGTGATCGGGGTCAGCGAGGCGACGCTCTCGCGTTCGGGCTCCGGCCGGCTCATCGACCCGGCGAGCAAGGAAGGGGAGCTCGCTCTCCTCTTCGTGCGGCTCTTCCGCGGGCTCGACGCGCTTGTCGGCGGCGACGAGGCCAAGGCTGCGGCCTGGCTCGCCGCGCCCCACGCGAGTCTCGCCGCCGTGCCCCTCGAACTCATCCAGTCCGCGTCCGGACTCGTCCATGTCGTCGATCATCTGGACGCGCTGCGCGGGACCGTCTAGGGTCGCGCCCCTCGCGGCGCGGGCCTTCCGCATGGTCGAGGCGCAGCACCGCGTCTCCACCATCAAGCTGGTCGACACCCTCGCCGAGCAGGAGGTCCTCGAGACGCTCCTCGAGGCCTCGAAGCCGCCGGTCCCGCCGGACCGGTCGTTCCAGCGCCTCCACTACCTGCTCGCGACGCCCTTCCGCTACCCGCCGCTGCGGCACGGATCGCGATTCGGGCGGCGCCGCGAGCGGGGCATCTGGTACGGATCCGAGCACGAGCGCACCGTCATGGCCGAGGTCGCCTACTGGCGCTTCCGCTTCCTCGACGACACCGCGGCCGATCTCGGCACCGTCGAGACCGAGCACTCCCTCTTCCACGTGCCCGTTCGCACCGAGCTCGGCGTCGACCTCGCGGTGGAGCCCTTCCTCGCCGAGCGCGCCCGCATCGCGTCCCCGACGAGCTATCGCTGGTCCCAGCCCCTCGGCACCGCGATGCGCGAACACGGGGTCCAGGCCTTCCGCGCTCCCTCGGCTCGCGACCTCGAGGGGGGGAACAACCTCGGCGTCTTCGATCCCGCCGCCTTCGCGCGCAAGACGCCGGGGCCGCGCGTGCCGCAGATCTGGAAGTGCCTCGCCTCGCGGCGGGACGTCGTCTTCCACCGCATCGACCTCCTCGGACGCAAGCGCTACTGGTTCGATCGCGCGATCACCGGCGGTCGCGAGCCCCTCGGGGACCGCGCTCCCGTCGAGGCCCCGGAGACCGGCTCGTGAAGCTCCACCTCGTCCGCCACGGCACCGCCGCGACCCGCCGCGAGGGCCGCGATCATCCCGACCGGCCGCTCGTTCCGAAAGGGCGTCTCCAGCTCGAGACGCTCGGCGCCTGGTATCGCTCCCGCGGCTTCCGCCCGGATCGCGTCGCCACGAGCCCCTTCCGTCGCGCGCGCGAATCGGCCGAGGTCTTCCTGGCCGCGGCTGGACTCGAGCCCTCCGTGCCGCTCGAGGTCGTCGACGCGCTCGTTCCCGCGGGCGAGGTCGAGAAGGCCCTGGCCGCGCTTCTCGCCCCGAGTGCGGAGACGCTCCTCGTCTTCGGCCATCAGCCCCTCCTCGGCGCCCTGGCGGCGAGCCTGCTCGGAGCCGACGGACTTCCTCTCGACCTCAGCAAGGGCGGCTTCATCGAGCTCGACGTCGAGGACCTTCCCGCCCGGCGCGCCGCGCGCCTGCGCGGTCTCATCCGCCCCGGCCACCTGCGCTGATTCGCGAGACCTCTCGCCGCGACTCCCTCCCGGAAACGGAGACGGCCCCCGTCGCATCCCCGCCGTCGACGGAGGGGATGCGAGGGGGCCGTCGCGCGGCGTCCTCCGGAGCTACTTCACCGAGTAGACGTAGGAGGCGTCGATGCCGAGCGGGATCCCGAGCTTCCAGTAGAGGATGAGGAAGGCGGTCCAGATCACGAGGAAGGAGATCGAGAAGGGCAGCATCAGGGAGATCAGGGTGCCGATGCCGGTGTTCTTCACGTAGCGCTGGCAGAAGGCCACCACGAGCGGGAAGTAGGGCATGAGCGGCGTGATGATGTTCGTCGTCGAGTCGCCGACGCGGTAGGCCGCCTGCGTGAACTCCGGCGAGATGCCGAGGGCCATGAGCATCGGCACGAAGATCGGCGCGAGGAGCGCCCACTTCGCCGACGCCGAACCCACGACGAGGTTGACGGTGCCGCAGAGGAGGATGATTCCGACGATGGTGACCCAGGCCGGGAGCCCGGCGCGCTCGATGCCCTCGGCGCCACGCACGGCGAGCCAGGCGCCCACGTTCGAGTCGCTGAAGGCCTTGATGAAGAGGGCGGCGAAGAAGGCCATCACGAGGTAGTAGCCCATCGTGCTCATCGAGCGGCTCATGCCCTTGATGACGTCGCGGTGGTCGGAAGGTCCCCGCGACGTGCGCCGTGGACGATGCCTGGGGATGAGGAAGAGCAGGAAGATGAGCGGCACGATCATCCGCATGATCGGGGCCGCGAAGCTCGTGAGCGAGGGCGGGACGGTCTCGGTCGTGCCGATCGCCGAGCTGGCCACGAGGCGCGTCGCGCCGCCGCGGCGCGACTCCTTGATCACGACGGAGTCCGGATGTCGGAGGCGCGGAAGTCCTGGCCGGCCTTGAGGCCGCTTCGGCGAGAGGTCGTAGGTGCGGATGCCCGTTCCCGTGTCGAGGACGAGGACGGCGTCCCGCGAGGATGCTCGGGTCGCCCTGGTAGGCCAGCGCCGCAGCGCCGTGAGGCGCGCACGGCCACTGCGTCCTTCACGACTGTGCTCGATGGTCTCGCCGCTCTTCAGCACGAGGCGCGTCGAGGGCTTGGAGCGGAGTTCGGAGTCCTCCGGCCAGGAGACGAGGGCGAGGACGGCGCAGCCGATGAAGAAGGCGACGAGGCCCCAGCGCAGGCCGCGGGCCTCGGCCGGGGTGAGCGGCTCCATCTTCGGCATGTCGGCGGGGTCGCCGTCGATCTTCGTGTTCGCGAGGCGCGGCTCGATGATGCGGTCGGTGAGGAACCAGCCGACGAGCACGATGAGCAGCGAGGAGAAGCTGGTGAAGAGCCAGTTGCAGAGCGGGTTCACGACCACCGTCGGGTCGGTGACGTTCGCGCCGGCCTGGGTGATGCCCTGCAGGAGCGGATCGATGCCGGAGGGCACGAAATTCGCGCCGAACCCGCCGGAGACGCCGGCGAAGGCGGCCGCGATGCCCGCGAGGGGGTGTCGTCCCGCCGCGTAGAAGAGGACGCCGCCGAGCGGGATGACGAGCACGTAGCCGGCGTCCGCCGCGGTGTGGCTGACGATGGCGACGAGGATGAGCATCGGGGTCAGCAGCGCCTTCGGCGTGAAGGAGAGCAGGCGCTTCAGGACCGCGTTGATGAAGCCCGACTCCTCGGCGACGCCGACGCCCAGCAGCGCGACGAGCACGACGCCGAGCGGATGGAATCCGGTGAAGGTCTCGACCATGTGCGCGAGGAAGTGCGCGAGCGAGGCCCCCGTGAGCTGGTTGGCGATGGTCTGGGTGCGCGTGCCGCCGCCGAGCTGCGGCACCTCGAACTCGGTCCCGCTCATCAGCCAGGAGACGACCCAGATCGCGCCGAGCGCGAAGACGAAGAGGAGGGCCGGGTCGGGCAGCTTGTTGCCGACGCGCTCGACGAGATTCAGGAAGCGGGTGATGCCGCCGCTGGAGTCGGACTTGGGCGTTCCGGCCATGGAGATCCTCGGATTCGCGGTCGCTGATCGCCGTCGCCGGTGCGCCCGGCGTCGGGTGAGGACGGGAGGACCGCGCGGCGCGGATCCCGTCTCGAGCCGAGAGTCTACCGGTCCCGGCCGACGCGGACAGCCCCGGGGGCGGGGGGATTCCCCCCGACCTCGCCCCCCGCCGCGTCACGGTGGAGCCGGGCCGCGCGCCAGGCGGCGCCGGCCCAGAGGAATCCGACCGGCACCATCGCGAGCGCCGTGCCCGCGACGCCGACGCCGGCCGCGATCACGCGGCCGCAGAGGTTGCCCGAGACGACGTCGACGAGGCGGAAGAGCGCGGTGTCGATGAGACTCTTCGCCTTGTACTTTTCCTCCCGCGTGAGCGTGGTGAAGAGGACCTGGCGGGAAGGGCTGTCCAGGCCGTAGCCGAAGCCGCGGCGGACGGCGTCGAAGACGACCGCGACGAGGAGCGTGGGAAAGACGGCGAGCGCGGAGAAGCCGACGAGATTCACGACGACGAACCCGGCCAGGCCGGCGATCACGCCAAAGCGCCGGAGGAGTCGTCCCGTCACCACGACCTCGAGGAGGAGGGCGATCGTCTGGGCGCCGAAGTTGGCGTCCGCGAAGAGCGCCGTGCGGGCGGCCCGATCGAGCGAGGACCGGCCGACGAGATCCAGGACCTGGAAGTAGAGAAAGGACGCCGCGGTCTTCTCGAAGACGACGAGGACCGCGATCGAGAGGAGCAGCGGCGAGCGCGCCACCTCGCGGAAGGCGCCGAGCGCGCCGCCTCCGATCGCCCGGTCGCCCCGCGGCGTCTCGCCGCGCGCCCGAGCGTTCCCGTCGTCCCAGCGGCCGAGGGCGAGGACCAGGCCGGCGACGACGACCAGCGAGACGATCGGAAGGAAGAGGAGATCGTCGACGGAGAGGGCGCGATCGTCGCCGATGACGCGACTCGCCAGGATCGATGTGGCGGCGGAGCCCGCGACCGCGCCCGCGGTGCCGCCGGCGGCGATCACGGCGAAGAGACGCCGCGCGTCGCGCTCGCCGAAGACGTCGGCCATGAAGCTCCAGAAGACGGAGATCGCGAAGACGTTGAAGACGCTCACCCAGACGTAGAAGGTCCGGGCAAGCGCCTTCTCCGCGCCGAGGTCGAAGCGGAAGAGGGTCCAGAAGACCGCGAGGTTGGCGGCGAAGAAGAGGTAGAGCGCGGGAAGGCATCGCCGCCGCGGCACCCGCGAGATCAGCCAGGAGTAGGCCGGCACCGAGGCGAGCGTGACGAGGAAGGTCGCGATCCAGAGGTTCGGGAGATTCTTCACGCCGCCGGCGGCGCCCATCTCCTCCCGGAGCGGTCGGATCACGAAGTAGCCGAAGAGCAGCAGGAAGAAGTAGCTGAAGGCGAGGAGGACGGGACGGAGCTCCCGGGGGTCGATCCCCAGGAGCCCCGCGAGGGCCGCGCTCGCCTTGCCGAGGTTCACGAGGTCACTTCGCCTCGGACTTCGCCTTCCGCGAGGCGTGCCAGGCCTCGAGGAGTTCGCGCTCGCGATCAGGGCCGATCGCCGCGGTGCGGCGACGTCCCGCGGGTCGGACGCGTTCCCACTCGATCACGTCCTTGATCGTGTCCTCGAGCGGGCGGAAGGTCAGGCCGGCCTTCACCGCCTTCTCGTTCGAGCAGATCACCGGCCGGTCCTTGCCCTTCGGCGGCGGCGACCAGGAGGGAAGCTCGACCCAGGGGCGCAGCTCGTTCTTCTCGAGGAAGGGCAGATCGACCCAGGTGAAGCGGGCGTCGCTGCCCGAGACCTTCTTCGAGGTCTCGAGGAGCGTCTTCATCGGCGTCGGCGCGACGGGGCCCAGCGCGTTGAAGGTGCCGGCGAGCTTCCGCTCGATCGCGTCGACGATGAAGCGGGCGAGATCCTTCACGTCGATGTACTGCTGGCCCCACTGCGGCTCGCCGGGCGCCAGGACCTCGCCGCCCTTCGCGACGCGGAGCGGCCAGTGGGAGAAGCGCTCGGTCGTGTCGCGGTAGCCGACGATGAGTCCGGGGCGGATGTTCGCGACGCGACCCGGCATCGCCTTCTCGGCCGCCTGCTCGCAGAGCGCCTTCAGCGGACCGTAGGACTCGTTCGTCACCTTCTCGGTCGTCGGGTCCTCGAGCGTGCCGACCGGGGTGGACTCGTCGGTGTCCTTCGAATCGAGGTCGGGGTAGACCGAGATCGAGGACACGAAGGCGTAGAAGCCGCTCGTCTTCAGCGCCTCGGCCGACAGCGCGACGTGGCGCGGGACGTAGCCCGAGGTGTCGATGACGCCGTCGAAGACGCGGTCGGCGAGCGCTTCGAGCTTGCCGTTGCGGTCGCCCTTGAGCTTCTCGAGATCGGGAAACAGATCGGTGTTCGTGCGTCCGCGGTTGAAGAGCGTCATCTCGTGTCCGCGGGCGAGCGCCTCCTCGACGACGGCCGGGCCGAGGAAGCCCGTGCCGCCGAGGATCAAGAGCTTCAGCTTCTTCCTCGGGGCGGCGGGGGGAGCCGGCTTCTCGTCCTGGGGCCGGGGCCAGCCCGCGGAGCCGCCCAGCCCGAAGGCCAGGGACAGGGATGCGCTGCGTCGCAGGAACTCTCTTCGGTCGCTCATCGGTTCGCTCCAGTCGTGGCGTCGAAGGGGATGCTAACCGACACGGGGCTTCGGAGGGCCGGTCGGGTCCGCTTCGGATCGTCAGGACTGGAACGCGCGAGGCGCCGGCGGCTTTCGCTCTTGAAAGGGCCGGCGCCGAGGATCTTCAGTCGAGGTCGAAGAATCCGAGGAGGAGCTCGCCCAGGAACTCGATCGTGAGCGCCGAGGCGGGCACCGCGGCGGACCGGCGGCCGGGATGCCGCGTCGGGGGGAGGTCGCGACCGTAGTCGAGCTTGGCCGGGGCGGCGGGGGCGTCGCCGGCGGCGTTGCGATCCTGGGCGAAGCGGAGGACCGCCTGGTACTCGCCGTGATCGAACCAGATGCCGTGCTCGCGGCAGACGTCGATCATGATCCCGGAGGTCGTGGCGAAGTTGCGGGGCGTCATCCGGTCGCGGCAGATCGGACAGGCGAGATACCGGAAGGCATGTTTCGCGAGCGCGACCTCGCCCTCGGGGTGCGACGCGATCGGATCGACGTGGCGGCTCCGCGCGCGGTGAACGGCGTTCTTGAAGACGTCGGGGCTCAGCCAGATCCCGGCGCAGGACGTGCACTCGCCGATCGAGATCTCCTCGTCCAGCAGGCGCACGCGCATCTCGCTCTCGCAGCGCGGGCAGGGCGAGTCGTGGGGGAGGGCGATCAGCACCTGGGGGCGGATCTCGAGTCCGCACTCCATGCAGAAGTGCGCCCGGTCGCTCATCCGCGCGCCGCAGCCCGGACAGACCGACGCGAGATGTCGCTCCTCGATGGTCACGCCCGAGTAACAGTAGCCGCAGCTCGAGGCGTCCGCCTCGAGGCCGGCGCCGCAGCTCGAACAGCGGACCGCGCGGGGCGAGTGGGGCGGCGGTTCGACGACGGGGACGCCCTCGCCGCAGAGGCAGCGGAGGATCTCGCCCTCCTCGAGATGACGCGCGTCGTACTGACGGTGACAGGCCTTGCACATGACCAGTCGCATCGTCGTGTCCTCCGTCCGTACCCGTCCCGGCCGCCTCACTCCGCCCGGCGCACCTTGAATGCCATCGACTCCTTCGTCGCCTCGGCTGGAGATTTCGGCCGCGCGGTCGTCAGCCCCGCGGCGTCGTGGGTGATCTCCCAGCTTTCCGGCGCCTCGAGGACGAGTCCCTCGCCGAGGCGGATCCGGAGGGGTCCCGCGCCGTTCGTCGTGATGTCGGCGTCGAGCAGGCGGCCCTCGCGCCAGCGGAGCGAGACCTCGAAACCGCCGCGCGCCCGCAGGCCGTGGATCTCGCCGAAGGGCCACTCCGCGGGGAGCGCGGGCAGGAGCTCGAGCACGCCGCCGCCGGAGTGCAGCAGCATCTCGGCCACGCCTGCCGTCAGGCCGAAGTTGCCGTCGATCTGGAAGGGCGGGTGCAGATCGAAGAGGTTCGTCGCGAGCGAACGACGCGCGAACTCGAGCAGGTGCTCGTGGGCCGCGACGCCGTCGTGGAGCCGCGCGAAGAAGGAGATCGTCCAGGCGCGGCTCCAGCCCGTGCCCGCGCCCCCCGCGGTGAGCCGGGCCTCGAGGGTCCGCCGGGCGGCGGCGGCGAGGGCGGGGTTCACGGCGGGATCGATCGCCTCGCCGGGATGGAGGCCGTAGAGCGGGGAGACGTGCCGGTGGCCGGGCTCGGCCTCCGGCCGCGGGCGATCCCATTCGCGGAGCCGCCCGTCCGCCTCGACGAGGTAACCCGGCGCGAGTCGGGGTCGCGCCCGCGCGACCTCGAGGATGAAGTCGCGCTCCGCGGGATCGGCGTCGAGTCCGAGCGTCTCGGCCGCGGCGAGCGTCCAGGCGAAGAGGTCGTCGGCGAGCTGCTGATCGAGGGCGGGTCCCATCACGAGGCTCGCCGACCGGCCGGCGTCGTCGAGGAAGGAGTTCTCGGGCGAGGTCGAGGGGCCGGACACGAGTCGCCCCGTGTCGGGATCCTCGACGAGCCAGTCGAGCCAGAAGCGCGCCGCGCCCCGCAGGATCGGCCAGGCCCGTTCGCGGAGGAAGGTCTCGTCGCGACCGAAGTCCCAGTGCTCGAAGAGATGCCGGCAGAGCCAGGCGTTGCTCGCGTGCCAGAAACCCCAGTAGGGCTCCGTCGCGCGCGTGAAAACGGGAGCCCAGGCGTCCGTCGCGTGCGGCGCGACCCAGCCGCGACAGCCGAAGCTGCGCCAGGCGCGTCGCTCGCCGCGTTCGGCGAGGCGGTCGACGAGATCGAAGAGGGGCTCGTGGCAATCCGCGAGGTTGGTGACCTCGGCGGGCCAGTAGTTCATCTGGAGGTTGATGTTCAGGTGGTAGTCGGCGTTCCAGGGCGCGGCGAGATGCTCGTTCCACAGCCCCTGGAGGTTCGCGGGCAGGGTGCCCGGTCGCGAGGAGCAGACGAGGAGGTAGCGGCCGTACTGGAAGAGGAGGGCGGCGAGATCCGGATCGAGAACGGGCCGGCGACGGACCTCGGCGAGGCGCGCGTCCGTGGCGCGAGCGCTGCCCTTCGACTTCGGCAGCTCGAGCCAGCAGCGCGCCATCAGGGAGCGATGGTCCTCGACCGCGGCCGCGATCCGCGACTCCGCGTCCGCGCCGGGGGTCGGGCGCCGATCGGAGGCGGCGGCGGGACGGGGGAAGTCGGTGTCGATCCGGACGACGAGCACGACGCGATCCGCGCCGGCGATGACGAGGCGCTCGCCCTCGGCGCGGACCGTGCCGCCCTCGACGTGGGGAGCGGCCTCGACGCGGAAGGACGTGCCGGGGGCGGCGTCTCCGAAGAGCGCGGTCTCGGGCTGTCGGGCCCGCCCCGTCATGAGGAGACGAGGAGCGAGCTCGCCGCCGTCGCGGACGACGCGCGTCTCCGCGGTGGGGCCTCGCGCGTCCGCCGGACGATCGAGTCCAACGGCAAGTGAGATCGCACCCGGTCGATCGGCCTCCAGCACGACGAGAAGGACCTCCTCGGGGCGGCTCGCCACCACGCGGCGTCGGTGGCGGACGCCGTCGAGCAAGAAGCTCGTCTCGGCGACTCCCGTCGCGAGGTCGAGGCGGCGTCGGAAGTCGGTCACGCGTCCCGCCGGCAGGTCGAAGTCCAGCCGAAGGTCGCCGGCCGTCTGGTGGCTGCGCACGATCGACCCGGCCGAGAACTCCGCCATCACGCGGCGGCTCGCCTCGGCGTGGCGGCCCGCGAAGAGGTCACCCCGCAGCTCGGCGAGGCGGATCGGGTCGCCGCGTTCGAGTGCGGTGTCCGGGCCACCGGCCCAGATCGAGTCCTCGTCGAGCTGGATGCGTTCGTCCTCGAGGCGTCCGAAGACCATCGCGCCGAGCCGGCCGTTGCCCACGGGGAGGGCCTCGAGGAAGGTCGACGCCGGCTGGGGGTACCAGAGGATCCGTCGTCCCTCGCCGCCGGTCCGCGCACCCAGCACGAGCCGTTCGGGGCCGGTGGCTCCGACCTCCAGGTACTCGTCGCCGCCGGCGTCGTGGTAGTCGAGGCGGAAGAGATAGCGGCCGGGGGCGAGGGGGATCGTGCCCTCGCGCCGCCGTCTCGCGTGATTCCCGCCGTTGTCGACGACGAGCTGGCCGCCGATCCAGAGCCGGCTCCCGTCGTCCGACTCGGTGAAGAATCGCCAGAGGCCGGCCTCGGAGACCTCGATCTCGCCCTCGAATCGCAGCGCGTAGCGGTCCGGTCGCGGCCGGCGATCGAGCGAGACGAGGTCCGTGATCCCCGTCTTCACCGGCGTCAGGGGCTCGAGATCCGGCAGCTCGTTCCAGTTTCCCTCGAAGGCCGACCAGGCGATCTCGGGGAGGAATCGCACGCCCTCCGACTGGGCCGGGGCGAGCGCGGCGAGGAGGAGCAGCAGCAAGGCGATACGCATGGGGGGCTCCTTCGACGCCGGTGGCGCTCCGCCCGGCCCGGGCCGGCGGGGTCGACCGAATCCTCGCCCCCGGAGCGCCGTCTGTCGAGCATCGTCACCGCGGCCGGGAGGGCGCCTCCGCGGTCCGGGGGAGCATTTTCATGCCCTCTCCTTGGCGTCGCCGGTCCGCGTTCGATAGATCCGGGGGGAGAGCGCGGACGGTGTTCCAGAACCACATCCACAACCTGCGGGGGCTGGCGATCCTGGGCATCGTCGGCGCGCACTCGATCCACGCCTTCGACTGGTCGGCGCGGCCGACCTGGTATCGCGTCTTCGACACGATCTGCAACCAGAGTTCGATCCTCTTCTTCTTCATCGCCGGCTACCTCTTCCAGCACCTCTCGGCGAAGTTCGGCTACGGGAGGTACCTCCAGCGGAAGCTGACGACGGTCATCGTTCCCTACCTCATCCTCTCGCTGCCGGCCTTGATCGTCTCGACCGGATGGTCCGGGCCGCCGATGATCCCGCAGGACAGCGTCTGGGCCGGCTTCTACGACATGCCGGCCTGGCAGCAGGTGCTGGCCTTCTACGCGACGGGCAAGCACCTCGCGCCCTTCTGGTTCGTGCCGACGATCGCGCTCTTCTACGTCGCGGCGCCGCTCCTCCTCGCGCTCGATCGCAACCGTCTCGTCTACTGGCTCCTGCCCGCCTTCATGGCCTACTCGGCCTGGGCCGGGCGCGACTTCCTCTTCGGGCCCTTCGGGAAGGGCGCCTACCTCTTCTCGATCTACCTGCTCGGGATGTTCTTCAGCCGCTACAAGGCGGAGACCCTGCTCTGGGCCGACCGGCTCCGCTGGCCGCTCATCGTCGCGGCGGGCACGCTCTTCTGGCTCAACGTGCGCGAGGCGCACCCGCACCACGGCATCCTCTACGGCCTGAAGCTCTGCCTCTGCCCGATCTCGGTGCACTACCTGAAGAAGTGGGATCCCTTCCTGAAGAAGCGCTTCGACCACCTCGCTCACGTCAGCTTCGGGCTCTTCTTCGTGCACGGCTACTTCATCTCGGGCGGTCGGCTCCTCTACGAGCACTTCACCGAGCAGCCGCTCCCCGAGGGGACGGTTCCGCGCTACCTCGCCTTCGCGGCCCTGATCCTCGCCCTTTCTCTCGGGACCCTCGCCGCCGCCCGACGGGTCCTCGGCGCCCGGAGCCGCCTCCTCGTCGGCTGCTGATCTTCCCGGTAGGATCGGGGGAGACCGCGGCCCGCGACGCCGCGGCCGGATCGGAGCAGGCATGGTCGTCCCGGAACGCCTCGACACGCGTCAGAACCTCCTCGAGGCCGCGCGCGAGGTCTTCGTCGAGCACGGATACCACAAGGCCGGCGTGCGCGAGATCGCGCGGCGGGCCGACGCCAACGTCGCGGCCGTCAACTACCACTTCGGCTCCAAGGCCGAGCTCTACCGGCAGGTCCTGACGACCGTCTTCGAGTCGATCCCCGCCTCGCTCGCGATGCCCCGCCTCGCCGACGACCCCGAGAACCCGGAGGCGCTCGTCGCCCGATTCGTCCGCTGGCACGCCGAGCGCGTCCTCGGACGCCGGGCGGGGGACTTCACGCGGCTCTTCCTCCGGGAGATGCAGGAGCCGAGTCCGGTCTTCGCGACCTTCATCGATCTCTCGATCCGGCCGATCTTCAACACGCTGACGGAGATCGTCGCCGCGATCCTCGAGATCGAGCCCTTCGCGGTCGAGGCCCGGCAGGCGGCGGTGTCGATCGTCGGTCAGTACGTGATCTACAAGCACAACGAGGCGATGCTGCCGCAGTTCTTCCCCGAGGTCGGCTTCGACGACGACGAGGTCGCGGCGCTCGCCGAGCGCATCGCTGCCTTCTCGATCGGCGGTCTGCGCGAGCTCAAGGCGCGGATCCACGGCGAGGGAGGAGGGGAGGCGCGATGAGCGACGGGAGCGGAGCCGAGCTCGAGGCGGTCGCGGCGCCGAGGCCCTGCGACCTCTGCGGGGGCACGCGGCACGAGCCGCTTCTTCACAAGCGCGGAGCGAACTACCTGCTCTGCGCGGACTGCGGTCTCATCCAGTCCGACCTGGACGTCTCCGCGGCCGGCGAGGAGAACCTCGACTACTTCGGCGACGCGCTCGACAAGTACTCGCGACGGCACTACGCCCCGAAGCACCAGTTCCGGCTCTCGAAGCGGCTGCGGAAGTTCGCGCCCTACCGGAAGCTGAACCGCATCCTCGAGGTGGGGGCGAACGTCGGCGGCTTCGTCCATCGCGCCCGCGAGGAGGGCTGGGAGGCCGTCGGCGTCGAGCCGGTCGCCGCCTGTTGCGAGGTGGCGCGCGAGCGCCACGGCGTCGAGCTGGTCTGCGCGCTCCTCGAGGAGGCCGGGCTGCCCGAGGCCTCCTTCGACGCGGTCTTCACCAACGCCGTCTTCGAGCACCTGCCCTCGCCGCGCGTCATCCTCGCCGAGATCGTCCGGCTGCTCCGGCCGGGCGGCGTCGTCTTCATCGACACCGTGAACTGGGACTCCTACACCCGACGGAACCTCGGCGCGGACTGGAAGCTCATCGATCCGAGCCACCACGTGGTCCTCTTCACGCCCGAGACGCTCCGTCGCTACTGCGAGGACGCCGGCCTCGAGGTCGTCGCGCTCGACACGCGCGGCGTGCGCTTCCTCCCCAACGAATCCGAGCGACCGCGCGGTCTCGCGAAGCTGCGGGACGAGCTCCGCAAGGCTCCGCTCAGCCTCGCGACGCGCTTCAACGGCAAGGGCGACAGCGTCGAGATCCTCGCGCGCAAGCCCGAGCGCGGCTGAACCGTTCAGTCCGAGGTCTTCGGCAGGGGACGGTAGCCCTCGCGGTCGCGGATCCAGCGCAGGAAGCGCTTGGGGTCGATGCCGCTCTCGAAGGGACTCGGCAGGTAGCGGATGCGGTGTCCGCGGTAGGGCTCGATCCGCACGCCGCGCAGCGGACGGAGGTCTCCGGTCGGCGAGATCCGTTCATCGCCGATGACGGCCGGATCGCGCGGCACCCGCGCCATGAACCCGTCGCTGAAGAGCTCGAGGTAGTCGAGCTCCCGTTCGAGCTCCGCGTCGCCCCGGGCGAGACCCGCCGCCGTGACGTGCTCGGCCGAACCTTCCGGGCGGAAGCGCATCGGGCCCGCCGGCGGCGCGGTCACATGGTCGACCCAGACGCGCCCCTCGGCGACGTAGACGCTGCGCCAGAGGAGCAGGCTCAGAGGCATCGGCAGGGAGCGCGCGCGCTCGATCCGGTGGCCCCGGCTCGCCGCGATCTCGGCCTGCGCCCCGGCGACCCGCTCGTGCTGGATCACCCCGAGGCCGCAGTAGAGGACGAAGGCGAGCAGCGCGAGGACCGCGGGGCGCCGTCGCCCGCGGCGGTGCGAGAGCACCACGCCGACCAGCAGCGACAGCGTGGGGATCGGATCGATGATCGGGAGGCAGTCCCAGGCCGTGCGCGCGTCGCTGAAGGGCCAGAGGAGATGCGTTCCGTAGCTCGTGCAGGCGTCCATGAGGCCGTGCGTCGCGTAGGCCGCCAGCGAGGCGCCGAGCACCGCCCGCCAGCGCTCGCGGAAGCGTGGGGAGGCGAGGAAGGGCAGGGCGGCGATGAGGGCCCCGACGGGGATGAAGGCGAGACAGTGCGTGAAGTGGCGGTGGAGGATCTCGGGGAAGGGATGGTCCACCGCCCGCACGATCAGGACGTCCACGTCGGCGAGGGCGCCGGAGACGGCCCCGATCCAGGTCGCGGAGCGCTCGAGCGATCGCGAGTAGAGGGCGCGGGCGGCCGCCGCGCCCAGCAAGGCCTGGCTCAGGTTGTCCATCGTCCGCGCGTGCGCTCCCGTCTCCGCGTGCCGACCGCCGCAATCCCGGGCGCGCGGTCGAAGTCGCTGTCAGAGGATGTCACCCTTGCGGCGGCGGCGCTCGCCGGAGTCCCGCCCCGTGAGGCCCATACGCCTACGCGCCCCGGGGCGCGAGGTTCCGGAGAGAACGCCATGAATCGCACCGCTCGCCTCGTCCTCGCCTTCATCGCCGTCCTGATCCTGATCGGCGTCGTCGGGGTCGCCGTCAAGGGGACACACGCCCTGACGGGGCTCTACGTCGGCGCCGGGCTCTCGCTGCTCCTCCTCGTGCCCTTCTTCCGGGCGAAGGCGGGCCACGCGGGCGCGCGGACGCTCGCCTTCTGGATGAGCATCGTCTTCTTCGTGCTCGTGCTCGGTCGCGCGGTCCCGGCCTGGATGAAGATCGCGAACGGCAGTTCGGACAAGGTCTTCGCCGCCGTCCTGATCTCCTCGATGGGCGCCGCCTGCGCCCTCTTCGCCGCCCTCTTCCGCGCTCGTGAATAAAAGGGGTCAGACCCCATTTATTCAATTTGGGCCCCATTTTGAATAAATGGGGTCTGACCCAATTTATTCATTTCACTCGGGGAGCGGGACGGGGAAGACCTCGTTCGGCTCTCGGTCCTCGCGCGCGATGGTCTTGAGGCGCGCGACGATGTCCGGATGGGCGTCCGCGACGTTCGTCGACTCCGCGGGATCGGTCTCGAGGTCGTAGAGCTGGACGGCCTTCGGGCGCTTGGTCTTCAGCCCGGCCCAGATCGCCTTCCAGCGGCCCTCGATGACGGCGATCTGGCCGCCGTACTCGGGGAACTCCCAGTGGAGGAAGGCGTGCTTCGGCTGCTCCTTCCGCCCGAGGAGGGTGGGGAGGTAGCTGAGGCCCTGGCCTCCGGCCGGGACCTCGTATCCGCAGAGCTCGCCCAGCGTCGGCATCAGGTCCTGGAAGCCGGAGACGTGATCGGTGACGGTCCCCGGCGCGACGCGGCCCGTCCAGCGCGCGATCGTCGGCACGCGGAGTCCGCCCTCGTAGACGGATCCCTTGCGACCGCGCAGGTCGCCGGCGCTGCGGAAGAAGGTGGTGTCGACACCGCCGACGTCGTGCGTCGGACCGTTGTCGCTCGTGAAGAGGACGAGCGTGTCCGGACCGAGTCCGAGCTCGTCGATCAGGCCCACCACCCGTCCCACGTGATCGTCGAGGTGGCTGATCATCGCCGCGTAGCCGGCGCGGGGACGCGGGTGGAGATAGCCGCGGCCGCCGAGATAGGGCGCCTCGTCCCACTCCTTCGGGTAGCGGTCCACCCAGCTCTGCGGCGGTTGCATCGCGAGGTGCGGCTCGACGAGAGGCAGGTAGAGGAAGAAGGGGCGATCGGCGTGGCGACGCACGAAGCCGAGCGCGGCCTCGATCATCAGGTCCGGCGCGTACTGATTGCCGCGGAAACGGCTCCAGTCTTCGGGCGCTTCCGCGAGCTTCTGGTGCGGCCGGAACGAAGGGTTGTCGAGGGGGAACTTCTCGCGGTTCAGCCAGAGATGCTCGGGGTAGAAGTTGTGGGCCTGACGCTGGCAGTTGTAGCCGAAGAAGAGGTCGAAGCCCTGGCCCACGGGATCGGAGTCCGTTCCGGGCGGGCCGAGGCCCCACTTCCCCATGCCGCCGGTCGCGTAGCCTCGCGAACGCATGAGCTCGGCGACGGTGACGACGTCGCCGCCCATCGGGTGCTGGCCCTCCGGCTTGAACTCCTTGTTCCCCCGGATCCTCGCGTGAGGGAGCGAGCGGCCGCTCATGAGGACGCAGCGCGAAGGCGCGCAGACCGGGGCGCCGGCGTAGTGCCGCGTGAAGCGCATCCCCTGGGTCGCGAGGCGATCGAGGTTCGGCGTCGCGATCTTCTCCTGCCCGTAGCAGCCGAGCTCTCCGTAGCCGAGATCGTCGGCGAGGATGACCACGACGTTCGGGAGGCGGGGCGCGGGGGCAGGTGCCGGATCCTGCGCGGGAAGGCCCGCTGCGAGGAGGAAGAGTCCGATCCCGATGGCGAGGAAGATCTTGTGACACATGGGGCGGGTTCGCTCCGAGGGGCCAGGGGCGGTATCCTACCCCGTTCCGCCGCGGCCGTCCCGGGATCGGGCGGCGGGGAGGCAGCGACGCAAGCCCCTGGGGCAAAGCGGCTTCGGCGCGCCGGTCCTCCGGCGCCTTTTTTGTCCGGGCCGGTGGAAGCCGGCCCCGGGCCTCGATACATTGTCGGGCCGCGGATGGTCCGAGAGGGCCCCAGGGGAACCGGATGGCCCCGGACGACCGCGGGAACCGATCACGAGACCGGACAGGGACTCATGGCGAAGAAGTCGAAGCTCGAGAAGAAGAAGGAGCAGGAGCGGCTCATCGCGAAGTTCGCGGAGCGCCGTCGCCAGCTCAACGCCATCATGAAGAACTACTCGCTCCCGGTGGAGGAGCGAGAGGAAGCGCGCGCCAAGCTGCTCAAGATGCCGCGTGACTCCCACCCGAACCGGATCCGCCTGCGCTGCAGCCTGACCGGCCGCCCGCGCGCCTACTACCGCAAGTTCGGTCTCTCCCGCATCAAGTTCCGCGAGCTCGCGCACGACGGCGCCCTTCCGGGCGTCCGCAAGGCGAGCTGGTAGGAGATCAGCGCGATGAAGAAAGACACGCATCCGAACTACCGTCTGGTGTGCTTCCACGACGTGGGCGCCGACGAGAAGTTCATCGTCGGATCGACGATCGACACCAAGGACAAGATCGAGGTCGAAGGCGTCGAGTACCCGCTCGTCCGCGTCGAAATCTCGAGTGCCTCTCACCCCTTCTTCACGGGCAAGCAGAAGTTCGTCGACACGGCCGGCCGCGTCGAGAAGTTCCGCCGCCGCTACGCCTCGTCGAGCACGAAGGCGAAGTAGCCGCCCCGGAAACGGGATTCGCTGAAGGCCGGCGCCCCCCGAGGGCGCCGGCTTTCTTTCATTCCCGCCCGCGGATCCGCCGCGTTGCATAAAGATGCGGTCCCTCCAGCCCCCGGCGCGCGCCCGCCGATGAGAAGGGCATGCGACTCACCGGAATCGGCCTCCAGGGCTATCAGAACGCGCAGGGGCGTCTCGAAGGCGCCGCCACGAAGATCGTCCGCGACGGTCCCGACGTGGATGCGATCGTCGAACTGAAGCAGTCCGAGCAGGCCGGCAAGCTCAGCACCGAGATCATCAAGCGCGGGATCGAGCTCGAGGACTCGCTGCTCGACATCCTCGCCTGATCCCGGCGATCGGCGCCGGAGCGAGCCTCCCGCGCATCAGGAACTGACGATCGACCTTCAGCGCGGTCGTCGCCGGGCCACGTCCAGCTCCGGATCGAGCGCCGCGCCCTCGAACAGATGTTCGGCCAGCCGTCGCGCGCAGCCCGGGGCGTAGAGCGCGCCCTTCGAACCGAGACCGCCGAGGATCGCGATCTCCGATCGGTCCGCCGCGCGGCCGAGGTAGGGCCGCCAGTCGATCCCGCCGGCGCGCGCCCCGGCGCGGTGGTCGACGACCTCGAAGTCCGACGCGCCGATCGCGCGCCCCGCCGTCTCCAGCTCCCGTCGCCCCTTCTCCGTCGGTCCGGCCTCGGCGTCGTCCCAGGCGTAGATCGCGCCGATCTGCGCGCGATCGTCCTCGAGCGGCAGCAGCCACTTCTCACGGTTCAGGATCGTCCGGGGCGGCGTCGAGAGGAGTCGCACGTCGAGCCGTTCGCCGCGCGAGACGCGCCAGGGCAGGCGACGGAAGGGGCCGGCGCTCGCCGCGTGGTGTCCGGTGCAGAGCACCGTCGTGTCCGGACGCGTGCCGTCGCCGAGCGGGTCCCCGTCCGCGCCCTCGACGGCGACCGCCACGGGGCGGAAGGCGCCCCGCGCCAACAGCTCCGCGCGTGTCGCCCGGAGCAGGGCCGGCACGTCGAGCGCGAAGGCCCCGAGGATCTCGAAGCCGCCGTGTTCGTCCGCCAGTTCGGGCGCGAGCGTTCCCGGCGCGTGGATCTCGCCGAGGTGGGGCGCGAGCGCGTCGTGGTCGTCGCGGGCGAGGAAGCGCTCGCGGTCCTCGGCCGACCGGAAGGCGAAGTGGATCGCGCGTTCGCGGACGAGCCGGATCCCGAAGCGGCGCTCGAGGGAAGCGTAGCGCGCACGCGCCTCGCCGGCGAAGGGGTCCCAGGCCCAGGGTCGGTTGTGCTTCGGGCCCGCGATGGGATTCACCATCCCGGCCGAGACCGGCGAGGCCGCGTGGGGGCGATCGGCGTCGACGACGAGCACCCGGCGACCGCGGTCGAGGAGTTCGAGCGCGAGCAGGCTGCCGGCGAGTCCCTGGCCGACCACGAGCACTTCGGGGGGTGACATGCCTTCCTTGTGCGGCGCGGCGCCGCCCGAGGCAAGGGGCGGCTGCTATCCTGCGCCCATGGACGCCGTGCTCGCCTCTCTCCTATGTGATCCCGCTCTCGTCGAACGGGCGGCCGACGACTGGAAGGAACTGTCCGTCGTCGGCGCGGCGAATCGCGTGTGGGCCACGTCCGACGGCGGAGGCGCGGTGCTGAAGCTCGTCGACGATCCGGCCAAGGCGCGGCGTGAACGGCGCGGACTCGGGGTCTGGGCTCCGGCCGCGGGCGTCGCGGCGCCGCGCCTGCTCGCGTCGGAGCTCGAGCGCGAACCCCGTGCCCTCCTGATGACGCGCCTCGTCGGAGGTCCGGTCGAGACGCGCGCCCTCACGGCGGGCGAACGCGCGGACCTTCACCGAGCGATGGGAGCGTCGTTGCGGCGCCTGCACGAGCTCCCGCTCGCGGACGAGGATCCGCTGCCGCTCGCGGAGGCGCTCCGCCGCCGGACCGAGGCGGCGCTCGCCGGCGGACCACCGCCGGGATGCCCCGCGTCCCTCTTCGCGCGCGCCGAGCGGCGGCTCCTCGATCACGTCTGGACCGCGGGTCCGCGTCGCGCGGCGCATCGCGACTTCCGGGAACGCAACTGGTGGATCGGCGACGACGGCTCGCTCGCGGTGTTCGATTTCGAGCACGCGCGACCCGACGATCCGATGGTGGATCTCGTCCGGCTGCGCGAGACGGACTGGCGCGCCGAGCCGGCGCTCGAAGCGGCATTCCGCGAGGGCTACGGCGGTCCGGATGCGACGGAGGAGGCGCGCCTCGAGATCCTCGAGATCGTGCACGCGCTCGGCACCTTGCGCCGACCCGCGGGCGTCGGAGGCGTCACCTTCGTCGATGCGGCGCGCGCCGTCCTCGAGCGCCGGCTCGGGGGCTGAGACGGGGGGCGACAGCGGCCGGCGGCTGGGGTAGAACGGGCCCTCGCCCCCCAGGAGTCCAGCATGTCGATCCCTCCCCGCGTCCTCTCGATCCTCCTCGGCGTCATCCTCCTCGCGACGGTCCTCCGCGCCCAGGACGAGGGCGACGCGCGCCTGCTCCGATTCCCGCACGTCCAGGGCGACCGCGTCGCCTTCGTCCGCGGCGGCGACATCTGGACGGTGCCTCTCGCCGGCGGCGTCGCGCGGCGCGTCACGAGCTTCGACGAGGGCTTCGAACTGTTCCCGCGGATCTCGCCCGATGGGAGCACGATCGCGTTCTCGGCCGAGTACGCGGGGTCGCGACAGATCTACGTCGTCCCCTACGAGGGCGGCGTGCCGCGCCAGCTCACCTGGTATCCCGACGTCGGTCCGATGCCGCCGCGCGGCGGATACGACAACCTGCCGCTCGACTGGACGCCGGACGGGAAGAAGATCCTCGTGCGGATGAACCGCACGCCCTACGGACAGCGCGTCGGCCGCTACTTTCTCGTCGACCCCGGCGGGGTCGGTCTCGAGACGCCGCTCGAGATCCCCGAGGGCGCGGCCGCGACCTTCTCGCCGGACGGCCGCCGACTCGCCTACAGCGTGATCAGCCGCGAGTGGCGGACCTGGAAGCGCTACCGCGCCGGCCGGGCGCAGGACGTCTGGATCTACGACCTCGATCGTCACGAGGCGACGCGTCTCACCGACTTCGCGGGCACCGACAACCAGGCGATGTGGCTGGGCGACCGCATCTACTTCACGAGCGACCGCAACGGCACGCTCAACCTCTGGTGCCATGACCTCGCCACCGGCAAGCAGCGCGCGGTCACGAAGTACGCGGACTACGACGTCCTCTTCCCCTCGCGCGGAGCGAACGGGATCGCCTTCGAACGCGGAGGACGCCTCTGGTTCATGCACGCCGGGACGGAGGAGGTGCGCGAGATCCCGGTGCGCATCGCCGACGATCGCCCCTTCCAGCGCCCGGTCTGGCACGAGGGCGCGAAGAACCCGGGTGAGCACGCGCTCGGTCCGAAGGGCAAGTCGGCGCTCGTCGAGTTCCGCGGCGAGATCTTCGAGGTCCCGACCGCGGAGGGGGAGGCTCGCTGCCTCACGAACTCGCCGGATCGCCGCGAGCGGTCGCCCGGCTGGTCGCCGGACGGCCGCTGGATGAGCTGGCTCGCGGAGGCCGGTGACGACTACGAACTCTTCCTGCGGGATCGCGCGACGGGTGAGGAGCGACAGCTCACGCGGGACAGCGGCGCCTGGATCCTCGGCTACTCCTGGTCGCCGGACGCGAAGTGGCTGGCGGTGTGGGACAAGGCCAACCGGCTGCGCGCGCTCGAGGTGGAGACCGGCGCGTGGCGCGAGATCGACCGTGCGGACGAGGGCGGGCTCGGCTCGGTCCGCTGGTCCGCGACCTCCGACTGGCTCGCCTGGTGCAAGACGGGCGAGAACCGTCTGCGCGACGTCTGGCTCGCGCGACTCGAGGATCCCCGTCCGGTCCGCGTGACGAGCCCGCGCTGGTCGGACGATGCCGTCGCCTTCGATCCCGAGGGACGCTACCTCTACTTCAGCTCGGCGCGCGACTTCGTGTACGGAGACCTCGGATTCGAGGAGCGGATCTACGCGCTGCTCCTCCGGCCCGATGTCGTCTCGCCGCTCGCGCCGCGTCGCGAGGTCGAGCCGCTCCCCGGGGAGGGAGAGAAGAAGGGGAAGAAGGGCGAGGAGACGGACAAGGGCGACGCGGATGCGACCGCCCGGCTCGAGATCGAACTCGAGGGCCTCGCCGACCGCCTCGTCGCGCTGCCGATGTCGAGCGGGCGCTACGGGGGCCTCCTCGCGACGGCGGCCGGTCCGCTCGTCGTCGTCGACGGCAAGCTCCAGCGCTACTCGCTCGAGGAGCGCAAGGCGGAGACCGTACTCGAGGGCGTTCGCGGCTACACGCCCGACGCGACGGTCACGCGATTCCTCTACCGCCACCAGGGCGGGATCGCGATGGCGGAGACGAAGCCCGGACAGAAGGCGGGCAAGAACGCGCTCGATCTGTCGGAGCTGCGCGTCCGCGTCGAGCCGCCCGTCGAGTGGAGCCAGATGTATCGCGACGCCTGGCGCATCATGCGGGACTGGTTCTACGACCCGAAGATGCACCGCGTCGACTGGGTCGCGAAGCGGGAGCGCTATGCGCCTCTCCTCGCGCACATGTCTCACCGCTCCGATCTCGATTTCCTGCTCGGGGAACTCGTCGGCGAGCTCAACGCGGGCCACACCTACATCCAGCCGGGCGACGGCCCCTCGGTGGCGCGCGTCCGCAACGGAGCGCTCGGGTGCGAGCTCGAGGTCGCGGACGGGCGATACCGCATCGCGAGGCTCTTCCGCGGCGAGAACTGGAACGCCGATGCGCGCAATCCGCTCACCGAGCCCGGCGTCGACGCGCGCGAGGGCGAGTTCCTCCTCGCGATCGACGGCGTCCCCCTCGCGGCGAACGAGAACCCCTACCGCCGGCTCGAGGGGCGGGCCGACCGCCCGGTGCGCCTGACGCTCGGCCCGGGGCCGGGCGAGGAGGGGGCGCGCGAGGTCGTCGTGCGACCGATCGCGAGCGAGGTCCAGCTCCGCTACGTCGACTGGGTCGAGCGCAACCGCCGTCTCGTCGACGAGCTGTCCGGCGGGAAGATCGGCTACGTCCACGTGCCGAACACCTCCGTCGAGGGTCACCGACGGCTCTTCGAGGGCGTGCGCGCGCTCGCGCGGGAGAAGCAGGCCATCCTCGTCGACGACCGCTACAACGGCGGCGGATTCATCCCGGATCGGATGGTCCAGGCGCTCGGGAGCCGCGTGCTCAACTACTGGTCGCGGCGCGACGCCGAGCTCTACGCGACACCGGAGTTCGGCTTCAACGGGCCGATGTGCATGCTCATCAACGGGTACTCCTCGTCGGGAGGCGATGCCTTCCCGTACTACTTCCGGAAGTCCGGTCTCGGGCCGCTCATCGGCCAGACGACCTGGGGTGGTCTCGTCGGCTACTCGGGATCGCCTCGCCTCGTCGACGGCGGCGGTCTCGCGGTCCCGTCCTTCGCCTTCGTCAACGACGACGGCGCCTGGGACGTCGAGGCGGTCGGGGTCGCGCCCGACATCGAGGTGCTCGACGATCCCGGAGCGATCGTCGCCGGGCGCGAACCGATGATCGAACGCGGCGTCGCCCACCTCCTCGAGGAGATCGCGCGCCGCGCGAAGATCGTCCGGCCGCCGGTGCCGGACGGTCCCGACCGCGATCGTTGACGCGCCCCCGATCGGTGTCCTAGGATCGGGGGACGGGAGCACGACGCAACGGGAGGCCGGACATGGACGGACGGGTCGTCTTCATCACGGGCGTGAGTTCGGGCCTGGGCGCGGGCCTCGCCCTCGAGCACCTCGATCGCGGTGACCGCGTCTTCGGCACAAGCCGGCGCGAGCCGCCCTGCGAACTCCTCGAGCACGCGCGCTTCCGCGACGCGCGGGGCGACCTGCGCGATCCGGAGCAGGCGGCGGAGATCGTCGCCACGCTCCTGGGCAAGGAGGGACGGGTCGATCTCGCCTGGCTCAACGCCGGCGTGCTCGGCGAGATCGTCGACATGCAGGACGCGACGCTCGACGAGCTCCGCGCGACGATGGAAACGAACGTCTGGGCCAACAAGTCGGTGCTCGACGCGCTCTTCGCGCTCGAGGTGCCGGTGCACCAGATCCTCACGATCTCCTCCGGCGCGGCCGTCAACGGCAACCGCGGCTGGGGCGGTTACGCGATCTCGAAGGCCGCCCTGAACATGCTCACGCAGCTCTACGCGGCCGAGTGCGAGGACACGCACTTCTGTGCGCTCGCACCGGGCCTCGTCGACACCGCGATGCAGGAGTCGATCCGGCTCATGCCGCCGGACCCGCGCTTTCCCTCGCTCGACAAGCTCCGCGCCGCCGGCGGCACGGACTTCATGCCCGGTCCCCGCGAGGCCGCGCGGCGTCTCGTCGACCGCGTCGACTTCATCCGCTCCCGCGTCCCCAGCGGCTCCTTCGCCGACATCCGCCTCCTCGCCTGACGCGAAAGTGAATAAATCGGGTCAGACCCAATTTATTCAAAATGGGACGCCCTACTCGGGCGTGAAGGTGCCGCGGCTGTCGAGGAAGGTGCGCTCGGGCCAGCGCCAGGCGACGAGCGGGCGGCCGTAGGCGACGCCCCAGTCGACGCAGATGGCGTTCCGGCCGGGGCCGAGGGTGCGGGGGCCGGTCTTCATCGAGTAGTGACCGAAGGCGAGGTCGGGCGCGCCGGCCGGATGGTCCTTCCACCAGTGGACGCGCCGCCGCGTGCGGCGGAAGCCCTCCGAGTCCCGGTAGGGGGCCGATTCCTCCTCGGGGCCCCGCAGGACGTGATCGGCGGCGGGGGAGAGCTCGGCGTCGGGCGCGATGGCGGCCCAGTCCTCGAGCGTCGCGAGGCGCGGCGGGAGCGCCGCGAGGTGATCGTCGTCCCAGGCGGCGTGCACGACGCGGAGGCGATCGCCGGCCAGCTTCAGCGCGAAGGGCAGACGTGAGAGGAAGGCGAAGCAGCGCTCCCAGCGGTCGCGATCGGCGCGGATCTGCGCCATCGAGTTCTTCGCCTGCTTGCGGCGGTGGGGCCGCGTCGCGAGCTCGAGGACGAGGTGGACCAGGTTCACCTCGTGGTTGCCGAGAACGGCGAGACCGACGCCGTCCTCGATCAGCGCCTCCGTGAGCTCGAGGCAACCCAGAGGGTCGGGACCCCGGTCGACGAGGTCGCCGACCGAGACGAGGACCCGACCCTCCGGATGGGACCAGCGCCCCTCGACGTGCCGGTAGCCGAGCGCGTCGAGGAGGGACCGGTAGGGGGCGATCATCCCGTGGACGTCGCCGACGATGTCGAAGCGCTCGGCGTCGAGCGCCCCGGTCACTCGCGCGAGCCCGGGACGAGGTCGAAGGTCTTGCGCTCCGAGCCGCGGAGGACCGTGATCGTCGTCTTCACGCCGACCTTCAGCTTCTCGAGGGCCGCGGTGTACTCGTAGATGTCGGCGATCGCGTCGCCGCCGATGCCGACGATGATGTCGCCGCCGCGCACGCCCGCCGTCCAGGCCGGCCCACCCTTGGCGACACCGTCCAGCGGCACACCGGGCACGTCGGCGCCGGCGTAGTCGGGGATCGTGCCGAGGTAGGGGCGGGCGCCTCCGGTCGTCTTCGGCTTCGACTCCTCGTGCATGATGAAGTCGGGCTCGTCGGCGTTCACGGCGAGCGAGCGCAGCATCAGGCCCATGAACTGGGTGATCTTCTCCATCTCGGCGAAGTCGAGCTTCTCGACGGTGTCGGTCGGACGGTGGTAGTCCTCGTGGGCGCCGGTGAAGGCGTTGAGGATCGGGACGCCGTTGAGGAAGAAGGGCGTGGTGTCGGTCGGCAGGTTGCAGTCCTGCACGATCGCCAGCGCGAAGGCCGACCGGTGCGTTGCGGCGCTCGATCTCACGCTCCCAGATCGAGCTCGATCCGACGCCCGAGATGATTACCTTCTGGTTGAAGCGTCCGATCATGTCCATGTTGAGGTAGGCGGCGACCTGTCCGGAGAGGTTCTCCGTGCCGGCCTTCTCCATCATCTGGCGGGCGAAGTGCTTCGAGCCGAAGAGGCCGAGCTCCTCGCCGGACCAGAGCGCGAAGATCACGTCGCGCTTCAGCTTCAGGCGACCCGACTTCATCTGGTGGGCGAAGTATTCGGCGATCTCGAGGACGCCCGCGACGCCGGAGGCGTTGTCGTCGGCGCCGAGGTGGGGGAGGAGCTTGTCCTCGCCGCGGGCGTTGCTGTAGCGACCGCCCTCGTGTCCGAGGTGGTCGATGTGGGCGCCGATGATCACCGGCGGCTTGCCGCGACCCTCCTCGCCGGCCGGGAGCACGCCGATGACGTTGCGGCCGGTGATGGCGAGGTTCTCGCCGTCCATCGTGAGGCGGTTGGCGCGGAAGTTCTGGAAGTAGCCGCCGTCGTCACCGCCCGGGGGGATGTGCAGGGCCTTCAGGACGTCGGCCGCGTAGGCCGTCGCGAGGCGCTCGCCCTCGGTGCCCGTGAGTCGACCGTCGAGCTCCTTCGAGGCGAGGAAGACGACGTGCTTCGCGAGGTCGCCGGCCGCGACCTCGGGACCGGTCTTCTCCGAGACCTTCGGCATCGACGGCTCGTCGGCATGGGCCGCGGCCGGCGCGTCGGAGCGCTTCGGCGCCGCCCGGACGGCGGCCAGCGCGGCGGCGTGATCCCAGCGCGCGACGTAGATCTGCGACTGCTTGTCGGCGCCGCGGTTCGAGGTCCAGGCGATCGTCTTGCCGTCGGGCGTGAAGGTCGGGAGGCCGTCGAAGCCCTCGACGTTGGTCACGCGGACCGGCTCCTTCTCACCGGCCGCGTCGACGAGGTAGAGCTCGAAGTTGGCGAAGCCGTGGCGGTTCGTCGTGAAGATCAGGTACTCGCCGCTGGGGTGGAAGTAGGGCGCCCAGCTCATGGCCTTGATGTGCGTCAGGCGGCGCTGGTCGCTGCCGTCGACGTTCATCGTGTAGATCTCGGCCGTCAGGCCGTCCTCCGAGAAGCGGCGCCAGCAGACCTTCTTGCCGTCGGCGGAGAAGAAGGGGCCGCCGTCGTAGCCGCGGCTGAAGGTGAGGCGGCGGACGTCGCTGCCGTCCGCGCGCATCATGTAGATCTCCATGAAGAGCGCCTTGTCGAGCTCGAAGCGCTTGCGGTCCTCCTCGCTCATCGGCTCCAGGTAGGCGGAGCGGTTCGAGGCGAAGCAGATCCACTTCCCGTCGGGCGAGTAGCTGCCCTCGGCGTCGTAGCCGCGTGCATAGGTGAGGCGGCGATCCTTCCCCGTCTCACGATCGTGGGCGAAGAGGTCGAAGTTCTCGTCGTAGTCCCACTCGTAGCGGCGGGCCTTGCCGCTCGCGCGCAGCTCGAGCTCCTCCTTCTGGTGCTCGACGGAGCGCTCGTCCAGGTGGGTCGAGGCGTAGAGGACGTGGCGGTCGTCCGGGTGGACCCACGCGCAAGTCGTCTTGCCCTGGCCGGGCGAGATGCGCTCGAGGTCGCCCGTCTCCAGGTCCATCAGGAAGATCTGGTAGAAGGGATTCGCCGGGTCACGCTCGCTCTGGAAGACGATCTTCGTGCCGTCGTGGTTGTAGTAGCCCTCACCGGCGCGGCGGCCGTCGAAGGTGAGCTGACGCACTCCCTCGGTGAAGCGCATCCCCGGTTCCATCTCGTCCTGAGCGCGCGCCCCGACGAGGGGCAGGCCGAGGACGAGCAGGGCGAGGGCGAGCGTGCGGCGCGCGCCGGGCGTCGAGAAGAAGGGCAGCATGCGTGGGTCTCCCGGGTTCCTTGATCCCCGGGGACGGGCAGCTCCCGGGCCCCCTATTCTCGGGGGAGCCGGGCTCCGTCTCAAGTCGAGCCGCCGGGCCCCGTTCCGGCCCTTTCCGCCTGGATGAATAAGAGGGGTCAGACCCCATTTATTCAGAAAGGGGGTGAAAGTGAATAAAGGGGGTCTGACCCCTTTTATTCACTTTTCGGCGTCGGTGGTGCGGTCGAGGACTTCGCGGGCCTTGCGGAGGGCCGTCGTCTCGCGCTCGCCCCAGGGAATCGACAGCACGGACCCGCCGGGCTCCGCCACGAAGGGGTAAGGGCCGGCGTGGAGAGGCTGCCGGACGGGCCCGGTGAAGCGGAGGCGGTGGAGGAAAATCGAGGCGGACCAGCGCCCCGTCGAGGAGAGGATGATCTCGGACTCGCCTCCGGCCGGGAAGTCGATCTCGCGCCTCGAGCTCCGCCGATCCGACACGAGGACGATCCGGAGCGAATCGCCGGACTCGAGCGGTGGGGGGGCGCCGAGGGACCGGACACGGAGCGTGGGACCGGCGGACAGCGCGATCTCCGTATCGCCGGGCTGGACGTCGACCCATCGGTCCAGGCATCCGATCGCGGAGACGCGCATCCGGATCGTCTCGCGAGCGCTGGCGAATCGCACGTTCCCATCCGTCGTCGCGGCTTCGATCGGAGAGGTCGTCGTGGGACTCGGCTCCTCGATCGCGAACTCCTCAAGCCTGCGCCCCTCGCCGTCCGTGGCGGTCAGGGAGTAGACGCGAAGCGCCGTCGGAACCAGCCGGCCGAGATCGAGGGCGGACCCGGCCGAGATCGGGAAGGCGGACGTCGAACCCGCGACGAGGCGGTCTCGGGTGACCAGAAAGAAACGCCAGGTGCCGACATCGACGGGATGATCTTCGATGCGTCCGTCGGCAGGGAGAGGACGGAGCTTCCGATCCGGAGGGCGCCCGTCGGGCTCCTCCACGGAATCCGGAGACTCGAGTCCGAATCGCAGCTCGCCAGGCGGGAGGCCATCCGGCAAGACGACGGTGACGGTGATGCGGCCGCGGCGCGCGGCCACGATCTCGAGGTCGGAATCGCCGATCCGGAAGCTCGTCCACGTCGCGGCGTGGGCGTTGTCGTCGACCGCGATCTCGAGCGCGGTCGGGGCGCGGTCGCGCTCCTCCCGCGTGAGCCGCGGGTCGACCACGTGTCCCCGGATCACGAAGTTCCCGTTCTCGGGGACGAGGCGGCCCTGGAGCCACTCGCCGAGGATGGGGGGCGAACCGCCCGGCGTCGTCGGGTCCGGTCGGCGGAGCATCAGGCTCACCCCGCCCACCGGTTCGCCGCGCTCGTCGACGACGCGGCCCGAGGCGATGACGGGGCGGTAGGGCACGGTGGCGACGCCGAGGTCCCAGACGTCCGGACGCGGCTCGAGGCGCGTCGCGATGTCGCCGACGAAGGCGCAGCGCTCGACGAGGTCGGTCGGGCCCCGCGCCTCGACGAAGACCTCGCGGAGCGAGCTCACCTCGGCGTCGTCCGGCAGCAGGAACTCGGCGACGCCGTCGGCGTCCGTCGTCACGCCGAGGCGCAGCGCCGAGCCGAGGATCTCGAAAACGTAGGGCGAGCCCCCGCGATCGAAGCGGAGGTGGCCCCAGACCGAATGCTCGGCGAGCGGCAGGTCGCCCTCGTCCACGAGGCGCAGGCGGAGCCGCGAGCGGCGTCGCTCCGGTCGTGATCGGGACTCCGGAGAGGACTCCGCCGTCTCCTCCGTCGTCGGGGCGTCCGACCTCGCCTCGTCGGTGGTCCGGCGGCCCTCGAGGTCCTCGAGCCGGGAACGGCGCGCGCCCGCATCCCGCCCCGCGCTCCCCTTCGCGCTCGCGTCGTCGAACCTGACGTCGGCGCCCCCGCCGCCGAAGAGGGCGACGAGGAACCAGACGAGCGCGCCGAGAGCGAGCAGGGTGGTGGCGGCGACGAGCGGCTTCATGCGCCCATCCTACCGATCCGCGCCTCCGATCGCGGTTTCGAAGAGGTCGCACTCGAGGATCGGGTCCTCGACCAGCTCTTCGGGCTCGGGTTCTTCCTCTTCCGGTTCCTCTTCCGGTTCCTCGTCCCCGTAGAGGTCCTCCTCGATGGGGCCGCAGTGCAGCATTCCGACCTCGGGGGGGCCGATCGCGTCCGCGATTTCCTGTTCGTGGAACCGCTGGCGAGCGGCGGCCAGGACCTCGTCCTCCGCCGGGCCCCAGTCGAGCCCGAGGACGTCCTCCGTGCCGCCGTTCCCGCGGTAGGGAATGCGGTGCAGGACCTCGCGGAATCGTTGCCGCGACTCGAGGACGAGCTCGATGGTGAAGGACCCCGCGAAACGATGGAAGGCGAGGAGGTCCTCGGACCAGGTCAGATCGTCGGAGCGCCAGCACTCGTCTCCGTTCGCATCGAGGGCGCGCAGGTGGAGCCGTTCCGACGAATGCAGGCGCGGGCCGAGGCCGACGGACCAGACGGTCAGCGTGGGGGCCCGGACCAACCGCACGTGCACGAGGCGTTTGTCCGAGCGGACGGGCTGATCGAGGAATCCCTCGGCGCAGATGCGACCGACGACCGGTCCGGTCGGGACGTAGTAGCGCGTATATTCGAGGAAGCGGACGCGCCGCAGCGGCACGTCGTTCGTGCGGGTGTCCAGCACGAGGTCGCAATCGGTCACGGGCCGACCGTGAGGGTCCGTCGCGAGGACCTCGAAGATGCGCATGGGCGGGGACGCCGTACGATCGGAACCGATGACCGGGGCGCGACGGCGCGGCGCGAGGGGAACGAGGCGGCGCGTCTCGCGCACCCTCGTCCGCTCCGGTCCGGCGCCGACCTCCCCGGAGGAGAGATCCTCGCTCCACGGCGACAGCCGATCGACGTCCTCGCCCGGACGCCCGAGCGCGATCGCGATCCCGCCGAGCGTGAAGGTCACCAGGGCGACGAGCATCCGCATGGGCGTGTCCTCCGTCTTCCCGTTCCGGGCTCCGAGGGCGCGGGAGAAAGGAGGGAGCACCGCTCCTTCCCGTTCCGTCCTCTGGGCGGGGCGCCGCCCACGTTTTTCGCGAACCTCGGGCGCGGGGCGCCGAATGAGAGGCGTCCCGATGGCCCCGGAACGACGGAGGGAGGCAGATGTTCGGATTCGGCCGGAAAGAACGCGACCTGGCGGAGCACGCCTACCGGGAGACGGCCGAGCACGTCGGCCCCGCGGAGGTCGACGAGGCGGGAGCCGGAGCGGCGGAGAAGGTCGAGCGGCTCGGGCGCGCCCCGGGCCCGCTCGCGGCGGTGTGGGAGGACATCAAGACGATGATCCGCATGCTGCGCGACTACGCCGCCGGCCGGCACCGCGACCTGCCCTGGTCCACCGTGGCCTCGGTGGCGGCGGCGCTGCTCTACTTCGTCTCGCCGATCGACGTCATCCCCGATCTCATCCCCGGGCTCGGCTTCGCCGACGACGCGGCGGTGATCGGCATGTGCCTCAAGGCGGTTCGCACGGATCTCGAGGCCTATCGCCGCGCCACCGCGGGACCGAAGGTCATCACCGTCGGCTGACGAACCGTTCGCGGTCCGTAACGAAGGAGGGGCTCCGTCGCCGACGGAGCCCCTCCTGCGTCACGGCCGGTCGATCCTCTCCGATCAGAGGCCGGAGATCGCGATGACCGAGCCCTCGGTGGAATCGAACTTCGCGCCGAGCTGCGCGACGTAGAGTCGCTCATCCGGGCCGAAGCAGCAGGCGACCGGGCCGCGGAGCTTCGTGGCGAGGACCTTCACGTCGGCGGCCTCGCCGTCACCCAGGGTGACGCGCGCGAGGCGCCCCGACTTCACCTCGGTGAGCGCCCAGTTGTTGTCGACGACGGCGAGCGCCTTCGAGCCGGGGAAGAAGGCCATGCCCATCGGATCGGTGAGCCCCGGCAGGGTCCAGGTCTTGACCGGCTTGCGGCTGGCGATGTTCCAGCGCGCGATGAGTCCGTCGTCCTTGCCGCCCGCGCCGGAGTAGAGCACGAGCAGGTGCTGATCGTCCTCGGCGAGGATCTGCATCGGCGAGTTGATCGCGATGCCCTCGTCGTCGGAGCTGGCCCAGGGCTCGAGCGTGCGACGGTCGACGTCGCAGCGGAGGATCCAGGTCTTCGCGTCGGTGCCCTGGCCGCAGGCCCAGACGACGCCGCCCTTGCCCAGCGCGAAGCCGGTCGGGTTGCCCTCGCCGAGGTCGCCCTCGGCGCCGGTCGTCGAGGCGACCCCGTTCGTGTACTTCCCCTGGTCAGCGGCGCCGGAGCCGTCGAAGACGCCGAGGCGGTCCTCGCCGTCCTTCTTGCCCGAATCCGACACGACCAGCTGGCCGTTCGGCATCCAGATCGCGTTCAGCGGGCCGAGCTTGAACCGCTCGTCGCCGGTCTTGGCGTCGATCTTCCAGTACTCGGTGTCGAAGCCGGTCAGCCAGTCCTTCGGCTTGCCGTTCTCCACGACGAGCACGCGGCCGTGGCCCGAATCGCAGACCGTGAGCCGACCCTTCGCGTCGAAGGTGACGCCGCTCGGGTTCATGAGACCGTCGACGACGATCTCCGCCTGCGGGCCCTCGGCGGCGAAGCCGAGATCGACGGCGGGGGACTTCTCGTCCGCCTCCGGGCCGGAACAGGCGAGGGCGATCAGGGCGAGGGGCAACAGGAGGGCGGGGGACTTCATCGACGTTCTCTCCAGCGGGGCCGTCGCGACGGCGCGGTCAGGGACGGGGATTGTGTCACCCCCGCGCGACGCGCGCCACTCGGTCCCCGCGGGATCAGTCGAGGGTGTAGGGCGGCCGGTGCAGGCCCCGCGGCGACAGCGTGAAGATCTCGCAGCCGTCGTCGGTGACGCCGATCGAGTGCTCGAACTGGGCCGAGAGCTTCCCGTCGATCGTGATCGCCGTCCAGTTGTCGGCGAGGACCCGCGTCTTGTGCCGGCCGAGATTGATCATCGGCTCGATCGTGAAGAACATCCCCTTCGCCAGGACCTGGCCGTGCCCCGCGCGGCCGTAGTGCTCGATCTGCGGCGCGGCGTGGAAGGTCCGGCCGAGGCCGTGGCCGCAGAACTCGGTGACGACGGAGTAGCCGCGACCCTCGGCGATGGTCTGGATGGCGTGGCCGATGTCGCCCGTCGTCGCGCCGGGGCGCACGACCTCGATGCCGGCCATCATGCACTCGTAGGTCGTGTCGACGAGCGCGCGCGCCTCCTCGCTCACCTCTCCGACGTAGTACATGCGGCTCGTGTCGCCGTACCAGCCGTCGACGATCGGGGTGACGTCGATGTTGATGATGTCGCCGTCGCGGAGGATGTCCTTCTTCGACGGGATGCCGTGGCAGACGACGTGGTTGATCGAGGTGCAGATCGACTTGGGGAAGCCGTGGTAGCCGAGCGGCGCCGGCACCGCGTCGCGCTCGACGATCCACTCGTGGCAGAGCCGGTCGAGGTACTCGGTGTGGGTGCCGGGCTTGACGAAGGGCGTGATCCAGTCGAGCAGTTCGGCCGCCATGCGCCCGGCGGCGCGCATGCCCTCGAACTCGGCCTCGTTGTGGATGACGATGCGTTCCTTCGCTCTCACGCTCGCGGGCTCCTCGTCGGGTGCGTCGGACCGGGATATACTCGCCGGCGTCCCCGGGGGAACAAGTCGCCGACGGAGGGAATGATGGCCGCCCCGTTTCGCCTCTATAGCACCTTGAGCCGCTCGACCGAGGCCTTTCAGCCGATAACCCCGGGGAAAGTCTCGATTTATGCCTGCGGCATGACCCTGAACGGGAACGTCCACGTCGGTCACGCCCGCGCCTTCGCGGTCTTCGACGCCTTCGTGCGCTACCTGCGGCACCGCGGCTGGGACGTCACCTACGTCCGGAACTTCACCGACGTCGACGACAAGATCATCCTGCGGGCGAACGAGCTCGGCGAGGATCCGGCGGTGACGGCCGAGCGCTACATCGCCGACTTCCACCGCGACACCCACGCCCTGGGGCTGGCCGATCCCGATCGCGAGCCGCGCGTCACCGAGTCGATCCCCGAGATCATCGCGATGATCGCGACCCTCGTCGAGAAGGGGCACGCCTACCCGAGCGAGGGCTCGGTCTGGTTCGACGTCACCAGCCACCCGAGCTACGGCAAGCTCTCGGGCCAGAAGGTGGCCGAGCTCCGCAGCGCCGACGAGCAGGCCGGCAAGCGCCACGCGGCCGACTTCGCGCTCTGGAAGGCGGTCAAGCCTGGGGAGCCCTCCTGGGAGAGTCCCTGGGGATCCGGCCGGCCGGGCTGGCACATCGAGTGCTCGGCGATGGTCAAGGCGACGGTCGGCCCGACGGTGGACATCCACGCCGGCGGACTCGATCTCGTCTTCCCGCACCACGAGAACGAGGTCGCGCAGTCCGAGTGCGCCAACGGCACGCACTACGCGCGCTACTGGATGCACAACGGTCTCCTGACGATGTCCGGCGGCCAGAAGATGGGGAAGAGCCTCGGCAACGTCATCAACCTGAAGGAGCTGCTTGAGCAGTTCCCCGCCGAGGCGATGCGCACCTACTACCTCCAGAACCACTACCGCTCGCCGCTGCCCTGGAGTCCCCAGGCGCTGCCCGACGCGCTCGGCATGCTCGCCCGCCTCTACGACGCGCGCGAGAAGGCCGAGGCGATGGGCGGGAGCGAGGACGCGGAGCGCGTGGCGAAGGACCTCGGCGAGGACGCGCAGCGCGTCCTCGATCTCTCGGCCGGATTCGCCGATCGCTTCCACGCCGCGCTCGACGAGGACTTCAGCTCGCCGCAGGCCCTCGGCCTCGTCTTCGAGCTCGCCCGCGCCGTCAACCGATTCGCCAACCACAAGAAGGCGAAGGCGCGGGGCGGTCCGGTCGTGGCGCCGGCGCTGGCGGCCTTCGAACTCGTTCACCGCGCGACGGGACTGCTCGGCATGGACACCGCCTCCTTCCAGGAGGAGGTCAAGGAGAAGCGCCTCGCCGCGCTCGGTCTCACGCGGGCCGACGTCGAGGCGCGGCTCGCCGATCGCGGCGCGGCGCGCGAGGCGAAGGACTGGGCGCGTTCCGACGCGATCCGCGACGAGCTGATCGCGGCGGGGATCACGGTCATGGACGGCGCCGAGGGCGTCGAGTGGCGCGTCAGCGTCGCCGCGGACGACTGATCCGGCTCAGCGCAGCTCGAGCCTTTCCGCCGCCGCGTCCGGCGCCGCCGGCCGCCGATCCCCGATCTCCGCGCGCCGGCCGGTCTCCGGCTCGACGACGACGAGGTCGTAGGCGCCGTCCTCGGGCACCGGCACCCGCAGGACCGGCGTCTTCGCGTCGAGGACGAAGCGACGCGCGAAGAGGAGCTCGTCCCGCCCGGCGCGCCGGACTTCGACGAGAGGACGCGTGACCCGCGCGAGCGCGAAGGGGCCGAGGACGCCGGCGGGACCGTCGATCTCGCCCGGCACGACGCGACGCGGCCAGCCCTCGTACTGGGGGCCCTTTGCCGGATCGGCGAGGCGCGGCCAGCACCCGAACTCGACCTCGCCCGTGTCGCGGAAGAAGGTCACCGTGCCCCAGCCCGGCATGCCGTCGTGGAGGAGGGGGTTCTCGGGATGCGAGGGCCCGCCGGGGTTCGCCGCGGCGTAGACGCTGACCAGGTTCCCGAAGCCGTCGAGGCGATCGCCGCCGAACTCCTCGAAACTCGGCTTCCGGTAGGCCTCCGCGTGTCCGGGGAACCAGGCCCGCGGGTAGAAGTTCGCGGAGGCCGGAGCGCAGAAGCCCCAGATCGCGTCGCGATGCCGGTCGAGCCCGTGGCGGACGAGGCTCGCGAGATGCTGGTCGCCGCAGACATGGACGGCGGACGCCCGGCGGAGGGCCTCCACCGCGCGCCGCCGGCCGGACTGCGGCCAGCCGTTGGAGTCGAGGTCGGCGAGGAGGAAGCCGAGCTTGCCGCCGTGGTGCGTCGCGAGGTTGGCGAGCGGCGTCTGGGAGAGCGCGACCTTGAAGTCGACGCCGTTCCAGTCGCGCGCCCAGCCGTCGAGGAAGGCGAGCTGGCGCTCGCCGAGAAGCGTGAGTCCCGGCCGGTCGAGACGGCCGCGGTCGAACTCCGGATCGTTGAAGTGATCCGGTCGACCGGTGCCGCTCGGCGGCATGCCCTCGCGGGCGCAGCCCGACTTGAACTTGCGGTCCTCGAGGATCGCGAAGGACACGCGGCCCCAGCGGAGCTCGGTGAAGTAGACCCCGATGTCCTGGTCGATGGGGCGGGCATCGACCGGCGGCGGCAGGTGCGAGGTCTGCGTGCGCTCGACGAGACGGACGAACCAGGCCGGATGGACGTAGCCGCCGAAGTGGTCGCGCTTCGCGGATCGACCGCCCTCGCCCCAGAGATTGCCCTGGTAGACGTCGTGGTCGTCGGGGATGACGACGGCCGGCGTACGCTGCGTCAGCTCGCGCCAGGTGAGGCACCAGAGCGACCACTTGTAGAGGTAGTCGAGGCGGAGCTCGCGGCGATCCGCGAAGGTCGGGCTCGCGCCCTCGTAGATCTGGTCGCCGGCGAAGAAGAGGAGGTCGGGCTCCTGCGCCGCGACGCGAGCGACGAGGTCCGCGTGCGGGAACCAGACCTGCTTCGTCCAGTCCGTCCTCGGCCCGCCGAGGAGGTGGGCGTTCTGGTGGAGGCAGTTCGTCGCGACGAGGCGCAGCTCGCGCCGGCCGGCCGGATCGGACGCGATGGAGGCGGTGCGGGAGCAGGAGTAACCGTCGGTCGCGTCGCGACGGTAGACGAGCCGGACGTTGCGGCGACGCGTGTCGTCCCAGTCTTCGAGGCGGAACGTCGCGGTGCAGCTCGCCGGTTCGATCCCGGTGCGCGCCCGCTCGACGTAGCCCTTCTCGCCCTCGACCTCGAAGGCGACCGAACTGTCGGGCCCGAAGGCGTCCGGGAAGAGCTGGGCCGTGAGGGTGAGCGTGCCGCGACTGAGCGTGTACTGCGTCGCGAAGAGGGCGTGGAGCTGCCGGCCGCGGTCGAGGATGATCCCGTCCCCGCTCGGGTCGAGCTCGTCGAACCAGTGACGGACGGCGCGCTTCTTCGGGCCCGGGTGGCTCGCGAGGGCGAGGTTCCCGACGAGGCGCGAGGCGGGGATCGCCTTCTCGGCCGCCGGCGGCGCCGGGTCACCCTCGCCGCTTGCGGCCGGAAGTCGACTGACCCGGAGGACCCCCCGGGCGGCGTCGTACCGGACCTCGATCCGCGCGGACGAGGGGAAGGCCTCACCGCGCGAGGGCGGTTCCTCGCCGAGGGCGCCGTTCGGGTCGAGGTCGCGGATCACGGGACGGCCGTCCGCGTCGAGCCCGGCGAAGATCCCGGTGCCGGGCCCGGTCCAGGCGTGGACGAGACAGGCCTCGAGGCCCGACCGCTCGGCCCCTCCGCAGCCGAGCAGGAGACCGGCGAAGGCGCCGGCCGCGTGTTCCGGGTCCCCCTGGCGACGGCCGAGCTCGATCCGGACGCGGAAGTCGCCCCTCGTCGCGTCGAGACGACCCGAGACGAGATGCGCCGTGCGCAGCGGCAGCCCCCGGTCATCGACGCAGGCCCGGCGTCCGTTCTCGACGGCCCAGTCCTGGAGCCGGTTGGCCCAGAGGTCCGGGCCGAGCCAGACCCGATCCGGGACCGGCTTCCGGTCGGGCGTCTGGCCGGGGAGGAGGGCGCCCAGGGCGAGCAGGGCGGCGAGGACGGAGAGGGCGAGGCGAGCGGCAGTCATGGTCGGGGGCTCCGGACGGCGGTGCGGGCGGGACCGGTGCCGCGGACGATACCCGGAATCGGGGGCCCTCGATCGGGCCTCCGGGACGCTCGAGGGGGCCCCGGAGGCGAAAGGAGGGCGCCGAGGAATAATCCTAAGCCTCATTTCGGCAGATCTTTAGGGTCCAGCGCCGTGCTTTCCGGGGCGGGGAGTGGGGTCAAGGGATGATAGACATCCGCCGAAAATCAGACGGTCGAGGCCCTCCGGCGCCACGGTTCGTGGCGTCGCCGGGGCGGCCGGTCGCGGAGATTTCTCGCGACGGACACCATTTCCGGCGAATCGGTTGACACTTTCGCGATGTCGCCCGTATGTTCCTCGACCCGGCGCGCCGTCGGGAGGGAAGGACACACAAGTCTTTACCGAAAGGTGACTTGTGTGGAGAAACGGGCCGCCGGCGACGACTTGAGGACCCAGGCACCATGCGCACCACCGAGCTCAACAAGTACAAGAAACTGCTCCTCGCCCAGCGGGACGAGCTCTCGGGGGCCGTCAACTCGATGGCCTCCGAGGCCCTGAAGCCCAACGGCGGCGGACGCGACGTCGAGGACAGCGCCGACTTCGGCAGCGACCAGTTCGAACAGGAGTTCACGCTGGGCCTGATGGAGAACGAGCAGAAGGTGATCCGCGAGATCGATCACGCCCTGAGCAAGATCGAGGACGGCTCCTTCGGCGTCTGCGAGGGCAGCGGGGAGAAGATCCCCAAGGCCCGTCTCGACGCCATCCCCTGGTGCCGCTACACGGTCGTCTACCAGGAGAAGCTCGAGCGCGGCGAGATCGTCCTCGACGACGACGACGACAACTGACGCAGCCACCTCACGGTGGTCCCGAGAAGGCGGGGGCGCTCCGGCGCTCCCGCCTTCGTCATTTCCGGACGCCGATCCGCGGCGCTTCAGACCAGGATGCCGTCCGCGGGACGGTCGGCGTCGCCGAGTTGCGCGGTGGGGACGCCGAGCGCCTCGAGGAGCGCCAGGTGCAGGCCGCACAGCTTGCGGTCGCGGCCGAAGACGAGGTGGCGGCCGCTCGCGAGTCGCCCGCCGAGTCCGCCGGCCACGAGCACGGGAAGGCTCTTCGGGTCGTGGGCGTTTCCGTCGCCGAGACCCGAGGCGAAGAGGATCGCGGAGTTCTCGAAGAGGGTGGAGTCGCCCTCGGGGATCTCCTTCATCGCCTGGATCATCCGCGCGAGCTGCTCGACGTGCCAGCGGTTGATGAGCGCGTACTGCGCCGTCTTCTCCGGCCGGTTCTCGTGGTGGGAGAGCTCGTGGAATCCGCCCGCGACGCCTTCGAGGAAGCTGAAGTTGAGTCCCGAGACCGCGTTCCCGAACATGAAGCTCGCGACGCGGGTGAGGTCGGCGCGGAAGGCGGCGACGACGAGGTCGAGCATCAGCCGCGTCCGCGTGGGGAAGTCGCGCGCGTCCAGTTCGTCCCGTCGCGCCTCCGGCAGGACGGCGTCGGCCGCCAGGCCGAGCCGGCGACGCTCCTCGGCCTCGTCGCCGGCGCGACGGCGCGCGAAGTCGTCGATGCGACCCTCGAGGGCGTGGACGGAGTCGAGATACTCGTCGACCTTGGCGCGGTCGCGGCCCGAGAGCGCGCGGGAGAGCGCGCGCGCCTCCTCGAGCACGAGATCGACCACGCGGCGATCTCGCGGTCGCGCGCCGGCCCGCGAGCCGCGCACCAGGCGTTCGAAGACGAGGCGCGGACGGATCTCCTTCGCGGCGGGGAGGGTGGGGCTGCGCCAGGAGACGTGGGCGCCGTAGACGGTGCTGTAGCCCATGTCCACGACGTTGCGCACCGGTTCGGTCCCGAGCTCGAGCGAGGGGATCGGCGTGTCCCGGCCGAGGACCGCCGCGGCGATCTGGTCCATCGTCGTGCCGCAACGCACGTCGTGTCCGCCGGTCCGCTTGACCCTCGCGCCCGAGAGCAGCGAGGTCGTCTTGACGTAGTGCCCCTCGCCCTCGAAGGCGTTGCGGTTCCGGAGGCCGGACAGCACGAGGACGCGATCGCGGTGGGGACGCAGCGGCTCGAGCGTCGGCGTGAGCCGGTAGGCGGCGCCCGTCTCCTTCGGCGTCCAGCTCGGAACGTGCACGCCGTTCGGCATGAAGAGCACCGCCAGCCGTCGCGGCGCGGGGGCGGCGTCCTCGCGGAAGGTCTCGAGACGCGGGAGCGCGAGGGCGACGCCGGCCGCGCGAAGGAATCGACGTCGGTCCATCGGCGCGCGCATCATCGCTTCTCCTCCGCCCGGGGCCGCGTCGTCTCGCGGCGCCGGAAGGTCTCGCTCGTCACCACCGCGCGCACCAGCGCGCGATAGCCGCCTCCCGCGTCCGCCGTGCGCGCGAGCACGTCGCGCACGGCGGCCTCGTCGGCGAGTCCGAGCTCGCGTCCGAGGGCGTAGGTCATCATCGCCTTCGCCGCCGCCCGGCGGAAGTCCCCGGCGCGCTCGAGGAGCGCGGCCTTCAGCGCCGCGGGACCCCGGATCTCGCGACCGTCGGGGAGCGTGGCGCGGTCGTCCACGGGGCGCCCCTGGTCCTCCTCCCGCGCGCGTCCGACCCCGTCGAAGCCCTCGAGCGCGAATCCCAGGGGGTCGATGCGGGCGTGGCACGAGGCGCAGGCCGGATCCGCCCGGTGCTTCTCGAGTCGTTGACGCAGCGTGAGCCCGTCCTTCTGGACGTCGTCCTCGGGCAGCGTTCCGGCATTCGGGGGCGGCGGCGGGGGCGGCGCGTCGAGCAGGGTCTCCAGGATCCAGCGGCCGCGGAGGACGGGGCTCGTGCGCAGGGGGTAGGAGGTGAGGGTCAGCACCGCGCCCATCCCGAGGACGCCGCCGCGTCGGCGGTCGGTGAGCGCGACCGGACGCAGGGGCCATCCCTCGACGCCCGCGATCCCGTAGTGCTTCGCGAGCCGCTCGTTCAGCATCGCGAAGTCGGCGTCGAGGATCGTCTCGAGGGGCAGGTCCTCGGTCGCGAGTCGCTGGAAGAACCGGACCCCCTCCTCGAAGAGGAGATCCTTCAGGGTCTGGTCGAAGCCCGAGTAACGGCGGAAGTCGACGGCCCGCCGCCGGATCTCGCGAAAGCCGATCCACTGGCCGGCGAAGTTCTCGGCGAAGGCGCGCGAACGCGGGGCGGCGAGCAGGCGATCGACCTCGGCCGCCAGGACGGCCTCGTCGCGGAGGCGTCCCGCGTCCGCGAGGTCGCGGAGGCGGGAGTCCGGCATGGTGGAGGTGAGGAAGTAGGACAGCCGCACCGCGAGCTCGTGGTCATCGAGCGGGCGCGAGTCCGCCTCCGACTCCGCCGGCGCGTCGCGCTCCACGCGGTAGAGGAAGTGGGGTGAGAGGAGGGCGCTCTGGAGGGCCGCGCGCCGGCCGGCGCGCGGCGAGGGATCCTCGGGCCGGACGGCGCAGAGCGCGACCCGGGAGGCGATCTCGCCGCTCGTGGGCGGCCGGCGGAAGGCGCGTCGCAGGAAGGACGCGACGAAGGCCGCGTCGTCGAGGTCCGGGAGGTAGGCCTTCCTCGCCAGCCCCTCGTCGGCATCGAGCGCGTCGAGGATCTCGACCGTGGCGTCGAAGTACTTCTCGACGAGGGTGGGGCTCGCGAAGAGGGTGTCGCCGAGGTTGTCGAACCCGCCCGTGGCCGCCTCGGCCGGGAAGCGCTCCGCAGCGTCGAACGTCACCCCGAGCAGGTCGCGGATCGTCCGGGCGTACTCGTCGGGCGACAGGCGCCGGAGGGTGGGGCGGCCGGGAGAGGCCGGCCCGGACCGCGCCGCCGCGATCCGCTCGAGGTCCCGGACGAAGGCCTCCACGGCGGCGGCCTCGGGACGGTCCTTCCGGGACGCGGGCGGCATCTCGCCCCGCCCGACGAGCTCGGCCGCCCGGGCGAGGAGTTCCGGATCACCTTGCGCCGCTTCGAGATCCGTCAGGCCGGCGAAGTCGACGCCGCCCCGGACCCGCCGTCCCGAGTCGTGGCAGTCCGCGCAGTGGCGATCGAGGAAGGGACGGACGCGTCCCCAGGCGGCGGCCGGATCCTGCGCCGGGGCGAGCCCGCCGAGCCCGGCGAGGGCGGCGGAAAGAAGGAACAGAAGCGTCGTCCGGGGGTTGTACATGTATGGCCCTCCCGGCCCTCCGTCCGTCCCCGTAGCTTCTGGAAGAGGCCGGGCCGGTCGGCGACCGGGCCGCGCCGGACCGTTCGCGGTGCTATGCTCCGCTCCCGCGCATCCTGAAGGAGACCTCAGCCCATGTCGATCAGATTCCTCGCGCTCGCCGCGCTCCTCGCCTTCGCGTCCACGTCCGCCTTCGCCCAGGTCGAGCCCAAGCCGACCCCGGTGAAGCCCGGAGTCGAGAAACCCACCGGCGACGCGCCGGTCAAGCCGGACGCGGCGAAGAAGGAGGTCACGATCCCCTTCGTCGGCAACGAGAAGTGCCCGCTGACCGGCGAGAAGGTCAACTCGAAGTACTACGCCGAGAAGGACGGCGAGCGCATCTACACCTGCTGCGGCGACTGCGCGGCGAAGGTGGAGGCCGACTTCGAGGCCGCCAAGAAGAAGGCCTACCCCGAGGACAAGGTCGTCGAGATCAAGACCGAGAAGTGCATGATCATGACCCGCAAGGACGTGAAGTCGAACCACTCGGTCACGTTCCAGGGCCACAAGATCAGCTTCTGCTGCAAGCGCTGCGTGAAGACCTTCAAGTCCGCGCCGCAGAAGTACCTCACCCTCGCGCTCCATCCCGAGCTCGTCGACGCGAAGAACAAGACCTGCCCGGTGATGGACAAGGAGGAGGTCGACGCCGACCGCTTCGTCGTCTACGACGGCTTCCTGATCAACCTCTGCTGCAAGAAGTGCCAGGGCGCGTTCAAGAAGGACCCGGAGAAGTACGTCGAGGCGATGGGCCTGCGCAAGATGAAGGCGAAGGCGAAGAGCAAGGACGACGACGACGATGATGATGACGACGATCATCACGAGCGTCGTCGCAAGCCGGCCGCGGGCAAGCCGGCGTCCGGCGATCACGACTGACGTCGACGCCTGAACTTCCTCTTGCGAAGGAGCCCGTCGGTCCCTTGGGCGGCGGGCTCCTTTCGCGTCTCGGTCGTCTCCTGCCGCCCCGTTCCGGAGTGCGTCCCATGCCGATCACCCGCCTCGCGCCCATCCTCCCCGTCCGCGACATGTCCGCCGCCGTCGAGTTCTACGAGAAGCTGGGCTTCGAGCTCGTGAAGCGCGTCGACGCCTGGAACTGGGCGATGCTCGCCCGCGGCGAGGCGCGGATCATGGTCGATCAGTCGACGAATCCGCATCCGGGGACCCGCCGCACCGGCGTCATCTACCTCTACGCCTCGGATCTCATCGCTTTCCATCGCGAGGCGACGGCGCGTGGTCTCGAGCTGCCGGAGCCGGAACCGACATTCTACGGAATGATCGAGATCCGGATCGAGGATCCCGACGGCAACCGGCTCTGGATCGGCGAGGAGCCGGCGACGGTCGGTTGAGAGTCCGCGAAGATACCCCCGCTGGCTTCGACCGGCTGCAACGGCGCCGGGCTTCGTCATGCCTCCTTGCCCGGCGCCGATTCGCACGGTCTCGGGCCGACGCGGGGATATCTTCACGGACTCCGATCCCGACCGGCGCCGACCCGCCTCACTCCAGTCCGAGTCGCCGGAGCCCGCTCGCGACGTGGAGGTCGCGGGCGTGCCCGAGATTCGCCTCGTCGACGACGCCCTCGATGCGGACTGCGTGCCAGTGGACCTGCAGGTCGGTGTGCGTCCGCAGGAACACGCGCCCTCCCTGCGTCGTGGCGCCGCTCAGGGCCGCCACCGGAGCGTCGTCGACCGAGCAGGCGACGCGTCCCTTCTCGTCCCGCACCATCGAGACCCGGTAGCTCCGATCGAACTCGAGGGCGAGATCGCCGCCGACGAGCTCGGCGAGCATCCCCTTGCGCAGCGATCCGAGGCAGCTCACCAGCGACGAGATGATGAAACTGCGGCCGCCGTCGTCGGCGAAGGCGACCCCGAAGTCGAAGGTGTCGGCGCGAGTGCGGTCGCGACCCGAGCTGTCGACCGAGATCGTGTACTCGATCGCGATCCGACCGGTCAGCGGCAGTCGCCAGATGGCCGCGGCCGACCCGCTCATCACGAGTCCGGACTCGTTGATCTCGAAGGTCGGCTTGCGGCCGAGGATGGCGGTGGCGAGATCCTGCTCGGGGCCGAGGTTGCCCGGGTAGGCGGCGTCCACCGTGAAGTCCGCGAGCTGCGCCGGGTCCTTGAAGTCGTAGTCCACGCGGAGGCGCTTTTTACCCAGGTCCTCGACCTTGCCCCGGAGGCCCCATCCGGCCGACGGATCGGCATCGAAGGTCATCGCGAGGAGATGCCGGGCGAAGCCCCGTCGCGCCTCGGCATCGGGAAGGTCCGCGATCTTCTCGCCCTCCGCGAGGCGTTCCATGGCATCGAGCCGCGCGCGGGCCTGCGCGGCGTCGGTGACGGGGGCGTGGTCGAAGGCGGAGAGGAAGTCGGCCAGGCGACGTCCGTCGGCGAGATCGCGGCGGATCGCCGGCGCCGCCTTCGCGAGGCCGTGGCCGCCGGGACCGATCTCGCGCTCCTTCCCCGGATCGGTGAGGAGGAGGAGGTAGGCCTCGATCCACTCCCGATCGTCCCGCATCATCTTGCGCCGGCGGGCCAGCTTCATGAGTCCGTCGACGCCGAGGTCGGACCAGGAGAGGAACTCGCCCTTGTCGAGCTCGATCCCCTCGTCGGTCCTCCCCGCCGCGCGACGACTGACGGTCTTGCCGCTCTCCGCGTCCGTGACCCGGAAGAACCAGCGCTCCTCGACGGCCCGCTCGCCGAACTCGCGCCGGAAGGCGAGCAGCTCCTCGAGGCGGGCCTTCTCCGCCGTGGCGGCGGCATCGGCCGGCGCGGCGAGCATCGCGAGGGCGTCGCGGATGGAGCCGCGCGCCGCCGCCTGACGCGCCGCGGTCAGGCGGTGGGCGGCGAGCTTCTCCGCCGGGACCAGCTTCGAGACGTCGTAGCCGCCGACCTCCTCGAGACCGCGCGGTCCGGAGCGTTTCGGTCCCTCGGTGACGAGCGACTTGAGGTCGGCGCGCGTCACCTCGCCGACGACCTCTCCGTTGCCGAGACGGAGCTTCACGAGCGCGTCGGTCGGTCGGCCCGCCAGGCGGGCGACGTGGGTCAGGAAACGGCGCTCGAGCTGCACGAGATCGATCTCGCCGAGCGTGCTGAAGAACGCGTCCTTGGGCGCGAGACCGGACTGCGCGGCCGTGACGTAGCGGTGGAAGACGTCGCGGTAGGCGCCGTCCTCGCCCTCCTCCAGGAACTGCACGAGGAGGAAGGACTGCGTGTAGAGGAACTCCAGCGAGGCCGACACCGCGAGCGGATTCGAGGAACGCTTCAGGGCCCGCAGGGCGGACTGCTGGTAGCTGTCGATCTCGACGAGATCCCGGATGGGGTGGATGAGCGGACGCATCGCATCCGATTCCAGCGCCTCGACGAACCGCTGGATGCGCGTGCGGTGATAGTCCGATCGGGCCAGGTCGCGGGGCGGTTCGGAACCCAGGTAGTCGGCCATTCCCTCCGCGTACCAGATCGGCTTCGGCATCGCGTCGTCGCCCTGGCACCAGGCGTGCTGGAGCTGGTGCGCGAACTCGTGGAGGATGGCCGAGCGCTTCTCCTCGTCGAGGAACTGACGGTCCGTCGTCGAGAAGCTCCGCTCCCAGGTCACCGCGAGCCGGTTCTTGAACTGGTAGTGCGCGCGCGAGGACATCCCCTCGTAGCCCTGCGCCGTCATGTAGTCGTCGTAGGCGCCCTTCGAGGAGAGGATCGCGAGGCAGTAGTAGCCGAAGCCCTCGCGCAGCTTCAGTCCGAGCGGCTCGGCGTAGCGCTCGCGGAAGCCCTTCTCGAGACGGGTGAGCAGTTCGGCGTAGCCCTTCGCCAGCTCGTCGTAGTACGCGTCCTCGTCCTTCGGCGGCCGCTGGACGATGAAGAAGAAGGGCAGGGCCTCGACCTCCCGGTAGTCGACCGCCTTCAGGTAGGGATCCCGGTGGAGGGCGCGACGCACCTCGAAGTGACCGAGCCGCTTCGGATCGGAACGGATGAACTCGATCCTCGCCTTGACCTCCTTCACGTGGCTCGCCCAGGCCTCTCGTTCGGCGGCGAGCGCCCTGGCGTCGAGCTTCTTGCCCTCGATCTCCTTCCACCGCTTCGTGTCGAAGAGGATGGACCAGGTGCCGAGGTCGGCCTTGTCGAAGTCCTCGAGGTGCTCGTAGGGATCGAAGGTGACCGAGCGTTGCGCACGGAGCCCCGTCGAGGTCACGGCGATCACGAGGATCGCGATAGCGATGCGGATCATGGTCTTCGTCCGTGTCGGGCCCGATGCTGATGCGCATCCGGCCGGCCTGAATCCGGCCCCATGATAGCGGCGTCGACCGTCGGGAGTCGACCCGTCGACTCCCGACCCCGGTCGCCGGCGGGATCGTCCCCTCGCCTCCGGCCGAAATTGGACCGGTCCGCCCGGAGTCCGATAGAATCCGCGCCGTTCAGGCCGTCGCGGGCCGGGCCCCGCGCATTCCCACCGACTCCGGGGTCCCCGATGTTCCGTCTCGCCCTTCTGGCCCTCCTGCTGACGACCGCCGGCTCGGTCGTCGCCCAGACGCGCTCCTTCGACCCCTGGAAGGACCTCACCGGCTACGAGGAGGCGACGCGCGGCGAGTGGCAGTCCTTCTGCGACGTCGAGAAGTGGCGGGCGCGGCTCGGACTCGAGGTGGACGCGGCCGGGCTGGCGCGCCTCCGGGAGGAATGGACGGCGGAGAAGAAGGCGATCGACGAGAAGATCGTCGCGATCCTCGCCGACCCCCACGGGCGCTCGCGATTCCACCTCCGTCGGGTGCTCGAGTCCGACCCCTACCTGAAGGCGGTCGATTACCGCGAGATCGAGATCGCTCCCTTCTGCTTCGTCATCCAGCGTCCGCCGAAGGACGATCCGGAGTACTACCAGGACGTGGCGGATGCCTACGCCGGGGTGCTCCGCGACGTGGAGAAGGACTTCCGTCGGCTCCTGGTGGAACCCCTGAAGCTGACCCTGCGGCCGAAGCACGGTTTCTTCGGACTCGTCATCCTCGCCTCGGAGGGGAGCTACGTCGACTTCCTGAAGGCGCACCGGATCGCGACCGTGGCGAGCCGGGCGCACTACGATCCCGCGACGCGGCTGTCCGTGAGCTGGGAGCGGAGTTTCGGGCGCGGCTCCGCGAAGCACCTCGACGAGGAGAAGCGGATCGCCCTGCGCCACGAGCTGGTCCACGCGCTGCAATGGGCCTACATCGCGCGCCCGGCCGGAAAGCGACTCCCGGTCTGGCTCTCGGAAGGACTGGCCGAGTTCTTCGCGTACGGCCCGGGCGCGGATCCCGCCCCGGATTCGCTGGCGGCGCTTCGGATCCGCAACGTGCTCGACCTGCTCGCGTCCGAGACGGGTCAGCGTTACCTCCATCCGATCCCGGATCTCGTCGAGATCCAGAGCTACGCCCAGTCGACGGACTTCGCGAAGCGACGGACCCAGGACCCCCGGGCGGAAGGGCGAGAGGTCGGCGGGCTCTACGGGCTCTCCTATCTCCTCGTCGAGTTCCTGCACGAGGCCCGGGGCGGCGCCTACCGCCCGCGCTTGCTCGACCTCGTCCGTCGGCTGGGCGCGGGGGAGGAGGCGGCGGCCGCCTTCTCGGGCGCCTTCGAGGGCATCTCGCCGGAGACGCTCGAGGCCGAGCTCATCGAGCGCGCCGCGCGCCTCGGGAGACGCGATCTCGCCGAGTTCGAGCACCGCAGTCTCGGCGGCGGCGTCCGCGTCGGATCGACCGCCCGGCCCGACGCCGCGGTGGCGGAGACGGCGCCGGCGGGGAAGCGTCGTCCGCCGCTCGGCCTGACGCCGGCCGAGCCCGTCGATTTCCGCTTCTTCGGCTCGATCTACACCTCGCCGGATTCCGGACGGATCGCGGTGCGCAAGATGCTCGCCGCCTTCGACATCGAGGGGGCGGAGCGGTTGCTCGCGCCCGTCAAGATCCAGCGGGCCTACGAGATCGGGCGGGAGGCCGCCCGACTCGCCAAGCTCAAGCGGGCCTTCGACGTGGTCGGGACCCGCGCGATCGAGGAGCGCTGGCTGGTTCCGGTCGAGGTCGACGGGAAGCGCGTGCATCGAAGGGTGCAGGCGGTGCACGACGACGGGCTCGAGCTCGATCGCGTCGGGCGCATCCGCTGGTCCGATCTCGGCGCGGCCGAGTTCCAGAAGCTCGGTCGCAAGAAGAAGATCTTCACCGGCGCCCTCGCCGAGCTCGACGACTACCTGCGGCTCCTGTCGGATCCGGAGGGCGCGAGGATCGCGGACGACGCCGAGAAGGAGATCAGGCAGGACGCGGAGAGGATCCGGGCCGACGTCCTCGATCCCCGCCCCTGGCTCGCCTACCGGCGCCTCTCCGCGGCGGTCTTCATCGACGACCCCGAGGTCGCCCGGCGGCGCCTCGCCGATCTCGAGGAGGTCTGCCGCGACGAGGTCCTCGTCGCGACCGTCGATCGCGAGAAGCTGGTCGAGTACGCGACCGCGCTCCTGAAGCTCGCCTTCCGGTGCGACGCCGGAACCAACTACGGTCTCGTCCGTCCGGTCGAGACGACGCCCGAGGGGCGCCTCCGCGTGAGCTACGACTTCGCCGACGAGGCCCAGCTCGCCGACTTCCACTTCGGTTCCTATCCCCATGCGCTCTCGGACGAGGTCGACCTCTCGATCGGAGGCGGCGCGGTCCCTCGGATCCGGGCCCTCGCCAACGGCGGGCTCGAGGTGTCGGGCTCGGCGACCGGGCTCTGGCGTCTGCCGCTGAAGGGGAGGGTCATGGTGAGCTACCGCGTCGCCATCATCGAGGTGGCGAAGGGGAAGCTGGGTCGCCTCGACTTCGGCGCCGGGCTCGCGGACGACGGCGGCAAGAGCTTCCTCCTCGCCTCGCTCAACGGTTCGCTCGCGGAGTTCCGCGGCGGCGTGATGACGAAGGTCGCCTCGACGACGTTCGCCCATCCGCGCGTCCTCGAGGACTACCAGGTGACGGTCGTTCGCGCGCCCGAGGGCGGGATCACCGCCCACGTCGACGGCGAGCTCGCGTCCGAGATCGAGAACACCACGGCGGACGGCGGCCGGATCTTCCTGCGCGCGCACACCGCCGCCCGGATCCGCTGGCTCGGGCTCGTCATCGAGGGCGAGCTCGACCGGGAGAACCTCGGGCACGCGCGCGACGCCTGGGTGGCGGCCGGCCTGCGACGACTGGGTCTGAACTGAATCGCCCCCTCGCGGAGGAGGAGAGCCGCCCATGGAATCCATCGAGCTGATCCGCGGGAACCTCCGGAAGAGCCGCGACATCGTTCTCTCGAAGATCGAGGCGATGCGGGAGCACGGTCTCGTCTTCCCGACGCCGCGGGGCGGATCCCACACGATCTGGGTCCTCGGCCACCTCGCCTACATCGAGGGGCTCGTCGTCACGCGATTCGCGATGGGGGAGGACCATCCCCGCCCCGAGTGGAAGGAGATCTTCGACGGCGGCGAGGTCCCGGCGGACCCGACCGCGTTCCCGGGCTTCGACGAGACGCTCGCGGTCTGTCGCGCCGCCCGCGAGGAGACGATCGCGCGCCTGGACGGTTTTTCTGAGGCCGATCTCGACCGGCCGAGCCCCGGCTGCCCCGCGGGCGTCGAGGACACCTTCGGCACCTGGCGACACTGCTTCCAGTTCGTCGCCGACCACTGGTACATGCACCGCGGCCAGCTCGCCGACGCCCGCCGGGCCGCCGCGATCGACCGCATGTGGTTCTGATCCGCCCCCGGCGACCCCGCGCGCGCCGACCTTGACGGGAGCGCGTCGCGGAGGGTCTGCTGGTCTCGTTGCTCGGCCCCCCCTCCGGAGTCCGCGATGAAGCGCGCCGCCCTGGCCCTCGTCCTCGTCGTCATCAGCCCCGCCCTGCATGCGCAGGACCCCGCCCCCGGGAGCCGGATGGTTCCGGAGGGAGCCTCCGTCGAGGAGGTCGTCCGCGCGGCGGCGGAGGTGCGGCCGCACCTGCGGCAGGTGGTGTGGCAGGAGATGGGGTTCACCGCCTTCGTCCACTTCGGGATGAACACCTTCACCGATCGAGAGTGGGGGGAGGGGAACGAGGATCCGGCTCTCTTCGACCCGAAGGAATTCGACGCGGACCAGTGGGTCGCGAGCTTCCGCGCCGCGGGGATGAAGGGGCTCGTGCTGACGGCGAAGCACCACGACGGCTTCTGTCTCTGGCCGACGAGGACGACGCCGCACTCGGTCGCGGCGAGCCCCTTCCGCGACGGGAAGGGGGACGTCGTCGGCGAGGTGGCGGCGGCCTGCCGTCGCGCCGGGCTGCGCTTCGGGATCTACCTCTCGCCCTGGGACCGGAACGCGAAGAGCTTCGGGACGAAGGAATACGACGAGCTCTTCCACGCCCAGCTCCGCGAGCTGATGACGGACTACGGACCGCTCTACGACGTCTGGTTCGACGGGGCGCACGCGCCGGCGGACCGACCCGAGATCTTCGACTGGGCGCGCCACTTCGCGCTGGTGCGGAAGCTCCAGCCCATGGCCTGCCTCTCGATCGTCGGGCCCGACGTCCGCTGGTGCGGCAACGAGGCCGGGCGGACGCGGGCCGAGGAGTGGAGCGTCGTGCCCCTGCCGACCGACCTTTCGGCGGCGGCGGAGGAGGACTGGCGCGTCGCGGCCGCCTACCGGTCGGTGGACGTCCAGGCCGCGGATCTCGGCTCGCGGGCGCGGCTCGCGGGCGCGCGGCGGCTCGTCTGGTGGCCGGCGGTGACGAATACCTCGATCCGGCCGGGCTGGTTCCACCATCCGGCCGAGGACGGGAGCCTGAAGGGGCTCCTCGAGCTCTTCGACCTCTGGGTCGCGGCGGTGGGGGGGAACGGACACCTCCTGCTGAACGTCCCGCCGGACCGGCGGGGACGCATCGCCGAGGGAGACGCGGCGCGTCTCGCCGAGCTGGGCGCGCTGCTCGACGCGACCTTCGGGCGTGACCTCGCCGCGGACGCGACGCGCAAGAACTACGGGGGCCGCGTCCTCGAGGTGATCTTTCCCGAGGCGCGCGCGGCGAGCTTCCTCGACGTGCGCGAGGACGTGGAGTCGTCCAGCCAGCGCGTCGAGAGCTTCCGCCTCGACGCCTTCGACGGGAACGCCTGGCGCGAGGTCTCGCGCGGGTCGACGATCGGCATGCGCCGGATCCTGCGGTTGCCGACGACGCCCGCGCGCGGCTGGCGAGTCTGGGTGACCTCGTCCCGCGGGGCGCCGGCGCTTGCCGCGTTGAGCGTCCACCGCACTCCCGATCTGCTCGACGCCCCCCGCATCGATCGCGATCGCGAGGGGCGGGTGAGCCTCACCGCGCCGGGCGCGGGGTCCATCCTCTTCACCGTGGACGGGAGCGAGCCGGGGGAGGGGTCGAGCGTCTACCTCGGGCCCTTCCCGCTGCCGGAGGGAGGGCGCGTCCGCGCGCGGGCGGTGCCGAAGGCGGGAGCGGCGGTCTTCGCGGCCGCGGGCGCCTCGCAGTCGGAGCGCCGTTTCGGCCTCGCCAAGGGCGGCTGGCGCATCCACGCCGTGAGCAGCGAGCAGGCGCCCGCGGAAGCGGCGGCGCTCGCGATCGACGAGGACCCCGACACGCTCTGGCACACGCGCTACTCGCCCGACACCCCGAAGCACCCGCACTCCATCACCCTCGATCTCGGGGCCGAACGCGCGGTGGGCTCGGTCCTCTACACCCCGCGGCGCGGGCAGGGGAACGGCACGATCCTCCGCCTCGCCATCGAGGTCTCGCGCGACGGAAAGACCTGGGAGACGGCGGTCCCGGCCCGGGAGCTCGAGAACATGAAGGCCTCGCCGACGCCCCGGGAGATCCCGTTCGACGCTCCCCGGCGGGTTCGTTACCTTCGCCTCGTGGCGCTCGAGGAGATCGCCGGGCGGCCCTGGGCCAGCGCGGCGGAGATCGACGTCTTCGCCCCCTGAGATCGGCGCGGAGACCCCGCGCGCCCGCGAACGGACCCCTCGCGATCCCTGCGCCCCGGAACCCGAGATGCGCCTCTTCGTCTGGATGTTCGCCCTCGGAGTCACGGGAGCCGTCGTGGCCCTCGTGCTCGGGGCCTTGCGCGCCGAGCGGCGCCCGCCGACCCTGCCTCGCGTGGAGGCGGAGGGAGCGGCCCGCCGCGTGATCTCGAGCGACGGCGTCACGCTCGAGTTCGCGCGACCGCCGCGCCTGATCCTGCCCACGAACGCGAGCGTCGTCGACCTGCTCGATGCCCTGGTGGGCCCCGAGCGCATCGCGGCGCTGCCCGAACAGGCCTTCCGCTGGTCGCGCCTCGCGCGCGACCGGGCCGGCTACGAGAAGCACCCCGTCTTCGCCCAGTACGAGGCCGAGACGGTCCTGGACCTCGCGCCCGATCTCGTCATCGCCTCGGCCTTCAACAACCCCGACACCCACGCGCGGCTCCGCGAGCGCGGCGTCGCGGTGCTGCGACTCGACGTCCGCAACTCCCTCGACGACGTCATGAAGGCGCTGCGGATGCTGGGATCCTTGCTCGGCGTCGAGGAGCGCGCGGAGACGGTCTGCGCGGAGATCGAGGCCCGGCGGGAGCGGTTGTGCGCCGACGCGGCCGACCTCGACGGCATCACCGCCGTCTCCTACTCGAACGTCGGGAGCGGCGGCTGGAGCTTCGGCGCCGACTCCACGATCGACGAGGTCTTCCGCCTCGCCGGCCTCCGCAACGCGGCGGCGCGGGGCGGGCGCACGGGGTCGATCACGATGAGCTTCGAACAACTCGTCGATCTCGATCCGGACCTGGTCGTGATGGGCGGGGACGAGGGGCAGTCGACGAGCGCCGAGGTGCTGCGCGGCGAGGCCGCGCTCGACGGTCTGCGCGCGCGGCGCCGGGACGCCTTCGTCATCCTGCCGCCCGAGCTCGCCTCGACGAGCTCGCAGGAGATGCTGACCGCGGCGGAGTTCCTCGTCGGCGAGGTGCGGCGGCTGCGGGAGGCGGGCCGGATCGAGCGGAGGCCCGGCGATGGCCGCTGAGCGCCCGCGGATCCCGCTCGCGCCCGCGCTGATCGGCCTGGGCTCCCTCGTCGTCCTCCTCGTGATCGCCTCCGTCGCCTGGGGGCGGACGGGACGGCTCGGGATGACCGAGGCGACGCGCGGCATCCTCGCCGCCCTCGGACTCGTCGAGGACGACGGGCTCGCGGCGGCGAAGGCCTCGCTGCGACTCTGGCAGGCGCTCACCACCGCGGGCGTCGGCGCCGCGATGGCGCTCGCGGGCGCGCTCCTGCAGGGCATCTTCCGCAACGGGCTCGCCGCGCCCTCGATCATCGGCGTGACGGGCGGCGCGAGCCTCGGCGCGGCGGGCGCCGTCCTCGTCCTCGGCGGCTACGCGCCGACCTTCGTCTCCTCCGGCGCCCAGGGCCACGCCCACCTCGCCGTCGCGGCCGCCTCCTTCATCGGGGCGCTCGGCGTCACCGCGCTCATCGTCTCGCTCGCGACGCGGGCGGGGCGGATCTCGGTGCCGACGCTCCTCCTCGCCGGCATCGCCGTCAACGCCTGCTGCGGCGGGCTCCTCGCGCTGATCCAGGCGATCACGCAGCAGGACTACGAGATCGCGCGGGCGATCTTCCTCTGGACCTTCGGCTCGCTCGAGGACAAGGCGCCCGTCCACGCCGCGAGCATCGGCGGGGCGCTCCTGGCCGCGCTCCTCGCGATCCCCTTCCTCGCCACCGAGCTCGATCTCTTCGCCGGCGGCGAGGACGACGCCCGCGGCCTGGGCGTGCGCCCCGAGCGCACGAAGGCGCTCGCGATCATCGTGGCGACGCTCCTCGCCGCGGTGTCGGTGGCGGTGGCGGGCCAGATCGTCTTCGTCGGCCTCGTCGTGCCCCACCTCGCGCGCATCCTCTTCGGGCGCTCGCACCGTCGGCTCCTGCCGCTGGTCCTGCTGAGCGGCGCCGTCTTCCTGCTCGGCGCCGAGTGGGCCCAGACCGCGCTCCTCGGCGACCGCAGCCTGCGTCCCGGCGTCCTGATGTCGCTGATCGGCGGCCCCTTCTTCCTCTCGCTCCTGGTCTCGCGCCGGGGGGAGCTGCGCGGATGGTGAGCCTGCTCGCGACGGAGGGCCTCTCGCTCGGCTACGCCGACGAGGACGCGGTGGTGGAGGGGCTCGACTTCGAGCTCCGCCCGGGCGAGCTCGTCGCGCTCATCGGCCCGAACGGGGCGGGGAAGAGCACCGTGCTGCGGGCCTTCTCCGGCGCCCTCGTCCCGCGCGCGGGGCGGGTCCTCGTGGGCGGCGAGCCGCTCGCCCGGCTGCCGGCGCGGGAGCGGGCGCGCCGTGTCGCGCATCTGCCGCAGGAGCCGCGCGGTCTCGGCGACCTGCTCGTCGCGGACTTCGTCGCCGGCGGTCGCTACGCCCACCGGGGCCGCTTCGGCGGCGATCCGCGGGGCGCCGCGGTCTGCCGCGAGGCTCTCGAGCGCGTCGGCCTCTCGGGCGAGCGCGACCGCCTGCTCTTCGAGCTCTCCGGCGGACAGCAGCAGCGGGCGCTCCTCGCCCGGGCGCTCGCGCAGGAGGCGCCGGCGCTGCTCGTCGACGAGCCGACGAGCTCGCTCGACGCGCGACATCAGATCGCGACCTTCGCGCTCCTCCGGGAACTCGCCGACGGCGGGCGCGGCGTCCTCGCGGTGACCCACGACCTCAACCTCGCGAGCCAGTTCGCGGATCGGCTCCTCCTCCTCGAGGCCGGACGCCTGCGCGCGCAGGGGAGCCCCGAGGAGGTCCTGCGCCGCGAGGTGCTCGGTCCGATCTACGGCGACGATCTCCTGATCGGCGAGGCTCCCTCCGGCGCCGCCGGCGGCCGCCGTCCCTGGGTCCTCGCCTGGCGCGGCCGGACCGGCGACGCCGCGCGATGATGACGCCGCCGCGCGAGCCGGTGCACCGGCTCCTCTCTCTCGCGGAGTTCATCGCGGCGGCCGCGTCGGCTCGAGTCGCCGGCGAGTGGATCGCGGCGTCGATGGTCCGGTGGACGGGAGATCAGTGGATCCTCGACGTCCGGGCGATGAGTTCGGCGTGGATCGCGAGCGCCGTCGTACCGCTCCTGATCCTCGCCGCGGCGCGGACCTTCCGCGTGTCGCGCAGATCCCTGTCCGGGCCGCAGAGGCGAGGAATGATCGGGTGGCTCGCCCTCGTCGCCGTCATCCTGGTCGGACGAGGCGGCTGGGCGTTCACGGAGTGGATCGAGGCGGAGGGGGTGGCGCGGGAGTGGTGGAGCGCCGCGCCCGCGTCCTGGTCCGAGGAGGCCGGAGGTCGGGTCCGCTGGATCGGGATCTCGGTCGATGCCCTGACCATGATCATGCGCGCCGCGGTCTTCCCGATGGTGCTCGCTCGAGGTCTGGGAGCGCGCGGGGCGATGACCGTCGTGCTCGCCGCGGAGCTCGCTCCCCTCGTGACGTCGGGATCGATCGCGGGCGGCCTCCTCGGGCTTTCCTTCTCGATCTTCTACGTGCTGCCGCTCGCGCTCTTCGCTCTCCATTCCCGGGGGTGGTCCCTCCCGGTCGTCGCCGTTCTCGCGACCGTCCGCCCGCTTCCGGAGGGATGGGCCAACCTCGAGATGGCACTCGGCCTCCTCGCCCTCCTGGCCGGCGCGGGCTGGATCCGGCATGTCCTCGTCGGGGCGCTGCGACCGTCCGTCTGGCGGCGACGTCCGATCGAACTCCCGGTGTTCGCCGGGCTCGCCGCCATCTTCGCGGTGACTCGCGAGGACATCGGTGCCGAGGTCCTCTGGTTCGTCGGCGCCCTGCTCGTCTGGATCGCCTTCGCGATCGACGAGCGCTTCCGCGGACGACTGCCGGCGTCGCGTCGGATCGAGGATCTCGACTTCTGAACGAGCGTCGGCGTCGTCACGTGATCGAGAGCGCTCGGCGATTTTCTTGATTCACGTCTTGTGACCGGCGATCGCGCCCGTATGATCCCCGCCCGCTCGAGGAACAGGCCCTCGGGCGAGACGGAGAGATCACCGTGTTCACCTTCACGCGACAGACGAAGCCAGCTCTCGAACCCGCGATCGCGTCGCCACGCGAACGCGCGCTCGGCGGCAATCGTCCTGCGTCCAGGGTGACCGGATAGCTCTCCTCTCGATCGTCAGGGCGATCGAAGACGGGCCCCGGTGACCACGCGTCACCGGGGCCCGTCGCGTTTCAGGCAACCCCGACCGCGCGGTGCGACGGCCCTTCCCGGAAGTCGGCCCGTCGCGTCCCGTCGTCGGTATCGCCCGGAGTTGCAACCGGTAGCTCAGTGGTAGAGCGCAGGGTTTGACCCCTGAAGTCGCGGGTTCGACTCCCGCCCCCTGGATGCGCCGAAAGGCGCGAGGTTCGACTCCTCCCGGGTCGGAAGACCCACCACGGTCTCATCGAGACCACCACCGGCGATCGGGGCGCGTGGCGCCGACGATCGATCCGCCCGCGCCCGGGCGCCCTCTCATCGAGGGGGAAGGAGGCGCGAGCACCGTCGGCGGGCGCTCCGCGTTCGCGTCGGAAGGCGGCGCGATGCCGCGTCGGAGCGGGTCTCCCCGGAGACCCGTTCGCGGCGCGACCTCTCGCGGAGGCCTCCCGCGCGGACCCGCGCGAGCGACGGGATCGAGGACCGGGCTCGCGCCCCGGTCGCCCTTTTCTCACTCCCCGCCGCACGGTGCGGCGGGATCCGGCGGACGCCCTCGCCGCCACGCAACGGGGGCAGAGGAACCAGGAGAAGTGCGATGTTCCTCGCCACGCGAATCCGCAAGCACGAGTTCGGACTGCTCTTCCGTCGCGGCGACTTCGTCCGCGTCCTCGAGCCCGGTGACTACCGCCTCTGGGGGCGGCTGCTCGCCTCGCTGGAGGTCCGGGTCGAGATCGTCGACGTGAACGACCTGGCCTTCGCGCACCCGCACCTCGACGTGCTCCTCGAGGACGAGGCCTTCCAGGCGAAGGTCCGCGTCGTCGAGATCACCGAGTCGGAGCGCGGAGTGGTCTTCGTGGACGGCGTCGTCGTCCAGGCGCTCACGCCCGGTCGGTACGTCTTCCTCCGGAACCGGCGTCACTGGGAGGTCGTCGTCTTCGAATGCACGGGCGACGTCGTCGAGCACCCCCGGCTCGACGCGATCGTCGGTTCGAAGGCGGCGAGCCTCTTCGACGTCCGGCAGGTGCCGGCCCAGAGGATCGGCCTGCTCTACCGGAACGGCGCCTTCCTGCGTCGCCTGGGGAGCGGGCGTCAGGTCCTGATCCGGGACGGAAGCCACTACGAGCTCGTGATCGTGGACCTGCGCGAGCGACAGCTCGAGGTGAGCGGACAGGAGATCATGACGGCGGACAAGGTCTCGCTGCGCATGAACCTCCAGCTCGCCTACCGGGTGGTCGATCTCGACCGGAGCCTCGAGGCCGCCTCGGATCTCGCGGACGCCCTCTACCGGTCCGCTCAGCTCGCGCTGCGCGAGGCGGTGGGGACGCGGCGGCTCGACGAGCTCCTCGCGAGCAAGGAGCGGCTCGGGGCCGAGATCCTCGAGACGCTCGCGCCCAGGGCGGCCGCGTACGGACTCGAGGTGACGAGCGCGGGACTCCGCGATCTGATCCTGCCGGGCGAGATGAAGGAACTCCTGAACCGGGTCGTCGAGGCCGAGAAGGAGGCCGAGGCGAACCTGATCCGGCGGCGCGAGGAGACGGCGGCGACCCGCAGCCAGCTCAACACCGCGCGCCTCCTGGCGGAGAACCCGGTGCTCATGAGGCTCAAGGAGCTCGACGAGCTCCGGAAGATCCTCCTCGCCGCCAAGGCGACCTTCGTCTTCGGCGAGGGCGACATGCTCGCGCGACTGCGCGGGCTCGTCGGCGAGGCGGAGTCCTGAACCCGGAGGGGTCTCGTAGGGGGCGGCGGCCGGCGCGAGTCCGGTCGTCGCCCCCTTCCTACTCGGCCCCGCAGGCGGGGCAGTAGCGCCAGTAGGAGGGAAGGGTGCCGTGCCCGCAGGAGCCGCAGTGGTCCTCGGCGCCCTCCCAGTGGTAGGGCTGCTGGACCTTGGCCCGGCACCAGGGGCAGTAGCGCGCGTGTTCGGGCAGGGGGCCCCGACAGGCGCGGTGGGCACAGCGGGCGGAGCCCTCGGGAATCGCGAAGCGCGGGCCCGCGCCGGGAGGCGTGGGGTTCACCGCGGCGCCGTAGCAGTGGGCGCAGAAGCGCCAGTCGCTCCGGACGCCGCGACCGCAGCGATCGCAGCATATCGGCCGCTTCGTCTCGTTCTCGACGACGCCGCGGTCCTCGCCGCACCAGGGGCAGTGCGCCATCCACTCCGCCACGGGCTCCTCGCAGCTCCCGCAGGTGAAGCGGGTCTCGAGGGCCTTGCCCTGCTCGCGCTGGAACTGGCGGCGACGCACCTCGCGCCAGTCGATCCGGGCGCGGGACTCGGGGTTGGCGCGGCGGGCGCCCGAGCGGGCGCGCTTGAAGGCGCTCCGGAAGGCGCCGGCGTCGCGGAAGCGGCGGCGCGCGTCGAGCGCGAGGGCGCGTTCGAGCACCTCGAGGACGGGCTGTCCGGCCCGCTCCCGGACCTTCTCGCGGCCGGGCAGGGGAGACGCGTAGGGCCAGGACGGAAGCGTTCCCGAGAGCATCCGCCACACCACGAGGGCGAGGGAGAAGACGTCCGACCGGAAGGAGGGACGCCCCATGGCCTGCTCGGGCGCGAGGTAACCCAGCGTCCCCGCCCCCGAGCCCTTCACCGTCCCCTTGGCGAAACGGGCGATGCCGAAGTCGGCGAGGCGGACGACGTCGTCGGGGAAGAGGATGACGTTCTCCGGCTTCACGTCGCAGTGGAGCACGCCCTCCTCGTGGGCGTGGGCCAGCGCGTCGAGGAGCTGGTGCGCGAAGGCCAGCGCCTTGTCGGTGGCGAGGCGCCGGCTCAGCCGGTGGGCGAGGCTCTCCTTCCCCAGCGGGAAGGCGATCACCAGCTTGCCCTCGAGGATCTCGGCGTTCCGGGGCAGGAGGACGTTCGGGTGGTCCAGGCGCTGGACGACGCGGAGCTCGCGACGGAGCGCGTTCATCACCTGACGCTCGTCGCCCGGGATGTCGGGGATCTTCAGCGCGACCGGGCGATCCTCGACGAGGTCACGGGCGGCATAGACGGACGCGAAGCCGCCGCGTCCGAGCCGCTTTCCGAGCCGATACTTGCCGATGCGACGTTTCACGCGCGTCACGCGCGATCCTCCCGGGGACGCTCCGCGAGTCTCGTGGAGCGGCGCGAAAGATAACGTGAGAAGGAGACGTTTCGCGAGACGATTCCGTCTCGCCCGCGGCGCGCGCGAGTGCGCCGTCGCGGGAGGCGTTCCCGGCCCCGCGCCGACCGCTTCGCGCGCAGAGGGAGGAGGAGCGCCGGGCGCCATTGTCGCCGCCGGAGGGCCGAACGCGAAGCGGGAACCGGAGCGCTTTTCGCGGGCGGGGCGGGGGGGCGCTTCCGGGCCCGCGGCGCGGCTTTCCCGACCGGCTCCCCCTGGCTATCCTCAGCCCGCGGCCGTCGCCCCCGATCGAACGAAGAACCCGCAGGAAGGAGCCCGCCGATGTCCGCGGAACCCGCCCCTCAGCGCGCCTACCCCGACGTCGACCCGAAGCCGAGCTTCCCGGCGATCGAGGAGTCCGTCCTGGCCTTCTGGAAGGCGGAGGGGATCTTCGCGGAGTCGGTGTCGTCGCGGTCCTCCGAGCGGGAGTACGTCTTCTATGACGGCCCCCCCTTCGCCAACGGCCTGCCGCACTACGGGCACCTCCTGACCGGCTACGTCAAGGACGTCATGCCCCGCTACCAGACCATGCGGGGCAAGCGGGTCGAGCGCCGCTTCGGCTGGGACTGCCACGGCCTTCCGGCCGAGATGGAGACCGAGAAGGAGCTGGGGATCTCCGGGCGGCAGAAGATCCAGGAGTTCGGGATCGACCGCTTCAACGACCGCTGCCGGGCCTCCGTCCTGAAGTACACGCAGGAGTGGGAGAGCTACGTCACCCGCCAGGCCCGCTGGGTCGACTTCACGAACGACTACAAGACGATGGACCTCTCCTACATGGAGAGCGTCATGTGGGCCTTCAAGCGGCTCCACGAGAAGGGGCTCCTCTACGAGGGGCACCGCGTCATGCCCTACTCCTGGGCGGCGGAGTCCCCGGTCTCGAACTTCGAGACCCGGATGGACAACTCCTACCGGATGCGCCAGGACCCGGCGATCACCGTCGCCTTCACGCTCGCCCCGCGGGGCGGCGACGCGGCCCTGGACCTCCTGGTCTGGACGACGACCCCCTGGACGCTGCCCAGCAACCTCGCCCTCGCGGTGGGAGCGGACATCGTCTACCGGGTGATGGAGAAGGAGGGGCGCCGCATCGCGCTCGCCGGCCCCGCCCGGGAGAAGTACGCCAAGGAACTCGAGGGTTTCGTCGAGGTCGGCGAGGTCCGCGGGGCGGACCTGGTGGGGCGGACCTACGCGCCGCTCTTCCCCTACTTCGTCGACCACGAGGTGGCGGCGAACGCCTTCCGGGTGATCGCGGCGGACTTCGTCGACACCGAGGAGGGGACCGGCGTCGTCCACCTCGCTCCGGGCTTCGGCGAGGACGACCAGATCGCCTGCCAGGCCGAGGGCATCGGGATGGTCTGCCCGGTCGACGACCGGGGGCGCTACACGGCGGAGATCACCGACTGGGTCGGCGAGCTCGTCTTCGACGCGAACAAGCCGATCATCCGCCGGCTGAAGGACGAGGGACGGGTCTTCCGCCAGGAGACCTACGACCACAACTACCCGCACTGCTGGCGCACGGACGAGCCGCTGATCTACCGCGCGCTCTCGTCCTGGTACGTGAAGGTCACCGACATCCGCGACCGCATGGTCGAGCTCAATCAGGAGATCTCCTGGATCCCCGAGCACATCCGCGACGGTCAGTTCGGGAAGTGGCTCGAGGGCGCGCGCGACTGGTCCATCAGTCGCAACCGCTTCTGGGGCGCTCCGATCCCGGTCTGGAAGAGCGACGACCCGAACTACCCGCGCATGGACGTCTACGGCAGCCTGGACGAGCTCGAGCGCGACTTCGGCGTACGCCCGACCGATCTCCACCGGCCGATGATCGACGAGCTCACGCGCCCGAACCCCGACGATCCGACGGGGAAGAGCACGATGCGGCGCGTGCCCGACGTCCTCGATTGCTGGTTCGAATCGGGCTCGATGCCCTTCGCGCAGGTGCACTATCCCTTCGAGAACAAGGAGTGGTTCGAGAGCCACTTCCCGGCCGACTTCATCGTCGAGTACATCGCGCAGACGCGCGGCTGGTTCTACACGATGATGGTGCTCGGAACGGCGCTCTTCGACCGGCCGCCCTTCAAGACCTGCATCTGCCACGGCGTCGTCCTCGACGAGGACGGCAAGAAGCTCTCGAAGCGGCTGCGGAACTACCCCAGCCCGGAGGAGGTCTTCTCGAGCTACGGGGCCGACGCGCTCCGCTGGTTCCTCGTCTCCTCGCCGATCCTCCGCGGCGCCGACCTGCAGATCGACCGCGAGGGCAAGGCGATCGGGGAGATCGTCCGTCTCGTCATCAACCCCATCTGGAACGCCTGGTACTTCTTCGCCCTCTACGCGAACGCGGACGGAGCGGTGGCGCGCCGCCGCACCGACCAGACGGGGCGCCTCGACCGCTACATCCTCGCCAAGACGCGGGAGATGCTGACGGCCCTCACCGCGGCGATGGACGGCAACGATCTGCCCGAGGCCTGCCAGATCCTGCGCCGCTACCTCGACGCGACGAACAACTGGTGGATCCGACGCAGCCGCGAGCGGTTCTGGCGCCCGGAGAAGGACCAGGACAAGCAGGACGCCTACGACACGCTCTACACCGTGCTCGAGACCCTCTGTCGCGCGGCCGCGCCGCTCCTCCCGCTCGTCACCGAGGAGATCTGGCGCGGACTCACCGGCGGGCGCAGCGTGCACCTCGCGGACTGGCCCGAGATCGGCGACTTCCCCGAGGACCCCGCGCTGGTCGCCGACATGGACCGCGTGCGCGAGATCTGCTCGGCCGGCCTCGCGGTGCGGAGCGAGACGAACATCCGCGTGCGGCAGCCGCTCGCCACGCTGACGGTGGCCGGCGCGGGGACCGATCGTCTCGGGGACGACCTCGAACTCATCCGGGAAGAGGTCAACGTCAAGGAGGTCCGCGTCGCGAAGGACCTCGAGTCGCTCGCGCGCTTCGAGCTCGCGGTGAACGCCCGCGTCCTCGGTCCGCGCCTCGGCGGCGAGATGAAGACGGTGCTCGGCGCCTCGAAGCAGGGCCGCTGGAGCCGGAACGAAGCCGGGGCGATCGTCGTCGAGGGCCACGAGCTGCTGGAGGGGGAGTACACGCTCCGCCTGAAGCCCCTCGAGGATCTCGGCGCGGTCGGCATCGAGGCGCTGCCCTCGAACGACGTCGTCGTGGCGCTCTCCCTCGAGATCAGCCCCGAACTCGAGGCGGAGGGCGTGGCTCGCGATCTCGTGCGCCTGATCCAGACGATGCGCCGCGACGCCGGCCTCGCGGTCTCGGACCGGATCGCCCTGCGGGTGACCCCGCCGGAGTCCGCCCGGACGGCCCTCGAGACCTTCGCGGGCTTCGTCTCCGAGCAGGTCCTCGCCGGCTCCTTCGAGCTCGTCCCCGCCGCCGCGGGCGCCCACCGGGCCGAGCACGAGCTCGCGGGCGGCGCCTGCGTCATCGCCTTCGATCGGGCCTGATCCGCCCGCCGATTCTCTCCGCGTCGTTTCATCCGGGAACAGCGCGCCGCGGAAGATGCACGTACGGTGCCAGTCACCGGATGTGCATTTCCGTTC
>JAWKSY010000023.1:0-65864 GCA_041402125.1 Planctomycetota bacterium
GAAGACCTCGCCGAACTGCCCGCGTCCGCCCGACTGCTTCTTGTGACGGTAGTGACCCTCGGCCGGCGTCGTCGCGGTCTCCCGGTAGGGAATCCGCGCCGGCGAGGTCTCGACCTCGATGCCGTAGCGTTCCTTCAGGCGCTGGAAGACCAGGTCGAGCTGCATGACGGAGATGCCGCTCGCGATCGCCTCGTGCGTGATCGGATCGCGTTCGACGTGGAAGGTCGAGATCTCGTCCGACAGCTTCGTGAGCGCTTCCGCGATCTTCTGCTCCTCGCCCCGGTTCGCGGGACGGACGGCGACGTGGGCCATCGGTCGGGGGAAGGGAATCGTCGCGAGATGTCGCGGGGGATCCTCGGTGGTGATGGTGTCGCCGAGGTGGATCGACTCCATCTTCGTGAGGGCGATCGTGTCGCCGACGCGGGCGCTCTCGACGGGCTCGAGGTCCTTGCCGAAGGGCTCGGCCATGTGCCCGACCTTCTCCTTCTTCGCCCCGCTCGAGTTGTGGATGATCTGGCCGCTCTGGATCGATCCCGAGAGCACCTTCACGTAGACGATCTTGCCGACGTGCTTGTCGATGTGCGCCTTGAAGACCTGGCCGTAGAAGGGACCGTTGATCGGGTCCTCGATCGGAGCCCCCTCGTCGTCGCCGTCGGCGAAGAGTCGGCGACGCAGGGCGGCGCGGTCCGGCGAGCGGACGAAGACGGGGAAGCAGTCCAGCAGGTCGCGGAGCCCGATGTCCTTCTCGGCGCTCGTCGAGATGATCGGAGACAGGAGTCCCTCACTCGCCGCCCGCATGAAGCAGCGGCGCAGCTCCTCGCCCTCGGTCTCCTCGCCGTCGAGGTAGCGCATCGTGACCTCGTCGTCGACGAGGACCGCATTCTCGACGAAGGCCTTGTAGTAGGCCTGACCCTGCTCGGTCGCGCCGCCCTTCTCGCGAAGCAGCTTCTCGGTGGCGGTGAAGTCGGGGCCGAATCCCTGCGGGATCGCGACGGGGATGCACTTCTCCCCGAACCAGGACTGGATCTCCTGGACGCAGCGCTCGAAGTCGAGGTCCGGCTGGTCGCACTTCGTCAGCGCGATGATGCGGGCCTTGCCGAGGCTCTCGGCGACCTCGAAGACCCGGCGCGTGTTGACCTTCACGCCCTGCGTGGCGTTGACGCAGATGACGACGCCGTCACTGGCGGCGATGGCCGCCACCGCGTCGCCGAGGAAGTCGGGGTAGCCCGGCGTGTCCAGCAGGTTGACGCGCACGCCCTTCCACTCGAGGTGGGCCTGGGAGAGCTCGATGGTGTGCTTCTTGGCCTTCTCCTGGTCGTCGAAGTCGAAGACCGAGGTGCCGTCCTTGACGCTGCCGAGGCGCTTGACCGCGCCGGCCTTGAAGAGCAGTCCGTCGGCGATCGAGGTCTTTCCGGAATCGCTGTGGCCGACGATGCACACGTTCCGGATCTCGCTGGGATCGTGCTCTTTCATCTGGACGGACTCCTGAAGCGAAGGAGGATGCGGAAACTGCGGAAGCTGAGGTTAGGAGGCGCCAGGATTCCTGTAAAGCGAAAAGGGGCCGCCCCCTCCGGTCCGGAGAAGGCGGCCCCTTCGAGGGGACGGTTTCGTCCTCGCGAGCGACCCGCGGCCGCCCGGACTCAGCTCACAGCGAGTCGGAGGAGAGCACGAGCTCGACCCGACGGTTGCGCGCCAGCGCCTCCTTCGAGCCGCCGGAAACGACCGGTCGGTGCTCGCCGTAGCCGACGACGCGCATCCGGTTCTCGGCGATCCCCTTGTTGGCCTTCAGGTAGTCCTGCACGACGAGCGCCCGCGCCATCGAGAGGGCCATGTTGGTCCCCCACTTCGCCTTGCTCTTGCCGAGCGGCGTCGCGTCGGTGTGGCCCTCGACACTCACGTAGAGACCGCGCTCGCGACGCAGGACGTCGCCGACGCGATCGAGGACCTTCTTGCCCTCGGCCGTGAGCTCGGACGAGGCGAGCGCGAACATCGCGGAGGACCCGAGACGGAGGCGCAGCTTGCCGTCGCCGAGGTCGACCACGTCGACGTCGGGACCGGCGAGGCCGGAGACGTCGACGCGCGGGGCGCGCTTCGGCTCGGTGTGAACGGCCGGCTGGACCTTGGGCTCGGCCGGAGCGGCGGGACGCTTGCGCGCCTCGGCGAGCTCGCCGCGGAGCTGCGTGTTCTCCCCGCGGAGCCGGTCCGCCTCGGAACGTGCCCGCATGAGGTCGTCGCTCTTGGCCTTCAGCTCCTTCTCGTAGGCTCCCTCGACCGATCCGACGTCGTCGATCCGGCGGCGGAGGTTCTGGTTCTCCTCGCGGAGGACCGACACCTCGCGATCGAGCTCGCCCTCGTCCTGATTGGTCGAGGCGCAGCTCGGCAGCGCGATGAGCGCGGCCGCGGCGAGGAGTGCGAAATGGCGAATACGGATTCCCTGCTTCATGATCATGGTCTACCTCCCTCCGGCGAGGTCCCTCCCCAGACTCGCTCCCCTCCGGCAACCGCACCGGGAACGAGGAGCCGTCGTCAACGAGCCGCGAGCCGCGCGATCTCGTCCAGCAGTGCCGGGCCCCAGAGACTCGTCACCATCGTCCCCGCCGCGAGGAAGGGGCCGAAGGGGACGTAGCGATCCCGCTTCACGAGGAGCACCGCGATTCCCACCACGGAGCCCAGGAAGCAGGCCACCAGGAGCGCGAAGAGGGCCCATATGCCGAGAAGACCGCCCATCCCGGCAAAGAGCTTCACGTCCCCCAGTCCCATCGCGTCCTTCCGGAAGACCTTCGTGGCCCCCCATCCGAGCGCGAAAAGCGTTCCACCGGCGGCCGCGGCCCCGGCGATTCCATTCGCGAGCGCGTTCCAGTCCGCCCCCTCGAAGGGCGTCCAGACGGGCTCGGGCATCACTCCCGGCGCCGCGAAGGCGAGGAGCGGGGCGATCGCGATTCCCGGAATCGTGATCGCGTCCGGCAGGATCCGGTAGTCGTAGTCGATCACCGCCAGCGCCAGGAGCGTCGAGGCGACGATCGCGTGGACCCCGAAGGTCCGCCAGGGCTCGCTCCATCCCGGCGTCGTGCCCCACGCCTCGGTCCCTCCGACGTCCAGCCGGAACAGGGCCAGGAAGAGGGCCGCGGTGGTGAGCTCGATGAGCGGATACCGCATCGAGATCCGCGTGCGACAGTTGAAGCAACGCCCGGCCAGGCGGACCCAGCTCAGGACCGGAATGTTGTCATGCCAGCGGAGTTGTACCCCGCATCGGGGACACCGCGAGCGCGTGTGCTTCCACACCGACAGGCACACCCGCGGCGTCCGGAAGATCACGACGTTGAGGAAGCTGCCGACGAAGAGCCCGATGAGCCCCACGAAGCACAGGATCGAGACCTCGAGGGCTCCCATCCTCGCCTCCGTCCGCGTTGTTGGCGATTCGGAGCGACGCCGCCACGTCGATCCGGTTCCCGACCGCGCAAGATGATAGCGCCCCGCCCGCGGCCTGTAAACGCCGGATCGACGAGGCTCCCGAAAGTCGCCGCGTCTCACGAGAAGGGGCCCGGTCGCCGCGCGGCGACCGGGCCCCTCTCGTCGCGTCCCCGACGGAGTCGGGGCGCGCCGCTTCGCGGGGTCAAGGCGTGAAGGCGTATCCGAGGAGGAAGCCGTTCAGCGACGGGACCACGTTGGTGAGGTTGTTCGACTCGAACGTGAACTTCACCCGGAAGAAGCGGGGTTCGGGGCGGAACCCGGACCCGCGGTCAGCAGCACGAGCTGATCGGGGTTGAGGGTGCCGTTCCGCGAGACGTAGGTCCGGAAGGTCGTCATCGGCGCGCCGGGCTGGTTGCCCGTGCCGGCCGAGGCGGCCTGGATCTCCACCGTGATGAAGGTGTTGGCCGGACGCGACGCGATCGACGGGATCAGATCCAGCGAGATGAAGTCCGCCGAACCGACGCCCGCACCGAGGTCGTACCACTTCGTCTGGGCCTCGGACACGCGCTTCATGAAGGTGAGGCGGCCGTGGTAGACGACGGAGTCGAGGAAGAACGAGTTCACCGCGTCCGGCGCGCCGGCGAGGCGACGCGGCGGGACCGGCGAGTTGACGTTCGTCCCCAGCACGATGTTCGAGGTCGGCGGGATCGGCGCCGCCGCCGAGGCCGGGATGTTGATGTCGATCAGGACGTTCGGCTTCCGCGAGGTGCCGATCGAGTTCGTCTCGGTCCGGTTGCCGAGGAAGTCGAAGGGCAGCGTGAAGAGCGGATACGGGATGAACGTCGCGGCGAGCGTCGCGAAACCGACGTCGTAGGGCTGCGGCGGGATGACCTGGATCGGCGACTCCTTGTAGAAGGAGGGCATGTTCAGACCCGGGAAGGGGTGCGAGGTCGGATTGATCCAGTCGTTCTGCGGGTTGTTGAAGTTGAAGTTCTCGTTGTAGGCGTTCGTCAGCCCCTGGGCCGCGCCCGTGCCGAGGTTCGGCGCGTCGCAGACCGTGTGGCCCACCTTCATCTCGAAGTTCTGGAAGATGTGCGTGCCGAAGGCGACGCCGCTGACCGCGCCCCACTCGTAGAGCTCGATCGTATCCCGCAGGTCGGCGGGCAGGTTCGCGCTGGTGGTCTGACCGGTCTGGCTGGTGGCGTACAGCATCTGGAGATGGTTGCCGCCGGACGGGTTCGCGATCGTGCCGCAGTTGGCGACGGTGCCCGAGATCAGGTTGTTCGCGCAGCCGTTCGTCTGGTCGTCGTCGAAGGGCGCCGAGAACGGAATGACCATGTTCGGGCTCACGCCCGAGGCCACGCCCTGCGGCTGCATCGGGAACTGGGTCCGGGGCGCGCCGATGGCCGCGTTGCCGAGACCGCCGGGAACGTTCGGGAGCGCGCTGCCGCTGATCGGGAGGCCCATCAGCATGGCGTTGTTGTTCCCGTTCCAGATCGCGGCGTTGTAGCGCGGGGTGAACTGGGCGGTCGACGTCTCTTCCTGGCTGTTGTCCTGAAAGGTCTCACCGATCGTCGCCGGCGTCGGGACGCCGGGCTGGTTGACGGTGGTGAAGGTCGTGACCATCTGGTTCGACAGCGGGAGCTGGTTGCCCGAGACGCCGCTCGGCAGGCCGAGGATGTCCTCGCTGTCGAACTGGTTCGTTCCCACCGAGACCTGGATGTTGTAGGGACCGGCGCCGAATCCGCCATCACCCGCCGGCGTGAGCATGAAGGTCGAGTTCGTCGGATCGGCGGTGACGACGACCGGAACGATGACGCCCAGCGGCGACGTCGTCGTGATGACCGAGACGTTGCGGACGATGAGGTTCGTCTGCGCGTCGATCGTGCCCGGGTCGATGCCCGGATCGAAGGTCACGATGATCGTGTCGTCGAAGGGGATCGTCGTCGGCGTCGCGAGGCCGTTCTGGACCGCCACCGTGGTGACGTCGAGAACCTGCGGCGGCACGTTCGACTCGATGAAGCCCGGGCTCGGGACGAAGAAGGTCGACTCCGTCGGCGAGCCGACGAGACCCACCGGAACGGTCGGCGGCAGCGAACCGAAGGACGGCAGGGGCGCGCCGCCGACGATCAGGCCGCCGGGCGCGAAGATGTCGTAGCGGATCGGGTTGTCCGGCGGACCGGGCAGGAAGCCGTCGCTGAAGGGAAGGCCGAAGTCGTTGACCGTCGGCACGACCGGGTCGAAGACCAGGAAGCGAGGGTCGTTCTTCGCGACGCCGAGGATGCCCGGGAAGGGCGTGGCGCTGATGGCGCCGCCGTTCTCCTCGAAGACGCCGAAGGCCTGGGCCGCGAGGGTCTGGTTCTTGAACGCGTAGTACTCGATGCGGCTGCCGTTCGAGGCGAGGATCCCCTGATCCTGCGAGAACGGGAAGGGGCCGACGAGTCCGAGGAAGGTCTTCGGGTTGACTCCGTTGAGCTGGAAGCCGCCGAAGGGCGCGGCGCTGACCGCGCCCGCGAACTTCATCACCAGCACCGCGTTGCGCGGATACGGCTGGGCGCAGCCGCCGGGGGCGGTGCAGTTCGCCGGGTCGACGCCCGGGAAGCCGACGAAGGAGGTGCCGAGGACGAAGTTCGACAGCGAACCGCCGCCGCCTCCACCGCCGCCGCCACCACCACCACAGGCCGTCAGCACCAGCGCGACCGAGAGGCCGGCGAGCACCGCGAGGCTCCTGGCTCGCTTGCGAGTCGTGAGCATGAAAACCAATCCTCCGCTTCAAACCCGTTCTGGGTGATTCTCCGGCGCGGTCGGCGGCGTCTCCGCCCGACCCCTCGTCCGATCCTTACCGACCGTCGGCGCGCATCTTAGCGACCGGCCCCTCGGGGCGAAAGGATCCCCGTATCCGAGCGTCGCGACGGGCTTTCCGGCCCGGCCGGACCCGCTTCGAACTCGCACCGCCCTGCTTGGAGCGAAGGCCGTGCCAATCCGGCTCCGGAAGTTGGCCGCCGCAAGCCGCGCCGAGACAGGACCTTACAGCGGACGGGCGACGGCGCGTGCCGACGGACGGTCGGGTCCGTGCATTTTCGAACGGCCCCCGCTTCAGGATCGCGCCAGGGGCGCGTCGCAGAACGCGCAACGATCTCCGCCTTCCCGGGCGGTCCGGGCCTCTCCCTCGACCGCCGCCTGGGGGTCGTTGACGATGCAGTTGGCGTTCGTGCAGCGCTCGTCGCTCGCCAGCGGTCGGACCGGTCGCGCCGGCGAATCGCCCGCCTCCACGAGCTCCGTTCCGAGCAGGTAGGAGAGCAGCGCCATCCGGATCGGGACCCCCCACGCGGCCTGGCGGAAGTAGAGCCCCCGCGGATCGCGGTCGACGTCGGGGTGGATCTCGTCGAGCCGGGGCAGCGGATGGAGGACGACCGCGTTCTCGAAGGGACGCTCGGCGAGGAAGGCCGTGTCGACGCTCGGGAGTCCGCGGGTGCGGTCGCGCTCGTCGGGAGCCAGTCGTTCGCGCTGCAGCCGGGTCACGTAGATCGCATCGAGTTCGCGACCGGCGAGATCCAGCGCGTCGTCCTCGAGCCCCCAGGCCGCGGGATCCCGGGTGAAGAGGATGCCGCGACGCGCCTCGCCGAAGAGGCGCTCCATGCCGCAGATCGCGACCTCGTGATCCTCGACGTCGCCGTTCTCGCGACAGTCCTGCCGCACGTAGTCGGGAAGATCGAGCCCGGTCTCCGAGATGCAGAGGACGTCGGAACCGAAGCCGACGAGCGCGAGCGCGAGCGAGTGGGTCGTGCGGCCGTACTTGAGATCGCCGTAGAGCACGACCTTCAGCCCGTCGAGCTTCCCCTTCACGCGGCGCAGCGCGTAGAGGTCGCAGAGCGTCTGGGTCGGATGCTCGTGCCCTCCGTCGCCGGCGTTGATCACCGGCACCGGCGCGATCTTCGCCGCGAGACGGGCGGCGCCCGCGCGCGGATGGCGCAGCACGATGACGTCGGTGTAGGACCCCACCATCTGCACGCTGTCGGCGAGGGTCTCGCCCTTCGAGAAGGACGACGCGCCCGCGTCCGCGAGCGTGATGACGCGGCCGCCGAGCCGGTTCATCGCGGACTCGAAGCTGAGCCGCGTTCGCGTGCTGGGCTCCAGGAAGAGCGAGCCCATGATGTGGCCGGCCAGGAGACCGTGGCTCGAGCGCAGGAGGCGCTGCATGCGGTCCGCCACCGCAAAGAGCCCGATCATCTCCTCGTTCGAGAAGTCGCGGATCGAGATGAAGTCGCGCTTGGTCACGGTGGGCTCCCTGGCGCCCCGCCCGCGCACCCCGCGCCGCGGGCGGTTCAGCCGGGAAGGATAGCGCCGGTGACGATCATCTCCAGGACCCGGGACGCTTCGCGCGGATCCGAGGGCATGAGCGAGGCCGCGCGCTCGATCTCGCGGACCTGGCGCTCGGTGAAGGGAATCGCCCAGCCGCGGACGGCCGGGCCGCGGAAGGCCGAGTGATAGACCAGCCGCGCCGCGAGCGCCTCGATCCTCCCCGTCCGCCCGGAGACGGCCACCGCCGCGGGCGCGAGCTCGGCGAGTCGGACCCGCTCGTCCTCCGAGAGCAGGTCGACGTGGGTCAGGACCGGGATCCGCCCGCCTCCGGCCGCGGGCTCCGTCGGGATCTCCCCTCGCCGGACCGCCTCGTCCGCCCGACCGACCTCGAGCACGAGATCGGCGGAAGCGCGCTCGCGAAGCGCTCGGGCGACGCCGAGGCGCTCCACCGGATCGCGCGCCTCGCGCACGCCGGCGGTGTCGACGAGACGGAAGGGGTACCCGGCCAGCACGACCCGGGCCTCGACCGCATCCCGCGTCGTCCCGGGCGCCGCGTCGGCGATGACGCGCTCGCGGCCGCAGATCGCGTTGAAGAGCGTGCTCTTGCCCGCGTTCACCGACCCGGCGAGGACGACGCGCGGCGGAGAGGACATCGCGAGGCCGAAGGCGCTCCGACCGAGGACGGTGGCGAGGCGCGACTCGGCGCCGACGTTGCGATGCTCGGCCTCGCGCAGGAGCGCGATCAAGGCCTCGAGCTCCAGCCGGAGCGCGCCCTCGGACGCGGCGAGGAAGAAGAGCGCCGCCTCCTCCGCCCAGGCGGCGGAGAGGCCGGCGAGCGCCTCGCGCTGGACGGCGTCCGTCCTGGCGTCCGGGAAGAGCGCGGGATCCCACCCTTCGGCGGAGTCCTCCGGGAGCCCCGCCGTCTCGCAGATCGCCCGGATCCGCGCGGAGACCGCCGCGCCGCCGTGGTGGTGGATCTCGACCGCCTCCTCGCTCTCGATGCGCAGGAGCACCTCGTCGATCCGCTCGCCGTCGGCGACCAGGTCTCCGAAACGGACGGCGCCGCGTCCCGTGCCGCGGGCGCGGAAGTGACGCTCGAGGAAGGAGCGGACGGCCTCGCCCTCGAGGCGCAGGATCTGGATCGCGGCCGGGCCGCGCGCGCCGAGCCGCCGGACGCGGCCTCCGGCCGTCACGCGCCCGCCTCGAGTCGCGCGAGACCCCGCTCCAGCAGTCGAGGGTCGTGTCGCCGCGGACCGAGCGTCTCCCCCGCCGCCTCGAGGATCGCGGCGGCGTCGCCCCCCGTCGCGACGAGGGGGGCGCTCGCGCCGGCCGCGCCGAGCGCGCGCCGCGCCTCGTCCACGAGCTGACGGGCGGCGCCGATCACCGCGGCGAGCGCCCCCGCGGCGAGGGCGCCCGCGGTGTCGCGTCCGGGATAACGCAGCGGGAAGTCGGGGCGAGCTTCCTCGAGCATCGCCCCGCCGCGGAGCGCGCGACGCCAGCGCGAGTCCGGGCGCGATCGCCCCGCCGGCGAAGCGACCCTCGGCGTCGACCACGTCGACCGTGAGCGCCGTGCCGGCGTCGAGCACGATGCAGGGCGCGCCGACCGAACCGCGCGCGGTCCAGGCCGCCAGCAGGCGGTCGGGACCGAGTCGCGAGGCATCGGCGTAGGGGTGCTCCATCGGCAGCTCCGCCGCCGTCCAGTTCCGGACCTCGAGACCGCGGGCGCGGGCCGCGCGCGCGAGGCCCGCGCCGAGGTCCGGGCGGACGCAGACGAGGTGGAGGCGCAACGCCGGCCCGGCCGCCAGACCGAGGTCGAGGAGCCGATCGGGGTCGTCGAGCGAGCTGACGAGGGGGGGGTGATCGAGGAGACGAGGCTCACCCGCCGCGGGACCGGCGGGGAGCTCGTGGATCTTCACGCGCGAGTTGCCGACGTCGATCCCGAGGACCCGACGTCGGCCGGAAGACCTCGGATCCTCAGCGGCGTCCGCCATTCAGACGATTGCGCGTGGCGTCGCCGGCGTTCCGCGCGCGGCTCGGCAACTTCTTGACGTCGCGAGGCACGTTCACGCGGAGGATGCGGATGCGTCCGTCGCGGAGCACCTGGACGTTGTACGAGTTCTTGTTCTGGTAGGTGCTCTTCACGTAGCGCGAGATGCTCTCCTTGGAGGTCACGTACTGCGCGTCGATGCGGACGATGACGTCGCCCTCCTCCAGCCCGTACTCCCGCAGGCCCGACGGGAGCGACTTCACCTTCAACGCCTCGCGGCCGTTGAGGTCCTTCGCGCTCTCGAAGGAGACGCCGTCGAGGAGCGCCTCGCCGTTCTCGGTGAGTTGCTGCCAGCCCTCGGAGGTCAGCTCGGCCTCGGTGCGCACGCCGCGATCCTGGACGGTGAAGAGCTTCCCGCCCGCGGAGGCGCCGGGCTTGGGCGTTCCGCCCGTCGCGCCGCCCTTGGGGGCGTCGCCGAAGACGAGCTGCCCCTCGGGACCGATCCCGGCGACGGCGCGCGACACCATCTCGGCGGTCTGCTCGCGTTCGTTCTCGTTGCCGCGGTTCCAGCGCACGACGAGACGGTCGGGTTCGATGCGGACGATCGTCGCGCCCTGGAAGTCCTGGAAGGTCTTCTCGGCGTCCGGTCGGTCCTCGCGCTCACCGATGCCGATCGTGTCGCCCTCGGCGTAGGTGAAGGTGTTCGTGGCCCCCGACAGCTTCGTCAGCTTGAGGACGGCCTTGCCGAAGTCGTCGACGAAGTCCGCGCCCTCGACCGGCCGGCTCGGCGCGATGAGGAAGCTGATCTCGATGAGGTCGCCAATCTTCGGCGGGTGCACGCCCGGCGGCGGCGGCGGCGGCGGCGGCGGGGGCGGCGGCGGCGGCGCCACGTAGCCCGCGTAGGAGAAGCCCTTCGTGCTCGGCCGCGACAGCTCGCTGCCGGGCGTCTCGCTCTCGCCGGTGGTGTTCCCCTCCTCGCGGATGCCGCGGAGTTCGGTCTTCAGGTTCGAGAGGGTCTGGCGGGAGCGCGTCGTGTTGGCGTCCCGACTCGCCGTCTTGTCGAAGGCGACCACGAGCCCGATCAGGCCGGCGGCGAGGGCGAAGTTGCCCATCCACAGCAGGGTTCGTTGCGTCGTGATCTTCATCGGCTGACTCCCTCGCTCGGTCTTCCCGGGCCGCCCGGCCCCCGCGCGCGTCCTCGTGACCGCAAGACCGGACGGCCCCGCGGGTTCGGACTCGCGCATTGTACCGATGGCGCCCCGTCCGCAAAGCCGGGCCCCGACTCCGGCCGGGAAAATGACCCCGTGACGGGCCGCAAGCGCGTCCCGTCACGGCCCTTGGACGATCCCCGGGGGGGCCGTCTTCCCGTCCTCCGCCCCGGATTCCGGTCCCCCGCCCCTCCGGGCGGCGACGCCCCCCCGGAGTACCGGCGAACGCCGATCAGCGGCTGGAGAGCCGGCTTCCCGACATTCCGGTCTCGATGCCGCGCATCGAGAGCTTGAGGTCGTCGGGGTTGTCGGAGGCGGCCAGCGCGTCCTCGAGCGAGATGAGCCCCTGGTTGTAGAGGTTCAGCAGGCTCATGTTGAAGGTCTGGGTGCCGTAGTAGTCGTTGCCCTCGACCAGGGCCCGCTCGAGCTCGAGCGTCTTGCCCTCGTGGATGAGCTCCTTCACGCGCGGCGTCGACATCAGGATCTCGACCGCCGGGACCATGCCCGAGGTCTTCAGGTTCGGGATGAGACGCTGCGAGGCGACGCCCTGGAGGACCTGGGCGAGCTGGAGCCGGACCAGATTGTGCTGGTGCGGCGGGAAGAAGGTGTGCACGCGTTCGATCGTCTGGATCGCGTTGACGGTGTGGAGCGTCGTCAGGACGAGGTGTCCGGTCTCGGCCGCGGCGAGCGCCGCCTCCATCGTCTCCGCGTCGCGGATCTCGCCGACCATGATGACGTCCGGCGCCTCGCGCATCGCGGCGCGCAGGCCGGTGGCGAAGGTCGTGGTGTCGATGCCCACCTCGCGCTGGTTGATGATCGAGAGGTCGTCCGAGAACGAGTACTCGACCGGATCCTCGAGCGTGATGATGTGCTTGTTCCGCGTGGCGTTGATCGCGCCCACGAGCGAGGCGAGCGAGGTCGACTTGCCCGATCCCGTCACGCCGGTCACGAAGATGATGCCGCGGTCGACGTTGCTGAAGTGCTGGAAGGGGCGCTCGGGCAGGTGGAGATCGCTGAAGCCCGGGATGGACGACTTGATCTGTCGCAGGACCATGCCGACCTCGCCGCCCTGGCGGAAGATGTTGACGCGGAAGCGCCCGGCCTCGTGGGTGGCGTAGGCGAGGTCGATCTCTCCCCGCTCGTCGTAGCGCTCGAGCGCGTGCGGCGGCGCGACCTTCTCCGCGATCGTCCGGGCCTCCTCCGGCGTGACGATGCCGTCCTCGATGAAGAGGACACGACCCGAGACCTTCATCGCGGGCTGGCTGTTCGCCTTGAGGATGACGTCGGACGCGTCGGCGGCGACGGCCATCTTGAGGATCTTCTCGAAGTCGATCACGGGGCTACCTCGCGAGGGAGAGCGGAGTTCGGACCTTTCCTCCGCTATCGGCCGCGCGGGCCCGCCGGCTTGATCGAAGTCGCGGCCGTCAGTCCGCGGCGAGGAGGCGCCAGAGGTCCTCGAGGAGCTCGCGGGTCCCCATCCGGGCGACGGCCGAGATCGGCCGCCCCTCGAGACCGATCTCGGCCGAGAGCTCCCGCGCCCGGGCGGCGGGGTCGGAGACGAGGTCGGACTTGCTGAAGACGAGCCGCCGGGGCTTCTTCGCCAGGGCCTCGGAGTAGCGGGCGAGCTCGAACTCGATGGTCCGGAAGGATGCGACGGGATCGGAGCCGTCGATGGGCGCCATGTCGACGACGTGGACGATGACGCGGGTCCGCTCGACGTGCTTCAGGAATCGGTGGCCGAGCCCCTGCCCCTCCGCCGCGCCCTCGATGAGCCCGGGGATGTCCATCATCACGAAGCGGCGGTCCGGATCCACCTCGACGATGCCGGGGTGCGGGTCGAGGGTCGTGAAGGGATAGTCGGCCACCTTCGGGCGCGCGGCCGAGACCGCGCTGATGAGGGTCGACTTCCCGGCGTTCGGCAGTCCGACGAGCCCCACGTCGGCGATGAGCTTGAGCTCGAGGCGCAGGGTCCGGGACTCGCCCTCGGTGCCGTCGTTGGCCTGGCGGGGCGTCTGGTTGAGCGCAGACTTGAAGTGATCGTTCCCGTAGCCGCCGGTGCCGCCGCGGGCGACGCAGACCCGGTCGCCGATCTCCTTGAGATCGCGCAGGAGCGTGTCGGTGCCGCGGTCGTAGACGAGGGTCCCCACCGGGACCTTCACCTCGACGTCGGTCCCCCGTCGGCCGTGCTTGTTGCGACCCCGTCCCGGCTCGCCGTGCTCGCCGAAGACGTGCGGATTGCGCACCAGCGAGAGCAACGTCGATTCGTGGTGATCCGCGACGAGGTAGATCGAGCCGCCGTGGCCGCCGTCACCGCCGTCGGGACCGCCGGCCGGGACGTACTTCTCCCGCCGGAAGGACACGCAGCCGTTGCCGCCCTTGCCGGCGCGAACGTGGACGATGGCGTAGTCCTTGAACACCGCTGCTCTCCGCGGGGAATGCGAAACGCCGCCCGCACCCCTCGGGGCACGCGCGGCGTTCGGGGTCGCCCGAGCTCGAGGCTCAGTTCTGCTCGGCCGGGACGACGCTCACGCGCCGCCGCGAGTCGAAGCGGACCGTGCCGTCGACGAGCGCGAAGATCGTGTAGTCGCGGCCCAGGCCGACGTTGAAGCCCGGATGGAACTTCGATCCGCACTGGCGGATGATGATGTTGCCGGCGCGGACGGACTCGCCGCCGTACTTCTTGACGCCTCGGTGCTGCGGGTTGCTGTCGCGACCGTTGCGGGAAGCGCCCTGTCCCTTCTTGTGTGCCATGGTCGGGAGCCTCCTGGATCAGGCGTTGATCGAATCGATGCGGAGTTCGGTGTAGCGCTGGCGGTGCCCCACCTTGCACCGCGAGTCCTTGCGGCGGCGGAACTGGCGGGAGACGACCTTCGGACCCTTGGCGAGGCCGAGGACGGTCGCCGTCACGGTCGCGCCGCTCAGGAAGGGCTGGCCGATCTTCACACCGTCCCCTCCCACGAGGGAGACCTGGTCGAAGGTGAAGGTCTCGCCGGCCGGCGTGTCCTTCAGCTGGATGCGGCAGACCATGCCGGGCTCGACCCGGTACTGGTGTCCACCGTCCTGAACGATCGCGTACATCGTCGCAAACTCCTGTGGTTCGGGGCTTTCCGCGCGACCGGCCGCACCGGTCGCGGAGGCCGGTCGAACCCGACGCTCCCCGAGGCCCGATATGTTATCCCGCGCGAGGGCGCATTCAAGGCCGCCCGCCGCACCGGTTTGCGGCTCCCCGTGGAGCCGCCCCGCTCCGGCGCCGGGGCTCCCGCCCCCGCGCCGCGCCGCCCCGCTCCCCGATCAGTCGAGTCGGCGGAGCTCGTACTCCTCGATTCCGAAGCTCGCGTCGCCCATGACCGACAGCGGTCGGTTGAACTGCTTCTGCATCGCGTCCATCCGGTCGCGCTTGTTGCGCTTCAGGAAGTCCGCGACCCGGTTGTTGGCCCGGATCGCCACGCGGCGCGCCTTGTTGTTCGCGAAGATGTTCTGCACCTCGCGGAGGATCTTCAGCCCGACGCTGTCGACGTTGCGGATGTGGCCGCTCCCCCGGCAGTGCGGACAGGTCATGGCGTTGTTCTTCACCAGGCTTTGGCCGACGCGCTGGCGGGTCATCTCGACCATGCCGAAGTGCGAGATGCGCGCGATCTTGAGCCGCACCTTGTCGCGCTCGAAGGCGCGCTTGAAGGAACGCTCGACCTCGCGCTTGTGCGCCTCGTCCTGCATGTCGATGAAGTCGTTGATGATGACGCCGCCCAGGTCGCGCAGGCGGAGCTGACGGGCGATCTCCTCGCCCGCCTCGAGGTTCGTGCGGAAGGCCGTCTCCTCGAGGTCGTCCTCGCCGCGGTTCTTGCCCGAGTTGACGTCGATCGCGACGAGCGCCTCGGCCTGGTCGATGATGATCGAGCCGCCGCTCTTCAGGTTCACCTTGCGGTGGAAGAGCCGCTCGACCTCGTCCTCGAGGCGGTACTTGTGGAAGAGCGGGTGCTTGCCCTCGTAGAGCTTGATCCGCTCCACCGCCGAGGGCATCACCGCGCGCACGAAGTCCTGCGCCTTCTTGCAGATCCCGTCGTTGTCGACCCAGACCTCCGAGACCTCCGGACCGAAGGTGTCGCGGAAGGTGCGGATGACCGCGTCCGACTCCTGGTAGATCGAGGCCGGCGCCCGCTCGGAGCGCACGCGCTTGACGATCGTGTTCCAGAGCTTCAACAGGTACTCGAGGTCGCGCACGATGTCGAGGACGTTCGTGCCCACGCCGGCGGTGCGGATGATGTAGCCCATCCCGGGCGGCGGGTCGATCTGGCCGAGGATCTTCTTCAGCCGCGAGCGCTCGTCGCGATCCTCGATCTTCTTCGAGACGCCCGAGCGCGTGAGGCTCGGCATGAGGACGAGGTAGCGCCCGGGGATCGAGAGGTAGGTCGTGAGGGTGGGTCCCTTCTTGCCGATCCCGTCCTTGGTGATCTGGACGAGGACCTCCTGACCCTTCTCCAGGTACTCCTGGATGTTCTGATGCTCCCGCCGGTTCAGCGGCTCGTCGTCGAGCGAGTTGTTGTTCTGGCGGTAGAGCGGAAGGACGTCGGAGACGTGGAGGAAGCCGTTGCGGTCCCCGCCGAAGTCCACGAAGGCGGCCCCGATCGAGGGCTCGACGTTCGTGACCACGCCCTTGTAGATGTTGCCGAGGTAGCTCTGGTTGGCCGCCCGCTCGATGTAGAACTCTTGGAGGACGCCGCCCTCCGTCAGCGCGATCCGGATCTCCTCCGGATCCTGCGCGTTGATGAAGATCTTCTGCTCCATCGCTCACGCGACGCGGCGCACGGGGGTCCCCCGCCGCGCCTCGGCGTCGCCTTTCATGTCGTTGTACTCGACCGCCCGCGGGCGGGTTGTTTCGCGGTCGCGACCCCCCATCGGGATCCGGCCAACCGGACTTTGCCGCAACCCCGCCCGGGAATCAAGCGGGTCGGGCCGGACCCAAGCCTCCCGGCCGAGGCGAGTTGCGGCCTCCGGGCCCGGCTCGGGGGTCCCGTTCCCGGGCCCCCGGGGCGGCGCGGGCGGCCGGCTCGGACGCCGGGCCGGCCCGAATGGGCCCTCTCCCCCGCCCCGGAAGGCCTTGCCCCGCCGCCATGCGAAGGGGGCCCGTGACGCCGGTCGGCGTCACGGGCCCCCCTCGGGATCTTCGGATCGGGCGATCAGTTCGTGCCGTCGGCGGCCGCCGGCGTGAGCTCGGACTCGCCGAAGATCTTCTCGACCTCGTCCTCGATCATCCGACGGCGCTTCATGTCCTCCTCGCGGAGGAGCTGATCGACGGTGTCGGAGTCGCGGATGATCCGCGGGGTGATGAAGATGATGAGGCTCTCCCGGGTCCGCGACGTCTCCTCGTAGCGGAAGAAGAAGTTCAGGATCGGGATGTCGCCGAGCACCGGGATCTTGTTGATCCGCTGGGTCTCCGACTCGGTGATCAGGCCGCCGATGACGGCCGTCTCGCCCGACTCGAGCATCATCGTGGTCACCAGCGTGCTGCTCGCGATCTGCGGCAGCGCGATGCGGACCTCGTTCTGGGTACCCTCGCCGCTGGTGAACTCGTCGAAGCCGCGGGGCACGTTCGGATTCGAGCTGGAACCGACGAGCTGCTCCGCCTCGGGGATGACGGTCATCATGACCTTGTTCGTCCCCGGGATGACGTGCGGCACGAGGTAGAGCTGGAACCCGGTCTGCACCGGCGAGTTCTGCGCTTCCTTGATCGTGAAGGTCAGGCCGCCGGCCTGGCCCTCGGTGGCCTCGGTCTGCGCGAAGCGGACGGTCTGGCCGACGAAGATGGTGGCCTCCTGGTTGTCCAGGGCGATCAGCTTCGGCGCCTGCACGATGCGGGTGTGCGCATCCTGCTCGAGGAGCTTCAAGGTGAAGCTCATCTGCGTGAAGTCGAGGCGACCGAAGGACGTCGTGGCGGCGAGCTCGCCGTCGTTCAGACCGGGAATGCCGTTGTTGCCGCCCTGCGCGTTGCTGGCGCCGGGGAGCACGCCCCAGCCGTCCGAGCCGATCGAGAAGGGAAGGCGCGAGGCGATGGCGGAACCGGTCAGACCGGCTGACAGGCCCTGCTCTCCGATGTCGACGCCGTAGCGCAGCGCATCGGAGTTGGTCGTGGTGACGAACTTGATGTCGACGAAGACCTGGGCCGGCTCTCGGTCGATCTCGCCGATGAGGCGCTCCACCTCGTCGAGCACCGGCGCGATGTCCTTGACGACGACGACGTTGTGCTCCTGGATGTACTGGAGCTTGCCGTTGTCGCTCAGGGCGCTGCGCAGGGCGCGGATCACCGAGAAGCTGTCCTCGGGGTTCGAGCTCGGAGGAGCCGGGTTGCCCGTGGCGTACTCGGTGTCGATCTTCGGCCGGTAGGAGGCCGGGGGACGCAGATAGCGGAGCTGGTACATGCGCGTCTCGAGCTGCTCGCGCAGCTTCGAGGGGTGCACGATCTGCAGCACGCCCCACTCCTCCTCGACCACGACGTAGCCGAGCGACTTCGCGGCCGTCTCGAGCGCGACGCGCCAGGGCACGTCGGTCAGGGTGAGGTGGACGTTGCCCTGGACCTCGTTCGAGGCGACGATCGAGGCCCCGGAGACCTTGGCGATCGCCTCCATGACGGAGGTGATGGGCGCGCTCTCGAACTTCCAGCTGATGCGCACGGGCTGCTCGAAGACGAACAGGTTGTCCGCCCGCTTCACCACGACGCACTGGGCGTTCTCACCGACGAGGCGGATGGCCTCCTCGAAGGGAACGCGCTCGAGCTCGACGGAAACCCGAGTCGACGTGTCGACGTCGGGAGCCAGGATGATGTTGACCCGAGCCCGCTCCTTGATGAAGGCGACCACCTCGGTCAGGGGGTGATCCTTCACGTTGAGCGAGATGCGGGTGTCGTTGACGTCCTGTTGCGTACGGCCGGCGTTGAGCGGGACGCCGCGGCGTTCCTGCCCGAACGCGCCGTTCGCGACCAGAGTGATCGCGAATCCCAGGACGAGAGCGCGGCCGTAGTGGCGAGTGCCACGGAGCATGACGAAGCCTCCTCGATAATGATCCCAAGGGATCGAGCGCGGAGATCTGGTCACGCTGCGAATTCGCGACGACGACGGGGCGAGCCCCAGCGTTCGTCGACGCCCGGTCCGGACGGATTCGGCGCGGGGACGCGAGCCCCCTGTTCCCTCTTCCGACCGGCGGCGGGTGCCGACCGACCATCTCCCAGCATCCGATCACGACCCGAAACGGAGCGCCCTCTTACACCGCTCCGCCTCCCGGGGTCCGCCCCGGTGGCCGTCGACCTGGTGAATGCCAGTCCCTCCGGAACGCGAGACCCCGGCCCCGGTCCCCTCGGGGTCCGGAACCGGGGCCCACGCCCCGCATCAGGGATCTTCGGGAGGCCTCAGTCGTCGATCCGCCGGAGGAGTTCCTCGCCCCGGAAGATGAAGGCGACCTCGGTCGGCCGAACATCCTTGACAACAAGGGCTTCGTCAAATCGGTCCCCGGGACTGAAGGCCCGACCGTTGATAATCACCACGGACCTTTCCGGAGCGTCCTTTGCGAGCACCATTCCGTTGAAGGCGAGCTCGATCCGGGCGAAGTCCAGACGGGTCTGGGCCCGGGCCATCAGCTCCTCCACGTCGCGGAACCGGGAGGCCATCTCGGCCGGCGCCGCCTCGGGCCGGGACTGCAGGAGCGCCGTGCCCAGGGCCACGGTGTCCGCCCAGTTCCCCTCGCCGTAGGTCTCGCGCATCTTGTCGAGCTGCTTCTCCAGCTCCTTCAGCGGGACGTCGAGCCCGGCGACCTCGGGCCGCTCGGCCAGGAACTGCGCGAAGGGCTTGCCGACCTGGTTCTCGTACTTGCGGGTGAGCTCGGCGGTGCTGAAGGACTTCTCCGGATCGAGCTCCCGGAGGCGGTTCGCGAAGGCGGCCGCGCGGGCGTCGATCCGACGACCGAGCTCGAAGCGGAGGACGACGTCCTTCTCCTTCTGCTCCTCCGCCGCCGACTTCAGGATCTCGCCGAGCTCCTTCTCGAGCTCCGCGATGAGCGCCTGCTGCTTCTCGAGCGACTCGACGTCGATCTGGTCGCTCTCGACCGGGGAGCGGCGCGGGTTCGCGAAGGGATCGCGGCGCCGCGGCGCGGAAGCGAAGTCGTAGGACTCCAGCTCCAGAGACTCGACGTCGGCGAGCTCCTCGGCGAGGGCGCTGATGCGCTGGTCCGCGTTCAGGATCTCGACCGGCTGGCTGATCGAGTTGCTCGGCGTGTAGACGTAGGTCTCGAGCACCATCGAGATCTTGTGCCGGGCCGGGAAGATGGTCCCGTCCTTCTCGATCTTCGGATCACCGCCCTTGATCGCGAGCTCGGTGACCTTGACGAAGCGGTCGTAGCTCTCGAAGAGGTGGGTGAACTCGAGGAACTGGGCGGCGTTCGCCAGCAGCTCGATCTTGTAGATGATGCGCACGAAGGCCTCGCGGGTCTTCGTCTTGCCGCGCTCGCGCGCCGACTTGTCGTCCAGCACCTCGACCTCGACGCCGCTCGTGGCCTCGAACTCGGTGATGCGACGGACGAACTCGTTGATGTCCTTCTCCAGCGGAAGGATCTTGGTGTACTCCTTCACGCGCACGCGCTCGACGAGCACGCGATCCTCGACGCTCTTCAGCTTCGAGATCGTGGCGTCGGCCTTCTGGATCCGCGACTTCGCGTCGGAGATCTTCTTCCGTTCGACCTCGATCTCACCGTGGTCGACCCACACGACGCCCGCGCAGGCGAGCACGAGTGCGAAGGAGACGCCGGCAATGGTCCAGGCCTTCTGCTTTCGATTCAGAACGAGCTTCACGACTCTTCCTCCTCACCGCCGCCGGATCAGCGACGGTTCCCCTTCATCTTCGCCTCACGCTTCGCCTGGAGATTCCTCTCCTCGGCGATCTCCTTGAGCCGCTCGGCCGGATCCTTGAGCTGCATCGCCATCTCCAGCGACCACCCCTTGCTGGGCGTGAGGTCGTCGCCGAACACCTGCACCGAGCCCTTGGGGTCGGTCATGCCGATGTAGCCGTCGCGGAACATCTCGCTGTTCTTGATGGCCTGGTGGAACTTGTTCATCTCCTGCAGCGGCGCCTCGTCCGCGAGGGCGAAGCCCTTGAAGGAGATCTCGCCGCCCGACTTGGGACCCTTCTGCTTGCCGCGACCGCGCTGCTCGCGCGCCGGCTTCACGTTCAGGTCCTTCAGCCAGATGACGAAGCCGCCGTGCTGGCCGGCGTCGCCCTCGGCGATGAGGTTGCAGAGCTCGTCGAGCCGCTTCGTCATCAGGATGCGCGACGAGGCGATGCCCTTGATGGTCTCGGCCTGCTTCTGGTACTCCGACTCCTCCTTGAGGAGGTTGTCGTGGTACGCGAGGCGCGGCTTCTTCTCGTTGTAGGTCTGATCGAGGCCTTCGCGCTCGGTGCGGACCTCCGCGAGCCAGGAGAATCGGACGTAGCCCGCCACCGCGCCCGCCGAGAGCACGCAGACGAGGCCCGCGATGAGCGGCAGGAAGACGACGAGCGGCGTGCGCTCGGCCTTGCGGTACTCGGACGGCAAGAGGTTGATCGTGATCATCGTCAGTTGGCTCCCAGGCGAGCGGCCAGGCCCACGGCGACGGCCATCTGCGGGCCGCCCTGGGCGAGAATTTCGTGATCCATGTCGGCGCTGACGGGGATGCACTCGAAGGGGTTGAAGACCTCGACCGGCTTCTCGCAGATCTTCTCGAGCGACTCCTGGAAGAAGACCAGGCGCGAGCCGCCGCCGCACACGAGGATGCGGTCGATGGTCACGTCGTTCTGGCCCTCGAAGTAGTCGAAGGAGAGCTGGAGCTCGTTGCCGATGTCGTCGAGGACCGGGAAGACCGCGTCCTTGACCTGTTCGATCTGCTCGCCCGGGCAGCGCTTGAGGGTCTCGGCCTGGACGTGGTCCAGGGCCATGCCGCGCGCCACGGCCTCGGTGAGGTCGTTGCCGCCGAGGTAGATCTCGCGGGTGAAGACCGAGACGCCGTTCTTCACGATCGAGACCGTCGTCTTGGAGGCGCCGACGTCGACGAGAGCGACGGCTCCGCCCTCGCCCTCGACGAGCCCGCCGCCCTGTTCGGTGAACAGGCACCAGGCGTTCGTCAGCGCGAAGGCGTCGACGTCCACGACGTCCGGCGTCACGCCGGCCTTCTGGACCGTCTTGATCAGCTCGTCCACGCGGGTCTTCTCGACGGCGACGAGGAGGACCTTCACCTCGCCGTTCACGTCGTCTCCGGCCGCGTCCAGCGCCTGGCAGTCGAGCACGCACTCGTCCAGGCTGGTCGGGACGAACTTCTCCGCCTCGAAGCGGATGGCGTGGCGCAGCTCGTCCTCGTCCATCCGGACCATGTCCAGATAGCGGACGGTCACGGCGCGCCCGGAGACTCCGGTCGCGACCCGCTTCGTCTTGAAGCCGCACTCCTTGATGAGCTGGATCACCGCCTCGGTGCGGGCGTCCGGATCCTCGCTCGGAAGGTCGATCTGCGCGAAGCCCGTGACCTCGACGCCGTGTCCGCCCTTCGTCAGCTCGACCGCCTTCAGGCTGTTCGAGCCGACGTCCAGGCCGACCACACTCTTACCCTTGATGAACATGTCTGCTCCCTGCCCCGGGGATGTGCCACGACGCAATTCGTATGGCGCGCGACATACGCTTCGTCGGGAGGGAGGGACGCGCTTGAGGATGGGTTGATTCCCGCGGCGGCTCTCATCGGCGCGGGCCGACGGAGGCTGCATGTTCACCCGGCGGCGAACCGGGTGATCGCGGGGCTCGTGGGGAGTCTACCCCGGAAGATCAGCGGCGGCGGAGCGCGAGGAGGCCCTCGACGTCGGCCGCATCCACCGCCTTGAGCGCGCGTTCCGCGATCTGGACGCAGTGCGACACGAAGAGGCCGCGCAGCGTCCGCTTCACCTCGGGGATGAAGGAGGGCGCCATGCTGAACTCGCGGACGCCCAGTCCGACGAGAAGCGCGGTGAAGACGGGATCACCCGCGATCTCGCCGCAGATGCTCACGGTGCGACGTCGGGCGCGCCCGGCGTCCACGATCATCTTGATGAGGCGCAGGACCGAGGGGTGGTGCGTGGCGTAGCGGTCGGCGACCCGGTGGTTCGTCCGGTCGACGCCGAGCGTGTACTGCGTCAGGTCGTTCGTCCCGATGCTGAAGAAGTCCGCCTCCTTCGCGATCCGCTCCGCGTTGAGCGCCGCCGAGGGCAGCTCGATCATGGTGCCGATCGGCAGGTCGGGCTCGTGGACCTTGCCGCTCTCCTCGAGCTCGCGCCGCGCGCGCTCGACGATCGCCCGGGCGCGTCTCAGCTCTCCGAGGTCCATGATCATCGGGAACATCATGCGGACGTTGCCGTGGGCCGCGGCCCGCATGATGGCGCGGAGCTGGGTCCGGAAGAACTCCTCCTTGCGGAAGGAGACCCGGATCGCCCGCTCGCCCATGAAGGGGTTGGGCTCGCGCTGGTTCCCGTGCCGTCCGTCGAACTTGTCCGCTCCGACGTCGATCGTGCGGATCGTCAGCGGCCGTCCCTCGAGGGCCTCGGCGGCGCTGCGGTAAACATCGAACTGCTCCTCCTCGCCGAGATCCCGCGCGGTGCCGAGGAAGAGGAACTCGGTCCGGAAGAGCCCGACGCCCTCCCCGCCCGCCTCGAGCACGCCCGGAACGTCGGCCCGGGTCTCGATGTTGGCGAGCAGCTTCACGCGCTCGCCGTCCTGGGTCTCGGCGCTCAGGGTGCGCATCTGCGAGGAGACGTTCGTGCGGCGCTTCCGGCGTCGACGCAGGGCGCGGTAGTGCGCGAGCGTGTCCTCGTCCGGATCGATGATCACGAGCCCCTCGTGGCCGTCGATCACCACCATCGCGCCGAGACGCGCCGCCTCGGTGAGGCCCGCCACCGCGACGACCGCGGGGAGACGGTAGCCGCGCGCGAGGACCGCGGTGTGGGAGGCCCAGCTCCCGCGTTCCGTGGCGAAGCCGAGCACCTTCTCGCGGTCGAGCGAGGTGGCCTGGGCCGGCGTGATGTCGTCCGCGATGACGATCTGCTGGCGTTCGAGCTTCGGGAGCTGGCCGACGCCGCCGCCGACGAGATGGTTGAGCAGGCGGTGCTCGATGTCGATCATGTCCGCGACCTTGCTCGAGAAGGTCGGGTTGTCGATCGCCTGGAGCCGCGCCGCCATCTCGTGGATCGCATCGCTCACCGCGTAGGGAGCGGTGAAGTGCTTCGTCCGGATGCGCGACTCGATGCTGCCGATCAGGTACTCGTCCCCGAGGAACTGGAGCGAGGTCTCGATGATCTGGCGGACCTCGCCGACGGCGTCGGACTGGGAGTCGAGCGAGTCGCGGATGTCGCGCGCGGTGCGATCGAGGGCGCGCCGGAGGCGCTTGAGCTCGGCCTCGACCTTCTCGGGCGGAACGAAGGCTTCCTTCACCTTCACCTCGAGCGCGGTCAGGACCGTCGCCGGCCCGATCGCGATGCCCTCGGAGACCTTCTGACCGCGGAGGATCAACATCAGACCGCTCCCCCGCTCACGACTCGCCGAATCCCGACTCCACGAGCGCGGCGAGCGCGGCCACCGCCGCGTCGGCGTCGTCGCCCCGGGCCTCGAACTCGAGCTCGCTGCCCTTGGTCGCGATCAGGGTCATCACCTCGAGGAGGAACTTCGCGTTCGCCTCCGCGCCGTTCGAGAGGTTGCGCACCACGATGTCGGAGGCGAAGCCTCCCGCCGTCTTCACGAGCTGGCCGCTGGGCCGCGCGTGGATGCCCTGCGGGTTGGAGACGACGACTCTTCGGGTGGCGATCGGAGTGCTCAATCCGCGGCCTCGAGACTGCGCTGACGGTCGCCGAGCAGCCCGAGCAGGGCGGCGGCGAGTTGCCGGGGATCATGTCGAACCTTGTCCCCCGACGCAATGAAGGGCCGCGCCACGACTTCGGGCGCCCGGGGGCCGAGTCGGCCCTCGTAGTCGACGAACTCGGCCCCGGAGCCGGCGTAGAGCTCCCGCTGCGCCTCGCCGGGCGCCTCGCTGGGGACGAGGATCCGGTCGATCCGGAGCGCCGGTCGGAACTCCTGGAAGACGCGCAGGTGGTCGGCGGCCGAGTAGCCGTCGGTCTCCCCCGGCTGCGTCATGAGGTTCGCGACCCAGACGACGGGAGCCTTCGAGGCGTTGATCGCCTCGACCATGCCCGGCACGAGGAGGTTCGGCGCGATGCGGGTGTAGAGCGAACCGGGGCCGACGCAGATGAGGTCGGCCTGCGCGAGCGCCTCCCGGATCTCCTCCGAGACGGACGGCGGCCGCGGGACGAGTCGGATCGCGGCGATCGGCTTGCCGGACTGGGCGATCGCCTGCTGCCCCGTGCTCTTCGAGCCGTCGCGGTGTTCGGCGACGAGGACGACCTTCCGGTCGGTCGCGGGGATGACGCGCCCCGAGGCGCCGAGCAGCTCCCGCGCCCTCTCGATCGCCTGCCGGAAGTCGCCGGAGAGCTGGGTCAGCACCGCGATGAAGAGGTTCCCGAAGGAGTGCCCCTTCAGGTAGGCGTCGGTGAAGCGGTACTCGAAGAGCTCGCCGATGAGCGGGTCGGCCTGGGAGAGCGCCACGAGGCAGCGCCGGATGTCGCCGGGCGGCGGGATGTCGAACTCCTTGCGGAGCCGCCCGGAGCTGCCGCCGTCGTCGGCGACGGTGAGGATCGCGGTGACCTCGGCCCGATCCGCCACCAGCCCGCGCACGAGAGCGTGGAGGCCGTCGCCGCCGCCGATGGCGACGACGCGGTACGGACGTTCCGATTCTCGGCCGCGATCCACGCTTCTCGATCTCCCGGATCGGCCGCGCCGGACGGGCGGCGACGATCCCCGGGGGCCCCGGCTCCGCGCGTCCGGTCCGCGGGAACGCCCGCCGGCCGATCTCGCGCGGGAGCCCCCGCCACGCGCCGGATCTTAGCAGACGGCCCCGGCCTCGGCCTTTCTTTCTGCGGCCCGCGCGGCGAACGACGGGCCTGAAATCGCGCCGCCGGCGGCCGGCCGGGCTCCACGAGGAGCGACGGGCCGACCGCCGGCGGCGATCGCGATGCGGGTGCGCGCCCTTCGGGGCCGCCCCGTCTCCTTTCAGGCGCGGCGCTTGCGCGCGACGCGGCGCTCCTTGAAGCGCCTCACCTGGGACTCGATGCGCGACTCCGCCAGGTTGACGGACTCGTGCCAGCTATCGGCCTCCGCCCGCGCCGTGAACTGCGGACCGCGATCGGCGGTGGCCGTGATCTCGACCGCGTGCCGGCCGCCGGCGTCGTCGAGGACGACGCTGATGCCGTGCAGGTGGTCGTAGATGCGCAGCAGGCCTTCCACCTTCTTCTCGATGTAGGCCTGCAGGGATGGATGAGGATCGGTATGACGCCGGGTGATCAGGATGTCCACGGGCGCTCCTTTCTCTGTCACCTCGATAGGACCACTCGAACGGCCGCGCCCCCCGGGAAGGGAACGCTCCCGTCGCGTGCCGACCGACGCGGGTCGGATCAGTCCAACGCGTAGTCTACCGCCCGGGTGCGCGGCGTGCCGCGATGGATTCGAGATTCGCGGCGACGTCGGCGGGAGCCCCGCCGCAAGTCGGCCATCCACGGTTCCTTCGGTCGGCCCACGAGTCCCGCGCGGCGAGGTGGTTCGCTTCGGAACGATCCCCCGCGCGGCAAGACCTCGCGGCCTCGACGCCCGTTCTGACATACTCCGGACTGGCGTGGCGGGTCCGGGTGATCCACCGGGAGCGGTTCAGAAGCGCCTTCGGGCCTGGACCGCATCTTCATCGAACATCGGGCCGATCGGCAATCACTGCCGACCCGGTCCTGCCTCCGTCGGGAGCGTCCTCCATGAGGTCCGCGATCCTCGCCCTCCTGTTCTTCGCATCGTTCGTCATCCGGATCGCGGCGCAGACGACTCATCTCGTGCCGTCGCCCGCCGACTCGATCCAGAACGCGATCAACCTCGCCAGCGATGGAGACACGGTGTCCGTCGGGGCTGGAGTCTGGCACGAGAGGATCAACTTCCTGGGCAAGGCCATTCGCGTCGTCGGACTCGGGCCGGGCGTCTCCACGATCGACGCACAGTTCACCGGTTCGGTGGTCACCTTCAGCAATCAGGAGCAGTCGAACTCGATCCTCGAAGGCTTCACGATCACGGGCGGACATGGCGATCCCTTTTTTTTCGGCACGACCCTGCAGTCGTCGGGCGGTGGAATCGCGGTGATCGGAGCCTACGTGCCGAATGGACCCGCCGTCTGCTCGCCCACGATCGTCAACTGCGAGATCACGGGCTGCTTCGCGGAAAGAGGCGCCGGGGTCTGGGTCTTCGGCTATTCGCACGTCGACCTCGTGGACTGCCGGATCCTGTCGTCGACCCGGATCGACCCCACGGGAGTGGTCGTCTCTCCCGTGGGGGTCGGGGGCGACGGCGTCTACGCCCAGCTCAACTGCCGGGTCACGATGACGGGGGGCGAGATCTCGGCGAGCGAGGGGGCGGCCTTCTTCGTGGAGACCGCGTCACTCGGCTCCACGGTGAGCGGGGTCACCTTCGACTCCAACCTGGGAAGCGCCGTCCTCTTCAACGGAGGCCAGAGCCATCGGGTCTCGCGCTGCCGATTCATCTCGAATTCGAGTCCGACCTCCGGCGGGGCCATGGCCTGCGGCAACAACAACGTGCCAGGCTCCTTCCCGCCGATCCTCGTCGAGGACTGCATCTTCGTGGGGAACTCCGCTCCGTTCGAAGGCGGCGCCCTCTACGTCGGCGGGTCCTCCGAGGTCCTCGTCTCGTCCTGCACGTTCCTCTCGAATTCGGCCTCCTTGCACGGGGTGGCTTCGACGATCGGATTCGCCGCGCTCGAGTTCCGCAACACGATCGTCAGAGCCTGTGGGCCGAATCCGGTGGCGGTCACACCCAATCCGCTCGGCGTCCTGACCCTCGCGTCCTGCAACATCGAATCGGGCCCGGTCGCGCCCGGCGTCGTGGATGTCGATCCGTTGTTCGTGGATGCCTCGTCGGGCGACTTCCGACTCGAGGCCGCCTCGCCGATGATCGACGCCGGCAGCAACGCACTCATGACGACGAGCGCGCTGGACTTCGCGGGGCGGCCGAGGATCTTGAATGGCACGATCGACATCGGCGCCCACGAGTCCGATGACATCGCGAATCACGCCACTGCCGCAGGGAACCTCGTCGACCCGGGCGCCGGCACGACATTCCGCGCGATCCGCGTCAACGGCGACGACGGTGGCTCCGACCACCGGGTGGCCGTGCCTGCCTTCTCGCCCTGGTCCTTGAGCTTCACTTCACCGACGTGGATGACTCCGCACCCGGACTTCGCCATCTTCGGTGCGTTGGCGGAAGCGACGATCGAGACCGTCGTGAACGTGCCATTGGGCGTCGGCGAGATGTCTTTCGTTCCCTGCCCCGTCGTTCCCCAGTTCGAAGGACCCGTCTTCACCCTGACGAGCACCGTACCCCTCCCCTGCAACGCGGTCCTGCCCTCCGTGCCGGGCCCGACCTGGACGACGCCCTTGATTCCGGGCCTGCCGGGGCCGATCGACGTGTCTTTTCAGGGGGTCGTTCTCGACGCCGTCGGAGGCCTCCACACGACGAATCTCCTCATCGTCAATATCCGTTGAGCACGGCCGGGCTCGACCGATGACGGCGGCGGCCCTCCGCCGAGCGTCGCGCCGAACGCCGGCGCGACGCTCGCTCTGATCTCACGCGGGGTAACTCACCTCGACGAGGTGGAGGCCCTCGGGCGGGACGGTCGGCCCGACGGCGGTCCGGTCGCCGGTCTCGAGGGCGCGGCGCAGGTCGTCGGGCGTGAGGCGCGACTGGCCGACGTGGACGAGACTTCCGACGAGGATGCGGACCATGTTCCAGAGGAAGCCGTCGGCCGCGACCTCGACGTCGATGAACTCGCCGCGATCGAGGACCTCGAGGCGGTGGAGGGTGCGCACGCAGGAGTCGTAGGAGTCCGCGTCCTTGCAGAAGGCGGAGAAGTCGTGGCGCCCGACGAGGACCGCCGCGCCCGCGCGCATGAGCTCGCGATCGAGGGGCGCGAAGACCTGCCAGTAACGGTGACGCTCGAGGGGCGCCCGCACGCGGGAGTTGAGGATCGAGTAGCGGTAGGTCTTCGAGACGGCCGAGAAGCGGGCGTGGAAGAAGAGGTCGACCTCGCGCAGGTCGCGCAGGGCGACGTCCTCCGGGAGGACGGCGTTGAGCGCGCGAAAGAGGTCGGACACCGCGATCGGATGGCGCAGGGTGAAGTTGGCGACCTGGCCGAGCGCGTGGACGCCGGCGTCGGTCCGGCCGGAGCCCTGGGTCGTCGTCGCCTCGCCGGTGATCCGCGCGATTGCCTCCTCGAGCACCTGCTGGACGCCGAGGCCGTTCTTCTGTCGCTCCCAGCCGACGTAGGCGCGGCCGTCGTACTCGAGCGTCGCGCGCAGGTTGCGCGGAGGCCGGTAGTCGCCGTGGGTCACGTCGAAGCGGGAGCCGATCCCGCCGGACCGGCGGGCAGGATCACCCCCTCCATCTCGCAATTACCGAAACGGTCCCGCGTGATCCGCGTGGCGCGGAAGTCGGCGCGCTCGAGGCGGCACTTCGTGAAGTGGGCCTCGTGCACGAGGGCCTCGCGGAAACCGGCGCCGACCAGGTTGCACTCGGCGAAGGTGGCCTCGGCGAGATCGGCGGAGGCGAAGCTCGACTCCTCGAGATCGCAGCGGGTGAACTCCGCGTTGCCGAGGAAGGCCTCCGCGAGATCGATCTCGCGTCCGCGCAGCCCCTCGAAGACCGCCCGCGTGAGATCGGCGCGGTGCAGCCGACAGCCCTCGAGGACCGCCTCCTGGAAGCGGACCTCCGTCAAGGTGGCGTCGTCGAAGCGGGCGTCGGCGAACCGGGCGCCGCGCGCGGAGGCGCCGGGCAGGTAGGCGCCGTCGCAGAGGGCGCCCTCGGCGCGGACCTCGTCGAGCACCGCTCCGGGAGCGACGGCCAGCTCGAGGCGGGCGGCGGCCAGTCGCGCGCCGGAGAGATCGAGACCCTCGGCGCGGATGCGGGAGAGATCGGCGCCGCGGAGGTCCGCGAGAGCGAAGCTCGCTCCCTCGAGGCACGCGCCCGCGAGGCGGGCGCCGCGGAGATCGCAGCGCGCGAGATCGAGCCCTCCGAGGTCCGCCCCCTCGAGCGTCAGGCCGGCCAGGTACGCGCCGGCGAGGCGCCCCGCCGCGGCCGCCTCGCGAAGCGTCGCCGCGGCCGCCTCGGGGTCGGTGATCTCCGAGGCCGGACGATCGAAGAGGTCGAGGGCGCGCCCCTCGTCGGGACCGCTCGGGTCGGGAGTGTCGTTGACCATGCCCGCACTCTACGCCGGGCGACGCGCGGGACCAACGCGGGAGCGCCGAGGAGGGTCGATCAGCCTCCGAGGCCGACGAGGATCTCCTCGAGTCGATGGCGGTCGGGCTCGAGGACGAGCACCTCGCGGGCGGTCGCGATCGCCTCGCGGTGGTCCGCGACCGCGTTCCGTTCGATGAAGGCGAGGAGATCCTCGCGTCCGGCGTGCGCCCCGGGCAGCGAGGCCAGGGCCCGCGGGACGAGCGCCGGGGCGCGGGCGAAGCGGAGCGCCTGTCCCGCGATCGCGGGCACGGGGCCGTTCGTCTCCAGGCGGAGTCCCAGCAGGCGCGCGGCCCCCTCGGGGTGCGCCGCGAGCGCGCTCGCGATCCGGCCCGCCACGCCGTCGACCGCGTCGCGGTCGGCGCGTCGGACGAGTTCCTCCGCCAGGGGCTCGACGAGGCCCGGTCCGGCGAGCTTCTTCGCGACGAGCGCGAGCTCACGCGCCACGCGGGGCTCGCCCTCGCCCCGCAGGGTCTCGACGAGGAACGCCGACGCCGCGTCGACCTCGAACCCCGGCAGGGCCTTGATGAAGGCGTGACGTTCGGAGAAGTCGCCGGCCCGCGCGTAGAGGCGCCGGAAGGCGGCGAAGGCGGCCGCCCCGCCGTGGGCCGCGAGGGCCTCGAGGGCCTTCACGCGATGGGACGGATACTCCGCCTCGATCCGGCGGACGGCCGCGTCGGCCCGGGTCGCCCCGGCGAGAGCGAGGACGACGCCGGCGTAGCCGCGCGGCGCCCCCTTCCGATCCAGCTCGGATTCGAGGAGAGGCCAGTGCTCCGCCCGCAGCGAACGCTCGAGGAGCGCGCAGCGAGCCGCGACGTCGCGGCGCCCGTCGCCGTCCGCGCCCGGTTTCCGCTCGAGCGCCTCGCGAATGCCGGCGAGCGCTTCGGTGACGGACGCCGAGGAGGCGCCGGCCGGACTCTGGCCCGGCTTCGTCGGAGCCGGACCCCGATCCTTCGCGAAGATCACCTGACCGTCGAGGACGATCGGCGGTGAGGTCTCCTCCGCCGCGGGCTTCGCCCCGCGGCGCATCATGGTCTCGGTTTCGAGGAGAAGGCCGGCCAGGAAGACCAAGGCGCAGCCCATTCCCGCGACGACGACGAGGGACTTGTAGCGACCCATGGAAGGAAGAGCCTCGGGGAGAAACGGCGGGACCGCGTCACGGGCGCGGTCTCGCCCTCCCTATCGGTCCGCGCCCGCGTCGGGCTCCAGTTTCGGGTGAATACCCGAGGGCCCGCGGCTCGCGGCCGTCCTCGCGGCGCCGCCTCGCCGCGATCAGGCCTCGGCTTCGCCGCTCCGGGCGGGCACGTCGTCCTCCGCCCCGCCGAGACGACGGGTGGTGCCCCCGCTCTCGTCGGGCCCGGCCGCCTCGCTCATCTCGACGAGGACCTCGCCCTGCACCTCGCCGGAGGCGGCGTCGCCGCCCCGGGCCTTGCCGTTCCCGTTCCCGTTGCCGTTGCCGCGGGAACGGCCGCCTCGGTCGGGGTCCTCGGCCTCGGGGTCCTCGGCCGATTCCGTGCGACGCGGCTTGAGCTCGCGCCCCGCTCCCCGCTTGATCTCGCCGTCCTCGCCGACGTCCTCGAAGCGGACGCCCACCGGACGGGAGACGCCGCGCTCACCCATCGTCACGCCGAAGAGCACGTCGGCCCGTGCCATCGTGCGTCGGCTGTGGGTGATGAGGATGAACTGCGTCCGGTTGATGAACTCGTCGAGGAGCATGCCGAAGCGCTCGGTGTTGTCCTCGTCGAGGGCCGCGTCGACCTCGTCCAGGAGGCAGCACGGGCAGGGGTGCGCCTTGATGATCGAGAAGAGGAGCGCCACCGCGGTGAGCGTGCGCTCTCCGCCCGAGAGCAGCTCGATGCTGCGCGCCTCCTTGCCGGGCGGGCGCGCGGTGATGTCGATGCCCGACTCGAGGACGTTCTCCGGATCCGCGAGGCGGATGTCGGCCTTGCCGCCGCCGAACAGCTTCCGGAAGGTGACCTGGAACATCTCGCGGACGCGGTCGAAGGTCTGGCTGAAGAGTCGCGTGGACTCCTCCTCGATGCTGCCGAGGACGCGCCCGAGCTGCGCCTTCGAGTGCATGAGGTCGTCCCGCTGGGCGGTGAGAAACTCGAGCCGCTGCTGGACCTCGTCGAGGTCCTCGATCGCGGCGAGGTTCACGTTGCCCAGCTTGCGGATCTTGTCGCGGAGGTCCTCGAGCTCCTCCTCGGTCGCCGACCAGTCGACCTCGTCGTTCTCGACGTAGCCCTCGTGCAGCGCGGAGAGCTCGACCTCGAGCTCGTCCCGGACGCGGGCGACGAGTCCCTGCTGCGCGACGCGGATCTCCGCGAGCTGCATGTCGGCGCGGTGGAACTCCTCCGCGACGCCCTCGAGGGTCCGCTCGATCTCGCGGATGGCGCGGCCGACCGTCTCGTGGCGCTCGCGCACGGCGGCGGTCGCCTTCTCGATCTCCGCCGTCGCCTCGCGCTGCTGATCCAGCTCGGCCGCCAGCTCGGTCGCGCGGTTCTCGGACTCGCGCGCCGCCCCTCCCGACACCTCGCGGTCGCCCGCGAAGCCGTCGAGCTCCTCGCGGAAGCGGACGATGATCTGCCGCGCCCGCTCGTGCCGGTCGTCGAGGTGGCGTCGCGTGTTGTCGAGGGTGAGCAGGCGCTGCTCGGCCGAGGCGAGCTCGATGCGCTGACCCTCGAGCGTGCGCGCGCCGCGCTCGAGCTCCTCGCGGAGCGCGTTGCGGTCGTCGCGTCCCCGGGCGTGGTCGGTCTCGGAGCCCGCGATGGCGGCCTCGAGCTCGGCGAGCTGGGCGGCGAGTCCCTGGCGCTGCTCGCCCAGCCCGGAGCGCTCGCGCTGCGCGTTCTCGATGCGCGCGCGGAGCCGCTCCGCCACCTCGACGAGACGCTCGCCCTGCCGTTCGAGATCGCGACGCTCGGACTCGAGCGCCTTCACGCGGGCGTCGGCTTCCGCCACCGCCGTCCGCGCGCCCTTCAGGACCTCGATCGCGCCGGGGCGACCGCCGCGCAGTTCTTCCAGCCGGGCGACGAGCTCGGCCACCGCCGCCTCGATCCGGGCCCGCTCCTCGGCGAGCTCCGCGAGCTCGCTGCGCGCGGCCAGGAGGCCGACGCCCTTCTGCTTGCCCGCGAAGACGACGAGACGTCCCTCGCGGACGAGATCGCCGCGGGGCGTGACGAGCAGCCCGTCCACTTCCCCGCGGGCGAGCGCGGCCTCGAAGGCGTCGGTGGCGAGGACGCGGACGCCGCGCAGGAGACGTCCGAGGACGCGCGCGACCATCGGGTCGGTCGCGGTGACGCCGGAGGGCAGCGCGGTCTCGCCGTCGCCGGCGAAGAGTTCGAGCGGCAGGAAGGCGGCGCGACCCTCGCCCTCGTCCTCGAGGAAGCGCGCGCCGGCGAGCGCCTCGGCCACGGTCTCGACGACGAGCGCCTGGGCGGCGTCACCGAGCGCCGACTCGACCGCGTCCGCGACCTCGCGCGAGACGCCGACGAGATCGAGCAGGAGTCCGCGGCAACCGGGCAGGAAGTCGGCGCGTCGATCGCGCTCCTCCAGGATCCGGCGCACGCCCTCCGAGAGCCCCTCGCGACGGCGAACGAGCCCCTCGAGCGCCTCGATGCGGCCGACGCAGGCGGAACGCTCCGCGACGCGGGCGCGGTGACGCTCGGACTCGGCCGCGATGTCCTGATCGAGGCGTTCGAGATCCGCCTCGGCCGCCGCGAACTCCTCGCGGCGGCGCTGGAGTTCCTCGACCGCGAGTTCGAGGCGTCCGCTCTCCTCGTCGAGCGCCGAGGCGACCCGGGTGCGCTCGCCGGCGACGCGCTCGCTCTCCTCCTCCGCGCGCTGGAGCTCGTCGCGCCAGCGCGTCTCGGAGGCCTCGAGGCGGGCCGATTCGGTCTCGACGCGGCGGCGGCGGTCGGAGAGCTCTCGCAGCGAGGTCTCGACCTCGCGGATCTCCTTCTCCATCCCCAGCGCCTGCTGGCGGAGGGCGCTCACCGCGACCTCGCGCTCGGCGAGCGCGGCCCGCATCCGCTCGACCTCGACGACGAGCGCCGCGTGCTCCTCGCCCGCGCGCTCCTTGTCCTCGGCGCCGGTGACGAGCTCGGCCTCGAGCTTCTCGATCTCCCCGCGGCGGTCCTCGGAGCGTCCCTCGAGCTCCTCGAGGCGACGGCGGTGGAAGTCGCTCAGCTCGCGCGCGGCGTTGACGCGCGCGGCGAGGTCGGCGCCGCGCTCGCGGGCCTGGGCGAGGTCCTCGTTGCGGCGCGCGAGCTCGACGCCGATGCCCTCGTGCTCCTCGCGGCGCTCGTCGCGCTCGCGGGTGAGTTCGTCGCGGCGGCCGCCGAACTCGGCGACGGCGGCGGCGAGCTCGGTCTCGACGGCGAGGTTGCGGTGATAGCGATGCAGCGCGACCTGGGCCTGCAGCTCGCCGGCGCGGTGGTTGTACTCGCGGTAGCGCTGCGCCTTGCCCGCCTGGATCTTCAGGGATCGCTCGCGGCGCTCGAGCTCGTCGATGATGTCCGCGAGGCGGAGCAGGTTGGCGTCGACCTTGTCGAGCTTGAGCTCGGCCTCGTGCCGGCGCGCGCGGAAGCGCGAGATGCCGGCCGCCTCCTCGAAGACCTTGCGGCGCTCGACGGGGTTGCTGGCGAGGACGCTGTCGATCTTGCCCTGCTCCATGAAGGAGTAGCCGCCGGGGCCGAGACCGGTCCCCATGAACAGCTCGCGGATGTCCTTCAGCCGGCAGGTCGACCGGTTGATCTGGTACTCGCTCTCCCCGAGCGGAAGAGGCGTCGGGTCACCGAGACCTCGGCGAGATCCATCGGGAGGGCGCGGTCGTCGTTCTCGAAGGTGAGCGTGACCTCGGCCATGTTCATGGCCGGCCGCTTCTCGGAGCCGTTGAAGATGACGTCGGTCATCTCGCGACCGCGGAGGGACTTCACGCTCTGCTCGCCGAGCACCCACTTCACGGCGTCGACGACGTTGCTCTTGCCGCATCCGTTCGGACCGACGATCGCGGTGACGCCCTCGGTGAAGTCGAGCGAGATGCGCTCGGCGAAGGACTTGAATCCGAAGATCTCGAGGGACTTGAGCTTCATGCCGCGGTCTTTCGGGTTCGGGAGTCGGGTCGGCGGACGGGTCGGGATCGGACGGGTTCGCGGTCGGAAGACCGCCGGTCGGGCGCGGTCGCGCGCGACGGCGACGGGCGCCTCGTCGTCGCGCGGTTATAGGCGATCGCGGGGACGCCGTTCATCGGAGGTGGTCCTCGGGAACGAGGTCCTTCCAGGCCGCATCGACGACCTTAACCCGCGCCCGGGCGGCGGCTTCCGCCGCCCTCCCCTCGCGCCGGGCCGCGTCGTCCTCCGGGTGGAAGGCCAGGAAGAGGTGCCGGAAGTTCCGCGTCTCGTCGTCCTTCGCGCCCTCGCGGCGGTCGACGACGACGAAGGACAACCCGCGCGGCGTCGCGATCGGCCCGACGACGCGCCCGACCGGAGCGGAGAACACGGCCGCGCCGAGGTTCGGCTCGAGATCCCGGGCGCGCCGGGACAGCGGGCGACCGCGGCGCTCGACCGGCTCGTCGGAGTGGCGCTCCGCCACGAGGCCGAGGTCCTGACCGAGTCGAGGAGGGCCCGGATCTCCGCGAGACGCGGCGCGAGCTCGGCACGGCGCTCGGCGGTCCGCGACCACATCGCCGCGAGCGGCAAGGCGCCCCGGCGCAGGGCCTCCTCCTCGCAGATCCGGCGGGGCATCGCCACCGCCGGGTGACGCCGCGCCATGAAGTCGGCGAGGCGTTCGAGGTAGGCCCGGGGAACCGCGATGCCTTCGATCTCCAGCGCGATCGCGCCCGCGGGACCGAAGGGCAGGCCCTCCTCGTCGGCGCGCGCGAAGTCCGAGGCGAGGACCTCCAGTTCCAGCGTCCCGCCGTCGGGGACCTCGACCTGACGCCGCACGCGCCCCAGCGTCTCGTGATCGATCTCGATCTCGAGCGGTCCCGCGGGCGCGCCGCGGATGTCGAAGGAGCCGGCGCGATCGGTGGTCACGCGCGGCGTGCGGGCCCGCGGCACGATCCGCGCGGCGAGGAAGGGAAGGCGTTCGGACTCGAGCCGGTGCTCGCCGCCGACGATGCCGTCGACGAGGGCCGTGGCCCCGGGACCGACCTCGACGTCGCGGACGCGCTCGCGCCCGCGGCGCAGGACGAAGCGATGCGTGATCGGATCCTCGTTGCGGAGCTGAAGGGTCCAGCCCTCGGGGAGGACGGCGGCCCGGGTCGAGAAGGCGAGGCCCGAGATCACGAGCTCGAGCCGCCGCGGCGGCTCGGCCGGAAGTCGCAGCGCGGGGAGGGAGACCACGCAGGCCGCGACGCCGCCCGTCTCCGCGTCGACGAGGAGTCGGCGGTCGAGGACCGGCTTCGCGGCCGCGAGCGCCGCGATCTTCTCGTCGGCGTCGGGCAGGCCGGCCGGCCAGAGCACCTCGCGGGGGGCGAAGACCGGTCCCTTCCAGACGACGCGCCCGAGGATGCGGCCGGGCAGGGGCGGCTTCTTCTCGACCTTCTCGCCCGGCTTCTTCGCCGGGTCCGGCGTCTCCGGAGTCGGCTTCTCGCCCTGCGCCGCGACCGGGACCGCGAGGATCGCGAGTCCGACGACGGCGAGGATCAGACGGAGCGCGGACCTCATGCGTCGGCGTCCCCGAAGGCGAGCGACTCCTGCCGCTCGAAGACGGTGCGGTGCTTCTCGAACTCGAGGTAGCGGAGCCCGGTGCTCGTGAAGAGCCGCTCGAGCCAGAGCCCGCCGGAGGTCTCGTCCTCGCCGCGGGTCGGGAGCTCGAGCCCGGGCCCGAAGCGCTCGACGATGCGCGAGTTCAACAGCTCGGCGTTCGCGGGATCGAGGAGCCCCTTCGCGAGGGGCAGCGTCGCGTCCTCGTCGATCGGTTCGGACAGCGCGCGGGCGAGTTCGGGATCGCGACCGCCGCGCGCGTGCGCCTCGGCCGCGGCGAGGAGGCGATCGCGGACGGCGCGTTCCCCCACCCCGCCCAGGGCGACGTCGAGGCGGATGCTCTCCCGCTCCTCCCCGGCGAAGTACTCGGCCGCCCCGAGGATGCGACCGAGGACCTCGGCGCGCTCCTCGCGGCGCGAGATGCCGCGCGCCTCGAGGTAGCGCAGCGCCTGGGGCAGCCCCCAGAGCAGCACGCGGCCGGCCTGATCGCGGCCCTCGAGCCGGAGTCCCTCGCCGCCCGGCAGCCGCGCGAGCAGCCCGCGCAGCGTCGCCGGCGAGCTGCGCCGGAGATACCAGTACTTCTCGAAGAGCGCGTCGACCGCCAGCCCGAAGGCGCTCTCCAGCGCGCGCACGAGCTCCTCGCGCCGCGTCACGTCCGCCAGCGAGAGCGCGAGCGGCACGTTCACGGCCACGGCCGCGACGTCCAGGCGGACCGCGCGCGGGTCGCGGTGACGGGAGCCGCGTCCGGCCTCCTCCGGCTCGCGCAGCAGCTCGAGCGCGACGCCCGGACTGCGGCGGGCGGCGTGGAGCAGGCGCGCGAGAAGGTCGGTGTCGGGCCAGGGTCCGTCGGCGCCGAAGACGAAGACCAAGCCCATGCGTCGGGCGAGGGCCGGTTCGGCCTCGAGACGGTCGAGCAGCGCGCGCGCGAGGAGACGGACGCGTTCGCCCTCCTCGCCGCCGCCCTCGAGATGGCCGCCGGTGAGGTGGACCTCGAGGGTCACGCGCGGGAAGAGCGGACGCCCGTGGACGTCGTCGCGCTGCAGCTCGGCGACGAGTCGGTCGGCGAAGCCCGCGATGCCGCGCGCCGTCGTCGGCGCCTTGCGGATCCGCCCGAAGGCCTCCGAGAAGCGCGCCACGAGCACGTCGTCCCGGACGAGCGGCGCGACCGACTGCAAGACGCTGACGAATCCGAGCAGGAACTCCGCCGCGTTCTCGGGGGGCGGGAGCAGCGGCCCCGTCGCGTCGAAGGCGACGCGCTCCACGCGCTGCGGGCGACCGAGTCCGAGGACCTCGATCCGCCCCTCGACGTGCGCCTTGGAGACGGGCCGCGAGTGGATCTCGTCGAGCGCGTACTCGGCGAGGATGCGCTCGGCGCAGGCCGCCTCCGGATCGACGCCGCCGCCCGACTCCGGGAGGAGCCAGCCCTCGATCGCCCGCCGCGAGACGCCGAGCAGGCGGTGACGCCGGACGAGCCGGTCGCCGGCCCGCGAGGCGAGCTCCGCGTCGGTCAGCTCGCGGACGAGCGAGGCGGGCAGCCGACGGAGGCCGCTCGCGAGGACCGCCGCCTCGACTTCGATGGCGATCTCCCGCGCCCCGACCTCGCCGAGGACGAGGTCGCGCTCCAGCGATCCCGCGAGGCGGTCGAGATCCCAGCGCTCCGGGAGGCGGCGCTCGGCGTCGACGACCTCGACCCAGTCCACGTTGCGACGGGACACGGCGAAGGCGTCGAGCCCGGACTCGACGGGGTCGCGCTCGGGCGTCTCGCCCTCGGCGAGCACGCCATCCGTGAGGCGGAGATAGGCTTTCGAGATGCGGGTGTGTCCGGTCTCGGCGAGGACGCGGCCGATCATCGCGCGGATGTCGTCGATCCCCGGCGGGTTGTCGTCGTCGTACTGCTTCTCGAGGAAGAGGACGACGACGTTCGCGAGCTCGTCGGCGAGCACGGTGTCGGCGAGACCGCAGACGCCGACCGCCTCGCGGATCGAATCCGCGACCCGCGACTGGCTGAAGGGGACGACCTCCCCGTTCCGCGCCCGGACCTTCCTAAGCCTCGCCATCGGCCGACTTCTTCTTGAGGACGACGCGCAGCTCGTCCATGAACTCGCTGACGTCCTTGAACTCGCGATACACCGACGCGAAGCGCACGTAGGCCACCTGGTCGAGCTCGCGGAGGGCCTCCATGACCATGTTGCCGATGAACTTCGAGGCGACCTCCTTGTCGAACATCTCGTTGATGCGCGCCTCGATCCGATCGACGACGCGCTCGATGTCCTCGGCCGACACCTTCCGCTTCTCGCAGGCCTTCATGATCCCGCGCAGGATCTTGTCGCGGTCGAAGGGCTCCCGGACTCCGTCCTTCTTGATGACGCGGAAGGGGACCTCCTCGACCTTCTCGTAGGTCGTGTAGCGGCGACCGCAGGAGAGGCACTCCCGGCGACGCCGGATCGTGGCCCCCTCCTGGGCGACCCGGGAGTCGATGACCTTGTCCTTCTGGCTGCGGCAGAACGGGCACTTCATGGTCGGGAGGTCGTTCCCCAGGGAGATGACACCAGATCTCGATGCAAGCTATGGTCTTACCACAACATCTTGCGTCGTCAAGCCGTGCGGAGGGGGCGGGATCGCGGGCCGCGAGCGAGGGCCGGGACCGCGGAGAGTCCGGAGGGCGCGAGGACGCATCATAACGACGACGGGGGTCGACGCGCAGGCGCGGAGGCGCTCACTTTCCGATGCAGAAGCGCGCCATGATCCGATCGAGCAGGGCCGAGTCGAGTTCCTCGCCCGTGAGGGCGCGGAGGGCGCGCAGCGCCTCGTGGAGGTCGGCCGCGACCAGCTCCGGCCCCAGCTCCCCGGCCGCGGCCTCGCGCGCGCGCCCGAGCGCCTCCCGGGCCTCGCGCAGGGCCGCCTCGCGCCGTCGGGCGTGCTCGGCCAGCGCCGCCCCGCTCCCCCGCCGACGCTCGGCCAGGGCGAGGGCCAGCGCGGACCGGAGATCGTCGAGTCCCTCGCCGGTGCGGGAGGAGACCCAGCGCCCCGGACCGCGTCGCGCCGCGGGAACGAGATCGGCGCGCGTGAGGACCAGGTCCGACGCGGGCGCCGCGGCGGTGCCGTCGCGCACCTCGACGACGAGATCGGCCCGGGCCGCCTCGCGGTCGCGGAGGCGGTGGGCGGCCCGATCGGCCGCGCCCCCCTCGTGATCCCGACCGGCGCTGTCGACGAGGACGACGGGTTCGCCCTCGATCTGGATCTCGACCTCGAGGTAATCGCGCGTCGTGCCCGCGCGGTCGGTCACCAGCGCCAGCTCCTCTCCGCCGAGCCGGTTGAAGAGCGCGCTCTTCCCCGCGTTCGCGGGGCCCGCGAGGAGGATCCGCGGCCGCCCCTCGCCCCGCCCCTCGCCCGCCTCGCGGTCGGCCGCGCGCGCGCAGCGGGCGAGGAGACCCTCGAGGTCCGCCAGGAGGCGGCGCGGCGGCAGGATCTCGATGTCCTGGTCGGAGAAGTCCAGCTCGAGCTCGAGCGGGACGAGCAGCTCGACGATGTCCGAGGCGAGGTCGCGCAGATCCCGTCCGGCGCCCTCGGCGAGGAGCGCCATCGCGGCGCGCCGCTCCTCCTCGTCGGCGGCGTGGACGAGCGCCGCGACCGCCTCCGCCTGCGCCAGGTCGATCCGACCGTGCACGAAGGCGCGCCGCGTGAACTCGCCCGCCTCCGCGGGACGGGCTCCGGCGCGCAGGAGCGCGTCGAGCGCGAGATCGAGCAGGACCGGAGCGCCCGGCAGGTGGACCTCGACGAGGTCCTCGCCGGTGAAGGAACGCGGCCCGCGCATGCCGAGGACGAGCGCGGGCGCGCCCACGCCCCGCCCCTCGAAGACGAAGATCGCGCGTCGGACTCCCCAGCGGAGCGAGGCCAGGCTCCGCTCGCCGGAACGCACCCGCAGGCAGGACTCCGCGACGGCGAAGGCGCGATCACCGGAGAGGCGGATCACGCCGCGAGCGGCCGGCGCGCGGGCGGTCGAGATCGCGACGATCGTGTCCTCGATGCCCCGCAGGGCGGCGCTCGCATCTCTCACTTCGAGACTCTCCCGCGGAGAGGCGTGTCGAGGAGGCGGGACGAGGACCGTCGCCGCCGGTCGATTCCGGCGGGGACGGCGTCACGGACCCTCAGGTGATGGGCCAGATCTTCTTGATGACGCGCTGCTCGAAGATGCCGAAGACGCTGCTCGAGAGCCAGTACAGCGAGAGGCCGGAGGCGTAGCCGTACATCATGAGCCCGAAGAAGAAGGGCATGAACATCATCATCTTCTGCTGCTGCTGCATCTGCGGATCGGGCGACTTCGGCATGCCGAGCTGGTGCACGAACATGGCCGCGATCATGAGCAGGGGCAGGATGTTCAGGCCGTCGATGCTGATCGGCGGCGTCGGCAGGCAGCACTCGAGCCGGAGGGGCTCGGCGAGCGCGATGAGCCGGTCGGGGACCGCAAGGTCCGAGCACCAGAGGAAGGAGGCGTGCCGGAGGTCGTAGTCGAACCGGATCGCGGAGAAGAGCCCGAAGAAGATCGGGATCTGGAGGAACATCGGCAAGCAGCCGCCCACGGGCACGAGCTGGACCTTCTCCTCGCGAAGGAGCTCCATCTGCTTCTGCGCGAAGGCCTGCTTGTCGTTGCCGTACTTCTCCTTGAGGGCGTCCAGCTTCGGCTTGATCTTCGCCATCTTCTGGCTGTGGTGGTGCATCGCCACCTGCGACTTGCGCGTGATGGGGAACATCAGCGTGCGGACGCAGAGCGTGAGGATGATGATCGCCACGCCCATGTTGCCGAAGAGGCCGTGGAAGAGGTCGAGCGCCGCGATGACGGCCTTCGAGATGAGCGTGATCACGCCGTTCAGGGGGCCGATCGGACAGCAGAAGCCGTTCGCGGTCAGCTCCTCGTCGGCCACCTCGAGGTAGGCCTCGCGCGCCTCGCCCTCGGGGTAGTTCGCCTTGATGCGACGGTGGTCCTTCGGCCCGAGGTAGTAGTCGAAGCGGGACTCCTGCGCGGTCTCGACGTCGGAGACGGTCAGGTTGACGCCGAGCAGGGAGACCGTCCGGTCGGGGCCGACCCGGTCGAGTTCGGCGTCGGAGAGCTTCTCGTCGCCCGTCGAGGTCTCGATGCGACGGATCTCGCCGCCGATCAGCGCGCCGCCGTCGACGTGACGGAGGTAGGTCCCGAAGTAGATCGCCATGTCGGCGACGAAGGACGCGCGTCCGAGGACCTTCACGTCGTTGCCGTCGGAGAAGGCGTCGTCGTCGAAGGCCACGCGCTCGACGGCGCGGTTGTCGCCCTTCCCGACGCCGAAGACGCTGTGCGGCCGCGCCACCTGCGCGCCGACGAGCTTCGCCGGGAAGACGCCCGCGCTCGTCGTGAGGTAGAGGTCCTTCGAGAGCGTGCCCGCGCCCGCGACCCGCTCGATGCGGACGACGACCTCGAGGCGCTCGGGCCCCTCCTCGGAGAAGCGGAAGGTCTTGATCAGGACGTAGCGCTGCTCGCCCTCGACGACGGGAAGCCGGAAGGAGATCGATCGTCCGTCCTCGGCGGGCCCGTCGGTGTCCCACACCGCCGCGTCGAGCCAGCCGTCCCGACGACTCTCGTCCTGCAGGCCCAGCGCGAGGGGACCGCCCTCGAAGCGCCGCACGAAACGGAAGGCGCCCTCGTCCCCGGCGGGCGAATCGACGGTCTGGCGATGATCGAGGAGGCGCCCGTCGACGAGCGCCGCGCCGGTGCGCGAGAAGCCCAGGTGGAGGTGCTCGCTGCGGATGACGAGCGGCTCCTCGGAGCGGACGGCGGCCTCGCCGTCGCGGGTCGGTTCACCGGGCGCCGCGGGCCGGGACGGACCCGGACCGGGAGGGACCGTGCCGTCCGTCGGCGTGGCGGCGCCGGGGGTCTCTCCCGCGGCCTGCTCGTCGGCGGTCTTCGGCTTCTCGGGCGGCGTCGGGGGCGGAAAGAGGAGCTGCCAGACCGTGATCGCGATGAGCGAAAGGATGAAGGCGAGAAGGATCCGCTTTTCCATCGACCGTCCCCGGCTCCTCGGCTCCGGGGGTCGGCCCGGGCTCTCGCAGTTCCTCGGTCAGCGCCCCACCTTGAGGCGCGCCGCGAGCGTGTCCGACAGGGCGTCGATCTTCATGATCTTGCGCATCGTCGAGCGGTAGTCGTACTCGACCCGGCGGAAGGTGACCCGCTCGCCGTCGAAGAGCGCGTAGCACGAGCGGTTGTCGCCGTCGCGCGGCTGCCCCACGGAACCCACGTTGATAACAACCTTCTCCGGGGGAACAACGTACTCGCCCCCCACCTCGTCGGGTCGCAGGAAGCGCCCGGACGAGGTCCAGACGCCGGGCACGTGGGTGTGTCCGAAGAAGCACACGTCGCGGTCCATTCGGGCGAAGATCTCGTCCATTTTGTCGCGGTTCTCGATGTCCTCGGGAAGGACGTAGTCCTTCGTCTCGTGGATCAGCGAGCCGTGGACGTAGAGCGCGCGGTCGTCGCGCTCGAGCTTCTTCATGCCGTCGATCAGCATCCAGAAGGCGTAGTTCTCGTCCTTGCTGGCGGTCGAGTCGTTGAGCTGCTCGCGCGTCCAGTTGAGCGCGGCCTGGGCCTTCGGGTTGAAGTCCTCTCCGTAGTAGAGGAGGCCCTCCTCGTGGTTGCCGAGCAACACGAAGGCGCAGTCGCGGACCATCCCCAGCACCTCCCGGGGATTGGGACCGTAGCCGATGACGTCGCCGAGGCAGACGATCGAGTCCACGTCCTGACCCGCGATGTCCTCCATCACGGCGGTGAGCGCCTCGACGTTCGAATGAAGATCGGAGATGAGCGCGATCCGGCTCATGGCCTCAGCCCTCCCCACCCGAGCGACGCGCCTCCTCGAGGACGAGGCGCGGGATGCCGTCGATCACCGGGAACTCCAGTCCGCAGGCGGAGTCGCCCTGGCAGACGAGGGCGCCGGGGCGGGACGCGAGCCGGCCGCCGCAGCCCGGGCAGCGGAGGATCTCGAGGAACTCCGGATCGAGGATCTCGTCGCCTTCGCTCATCGTCGCCTCCGCGTCCGTCCCGCTTCCGGGGGGTCACGAGGGTAGCCGGGCCGTCCCGGAGCGGCAAGCGAGGGGCCCGACGCCCCCGAGGGTCCGCGTCAGCGGCCCTCGAGTTCCAGGAGGCGGGCCTTGAAGAGCGGCCCTCCCGGTCCCGAGAAGCCCCGGAGCGAGCCGTCGGAACCGACGACGCGGTGACAGGGAACGAAGGGCGGGAAGGGATTCGCGGCCATGGCGGAGCCGACGCCGCGCGCCGCGCCCGGGCTCCCGGCGCGCCGCGCGAGCTCGCCGTAGCTCAGCGTCTCCCCCGGGGCGGTCGCGGCCAGCGCCTCGTAGACGCGGCGGCGGAAGGGCGTGATCCCCTCCCAGTCGATCGGCGCGTCGAGCGCGAGATCCCGCCCGCGGAAGTACTCGCGGAGCTGGCGGGCGAGCTCCGGCCGGAGTCGCGGCGCCTCCACGGCCTCGGGCGCCAGGGCGGCGACGCGGGCCCGTACGGTGGCCTCGTCCGCTTCCGGCAGGAAGGCGCGGCGCAGTCCGCGCTCCCCCGCCACGTAGGCGGCCCAGCCGGCCTCCGTCTGCACCACCCGGAACCGGATCCCGTCTCTCGCCGTCGCGTTCATCGATCCTCCTCCGAGGCGCGCGCCTCGCGGGGCGCCGCCCCCGTGCCGTCGGGCGCGTCCATGAGCCCGCGGTCAGCCAGGGAAACATAGCAGCCGTCACCGACCACCACGTGATCGAGGAGCGGGATCCCGATGAGCCGTCCCGCCGCGACGAGGCGTCGCGTCACCTCCAGGTCCTCGCGGCTGGGCGAGGGATCGCCGCTCGGGTGATTGTGGACGACGACGACCGCGGCCGCGCGCCCGAGCACCGCGCCGCGGAAGACCTCGCGCGGCTGGACGAGGCTGCCGGTCAGCGTCCCCATCGAGACGCGACGACGCGCGCACAGCGCGTTCCTCGCGTCGAGGTCGAGCACCTCGAAGACCTCGCGATCGAGACGACGCAGGTCCAGGTGCACGAGCTCGAAGACCTCGCGACTCGAGCGCAGCCGCGGTCGCCGCGGGCGTCGTCTGAGGGGAAGACGGCGCGCGATCTCGAAGGCCGCCCGGAGTCGGCGCGCCCGATCGGGTCCCAGCCCCGGGATCTCGCGCAGCTCGTTCTCGGCGAGCTCCTCGAGCCCGCGCAGTCCGCCCCGCGCGCCGAGCGCCTCGTCCCAGCGGCCGGACCGATCGCCGAGGAGGAGCCGCAGGAGCTCGCGATCACCCAGTTTCTCGGTCTCGTCGGACATGCGATCCTCCGCGGTCTCCCCGCATGAGGACGAGCGACGTGGCGGAGGGTGACGGGGGATCCGGTTCTCGCCGGAGAGACGCGGAGACTGCGCCTGTCCCGATCTCTGTGGTATCAGTCTTCCCGAAGGCGTCGCGGCCGCGTCCGGTCGGAGCCTGGATCCCGAGACGAGGACCCCGGACATGACCGAGGCGAAGCGCCCCAAGGGCGAACCCGCGATCAAGGTGTCGATGATGCCCCGCGAGACGAACGTGCACAACACGATCTTCGGCGGCGTGCTGCTCAGCTACATCGACCTCGCGGGCAGCGTCCACTGCCGCACGACCGTCAACCTCGATCGCGTCGTCACCGTCGCGATGAAGGAGATCATCTTCAAGGAGCCGGTCTACGTCGGCGACGTCGTCAGCTTCTACACCCAGACGGAGTCCATCGGCCGGACCTCGGTGACGGTGGTCGTCGAGGTCTGGGCCGATCGCTTCGAGAGCCCGCGGCGCAGCGTTCGCGTCACCGACGCCAAGGTGACCTTCGTCAACGTCGATTCCGGTCGGCGTCCCGTCCCGATCCAACCCTCCGACGACGAATGACCGGCCGTGGGAGTGTCCCGACGGGCCTCGACCGGCGGCGACGGCGCCGGTCGACGGCCGACCTGAGGACACGTCGCGGACCCTGATGCCCCCGCTGCGGTAGGATCTCCGGACGGTCGCGGCCCGGACGCGACCGTCGCCCCGTTCCGGACGAGGATCTCCCGATGCGCCACGCCCCCGCCCTCCTTCTCCTTCTCGCCGTCGCCCTCGCGGCCCCGTTCCCGGCCGCGGCGCAGACGCCGACCTACGAGACCGTCGAGCTGATCCCGGCGAGCGCCGACGCGAAGGCCGTGACGGTCGCGCATCGGGCGGCCGCCGGTGACGAGGTCGCCCCGCCGACGGTGGTCCTCCTCGGCGCGGCCGCGCGACGCGCGGTCGTCCCCGACGCGGCCTGCCGCGTCCTCGCCCTCGATCCCGCCGCCGGTGGCGTCACCGCGGAAGACGATCGTCTCGGCGCCGCCCTCACGAAGCTCCGGCTCCGCTTCCGGGCCCGGGCGCTGCGACCGGTCCTCGTCGCGGCCGGCGAGAACGCCCGCGAGGCGATGACCTGGATCGATCGCTTCCCGCACGAGTTCGCGGGCGTCCTGCTCCTCGACGCGCCCGCCGACCTCGCGATGGCGCCGGGGCTCGCCGAGTCCCGCGGGCTCGGACTGCGTCTCGTCGGCGAGAACGCGGCCGACCTCCGGCGGCGCGTACCGCAGGCGCCCGGACTCGACGCGGCCTTCGTCGAGGACGGATCGGCCGGCGCGCTGGCGAAGGCGCTCGCCGAGCTCGTTCCGCCGGCTCCCTCCGCCCCGGAGGCCGCGCTCGACGCCTACCACCACGCCGCGGCCGTCGCCGACGCCGACGCCTACTTCGGCGCGATGACGGCCGACGGCGTCTTCCTCGGCACCGACGGCGAGGAGCGCTGGGAGCGCGACGCCTTCCGCGCCTTCGGCGCGCCCTACTTCCGCGGCGAGTCCGCCTGGATCTTCGTCCCGCGCCAGCGTCACCCGCGCGTCGACGCGGAGGGCCGGATCGCCTGGTTCGACGAGGTCGTCGGCAGCCGCCACTACGGCGCTCGCCGCGGCAGCGGCGTGCTCGTGAAGGAGGGCGAGACCTGGCGGATCGCCCAGTACAACCTGACGACTCCGGTCCCCAACGCGATGCTCGCCGACGTCGTCCGGCGCATCCGACGCGCCGAGCGCGGCCAGCCGGAGACGCCGGCGACGACGGTGGTGCTCGTGCGCCACGCGGAGAAGGCGGCGGAGGGCGGCTCCGACCCCGCCCTCTCCGAGCTCGGCGCCGCGCGCGCGCGGGGACTGGCGGCCCTGCTGCGACCCTCGCGGCCGGACGCCCTCTTCGCCACCGAGTACCGCCGCACGCGCGACACCCTGGCGCCGCTGGCCGAGGCCCTCGGTCGCGAGGTCGTGACCGTCCGCGCCCGCGACGCCCGCGGGCTCGTCGAGCGCATCCGCCGCGAGCACGAGGGCGGCCGCGTTGTCGTGGCCGGCCACTCGAACACCGTGCCGGCGCTCATCGCGCTCCTCGGGGTCGAGGAACCGGTCGAGATCGGGGAGGCCGACTACGGCGAGGTCTTCGTCGTCACCTTCGGCGGCGGTCGCGCGACGCTCCTCCGCCTGCGCGCCGAGCCGAGGGACTAGAACCCCAGCGCGCGCGCGAGCGCCGCGACCTCAGGATCGGCGGGACGGAGGCGACGCAGGCGCTCGAGGTGCCGACGGGCGGCGTCCCTCTCGCCTCGCTCCGCGAGGTAGCCGGCCAGCGCGAAGAGCAGGTCGGCGTCGTCCGGATGGCGGCGCCGCGCGGCCTCGAGGACCTCGAGGCCTTCCTCCGCCCGGTCGGCCGCGACGAGCGCGACGCCGAGGACGTAGGCGTAGCGCGGCGTCTCCGGTTCGGCTGCCGCGGCTTCCGCGAGCTCCCGCCGGGCGCCCTCGTCGTCGCCCGCGCGCGAGAGGGCCAGCCCGAGCGCGTGACGGGCGGCCGCGGACCCCGGATGATCGGCGACGGTCGCGCGGAGCATCGCGAGGCCCTCCGGATCGCGGCCCGTCGCCCGGAGGAGATCGGCGAGATTCACCCGCGCCTCGAGCGAACGCGGGTCGCGGGCGATCATCGCGCGGTAGACGCGCTCCGCCTCGTCCGGGCGACCGGACTCGGCGCGCAGCAGGCCGAGGTCGAGCGCGTGCCGGGGATCCCGCGCGTTGAGCGCGGCGGCGGCCGCCGCCTCCTCGACGGCCGCCGCGAGACGCCGTCGCTCCTCACCCGCGACGGGAGAGCCGGGCGCGAGCCCGGCCGCGAGGAGGCGCGCCGCCTCGACGCGCAGGGCGAGCAGCTCGTCCCCGAGACGGGGCGCGGCGAGGCTCCGGCGTCGCGCGGGACTCGCGTTCGCGAGCGCGCGGAGCCCGCCGAGGCGGAGCAGCGGCTCCTCGGCGGCGAGCGCCTCGCGCAGCAGGTCGTCGGGGCCGCCGCCGTGGCGCGCCAGTCGCGCGAGCGCGGAGGCCCGCACGATCGGCGGTTCCCGCTCGTCGCGCGCGACGCCGATCAGGGCCTCGCCCGCCGTCGCGTCGCCCCGATCGTCGGCCGCGAAGGCGCGGGTGCGGGCCGCCGCGCGGGGCCGGAGGGGTCCCGCCCACGCGCGCCAGGCCTCGTCGGCCCAGGCGGCGGTCTCTCCCGCGTGACAGGTGGTGCAGGCGTCGGGCAGACCGAGCTCCCGCGCGAGATCGGGTCGCGGCACCGAGAAGGCGTGGTCGCGACGACCGTCGATCCCCATGTAGACGCGCTCCGGCATGTGGCAGGACACGCAACGGGCGCCCTCCCCCGCCGGATCGTGGTGGTGATGCTCGCGCGTGTCGTAGCGGGCGACGTCGTGGCACGCGTAGCAGAGCGAGTTGCCCTCGGCGCGCAGTCCGCCCGAGTGGGGATCGTGACAGTCGGTGCACACGACGCCGGCCCCGTGCATGGCGCTCTGCAGGAAGGACCCCCAGACGAAGACCTCCTCGCGGATGCCGCCGTGCGGGAAGTAGAGCGGAGCCTCGAGGAGCGCGGGCCGGTGCGTCGCGAGGAGCGATCCGCCGCGGGGCAGCGCCGCCTCGACGAGCGCCGTCCGACGCGCGTGGCACTGCGCGCAGGCGTCGACCTGCCGCGACACCGGCGCCGTGGGATCCCGCCGTCCGTTGCCGGTGACGGGGTCGACGCTCCAGGTACCCGGGGGCGCGCCGAGGAGATCGGCCTCGAAGCCGCGGTCGCCGCGCGGACCGAGCCGTCCCGCGCGCGCCAGCGCCGCGTGCCGCGAGCCCGCCCCGTGGCAGGCCTCGCAGGAGACGTCCTCCTCCGCCGCGCGCGTCTCGAACCGATCGGCGCGCCAGTCGTAGCCGACCTCGAGGGCCGTCGTGTGACAGGCGGCGCAGCCCTGGTTCCAGTTCGCGGTCGGTCCCTGCCAGTGGAGCGCGTCGCCCGGCGGCACGCTCTCCGGGGCGTGGAGGTGGTACCAGCGGGAAGGCCCCCCGGGCCGGAGGTCGAGGCAGAAGGGCAGGACCTGCCGGGCGCCCCGCTCCCCGTCCACCAGGAACTGCGCGAGCGGTCGGGTTCCGATCACGCCCGAGATCGCGAGGTCGCGGGGAGGACCCGCGATGTCCTCCGTCCGCACCATCAGACCGGCGCCCTCTCGCGAGAACCGCGTGGTCCGCCCCTCCTTCTCGAAGGTCTCCCCGGCGAAGACGCCGGCCGGCGCGGTCGCCGGCCCGGTGGCCCGGTCGTGATCCGAACCGCGCCAGGCCTCGGCCTCCGCCCGGTGGCAGCCGGCGCAGACCTCGCGTCCGACGAGTCGCGGCGCGGGGTCGACGTTCCGTTCCGGGGCGGGATCCCGACCGCAGGCGACGAGGACGAGGAGGACGGAGATCGCGAGGACGGAGCGGGGCGCGCGGCTTCGATGCGGACGCGCGGTCATCGCGATCAGACCTCGAGGTTCGCCGTCACGGCGTTGATCTCGATGATGGCCAGGGTGATGTCGTCGTGGTGCAGCTCGCCGCCGCTGAACTCCCGCAGGCGATCGAGGAGCGTCTGCTTCTGGGTGAAGATCGGCTCGCTCCGTGCGGCGTCGAGGGCCTCGCGGAGCCGGCGAAGGCCGAAGCGCTGCCGCCGGAGCCGGGGAGATCGAGGACGCCGTCGCTGTAGACCGCGACGCGGTCTCCGGGTTCGAGCTCGAGCTCGACCTGGTCGAACTCGGGATTGTCCAGGACCGCGAGGGGCAGGTTGGCCTGCCCGCCGCGCGAGGCGAAGGGGACCGACTCGAAGTCCCCTCCCCGACGGCTCACGAGCACGTCGGGGTGACCCGCCGAGGCGACCTCGAGACGATGGCGGACCGCGTCCCAGGCGACGACCGCGACGGTCGAGATCGCGCGCGCCCCGTACTTCATCGCGGCCCGGTTGAGCTCGCGGAGGAGGCCCGGCGCGTCGTGATCGTTCATGTGGCGCTTCATCGCCGCGAGGAGCCATTCCCCGACGGCGTTGACCCGGCGGCCGTGGCCGGCCACGTCGGCGATCGCGATCCGGGTGAGCCGGTCACCGCCGCAGACGGTCATGAAGTAGACGTCGCCTCCCGAGCCTCCTTCCGAGGCCCGGGAGAAGAGGCTGGCGCAGAGGCCCCGGGAGCACATGTCGACGTCGTCGTCGACCGTTCCGCTCCAAACCGCGCCGCAGCCGAGTCTTTGCATCGCTTCTCCCCGTGAGACGCGGACCCCGGCCCGGGACCCCGTCAAGACCACGATAGCGCTGCCCGGGCCCGCTCACGAGTCGTCCTTCGCCGAAGTCGCTCCCGGCCGGAGCGGATTCCGCCTCGCGGCGAAACGTCACAAGTCCGCCCCCGGACGGGGTCGATAGACCAGGAGAAGAGACGGAATCGGGGAAGAACCGCGTCATGAACAAGCCGGGCCAGATCGACTCCTTCGAAGCGCACGCCACCGCTCGGCGCCTCGCGCGGAGCTGCACGGGCCTGAAGCGCATGGTCCAGCGCAGTCGCGGGGAGCTCGATCCCCACGTCTTCGACTACCCGGCGCTCCGCAACGTCACCGGCGAGATCACCCGCCTCGTCGACTCCATCGACAAGTTCTGCGAGCACGTCGACGCCGAGGCCGACGTGATGCGGGGCGGTGTCCGCGGCAGCCGCCCGCGCCCGACCCGGACCTCCGTCCTCGACGTGGCCGGCATCTTCGACGAGGTCGCCAACGCCGAGGCCCCGGCGGCCCCGGACGCGGCCGAGGACTGCGACTGCCCGACCGACGGCATCGTCCGCTTCCCGCCCGGGATGTTCCGCCTCACGGACATCCTCCAGCTCCTCGCCGCCCACCAGAAGACCGGAAGCATCCGGGTCGAGTGCCCGAACGAGGTGATCGACATCCACCTCCAGGACGGCGACATCACCGCCGCCCACAGCGTCGACGGCCCCGAGCGCACGCGCCTCGGCGAGGTGCTCGTCGAGCGCGGCGTCATCACGCGCGACCAGCTCAAGATCATCCTCGCCGCGAGCCAGAAGAGCGAGCGGAAGATCGGCGCGCTCCTCCGGGAGTGGGTCAACATCAGCGAGGCCGACGTCGCCGCCGCGCTCCACGACCAGATCAAGGTCCTCTTCCAGCGCGCGCTCTCCTCGCCCGACGCCTGCATCGTCTTCCGCCCCGCGACCAGCGTCACCGAGAACGAGTACGACACCGCGCGGCTGAACGTGATGAGCATCCTGCTCGAGAGCATCGCCGACGCCGAGGGGCCCGACCGGGGCTGAGGCGGGCCGCGCTCAGGCGAGGCCGAAAGCGGCCGCGAGCCGATCGAGGTAGGCCCCCCGCGCGTGACGTTCCGCGACGAGGATCGGTCCCGCCCGCGACACGGCCGCCCGCAGATCCTCCGACTCGACGAGTTCCCGGGCCGCCTCCGCGAACTGCCGCGGCCAGGCTCCGTCCCGCATCAACGCGCCGCCGATCTCGCGGATGCCGGGGGCGAGACTCGTGACGTGGTCGATCACGACCGGGATCCCGCGGGCCATCGCCATCAACGCGAGACGGGGATCGGGCTCGGGCCCGCCGTGGAGCCAGAGCTGATCGAGGTCCTGGAGGGCGACGCCGGGATCGACGCCGAGAGGGCGACGTTGGACGCGGTCCTCGAGCCCGAGGCGCTCGGTCCAGGGCGCGAGCGGCGCGCGCTCCGGCTCCGCGAGGACGATCAGGGTGGCGCCCGGGTCGAGGGCCCCGAAGGCCCGGAAGGCCTCGAGCATCTCCCGCAGCGCCGCCGCCGAGCCGCGCGGGGTGACGCAGCCGATCCGGCGTCCGCCGCCGGGACTCGCCGCCCCCGGGGCGGGCGGCTCGAGTCCCCAGCCGACGGCGCGCGAGCGCGTCACCGAGAAGCTGCGCCGTCGCGGCAGCCCCCAGGGGACGAGTTCGAGACCGACCGGCCCGCGACCACGCCAGAGCGCGCCGGCGAGGCCGCGATCCGGATCGTCGACGGGGGGAGCGAAGGTGATCGGTCGCCCGACGCGAAGCGGCGCGGCCGCGCGAGCGGCGGCGCCGACCAGGTGGAGGTGCCTCACGTCGCCCCGGTCGAGACGACGCGCAAGCGCCCGTCGCCGGCGACGCCACCCCGCGAGACCGGTCGCCTCCCCTCCCTCCAGCCCCGTCGCGCCGGGGGCGACGGCGAGGCCGGACCGCGCGAAGACCGCGAGCTCGACGGGATGCCCCCGCGCCGCGAGTTCCCGGGCGGCCCGAGCGTGGTCGAGGGCGCGCCAGTCCTCGCGACGGAGGTCCACGACGACCAGCGCGATCCCGGCGTCCCGGTCCACCTCAGTCCCTCCAGAGGGCCGGCGCGAAGAGGCTCAGCGCGGTGAAGATCTCGAGGCGACCGACGAGCATGAGGAAGGAGAGGACGGCCTGCCCGGCCGGCGGGATGTGCGCGTAGTTGCAGGCCGGACCGACGCTGCCGAGGCCCGGGCCGATGTTGCCGAGGGCCGCGATGGAGGCGGTGACGGAGGTCGTCATGTCGAGGCCGAGGGCCGCGAGCAGGAGCGAGCCGAGGACGAAGACCAGCACGAAGGTGACGACCATCCCGACGACCGGCCGGATGACGTCCACCGTGATCGCGTCGTGGCCGAACTTGAGCTTCTCGACCGAACGCGGCCGGATGTGGAGGCGGAGCTGCCGCACGCCGTACTTCAGCACGAGCATGACGCGGAAGACCTTGAGCCCGCCCGCCGTCGAGCCGGCGCAGGCCCCCACGAACATCAGGAGGACGAGCACGAGGCGCGAGAAGGAGGGCCAGGCGTCGAAATCCTCGGTCGCGAAGCCCGTCGTGGTCGAGATCGTGACGACCTGGAAGGAGGCCTGGTCGAGCGCCTCCCCCACCCCGCCCACGTGCCCGCGGAAGAGCAGGTCGAGACCGACGAGGATGATCGCGAGCAGCGTGACGCCGACGTAGAAGCGCAGCTCGGGGTTGCGGAGCACGCCCCGGACGTCGCGCTTGAGCGCGAGCCGGAAGAAGAGCGTGAAGTTCACGCCGGCGAGGAACATGAACAAGGTGATGACGGCGTGGATCCGCCAGTCGGCGTAGTGGCCCACGCTGTCGGAGTGGGACGAGAACCCTCCCGTCGCAAGCGTCGCGAAGGCGTGGCAGATCGCGTCGAACCAGTCCAGACCCAGGAGGAGCAGCGCGGCCGTGCAGAGGACGGTCAGCCCCACGTAGAGGATCCAGAGCGCCATCGCCGTCTGCCGGATGTGGGGCATGAAGCCCTTCTCCCCCACCCCGGGCACCTCCATGTGGAAGATCTCGCGCGAGCTCACGCCCAGCGCGGGGAGGATCGCGACGAAGAGCACGACGATGCCGACGCCGCCGAGCCAGTTCGTCATGCCGCGCCAGAAGATGATGGAGCGCGGGATCGGCGAGCCGTCCGGCGCGAACTCCACGCTCTCGAGCACGCTCGCTCCGGTGGTCGTGAATCCGGACATCGTCTCGAAGTAGGCGCCGATCGGGCTCGCGATCACCTGGGTCACGAGGTACGGAATGCAGCCGACGGCCGCCGCGACGATCCAGGCGAGCGCGACGACGCCGAGGGCCTCGCGGCGGTAGAAGCGGCCCTCCGCCCGCCGTCCCGCCAGCGCGGCGCCGCCCCCGAGCGCGAGTCCGGTGCCGATCGCGACGCCGAAGGCCTCGGCCGCGAGGGTCTCGCCGAAGGCGATCGCCATCACGAGCGGCACGAGCATGGTGAGCGAGAGGACGGCGAGCAGGAGCCCGACGACCTGGACGACGCGGAGCGTGTTCATCCGGACCGTCTCACACGAGGGCCTCGACCGCCTTGCGGGCCTGGGTCAGGGCGAAGACGATCACGATGTCGCCCGCCTCGAGCACGTCCTTGCCGCGCGGGATGAAGACGTCCTCGCGGCGGACGATCGCCCCCACGAGCGAGCCGCGGGGAAAGGACGCCTCCATCAGCGACTTGCCGCAGATCGGCGAGTCGGCCCCGACGTCGAGCTCGATGACCTCGGCGCGGCCGCGCTCGATCGGCGTGATGCGCGAGTTCGCCCCCGTGGAGACGAAGCGTACGATGTGCTCGGCGATGAGGGCACGGGGCGAGATGACGGCGTCGACGTTGAGCTTGTCGAAGAGCTCGCGGTAGTCGCGCTTCTTCACCAGCGCGATGACGCGCTTCGCGCCGAGCTCCTTCGCGATCTGGCAGGCGATGAGGTTCTCCTCGTCGCTGCCGGTCATGGCGAGGAAGAGGTCGGCCTTGCCGGCGTTCTCCTCCTGCAGGTCGGAGAGGCTCGAGCCGTCGGCGTGCTCGATCTTGGTCGAGCGCAGCTCCTCGGAGAGTTCCTCGGCCCGCGCGCGGTCGTTCTCGAGCAGCGTCACCTTGATCTTGAGTCGCTCCAGCGCGGTCGCCGCCGCGACGCCGGCGCGACCGCCGCCGACGATGATCACGCGGCGCGGAACCTCGACGCGGCGGCCGAGGATCTTGTCGATGCGCTCGATCGTCTCGGTCGGCCCGATCACCAGGAGCTCGTCCCCCTCCAGGACCTCGTCCTGTCCGCTGGGGATCATGATCGTCGAGCCCCGGAAGACCGCCGTCACGAGGCAGTGCCTCGGGAGGCGGAGATCCTGGATCTTCTTGCCGACGATGTCGTAGCCGCCGCCGCCGGGCCGGTAGCGCTCGAGCTGGATGCGGCCCTCGGCCACGCCCTCGACCGCCGTCAGGTCCTGACCGCGGATGACGCGGGAGATCGCCGACGCGGTCATCTCCTCGGGACTGATCGTGAGATCGAAGTCGAGCGTGCGCCGGTAGAAGAAGCGCCGCCGCGTGATGTGGCCGAGCCCCCGGATGCGCACCGCGGTCTGCTTCGCGCCGAGCCGCTTCGCGACCAGGGAGGCGAGGATGTTGAGCTCGTCGTTGCTGGTCACCGCGCAGAAGAGGTCGGCCTCGGAGACGAGAGCCTGCTCGAGCACGTCGACGTTTCCGCCGTGCCCCTCGACGACCTCGATGTCGAGGCGGTCGCGGGCCCGCGCCACGGTGTCGTGGTCGGAGTCGATGAGAACGACGTCGTGGCCGTCCGACAGGAGCTCGCGCGCGAGCTGCAGACCGACCTCGCCGGCTCCGAGCACCGTGACCTTCATCGCCACCCCGCTTCAGCGACCGGGCGCGCCCTCCGCGATCCCCTCGGATCGCGCGGCGCTCGCGACGCGACGCCCGGTTCCGGGAACGGCCCCTGGGCAGGCGCCGCGACGGTGGTAAGTTACGGGAGCCCGCCGACGGCCGCAAGCGCCGACGGTGCCAGCGGATAGAGTCGCGATCGCATGTCGGACGAGAGCTCATCGTCGATTCCGGTGCCGCCGAGCCGCTGGTACGAGCGCTGGTGGGGCGTTCTCGCCCTCGTCGCGCTCGCGGTGACGCTCGCGAACGGGTGGATGGGCGCGCTCGAGTTCCAGCTCGACGACTTCGAGCAGATCAGCGACGCCGCGCGCCGGGACGGGGCGATCGCGCTCCTGGGCGAGGACAGCGGCCTCAAGACCGATCAGCGCTCCCGTCCGAACTTCGTGGCCTTCTTCCGTCCCGCCCTCCACCTCTCCTTCGTCGTCGACTACGAGCTCTTCGGCGGCGACCCGCAGGCCTTCCATCTGGTGAGCGTCGCCTGGCACGGGCTCGCGACCTTCCTGCTCTACCTGGTCCTGGTGGCGGTCCTCACCGGCCCGACGCGGCGCCGCATCGCCCTCGCGACGACGCTCGTCTACGCCGTCCACCCCGGGAAGTGGGGAGCGATCAGCTGGATCGCGGCGCGGGGCGACATCCTCTCGACCGTCTTCGGTCTCGCGGCCGCCCTCGCGCTCGTGCGCTTCCGCGAGCGCGGCCGCCCGCTCCCGCTCGCCCTCGTCTTCGCCTTCGTCGGCGCGGCCCTCGCGAGCAAGGAGGGAGCGATCGTCATCCCCGCCGTCCTCGCGGTCCTCGACGCCCTCCACCTGCGCCGCTCCGGACGCGGCGTCACCTTCCGACGCAGCCTCCTCGTCGGAGTGCCGCTCGCCCTCTGCGCCGTCGGCTATCTCGTGTTCCGTCGCCTCATGTTCGGGGAGTACGCGGACTACTACGCCGCCCGGCACCAGGCCTTCACCTTCGAGGTGGCGCGGCGGATGGTCGCCGACGTCGTCCCCTCCTTCGTCTCGATGCTCTCGGGCTGGTTCTACTACGAGCCGGGCGGCCTCTGGCAGCGACTGGCCGAGCTCTACGCGACCCTCGCGGCGGGAGCGGGCGTGCTGTGGCTCACGCGCCGACCGGTGCGACGCGCGAAGGCCGTCCTCCTCGCGCTGCTCCTCTACCTCCTGCTCGCGATGCCGATCCTGCGCTTCTGGCGCGAGGCGATCGGATACGAGGTCACCCGCGTCTTCTATCTCCTGCAGATCTTCCCCTGCCTGCTCCTCGGCCTGCCGCTCTCCGGGCTCTTCGCGCGCGGTCGCCTCACGCGGCTCGTCGCCCTGGTCATCCTCGCGACGACGCTCGGCATCCTCGCTCCCGCCGTCCACCGTCACCTCGACGCGCAGTTCGGGGCGGCGCGGATCCTCGAGCGCATCCGGAGCGACCTCGGCGCGATCGCCGCCGCGAATCGCACGCCCGGCGTCGCCTACGGCGTCCTCGGGATCCCCGACCACTACGAGCGCTCGCCGATCTACGGGAGCTTCCTGCTCTTCGCGATGAGCGACGTCTTCGTCGCCGATCCCGTCGACGCCGTCGCGATCGAGGACAAGAACAGCTTCCTCGAGGGGCCCCGGCTGCGCGAGCTGCCGCGCCCGGTCCAGATCCTTCAGTGGACGCCCTACGAGGCGGGCGATCCGACCCGGGGACGACTCCAGCCCTACCGCGGGACGGGCGTGCTCCCCGCCCCCACGGGACGCCGACCCGCCCTCGAGATCCCGGCCGGGGCGACCACCGTGGACCTCGGCGCGGGCCTCGTCCCGCGCGACGTCGATGCGCTGCGGATCGTCTTCCGGGAGGCCCCGACGACGGCCCTGACCTTCCGGCTCGAGTTCGAGGACGAGTACGGCGAGACCGTGGCGCTCCCCTTCGATCTCGATCCCGCCGCCTACGGGATGGGGGCGAACTACCTCGCGCCGGTGAAGGACCGCGAGGACTGGATCTTCCGCGGCCGGTTGCTCCGCCTGCGGATCGACGCGCCGGCGGGCGATCCGGGGATCGTCCGCATCGACACCGACGCCACGCTCCCCGCCTTCGCGCTCGCGCCCGCCACGCGGGACGTCTCGCTCGCCGGCCCCGAGCCCGACTACGCCTTCTTCGCCCCGGAGGGCTTCGCCTGGTTCCGGGTCGTCATCTACCTCGGCTACCAGCGTCGGATGTGGACCCTGAGCCGCGGCGAGTTCGCGACGCGCGACGACGGCGCCCTCGTCTTCCACGCCTCGCAGCCCGGCCGCATCCGTCAGCCGCCGGAGCTCCGGGAGGATCCCTTCCCCTGGGATCTCGTCACCGGCGGCGGCGATCGCCCCAGCATCCTCGACGTCCAGGGATGGGAGAGCGTGCGCGTCCGCTGGCACGTCGAGGCGCTGACGGGACAGATCGACCCCGCGAAGGTCGTCTACCCGCAGGCGCGCAGCGAGAGCGGCGAGTACACCTTCAAGCGGAAGTGATCAGCGGTCGGGCAGCGCGGCGATCCACGCGCTCCGCTCCTCCTCGAAGGTGCGCCGGAGCGCCTCGCGGAAGCAGTCCGCGAACGGGCGCCGGCCGTCGAGGCGCCGCAGGAGCGCCTCGATCGCCCTCATCCCGTGCTTGCTCACGAGGTGATGGACGAAGCTCTTCGACTGACGGTAGGCGAGCGGCACCTGGCGCTGGTCGGCCAGGCGGACGAAGCTGATCTCGAGCCCCGCGAAGTCGAGGAGCCCGCCCGCCGCGGCGAGCTTCCCGAGCCCCGCCTGCGAGCGCGCGTCGACGCCGCCGTCACCCTCGGCGAGCTGCGCGAGGCCCTCGTTCAGCCAGGCCGGGCAGTGATCGGTGACGTTGCGGATCGCGTAGTGGGTGTACTCGTGGGCGAGCGTGTCCTTGATCGCGGGACCGCGCCGCGCGAAGTTCTTCACCGGCAGGCGCACCTTGCCGTCGAACAGGCCGGCCACCCAGGCGTGCGCTCCGGTCGCGGCGCTGAACTCGCGATCGGCGTAGAGGACGATGGTGAGCACCCGGTCGGGGTGGACCTGCAGGCGACCGCCGACCTCGACGTAGATGTCCTCGAGCCACTTCAGGACGGTGTCGGCCACCTCGCGTCCGTGCTCGTCGGCGTACTTGCAGACGAAGTGCGTCGAGCGCAGGGTCTGCATCGAAGCCTCGACGGCGAGCTCGCGGCGCGCCTTCTCGATCCAGCTCTCGATGGCCTCGCGACGATCGGCGTCCAGCTCGGCCGCGCGCGTCCAGGCCTCGATGGCGGACTCGAGTTCCTCGCGGTCGTAGCGGACGCGCCCCATGAAGAACTGCGCCGTCGCGTCCTTCTCGTCGCGCCGCAGGGCCTCGAGGAGGTGGTCCACCGCGGCGGCCGGGAAGCCGCGCTCGTACCACATCACGCCCCGCCAGGTCGCCACGGACGAGTCGGTCTTCTCGACGAGCCGCGCCGCGAGATCGAGGCGCCGCTCGACCGCGTCCCAGTCCCGCGCGTCGAGGTCGCGCCGCACGATCGCGAGGTGGGCGGTGAGCAGGTTCTTCCGGAAGGTCGCGAGCGTGCGCGCCGAGGCCTCCTCCTTCTCGCCCGCCGTGATCGCGGCCTCGAAGGCGGTGATCGCGTCGGCGTGGCGCCCGGCCTTGAAGGCGGCGACGCCCTCGTCGTTGCGCCGCTGGGAGAGCGGGAGCTCGTCCGGGGGCGCGACCCCGGGGACGGGCGCGGGGGCGGGCGTCGGCACCTGGGCCGCGAGCGGCATCGCCCCGAGGACGGCGAGGAGGACGATCGGGAGGCGCATCATCGCTTCCTCCGGCGGCCCGCGCCGAGGCGCTTCGAACGCGGGACCGGGGCGCGGGAGACCGCCGGCTCCTCGCCGAAGGGTCGCTCGAGGTCCAGCTCGTCGTCGCGACGGTGCGGATCCCGGGTCAGGCTCTTGTTGCCGCGGATCTGCTCCTCGATGTCCTCGACGAGCTCGGCCGGGTCCTGGTACCGGAGCTCGCGGTCGGTCGCCATCATCTTCTGGATGAAGTAGTGGACGTGCGGCGAGACGTGCGCGAGCTTCGGCGAGCTCAGCGACTCGACGAAGCGCTTGGCCATGGTCTCGTGGCCGTCCTCCCCGCGGAAGGGGATGTCCCCCACGACGAGGTGGTAGAGCGTCGCGCCCAGCGCGTAGATGTCGGTGCGGCCGTCGAGGTCCCCGTCCCCGCGCGCCTGTTCGGGCGAGATGTACTCGACCGTCCCCACCGTGACGTCGGACTCCGCGTCCTCCCCCGCTCCCGTCGCGAATCCGAGGTCGCAGATCTTGACCGTGTTGTCCGGGGTGATGAGGACGTTGCCCGGCTTGATGTCCCGGTGGATGATCCCCTGCTCGTGCATGTGCATGAGGCCGCGACCGATCTGGAGCACGACGTAGAGGGCGGCGTCCTCGCGGAAGGCGCCGCGCGCCTCGAGGAGCGCGAGCAGCTCGCCGCCGTTGACGCGCTCCTGGGCGATGGCGACCAGACCGTCGGATTCGACCAGCTCGTGGCCGCGAACGATGTTCTCGTGGTGGAAGCGGCAGAGGAGCTCGCCCTCGCGGAAGAAGCGCGCCCGCTGCGCCTCGTCGTGGGCGAGCCGCGGTTCGAGCACCTTGAGCGCGACCTCGAGGCCGTCCGACTCGCGCGTGGCCGCGAAGACCTTGCTCATGCCGCCGGAGCCGAGATGGCCGGTGATGCGGTAGCCCGCGACGAGGTCGGCGGGCGGCTTCTCGCCGGCGATCAGGAAGCGCGCCTCGGAGCGCGTCAGCCACTTCTTGCCGACGCAGATCTGGGCCACCGTCATCGGGCGGCCGCGCTCCTCCAGCTCGCGCTGGCTCTCGAGGATGCGCTGCATCATCGCCTGATCGAGGAAGCCCTCGAAGACGAGGCGGGCGGCGAATCGCATGTCGTCGGCGTCGCGTGGCTGCAAGATCGGTCTCCCCTGACGACCTTCCCGAGGATAAGGACTCGGACTCCCGCGACCGCGGTCTTTCGCGTCCGTGCCCCTCCGCCCTTTCCATCCATCGTCCATCCGGCGCCGAAGACGAAGGCGCGCAAGGGCTTGGAGATCGTGCCCGGCCGCGCCGCCGGCGACAAGCCCGGTTCTGGGCGGGGTTTGGAGCGACGAATCTCCCCTCGCCGCTCATCTTCCCCCGGTCGATGGCCGAGAAGGAATCTGGAAGGAATCCTGGGGGGAACGCGCGATGATGCACTCCGACTTCAATCTCGTCCTGAAGTACTGCGAGGTGCTGGACGAGTTCGTGAAGATCCGGTCTTCGGGGACGACGAGGCCCGCGAGCTGATGCGGGGCGCCTCGGCCGGCGACAAGACGGCCTACCAGCGCGCCGTCGTCAACGCCTGCATCGCCGGCTTCAACGACGATCTCCTCGATCGCCTCTCCGAGATCGGCCCCGGCGACGAGCTCCGCGACGTCGAGGAGATGCTCTATCACCTCTGCATCGACGTGAACGCCGGCCTCGACATCCACCAGGTCAGCGTCGAGATCTCGAGCCACGAGCTCGCCGAGGACGAGGACCCCGGCGTCGCGACCCAGGTCCGGCGCCAGAACCGCCGCGCGCTGCGCCGGATCGCCGACATCGACGAGCGCGTGAAGCGGACCGTCATCGGCCAGGACCGCGCCGTTGACATCGTCACGCGCGCCGTCAAGAAGTCCACGGTGGGGCTGCGGGATCCGCAGCGCCCGATCGGCGCCTTCCTCTTCGTCGGCCAGGTCGGCGTCGGCAAGACCGAGCTCGCCAAGTCGCTCGCGCACGAGCTCTACGGCACGCAGACCCGCCTCATCCGCGTGGACTGCAGCGAGTACGCCCTGCCGCACGAGTACGCGAAGCTCATCGGCTCGCCTCCCGGCTACATCGGACACAACGAGGGTGGCTACCTCACCGAGGCCGCCAAGGAGCTCGGCGAGTTCATCGTGCTCTTCGACGAGATCGAGAAGGCGCACAGCAAGATGCACAACATCCTGCTGCAGCTCCTCGACGAGGGCATGGTCACCGACAGCAAGGGCTTCAAGGTCTCCTTCCGCAACGCCCTCGTGCTCATGACGAGTAACCTCGGCGTCCGCGAGGTCAACCGCGCCCGGGCGGCCATCGGCTTCGACCACGCCCTCAAGCGCGAGATGCGCTACGAGGAGATGCGCGGCGAGATCTTCGAGTCGCTCAAGAAGTCCTTCCGTCCCGAGTTCATCAACCGGCTCGACGACGTCATCGTCTTCAACACCCTGACCCTGGACGACAGCGTCCGCATCGTCGACAAGATGATGACCGGGCTCGGGGAGATCGCGCGCCGCGCCGGCGTGGGCCTCTCGGCCACCGACGAGGCCAAGCGCCTCCTGGCCGAGAAGGGCTTCAAGAAGGAGTACGGCGCGCGCGAGCTCCGCCGCACCATCAAGCGCCTCGTCGAGGACCCGCTCACCGACATGATGCTCTCCGAGGAGATCGTCGAGGGGAACATGGTCACGATCGAGTCGGACGGCGAGGACATCCGCTTCCAGGTCATCGACCTCGAGCACACGCTCGCCAGCGAACCGAACTGAGCGACGCGCGGCGCCCGCCGCGAATTCCCCGGAGATCGGGAAGGAGCCCGCCCCTCGGAGCGTCCGAGGGCGGGAGATCCCGATCATGAAGACGCGCCGCCTCGCTCACGTTCCGATCCTGCTCGCCCTGATCCTCGCCGCCGCGCCCTTGGCGGCCCAGGACGCCCCTCCCCCGCCGGCGGAGCCGACCGGGCCGCGCGCCTTCGCACTCCGCGCCGCGCTCTGGCGTCTGGAGGGCGCCTCGTTCCGGGAGCGGCTGGCCCGATCCCTGGCCGGAGAGGAACTCCGCTCCGATCTCGTCCGCCGCCGCCTCGCCGGCGAGGCCCGCTCGGGCGGTCTCCTGATCGATCTCGAGTCGAGCGGGCGGGGCTCCGCCCGCCTCGCCTCCGAACGGCCCGACCGGCATCCCGATCCGGGCGAACCGAGCCGGCTCCACGGCCTCGAGGCCTCCTTCGAACCGGACGGGGCCGCCGATCGTCGCGGGGTCCGCGGTCACGCCGAGGTGCGCGTCGTTCCGATGAGGGACCTCGCCTCGGCCCGGCTCCGCGGCTGGCGTTTCGGCGTCTCCACGTCGCGACCGGACGAGCAGCCCTGGGCCCTGCTCCTGACCGGCCCGGAGAACGCGTGGTACGGCGCGGCTCTCGAACCGAAGCTGGAGGGCGAGGCCGGCGCGCGGCTCACGCGGCGCCTCGCGGTGGAATGGTGGCGGATCCCCGCCGCCGCCGCTCCGGCGGAGACCGGACTCGACTCGGCGGCCGCCCTGGCCTTCCTCGATCGCCTCGCGGGCGAGGAGATCGCGGGGGCCGAGCGACGCGCGGCCGCCGTCTTCGGGGACGGCGACCGGGGCGAGCTCGAGATCGTCGACGGCTCGCCGGTCCTGGCCCGCCAGGAGGGACGGTTCTCGACCTCCACGTCGTTCTCGGGCTTCTCCCGGGTCTCGACCTTCCTCACCTGGTCGCTGACGGAGGCTCCGGAGGGCCGGCGCCGCGTCGCGCTCTCCTGGCGACGGGAGGAGGGCGAGGCGATCGAACGCACCCTCCTCCTCGCCCCGGGCGAGGCGGGCTGCGCGCGCATCGAGGGCGATCCGAAGGGACTGACGCTCGTCTTCGTCCGCGCCGGCCGGACCTTCTGAGGGCGGAAAATTCCGCGCGGGACGAACCGCTTCCGCCATCCCCCGGGCCATGATCCCGGAACCGGACGACCCGTGGGGGGCCGCCGGATTCCGAGGTGAGACGTGACCGAGGCCCGGGATCCCGAAGCCCTGCTCCGACTCGACCGCGAGCTCGCGTCGCTCTCGCGCCGGCTCGTCGCGGACGAGGCGAGCGGAGCCGACGCGCGGCAGGAGGCCTGGCTGGCCGCCTTCCGACGCCCTCCGTCGGAGGAGGCGCCGCGCGCCGGCTGGCTCGCGCGTGCGCTCCGGTTCCGGGTCGGGCGGGGACGGCGCGACGCGGCGCTCCGCCGGGAGCGTGAGGACGAGGCCGCGCGGCTCGATCGTCGCGAGGCCTCGCTTCCCCCGGACGAGCTCCTCGCCCGCCAGGAGGTGCGCCTCGCCCTCGTCCGCGCGGTGACGAACCTCGACGAGCCCTACCGGCAGACGATCGCCCTGCGCTTCTTCGAGGGGCTCGGCCCGCTCGAGATCGCCCGTCTCACCGGCGTCCCGCCCGAGACGGTGCGCACGCGGACCCGCCGGGGTCTCGATCGGCTCCGGGCCGAGCTCGACGAGCGCCACGGGGGCCGCGCCGCCTGGGCGCTCGTCCTCGTGCCGGGCGCCGTCCTCACCGCCGCGGGAACCGCGGCCGCGGCGTCGAGCCTCGCTTCCTCCGGCTCCCTGGCCTCCCACGCCCTCGAAGGAGTGCTCCTCGTGTCCGGCAAGACCAAGATCGCCCTCGCCGCCGCCGCGCTCGTCGTCGTCGGCGCGACCGCCTGGTACCTGAACCGGGAATCCGACCTCGATCGCCTCGACACGGGGAGCGGAACCTACCGCGAGGACGGCGGCCCCGAGGCGCGACGCGACCTCTCCGACCTCGGCGGGAAGAAGGACTCGAACGGCGAGACCGCGCCGGCGGAGGCGGGAGAACCGGAGACCGCACCCGCGACCACGCCCGAGGAGGAGACGGCCACCGACGGCACCACCGGTCGCCTCGAGATCACGGTCGTCTACGCGAGCGGCGGCGTCGCCCGCGATCTGCCGGTGAACCTCCTCCCCTTCGGCCCGACCGATCCCTTCTTTCGCCAGCGGACCCTGCGAACCGACGAGAACGGCAAGCTCGTGGCCGATCCCTGGCCGGTGGGCCGGACGCTCGCCATGACGCCGATCGGCGGCCAGAAGCGCATCCCGGTGCGCGCCGGCGAGACGACGGTCGAGACGCTCGAGATCGCGGCCGGGACGCGGATCTTCGGCGTCGTCCGCACCGAGGACGGCTCGCCCGTGCCCGGCGCCGAGATCATCGCCGCCGACATGGGCTCGGCCGTCGAGGGCGCGATCGCCCACGCGGACGCGAGCGGACGCTACGAGCTCCCGTCGTTCGCGCCGGACCAGATCGGCCTGGTGGGAGCGCGCACGGCCGGCCGACTTCCCTCGGCGATGGTGATGGTGATGCCCTCGGTCGGCCACGAGAAGGAGCTCGACCTCGTGCTCGGCGGGCCCTCGGGCCGGCTCCTGATCGAGGTCGTCGATCTCGAGGGACGGCCCGTGCCCGGCGCCGTCGTCGAGATCGAGCACGACGACTTCGACCAGTTCCGCCTGCCGAGCGGGGACTCCGCGATGGACTTCAAGGGCGACCGGGTCCTGAGCGACGCGGCCGGCGTCGTGGATCTGCCCTGGTTCCCGGCGCGGACCTGGTCCTGGACGGTCCGCGCCGAGGGCCTCGCCCCGAAGAACGGCGAGATCGCGGTGACCGCCACCGGCGTCACGCGGCACCGCGTCGTGCTCGGACCGGGCGGGATCGTCACCGGGATCGTGCTCGACGGCGAGGGACGTCCGGTCGAGAAGGCCGAGGTGACCATCGGGCAGTACGGCAGCGTGAGCGGCCACTACCGGCGCACCGACGCCGAGGGACGCTTCCGATTCGAGGACGTCGCGCCAGGGAAGCGCGCGATCCGCGCCGAGCGCGACGAGGTCGGTCGCGTGCAGGACGAGATCGTCGTGGTCGCCGACGAGGAACGCCGCTGGGAGGGTCGGCTCGACGCCGGCGCGAGGATCGCGGGGGTCGTCGTCGACGAGTCGGGCAATCCCGTCGCGGAGATCGGCGTGCGCGCGGAGGGTCTCATCATGAAGGACGGCGGCGCCGAGTTCGTCGGCGGCTTCGCGCGCACCGACGAGCGCGGCCGCTTCGAGATCTCGGGGCTCCGGAACGGGGTCGAGCTGGACGTGTCGGTCTCGAGCGGGGGCGGTCTGCAGTCGATCGCGCGTCAACGGGGCGTCCTTCCCGGCGGCGAGCCTCTCCGTCTCGTCGTCGACAGCTCCTTGCTGGGCGTGGCCGTCATCGTCGGGCGGCTCGTCGACGCCGACGGCAAGCCGGTCGGCGGGGCGCAGGTCTCGGCCTCTCACGTGACCGGCGGCGGGAGCGGGATCCACGTCGCCGACGGCGAGGGGCGCTTCCGCTTCGAGAAGCTCACGCCCGGCGAGTATCGCTTCTGGATGAGCGCCCCGGCCTACGGACACCAGCGATCCGGGTCCTACCGGGTGGCCGCGGGCGAGGAGCTCGACGTGGGTGACGTCCGCTTCGCGACGCCGGGACGGATCGAGATCACCCTCGACGATCCGGACGGACTGGCCCGGGGTCGCGAGATCGATCTCTGGGCCGGGGCCCTCGACGGCCAGACGAACCTGGCCATCCGCCTCACCGGTCCCGTCACCCTCTCCGAACCGATCGCGCCCGGACGCTACCGGATCCGGCTGGGCGAGGAGGGGCTCGCCGACACCGGCGCCGAGGTCCGCGTCTCCGGCGGCGAGACCGCACCCCTCGTGATCTCCATCCGGGCGGCGCGCACGATCCGGGTCGAACTCGCCTTCGAGGGCGAGGCCCTCACGAAGGCCGAGTACCGCATCGTCCCGGCCGACGGCACGCCGACCCTCGAGGGGACCATCAGCCGCTCGGGAGCGAAGGGAACCGTCGCGCGGCCCTTCCGGCTCGCGGGGAGCCGCGGCACCCTCGAGTTCGAGGACGCGCGCGGTCGGAAGGGCCGACTCGTCGTGGATCCGACGACGCCGGATCAGGTGACCGTCACCCTTCGCTGAGACGGACCGAGACGAAGCGAGCGCGGCGCGGAGAGAGCCCCGAGGCTCCTCTCCGCGCCGCGCTCGATTCGCCGGGATGCGGGGCTACTTGCCCTCGGCGCGCCGGACGTAGGTGCCTTCCATCCAGGCGTTCCAGTGGACGCCGTCGTGGGAGATCTCACCCTTGAAGCGGAAGCGGTCGGGGCTCGAGAACGCGTAGGTGTAGCGATGGCGGCCCATCGCGTCGCCGTGCTCGAGGACCAGCTTCTGGCCCTTCCAGGAGCCGAAGCTCGGCATCGATCCCCCGCCGCCGTTGCTGAACCAGTTGAAGGTGTAGAGCTTCTGCTGCGCGTCGTAGCCCAGCATCCCGAGGCCGCAGTGCCCCGCCTTGCGGCCGATCTTCTGGCGGTAGTCCATCTGCAACGTGTGTCCGTCGAGGACCATCTTGTTGCGATAGACGCCCGCGCTCGGCGTC
>JAWKSY010000024.1:0-55138 GCA_041402125.1 Planctomycetota bacterium
CCGCGTGGGCGGCGAGGAGTTCCTCGTGCTCTGTCCGGGCCAGGGGATCGAGGAGGCCGCGGCGCTCGCCGAGCGCCTCCGCGTCGCCCTGAGCGCCTCGGAGGTCGAGGTCGGCGAGGGGAGCGTGCGGGTCACCGCGAGCTTCGGCGTCGCGACGCGGACGGACGACGTCCCCGATGCGGAGGCGCTCCTGAAGGCGGCCGACGAGGCCTCCTACCGCGCGAAACAGGGCGGTCGCGACCGGGTCGAACGGCAGGGCTGATCGCGGCCCCGAGCCGTCGAGGACGTCCGCCCCCCGACGGGAGGTTCGGGGCCGGCTCGACAGCGCCGGATACCGCCCAGAACCGCTCTCCGTCGCGCGAAGGGCGCGGACTGGCCGCACGCCCGCCGCTCCGGTATCCTTCGCCTCCCCTTCGTTCGACCGCAGAATACCGGTCGGCCCCGCGCGAAGGGGCGAGTCGAGACCCCGCCGGAGGAAGACGCCGTGCCCGTCCCCGCGAACTGCGCCTACTGCGGCGCCGGAATGAACCTGCCCGACTCCGCGGCCGGAAAGCGCGTCCGCTGCCCGAGCTGCGACGCCGTCAACGTCATCTACGCCAACGCGGGGGGCGGCTACCGGCTCGGGACGGAGGGCGACGAGGTCGCCACGATCGCCTCGGCGTCGCCTTCGGCGGCCCCCGGGCGCGCCGCCATGTCGCCGGAGCCCCGCCCCGTCGCGTCGGCCGTGCGCAAGCCCTCGGGCGGAGGGGACGGAACGACCATCTTCGTCCTCGGGCTGCTGTCGATCATCCTCTGCCAGATCCTCGGGCCCATCGCCTGGATCATGGGCAACAGCCACCGCGCCGCCTGCCGCCGCGCCGGCGTCGAGCCCGACGGCCTCGCCACCGGCGGCTGGGTGATGGGCATCATCGCCACCGGCATCCTCGCCTTCTCCTTCATCATCATCCTCTTCGTCCTGGTGCTGGGCATGGCCGGAGCCGCGGCCCAGTAGGCCTCATCTCGCCGCGATCTCGATCACGACGAAGCCCCCGACGACGCGAGCCGGGCTCGCGCCGGGACCGAGGCGTTCCGCCACGCGGGGGAAGCGCCGCCAGGATTCGCCCATCCAGGTCGCCTCGCCCTCGATGACGAGGCGACGGACGCCGGCGTCGCGCAGGGCCTCCACGAGTCCGTCCTCCCAGGCCTCGCGCGAGGGATCGTCCGCGTCGGGCAGCGTGAACCCGGGGTGGTACCAGAGCATCGTCGTGGGCGGACGACGACCGGCGAGCGCGTGGATCAGCCCGAGGTCGCCGAGGTACCAGAAGGTCCCTTCGGCCGCCGCGAGTTCGGCGCGCAGGGTCTCGAGCCCCGCGGCGTCCCAGTGGTAGAGCTCGGGCGTCTTCCAGCGCAGCCCGGAGAGGGCCTCCGGCGTCGTGAGCGGCGGGCGCGACTCGTCCGCCTCGGTCCACCGGATGTCGATGCCGCGCCGCGTCCGGATGACCTCGCGATCGAAACGGACGAGCGAGACGACGAGTCCGGCGAGGACGAGCGTGGTCATGACCCGCGCGAGGCGCGGTCGCCCCGTCCGGCCGAGGGCGGCCAGGGCGGCGAGCAGGGCGGGGGCGAGAAGGCCGCCGAGCGTCTCCGGCTGGTTGCCGGTGAGGGCCGTCGTCAGATGCTCGAGGACGAGGAAGGTCGCGGCGAGGGCGGCGAGCGGGCGCGCGCCCGCGGCACGGTCCCGCGCGAGGAGCGGGGAGGCGACGGCGAGCGCCCAGGTCGCCCCGGTGAGGATCTCCAGACCTGGCGCGACCAGGGCGCTCTCGCGCGACCGAGCGCCTCGAGCGCGGCGCGCCGACCGCCGCGGTCCGTCGATCATCGCCTCCCGCATCGCATCGAGATCGACGTCGAGGTGCAGGGCGGCGGCGGTCAGCCCGCCCGCGGCGACCGCGAGCGCGCCCAGGAAGCCTCCGCGAGGCGCGCGCCGACCGGCCCGGGACCCGTGACGAGGAAGCTGCCGCGGCCGCGACCATGGCGGGCCTCGAGGGCAGCAACTTGCTCCCCAGGCGAGGACGAAGACGATCGCCGACAGCGCCGCGAGGATCCCGTCAGCGCGCCTCGCGGCGCGCGGCGAAGGCCAGCGCGCAGCGCCGCCGCCGCGAGCGCGATGGCGTACTGGTCGTGGTAGGGCGTGCCGACGGGGGGGGAAGAGCAGGGAGTCCGCCCGCCGCGGCGACGAGGGCCGCGGAGAGACGCTGGAGGCCCAGCCGACGGCCGGCGAGGAAGAGCCCCAGGGCCCAGAGGGTCCGCCGCGGCCGCGTGCGCGACGTAGCTCTCGACCAGCTCACCCCGCCCAGCCGGAAGACCAGGGCCTGCGCCGCGGCTGACGAGGCCGGAGGGCGCCTGGAAGTCGCGGCCGGGGATCTCCCGCCGGGAGGCGCGCCAGGCCGCGAGGAAACCGATCGATTGGTCGAGAGGCATCAATCCGCGACGCCCGCCCAGGCGGTACGACCCGCCGCCAGGCCGCGACGGCCACCGAGGAGGATGCCCGAGAGGCGATCCCGGGTCATCGGCGGGTCCGGGCGGGACCGCGGCCGGGCCCTCCGGCGGCTCCACGAGGAGCTGCCCGCGATCTTCAGCATCGTCGAGAACGCTCGGAACGACTGATGAGCCACCCCGACATCTCGCGCATCCGCAACTTCTGCATCATCGCGCACATCGACCACGGCAAGTCCACCCTGGCCGACCGGCTGATCCAGGCCTGCGGCGGCGTGAGCGATCGCGACTTCCGCGATCAGATCCTCGACTCGATGGACATCGAGCGCGAGCGAGGCATCACGATCAAGAGCAACACCGTCTCGCTCGACTACAAGGCGAAGGACGGCGAGACCTACGAGCTCAACCTGATCGACACGCCCGGTCACGTCGACTTCTCCCACGAGGTCCGGCGCTCGCTGATGTCCTGCGAGGGCGCGCTCATCCTCGTGGACGCGGCGCAGGGTGTCGAGGCCCAGACCGTCGCCAACCGCTACATCGCGCTCGAGTACGACCTCGAGATGCTGCCGATCATCAACAAGATCGACCTTCCCGCGGCGGACGTCGAACGCTGCCGCGAGGAGATCGACTCCGACCTCGGCCTCGACCCCTTCGAGGTCGTGCTCTGCTCGGCGAAGAAGGGCATCGGCATCGACGACGTCCTCGAGGGCATCGTCACCCGGCTTCCCGCCCCGAAGGGCGACCCCGACGGCCCGTTGCAGGCGCTGATCTTCGACGCGCTCTACGACCCCTTCCGCGGCGTCGTCCTCTACTGCCGCATCGTGAACGGCTCGCTGCGGACGAAGGACGTCATCCGCTTCATGCACACCGAGCGCGACTACCAGGTCGAAGAGGTCGGTCGCCTGCGGCTGACCCAGGAGAAGCGCGACGTCCTCGAGTGCGGCGAGGTCGGCTACGTCATCGCCGGCATCAAGACGATCCGCGACATCGCGATCGGGGACACCGTCACGCTCAAGGAGCGTCCGGCTCCGGCGCCGCTGCCGGGCTACCAGCCCGCGAAGCCGGTCGTCTTCTCCTCGCTCTACCCGATGTCGCGCGACGACTACGAGGACCTGACGAAGGCCCTCGAGAAGCTGGCGATCAACGACGCGGCCCTCACCTTCGAGAAGGACACCTCGGCCGCGCTGGGCTTCGGCTTCCGCTGCGGCTTCCTCGGGCTGCTCCACCTGGACGTCGTCCAGGAGCGTCTTTCGCGGGAGTTCGGCATGTCGCTGCTGCTCACCGCGCCGAGCGTCGTCTACAAGGTGAAGCTCGCGGACGGGACGCTGAAGGACGTCGACAACCCGTCCTACTTCCCCGATCCGGGCTCGATCGACGAGGTCGAGGAGCCCTTCATCCGCGCCTCGATCATCATCCCCGAGAGCTACCTGGGCGTCGTGATGGAGCTCTGTCGCGACCACCGCGCGGACCAGACCACCTTCAACTACCTGTCGACCGGGCGCATCGAGGTCATCAGCGAGCTGCCCCTCGGCGAGGTGCTCTACAACTTCTACGACAAGCTCAAGAACGTGACGCGCGGTTACGGATCCTTCGACTACGAGGTGACCGACTACCGCAAGAGCGACATCGTGAAGATCGACATCCTCGTCAACCACGAGGTCGTCGACGCGCTCGCCCAGCTCGTGCACCGGACGAAGGCCCGGCCGCGAGCGCTCCAGTACTGCGAGCGCCTCGCGGACTCGATCCCCAAGCAGCAGTTCAAGATCCCGATCCAGGGCGCGATCGGCGGCACCGTCATCGCCCGGACCACGATCAGCGCGTTCCGCAAGGACGTGACGGCGAAGTGCTACGGCGGCGACATCACGCGCAAGCGGAAGCTGCTCGAGAAGCAGAAGAAGGGCAAGCAGAAGATGAAGACCGTGGGTTCGGTCGACATCCCGCAGGAGGCCTTCCTCGCGGTGCTGAAGACGGACAAGGACTCGTGACCGGGGCCGGCCTCGCCGGCCTCTACGTCCACGTCCCCTTCTGCTCCGCCGTCTGCCCCTACTGCGATTTCGCGGTCCGGCGCGACGACCCCGCTCGCCACGCGTCCTACGTCGAGGCGATCGCGACGGAGGCGGCGCGCCGCGACTTCGATGGTCCCTTCGACACGATCTACCTCGGCGGCGGCACGCCCAGCGCGCTCGGACCCGCCGCGCTGTCCGCTCTCGTCGCGTCGCTGCGGACCCGGCCCGGCGGCGCCGACGCGATGCTCCACATGGAGGCCAATCCCGAGGACGTGAACGAGGAGAGTCTCGCGCTCTGGCGCGATCTCGGCGTGCGCTTCCTCAGCCTCGGCGTGCAGTCCTTCCGCGACGACGAGCTGCGATTCCTCGGCCGTCGCCACGACGGGCGCGAGGCGCGCGAGGCGATCGGCCGCGCCCGGTCGGCGGGGATCCCCGTCGTCTCGGTGGACCTCATCTTCGGCCTCCCCGATCAGGACGAGGGACGGCTGCGGGAGAGCCTGGCGGTCGCAGCGGACCTCGATCACGTGTCGGCCTACCAGCTCACGATCGAGCCGCGGACGCCCTTCGGTCAGCGCGCCCGGCGCGGCGCGTTGCAGCCGGCGAGTGACGAGACCCAAGGTCGGCTCTTCGAGGTCCTCCACTCCGGTCTCGCCGAAGTGGGCCTGTCGGCCTACGAGCTCTCGAACTTCGCCCGGAGCGAGGCGACGCGGTCGCGCCACAATCCCAAGTACTGGGAGCACCTGCCCTACCTCGGACTCGGACCCGGGGCTCATTCCTTCGACGGCCGACGGCGCCGTTGGAACCTCCCCTCGCTGACCGCGTGGGAGACGGACCTCGAAACGGGAGGGGAGGGGGAGGAAGGGTCCGAGGTCCTGACCCCGCTCGATCTGGCTCGCGAGCGTCTCCTCCTCGGGCTCCGGCGCCCCGAGGGCCTCGACCTCGCCGGGATGCGCGACCACTACGGCTGGGATCTGGACGAGCGCCGCGGGCCGGCCCTCGACCGCGGGATCCGGGAGGGCTGGTGGTCGCGGACCGACGGTCGGCTCCGACCCACGCTCGCGGGGATGGCGATCGCGGACGCCCTGGCCCGGGATCTCGCCCCCGATGACGGCGAGCCGGGGGCCCCGAGGGGAGAGGGCTAGGGGTTTACCCGGGATTCGGACCGTTTCATGTTGCTCTCGACATCGAATCGCCCCGTCGGCTAGGCTCTTCCCCGGGATCTCCGGGTGGGCTGTAAGGCTCCTGGGGGTCGCCTCTATTAAGACCGCGAGAACGTGGCCCCCCCGCTTGGCCTCGGCACCCCACGAAGAGGGCTCTCGTGGACGTGCCGTTCCAGCCCGCGACCTCCGAGGGAGGTCCGCGGAGCCGTCGTTGCCGCGAGCCGTTCGAGGGATTCCTTTGATCGACGTGATACGCCTGGCCGTGGCGGGGTTCGTCCTCGCCACCGCGATCAGCGCCCAATCCGTGGTCTTCGTCGACGCCGGAGCCACCGGCGCTGCCACCGGTACGTCCTGGGCCGATGCCTACCCCTCCTCCCGCCGCCGTCCAGGCGGCCGCAGGGGAACCGAGATCTGGGTCAAGGCCGGCACCTATCTCCCAGCGCCGCGGAACTCCGCGGCGAGACGATATTCCCCGCCTCCGGCACCCGCCTCTACGGCGGTTTCGCCGGCGGCGAGACCACGCGCGACCAGCGCGACCCGGTCGCCAACCCCACCGTGATTTCCGGTGACCTCAACGGCGACGACGTCTTCTACCTCGGGAACATCGTCGACAACTCCCAGCACCTGATCACGCTGACGGGCGTGCAGAACGTCGTGATCGACGGCTTCACGCTCCGCGGCGGCTACACCACCGGCAGCACGAGCCAGGTCGGCGGCGCCATCCGCGCGCTCTCGAGCCAGTTCACCGTGCGCGGGTGCCGCTTCGATTCGAACGTCGCGAAGTTCGGCGGCGCGATCGGACTCGAGGTGGCGAGCACCGCCGTCGTCGAGGACTGCGTCTTCGCCTACAACGAGGTCCGCTACGGTCACGGCGGAGCCATCGAGGTCGGTGGAGGCAGCGGGATCCAGATCCATCGCTGCGAGTTCCGCCAGAATCGCGCGACGGGCGGCAGTCTCGTCGGTCGCGGCGGCGCCATCGACGTCGCCCCGCTCGGGACGATCCTCGTCGAGGACTCGCTGTTCCGGAACAACCTCGCCGAGTTCGGATGCTGCGGCGGCGTGGGTCCCTCCGAGGGCGGCGCGGTCAGCATCCGGGGCACCGGCGCCGTCCTGCGCGGCTGCCGCTTCCTCGGCAACGAGGCGCACGACGGCGGCGGGATCTCGGTCCGCGGTCAGGCCACGATCGAGAACTCGATCTTCTCCGGCAATCGCGGATTGGCGGAGCTCGGCCAGGGCGGTTTCGGCGGCGCGATGCTCGTCCGAGGCGGCGGCGCGGGCCTCGTGGCGACCGCCTGCACGATCTACGGGAACCTCTCGCACTTCGGCTCCGCCGGACTCTTCGTCGAGCCGGGGAACTCGGCGCTCGCCGACTCCTGCGTGCTCTGGGGCAACATCGACCTCCGCGGCGGGGTCGGCATCTCCCAGATCGAGAACGGAACGCCGGTGAACTGCTGCGTCCAGAACATGCTCGTGGCGCCGGCCGGAATGCCCGCGCCCGATCCTTCGGTCTTCGCGACCTGCTTCGACCAGGATCCGCAGTTCCTCGACCCGAACGGCGCCGACGGCATCCAGGGGAACGAGGATGACGACTTCCGACTCGCGGCGACCTCGCCCTGCATCGACGCCGGCTCGCAGAACACCGGCCTCGTCGGGCTCGACCTCGACGGCGCCCTGCGCTGTCTCGATGGCGACCTCGACGGCGTCCGGATCCTCGACGTCGGAGCCTGTGAGTACGCGAACGTGCGGCTCGAGGTCGCCCGGCAGGTGATGCCGGACGGCTCGGTGAAGCTGACGGCCTCCCTGGACTCGACGGATGCCTTTCCGCTCTTCCTGTCGGTGGGGCTCCAGCGCGCGGCGAACGTCAACATCGACCCCTGGGGGGAGTGGTTCGTCGACTGGTCGAGCCCCTACCTGCTCTACTTCATGGGCTACGGCGACGTCGTCGGCCCCGATCTGATCTTGCCCGCGAACTACCCGGTGCTCGACGTGAGCTTCCAGGCCATCGCGATCGCGGGGACGGGGGTGGGGAACTTCTCGAACCCGGTCCTGATGCAGGTTCCCTGATCCTCGGGTTCGACGGCGGGCCGAGGGGCTCGCCCGACGGAAACGAGACCGGCCGCGGCCCCTCCGGGACGCGGCCGGTCGTCTTTCGCGGGCGGGATCAACGTCCGACGAGGAAGTGGCAGACGTCGTCGGGCCGCATCGCGTAGTCGCGGCCCTCGGTCCGGAGCTTGCCGGCCGAGCGGATCGCGGCCTCGTTGCCGTGCTCGACGAGATCCTTCACCTGGTAGATCTCGGCCCGGATGAAGCTCTTCTCGAAGTCCGAGTGGATCACGCCGGCCGCCTTCGGGGCGAGGTCGCCCTGGTGGATGGTCCAGGCGCGGATCTCCTTGGGGCCCGCGGTGTAGAAGGTCTGGAGGCCGAGGAGCTCGTAGACCGCACGCACGAGGCGCGAGAGGCCGAGCTCCCGGATGCCGAGCTCCTCCATGAAGACGGCGGCCTCCTCGTCGTCCATCTGTCGCAGCTCGCACTCGATGTCGCCGCAGATCGGGAGCCACTCGGCCCCGGTGGCGGCGGCGTAGTCGGCGACGGTGCGCGCGTGGACGCTCTCACCCGCGAGGTCGTCGTCGGCGACGTTCGCGACGTAGAGCATCCGCTTCGAGGTCATGAGGCAGAGCGGGCGGAGGAACTCGCGCTCGCTGGGCTTGAACTCCTCCGAGCGGAGGAGTTTGCCGGCCTCCAGGCACTCCTTGGCCCGCTTCAGGACCTCGAGCTCCTGCAGGGCGAGCTTGTCGCCGGTCCGGGTCTTGCGGGCCACGCGGTCGATCGCCTTGTCGACGGTCTGGAGGTCCGCGAGGACGAGCTCGAGCTCGATGACCTCGATGTCGCCCTTCGGATCGACGGGCGACTCCCGGACGACCTTGCTGCCCTCGAAGCAGCGGACGACCTGCATGATCGCGTCGCACTCGCGGATGTTGGCGAGGAACTGGTTGCCCATGCCCTCGCCCTTCGAGGCGCCGGCGATGAGACCCGCGATGTCGACCACGCGGGCGACGGCGGGGATGATCTTCTGGGACTCGATGTGGCTCCGGATGATCTCGAGGTTCGGATCCGGGACCTCGACGATCGCGACGTTCGGCTCGATCGTGCAGAAGGGAGTAGTTCCCCCGTTCGGCCGCCGCCGCCGTCAGCGCGTTGAAGATCGTATCTTGCCGACGTTGGGAAGTCCCACGATGCCGCAGGAAACGCTCATGGGTCGCTCTCCGATGCCGCGAGGTCGCGCAAGGTAACGTCGCCCTCCGGTCGCTCCAACCGGGGTGGCCCTTTGTCGCGTCCCGGGGCGGGGCCGAAGGCCGCGAGGACCGCAAGCGTCGGAGGGGGAGGAGATCGGACGTCACGGCGAGCGGGGACGGTGTGGGTCGATAACGCCGCGGCTTTCCCGCCGTGAGGGGGACGGGTATCGTCGCGGTCGCGACCGTGGTTTCGGGGAAGGAAGGATCGGATGGCCTCACGCACGTTTTCGCTCGCTCTCGCCCTCGTCCTCCTCTCCGCCGCCGGCACGACGTCGCGCGCCCAAGGTGAGGCCGGCCCTGCCCCGGCGGCCGAGGCCCGAAGGCCCCGGGCCGCTTCGGAGGAGGTCCTCTTCACCGACCTCGCCGGGCGGGCCTGGACCCGCTCGGAGCTTCGCTCCCGACGGCTTGCTCGTGCTCGCCTGGACGACGCTCGAGTGCCCGATGGCGAAGGTCTACCGGCCCCGACTGATCGAGCTGGCCGCGCGCTACGCGAAGCGGGGCGTCGGATTCGCCCTCGTCGACTCCGCCCCGCAGGACTCCCTGGCCGAGCTGAGGGCGGACTCCGACCTCACCGGTGCCCCGTGTCCCGTGGTGCCCGATGCCGCGGGGCGACTCGCGAAGCGATTCGGCGTCACGCGATCGACCGAGGTCCTCGTGCTCGATGCGAAGCTCGCCGTCCTCTATCGCGGTGCCATCGACGACCAGTACGGCTACCGTCGCGCCGAGGACGGCGGGGTCGGCACCTACCGGAAGGACGCGCCGGAGCACCGCCACCTCGAGGCCGCCCTCGAGGCGCGTCTCGCCGGGCAGGCCGTCCCGCTCGCCGCGACCGACCCGCTGGGCTGCGTCCTGAGCTGGCCGGAGCCCGGAGCCGACGGCCCGGGCTTCCACGAGACCGTCGAGCCGATCCTCCAGCAGCACTGCCAGTCCTGCCACCACCGCGGCGGCAGCGCGCCCTTCGCGCTCACCGACTACGAGGAGGTCAAGGGCTGGGCCGGCATGATCGCCGAGGTCACGCGCGAGGGGCGCATGCCGCCCTGGAACGCCGACCCCGCGGTGGGGCACTTCAAGAACGCGCGCCGACTCTCGCCCGACGAGAAGGCGGCGATCGCGGCCTGGGTGGAGGGCGGCGCGGCGAAGGGCGATGCCGCGAACGCCCCGGCTCCGCTCGAGTTTCCGACCGGGTGGGGGATCGGCGAGCCTGATCTCGTCCTCGAGCTCGAGGAGTTCGCGATCCCGGCGGAAGGACGCCTCGACTACCGCTACGTGAAGATCCCCACGGACTTCACCGAGGACCGTTGGATCCAGTCCTACCAGGTCATCTCGACCTCTCCGGAGGTCGTCCACCACGTCCTCGTGTTCAGCCGCGACAAGCGCCTCTCCCGCGAGGAGCGGAAGAAGATGCGCGATCTCCGGCCCTGGCGTCCGCCGCTCAACTTCCTCCAGTTCGTGAAGAACGCCCCCGCCCCCGAGCGCGGGGAGTATCTCCAGCGCCTCGACCGCGTCGGGCGTCGGGCGCCGATGGTGCGGGAAGCGGGCGGCCTCGCCGGCTACTTCATGTCCAACCTGCCCGGGAACGGACCGACCGTGCTCGAGCCCGACCAGGGCGTCCTGCTCACCGCCGGGGCGACGCTGATCTTCCAGCTCCATTACACGCCGGACGGCAAGGCGAAGAAGACCCGCACGAAGGTCGGAATCGTCTTCCGCAAGGATCCGCCGAAGCGCGCGATCGACGTCACGGCCGTCGCGACCGTCGCCTTCAAGCTCCCCGCCGGCGCCTCCGAGGTCGTCGTCGAGAACGACACGACGCTGGGCCGCGACGCGCTCCTCTACGCGATGAAGCCCCACATGCACCTTCGCGGCAAGGCCTTCCGCTACGTGGCGGTGCTGCCCGACGGCGAGGAGCGTCATCTGCTCGAGGTGCCCGCCTACGACTTCGACTGGCAGCACGACTACGTCCTGGCCGAACCGATGTTCCTTCCGAAGGGCACCGTCGTCCGCTGCCGCGCCGTCTTCGACAACAGCTCCGCCAACCCCTACAACCCCGACGCCACCGAGGACGTCTACTTCGGCCTCCAGACGGAGGAGGAGATGATGATCGGCTACCTCGTCGTCGAGTGGGATCCGGGGAACAAGGACTGGGCCGGGAAGCCGTCCGGCGACGACTGACTCTCATACGGTGTCAGTCACCAGATGAGACTTTTCCGCGTATCCGCGTTCGACGACGCGGCGGCGACGAGGAAAAGTCTCATCTGGTGACTGACACCGTATGAGAATCGGGGCGGTCAGTCGTCGAGGGATTCCGAGACCGTGCGCTCGACCCAGGCCTCGTGGCCTCCGAGGTCGAGGTCGCGCAGGGTGCGGCCCTCGAGGGCGGTCGCCGCGCCGGTCCACGCGGCCGCGGCGGCCTCCGCGCCGGGGGAGGCGTCGACGCGACGGGGGTCGCGCGGCTGGCCTTCGAGACCTTCGCCGGGGTGTTCCTCGTCGATGAGGCGGCGCGCGAGAGCGCCGAGGGCGATCGACTCCGGGCTGCGGGCGAGCACGAAGCGCCTGTGGCTCTCCGCCACCTCGGCGATGATCCCGGCCTCCACGAGCGGGCGGCGACGTCCTCGACCGCCTCGTGCGGAACGCCGATGTCGAGGGCGATCTCGAGGGTCGTCTGGGCGGGGCGGGCCTCGTCGAGCGCGGCCCGGATGCGCAGCAGCATCTCCAGGCCGAGGTAGAGCCGCGACCGATCGAGCGTCTTGCGACCCTCGCCTTGCGGAGCGCTTCGAGGTTCTGGTGCGCGTAGGCGATCTCGGCCCCGTAGATGACGATCACCCAGGAGATGTAGAGCCAGAGCAGGAAGAGGGGACCGTCGCGAGCTGACCGTAGAGATTGCGCGCGGTCGTGGCGTTCGAGACGTAGATGTAGAAGCCGGCCTTCGACAGCGACCAGAGCGAGGCCGCGACGACGCCGCCGACGACGGCGCTCCGCATCCTCACCTTGGTCGCGGGGAGGAAGACGTAGAGCATCGTGATGCCGAGGAGGGCCACGAGGAAGGGGATCACGACGTCGTAGAGCGCCTTGATCCAGCCGTAGTCCTCGATGAGCGTGTCGAGGGCGCCGCCCTTCGGCAGGAGCAGTCCGTTGATGAAGAGCGAGGCCGCGATCAGGAAGGGGCTCGTCGTCAGGATGATCCAGAAGGCCGCCAGCTTCTTCCAGTAGCTCCGGTGCCCCTTGGCCTTCCAGATGCGGTTGAAGATCCGCTCGGCGCTGGTGAGCAGGCCGACGGCCGCCGTCAGCAGGGCCACGATGGCGCCGATGTTGACGATGCCCGTCTTGTCCTCGCCGAAGGCGTCGCGGGAGATGTTCGAGTTGAGCCAGCCTCGGATGTCGTCGTGCACCTCGGGAGCCACGAACTCGAGCACGTTGCCTTCGACGAACCTGATGATCTGGTCGCCGCCGCCGAGGCGTCCCGCGAAGCTGAAGAAGAGGACGATCAGCGGGATCAGCGAGATGAGGGTGGAGAAAGACAGGGTCGCCGCGCGGTCGAGGCCGAGGTCCTGGTGGAACTCGCGGATCGCGTAGAAGACGACGAGGACCATCGCCACGAGCTTGCCCGGCAGCTCGATGAGGCGACGCTCCGCCTCCACGACGCGCTCGCCGATGGTCTTGCGATCCCGCTCCCGACGTCGCGGTCCCATCCTCAGCCTCCCCGTCCGTCGCGCCGTCGCGAGGGCGTCCGCCGCGATCCGCGACGGCGCTCCCTTCATGGCGCGCCCCACAAAGCCTATCGTCGGGTCCGCCCCGGGAAGTAGTCGTCGCGGGGGGACCGAGGAGGAAGCCCATGATCGACGTCGAAGACGGCCTGCGCCGGGCCCGCGAGGTGCTCCTGCCCCGCGAGGAGGACGGCCGCGTCGACGAGACGCTCTTCCTCCAGCGGCGGTTGGTCTTCCTGGTGCGCACGGGGATCTTCCTCTGCCTCCTGTCCGGCGTGATCGTCGTCGGCGCGGGTCTGGACGACGGGCGGAGCCTCGGGCAGCGCATTCGGGACATCTCGCCCACGATTCTGCCCTGGAGCAGTGCGATCCTCTTCGGGGCGGCCGGCCTCGCCCTCGCCTGGCGTCGCTGGAATCGGGGAGTCCTGATCGGACTGGATCTCCTCCTCTTGCCGGCCGTCGTGGCTCAGGCCGCGGTCAACGCGGCGGCGGGTCACGGGATCGCGAGCCCCGTCATCGTCCTCCTCATGGCCCAGGCGGGCCTCGTCTTCCGCGCGGTCGTCGTCCCCTCGACGCCCGCGCGGACCCTGGTGGTCTCGGCGGCGGCGATGGCCGCGGTCCTCGCCGCGGTCGGAGTCTGTGCCTGGCGGCGAGACGCCGGGGCGGACCTCGCGCCGCTCTCGATGCCGGTGAGCGTCTTCGGAGCCTGGATCGCCGCCGGCCTCGCACCTCGACCCTGACCTCGGCCGTGGTCTTCGGACTCCGCGAGAGCGTCCGGGAAGCCCGTCGGCTGGGTCAGTACACCTCGTCCGTCGGATCGGGGCGGGCGGCATGGGCACGGTCTACGAGGCGCGTCACGCCTTCCTCCGCCGGCCCACGGCCGTGAAGGTCCTCCACGGCGACCAGGTGAGCGAGGAGAGCCTCGCGCGCTTCGAGCGGGAGGTCCAGCTCACCGCGAGCCTGACCCACCCGAACACGGTCGACGTGTTCGACTACGGGCGCAGCGCGGACGGCGTCTTCTACTACGCGATGGAGTTCCTCGACGGTCCCGATCTGGAACGCCTCGTGGCGGAGACGGGACCGATGGAGGAGGACCGCGCCGTCCACGTGCTCGAGCAGATCGCCGCCTCCCTGGGCGAGGCTCACGGCGTCGGCCTCGCCCACCGAGACGTCAAGTCGGCCAATATCGTCCTCTGCGAACGCGGCGGTCGGGCCGACGTCGTCAAGGTCCTCGACTTCGGACTCGCCCGCAGCATCGCTCCGCTCCTCGGGCGCGACGATGCGCCCGAGGAGGCGTTGATGGGCACGCCGGCGACGCTCGCGCCGGAGCTCGTCACCGGAGCCGGCCGCGCCGGGGTCGCGAGCGATCTCTACGCGCTGGGGTGCGTCGCGCACGAGCTCCTCACGGGCCGGCCGCCCTTCACGGGCGCCGACGCGATCGAGGTGCTCCGGGCGCACGTCGACCGCGCGCCGACGCCGCTGCCCTCGGGAGCGCCGCCGCACTTCGACCCCGAGCTGGCCGGCCTCGTGACCGCGCTCCTCGCCAAGGATCCGCGGAAGCGCCCGGGAAGCGTGGAGGTCGTTCTCAACGCCCTGGCACGGAGCCGCGCCCACGGGCGTTGGACGGACGAACGCGCCCGCGCCTGGTGGAGTCGACAAGGCGCGGCGCTCCGCCGCGCCGCCCCTCGGCCCGAAGGCGGCGAGGTGGACACGGCATTCGGATTCGCGACCACCGAGCGCCTGCCGCGACTCGGACATCGACCGGGAGGTGAAGGATGACGGAGGAAGGGAACCCGACGGCGGGTGGATTCGATCCGAGGGCCGACGTCCGCGGCTGGAATCGCCACGCCTGGGATCGACAGGTGGCCAAGGGCAACGAGTGGACGCGGCCCGTCGACGCGGAGCGCGTCGCCGCGGCCCGACGCGGTGAGATCTCGGTCCTGCTCACTCCCGAGACGCCGGTGCCGTCGGACTGGCTCGAGGGGCTCGCCGGGAAGGACGTACTGGCGTTGGCCTGCGGGGGCGGCCAGCAGGTGCCGCTCTTCGCCGCCGCCGGCGCCCGCGTGACGGTGCTCGACAACTCGCCGTCCCAGCTCGCCCGCGATCGGGAGGTCGCCGAGCGGGAAGGGCTCGAGATCCGCACCGTCGAAGGCGACATGCGTCGCCTCGACGCCTTCGAGGACGAGAGCTTCGACCTCGTCTTCAATCCCTGTTCGGTGGTCTACGTCCCGAGCGTCCTCCCGGTCTGGCGGGAGGCCTATCGGGTGTTGCGGGACGGCGGGCGCTTCCTCACCGGTTGGACGAATCCGGCGCGCATGATCTTCGACGAGAAGGAGCTCGAGGCCGGTCGGCTCGCCGTCCGCCACGCGATCCCCTACAGCGACGTCGAGAGCCTGCGGTCCGAGGAGGTGGACGACCTCGTCGCGCGCGACGAGCCGCTCATGTTCGGGCACTCGCTCGACGATCTCATCGGCGGGCAGCTCGCGGCGGGATTCGTCATCGACGGCTTCTTCGAGGATCGCGGCGGGGATGCCCTCGACGCGCACCTGATGACCTACGCCGCGACGCGCGCCTTCAAGCGCTGATCGCGCGGCCCTCGCGCCTTCCGCGAGGGCCGCGTCCCTGATCCGGGCGCCGCGTCAGCGGGCGGCCTTGGCGCCCGCGTCGGCCACGTCGTGGTCGTTCTCGACCGTGCTCCCCGAGACGCCGATCGCCCCGACGATCGCGCCGCTCTCGTCCGTGATCGGCACGCCGCCGGGGAAGGTGATCAGGCCGCCGTTGCTGTGCTCGATCCCGAAGAGCGAGCCGCCGGGCTGGGAGAGCTCGCCGATGAGGCCCGTCGCCATGTCGAAGTAGCGGGCCGTCCGCGCCTTCTTCATGGCGATGTCGACGGAGCCGAGCCAGGCTCCGTCCATCCGCGCGAAAGCGACGAGATTCGCGCCGGCGTCCACGACGGCGATGTTCATGGCGACGCCGAGTTCGCGAGCGCGCGGTGGCGGCGTCGACGGCGCGCTGCGCCAGGGCGAGGTTGATTCCGGACATGGGGGTTCCTTTCGAATATCGACGGGCGGGCGCAGAATGTGGCGGCGCCCGGGGCGGTATACTCGCCGCGGCGGCGACCGGTCGCAAGGCGGGGAGGAGCGGACATGCGGATCCTGGACGGCATCGCGGAGCTGCGATCCTGGCGACGCGACGGAGCGCCGGCGGGGACGAGCGTCGGCTTCGTGCCGACGATGGGCTACCTCCACGAGGGCCATCTCTCCCTCGTCCGCGCAGGCGTGGCCGAGAACGATCGCACGGTGGTCTCGATCTTCGTGAATCCCGCGCAATTCGGACCCGAGATGGACCTCGACCGCTACCCGCGGGATCTCGATCGGGACCGCGAACTGCTCGTCGGAGCCGGCGTCGACGCGATCTTCCATCCGACGCCCGACCTCATGTACCCGCCCGGATTCCGCACCTGGGTCGAGGTCGAGGAGATGACCGAGTCGCTCGACGGCGGCTCGCGGCCCGGAACTACTTCCGCGGCATCGCCACCGTCGTCCTGAAGCTCTTCCATCTCGTCGAGCCGACGCGCGCCTACTTCGGTCGCAAGGACATCCAGCAGGCGATGATGATCCGCCGCATGGTGCGCGATCTCGATCTCGACGTCGACGTGCGCGATCTGCCGACCGTGCGCGAGGCCGACGGTCTCGCGATGTCGAGCCGGAACGCCTATCTCGACGAGGACGAGCGCGTCATCGCCACCGGGCTGAATCGGGCCCTCGAGGCGGCGCGAGCCGTCTTCGAGCGTGGGGAACGCGACGCGACGGTGCTGCTGAAGGTGGCGCGAGCCGTTCTCGAATCCGAGCCCCGGCTCGTGATCGACTACGTCGACCTCGTCGATCTCGAGGACTTCCGTCCGCTCGCGCGCGTCGACCGACCTGCGACGCTGGCCCTCGCCTGCGTCCTCGGGGGAACCCGCCTGATCGACAACGCGGTGCTCGAACCCCGTTAGGGCCAGTTCGGAGGAAGGGGCGGGAAGCCGGCGACGCGACGTCGGAGCCGCTTGGCGAGTCCGAACAGTCCGAGTCGTCGAGCCACGGTTCGCGTCGCCTCGAGACCGCTCCGCTGCCACCAGCCGCGGCGCGTCGCGCGCATCCAGGCGAGGGGAGAGCGGCGGAAGTAGTGCCATCGGAAAGCGCGTCGCTCGGCGCGGGTGAAGACCTTCGCGTTGCCGCCCAGCTTCGCCACGATGGGGGTGAAGTCGGGATACATCCGTGCGTTGACGAGCTCGGTCTTCATGAAGTTGCCGATGAGGAGCTCGTCGAAGTAGCCGGCGCGGATCGCCTCGAGAAGCGAGTGACGCGGGACGCGAAAGTGGACGCCCCGGATCCGATCCGTCGGAATCGCGTCCACGCCTTCGCGCAGCGCGAGACGGCGTCGTTCCCCGCCGATCGTGAAGTCGACGAAGTCGAGCCGCTCCGCGAGCAGCTCGAAGCGACGCATGAAGGTGAAGAGCTCGTCCCACTCTTCGCCCGAGAGCGGCTCGGCCCAGTCGTCGTCCCCGCAGGCGTCGGTGACCTGCGACCAGTCGGATTCCCCGCTCGGGTGATTCGAAGCGATCTCGCCCGAGTCGAGATCCACGGTGACGAAGGGCTCGACGAGGCGGACCGGCGAGACCCAGTACCTCTGCATGTCGGACCAGGTGATGCGATAGGGGTTGGCCCAGGTCGAATCGCGACGCGCGTAGATGTGCTGCGACGACGAGCAGCAGAAGGCGTCGACCCCGAGCCAGGTCGCGAAGTCGGCCACCGAGAGCACCGTGCCCGGCTTCTTCGCGTCGGGATCTCCGGCCAACGATCGCCCTTCGGCGTCGACGATGTTGAGCATGTCGGCGTCGTTCGAGCAGAGCATCAGGAGGTAGCTACGCCGTGCGCGTCGGACCTCGCGGCGGAGGAAGGGGTCCTCGCCCGACACGGGACTGTCGTTCAGGTCGAGCAGCAGATCCTCGCCGGCGCGGATGAGGAGCGAGGAGTCCTGGTTGTCGTTCGGCAGCGACAGCACGCGCAGACCCGGTTCGAGCTCACGCCATTCCTTGAAGGGGAGGACCTCGACCCGGAATCCCTCGCCGCGCAGGAAGTCCTGCATCTCGGGACGGTAGTGGTCGGAGACGAGGATCGTCTGCCGCTCGCGATCGAGGAGCTCGAGCGAGGGGACGTGGAGGTGGTCGGGATGACCGTGCGAGAACCAGATCCAGGGAGACCGCCGGACGGACTCGATCTCGTCCTCGGTCAGGGGATGGTCGAGGGCCCAGCTCCCGAAGTAGCAGGTCCCCACGAGCCACGGATCGGTCGTCAGACGGGGGGCGTCGTCCCGTCTCACCTGGATCGCGGCATTGCCGAGCGTCTCGAAGGCGAATCCCATGGTCCCGGTTTTCTCGTTCTACCGCCGTGTGGTGGGGGTTGCGAACCGATACTTCTTCGGGGGTCGGCAAACCTGCACCGCGAGTTTATACCAATTTCACGTCCCGCCACGATCCGGGGCGGGGGAGATCCGGGACCCGATGTCAGCGACCGACGACCACGCGCCGCAGGAGACTCCGGACCGCGAGCGGCCCCGGGGCGGGGGGGATCGCGCTCGCCGGTTCTTCGTCCTCCTCGTGGGCGGGCTCTGCCTGGCCGTGGATCCGGAGCTGGGGGCGCATTCCCGACGAGATCAAGTCGGGTGATCCGCGTCGGCGAGACGAAGTGCGGCCTCTATGTCGCGGCTTATGCCTCGTCGGTGCTGGGGGCTCGCCCTCCTGCTCGTCATCGGAATCGGATCGTCCGCGTCCTGAGTGCCCTCGTCTGGCTCGTCACCGCGATCCTCGAGCTGGGACTCGAACGCATCAACGGCTACGGCTACGAGCTCTGGGAGGCGGCTCTTCTTCATGAGTCGACCGTCGCCCGGGATGCCGCAGTCACCTACGGCTCCGACTTCCTGCCGCCCCTCCTCACCGCGGGCGTCTCGCTCGCCGCCCTCGCCTGGTTCCGCCACGCCTTCGTCGGAGACGTCCGCTGGTCGCGGACCTGGCACCCAGCGCGTGCTCGGCGTCGTGCCGGTCGCGGTCGTCGTCGGGAAGACGGAGGCCTGACCTCGGCCTTCCCGAGCCTCTTCAAGGTCCCGGTGATCACCGCGATGGCGAACCTGCCCGAGGGCGTCGCGGCGGTCCGTGACGAACCCCTCCTGGCGCCGCAGGAGCCTCGGTCGAGCCCCATCCTGATCTTCGTCGTGGACGAGAGCATCGCGGCGATCTCCTCGCTCTGCACGGCGGCCGCGGCGGCGATCCCTACCTCGAGCATCCGCGATCGCTTCCTCGACCCGGGGTCGCGAGTTCGGGCGCGAACGGCATGAATGCCCCCTCGAACATCCTCTCCAGACGGGGCTGACTCGAGGTCCTGCTCGCCGATCCCGGTCGCGCCGAGACGACGCCGAATCTCTTCCAGTACGCCCGGCGAGCCGGACTCGCGACGGCGCTCTTCGCGGGACAGGCGATCAAGAGCTGGTACTACATCTCGCCCTTCGACCTCGACGCCATCGACCGCTACCGCGGGTGTCGCGAGGAGCGGCCGGAGGTGCCGGATCACCTGATCGACGACGTCCTCATCGACGAGGTCGTGGGGTGGATCGCCGAGCGACCGCGCACCTTCAGCTACCTCCTGAAGATGGGCGCCCATTTCCCCTACGCCGAGAAGCACCCGGCCGACTTCCGGCCCTTCGACGCCGGTCGCTTCGCCTCGGAGTCCGATCCGCGTCGACGGCAGAAGCTCACCGAGTACTGCCTCGCCATGTCGTGGGGATGCGATCGCTTCCTCGAGCGGCTGCTGACGCGGCTGGAGGGGACCGACGCGATCGTCGTCTACACCTCCGACCACGGGCAGTCGATCCTCGAGGGCGGCATCGAAGCCACGCACGGCGTGTACCGGAATCCGCCGCGGAGTCAGGCCAACGTCCCGATCATGATCTTCGCGACCAGCGAGGCCGCGCGACGCCGGCTGGACGAACGGGGTCGGGTGGCGGTCGAAGCGAATCGCGACCGCGCGAGCCACTTCGAGCTCTTCGCCACCTTCCTCGAGCTCATGGGCTACGACCGCGCAGCCGTCGCGCCGCACTACGGGAGTTCGCTCTTCGCGCCGCTCCCGCTCCGCAAGCGCCGCTTCTTCAGCGGCGATCCCTTCCAGCGGCAGGGGCGGGCCCTCAACGACTTCGACTGAGAGTCCGTGAAGATATCCCCGCCGGCTTCGACCGGCGGCAACGGTGCCGGGCTTCGTCACGCCTCCTCGCCGTATCTTTCCCTTGATACGCCTCGTCGGCCTTCCTCGCCCGACTCCGTTTCGCGCGGTCTCGGGCCGACGCAGGAGTGAACTCACGGACTCTGAGGGGCTCGCCTCGGATGCACCGCTTCCCCCTCCGGTGATGGGGGAGAGGGCGGGATCGGGAAGCGCTCAACGATCGGGATCGAGGTAGTCCCGGACCGTCTCGTCGAAGCCTCCGGGGAAGAACTCCTCGGTCCACGCCGCGGCGCCGCGCGCCTCGCGCGAGGCGGGCGGCGCCGCCCCGAGCGGGAAGATCGCCACGGTCACGCGCCCGTCCGCCGCGACCGTCACGTCGAGGAGGCCGTCCCGCGGTGTGTCGCCCAGGCCGCACGCGTAGGTGGCGATCCCCGTCGAGGGTTCCCGATCCGCCCAGAAGCCCCACCGACTCGGGAAGGCCCCGACGTCGCCCGCGAAGAGGGCCACCTCGAGTCCCCGGGCGGCCCGCTCGAGGAGGGGCCGGACGCGGCGGCGGAAGGGGAGACCTTCGGGGTGTCGCGCGGCGATCCCCAGGTGGGCGTTCGGATCGTTGCTCGCGAGCGAGAGGGACACCGTCCGCAGCGCGTCCGCGAACAGGGTCTTGTGCATGAACACGAGCAGCGTCCGGATCCGCTCGTCCGCGAGGGCGCCGTCGATCGCCGCTTCCGCGAAGGCGAGCTGGGCCTCGCTCATCGCGCCCGCCCCGTCCTCGCTGTCGAGGATGAGGAAGCGCGCGGGGCCGCGATCGAAGGACGACCAGGTCGGCCCGAAGCGACGGCGATAGACCTCCGGGTCGGGGGCGAGGTCGTGGTTCCCGACCGCGTTGAAGACCGGACGCCCGAGACTCTCGAGGCGCGCCAGCGTCGCCGTCATCTCGGGCTCGCGGGCCTGGTAGAAGCAGTCCCCGAGCAGCACGAGGCACTCCGCGGGGTGGGCGCGGATCCTCTCCTCCGCCTCGACGAAGGTCGACGCGGGGCGAGCGGGTCCGATCCCGGGGCGTCCGTAGAGATGGCCCCCGGTGAGGAAACGGACCCCGCCTCGCTCCGCGACCGGCCACGGGGCCGCGACCAGCGACCCCACGGCGACCGGCGCCGCGGGTTCCGGACCGGGGGCGGGCGCGTCGTCACATCCGATGGCGGCGAGGCCGAGGAGGAGGGCGATGAGGGAGCGGACGGGCATGGTGCGATCGTAGCAGAGCGTCCGCGTCGCGGCCTCGGGGCGGCCGCTCCGGGCGAGGAAGGCCGACATGCGTATCAAGGGAAAGATACGGCGAGGAGGCATGACGAAGCCCGGCGCCGTTGCCGCCGGTCGGCGCCCGCGGGGATGTGTTCACGGATTCTCAGCGCGTCGCGGCGAGGAAGCCGCGGCCGTAGGACGCGAGGGCGGCGAGATCGCGACCGAAGGCGACGCCCGCCCGCTCGGCCAGTCGCTCGAGCCCGACCGCGCTGCCGCCGATGGCGAGACCGCAGGAGGCGTCACCGCAGCTCCGGGCGAGTCCGCGGAGCTCGGAGACGAACTCCTCCTCGTTCTCGACGAGCGCGACCGAGACCCAGACCAGGCGGGCCCCCGTCTCCCGGGCGCCGCCCGCGAGGACCTCGAGCGGCATGTCGGGGCCGAGATTGGACGCGCGGAAGCCGCACTCCTCGAGCACGGTCGCCGCGAGGAGGGAGCCGATCCCGTGGTGGTTGCCCGCGGGCGCGCCGCCGATCGCGACGGGGGAATCGGCGCGCAGGGGGAGGCCGGCCCGCAGCTTGCGGATGAGTTCGAGGCAGATGTCCGTGGCCCGGTGCTCGACGAAGATCCCGCGGGACTCGTGGCGCCAGAGCTCGCCGAGGCGCTGCATGGCCGCGCGGAGGGGACCGTCGAAGAGACTGACCAGCGTCGCGCCGTCGAGGAAGCGCGAGGTGAGGAAGGAGAAGGCGCCGTCGCCGTCTCCCGAGGCGAGGAGGTCGTGGAGGATCTCGCCCTCGGCTCCCGCCTTCGGGCCGAGTGATTCGAGGCCGAGCAGCTCGGGGCGGACGAGGGAGGAACCGGATTCCCGGATGAACCGGAGCGCCTCGGCCCAGGCGATCCGCCGGTGCCCGCCCGGCGTGCGGTTGGTCTGCACGAGGCCGTCGTCGGCCCAGCGCTTCATGGACGACTCGCTGACGCCGATGGCGCGAGCCAGATCCCGGGGCGACAGCGTGTCCTTCATGGCTCTCCTCGAAGCACGACCTGGACGATTTTAGTCCCCGCGGGGCCCATCGCAAGGACGACGGGCCTCCGCCCGGAGCCCGGTCGGCGGTGGAGAACCCGGGGATTTCGGCGGGGGATCGCGCGAGGGGGGCGAGGCGGATCGCCCGGCAGAATGCCCATAAGTCATTCATTGTCAGAGTATTGATGGTGCGACGGTGTCGTCGCCGGGGCGTTCGTCCGCCGCCTCGACCTCCCGGGGAATATCGGAAAACCGAGGACGCTGCATCCGAGCCGCGATTTTCCACGAAGACCGGTTTGACGATTTTGAATGTTTTGGATGTTATACCGGTCCCGAAGGAGAGACCGCCATGAGCCCATCCCGACCGCCCGAGGGGCACGCGAGTGATCGCCGACCGAAGACCCCGACGATCGGAGAAGGACTCCGGCGCACGCTCCGAGATCTCGGCCTCGTGCCCCGGGAGATGAGCGCGCCACCGGCGCTCCCCGGACTCGACGTCGGGGGACGAGATCCACGCATCTGAGTCGTCACGGCGCCCTTCGTGGGGAAGGGCGCGCAAGGGCGGGAGGCGGAGGTGCATCGGTCGCGTGACCGACCCCCGCTCCCGCGGCTGACCCCAGGCCCGGTGGCCGGTTCGACGTGAGGTGCCCTTCGGCATCGAGCCCCGACCCGGTCCGTCGGAACAGGAGACGATCCATGCGACACCTGCTCTCTCTGATCCTCGCTCTCGGCCTCGCGACGACTCTCTCGGCGCAGTGCGGCGGCGACGCCAAGCCGGTCACCAAGCCGATCGTCGAGAAGGACATCATCGGCACCGCGCACGCCGCGGGCCGGTTCGAGACTCTCATCGCGGCGGTCGAGGCGGCCGGACTCACCGAGGCCCTCGGCGGCAAGGGCCCCTTCACCGTCTTCGCGCCGACCGACGCGGCCTTCGCGCGGCTGCCCGACGGCACGGTCGAGTCGCTGCTGAAGCCCGAGAACCGCGGTCGGCTGGCGGAGATCCTGAAGTTCCACGTCGTGCCGGGCCGCGTCCTCGCAGACGCCGCGGTGAAGCTCGACGGCGCGGTCACGCTGCAGGGGCAGCGACTCGCGATCTCGGTCGGCGAGGGCGGCGTGCACGTCGACGGCGCCAAGGTCGTGAAGACCGACGTCCTCGCCCGGAACGGCGTGATCCACGTCATCGACTCCGTGATCATGCCGGAGACGCGCAACCTCGTCGAAGTCGCCGCCGGGGCGGGCACCTTCAAGACCCTGCTCGCGGCCGCGAAGGCCGCCGGCCTGGCCGAAGTGCTGGCGGGACCGGGTCCCTTCACCGTCTTCGCGCCGACGGACGAGGCCTTCGCGAAGCTCGCGCCGGGAACCGTCGAGTCGCTGCTCGAGCCGGCGAACCGCGAGCGCCTCGCCGCGATCCTGAAGTACCACGTCGTGTCCGGTCGTCATCACTCCGACGCGGTCCTCGCCGCCCGGTCGCTGAAGACGCTGCAGGGCGGGGCGATCGCAGTCTCGAGCTCGGAGCGCGGCGTGCGGATCGGCGAGGCGGCTCTCACCGCCGCCGACATCGACGCCTCCAACGCGGTCATCCACGTCATCGATCGCGTGCTGCTGCCGCCGAAGCACTGAACTAGAGAATCCCGAGGGCCCGGCGAGGGGGCGGCATCCGTGCCGCCCCCTCGACTCGCGTCCGGGGGAGAGGAGAACGGCCCGTCCCGATGAACGATCTCGACGAACATTTCGAGCGGCGACTCGATCTCGAAGCCACCCCGCGAGAGGTCTGGGACTGGCACATGCGGCCGGAAGCCCTCGCCGAGCTGACGCCCTCCGATCGCGACGTGAAGATCACGGCCCGCGACCCCGAGATCGCGCCCGGATCGCGGGTCCACCTCGAGATCGGCCTCGGGCCCTTCCGTCGTCGCTGGGTCGCCCTCCACGATCTGGTCGAGGCTCCCCATCGCTTCCGGGACGTGCAGGAGAGCGGCCCCTTCGCGCTCTGGGAGCACGAGCACGTCTTCGAGGCTCGTCCCGACGGCGGCTGCACCCTCGTGGATCGGATCCGCTACCGTCTCCCCTTCGGCCGTCTCGGCCGTCGGATCGCGGGAGCCTTCGTCCGGAGGGACCTCGAGCGTCTCGTCGAATTCCGCCACCGCGTCACCGCGGCGGCGCTGGGCCGTCAGGAGCTGGCCACGTGAGGATCGCCGTCGTAGGCGCCGGGATCTCCGGCCTGACCACCGCCTGGCTGCTCTCCCGTCGCTACGAGGTGACCGTCTTCGAGCGCGAGGCGCGCATCGGCGGGCACACCCACACGCACGACGTCGAGCGGAACGGGCAGAGAGCGCGGGTCGACACCGGGTTCATCGTCTTCAACGAGGAGAACTACCCCGCTTTCACCCGGATCCTCCGCGATCTCGGCGTGCCCTCGCGCGCGACCGAGATGAGCTTCGGCGTCCGGGTCGAAGCGAGCGGTCTGGAGTACAACGCGACGGATCTGCGGCGCCTCTTCGCGCAGAAACGGAACCTCGTGCAGCCGCGATTCTGGCGCATGATCCGCGACCTGCTCCGCTTCTACCGCGAGGCGCCCGCCGTCCTCGGCGATCACGCCGAGAGTCGGACGCTCGCGGAGTACCTCGAGAGCGAGGGCTACTCCGAGGCCTTCGCCCGCGATCACCTGCTGCCGATGGGAGCCGCGCTCTGGTCGGCGTCCACCGAGCGGATCGGCGACTTCCCGATCCGATCGATCGTCGAGTTCTTCGCCAATCACCGGATGCTCCAGGTGGAGGGTCGGCCGCAGTGGCGGACCATCGTCGGAGGGTCCGACTCCTACCTCGAGCCGCTCTGCCGGCCCTTCGCTGATCACATCCGCCGCGGCATCGCGGTGGAGGGCATCCGCCGTTTCGAGGATCGCGTGCGGGTGAGCTGGGACGGGGGAGGAGAGGACTTCGACGAAGTCGTCATCGCCGCCCACAGCGATCAGGCGCTCCGGATGCTCGAGGACGCCGACGCGGTGGAGCGCGACATCCTCGGCGCGATGCCCTACCAGAGGAACGAGGTCCAGCTCCACACCGACCCCGGCGTCCTTCCTCGACGTCGGCTCGCCCGCGCCGCGTGGAACTACCACCTCCCGGTGGGCGAGGAGCGGAGCGCCTCCGTCACCTACGACATGAACGCCCTGCAGGGGCTGCCGGGCCCCGTCGACTGGCTCGTGACGCTCAATCGCCGCGAGGACGTCGATCCGGCGGCGGTCCTCGCCGAGATGGTCTATCATCATCCGCTCTTCGATCGCGCGAGCGTCGCCGCGAAGGGGCGTTTCGAGGAACTCGGGGCGCGGCGCCGCACGCACTTCTGCGGCGCCTACTGGGGCCACGGCTTCCACGAGGACGGAGTCCGGAGCGCCCTCCGCGTCGCGCGTCGCTTCGGGGTGGAGCTGGGTTGATGGAGAGCGGGCTGTACTTCGGGCACGTCCGGCACCGACGCCACGCGCCGGTCCGCCACGCGTTCCGCTACGGCCTCTCCATGCTCTATCTCGATCTCGCCGAACTGCCGGAAGCCCTGGAGGGCCGTTGGTTCTGGAGCGCGAGGCGGCCCGCGATCGCGCGCTTCCGGCGCCGCGACTACCTCGGCGGCGGACCGGAGCCGCTCGACCGGGCCTTCCGCGACCTCGTCGAGAAGGAGACCGGGCACCGTCCCCTCGGTGCCGTGCGTCTCCTGACGATCCCTCGCTCCTTCGGCTACGGCTTCAACCCCGTGAGCTTCTACTACGGTTTCGATCCGGAGGGGGAGCTCGAGGTCATCGCGGCGGAGATCACCAACACGCCCTGGATGGAGCGGCGGACCTACGTCCACCGCGTGGCCGCCGGTCGGCGGCGCGGGCGGACGGTGGAGTTCCGGTTTCCCAAGGACTTCCACGTCTCGCCCTTCATGGAGATGGATCTCGACTACCGGTGGCGATTCACGACGCCCGGCGATCGGATCGTCGTCGCGATGGAGAACCGCCGCGCCGACGGGTCCTTCTTCGACGTCACGCTCGCGCTCGACCGTCGTCCCCTCGACGGGCCCTCCCTGGCGCGCGCGCTCGTCCGCCATCCCCTCGTCGCCGCCAAGGTGACGGCGGCGATCTACTGGCAGGCCCTCCGCCTGAAGCTCAAGGGCAGCCCCTTCCACGATCATCCTTCCCTCGCCGGTTCCCCCGCTCCGGAGACGCGATCATGACCTTCGAGATCCTCCGTCCGGAGAGCGAGACGCGCGATCGCGCGAACCTCTCCCCGCCGCGCTTCGCGCCGATCGCCCGCGTCGCGCGCCGCCTCGTGCACGACCGCCTCCGGACGATGTCCGGCGGTCGGATCCGCTTCGTGGACGCGCTCGGCGTAACGACCGTGGGTCGGGCCAGCGACCTCGACGTCGAGGTCCGGATCCTCGACCTCGCCTTCTACCGGCTCGCCGCCTTCGGCGGGGCGCTCGGCGTCGCGGAGAGCTACCTCCGCGGACACTGGGACGCCGATGACCTGACGGCGCTGTTCCGTATCTTCGCGCGAGACGGAGCCGCGAACGTCGGTCTCGAGGGCGAGCGCGAGGGCTGGCGGGCCCGCTTCGAGCGATGGCGGCACGCTCGTCGTCGCAACACGCCGCGGGGGAGCCGGCGGAACATCGCCGCGCACTACGACCTCAGCAACGAGTTCTTCGCGCTCTTCCTCGACCCCACGATGATGTACTCGGCCGGGGTCTTCCGCGACGAATCGACGACGATGGAGGAAGCCTCCGTCGCCAAGGTCGATCTGGTCTGTCGCAAGCTCGAGCTCGGTCCCGAGCACCGGCTCCTCGAGATCGGGACGGGTTGGGGTTATCTCGCGATCCACGCGGCCGAGAACTACGGGTGCCGCGTCGTGACCACGACGATCTCGCGCCGCCAGCACGAGGTCGCCACCCGTCGTGTGCGCGAGCGGGGACTCGAGGATCGGATCGAGGTGCGTCTCGAGGACTACCGCGACCTGCGCGGCACCTTCGACCGCGTCGTCTCCATCGAGATGATCGAGGCGGTCGGGGCCGAATACTGGGGACGCTACTACGAGGAGATCGCGGCGCGGCTCGCGCCGGGCGGCCTCGCCCTCGTGCAGGCGATCACGATCCGTGACGAGGTCTTCGAACGCGCGCGACGCGAGATCGACTTCATCAAGCGCTACGTCTTTCCGGGCTGCTGCATCCCCTCGCTGGGAGCGCTCGAGGCGGCCCGGGCGTCGGCGGTCGGGCTCGATCTCGTCGGCACCGAGGACATCGGTCCGCACTACGCGACGACGCTCCGCCACTGGCGGCGCCGCTTTCTCGCCAATGCCGCCCGCGTCCGCGAGCTCGGCTTCGACGACCGCTTCAAGCGGCTGTGGGAGTACTACCTCCGCTACTGCGAGGCGGGATTCGCCGAGGGACACATCGGCGACCACCAGCTCCTGTACCGGCGGCGACCGGGGCCGACGCCGGCGGCCGGGCCCGCCCGGTGAGGACGCTCCTCGAGGTCCTGCGCTTCCAGGCGGCCTGGTTCGCGGCCGTCCTCGGCGCCGCCGCCGGCCACCCCTGGTGGGGCGCGGCGGGGGTCGCGGCCCTGCTCGCGATCCATCTGGCGACCAGCTCTTCGCGAACCCGTGAGGCCCGCGTCATGGGGCTGGGTGCCCTCGTCGGCGTCGCCGTCGACGGCGGGGCGGGCGCCGCGGGGTGGCTCCGGCTCGGCGGAGAGGCGAACGGGGCGCTGGTCCACCTCGTCTGGTTCGGACTCCTCTGGGCGAACTTCGCCTCGACGCTCAACGGCAGTCTCGCCTGGCTGCGGAACGGTCTCCTTCCCGCGATCGGCCTCGGCGCGCTCGGCGGACCGCTCGCCTACCTCGCGGGCCACCGCCTCGGGGCGGTCGACTTCCCGCGGGGAACCGGCGTCGCTCTCGCTTTCGTCGCCGTCACCTGGACGATCGCCACGCCGCTCCTCGCGCGTCTCGCGCCGCGGCTCGGAGGCCGGTCGTGAGCGAGTTGCTGCGCGAGTGCGGCCCGGCGGCGATCCTCACCTCGCTCGGCGTCTTCCTGGCGGCCTGGGTGTGGCAGGTCCGCACGAGGAACGCGGCGATCGTCGACGTGGCTTGGGCGGCCGTGCTGGGCCTGCTCGCGGTGGGATTCGCCCTCGCCGGCCCGGGCGACGAGGTCCGGCGGACCATCCTCGGCCTCGGGGTCGGAGCCTGGTCCGCGCGACTCTCCGTCCACCTCTTCGTCCGCGGCGTCTGGCGACGACCGGAGGAGGCGCGCTACCGGCGGCTGCGGGCCGCGCTCGCCCCGCGCGAGAACGCGGGCTTCCTCCTCGTCTTCCTCGCCCAGGCCGTCCTCGACCTCTTCCTCGCGTTGCCCTTCGCCCTCGCCGCCGCGAGCCCGGCTCCGATCGGCATCCTCGACGGGCTCGCGGTCGCGATCCTCGCGATCGCGATCGGCGGCGAGGCGATCGCCGACCGTCAACTCGCGCGCTTCCTCCGCCGCGAGGTTCAGGGCGCACCTGCCGCGAGGAGCTGTGGCGCTTCGTCCCGTCATCGAACTACTTCTTCGAGTGGCTCGTCTGGTGCGGCTTCGCGCTCCTCGCGAGCTCGGCCGAGGAGCGGAGTCTGGGCTATGGAGCGCCGCTGTGTACGTCCTCGTCACGCGCGTCACGGGGATCCCGCCGGCCGAGCGGGGTTCTCGCGAGCGCCGGAGCGACTACGCCGACTACCAGGCGACCACGAGCGCCTTCTTCCCCTGGTTCCCCCGCGAATCCCCGACGGAGTCCACCCCGTGAAGACCGCCATCGACCTCGTCGAGCGCGGCGTCGTCCCCGACGCCCTCATCCGCGCCGGCATCCGCCGGCTCCTGCGCGCCCGCCTCGCCGAGTGCGAGGCGGGAACCGTCGAGGAGGAGAGCGAACGCGCCCGGACCTTCCGCGCCGAGCTCGCGGAGAGTCCCCTCGCCGTCAACACCGCGGATGCCAACGAGCAGCACTACGAGCTGCCGCCGCGCTTCTTCGAGCTCTGCCTGGGCCCGCGTCTGAAGTACAGCTCGGCCTGGTTCCCCCCCGGCGTCGATGACCTCGGGGCGGCCGAAGAGGCGATGCTCGGGCTCTACGGCGAACGCGCCGAGCTGGCGGACGGCCAGGAGATCCTCGAGCTGGGTTGCGGCTGGGGTTCGCTGACGCTCTGGATGGCGGAGCGCTATCCGCGCGCCCGCATCCTCGCGGTGTCCAACTCGGCCGATCAGCGCGGATTCATCACCGCTCGGGCCCGGGAACGGGGCCTCGCCAACGTCGAGGTGATCACGCGGGACATGGTGGACTTCGAGCCCGAGCCGGGACGCTTCGACCGCTGCGTCTCGATCGAGATGTTCGAGCACATGAAGAACTACCCGCTCCTCTTCGGGCGCGTCGCCCGGGCCCTCGCTCCGGGCGGGAAGGTCTTCCTCCACGTCTTCACGCACCGGCGCTTCGGCTACCCCTTCGTCGCCGAGGGCGACGACGACTGGATGGCGCGCCACTTCTTCACCGGCGGGAACATGCCCTCCGACGATCTCTTCCTGCACTTCCAGCGCGACCTGGTCGCGATCGACCACTGGCGGATGTCGGGGAGGCACTACGCGCGGACGGCCGAGGCCTGGCTCGCCAACATGGATCGGCACGAAGACGAGATCCGGACGATCTTCGCCGAGCACTACGGTCCGGACGAGGTCCGCACCTGGTGGACGCGCTGGCGCGTCTTCTATCTCGCCTGCGCGGAACTCTGGGGCTATCGCGGTGGTCGGGAGTGGATGGTCTCGCACTACCTCTTCGAGGCGCGCTGAGAGTCCGTGAAGATATCCCCGCGGGCTTCGACCGGCGGCAACCGTGCCGGGCTTCGTCATGCCTCCTCGCCGTATCTTTCTCTTGATACGCCTCCTCGGCCTTCCTCGTCCGACCCCGTCGGCGCGGGGATGAACCCACGGACTCCGAACGGCCGGCTCAGGCCGGCTCGTCTTCGGCGTGCGCGATGCGCCAGAGGTAGAGGGAGGCGACGCTGCGCCAGGGGCGCCAGCGCTCGGCCACCCGGCCGCATTCGGCCGGCGTGAGCGCGCCGCGTCCCTCCAGTCGTTCGATGCCGCGGCGGAGGGCGAGATCGCCTTCGGCGAAGACGTCGGGGCGGGCGAGGGCGAAGAGGAGGAACATCTCCGCCGTCCAGCGTCCGATCCCCTTGATCGCGACGAGCCGTTCGACGATCGCCTCGTCCTCGAGCGTGGAGAAGCGGACGCGGGCCAGCGGACCGTCGACGAAGGCCTCGGCGAGCGCGCGGAGGTAGTCTTCCTTCTGTCGCGAGACGCCCGCCGCGCGGAGCTCGTCCGATCCGAGCGCGAGCATCTCCTCCGGTGTCGGACGGTGCGGGCGCTCGAAGTGCGCGAAGCAGCGCGTGATGATGGTGGCCGCCGCCTTGTTCGAGAGCTGCTGGGCGATGAGGGCGCGGGCGAGGGCGGTGAAGTGTGAGCCGCGCCGCCGGATCTCGACGGGACCGAGGTGTCGGATCCAGGCGCCGAGCGCGGGATCCCGGCGCGCGAGATCGCGTCGCGCCCGGGTGAGCGCCGCCGCGTCGAGGCGGCTCAACGCCCGCTCCAGCGCTCGAGGTAGCGCTTCAGGTGCACCTTGCGTCGCGTGTTGTCGGAGGACATGTAGCGGATCTTTCCGAAGATCGGGCGCTCCGGTCCCCAGGCGCGGTCGAAGCGGCCGAGGACCCAGAAGATGCCCGAGTAGGAGTTCGGGTCGCGACCGTCGAGCGCGTAGCGGTCGTTGAGCGCGATCATGACCTCCGCCGCGTCCCGCGGGGAGGCGGTCCACTCGAGGATCTTCTTCCCCCAGAGCATCCTCAGGTAGTTGTGGATCCGCCCCTCCTCTCGGAGCTGGCGCTGCGCCGCGTTCCAGATCTCGTCGTGGGTGCGCGCGGCCGCGAACTCCTCGAGCGAGTAGACGACGTCGCGCTCGTCTCCGGCGTGGTCCTCCAGCGTCGCTCGCGCCCAGTCCGGGAGCGCGTCGTACTCGGCGTGGTCCGGGCGTCGCGCGCAGAACTGGTAGCCCAGTTCGCGCCAGGTGATGACCTGATCGAGGAAGCCCTCCGCGGCGGGGGAGAGGCCCCACCACCCCTCCCGCGAGCCCGTGGCTCGGTCGGGGAGGCGGGAGGCGTCGAAGCCCTCGCGCTCGAGGATCCGGGCGACGATCTCGTGACTCGACACGTGTCCGAAGTGGAGGTGCGGCGACAGTCCGCTTCCGCGGTCGTCGTCGGGGTGGTTCCGCTCCTCGTAGTGATCGAGGTCCTCGGCGAGGAAGGTCTCGAGTCGTCGACGGGCCGCGACGGATCCGCCCTCGATCGGGGCGGGCGCGACCGCGTGGTCGATCGGCAGGGACGCGAGACCGTCCGACGCGAGGAGCGCCGCGAGATCCGCGGCGGGCCAGCGTTCGAGCGCGTCCGGCACGAAGGCGCGTTTCGCCCGGAGGGCGTCCAGGGGTTCCGCATCCGGGCGCCGCCCGAGATGCTCGGGGAGGCGCTTCTGCAAGTAGCGTCGGAAGTCCACCGCCCGCGCGAAGACGCGATTCGTGTCCGCGAGGGGCAGCCAGCCGTTCCCGTCCACGGCCTCGAGCCGCCCCGAGACCCGTTCGGCCGCGGCGTCGAGCATCCGCGGGAGGAAGAAGCAGGGGAAGTCGTCGGTGACGACGGCGGCCGCTTCCTCGGACAGCGCGGCGACGAGTCCTCGTCCGGCGCCGGCTTCGGGTTCGACCCATGGGTGGTAATGGACCCCGGCGCGGTCGAAGGCCGTGCGATTGTCGCGCATCCCTTCGATCACGAAGCGGTGGAAGCGGTCGCTCGCCCAGCGGTAGCCGCAACGCAGCGGCTCGAGCACCAGGAGCGGCTTCCCGAGCTCGTTGGCCAGCGTCACCGCGCGTTCGAGCGCGAAATTGTGCTGCGACCGACGGAAGGCGGTCATCCAGTAGAAGGACGAAACGCCCGTCCGGGGCGGGCTTTACGTCCACGATCGGGCGGACGCGGGGCGAGTCGGTCTTCAGGGCAAGATCGTCACTCCGGCTTCGCAGGGGGCGGCGCGCCCGCGGGAGAGCGTCGGACAACTCCTAGTGGGAAGCCCGCCGGGGAGGGGTTGGCGACGTTCGTGGCGTTTACATTCAGCACACGAAAAGCCCCCGGTGACCGTGACAGACTCCCCGCGGTCTCCGTGGCGGCGCTTTCGGCGCTCCGGAGCGGGTTTCCGCGCGTCGGGCGCGGGTTCGCCCGCGATCGCGACGGGAGCGACGGAGGAGGGGCTTCGAGGAAAAGGTGGCGACCTTCACCTTCCTTTTACCTCGCGCCCACGGTCCTTGAACCTCGGCCTCCTAACTTGCCGACAGCCGAGAACACTCGTTCAGGAGTCGAAAGACATGAAGAAGACCGTGCTCAGCCTCGCGATCGCGATGCTCCTCCCCCTGGCCGCGACCGCGCAGGTCGACGTCGACAAGGACCTTCCCAGCTACCGCCCGACCTCGGGCGTCTCGGGCAACGTGAAGAGCGTCGGCTCGGACACGATGAACAACCTGATGACGCTGTGGGCCGAGACCTTCAAGAAGCACTACCCGGCCGTCCGCGTCGAGATCGAGGGCAAGGGCTCCTCGACGGCGCCGCCCGCCCTCATCGCGGGCACCTCGAACTTCGGCCCGATGAGCCGCGATCTCAAGGACAAGGAGATCGACGCCTTCAAGGAGAAGTTCGGCTACCCGCCGGTGCAGCTCGCGACCGCGATCGACATGCTCGCGGTCTTCGTCCACAAGGACAACCCGATCGCGAAGACCGGCCTCTCGCTCGAGCAGCTCGACGCGATCTTCTCGAAGTCGCGCAAGGGCGGCCACGCGAAGGACATCACCACCTGGGGCGACCTCGGTCTCACCGGTGAGTGGGCGAGCAAGCCGATCAGCCTCTACGGCCGCAACTCGGCCTCCGGCACCTACGGCTTCTTCAAGGAGAAGGCGCTCTTCAAGGGCGACTACAAGGACTCCGTCAAGGAGCAGCCGGGATCCTCGTCGGTCGTCCAGGGCGTCGCCTCGGACAAGTACGGCATCGGCTACAGCGGCATCGGCTACAAGACCGCCGACGTCGCCGTCGTCCCGCTCGCCAAGAAGGCCGGCGGCGACTTCGTCGAGGCCACCCCGGACCACGCCCGCGAGTACCCGCTGTCCCGCTTCCTCTGGCTGACGGTGAACTACAAGCCGAAGAGCGACCTCGAGCCGCTCCGCGCCGAGTTCCTGAAGCTCATCTACAGCAAGGACGGGCGAAGTCGTCGTGAAGGACGGCTACATCCCGCTCCCGGCCAAGATCGCACGCCAGCCGCGAGCTGGCCAAGTCAGATGACCCTCGACCAGCCGAAGGGCGCGATGCGCCGCTGAAGCTCGAGTCCCGGTCGCGGCGCTCCTTCTTTCGAGGGGGCGCCGCGTCCTCGTAACCCGAGCGTCGTCGCGGACGACGCGGATCCCCCGCGGTGGGGGATCGGATCGTCTCCGTTCCTCGGCCGCATGACGCGAGAAGCCAGGTGACCGAAGCCCAGTCCGAATCGGCCTTCACGGGACGACGCCGCGAGCGCAAGACCCGCGCGAGCGTGAAGTGGGGCGATCGGCTGGCGCGTTCGCTGATCACCCTGGGCGGCATCGGGACGATCGTCGCGGTCCTCGGCGTCTGCGTCTTCCTGGTCTGGGTGGCGCTTCCCTTGTTCCACTCCGCCGAGGTGAAGGACGAGCGACGGATCGTGCCCCGGACCTCGGAAGCCGCGGTCGTCGCCACGAAGACCGACGACTCCCGCGTCGCCGCCTGGAAGCTCCTCTCCGACGGCAGCGTCGAGACCCTGCGCTTCGACACGCGCGAGAAGATCGAGACCCTGCCCGGCCCCGAAGGCGCCGAGGTGACCGCCATCGCGGTCGACGCGGCCGCGACGGAGATCGCCTTCGGCGACGCGTCGGGGAGCGTCCGCACCGGCGTCCTCGAGTTCGCCGACGACTATCTGAACCTCGACGAGGCCGCGGAGGAACTCCAGGGCCTCGAGGAGGGCGAGGTCGCGGTCTGGGACCGCGCCTGCATCTCCCGCATCCCCGGCGACCTCCTCCGGATCGACCGCGTCCACTTCGAGCTCGAGCCCGCCTTCGTGGCCGCGGCCGGAGATCCGGTGGTCGCCTTGGATCGCATCGGCGGGAGCGACACGGTAGTCGTGACGCTCCACCGGAGCGGCGCGCTCCGCCTCCACGCGCTCCGGCGCGAGACGGACATGTTCAGCGACGAGGTGACGATCACGGCCGACAGCCGCGATCTCGTCGTCCCGTCCGGCGCGACCCTCCGATCGGTCCACTTCAACGACCTCGGCGATCAGCTCTTCGCGCTGCGCGAGGACGGTGAGCTGCTCCGCTACTCGCTCCAGGACTCCACGACGGTCGAGCCCGTCGAACGCGTGAACGTGGTGCCCGAGGGGCAGCGTCTCACCGCCGCCGCCTTCCTGCTCGGTCGCCGCAGCCTCGCCGTCGGTACCGACGGGGGAGCGCTCTCGATCTGGTTCGGGATGAAGCCGGAGGGCGCGAAGACGGCGGACGGGATCGTCACGCGTCGCGTCCATCGCCTCGCCGAATCGGGTCCGGCGATCGTCTGCCTCAACGGCGTCAAGCGCTCCCGCATCCTGCTCGCCGGCGACGAGACCGGTCACGTCCGCGTGTTCTACGCCACGACCGGAGAGGAGCTGCTGTCGGTGACGCTCGACGGCGACCGCACGCCCCGAGTCCTCTCGCTCTCGCCGCGCGAGGACTCGCTCATCGCCGGCGCGGACGACGCGACGATGGTGTGGGACGTCGATCTCGGTCACCCCGCCGCGACGATGGCCTCGATGTTCGCCAAGGTCCACTACGAGGACTACGACGAGCCCGAGCACGTCTGGCAGTCCTCGGCCTCTACCGACGACACCGAGCCCAAGTTCGGCTTCATGCCGCTCGTGTTCGGCACGCTCAAGGCGACCTTCTACTCGCTCCTCTTCGGCGTCCCGATCGCGCTCCTCGCCGCGGTCTTCGGCACGGAGTTCCTCTCCAAGCGGACGAAGAACCGGATCAAGCCCGCGATCGAGATGATGGCGAGCCTTCCGAGCGTGGTGCTCGGCTTCCTCGGCGGTCTCGTCTTCGCGCCGATCGTCGAAACGATCGTGCCCGCGGTGATGAGCCTCCTCGTCACCCTCCCGGTCTGCTTGGCCCTCGGCGCCTTCCTGTGGCAGATCGTGCCGCGGCGGCGCTCGGTGCGACTCGAGCCCTGGCGCCCGGTCGGAATGGCCCTCGCGCTCGCGATCGGCGGCGCCCTCGCCTTCGCGGTCGGTCCCGTCGTCGAGAAGCTCCTCTTCGCCGGTGACGTCAAGCAGTGGCTGACGGGACAGGTCGGCAGCGCGGTCGGCGGCTGGGTCTTCCTGACCCTGCCGATCTGCGCGCTCGCGGTCGCGGTCCTCGGCGGCCGGTTGACGCACCCCTGGCTGGTGCGCCGGACGGCCACCTGGACCCGACGCCGCTTCGCCACCGTCGAGCTCCTGCGATTCCTCGTCCTCACGGTCGTGGTGATCGGGACGGCGCTCCTCCTCGCCTGGCTGATCTCGCTGCTCGGATTCGACGCGCGCGGCACCTTCATCGACACCTACGTCCAGCGCAACGCGCTCGTCGTCGGCTTCGTGATGGGTTTCGCCGTGATCCCGATCATCTACACCATCGCCGACGACGCGCTCTCGGCCGTGCCCGCCCACCTCCGCGCCGCCTCGCTCGGCGCCGGCGCGACGGCCTGGCAGACGGCGACCCGCGTCATCATCCCGACCGCGGCGAGCGGCCTCTTCTCCGCCGTGATGATCGGACTCGGCCGCGCGGTCGGAGAGACGATGATCGTCCTGATGGCGGCCGGCAACACGCCGATCATGGACATGAACATCTTCAACGGCTTCAAGACGCTCGCCGCCAACATCGCGGTGGAGCTGCCCGAGGCCCCCGTGGGCGGCACGCACTACCGCACGCTCTACTTCGCGGCCCTGGTGCTCTTCGCCCTGACCTTCGTCATCAACGCGCTCGCCGAATCCGTCCGCCAGCGCTTCCGCAAGAGGGCCTACCAGCTATGAGCGGTTCGATCGAGACCGCCCCGGCGGCGCCTCCGGCGCGGCGCGGACGCCACCGCCCGGCCGGAGTCGCCGTCATCGCGCGCGGCGAGCCCTACGTCTGGCTGATGGGCGGCGCGATGGTGATCGGCGTCGCGATGATCGTCGGCCTGCTCGGGCTCGTCCTCTTCCAGGGCCTCGACACCTTCTGGCCGAAGGAGATGGTCCGGGTCGAGCGACGGGACGGCAGCGCCTTCCTCGGCGAGCCGTGGAAGGAAGAGAGCTACCGGCTCTCGCCGTCCGACTGGGCGGCCCTCGATCCCGCGGCGCATGCCGCGGTGGGGGAGGATCACGAGGCCGAGCGCGTCCAGCTCCGGACGGGCAACTACAAGGACTCCGGCACCCACTTCGACTGGGTCAGCCGTCACGACATCGTGAAGGAGTCGCGTCCCGAGTGGGCGCTCATCCTCGAGACGCTGGAGCAGGGACGCCTCTACGGCACCCCGAAGGCCTTCCTCGTCGACGGCGAGGCGGCCGCCACCGATCCGGCCGAGATCTGGAAGCGCTTCGAGGACGAACATCCCGCCTCGCGCGAGCGCTGGCGGAAGGCCCAGGTCATCCGCGAGGACGACATCGGCGAGCTCAACCACGTCCGGAACGAGGCGCGTCTCGAGGTCCGGCGCGCCGAACTCGATCACGGCCGCGGGTCGGCGGAGTGGAAGGCGGCGAAGAAGCGCCACGAGGAGGTCGTGGCCGAGGTCATCGCGAAGACGGACGAGTTCGCGAAGGAGATCGGGAAGTTCGACCGGGAGAACGACCGCTTCGAGCTCCTGCTCGAGACGGCCTCCGGCTCCGAGATCCGGGCGCACGTCTACGGCGTCGTCCGCGCCTATCCCGCCAACCAGATCGGCTTCGGCGACAAGGTGGGCATCTACCTGTCGCGCTGGGGCGAGTTCCTCAGCGACGATCCCCGCGAGGCCAACGCGCAGGGCGGCGTCTACCCCGCGATCTTCGGCACCGTCCTCATGACCCTCATCATGAGCCTCGCCGTCGTGCCCTTCGGCGTCCTCGCCGCGCTCTACCTGCGGGAGTACGCCAAGGCCGGTCCGATCGTCAGCGCGGTCCGCATCGCGGTCAACAACCTCGCCGGCGTGCCGAGCATCGTCTTCGGTGTCTTCGGCCTGGGCTTCTTCTGCTACATCGTCGGCCACCGGATCGACCTCTGGTTCTTCGAGGAGTACCTCCCCGATCCCCAGTTCGGCACCGGCGGTCTGATGTGGGCCTCCCTGACCCTGGCGCTGCTCACCCTTCCCGTCGTCATCGTGACGACGGAGGAGGCCCTCGCGGCCGTCCCGAGCTCGATGCGCGAGGGTTCCTACGCCTGCGGGGCGTCGAAGTGGCAGACGATCCGGCGGATCGTGCTGCCCCGGGCCTTGCCGGGCATCATGACGGGAGCGATCCTGGCGATGGCCCGCGGGGCCGGCGAGGTCGCCCCCCTGATGCTGGTGGGCGCGGTGAAGCTGGCTCCCGAGCTGCCGCTGGACGGGCACGCGCCCTTCCTGCACCCGGAGCGGAGCTTCATGCACCTCGGCTTCCACATCTTCGATCTGGGTTTCCAGAGCCAGGACAGCGAGGGCGCGAAGCCGATGGTCTTCACCACGACCCTCCTCCTCATCGCCATCGTCGCCTTCCTCAACGTGGCGGCGATCTGGATGCGCGGACGCCTGAACCGCAAGTTCCAGGGCAACCAGTTCTGACCCGACAGGGATGACGCGACGATGAACACCGACAACAAGCCCGCGCGCGCGGTCATCATGCCGAGCCCGGTCACCGGCGAGCCGCTGGACGGCGAGGGGCGCCTCGAGCGCATCGCCCGCGGCGAGATCGTGCCCTCGACGGTCCACGACTCGGTCCGCAAGAAGGAAGCGACGCTCGAGATCCAGGACTTCAACCTCTGGTACGGCGAGGCCCGCGCGCTCTACGACATCTCGATGATCGTCCCCAAGGGGCAGGTCACCTCGCTGATCGGGCCCTCGGGCTGCGGCAAGTCCACGCTGCTGCGCTCGGTCAACCGCATGAACGACCTCATCGACTCCGTGCGGACGATGGGCGACATGCGGCTCGAGGGGAGCTCGATCTACGACCCGAACGTCGACGTGATCGAGCTGCGCAAGCGGATGGGCATGGTCTTCCAGAAGCCCAACCCCTTCCCGATGAGCATCTACGAGAACATCGCCTACCCGCTCCGCATCGACGGCGAGCGCAACAAGAAGGTCCTCGACGAGGTCGTCGAGAAGAGCCTCCGCGGCGCCGCCCTCTGGGACGAGGTCAAGGATCGTCTCGACCAGAGCGCGCTCGGCATGTCGGGCGGGCAGCAGCAGCGCCTGTGCATCGCCCGCGCCATCGCGGCCGAGCCCGAGGTGCTCCTCATGGACGAGCCCTGCTCGGCGCTCGACCCGATCGCGACCGGCAAGATCGAGGCGCTGATCGAGCAGCTCCGCGGGGAGTACACGATCCTCATCGTGACGCACAACATGCAGCAGGCGGCGCGCGCGAGCGACTACACCGCCTTCATGTATCTCGGCCAGCTCGTCGAGTTCGGGCCGACGGATCGGATCTTCCAGCGCCCGATGCTGGAGGAGACCGAGAGCTACATCACCGGCCGCTTCGGCTGATCGCCGAGAGCAAGGGAGGCGCGATGCCGACTCGCCTGGAGAAGAAGGTCCAGAAGCTGAAGGCCCACGTCATCAATCTCGGCGACAAGGTCGAGAAGCGGGTCGAGGACGCCATCCGCGCGGTCCTCGAGCGCGACCCGGTCCTGGGCCGGGAGGTGGCGGAGTCCGACCGGGAGATCGATCTCTTCGAGATCGAGGTGGAGGAGGACTGCCTCGCCTGCCTGGCGCTCGACCAGCCGGTGGCGATGGACCTCCGCTTCGTCGTCGCGGTGCTCAAGATCAACAACGATCTCGAGCGCATCGCCGACCTCGCGGTGAACATCGCCGAGCAGGCCGAGGCGCTGCACCGCCTCGGCGCCTCGGGCTCGGTGCCCTTCGACATGGCCGAGGAGGCCCAGCTCGTCCGCGGGATGATGAAGGACAGCGTGGACGCGCTCGTCGGGATCGACGCCCCCGCGGCGCGCCGCATCCTGACCGTCGACGATCAGATCGACGCGATCCACATGGGCGCCTACGACTCCGTCCGCGAGGCGATCGAGCAGGATCCCTCCCGGACCGCCGAGCTGCTGCGCTACCTGTCGATCTCGCGCAGCCTCGAGCGCATCGCCGACCACGTGACGAACATCGCCGAGGACATCATCTACACCGTCAGCGGCGAGATCTTCCGCCACAACCGGCCCTAGGCCTCAGGCGAGGTCGAAGAGCAGCAGCTCGGCGTCCTCGCGCGCCGAGACCCGGAATCCCGTCTCGCCCTCGACCGCGAGTCCGTCGCCGGGGCCGAGCGCTCCCGCCTCGGTCTCGACGCGGCCCGAGGCGACCTGGAGCCAGGCGCCGCGACCCGCGTCGAGATCGTGGACGAGTTCCTCGCCGCGCTCGAGCAGCGAGGCGAAGAGGAGGGCGTCCTGCTGGACCACGAGCGCACCCTCGCGGCCGTCCGGCGCGACGAGGGGGCGCCAGCGTCCGCGCTTCTCGTCGTCGGGGAAGGCCTTCTCCTCCCAGGACGGCGCGATGCCCCGGCGATCGGGACGGATCCAGATCTGCAGGAGATGCGACTCCTCGTCCGGCGAGGGGTTGAACTCGCCGTGAACGATGCCGCGGCCCGCGCTCATGCGCTGGATCTCGCCGCGCCGCACGACGGACCCGTTGCCGAGGTCGTCGCGGTGCTGGAGACCGCCCGCGAGCATGTAGGTCACGATCTCCATGTCCCGGTGCGGGTGGAAGGGGAAGCCGCCGCCGCCCGCGATGCGATCCTCGTTGATCACGCGGAGGCTGCGGAAGCCCATGTGCGCCGGGTCGTGGTAGTCGGCGAAGGAGAAGCTGTGCCAGGTCCGCAGCCAGCCGTGGTCGGCGTGGCCGCGTTCGGCGGCCGGTCGGATGCGATACATCGCGGGTTCCTCCTCGGAGACGGACGGCCCGCCGCCGACCGGCGGGGCGGCGGCGGGCCGGGGAGGGTGCGAGGTCAGCGGAGCTTCCGGTGGAGCGCGTAGCAGCCGGGACCGGCCAGCGCGATGCAGATCACGCCGCCGAGCAGGTTGATCGCGTGCTCGCTCTCGCCGTAGCGCCCGCCGTGGGCGAGGAAGATCGCGACGAGCATCGTCACGGTGAGCGGCACGGCGGCGATTCGCGTGAAGGCGCCGAGGATGAAGGCGAGGCCGCCGAGGAACTCGGCCAGGGCCGCGAGCCAGGCCTGGACGACCGGAAGCGGCAGGCCGAGGCTGTCCAGGTAGCCGGCGAATCCGTCGATGCCGTGGCCGCCCCAGATGCCGAAGACCTTCTGCGCGCCGTGGTAGGTGAAGGCCACGCCCACGATCACGCGCAGGATCGCGAGGCCCAGGCCGGCGTTAGCGTAGGTCAGGAATCGTTGCCACATCGTCGTTCTCCTTCTCGGGTCTTCACCAGGTCGAGGACGATCGCGTCCTCGCGTTTCGGGAATCAGGTCCCCGGGAGCCGCGCCTCCGCGGCGTCCCGGATCGTCGCCAGCGCGGCGTCGAGCCGCGCGAGGGCGGTCGGAGTGAGGTCCCCGACGAGGGCGACCTCGAGGGCCCGTAGCGGCTCCTCCAGCCCCGCGATCCGGCGCCGTCCGCGCGGCGTGATCGCGATCCGGGTCACGCGCCCGTCGTGGGGGCAGGCGCTCCGGCGCACGAGGCCGTCGCGCTCCAGGCGGTCGATCATCCGGGTGAGGTCGGGGACGCGCTCGATCAACCGGGCCGCGACCTCGCGCCCGGCCAGGCCGTCCGGGCCGGCGCCGCGCAGGATCCGCAGGACGTTGTGCTGATTGAGCGTGAGTCCGTGGGCCCGGAAGAAGCCTCGCAGCGCCCCGCGGATGCGGTCCGCGGTGTAGAGGACGCCGACGACGGCCCGCGTGGCCGCGGGGGCGGCGGTGGCGAGGGGGTCTCGGCGATCTCCGGCGGGCTCGGTCACGGGTCGGCTCCTCGATTAGTCGTTCAAACAACTATCTGCGGGGCGGGATGATTCCCGCCGGCCCGACTTTTTTCTCCGCCCCTCCGGAAGAGGGCGGGGGCGCGGCTTGATCGGAGGGCCGTCCGGGGCGAGGCTCATCCTCTCGCATCGCCCGGAGGAGGTCGCCCGTGGTCGCCGTCTGCTTCGTCTGTCTCGGGAACATCTGTCGGTCGCCGACCGCGGAGGGCGTCTTCCTGCACCTCCTCGCCGAACGAGGCTGGACCGACCGGGTCCGCGTGGACTCCGCCGGGACCGCCGGCTATCACGTCGGGCACCGGCCCGACCCGCGGAGTCTGGCCGCGGCCGCGCGGCGGGGGATCGAGCTGCCCTCCCGGGCGCGACGCTTCGAGGCCGAGGACCTCGCCCGCTTCGATCTGGTGCTCGCGATGGACGCCGAGAACCTCGCCGACCTCCGGGCGATGGCCCGTGACGAGGCCGAGGCCGCGCGCGTCCGTCTCTTCCGGGAGTTCGATCCCGCGAGCGGGGAGGGCGCCGAGGTCCCCGACCCCTACTACGGGGGCGAGGACGGCTTCGAGACCGTGCTCGACCTCTGCTTCGCGGCGGCCGAGGGGCTCCTCGACGAGCTCGGCCCGCGGCTCGCGCCGTGAATCCCGAGCTCCGGGCCGAGGTCGACTCCGCCCTCGGCGCCGCCGTGGTCTCGGCCTCGCGGGTCGCCGGCGGTGACATCAACGAGGCCTGGCGGGCCGAGCTCGACGACGGGCGGACGGTCTTCGTGAAGTCCCGCCGCGACGCTCCGCCGGACGCCTTCGCGCGCGAGGCGGAGGGGCTCGCCTGGCTCGCCGAGGCCGACGCGCTGCGCGTGCCGCTCGCCCTCGCGACGGGGAAGCGGTCCCTGGTCCTTCCCTTCCTCGTCTCGGCGCCGCCGTCGGCCGATCACGACGAACGGCTCGGCCGCGGACTCGCGGCGCTCCACCGCGCGGGGGCTCCCGCCTTCGGGTTCGCGCGGGACAACCACCTCGCCCGGCTCCCGCAGGACAATCGTGCCGCGGCGGACTGGCCGACCTTCTACGCCGAGCGTCGCCTCCGGCCGGCCCTTCGCGCGGCGAGGGACCGCGGTCTCCTCGGACCCGAGGACGCCCGCGATCTCGACGCGATCGCCGCGGGACTCGCGGATCGGGGGCTCCCCGAGGAGCCGCCGTCCCGCCTGCACGGCGATCTCTGGTCGGGCAACGCGATGTGCGACGAACGGGGAGAGCCGGTCCTCGTCGACCCCGCGGTGTACGGGGGCTTCCGCGAGATGGACCTGGCGATGATGGCGCTCTTCGGCGGCTTCTCGGAGCGCGTCCTCTCGGCTTACGACGAGGCCTTCCCGCGCGCGCCGGGCCACGAGGAGCGGCAGCCGCTCTGGCAGCTCTGGCCGCTCCTCGCCCACCTCCTCATGTTCGGGCCCGGCTGGGCGCCGGCGGTCCGGCGCGCGCTCGACCGCGTGAGGTGATCAGCGCTTGTCGAGGGCGGTGCGCGCCGCCTGACGCACGGACTCGGCGAGATCCTGGTCGTTCGCCATCGCCGCCAGGCGATCGGTCGCGGCCTGGCCGGGGATGCGCGCGTAGTAGGCGACGACCATGTTCATGACCTGGGGGATCTTCGCGTCCTTCTTCCGGACCGCGTCGATGAGGGGCATCGCGGCCGGCGTGTCGAGGATGAGGGCGCCCCGGCCGAGGGCGTCGCGCAGCTCGCCGACCTTCTCGTCGTCCTGGTAATAGGCGAGCGCCTGCGCCACGCCGTTCGCGTCGCCGTGTCGGCAGAGGCCCCAGAGCGAGTTGACCTTGACGCCCTCGTGCGGCGAGTTGGCGACCGCGTCACGGAGGGCGGGGACGGCGCCCTCGCTGTTCATCCGGATGAGCGCCTGCGAGAGCATCGCGGCGGTCTGCGGGTCGGATTCGTCCATGATCGCCTGGCTCAGGGGGCCGACCGTCGCCGGGTCGTCGAGGCCCATCAGCACCATCGCGGCCGCGCTGCGGTCGGCGGGGTCATCGGAGGCGAGCAGGGCCAGGACCTCGGCGAGGCCTTCCTCGCCCAGCGCCCGGATGTCCTCGGCGAGCTTCTGCTGGTCGGCGCCGCCCATGAGGCCCGACATCGGATTCTCGCGCAGCTTCTTCAGGGCGGCGGAGATCCGCGCCTTCCGTTCGGCGCGCTCCTTCGCGAGGACGCTGGCCTCGTCCGTCGCCTCCGGCTCCGGGTCGGGAGCGACCGGCTCGGCCGTCTTATCCGCCCGCGTCGCGGCCAGGAGCTCGGCCGAGAGGGAATCGCGCTCGCCGCGCGCGCGGGCCAGCGCGGTCTTCAGCTCATCGCGCTCGGCCCGCAGGGTCTCGAGGTCGCGCTCGATTCCCGCGAGACGGGACTCGTCGACCCCGACGCGATCGGTCTCGGGGTTCGAGCCCGACTTCAGGAGGTAGCCTCCGACGGCGCCCAGGACGAGGGCGAGGGGGATGAGGACGTTGCGCATGGCACGATCTCCGCGGGGACTCTTCGGCTCGATTCGACTGCTCGGCGACGGCCCGGCCGGTGACGGAAAAGGTCCGGGTGCGACGTCGGGTCGCGTTTGCGATACTGCGGCGACCCGAAATCCCGCCTCGCGCGGGCGAACGGGTCTCCCGGGCGCCGGGAGACGGAGAGCCATGAGCCAGGACGACTTCGGACAACTCTACCGCCGCGCCCGGGCCGGTGACGAGGGGGCATTCGCCGCCCTCGTCGCGGCATTTCGCGAGCGTCTCGACCGCTTCATCGAGCGGCGGATGGGAGCCCAGGTCCGCCGGCGCTGCGAGCCCGACGACATCTTCCAGAACGTCATGCTGACCCTCGTCGACCGTCTGCCGAGCTACCCCGAGGACCTCGCCGAGGACGAACTCCGGGCCTACGCCTTCCAGATCGCGAAGTGGCGCATCGCCGACGTCCTCAAGCGGGGCATGCGCGAGGGCGGCGAGTCGGTGCTGCCGGCCGAGGACGTCGTCGCCGTCCGGTCGGGGGACGGCCCCGTGACGGTGGCGGACGAGCGCCGCTGGACGCGCGAGGAGATCGAGACGCTGCCCGGAAGCTACGCGCGCGTCATGCGTCGGTTCTACGTCGACGGGACGCCGATCGCCGAGATCGCGGAGGAGCTCGGACTCAGCGTCGACAACGTGAAGCAGCGCCTCGCGCGGGGACGTCAGCGTCTCCGCGAGCGCTGGAGCCCATGAGGAGCGCCTCTTGAGTCCCGAAGACGTCCAGCGGGTCTTCCGCCAGCTCTACCTCGTGGATCTCGAGGTCGGGGAGTGCCGTTCGGAGGCCGACTACCGCGCGCTCTTCCCCGGCCACGAGGACGCGATCTCGGAGCAGCTCGCGCGCTTCGACGAGGTCTCGACCCGCAGCGCGATCGACGGCGAGCGCATCGCGGCCGCGCCGGTCGGTTTCTCGGGCGCGCCCGGCGAGAAGCTGGGGCGCTATCGCATCCAGCGCGAGATCGGCCGCGGCGGCCAGGCGATCGTCTACCAGGCCGAGGACGAGGGACTCCAGCGCCAGGTCGCGCTGAAGGTCCTCACCGGTCTCGGCCCGGCTCCGAGGGCATGCTGGCGCTTCCGCCGCGAGGCTGAGATCGCGTCGCGGCTCGATCACCCCGGGATCTGCACGGTCTACGAGGCCGGCGTCGCGTCGGGCGTCCCCTTCATCGGCGATGCAGTTCGTCGACGGCGAGACCCTGTCCCAGCGCATCTCGCGCCGCGCGCGCGACATCGAGCTTCAGGATCGACTTTCGAGGAGGAGGTGGCGACCGAGGGCGAGGTCGAGCTTCCCAGATTCCGCGCCGACGACAGCGCCTGGTCGAGATCTTCGAGCGGGCGGCCCGCGCCCTGCACGCGGCCCACGAGGTCGGCATCACCCACCGACATCGCTTCGTAGGACATCATGCTCCAGCGCGACGGCTCGCCGGTGATCCTCGACTTCGGCCCGCGCGCGACGACGACGGCGGCTACGTGACACGATCACGCGCACGGCGACTTCTTCGGCACCCCGGCCTACATGTCGCCCGAACAGCTCCTCGCCCATCGCAGCCGGCTCGACGGCAGGACCGACGTCTTCTCGCTCGGCGTCGCGCTGTTCGAGGCCCTGGCGGGGCGTCGTCCCTTCGAGGCCGCCTCGCGCGACGGCATCTACCAGGCCATCATCACGAAGGACCCGCCGGACCTGCGACGCCTGAACCCGCTCGTTCCGAAGGACCTGAAGGTGGTGGTCGAGACCGCGCTCGAGAAGGACCGCGACCGCCGCTACCAGTCGGCGCTGGACTTCGCCGAGGAGCTGCGTCGCGTGCGCACCTTCGAGCCGATCCGGGCGCCCTGGCGGGGGCGCTCATCCGGATCCGCCGCTGGACACGCAGCGCCACCTGGGCGTGAGCGCGATGATCGCGCCCTGGCCCGTCCTCGCCGGCGGCTCGATCTTCGCCGCCGCCGCCGCGAACACCTCCGAGCGCCCGCCGCGCGGAGGAGCGCTGCGCCCGCGAGGAACGCGAGGCGACGGAGCGGCGCTGGAACGGACTCGTCGAGCGGATGGGGGAGTTCGCCGACCTCACGCGCGCGAACCGCTTCCAGGCGGCGCTGCGTCAGGCCGACCTCGTCCAGATCGCGGTCGGCTTCGACACCTTCGGGAGCGCGGGCTGAGGAGCTCGAGCGCATGTACGGCGAGGGCGACACGACGGCGAAGGTCGTCTCGACGCAGGTCCTGGGCCTGCTCTCGTCCGACGCATCCTGGCGCACGCTGGTCCGGCGGGCGATGTCCGACGAGAACCTGGAATGCGCGGCCCTGGCCTCGCAGCAGGCGGTCCTCCGCGAACACCCCGATCTCGAGCAGGTCTGCCTGGACCTGATCGAGAAGGGGCCTCGACGACTTCCGTATCCGTTTCAACGCGGCCTTCTGGCCTCTGTCGCGCCGGCAACACTCTCGGCGTCGAGAAGATCCGCGCCTTCTACAACAATCCCAAGGTCGACGCCGGCTATCGGATGCAGCTCGCCGCCTCCGCCCTGCTCCTGCGGAACGAGACGGTCCGCCCCTTCGTCAACGAGGTGGTGGAGAAGATCCTCGACAGCGAGTCGCGCCCGGCGACCCTGCTGCTGCTCGCGGTCGAGTTCTACCGCGCGATGAAGTCGCCGGAGGCGCGTCGGATGCTCGAGAGGATCTCGCTCGACGAGAAGATCGGCGAGGAGAACGTCCGCGAGCAGGCCCGCGAGGCGCTGGCCGAGTACCTGAGCGAGGAGTCAGTCGGTACCGGCGAATGAGACGAAGACGAGCTTCCGCGGCGCCACCGCGAGGAGCTCGGTCGTCTTCCCCCGGTCCTCGACGAGGCTGAGCGCGCGGTAGGGGCCGATCTCGACCCGGCGCTTCGCCTCCGCGGCGAAGGCGAGGCCGGAGGCCGTCGACCCGGGACGGAGCTCGATCGCGTGCCCGCCGCTCCGCGTGTCCACCGTGACGAGATCGACCACGCCGTCGCCGTCGAGATCGGGCGCGATCCGCGCCGCGTGCCGCGCCCCGAAGGACGAGAAGATCGCCTGCGGCGCGTTCACCTTCACGGTCGTGGCCGGCGTGTCCGAGAAGACGCCCTTCGCGAGTCCGAGGTAGACGTGGAAGGTGATCGGCACCCGCTTCACGAGGCGGCTGAGGAGGTCCGAGATCCCGGAGCCGTAGGCGCCGACGACGAGATCGCGCCGCCCGTCGCCGTCGCAGTCGAGGAGCGTCGGACCCACCCCGACGACGCCGGGGATCACGAGCGCCAGATCGGGCCGGCGGCCGAAGGGCTCCGCGCCCTTCTGCTGGAGCAAGGCGACGAGCGTCGTCTTCATGTCCGTGACCCGTTCGCGGTCCGCCCGCATCCGGGAGAGCAGGAGATCGTCGCGGCCGTCGCCGTCGAGGTCCGTGAGGCTGACGTCGGTCTGCTCGACGACGCCCCCCTCGGCGTCGGCCAGCCAGGGGAGCGCGAAGCGGCGCGCGGCGCCGAAGTGACCCTCTGCGTCCTGGGGCGCGAAGCCGAGGCCCTCGCCGTCGAACCAGGCGAGGTCCGAGCGGCCGTCCCCCGTGACGTCGGCGAAGATCGGGTGGGGAAGCGAGCGCGTGAAGGAGAACTGTTCGGGTGCGCTCGGCTCGATCGTGCGCGAGGTCGGCAGGGGGATCGCCACCGGCGGCGCGAAGCCTCCGTCCTTTCCGCCGCGGCGCAGGACGACGCCGTCGTCGACCGGGAGGAGGAGATCGTCGCGACCGTCCCCGTCGACGTCGCGGTCCCAGTGCCAGAGCGCGGGGGCGCCCTCGCGAGCGGCGCGGAAGAAGCCGGGGCGCGAGAGCGGGATCTCGTCCCCGGGGTGGAAGAGGTCGTCGGCCCCGAGCGGCGCGGGCCGGAAGGCCTCCGGCGTGAGCAGCACGAGGCCGCGACGACGCGGCTCGCCGCCGGTCCGGAACGCGAAGGCGATCGTGTTCGCGGGCAGGTGGCCGCGCGGACCCAGCGTCGCGCGTCCCCGCTCGTCGCGGCGGACGATCCGGTAGGGCTTCCCCGCGTCGTCGTCGGCGAAGAAGAGCAGGACCTCCACGCGCCCGTCCAGGTCGACGTCGACGAGGTGCCAGTCCTCGAGCTCCTCGTCGAGGTCGAGCTCGCGGCTCGGCTCCTGGGCGAGGAGGGGGGCCGCGAGCGCCGCCAGCAGGACGAGGAGGGGTCGGCTCAGCATCGGAGGTTCCTCAGGCGGAAGACGAGCACCGCGAGGATCCCGAAGGCGACGAGGCTCGCGAGCGGGACCAGGACCTCGGGGGCGCCCGGTCCGAGCGCCTCGACCTCGGCGAGGTGGGTCTTGATGCCCTGGGCGAGCTCCTCGAGGCGGCCCGAGGCGACGCGCGGGGAGGCGAGGAAGCTGAAGTTCCGCGCCGATTCGACGACGTCGCCCGCGAGATGGAGGAAGCCCACCGCGAAGGCTGCCGTCGCGACGGCGGTGCCCTCGGTGTCGACGATCGTCGAGACGGCGAGCCCCAGCACGGCCGCCGCCGGGAGGGAAAGCAGTCCGATGAGGGCGAGCGTCCGGCCGTGGGCCGCGATCTCGGCGCGCTCGAAGGTGATGACGGGTTCGAGTCCCTCGATCACGAGGCGGACGTCGGCGAAGCCGCCTCGGGTGACGACGACGAGCCAGGCCGCCGCGATCACCAGGAGGCCGGCCAGGAGACCGAGCCCCGCGAGCACGCCGAGCTTGGCGAGGATGATCTCGGTCCGTCCGACGGGGCGGAGGAGCGTCGCGCGCATGCCGCCGCCGTTCACCTCCTCGTTCACCGCGACCGCGCCGAGCACGGCGAGGAAGAAGGCGCCGACGGGGAAGCCGCTCTGGATCATCCGGGCGAAGTGCACCCAGCCGGAGTGATCACCCTCGGGGCGCCCCGAGGCCAGTCCCAGGGCCGCCGCCGCGAGCGGGCCCGCGAGGACGGCGATCAGGGGCAGGCGGTGTCCCGGGAGCTTGCTGAGCTCGAACCGGAGCGTCCGACCGAGGCGGCGCGCGAAGTTTCCGTCGTGGCTCACGTGAGGGTCCCCGCGTCGCGGGCCGCCAGCTCGAGGAAGAGCTCCTCCAGGCTGCGGCGCCGGGCTTCGAGCGTGAGCAGGCCGCACTCCGCGCGGGCGAGCTCGGCGTGGAGGTCGGGGAGCGCGGTCTCCTCGTAGCCGAAGCGCAGCTCGCCGTCGCCGTCCGCGAGGTCCCGCGCGCCGAGCGCCGCGAGGACCTTCCGTGCCCCGGGGAGATCCCGCGCCCGCAGCCGGTAGCCCGCGCCCAGACGCTCGGCGAGGCCCTCCATGGGTTCCTCCAGGAGCAGGCGTCCGCGGTCGATGATCGCGACGCGCGTCCCGACGAGCTCGATCTCGTGGATGAGATGGCTCGAGACGAGGAAGGTCACGCCGCGCTCCCGGTTGAGGCGCTGGATGAGCCGCCGCATCTCGAGGATTCCGTTCGGGTCGAGGCCGTTCGTGGGCTCGTCGAGGATGACGAACTCGGGCTGGCCGACCAGCGCGAGCGCGATCGCCAGGCGCTGCTTCATGCCCAGCGAGTAGTGACCGGCGCGCCGGTCGGCGGCCGCCTCGAGCCCGACGAGCTCGAGCACCTCGTCGATGGCGTTCCGCGCGAGCGGTCCGGAGAGCCCGGCCAGGAGGGCGAGGTTGCGGCGTCCGCTGAGATGGGAGAAGAAGGCGGGCGCCTCGACCATCGCGCCGATGCGCGCCCGGGCGGCCCGCCGTCCGGCCGCGCTCGCGACGCCGAAGAGCCGGACCTCGCCGGCGCTCGGCGCGAGGAGATCGAGCGCGCAGCGCAGCGTCGTCGTCTTGCCCGAACCGTTGAGGCCGAGGAAGCCGTAGACGTCGCCGCGACGGATGCGGAGCGAGAGGCCGTCGACCGCGGTCACCGCGCCGAAGCGGCGCACGAGATCGCGCGTCTCGAGAACGATCTCCTCGCTCACCGGTGTCTCTCCCCTCGTTCGCGAAGCCGCTGACCGCGCGAGCCTACCCCAGCGTGAGGAGGGTCGCAATTTCATGCGACGACTGCATCGAGCGAATAAATCGTGCGCGCATCAAGGGGGCGTGAGTTCGACCGATAGAGCCCTTGTCACGATGTCGCGGCAACGCGCGCGTCGGGATGTGAACGAGCCCGCGACCGGCAACGGGCGCGAGCGCGCGGACCACGGTCGCGCGCCGCCGCGGGAGCGACGCGGGGAGCGTCGTTCCGCACGGGACGAGGAGGCCCCGCGAGGGCCTCGCAAGGCTTGGCAAGAGCCGCTACCGGGCGCATCGACTTTCTGACCATCTCACATTTCCCCTCTTCTATTCTCTTTTCCTTCTTCCGCCAGTAGAAAGTCAATCCCCGGTCGCTCCTTTTTCTCTGCCTGCCCCTGGGTCCGAGCCCTTCCTCCGCGCCTTGCACCCCCGGCCCGCTGTGCCATGATGCGGGCACGTAAGAGGCCCGGCGCGCTCACCGAGAACTGGGATCCGCCGGGGACGTCCGCCGGCGATCCCGCGATCGCTCCGCGCCCTCGTCGCCTCCCTGGATCTCGTCTTTCTCGCCGCGCCGGTGGCCGCGCTCGTCCACCGTCTCCAGCACGGGCGACCCCGCGACCTCGCCGAGGTCTTCCAGGCCTTCGCCCCGCTGCTCGTCATCCCCTTCCTCGCCGCCCTCGGGCCCTGGCTGCGCCGGGGAGGCGACGCGCTCTCCGCCGCTCGCGCGGCCGATCGCGCCAGTGGCGGGGCCGAGCGGATCCTGACCGCGGCCGACGCCGAGGCCCGCGGCGAGCGCGGTCCCTTCCTGACCCTCGTCGCCCGACAGGCCCGGGAGCGTCTCGCCACGCTCCCGCCGCACCGGAGCGCCTCGCGCTTCCGGACGCCGAGCCCCTGGCTCGCGCTTCTCGGACTCGGCCTCGCGCTGGCGCTCCTCTTCGTCCCCGCCGCGGGGCGAGGGCTCCTCGGCGAGCCCGATCCCTCGCGGGCGGCGAAGGATCTCGCCGCCGCCGGCGGGATCGGCGGGGAGGAAGGCGACACGGAGGGGGCCCCGAAGGCCGACGGCTTCGGCGCGAAGGTCCGCTTCGAGGCGGAGACCGACGCGCGGCTCTACGCGCTCGGGCAGGAGATCAACCTGACGCTCCGGCTCGCGCCGGGAGAGCCGATGCCCGACGGCGTGCGGCTCGAGACGGTGCTCATCCTCGACGGGACGACGCGGCTGCCGCTCGAACTCGACTGGACGCTCCCCACCTCTCCGGGCGAGGAGCTGACGGCGACGGTCCCCCTGCGCGATCGCCTGAAGGAGGTCGGCAAGTACGAGCGGGGCATCCTCACGATCGAGTCCTACGCCTGGCCGCGCGAGGATCGCCCCGACCTGCGGGGGAAGGCGGAGGCGAATCGCGTCATCATCCAGATCTCCGAGAACCAGGAGACGGCGCGGACCCGCACGCCGCAGTCGGCGAAGAAGGAGAAGCGTCCCGACCGGCAGCCGAAGCCGGAGAAGAAGAAGGACGAGCGGCCGGACGAGGCGCCCCAGAAGAAGCAGCCCCGCCCCGACCCCGAGCGTCCCGGTGACCAGCGCGGAGCGCCGCCGCCGCCGAAGGACATCGAGGCGAAGAAGCACGCGCTCGAGCCGCTCTTCTCGGGCGACCAGACGAAGAAGCGGGAGAAGCGCGTCTACGATCGCGAGGAGATCCCCGCGCGACCCGACGATCCGCCGCCGACGGCCGGAGCGCGCGAGCGCGGCTACCGTCCGGCGCCCGAGGTCGAGATCCTGAAGGGCGACGTGCCGCCCCGCGACCGCGCGCGCGTGCGGCGCTACTTCGACCGCCTCCGGCCGGGCGGCGGGGAGAAATGACCGGGATCGCGGGGGAAGGGCTCCTCGATCCCGCCTTCATGGCGCGGCTGGAGCGGATCGAGCTCATCGCCCGTCGCCTCCAGACCGGTGAGGCCCGGGGCGACGTCACGACGCGCCGGCGCGGCCCGGGGTCGCTCTTCCGCGAGCACAAGAACTACAGTCAGGGCGACGACGTCCGGTTCGTGGACTGGAACGTCTACTCGCGCCTGGGCGAGCTCCTCGTCAAGCAGTTCGACGCCGACGAGAACCTCGATCTCACGCTCTACGTCGACGCCAGCGGCAGCATGGACTTCGGTCAGCGCCGCAAGCTCGACTTCGCGCTGCGCATCGCGGCGATCGTCGGCTACATCGGCCTCGCCCGGCAGGCCTCCGTGCGTCTGCTGTTCCTGCCGCGCCGGGCGGGGGAGGACGGCGGGGCGATCTTCTTCGGCAAGCGTCGGGTGCAGCCCTTCCTCACCGCGCTCGACGCCCGGCGCGAGGCGCGCGGGGGCACCGACTTCCTCCGCGAGTTCCGCGCCGCGGCGGGTTCTCGCCGCGGGCGCGGGCTGGCGATCGTGATCTCGGACTTCTTCTCCGAGACCGGCTACGAGAAGGGGCTCGACTTCCTCCTCCACGCGGGCTATCGCGTGGGCGCCGTCCAGGTCCTCGACGTGCTGGACGCCCGCCCCGATCTCGACGGGCGGCTCCGGCTCGCCGACCTCGAATCGCCGCGCACCCTCGAGCGGATCGTCACCCGCCGGATGCTCGACGAGTACGAGGCCGAGGTTCGGCGCTGGTGCGAGGGTCTCGCGCGCTTCTGCGGCCGCCGCGGCATCGCGCAGGTGAGTCTCGACACGGCCTGGGACTTCGACCGCGTGCTGCGCTCGCTGCTCGCGGGCGGGGGCTTCGCGCGATGAGCTTCCTCCGCCCCGAACTCCTGCCCTGGCTCTCGGCGCTCCTCGTCGTGCCGCTGCTCTACCTCGCGCGGCGGCGGGCCCGGCGCGTCGTGGTGCCGCATCTCTTCCTCTGGGAGCGCGTCCGGATCCGCGAGGGGCGGGTGAAGGCGCGCCGGATCCGCGATCTCCTCGGCATCCTCTTCCAGATGCTGATCGGCGCGGCGCTCATCCTCGCCTGGGCCGGGCCGCAACGGGAGGACGAACTCGTCGAGGCGCCGCGGATCCTGGCCCTGCTCGACGTCTCCGCGCCGATGGCCCGCCGCGACGAGGACGGTCGGACGGCCTTCGAGCGGGCGCGGGCGCGCCTCCGGGGGGAGCTCGAGGGCCTCGCGGCGCGGGGTGAGGTCGGCCTCGTGCTCGTCGGCGAGGGGCTCCGCACGGTCTCGGCGCCCGGGCCCGACCGCGAGGCGATCCGGGCCGCGCTGGACGCGATCGTCCCGGACCTCGCGGGCCGGCTGGATCGGGAGGGGCTGGATCGCTGGGTCGCGGCGCGGCTCGCCGAGGGGCGTCCGACCGAGATCCGGCTGTACTCGGTCGGAGCGGAGGGGGAGGCCGCGCCGCCGGGCGTGCTCTGGGTCCCGATCGAGGGACCGACGATGAACGCCGCGATCACGCGCGTCGAGCTCGGCCCCGGGGCGGAAGGGGAGGCGACGGTCCGCGTCGGCCTCCGCGCCCTCGGCGGCCGCTTCGAGGGTCACTTCCTGCTCCGCGACGAGACCGGCGAGATCCTCCACGACGGCGCGGTCTCGCTCGACGACGGCGACACCGTCGAGCTCGGCGCGCCCGCCCCGCCGCCGGGGACCTGGGTGCGGGCCGAGATCGAGCGCGACGAGGGACGCCCGGACGCGATGGCCTTCGACGACGCCGTCGATCTCCGCGTCGCGCCGCGGGCCGCGCTCCGCTGCGCCGTGGTCGCGAAGGACGCGCCGCCGCGGCTCCTCGACGCCCTGCTCGTCTGCGACGACCTGATCGACGCCCGCGCCGCGGTCCGTCTGCCGCCCGAGTCCTGGCGGCCGTCCGCGGCGGAGTACGACGTCGTCGTGCTCTGCGGCGTGGAGGAGGCTCGACCGCTCCCTCCCGGGCGCTACCTCCTCGTCGATTCGACCGCGCCGGGGCTCGGCCTCGCCTTCGAGGGGCGCGACCGCGACGTCGGCATCCTCCGTCAGGGAGGCCAGGGGCCCGTGCTCCGCGGCCTCGACCTGCGCAATCTCCGCCTCTCGGAGGCGCGTCGCGTCGCCGTCCGGCCGGACGGTCGGCGCGCCGGCGTCCGCGCGATTCTCGAGGGCACGACCGGCGCGCTCGTCAGCGCGGGCGAGATCGACGGGGTCTCCTTCGTGCAGCTCGCCTTCGGGCTCGAGGAGGAGCGATCCTCCTTCGCGCTCCTCCCGGCCTTCCCGCTCTTCGTCAACGACGTCTTCGAGCACCTCGGGCGCGAGCGCCGCCGCCTCCTCCCGCCGGTCCTCGCCGCGGGCCGCTCCTTCCCGCTTCCCGTCGACCGCGGCCGCCCCGCGGCGAGACCGGCGGTCGCGGGCGCGGAGGGCGCGGAAGGCGCGGAGGGCGAGCGGCCCGCCCCCACGGAAGGCGAGCCTCGCGCTCCGTCGGAGGTCCAGCGACCCGCTCCCGCGGCAGGCGAGCTTCCCGCTCCGGCGGAGGCGTCCTTCGTCCCGCTCGAGGCGGCCGGCGACGCCGGCCGCTGGCGGGCTCCCGATCCCGCCGGCCGCTGGGAGCTCGCGATCGGCGATCGCCGCGAGCTCGTCGGCGTCGCCCGCTTCGATGAGGCCCTCTCCGACGCCACGCGGGTCTGGCCCGCACCCGCGACCACCCCGGCGCCGCCCGAACCGCTCCGGCACCCCCGCCAGCGCGACCTCACCTGGATCTTCCTCGCCGCCGCGCTCGGCGTCCTGCTGCTCGAGTGGTGGACCTACCACCGCGGCTGGTCGACCTGAATAAATGGGGTCAGACCCCCTTTATTCAGAATGGGCCCGAAAATGAATAAATCGGGTCTGACCCGATTTATTCATCCGCGCGAGGGGGGGGAGGGGCGCACCTTCTGTCCGTCCCCCGGGCTCGTTAGATTGCGCCATCCGAAAGAGAAGCCGGCCTCACCGACGCGCCGTTTTTTTTTTTGGATCCAGCGATGCGAGACCTTCGCGAAGGCATCACCTACGACGATGTCCTCCTGACGCCTCGGCACTCCGAGGTTCTCCCCTCCGAGATCGACACGAGATCCCGCGCCTCGCGGAACAACGAGGTGAAGATCCCGATCCTTTCCGCCGCGATGGACACCGTCACGGAGTCCGAGCTGGCGATCGCCCTCGCCCAGGAAGGCGGCCTCGGGATCATCCACAAGAACCTCGACGTCGAGGGCCAGGTCCGCGAGGTGGACAAGGTCAAGCGCTCGGCGAACGGCATCATCCTCGATCCCGTCACGCTGCCGCCGGACCTCTCGGTCGGCG
>JAWKSY010000025.1:0-49605 GCA_041402125.1 Planctomycetota bacterium
GCGTCGCCGCTTCGAGGATGACGCTGGACCCCACCCCGACCCCGCCCGCATGGTGAGGACATGGAGTCGCCCTTCGCCGATCTTCTCGCGCGCGCCCGCGGAGGCGATCGCGAAGCCCTCGAGACCCTCCTGACGCCGCAGCTCCCGGCGCTCACCGCGTACGTGCGGCTGCGGCTCGAGGGGGCGCTGGCGCGGAGGGAGTCCTCGGCCGATCTCGTGCAGTCGATCTGCCGCGAGGTCATCGACGACATCGCGACGGTGAAGGGCGCGACGGAGGAGGCCTTCCGCGGCTGGCTCTACGGCATCGCCGCCCACAAGCTCTCCGATCGACGCGACTACCACCGGGCGGCGCGCCGCGATCCCGCCCGCGAGTCGCCGGCCCCCCCGGAGACCTCCCCCGAGGAGCTCCTCCTCGCCTACTCGCGGATCGCGACGCCGAGTCGGGAGGCGATGAGTCGCGAGGAGCTCGATCGCATCGAGGCCGCGTTCGACGCCCTCCCGCCCGACCACCGCGACGTCCTCGTGCACGTCGCCATCGCCGGTCTGAGCTACGCCGAGACGAGCGCCCTCACCGGACGCAGCGAGGTCTCGCTGCGCCAGCTCGTCCACCGCGCCCGCGCCCGCCTCGCCACCCTGCTCGCCTGATCATCAGCGCGGCGCGTCGCGCTCGGCCTCGTCGTCGAGTTCGAGACGGAAGCCCGTGATCTCCCAGTTGCGATCGGGCATGAGACCGAAGAGATAGTTGGCGCCGAACCGTTGGGGCTCGGCGTAGGCCCAGTTCCCGCCGCCCACCGGCCGCTCGCCCCGCTCCTCCCAGAACCAGCCGCGGCAGAACTCGGAGACGCCGCCCGCGAGGTCGAACAGACCCGTCACCGTCTCGTCGACGGGGAAGCGGAGTCCGGGCTCGAGACCGGGACGGGCCCGCGCGAAGCAGCTCTTCGCGTAGTGGGGACGGAAGGCGTCACCCCAGACGAATCGCCGGAGCAGACCGCCCGGATTGGCGAGCTGGAGGTGGGTCTCGCGGTGGGGATAGTCGAAGGTCCAGGGGCGACCCGCGGCGCGAGCCCGCTCCGTCCGCCACGCGGCGTAGGCGCGGCCCGCGTTCCAGCTCAGGCCGCTCACCGGGAGATCGGGCCGCAGGCCCGGACCGAGCGACCAGGCGCCCGTCGCATCCCGCATCCAGGAGACCTCGTCGGCGGGAACGAGTCCGGCGTCTCGGGCGCCGGGCCCCACCGCGGGATCCCGCAGGAATTCCAGGTACTCGGCGCAGGTCACCTCGCGATCCATGACGCGATGGAGGCGACCGTTGTGGAGGAGGACGCGTCGGAACTCCGGCGGATGCCGACCCTCGGCGACGAGCGGGACGGGATCGACGCGTCCCTCCAGGTGCGGATTCGGATAGAGGAGCCGGACGGGTTCGCGCCCCTCGTGCCGCACGAGCGCGAGGACCTGCTCGGCGGCCAGGTCGACGCGCAGCGGCGTCCTGCCCGCGTACGACGATTCTCCGTGGTAGAGGGGCGACGCCGTGTGTCGCCAGGTGAGGCCGGGCGGCAGTTCGACGTCTCGCGCGACGCCGTCCCGCCAGAGCCGGGCCCGGACGCCGCCGGCCGCGGCGATGCCCCGGGCGTCGGCGAGCGGAACGCCGAGCTCGGCGAGGTCGGCGGCCTCGAGGACGAGCTCGCCGCCGCCCCGTCGCTCGAAGCGGAAGCGGCGCGGGCGTCGGCCGTCGGCGGCGACGGCGAGCGCCTCGAGATCGCCGAGGTCGCGCGGGACCTCGTCGTCCAGACCGACGAAGCGGTCGAGCCGCTCGAGGCCCCGGCCCGCGGCCGCGACGAGGATCGCGCCCGCGATGGGCCGGCCGTCGAGCTCGAGCAGGAGATCCTCGGCCCGGAACTCGCCCGAGCCGACGGCCAGACGCAGGACCTCGCGCCCCGGCTCGAGTCCCGGGGGGCCGCCGCGGAGCGGCACCGGCACGATCCGCGGCGAGGAGCCGGACACGAGGTCGTCGAGGTGACGGAGGAGGAAGAGGTCCACGCGGGCCCCGGCGGGTCGGTCGCGACGAGGAAGGAGATCCCGCGCTCCAGCTCGCGCGAGACCTCGCCGTCGGGGTCGTTCTCGCGGACCTGCTCGGCGAGGAAGCCGAGCTCCCCGGCGGCCCTCGGACCGCGCCAGGCGCCAGAGTTCGAGATAGACCCGCGCGCGGAGGCGAGCGGTCTCGCGGCGGTCGCCGCCGAGACGGTCGGCGTCGCGGAGGTTCTGGAGGATCTCGAGCGAGACGGTGGACTGGTCGGCCCGGATGCGCGCGAGCTCGCGTTCCTCGCGATCGAGCCGCGCGACGAGCGCGAAGGCCCGCGGGCGCCGTTCGCTGTTCAGGCGGAGTTTCTCCAGCTCGGACGCGCGGCGCGGAAGCTCCGAGACCTCGCGGACGAAGTCGGCGAGGCGGACCTCCGATCGCCGGACGAGATCCGCCGCGCGACGCTCCCGCTCCTCGCGATCCCGCCGCTCGCCGGCCGCGACGAGCCCGAGGCCCACCGCGCTCAGGACGAGGAGGGTCGCGACGCCGGCGGAGAGCGCGGGCCGACGGGCGCACCACCGCGCGGCGCGGCGCGCGAATCGCGGCGGTCGCGCGGTGACGTCACGCAGCTCGAGCACGGCCTGGAGGTCGTCGGCCATCGCGCGAGCGGAGGTAGCGGTGCTCGGGGCGCTTCTCGAGCGCGCGGGCGACGACGCACTCCAGATCACGCGAGACCTCGGGATTCGCCCGGCGGAGCGGCGGGGGCTCGCGGGTGAGCACGTCGTGGAAGAGCCGCTCGGCCGTGGCCGCGGAGAAGGGAGGTCGCCCGGAGAGCGCCTCGTGCAGGGTCGCGCCGAGTCCGTAGACGTCGGTGGCCGGGCCGACCGCGTCCCGGTCGCCTCGGACCTGCCCGGCGCCGCGTAGTGGGGTGACCCGAGGAAGCTGCCGGCCAGGGAGAGCGTCGCCGCCGCCTCGTCGTGGGTGAGGCCGAAGTCGAGGAGGACGGCCCGGCCGTCCCGCGAGACCTGGACGTTCGAGGGCTTCACGTCGCGGTGGACCAGTCCGGCCGCGTGCGCCGCCTCGAGCGCGAGGGCGATGTCGCGGCCCCAGGTCACGAGCTCCCGGAGGGCCGGGCGCGGGCGGTCCGCCGCGCCCCGGAGGAGGGCGTCGAGGCTCCACCCCTCCACGTACTCCATCGCGATGAAGGGGATGCCGTCCTCCGCGCCGGTGGCGTGGACGGTGACGATGTGCGGGTGGTTGAGCCGGGCCGCGGCGAGGGCCTCCCGCAGGAATCGCTCCCGGGCCGCGGCGCCGAGCACGGCCGCCCCGCGCAGGAGCTTCAGCGCGACCGGGCGGTCCAGCGAGATCTGCCGGGCGAGGTAGACGTCGCCCATCCCGCCCCGCCCGAGGAGTCGCTCCAGCCGGAAATCGCCGAATCGCCGGTCGACGGCGTCGCCCCCTCCTTCGGGGAGGCGGCCGAGCCCCAGGCGCTCCAGGATGCCGAGGCGGCGGAGGACCTCCCCGGCCCGGTCGGGGTGGTGCCGCTCCAGCCAGGCGCGTCCGTCGAATTCCGGATCCTCCCCGCGCTCGAGCAGTTCGGCCAGGATCGGCTCGTGGGGGTCGTCGAGGCCCGGTTCGGGGGGATGAGGCGTGTTCATGCCCCCGCGATCCTGCGGGAGCGCGGGGGGGAAAGAAAGAGGGCGCTCGCCGGAGCGAGCGCCCTCGAAGGCGACCCAGATGGGACTCGAACCCACAACCCCCGCCGTGACAGGGCGGTGCGCTAACCAATTGCGCTACTGGGCCAGGACCGGGATTTTAGATGGGCGGGCTCCGCCATCAAGGACGAATTTTCGGGACTCGTCCTCGGGGGGCGGTCCGGGGCGCGAGCCCCGGGCCGGTTCCCCCCCGCGTTCAGGAGGTCACATCACCGGCTTGATGCCGAGGGCCGCGAAGCCCTTCTCCTCGAAGTTGGCGCGGAACATGTTCTTGAGCTTCTCGGCCGCGGCGTCGTAGGCCGCCTTGTCCGACCAGGTGTGACGGGGATCGAGGATCTCCGAGGGCACGCCGGGGCAGCTCTTGGGCATGCGGAGGCCGAAGACCGGGTGCTCGACGGTCTCCACCGAGTCGAGCTGACCGGCGAGGGCCGCGTCGAGCATGGCGCGGGTGTACTTGATCGACATCCGCTTGCCGACGCCGTAGCCGCCGCCGGACCAGCCGGTGTTCAGAAGCACGCAGCGGGCATTGGCCGCCGCCATCTTCTTGGCCAGCAGCTCGGCGTAGACCGAGGGGAAGCGGCTCATGAAGGGGGCGCCGAAGCAGGCCGAGAAGGCGGCCTTGGGCTCGGTGACGCCGACCTCGGTGCCGGCGAGCTTCGCCGTGAAGCCCGAGACGAAGTGGTACATCACGTCGTCCGCGTCGAGGATCGAGACCGGCGGCAGCACGCCGAAGGCGTCGGCGGTGAGCAGCACGATGGTCTTCGGCGAGGGACCGCGCGAGTTCTCCATCACCATCGGGTTGCACTCGAGCCCGTAGGCGAAGCGCGTGTTCTCGGTGATGCTGCGATCGGCGAGATCGAGCTCCTGCGGGTCCGTCTCGGCCAGGGGCTTGCCCTTCAGCGGCGGCACGTTCTCGATCAGCGTGCAGGGCATCGACAGCGCGGCCGCGATGACCGGCTCGGCCTCCTTGTCGAGGTCGATGAGCTTGGCGTAGCAGCCGTCCTCGAAGTTCGAGATGGCCGAGTCCGTCCAGCCGATCTCGTCGTCACCGATGAGCTTGCGGTGCGGGTCGGCCGAGAGCGTCGTCTTGCCGGTGCCCGAGAGACCGAAGAGGATCGCCGCGTCGTCCTGGTCGCCGACGTTCGCCGAGCAGTGCATCGGCAGGTAGCCCTGATCGGGCAGGGCGAAGTTCAGGACGGTGAACATCGTCTTCTTGTTGGTGCCGCAGTAGTCGGCCGGGCCGCAGACCAGCGCGATGCGACGCTTGAGGTCGACGATGATCACGGCCTCGGAGCGGCTGCCGTCGCGCTCGGGCACGGTGTGGAAGCTCGGGACGTTGAGCAGGGTCCAGCGCTTGCCGTCCTCGTTCTCGACGCCGGCGACGACCTTCGGGAACATCGTGTTGACGAAGAGCGCGTGGGTCGCGTACTCGCCGACGAAGCGGAAGGGCAGCGCGTAAGCCGGATCCGAGCCCGCGTAGACGTCCTGGACGAAGAGCGTGGCCTTCTTCGCCTCGAGGTGGGCGACGACGCGCCCGAGCAGGCCCTCGTAGGCCGCCGGGTCGTACTTCGAGAAGTCCGGCTTCCACCAGACCTTGTCCTCGACCTCGGGGTAGGCCACGGCGAAGGTGTCCTTCACGCGGCGACCGGTGGCGGAGGGGTCGGTGTAATAAACGAGCGGGCCCTTCACGCCGAGCTTGGTCGCGAAGGCCTTCTGCTCGTCGGAGGGTCCGTCGGCGCGCACCCGGCCGCGGTCGTTCTCGATCGCGGCGTGGAAGAGCGCTTCCTTGTCCAGCTGGTACTGGTAGTTAACTCCCTTGAGACCAAGGAGTTGCTCGAGCTGCTTCGCGAAGGCCATGGGTCGCTCCTGCACGCCGCGTATCGAAACGGGGCACTGAGAATGGGAGGCGCGTCGGCTCCGCGGCGGAATGAGGGATCGGCCGAAGGGCTCTCGTCCGGACCGGCGCCAGACGATTTTACGCACCCCCCCTCGCCTTTCAACGCGCGTCCGCTCGAGACCGCCCCGGCCGCGCTCGGCCCCGGCGGGGTCTGGTAGACTCCCGGTCTCGAAGAACGGAACCGAAGGCGGCGCGTCGTCGACGGGGTTCGAAGACCCCGGCCCCGCCCCTCCTCCCCCCTCGAAAGGAGTGCCATGAGCCGCTCCCCCGAAGATCCCGGCGGGTCCGATCCCCGCGCGGCCCGCCCCGGCCTCAGCCGGCGCGGATTCCTGAAGGGCGCCGGCCTGACCGTCGCCGCGGTCAGCGTCGGCCAGTCCGGCGCCGCCGGACAGAAGCCCGCCGCCCCCCGTTTCGGCGGCGAGGAGGTCCCGATCCTCGGCGCGGAAGGCGCCGAGATCGTCCTCCGCGTCAACGGCGCCGAGCGGAAGGTGAAGATCCGCCCGATGACGACCCTCCTCGACGCGCTCCGGGACGGCCTGGAGCTGACCGGATCGAAGCGCGTCTGCGACCGCGGCGCCTGCGGCGCCTGCTCGGTCCACGTCGACGGCAAGCTCGTCACCTCCTGCTCGATGCTGGCCGTGGACGCGGTCGGCCGCGAGCTCCGCACCGTCGAGGGCCTGGTCGGTCCCGACGGCGCCCTCACGCCGGTCCAGTCAGCCTTCGTCGAGTGCGACGCCCTCCAGTGCGGTTTCTGCACGCCGGGCATGGTGATGGCCTGCACCGCCCTTCTCGCCGAGAACCCCTCCCCCACCCGCGAGCAGGCGGCGGAGGGCATCGCCGGCAACATCTGCCGCTGCGGCACCTACGACAACATCCTCGACGCCGTCGCGCTCGCCGCCTCCGGCAAGGTGAAGGAGCGCAAGCGATGAGCCGCTACGAGGAGGTGAAGATCAAGCTGGGCTTCGAGGGACAGCTCGAGGAGGTCACCCTCGTCCTCGACGAGGGGGCGCTCGCGCCCTACGACCTCGAACGGCCCTACTCGGTGGTCGGGAAGTCCGTCGACCGTTACGACGCGATCGCCAAGGTCACCGGCGCCGCCGTCTACACCTACGATCGCCGGCGACCGGGCCTGCTCCAGGGGCGGATCCTGCGCTGCCCCCACGCCAACGCGAACGTCGTCTCGATCGACCTCGAGAAGGCGAAGGCCATGCCGGGCGTCCATGCCGTCATCGATCTCTCCGGAGACGGCCGGAGCCGCGCGAAGCGCTTCGCCTGGGACGCGGTGGCGGCCGTCGCGGCCGAGACCGAGCAGATCGCCGAGGAGGCGCTCCGCGCCATCGCGGTCGAGTACGAGGTGCTCCCCCACGCGGTCCGCACTCGGGACGCGATGGGCGAGGAAGCCCCCCAGGTCGGACGCCGCGGCCAGGCGAACGTCGTTCCGATGAGCGTCCGCCAGAACCGGAACGAGAGCGACGAGGACTTCGCCAAGCGCCTCGAGGGCATCGAGCGCGAGCGCGCCGCCGAGTTCGCCACGCTCATGGAGCAGGCCGACATCGTCATCGAGGAGGAGTTCGAGACCCAGTGCCAGACGCACACCTCGCTCGAGACCCACGGTCTCGTCTGCGAGTGGGACGGCGACGAGATCATGTGCTGGGCCTCGACCCAGGCGACCTTCAACGTGCGCGGCGAGCTCATGGCCAGCCTGCGGCCGAAGAACGCCCGGGTCGTCGGCGAGTACGTCGGCGGCGGTTTCGGCTCGAAGTTCTCGGCCGGCGTCGAGGGCATCGCCTGCGCCCGCCTGGCGCGGGAGTCCGGACGCCCGGTCAAGCTCATGCTCGATCGCCGCGAGGAGCACACGAGCGTCGGCAACCGCCCGGACGCGATCCAGAAGATCACGATGGGCCTCAAGAAGGACGGAACCGTCGTCGGTTACCGCGTCCGGAGCTGGGGCACGCCGGGGAGCGGCGCCGCCGGCTCGGGGGCGCGCAACGACGTCATGTACCGGCTCGGTTCGGTGGACAAGATCGAGTACGCGGTGCGGACGAACACCGGCGCGCTGCGCGCGATGCGCGCGCCCGGATGGCCGCAGGGCGTCTACTCGCTCGAGCAGATGATGGACATCGCGGCCGAGCGGATCGGCATGGATCCCGTCGAGTTCCGGCGCCGGAACGACGACCACCGCGTGCGCCCGCACGAGTTCAAGCTCGGCGCGGACCGCATCGGCTGGAAGGAGAAGCGGCGCGTGAAGCCCGGCGCGGGCAAGGGGCCGGTGAAGTCCGGCGTCGGCTGCGCGGGCACCGAGTGGTTCGCCCGCGGCGGCGGCGGCGCCCAGTGCACCGTCCGCGTCTTCAAGGACGGCCGCGTCGAGATCCGCAACGGCTCGCAGGACATCGGCACCGGCACGCGGACGATCATGGGCATGATCTGCGCCGAGGAGCTCGGGATCGAGGCCGCGCGCGTCGCGACCTTCATCGGCGACACCGACGATCCCCAGGGTCCCGGCAGCGGCGGATCCACGACCGCTCCCACGCTGTCTCCGGCGGCGCGCCAGTCGGCGCACGACGCCAAGCGCGAGCTGCTCGAGGCGGTCGCCGAGGCGAAGAAGCTGCCGGCCTCCGAGCTGGACCTCGCCGGCGGACAGGTCGTCCGCAGTCGCGGCGGCAGCCGGCAGAAGGTGATGAGCTTCGACGAGGCCTGCGCGATGATCCCGGGCGACGTCATCGAGGTCACCTCGCGCCGTCCCCGCAACATCCGCGAGGGCTTCGCGCCGACCAACGCGGGCGCCCAGTTCGCCGAGGTCGAGGTCGACGTCGAGACCGGCGAGGTGAGGGTGAAGCACGTCATCGCGGTCGCGGACGGCGGCATCATCCTCAACGCGAAGACGGCCGAGAGTCAGGTCTCCGGCGGCGTCATCCAGGGCGTCAGCTACGCGCTCTTCGAGGACCGCGTCATGGACCCGATCAAGGGACACATGCTCAACGCGGACATGGAGGCCTACAAGATCGCCGGACCCGTCGACACGCCCCGGATCGACGTCGTCCTCGTCGGCGTCTCCAACGGCTACAACTCGACGAGCTGCATGGGCCTCGGCGAGCCTCCGGTCATCGCGACCGCGGCCGCCATCGCCAACGCCGTCTACCACGCCATCGGCGTGCGCATCACCTCGATCCCCATCACGCCGCGCAAGGTGCTCGAGGCGCTCGCGCGAAAGGAGAAGCGATGAAGGCCTTCAAGATGGCCCAGCCGACGACGCTCGAAGGGGCGCGGGCGGTGGGGGCCGACAGCTTCGACGGGAGCGCGTTCCTCGCCGGAGGCACCGACCTCGTCGCGATGCTCAAGGAGTACGTGGCGACGCCGGACATGGTCGTCAACCTCAAGGGCATCGCCGCCCTCCGCGGCATCCGCGCGACCGAGCGCGGCATCGAGATCGGCGCGCTCACCACCCTCGCCGAACTCGGCGCGGACGACGCGGTGGCGAGCGGCTGGCCCGCGATCCGCACCACGATCGAGCGCTCCGCGACGCCCCAGGTCCGCAACGTCGCCACGGTGGCGGGCAACCTCTGCCAGCGTCCGCGCTGCCACTTCTTCCGTAACGAGCACTACGAGTGCGCGAAGCGGGGCGGCGAGGGCTGCTACGCCCGGGAGTCCGTGCACGAACACCACGCGATCTTCGACAACGCGGTGTGCAGCGCGCCCCACGTCTCGAACCTCGCCCCGGTGCTCATCGCCTACGACGCGCTCGTCGAGATCGCCACCGAGGGCGGTCCGAAGACGATGCCCGTCGGGGAGTTCTTCGTCGGACCGGTGAAGGACGTCCGCCGCGAGAACGTCCTCGGTCCCCGCGATCTCGTCACCGCGATCATCCTGCCCGCGGCGGGCCGCAACCCGAAGTCGGCCTACGTCGAGGCGCGGCAGAAGCAGTCCTACGACTGGGCGCTCGCCGGCGCGACCGCCAGCCTGCGCCTCGCCGAGGACGGCACCGTCGCCGACTGCCGCATCGTCCTCAACGCCGTCGCGCCGACGCCGCTGCGTCGTCCCGACCTCGAGGCGAGGATCAAGGGCAAGAAGCTGACCGAGGGACGGCTGAACGAGGTCTGCGAGGCCGCGGCCGAGGGCGCGACGCCGCTCCGCGACAACGCCTACAAGACGATCATGGTGAAGGCGGTGCTGCGTCGTGCGCTCCGCCGGGCGATGGAGGCCTGATGCGATGAGTCGCGAAACCGAGAACCGCCGCAACGACCTCAACGCGATCCCCGAGGACATCTGCCCCTTCTTCCGCACGAAGACGATGACGCTCAACGCCGAGTATCGCCGTTCGGCGGAGGAGGACCGGTCCCACGCGAATACGGCCCACTTCTGGTGCATCCGGTCGATGGACGTCCACGGGCCCGACGACGAGGACGTCCTGCCCTGGACCTGCCGCCCCGACCGCGGCTGCCACGGCGCCGGCGATCCGACCTGACCCGAGCCGGGGTCCGGAACCAGGAAGGGGCGCCTCGCCGCGCGGCGGGGCGCCCCTCTTCCGTTTCCGGCCGATCGACCGGCGCGAAAAAGCTCGGATTTCCGCGTGACGCCGTGGCATCCTCGACGCTGAGTCCATGACCTCGTCCTCTCGTCGGCCCCCGAGTCGGAGCCGATTGCTCCGGTCGACGCCCGAGGGGATGATCACGGACACCTCGGGTCGCCCTGCCGTTGCGCGACCCCGTCTCGAGTTCTGCGGTCGCGAGCCTCGTCGGCGCTCCGGGCCTCGTCCCCGACGCCGGAGATGCCCGCCCGTCCAGGGGACCTCGCCATGCCCAAGGCCCTCCATCCCGCCCTCGCGCTGACCCTCCTCGCCGGCGCGCTCGTCGCCCAGACCCCGGCGCCCGGACAGGCGGCGGCCAAGGACCTGAACACCTGGGCCATCGCGCACCTGAACCCCAAGTTCGGCTCCGGCACGCCGGAACTCGGGCGCATCGGGCCGAAGGGCCACGGCGACGGCTCGCCCGCCCAGACGATGGAGATGTCCTACGGACGCGTCGGCCTCACGCTTCCCACCGGCAACATCGCGACCTTCGGCTACCGCTTCCTGCCGCTCTACTCGGACTCCCCCGCCGCCGTCTTCGAGGACTTCGGCACCGAGTTCGGCCAGCCGGTCCCCCTCGCCCCGTCGCTCGCGCTCCCCGCGCACGGCGGACAGTGGCGCCACCTCCGCGAGCGCGACGCCTTCCTCTACCTGCCGGGCGCCGATCCCACCGACGTCGGCGGCTGGATCACGAACGGGTTCCCCATCACCGGGAACGGCGCCGCCGCCAACCTCCCGCTCATCGGCGGGGCCGGCCCCGTCCCGATCTTCGAGTCGGTGCGCCCGCTCGCCGAGGTCCCGCCCACCTCGCCCTCGGGCGGCGCGCTCATCGGCCTGAACATGGTGCTGCAGGCCTCGGTCCTCGACAGCAACGGGTCCACGCTCAACGACCCCAAGCTGCGGATGTCCAACGCGATCGGCCTCCGCGCGATGATCGGCCCCCGATCAAGATCGATCTCGGCAGCGGTCAATCGAACTACGCGCCGCGGGGCGTCGGCACGATCGGTTTCCGGGGGAGCGGATCACGCCGACGATCGGGACCTTCGTCCTCGCCGGCGGCGAGGCGATCTCCCTGCCGACGACCCAGATCGACGGTTCGCGCTTCGACGTGCACCTGTCGATCGACGCCGAATCGGGTCCGCTCGTGTTCCGGAGCGCCTCGGGTCCCGGTCGGACGCGGGCCGAGCGACTCCTCGTCGTCACGCAGGGTCCGGCGCAGGGGATCGTGTCCGGCCAGCTTCCCGTCCTCCACGCGACGACGGAGGACGGCGGCGACGTCTGGGGCTTCACCGTGGTGGGCAGCGCCGACCAGATCGGCAGCGTCGTCAACCTCGTGCCGCCCGCCCTGCTCGCGCTCTTCGATCTCGAGATCGCGATCTACAACTACGATCCGCTCACCGACCGCGCGGGCTACGGCGCGACGGTGCCGATCGCCGTCTCGGTCTCGGATGTCGCGCCTTCGAGCGACGGGACGGGCGGTCCCGGCGACGGCGGCGGCTCGACGGTCGTCTCCGCCTACGCGCCGGCCGCGCCGCCGGTCGTCGCGCCGCTCGGTCAGACCGGCTCCGTCCTGCGCGCGAGCTGGGAGGATCTCGCGACCGACGTGGCGATCGAGGTCACCTCGACGACGGCGAGCCCGCAGCAGTTCCTCGCCGTCGTGCGGGCGCGCGCGGCGAACTGATCGTTCCCGCCCGAGCGGGCGAAGGGTCTCAGCGCGGGATCACGGCGCGCAGGCGCGCGTCGTCGCGCCAGGGATCCCAGGCCGGCGCGCCGAGTTCGCGCTCGACGAAGTCGGGCTCGGCGCGCTCCCGGCGCATCTGCGCGAGGAGCTCGCCGACGCGTTCGAAGTCGCCCGACGCGGCCGAGAGACGCGCCGCCTCGGCGAGGGCCCGCGCGTCTCCCGGTTCCAGCTCGAGGCCGCGGCGGAAGGCGCGGGCCGCGGCGTCCGGTCGACCCCGGTCGCGGTCGACGCGCGCGAGATGGAAGTGGAGCGAGGCCCGCCAGGGATCGCCCGCGAGGGCCTCGCGGCCCGCCAGGCGACCGAGGATCTCCGCCGCGGTCTCGAGCTCGCCGTCCCAGTAGCGCAGGACCCCGTGGACGAAGCGCAGGCGGTCGAGGCGCTGGAGCTCGTCGAGACGCGCGAGACCGCGCTGCTCGAGGACGCCGAAGTCGTCGGCGGCGCTCCGGACCCAGTCCGCGACCTGACGGTGGAAAGCGTCCCAGCCCGCTCGCTCCGCCTCGCTCGCGTCGTCGCGGAGGCGTCGATCGAAGAGGAGCGCGCGGCTCTCGAGGACGGTCTCGAAGCGCAGCGAGGCGCGGAGGAAGCGGGCCTCGTCGTCGTCCTCGAGGACGAGCGCGTCGAGCCGGGCCAGCGCCTCCTCGGGTCGCCCGGCGTACCACGCGACCTGGGCGCCGAGCAGACGGAGATCGCGCGGCGGCGGCGCGGGCTCCGAGCCGGCGGCGATCTCGGCCTCCAGCGCGGCGAACTCCGTCGCCGTCGGCGGGCTCTCGCCGTTCCGCCGCGCATCGAGCCGGGCCCAGTGGACCGCCGCCGTCGCGACGACCCCGCGCCGCTCCGCGCCGGCGACCGACGCGAGCCGCCTCGCGAAGCCCTCGGCCTCGTCGTAGCGTCCCGCCTGGGCGGCGTCGCGGACGAGCGCCTCGAGGACGGCGGCCGGCGCCGCGGCCTCGTCCGGCTCCCGCGGGCCCGTCGCGTCCGGCGGCCGAGCTCCGACCGGGCGCGGTCGAGGGCGGAGCGCGCCGCGGCGAGGTCGCCCTCGCCGCGCGCACAGAAGGACCGCGCGAGCTCGAGCGCCCAGGGCGGATCACGGCGCGGCTGCGTTCGAAATCCGCCCCGGCCTCCGCGAAGCGACCGAGGCGCGCGGTCACGAGGCCGCGCTGCCAGTAGGCCGCGCCGAGCCGCGGATCGCCCGCGTCCTCGCCCCCCGCGATCGAGCCGATGATCCCGGAGTAGACCTCGCGCGCCTCCCCGAGGCGACCGAGCCGCCGCAGGAGGTTGCCCTTCGTGTGCCGGCCCCAGTAGTCGCCGGGGACCGCGACGAGGAAGCGCTCGATCTCGAAGAGGCCGCGCGACTCCGCCCCGTCGAGCCGGCTCGCGGCGATGGCGGCGAAGTAGTGGTCGTCGACGTCGCGGACGGGATGCGCGTCGAGCGCGGCGAGGAGGCGGCCGACCGCCTCGGGATCGTCCCCGTCCCCGCGATCCACCATCGCCCGCCAGGCCGCGAGGCGGCGCGGCGCGGCGGCGGGCTCCGCCCCCCAGGCGTCGAGACGGCGGCGGGCCTCGTCGGCGCGCCCCTCACGGCGGAGGAAGAGGACCTCGATCATCCGGAGGCGGTCGCGCATCGCGTCGGGCACCGGCAGGTCGTCGAGCTCGGCGAGCATCGCGGACACGGTCTCCGGCGCGCGCGCGACCGACGCGTCGCCGCGCTCGTCTCCTCGCGGGATGAAGGCGATGCGCATGAGATCGTCGTGGATCGCGAAGACGCGGAAGCGATCGCGCTCCGCCCGGAGCCCCTCGATCTCCGCGCCGCCGCTCCGGAGCTCCTCGAGGATCGCGCCGGCCCGGCGGTAGTCGCCGCGCGCCGCCGCGGCGACGGCCCCGTCGTGGCGGGCGTCGTCCGCGCGACGGCGTTCGTCGCGGGCGTTCCGCCAGGCCAAGGTCGCGACGACCAGGCCGACGAGCACGAGCCCGACCGCGGCGACGATCCCGGGGTGACGCGAGGCGCGACGCCCCGCCCGGCGGAGCGGACCGAGGTGACGCGCCCGGACCGGCTCGCGGGCGAGGAAGCGCTCGAGGTCCTCGGCGAGGTCGCGCGCGGTCGGATAGCGCGCGTCGGGGTCCTTCTCCATCGCCCGCGTGACGATCGCCTCGAGATCGCGCGGGACGCCGTGACGTGCGAGCGGCGGGGGATCGCGACGGAGGATCTGACGCGCCACCGCCTCCGAGGTCGGGCCGGTGAAGGGGGGCCCGCCCGCGAGGAGCTCGTGGAGGCTCACGCCGAGTCCGTAGACGTCCACGCGGCGGTCCACCTCGTCCCGACGGCCGCGGAGCTGCTCGGGGGCCATGTAGGGGACGGTGCCGAGGAGATCCCCGGAGCGCGTCAGCTCGAGCGCGTCGTCGCTCGTGGCGAGGCCGAAGTCGACCACGTAGAGGTGGTCGTCCTCGACGAGGAGGTTCGCCGGCTTCACGTCGCGATGCACGACCCCGTGTTCGTGCGCGTGGTGCAGGGCGCGCGCGGCGTCCGTCATCCAGCGCAGCGGTCGTTCGAGGTCACGGGCGGCGACATCGGCGCCCGCCCGCAGCTCGCGCCAGGTGCGGGCCACGTCGTGACCCGCGACGTAGCGCATCGCGATGTACTGCACGCCGTCGGCCTCGCCGCGGCCGTAGATCTCGACGACGTTGGGGTGCTTCAGACCGGCGACGATCTCCGCCTCGCGCTGGAAGCGTCGCGCCGGCGCGGCGCCGGGGCGGGCGAGGAGCTTGACGGCGACGATCCGTCCGAGCGTCTCGTAGCGCGCGAGGTAGAGCGCGCCCATGCCGCCGGTCGCGATCTCCGCGAGGAGACGGTACGGCCCGACCTTCCTTCCGATCTCGACGCCCTCCACGAGCGCCGGCGGGACGCCGCGCTGGAGCGCCTCGAGACCGAGCTCGGCCAGCTCGTGCAGCGCGAGGAGACGGGCGAGGGCGGCGGGGTCCTCCCCCGCGGCCAACGCGGCCGTCGCATCGATCTCTCCCTCGGCCAGGAGCTCGGCGAGGCGTCCCTCGGCGCCGCCCGCGTCCTCCGACGGGGGAAGCGCGGCGTCGGGCCGCGGCGATTCCCCGGCGCCGCCGCTCATTCCTCGTCGAGGCTCGCGCCCAGCTCGCGGGCGAGTCGGGCCCGGGCGCGCGCGAGCAGCATGCGGGTCGCCTTCTCGCTCCGGCCGAGCGCCTCGCCCGCCTCGGCGTGCGACTTCTTCTCGAAGCGCACGAGACGGATCACGCGTCGGTACTCCTCCGGCAGACGCCCGAGGGCATCGAGGACCAGCGCCATCTGCTCGGCGTTGCTCAGCTCGCGGCTCGGCGTGAGCCCCTGCGCCTCGGCGTCGGCCTGGCTCAGCGGCAGGTCGTCCGCGCGTCCGGGCCCCCGACGCTTGCGGGCGCCGAAGTAGCGATGCCGGTCGCGGATGGTGTTCTCGGCGATGCGCGCCAGCCAGCGCACGAAGCCGTCCTCGTCGCGGTACTCGACCTTGTCGATGTCCTGGAGCGCCTCGAGACAGACGCTCTGCACGACGTCCGACGAGTCGAGATTGCGCCGGAGGGGATCGCCGAGCTTCTTCCGGACCAGGGCGTGGATGCGGTCCCGGTAGACCTCGAAGACCCGCGAAAGGGCCTCCGGATCGCCCCCCTGGGCGCGTTCGATGAGCTGGCGGGTTTCGTCGATCATGGCGGTCGCGGCGACGGCGTTCACGGCAATCCCTCCGAGTGTAGCGACCGGGCGCCGGATCCGACGCCCTCTTCCGGGAGCGCGGGCCCGCGTCCGACGCCACGCCGCGTCCCGAATCGGAGGCGGAGGCGAGTGGAATGCTCGTACGGTGCCAGTCACCCGATGTGCATTTCCGTTCCGCTGGGGTCCGCATGCGAGACCGATTCGCCCGGAAATGCACATCGGGTGACTGGCACCGTACGAGCATTTTCCGGGTGGATCGGTCCCGATCGCGGCGCTGTTAGACTCGGCCCCATCGCCCCCCTCCCGGAGAGCTCCGATGTTCCGCCGCGAAGATCGCGACGACCACGTCCTGGTGACCATGGCCCATGGCAAGGCCAACGTCCTCGACACCGAATTCCTGCTGGGTCTCTCCGAGACCCTCGAGATCCTGGAGCGCGACTCCGTGCCCGCGGTGGTCCTCACCGGCCAGGGCCGGATCTTCTCGGCCGGGGTCGATCTCGTCCGCGTGGCGGAGGGCGGCGCGAGCTACCTCGAGAGCTTCCTGCCCGCGCTCGACGAGGCCCTCGGACGGCTCTTCCGCTTCAACCGCCCCCTCGTCGCGGCCATCAACGGCCACGCGATAGCGGGCGGCTGCATCATCGCTCTGGCCGCCGATGCCAAGATCCTCGCCACCGGCGGCGGACGGATGGGCGTGCCCGAACTCTCGGTCGGGGTGCCCTTTCCGGCGACCGCCCTCGAGATCGTCCGCTTCTCGATCACGCCGCGGGCCCTGCAGACCGTGGTCTACGGCGGCGGGACCTACGACGCGGAGACGGCGCTCGCCTTCGGCTTCGCCGACGAGCTCTGCTCGCCGGAGGAGCTCCTCGAGCGGGCCATCGCCCGCGCCCGGTCCCTGGCCGCCATCCCCCGCGTCTCCTTCGAGCTCACCAAGAGCGAGCTCCGGGCCCACGCCGGACGGCTGATGGCGGACGAGAAGGCCCGCCTGGGGGCCAGCGTCCGCCGCGCCTGGGCGAGCCCGCCCGTCCTGGAGGCCCTCCGGGCCTACGTCGCGCGGACCCTCGGAAAGTAGCCGCCGCAGCCCGAGCCCTCATTTCGGCGCATGTTCTTCGACTCGAAAGATCGAAGAATGGAATGAGATTGAATCTCATTTCCGCGCGTCGTAAAAGGACCCGGAGCGCGGGGCCTCTCGTCGAGGCGACCCGCCCGAGTCCGGAGGACGGATCGATGCTCGTCTGCCACTGCAAGAAGAAGACGGACCGCGAGATCCGGCACGCCCTCGCCGAGGGCGCGCGGACCTGCGAGGACGTCGCCTCGCGCTGCGAGGCCGGCGCCGCCTGCGGCGGCTGCCGCGGCGCGATCCGCGCCCTTCTCGGCGCCGCGCCCGCCCCCACCGCGCCGCCCCGCCTCCGTCGCCGCTCCTGAACGCCGCGCCTCCCGGCGCGCTCCGGTTGGCATTCCCCCGGGATGACCTATCCTGGGCCGGACCCCACTCGGCCGGAACCCGGAGGCAAGCGACGACCATGAAGGGCGACGCCAGGATCATCGACGCGCTGAACGATCTCCTGACCGCGGAACTCACCGCGATCAACCAGTACTACATCCACTACAAGATGTGCGAGAACTGGGGCTTCAAGCGCCACGCGGACTACTTCCGCGCCGAGTCCATCGACGAGATGAAGCACTCGGACATGCTGATGTCGCGGATCCTCTTCCTCGACGGCATCCCGAACGTCCAGCGCTACAACCCGGTCCTCGTGGGCGAGACCGTCCGCGAGCAGATCGAGCTCGCCGTCGCGGCCGAGACCCAGGCCGCGAAGCTGATGAACGACCTCATCGCCGCCTCGCGCGACGGCGGCGACAACGGCACCCGCGAGATGGTCGAGCGCATGCTCGTCGACACCGAGGAGGCCCTCGACTGGGCCGAATCGCAGCTCCACCAGATCGCCACGATCGGCGTCGAGAACTACCTCGCGCAGAGCATCGATCTCTCCCACGACTGAGTCGGACGGGGCCCCGGACCCGGGGCCCCGCGGTCAGTCGGCGAGCCAGCGCCGCGCCGTCGCGGCGTCGAGATTGCCGCCGCAGAGGATGATCGCCACCGTGCGGCCCGCCCAGGTCCGACCGGTGGCGAGGAAGGCGGCCACGGCCATCGCGGCCGCTCCCTCCACCAGCAACCCTTCCTCGTCGAAGACGGCGCGGAGCGCGGGCCCGATCTCGTCCTCCGGCACGAGCAACGAGCGGTCCACGACGGCCCGGCACAGCGGCAGCGTGACGGAATCGGGATCGACGCCGCCGGCCGTCGCGTCGGAGAGCGTGTCCTCGCAGACGGCGTCGACCCAGCGCCCCGCCTCGAGACAGGCGTGCACCGCCGGCGAACGCTCCGGCGACGCGGCCACGATCTCGATCTCGGATCGCCGCGTCTTCAGGACCGCGCCCACGCCTCCGATGAGCCCGCCCCCGCCGACGGCGACGAAGACGGCGTCCAGATCCGGCGCCTGCCGCTCGAGCTCGAGCCCGATCGTCCCCTGCCCCGCCGCCACCTCGAGGTCGTCGTAGGGCGAGACGTAGACGAGCCCCTCCCGCTCGGCGCAGGCGCGAGCGGCGCGCTCGGTGTCGAGGCAGTCGTCCCCGACGGACTCCAGCGCCGCTCCCTGCCCGAGGATCTTCCGGCGCTTGCCCTCCTTGGCGTAGGTCGGCACGAAGACCCGCACCGGCACGCCGAGGAGCCGGCCGGCGAGCGCGCAGGCCGCGCCGTGGTTGCCGCTCGAGGCCACGACCACGCCGCGGCGCGCGTCGTCGGCGGAGAGCGCGCTCAGTCGGGCCATCGCCCCGCGGAACTTGAAGGAACCGCTCCGCTGCTGGTTCTCGAGCTTCAGGAGCACCCGGGCCCCGCTGCGCCGCGAGAGCCAGGGGGACTCCTCGAGCCCGGTCTCGCGCACCTCGCCCGCGCTGCGCCGGGCGGCCGCCTCGGCGCGTTCCCGCAGATCGGCCGGATTCGCGTCCTCGTTCATCGCCGCTCCTCCCGGATGATGCCGACCACGCTACCCCGGCCGGCCGCTCCCGTCATCGACCCGATCCCGCCCCGCGACGGCGAGGCGCCCCGAGCGTAAGATCCGCCGGAACCCCACGCGGAGCTGGCGATGCGATTCAAGGTGCCCCACACCCTCGTCCTTCTGTTCTTCATGATCCTCGCCGCCTGGCTGGCGACGATGGCCCTGCCGCAGGGGGCCTACTCGATGATCGAAGACGCCCACGGACATTCCGTCGTCGACCCGAGGGAGTACCAGACCTTCGAGGGCGAGGCCCGGCGGAGCATCTCGCTCTGGAGCGTCTTCACCTCGATCCCGGTCGGCTTCGAGAAGGCGCAGGACATCATCTTCTTCGTCTTCATCGTCGGCGGCGCCTTCGCGGTGCTCCGCGCCACCGGCGCGGCCGACGCCCTGATCGGCTGGCTCCTGCGTCGCTTCGGCCGCCAGCCGGCCTGGCTCGTCTTCGGCGGGATGTTCGTCTTCGCGGCCGGCTCGAGCACGATCGGGATGGCGGAGGAGTACCTCCCCTTCGTGCCCCTCGTCATCGCCCTCTGCGCCGGACTCGGCTTCGATCGCGTCACCGCCGTCGGCGTGCTCTGCGTGGGCTACGGAGTCGGCTACGGCGTCGCGGCGACCAACCCCTTCACCGTGATCATCGCGCAGAACATCGCGCATCTCGAGAACTACAGCGGCTGGTGGTACCGCGTCGCGCTCCTCGTGCCCTTCCTCGGGCTCGGCTTCCTGCACGTCTGGCGCTACGCGAAGCGCACGCGACTCGACCCCTCGCGGAGCCTCGTCGCCGACGTCCCCTGGAGCGGAACGCCGGCCTCGAAGGAGGCCCCGCCGCTGACGCCGGTGCGCATCGTCGCGCTGCTGCTCGTCGTCGTCCTGATCGCGCTCCAGATCTGGGGTATGAAGACCCACGACTGGTACCTGGCCGAGATGGGGGCGATGTTCATCATCCTCTCCGTCGTCCTCGGCTTCCTCGGCCGCCTCGGCGTCGACGGCACCGCGAAGACCTTCTGCGAGGGCGCGGCCGAACTCACCGGCACCGCCCTCCTGATCGGCTTCGCCCGCACGATCCAGGTGATCCTCGACGAGGGTCAGGTGACGCACACGATCGTCCACGGCATCGCCTCGAGCCTGGAGAGCACGGGACCCTACGTCTCGGCCGTCGCGATGTTCCTCGTGCAGTGCGTGATGAACCTGTTCATCCCCTCCGGCAGCGGCCAGGCCTACGTCACGATGCCGATCATGGCGCCGCTCGCGGACGCGGTCGGCGTCTCGAAGCAGGTCGCCGTCCTCGCCTACCAGTTCGGCGACGGCTTCATGAACATCATCGTGCCCACCAACGCCGTCCTCGTCGGCATCCTCGGCGTCGCGGGCATCCCCTTCGACCGCTGGCTGCGCTTCGTCGTGCCCTTCATCCTGCAGGTCATCGTGCTCGGTTCGATCGCCCTCACGGTCGCGGTGGCGATCGGCCTCTCCTGAGGACGTGGGCGGCCGCGCCGCCTACTTCCCCCGCGGGGTCTTCCAGCCGAACTGCTCGGGACGGTAGGGGACGGCCTTCTGCGGGAAGTCGGCGAGGGGGGCCTCGGCGCGGAGGATGAGGGTGTCGCGCTTCGCGGCGAGGTCGGCGGCGGTGAAGGACACCGTCTCGTGCGGGATCACGCCGATGCCCTCGAGGCCGCGGCGATCGTTGTACCAGCTCTTGTTGCTGTGGGTGGAGACGTAGAGGGCGAAGCGACCCGACGGGAGTTCGATCGTGGTCTTCTGCGACGACATCCCGGCGCTCGGGCTCTCGCCGATCACGTAGCCGCGCCCCTCCTCCTTGAACATCCCGCTGCCCGTCTCGCCCGCGCTCGCGCAGTTGCCGTCGACGATGACGACGACCGGTCCGCCGAAGCGGAGGGGGCCGGCGCCCTCGACCTTGCGCGCGAAGGAGATCGACTTTCCCTCGGGGATGAAGCGCCCGAGGAAAGCCTCGTGGTCGAAGCCGCCGCCCGAGTTGCCGCGGAAGTCGAGGATCACCCCCGACACCTCGCCGATCGCGGCGAGGGCGCGATCGAGCTCGTCCACGACCTCGGAGCGGCAGCGTCGCACCTGGATGTAGCCGTGGCCGCCCTCGGTCTTCGCCCAGGCGATGTTCTTCCCGAGCCCGGCGAGATCCTCCGGCGGATAGGCGGGCCCGAAGGGGACGCAGTGGTCGCGGTCGATGACCAGGTTCCTCTTCCGCTTCTTGCCCTTCGCGTCACGGATCTCGAGCTTCATGCGCGTGCCCCGCTCGGCCGCGAGCCCGCGATGCAGCGTCGTGAAGCGCGCCTGGTGATCGGTGGAGAAGCTCCGCATCCTCGCGATCTCGGCCTCGCGCGCCGCGACCCACTTCGCCACGGCGACGCCGTCGACGGAGAGGATCTCGTCGCCGGGCTCCACGCCCGCCTTCTCGGACGCGCCCCAGACGTTCTTCACGTGGACGTGGCCGTCGATCTCGGTCCAGAACATGCCGGGACCGAAGAGCTCCGGCGGTCGCGGCGCCTTCCGGGCCGCATCCTCGTCCTTCTCGATGAGTCCCGCGTGTCCGTCGCGGAGCCGCGCGAGCAGCTCGACGAGGAGGTCACGCTGATCGACGTAGGTCTTCGCGTCCCTGGCGCGCTTCCTGAACTCGGCCGCGACCTTCTTCCAGGGGAGCTTCTTCGACTCGATCAGCGCGGCGCACTTCTCTTCGGTCTCCTTCAGCGCGGCGTCGACCTCGGCCGCGAACTCCTTCGCCCCGAGCGGGTCCTGGGCGCGCAGCGGCGCGGCCGCGAGTCCGACGAGAAAGAGGCAGGGGGCGAGGCGGAGAAGGATCGTGCGCATGGTTCTCTCCCGGTTCCGGAACGAGGGTCGCCGAAGGGACGCCGCGAGGGCAAGGGGCAAGCGCCGTGCCGTCGGGAGGGCCGAGGCGGAGTTCGCCCCGCAAGTCGCCGCGCGACGGACGCTTGGAGTCCGGAACGCGAGTCACCGCACCGCGGGCGAGCGACGGATTCGGGCGGCGATGCCGGCAACCCGGTGACCGGTTCGCGGGCGAGACATGACGGCTGCCGGCGACGGGGTCCGGAACGACGACGAGATCGAACCCGGGGGCTCGATCTCGTCGTCACATCCAGCACGGGCAGAGGGACTTGAACCCCCAACCTGCTGATTTGGAATCAGCTGCTCTACCAATTGAGCTATACCCGTAGGTCTCCCGCGCCGGGGCGCGAGGGGAGTCAGTCTACCCGGGGGGAACCGCCGGGCAAGGGTCAGCGACCGCCGCCGCCGGCCGGCTCGCGCGGGGGCGCGTCTTCCGGCGCGGGCGCCGGATCCGCCGGTCGCGGAGCGTCCTTCGCCGGGGCGGCCCCGTCCTCGGGCTTCGCCTCGGCCCGCCGCGGGACGAACTCGTCGTAGCTCACGGTCTGGATCGCCTGCGCCGTCCGCGTCACGACCTCGCGGGGGAAGGTGAAGCCGTCCTGATCGCGCCAGGAGTACTCGGCCACCGCGACCGGCTCCTCGGCCCCGCCCGCGACCCGCGTCGTCATCCGCTGGACGAGGAAGAGTTCACCTCGACTCCGGTAGACGTAGGTGCGCTCGTAGCGCGGCTGACCGGGACCGAGGTCCAGGAGCTGGCTCGCGAGGCGACCCTTCTCGTCGAGCGCAAGGACGGTCGCGGCGCGGAAGTCCGCGGGATCGGCGACGGGAGGTCCGACGAGCAGGGTGCCCTCCGGACCCGACCGCAGCGTGTTGCTCGCGAGGAGGGCGTCCGGGTCGTGGCCGACGACGTCGCCCTGGATCACGGGCAGGAGTCCCGCCAGCGCCGGCATCTCCTTCCCCTTCGCGTCGAGGAGCCGGCTCCCTTTCTCCGCGTCCCACTCGAAGGTCAGGGGGCCGAGCTCGCCGACGACCTTGCCGGTGCCGGGCTCCACGGTGCGCAGCTTCATCCGGCAGCGGAGTCCCGCGAGCCCCTCGCGATGCGCGCGGTAGATCCGGGCCGTCATCGCGCGATAGAGGATCAGCGCCGCGGGATCGTGACGGACGACCGGCTTGGCGGGCTCCGGCTTCGCCGCTTCGACGGGCGGCGCGACCGGCGGCGCCTTGGGCGCGGGCGCGGGCTCCTGCGCCCCCGCCACCGCCGCCAGGGCGATGACGAATCCTGCGATCGTCGTCTTCATGTCGCTCTCCTCCGGCCCGACCGCGGGGTCCTCCCCCGTCCGGGTCGGCGCCTCCGACGCCCGCACCCGGATGACGAGCGTAGCAGCCCGGCCTCCGGGGCCGAAGCGGGACGCACCTCCGGGTCGCCGAGGGGACTGGTATACTGCGCTCGCCGCATCCGCCCGGAGCCGTCCATGTCGTCGAAACCCTGGATCGAGGTGGTGCCCGTCGAGCGCGCCGAAGGGCTCCTCCGACGGCTGTTCGACGCCGCGATCGGCCGGGCGGGCAAGGTCTTCAACATCGTGCAGATCATGAGCCTGCGGCCGCAGCAGACCCGGGCCTCGATGGACCTCTATCGCGAGGTGATGTTCGCCCCCTCGGAGCTGGGCCGCGACGAACGCGAGATGGTCGCGACGGTCGTGAGCCGGGTGAACGAGTGCTTCTACTGAACGCGCGCGCACGCCGAGGATCTCCGGTCGGAGACCACACACGACGGAAGCTGGGTCGACGCGATCGAGAACGACTACCGCGAGGGCGATCTCACGCCGCGCGAGCGCGCCCTCTGCGACTACGCCGCGAAGTTGACGCGGCGACCGCAGGACATGACGGCCGCGGACCTGGAGCCGCTCCGGGCCGTCGGACTGCAGGACACCGGGATCCTCGATCTCGTCCAGACGATCGCCTACTTCAACTACATCAACCGCGTGGCGGACGCCCTCGGCGTGCCGCCCGAGGCGGAGTGGGAGTCTCCGTGAACGGCGAGCTCGCCGCCCTCCTCGCGCTCCTCGACGACGACAACGAGCGCGTGGCCGAAGCCGTGGCGACGCGTCTCGCCGAGCTCGGCGAGGCCGCGCGGGAAGGACTCCGGGAGGTGGCGCGCGACGGGAACCCGCGCCAGCGGGCGCGCGCGCGGGAGATCGAGGTCGGCCTCGAGCGCGTCGCCGCGCTCGCGCGCCTCGCCGAGTTCGCCCGCGAGCCGATCCGCGATCTCGAGGAGGGCGCCATCCTCCTCGCCGCCCTCGCCTTCCCCGGCACCGACGCCGCGGCGCTCCGACGTCGCCTCGACGAGCTCGCCTCCGACCTCGCCCCCGCCGTCCGCGGGGCCTGGCCGGGCGAGGGTCGGCTGCGGGCCTTCCTGAAGGGCTTCCACGGCACGCGGGGATTCGGCGGCGACCGCCGGGACTACGAGAGCCTCGCCAACGACTTCCTGCCCGGCGTCCTCGAGCGACGCCGCGGCATCCCGATCACGATCGCCCTGCTCCACGTCCTCGTCGGACGTCGGCTGGACCTCGACTTCGGCATCCTCGGCCTCCCCGGCCACGCGATCTCGCGCTTCCGCGAGCGGCGCTTCACGGGCTACGTCGACGGCTTCGACGGGGGCCAGACCTGGTCCGACACCAAGGTCCTGGCCTTCCTCGCCGGGCAGGGCTATCAAGGGGACGCGGCGCGGCCCTTCCTCCGGCCGCTCGCCCCGCGGCACGTGCTCGCCCGCATGGCGCGCAACGCCGAGGGACACGCCGCCGCGCGGGGGCTGACGGACCTGAGCCGTCTGCTCGGCGCGGCCCGACAACACCTCGAGATCTACGAGATCCGCGATCGCGACGCGGGAGAGACCGGACATGCCTGAGATCGCCATCGAGCCCCATCACGATCCCGAACTCCTCGCCTGGCGCGAGGAGTTCCCGATCCTGGCGACGACGACCTACATGAACTCGAACTCGCTCGGCGCGATGCCGCGGGGCGTCTACGACGAGATGCGGGACTACGCCGACATCTGGGCCCGCCGCGGGGTCCGCGCCTGGCACGACCGCTGGATCGATCTCGTCGACGAGACGGCCGATCTCTACGGTCGCGTCTTCGGGGCCGCCCCCGGCTCGATGTCGATGCATCAGAACGTCGCCATCGCGGAGTGGGTCCTCCTCTCGGCGATGGACTTCGACGGCCCGCGCAACAAGGTCGTCTACACCGACATGAACTTCCCGTCGGTGATGTACATCTACGAGGAGCAGCGCCGCCGCGGCGCCGAGCTCCACGTCGTCCCCAGCCACGACGGCGTGAGCATCGACCTCCAGGAGCTCCTCGACGCGATCGACGAGCGCACCCTCCTCGTCCCGGTGTCCTGGGTCCTCTTCCGCTCGGCCTTCGTGCAGGACGCGCGGGCGATCGTCGAGAAGGCCCATTCCGTCGGGGCGAAGGTCGTCCTCGACATCTACCAGGGCGCCGGCACGGTCCCGATCGATCTCACCGAACTGAACGTCGACTACGCGGTCGGCGGCAGCGTCAAGTTCCTCTGTGGCGGACCGGGCGCGGGATACCTCTACGTGCGTCCCGACCTCGCCGAGAGCCTCGAGCCCGCCTGCACCGGATGGTTCGCGCACCGCAAGCCCTTCGAGTTCGTCCCCGGCAAGATCGAGTGGGCCGACGCCCGGCACCGCTTCAACAACGGCACGCCGCACATTCCCGCGCTCTACTCCTGCCGGAGCGGGGTCTCGATCATCGAGAAGATCGGCGTCCGCCGGATCCGCGCCAACTCCCTCGCCCTCACCGACCGCCTCGTCGCGCTGGGCAAGAAGCACGGTCTCGACATGACGGTGCCGATCTTCCACGAGCAGCGCGGCGGCACCGTCGCGTTCGACGTGCCGCACGCCAAGCAGGTGACGGCGGAGCTCCTCGAGCGCGAGATCATCGTCGACTGGCGCCCGAACTGCGGGATCCGCGTCTCGCCGCACTTCTACACCACCCCGGAGGAGTGCGACTACACGGTGGCGCAGATCGTCGAGATCCTCGAGAGCGGCGCCTGGCAGCGACACGGCACGGACCTCTACGACTGATGGCCCGCCGCGACGACCCCGAGCTCATCGACATCTCGCAGGGGATCGGGCCGGAGACCGCGGTGTGGCCGGGCGACACGCCCTACTCCGACGAGCGCGTCATGCAGATCGGCGGCGGCTGCCCCTGCAACGTCACCACGATCCGGATGAGCGTCCACTGCGGGACGCACGCGGACGCCCCGCTCCACTACCGCGCCGACGGCGACGCGCCGGCGGGCTTCCCGCTCGAGGCCTTCGTCGGCCCCTGCCTGGTCGTCGACTCGCGAGGCGAGGAGTGCGTCACGGCGGAAGACCTGGACGGGATCGATCTCTCGCGTCATCGTCGGCTCCTCTTCCGGACGCGGCGCCCCAGCGCCGAGCGCGTCTGGCGGGACGACTTCGCCTTCATGAGCCTCGAGGCCGCCCGGATCCTCGCGGCGGCGCGGGTGCGCCTCGTTGGCCACGACGCCGCGAGCATGGACCCGATGGACAGCAAGACGCTCGACGCCCACCGCACGATGAACGCGGCGGGAATCGTCTGGCTGGAGAACCTCGTCCTCGATCACGTCGAGCCCGGCGAGTACGAGCTGATCGCCCCGCCCCTGAAACTGCTGCGGGCCGACGCGGCCCCCGTGCGAGCCCTCTTGAGGAGACTCCCGTGAGCGACATGGAGATCGTCAACCCGGAGGAATGGGCGCCGCCCGTCGGGTACTCGAACGGCGTCGTCGCCGAGGGTCGATTCCTCTTCCTGGGCGGCCAGGTCGCCTTCGACGAGGCCGGGCGGGTCGTCGGCGTCGGAGACCTCGCGGCCCAGTTCGAGCGCACGCTCGCCAATCTCGAGACCGTCTGTCGCAGCGCCGGCACGTCGCTCTCGCGCATCGTCAAGCTGACGATCTTCGTGCAGGACCGCGACGACTACCGCGCGCGCGGCAAGGAGCTCGGCGCCGTCTACCGGCGCTACTTCGGCCGCCACTTCCCGGCGATGACGCTCGTCGAGGTGGCGCGCTTCTACGAGCCCGAGGTCCTGATCGAGATCGAGGGCCTGGCGCTCGCCTGATCCCGATCGTCGGAAGTCCGGTGCCCGACCGGACTCCGCGCGACCGCGATCCGTTTCTCTTTCCGCTCCCGACGAAGCGCGCGGGGCGACTATGATGTCGTCCCCGACAGGCTTCCGATCCATCCGACGGGAACGAGGAAGAGATGCGCACACTGCTCCTGCCCCTCCTCGCCCTGGCCACCCTCGCGGTCGCCGGGCACGCTCAGACCATGACTCTCGACGGCGTCACGGCCGTCCAGAAGACCGGGCTCTCGACCCTCGAGTTCCGCGTCGAGGGCACGCCCGGCCAGATGGTCTGGGCGGGTCTCGACGTCTCGCCCGGACCCTCGACGGTCTTCGGTCAGACCGTCCCCTTCGGCTTCAGCCCGGGATGGGTGCTGACGGTCAGCGACGTCCTCGACGCCGGCGGCGAGTACGTCGAGGTGTCGACGATTCCCGGCTCGAGCCTCCTCGTCGGCTTCAAGGTCTGGGTGATCGCCGCCGTCTCCGACGCGTCGATGCCCGGCGGCGTCGCCTTCACCAACGGCGGATCGGTCGAGATCGTGACGCCGCCGCCGGTCCGCGAGCTCGAACTCGCGGGTTCTCCGCTGGCCGCGGCTCCCGACTTCGAGACGCGCGCGACCTTCTTCGCGGGCAGCGCGATCTCGCTGGGCGTCGCGCCGTCCGACGAGCCCTTCCTCGCCGGCAAGACCGCCGACCTCTACCTCGTGTCGGGCAAGACCACGGCCGAGTGGGCGCTCGACGCGTCCCTCACCGACGTGTCCTGCGACGGCGTCGACACCGTCCACTTCGGTGAGGGCGGCGTCGCCGCCAACACCTTCGTCGTCGACGACGGCTGCGCCGCCCCCGCCGACCTCATCCCGATCGGCCTCGGCTACGACCTCGTGATCGACGTCGACCGCGACGGCCAGCTCGGCCCCGGCGACTACATCGACGGTCGCGGCGCGGAACACGGCTGCTTCGTCGTCCGCGACTTCACCGAGCCGGGCCCCTTCCCCGTCGTCGAGCTCAACTACGGCAGCGGCTTTTCGGCCCAGAACCTCTTCTACCCCGCGAACGCGGCGGAGATCGGGCCGCTCCCGCTGGTCGTCGTCAGCCACGGCAACGGGCACAACTACACCTGGTACGACCACATCGGCTTCCACCTGGCGAGCTACGGCTACGTGGTGATGAGCCACGCGAACAACACCGGACCGGGCGTGAACTCGGCCGCGATGACGACGCTGACGAATACCGACTCCTTCCTCGGCGGCCTCGCGACGATCGCGGGCGGAGCGCTGAACGGCCTCGTCGACGTCAGCCGGATGGCCTGGATCGGCCACTCCCGCGGCGGCGAGGGGGTGACGATCGCCTACAACAACGTGGCGACCGGCTCCTACGCCCCCTCCAACTTCGCGCTGTCCGACATCAAGCTCATCTCTTCGATCGCCCCCACCGTCTTCGTCGCGAACTCCCAGCCCGGCAGCACGCCGTACCACCTCTGGGTCGGGAGTTCGGACACCGACGTCTCGGGCTGCCCGACCTTCGGGCAGGTCACCTGTCTCTACTCGCTGCTCACCCGCGCGAACGGGCAGAAGCAGTCGACGACGATCCAGGGCGCGGGGCACGATGCCTTCCACAACAGCGGCCAGCCGCTCACCGTCGCCACCGGACCCGACCTGCTGACGCGCCCGGAGACGCACGCGATCATGCGCGGCTACCTCCTGCCGCTCGTCGAGTACCACCTCAAGGGCAACCCCGCCGCGCGCGACTTCCTCTGGCGCCCCTGGGACGTCTTCCACGCCCCCTCGCCGGAGACGCCGACCGACGCCGTCGTGAACCTCACCTTCGAGGACGACGCCACCGGCCCGGGAGTCCACGTCATCGACGACTTCCAGACGCAGACGACGACCGGCCTCGCGAGTTCCGGCATCCCGGTCACGATGAACGTCTCCTCGCCGATGGAGGGACGCTTCGCGGACGGGAACAGCGACTTCGGCTTCACCGCCGGCGACGCCTTCAACGGCTTCACGCAGGCCTTCGTTTCCAGCTTCGCCGACGACCCGCGGGGCATCGTCTTCGAGTGGAACGGCACCGACCGCTTCCTCGAGTACGACTTCGGCGCGGGTGGGTTCGACGCATCCGGCTACGCCCGGCTGAGCTTCCGGGCCGCTCAGGGGCCGCGCCATCCGCGGACCGTCTCCCTGGACGCGCCGCTCGACTTCCAGGTCCGCGTCGAGGACGCGGCGGGCGCGGTCCGCGTCGTCGGCGTCGCCGACTACGCGAGCGCGATCTCCGAGCCCTACGCCCGGACGGGTTGCGGAACCGGCACGGGCTGGGCGGCGGAGTTCGAGACGGTGCGCATCGCGCTCGCCGATCTCGCGCGCGGCCCCGACGGGATCGACCCCGCCGCGATCACCAAGATCACCTTCCAGTTCGGCCCCTCGCACGGCAGCGCGCAGGGTCGCCTCGGCTTCGACCACCTGGTTTTCGAGACGCGTTGAACGGAGACCCGACCATGAATGCTCGCATCCTCATCGCCGGTCTCCTCGTCCTCGCCGGCGCCGCCTGGGCCGGTCTCGAGATCGCCGGGCGCGAACGCTCCCCCTCCGCCGCCGATCGCCCCTACGCGGTCGACGGCGACCTGACCCTCGTCTCGGCCCGCCCCTTCCGGCTCGAGCGCGCCATGCGACACACCTGGCGCGCCGAGGCGCCGTCCTTCGATCGGGGCGTCCTCGCCGTCCTGCGGGCGAGCGACCCGGAGCTCGTGCGGCGCCGTCCGGTCGCCACGCCCGTCGTCGTCTGGGGTGACGAGACCGTGGAGGTCATGAACGACGGCGGCGCGAACGGCCACATCGTCGTCATCCTGCCCCTGCTCGGGGATCGCGAGGCGGCCGACCTCGCGACGCGGCCGATCTTCTTCGGCGCCGCCCGCCTCGCCGAATCCATCCGCGCCGCGGATGCGATCGAGGAGGAAGCCGCCGCCCTCGCCCGCGGCCTCGGCGGCCCGGGCGCGGAGGCGATCGGCGGCGAGACGCTCGTGCTCGAGGACGAGTCGGCCCTCTACCGCGCCGCGGGTGCGCTCGTGGCCGAGCACTCGCCGTCCGAGAAGGATCTCATCGCCTGGCTGAAGGGAGACCCGATGACCAGCTTCCCCCGCTCGCCGGAGCGCTCCGGCTCGCCCTCGCCTCGATCCTGCTCGCGGCGCCGCTGGCGGCGCAGGGAGCGGATCTCGAGATCGCCGAGATCACGGCGCCGGTGAACTACAACCCCGCGGGCGGGCACGACGCCCTCTCGGTCGGCGCGATCACCTGCAACTCCGGGCCGGGCGCCGCGAACTGGAACGGCGCCACCGCCGACCATCCGGTCTTCGTCCAGCAGCTCTACCGTCTCTCCCAGGGCCGCTTCGAGATGGTCGGTCTCTCCTGGGCGCGCCACGCCACGATCGCCGCCCCGGCGACGGACTGCGGCGCCTGCACCGCCTCGCCCGGCGTCTCCCTGCCGGCGAACTGCAGCGACCCCCTCTCGGCCGGACTCATGGCGAGCCAGACGCGGCTCGGGCCCCGCTCCGAGATCGACCCGCAGACGGGCCAGTTCCCCTTCCCCGCCACGGACCTCTCGACGACCGGGGACGCGACCTTCAAGCGTCTCCGCGTGCCCCTCGCCGAGCTCGACCCCGCGCTCCACCCGGGCGCGCGCTGGTTCGTGGAGACGCGCGTGGTCTCGGCCTCCGACGCCGGCGTCGACGCGCCGCTCCAGAACACCTCCTGGCGCGAGCTGACGGTCACCGGGGGTCCGAACAACTTCCTCTTCGCGCTCACGCCGGGCGAGTCGACGCAGGTCGGCGAACCGGCCCTCTTCGCCTGGCGCGACATCGACGCCTCGGTCCAGGTCACCGAGGTCCTCGTGCCGGGTGACGGACGTTTCCTCGTCGCCTTCCGCAGCGAGCCCCTCCCCGGGGGCTCCTTCCGCTACGAGTTCGCGCTGTCCAACGTCGACTCCAACCGGGCCGCGCGCGGCTTCCGGGTCACGCTCCCGGTCGGCGCCGCCGTCTCCGACTTCCGCTTCCACGGGGTGTCGCACCACAGCGGGGAGTCCTTCTCCGACGCGCCCTGGACGCCGCTGGCGACCGCGACCGAGATGGGCTGGGCCACCGACGACTTCGCGCTCGATCCCGACGCGAACGCGCTGCGCTGGGGCACCCAGTACAACTTCGGGTTCACTAGCGACCTGCCGCCGGACACGCAGGCGATCGACGTCGCGCTCGACCTCTTCGCCCCCGGCACCCCGACCGAGGTCACCGTCGCCGTGCCGCCGGTGACCTTCCTGAGCGTCGTCCAGGGCGACGACCAGAGCGGGAACTTCGGCGAGGACTTCGGCGTCCCGCTCGAGATCTTCGCGGTGGACTCCTTCGGCAACCCCGTCGCGGGCGCGCCGATCGTCTTCACGATGGCCTCGGGCAGCGGCGCGCTGGACTTCCCGAACGGCAACGCGGCGACGACGGACGCGACCGGGCACGCCTCGGTGGTCGTCGGGGGCGGCACGACCACGGGACAGGTGACGGTGGCGGCCGGCTCGGTCGTCTCGCTCCAGTCGGTCACCTTCGACCTGTTCACGCGGCGGATGTCGCGGAACTGGTTCGCCGGTCCGGGCGTGCTCGTGCTCGGCGTCACGCACGACTGGGTCAGCCAGCCGATGACCCTGGCGATCGACGCCTCGCCTCCGGCGCCGCAGGTGACGCCCTGGGGCACGATCTGCACCTCGGTCCTCGCCCCCGGCCCGGGTTTCTACGCCGAGACGGGCTACCAGGGCACGCCCTTCTTCTACGTTCCCTCGATCCAGACGAGCACCGTCGGCACCCTCACGAAGCCCTACACCGGGCTGGCCGCTCTCAGCGGCTCGGGGATCACGCTCGTGCACCAGGCCTACGCCTACCGCTTCGTGGGCGGGAACCTGGAGGTCTGGGTCTCGAACTGCATCACCGCCACGTACTGACGCCGACGGCGGAGACGCGAAGAGGGGGCGACGCTCGCGCGAGCGTCGCCCCCTTCGCGTCTCCGGAGTCGAGGCGGGTTCAGATCCCCTGGTCGTAGGGGTGCTCCCAGTCGAGGTCGAGGTCGACGACGATCTGCCAGAGGCTCGCCGCCGCCTCGCGGAGGTTCATGGTCACGCAGGGCGCGAGATCGTCCCGGCCGGACATCGCCTTCAGGCGGCGGTAGAGGGCCAGGATCTCGGCCTCGGTGCCGTCGATCGGACGGCCGATGATGTCGGTCTGCTCGCTCATCGTGAATCCTCTCCCTTCAGTTCCGGGGCCGCGAGTCGACGAGTCGCTTGGCCTTGAGCTCGAAGCGCGGAAGCTCGCCCTCGGCCGCGATCTCCACGTTGATCCGGAGGCCCTCGTGGTTCCGCTTCAGATCCTCGGCGAGCTTGCCCACCATGCGGGCGCGCTCGTCCTCGCCCACCGATCCGGGGGTGAGCTCGATGTCGACGGTCAGCTCGTCGACGCCGTTGTCGGCGGTGAAGGCGCGGATGCGGAACTCCTCGACCGCGCGGTACTCGCGCACGATGGTCTCGATCGCGAGCGGATAGACGTTCGTCCCGCGGATCAGGAGCATGTCGTCGGCGCGGCCGATGATCCCGTTCTCGTAGAGGTCGAAGGTGCGGCCGCAGTCCGAATGGGTGTGCGGCAGCTTCTTCACGAGATCGCGCGAGCGGTAGCGGATGAGCGGGAGGAAGCCGCGGCCGAAGGAGGTGCAGACCCGCTCGCCGATCTCGCCGTAGCCCCGCGGCTCACCGGTGTCGGGATCGATGACCTCCTCGATGAAGTGGTCCTCGATGATGTGGGTCCCGCCGGGCTGATGGGCGGCCTCGAACATGAAGATCGTGCCGATCTCGGTCATCCCGGCGGTGTCGGACGCCTTCGCGCCCCAACGCTCCTCGATCATGGCCTTCGCGCCGAGGGGCTCGCCGGAGAGGATGAGCTTCTCGACGCGGCTCTTCCGGAGATCGATGCCGAGGCGGTCCGCCTCGTTCGCCATGCGGATCGCGTAGGTCGGCGTCGCGCAGACCACGGTCGCGTCCATCTCGACGAGCTGGCGCACGCGATTCTCGGTCGTCATGTTGCCCGAGGGCATGACGAGGGCGCCGATCTTCTCGCAGGCGTAGTGCGCCCCCCAGAAGCCGATGAAGCTCCCGTAGCTGAAGGCGAAGAAGACGGTGTCGCCGGGGCGGACGCCGAAGCCCCAGAATCCGTAGCACCAGCACTCGGCGATCCACTTCCAGTCCTTGCGACCGTCGAGCACGCGCAGGGGCTGGCGTCCCGAGGTGCCGCTCGTGAGGTGGTAGCGGATGGCGTCCTCCCGGCCGCGCGTCATGAGGTCGCCGAAGGGCTCGAGCTCGGCCTGGTTGGCCATCCAGTCCTCGCGCGTCATGAAGGGCAGGCGCCGGATGTCGTCGAGGGTGCGGATGTCCTCGGGGGAGACGCCCGCGCCCTCGTAGAGCCGGCGGTGGAAGGGGCTCTCGTGCCAGGCGCGTTCGACGAGCCGCCGGAGCTTCACGAGCTGGAGGGCGCGCAGCTCCTCCTTCGGCATCGTCTCGTTCTTCGGATTCCAGTAGGGCGAGGAATTCGCCATGGGCCGCTCCCGCTCTCGTGATCAGTCCTGGACCGCGTCGCGACCGACGAGGTCGCGCGCGATGATGATGCGCTGGATGTTCGACGAGCCCTCGTAGATCTCGAGGCCGACGATGTCCCGGTAGTAGCGTTCGACGGGGAACTCGTTGTTGTATCCCCGGCCTCCGTGGAGGAGGACCGCCTGGTGCGCCGCCTCGGCCGCGGCCTCGGTGGCGTAGAGCTTCGCCACGCTCACGGCGCGCGTCGCCGGGATCCCGGCGTCCTTGTCGGCGGCGGCCTTGAGCGTGAGGAGGCGGGCGGCCTCGAGGCTCGCGTGCATGTCGGTGATCGTCCGCTGCACGAGCTGGAAGTCGCCGATCCGGCTCCCGAACTGCCGGCGCGATCGCGCGAAGGCGAGGCAGGCCTCGAGACAGGCCTCGTGGACGCCGACCGCGCCCGCGGCGACGCCGACGCGACCGTGGTCGAGCGCGCTCATCGCGATCTTGAAGCCCTGTCCGACCTCGCCCACGCGCGCGTGATCCGGCACGCGCAGACCCTCGAAGAAGAGCCGGGCGTGATTCGAGGCGCGATGTCCGAGCTCGGGCGCGGTCATCTCCTCCCGGCGGAGGCCGGGCGTGTCCGTGGGGACGAGGAAGGCGGTGATGCCGCGATGGCGCGCCTCGGGGTCGGCCTGCGCGAAGATGATCGCGACGTCGGCGACGCCGCCGTTGGTGATCCAGACCTTCTCGCCCTCGAGGACCCAGCCGTCACCGTCGCGGCGCGCCCGCGTGCGCATGCTCGCGACGTCGCTGCCCGCCTCGGGCTCGGTGAGTCCGTAGCAGCCGATGGCCTCGGCGCGACAGAGACGCGGCAACCAGGTCCGCTTCTGCTCCTCGCTCGCCCAGTCCTGGAGGCAGGAGGCGACGAGGCCGGTCTGCACCGCCATGAAGCCGCGCACCGAGGAGTCGATCCGACCGAGCTCGATGTACACGAGCGCCTGGGCCACGTGGCTGAGGCCGAGGCCGCCATTCGCGGCGGCGATGGGGCCGCCCAGGAGGCCGGTGGCGCCGAGCGCGTCGATGGCCTCGCGGTCGAAGCGTCGCTCGGCGTCCGACGCGCGCGCGCGCGGCGCCAGGACCTCCTCGGCGAAGCGGCGGGCGCGGAGGCGGACCTCCTCCTCCTCGGGTGAGAGCCGGAAGTCCACGTCAGCGTCCCTCGAACCGCGGCTTGCGCTTCGCGCGGTAGGCCTCGAGGAACTCCCGATGATCGTGACCCATGAGCATCAGGGCCTGGGCCTGCGCCTCGGCCTCGATGGCGGCGGAGATCTCCATCGTCCACTCCGCGTTGATCATGCGCTTGGTCATCCGGACGGAGTACATCGGCCCCGCCTGCACGCGCTCGGCCCAGCGACGGGCCTCGGCGAGGACCTCCTCCGGCGCGACGACGGCGTTCGCGAGTCCGATCTCCAGCGCGCGCGCCGCGGGGACGGGCTCGCCGAGCATGAGGATCTCGGTGGCGCGGGCGGTGCCGACCACGCGGGGCAGGAGGAAGGCCGCCCCCATGTCCGCGCCGGTCAGGCCCACCTTCACGAAGAGGAAGGCGATCTTTCCGCCCTCCGCCATGATGCGGAAGTCCGAGGCGAGCGCGATCACGGCGCCGGCGCCGGCCGCGACGCCGTTCATGGCCGCGACGATCGGGCGGTCGAGTTCGCGCATGTTGAGGATGAGCTCGCCCGTCATGCGCGTGAAGTCGAGCACCTCCTTCATCTCGCGGTTGACGAGATCGCAGATGATGTCGTCCACGTCGCCGCCGGAGCAGAAGCCGCCGACCGCGCCTGTGACGACGACCACGTCGACGTCCTCGCGGAAGCGGAGGTCGTGGAAGCAGTCCGTCAGCTCGCGATAGACCTCGAAGGTCAACGCGTTGAGCCGATCCGGCCGGTCGAGGGTGATCGTCGCGATGCCGTCCTCGACGGCGAATCGGAAGGTCCGGTAGTCCGCTGGATTCATCTGGTTCTTCATCCCTCGACGGCGCCGCCCGAGACCCCGAGGGCCTGGCCGGTGACGGCTTCGGTGTCCGGGGCCAGGAAGCTCGCCACGGCGCGAGCGACCTCCTCCGGGCTCACGAGGCGCCCGAGGGGGCTGTCCGCGGCGAGCACCCGGATGGCGGCCTCGCGATCGAGGCCGGTCTTCTCGATGATGTTCGCGATCGTCCGCGCCGTCATCGGCGTGTCCACGTAGCCCGGACAGACCGCGTTGACGGTGACGCCGGTGCCGGCGAACTCGCGCGCCTGGGCCCGGGTCGCGCCGAGGAGCGCGTGCTTGCTCGCGGTGTAGACCGCCGTGTAGGGGTAGCCCTTGTGCGAGGCGGTCGAGGCGAGGTTGACGATGCGGCCGTATCCGCGCTCCGCCATCTCCCGCCCGAAGAGGCGCGCGAGGAGAAAGGGCGCGCGGAGGTTGAGGTCCATCGTGCGGTCCCAGAGCTCGTCCGAACTCCGGTGGATGGGCGCCGACTCGGCCAGCCCGGCGTTGTTGACCAGCACCTCGGCGGGCCCGAGCGCCCCGCGGACGCGCCCGGGCAGGGCGAAGACCTCCTCGAGGTCCGACAGGTCGACGGCCAGCGGCAGCGCGGTCCGTCCCTCGCGCGCGAGGTCCTCGGCCGCCTCCCGGAGCTCGGCCGCCCGGCGGGCGACGAGAGCGACGCGGTAGCCGTCGTCGACGAGACGGCGGGCGATCGCGAGGCCGATCCCCCGACTGGCGCCGGTCACCACGGCCACGCCTCGACGGGCGGGGGCGCTCACCTGTCAGCTCCGGTCGACGTCCGCGACCGACGTCGGGTCGGGGCGGGCTCCGGGGTCCGGACGCCGGAAGACCGGGCGGGGTCGCCCGGAAGAAGGATCAGGGTGACGCCCACAAGACCATGCCTCTCAGCGACTTAAGGGGATCGTCCACGACATCGTGGCGCGGGCGCCATCCTACGCCGAGGGGCCGCGAAAGGGAAGCGGCCGCGCCTCCCGGTGCGGCGGCATCGCGTTTGCTGAATTTTCCGTGAAGGAGTCGGCCAGACGCGCGTCGTATTGCGTTAGGCGGGTGACGGATCGGCGAAGATCGCCGGTCGGAGTTCCCGGGTGACACGGGACGCCCCTCGGATTAAGATTCCTTCACGGTTCGCCTAAGGGCGGCACTGACAGGCGCTAGCGAGAACCAGGCCCGACCGAACCATGCCCATCGCGCTGACCACCCTCCTGATCGCCTTCCTGTGGCTGAGCCATCGGCTGCACGACGCCTACGTCCATGCGGTCGGGCGGGAGGAGCGTCGGCAGCGCCCGAAATGGTTCGAGAGGTTACGCCGGGGTAATTACGATCACCGCCCCGCGCCCCACCTCGGCCACAAGCTCTTCCTGGTCGTGGATTTCGCGGCGCTCGCGGCGCTCATGGTGACGCTGCGCGCCTGGTGCCCGCCCTTCCGGCAGGCCGCCCTCGACGACCCGCGCGGCCTCGCGCACTTCTCGATCGCCACCGCGCTCCTGCTCGCGATCTGGCTCATGGTCGAGGGGCGCCACCTGCAGCGCTTCTACCAGCACCTCGTCCGCTCGGCGCGCCCCCTGCGCGGCGAGGTCGTCGACCTCGCCTTCGAGGACGCCCTCATGGCGGGCGCCGGCCGCTACGTCTTCCCCGCGGCCATCGCGTGGACCGCCGTGCCCTTCGTCGCCGCCCTGCTCGGGGCGCCGCTCGTCACCGCGTCGAGCTCCATGGCGGCGACCCTCAGCACGGTCCTGGTCTTCGCGGCCCTCCCGCTCGGCCTCGTCGCGCTGCGCATCGCGATCTGCGTGCAGCGCCTCCGCGCGACCCTCTATCGCTGATCCGGATCCGGCGTCCCTCCCCGGCCGCACGGAGGGTGCGGATGCACGTACGGTGCCCGTCACCCGATGTGCATTCCCGTTCCACGGGATCCACTCGCGAAGCAGTTTCGCCCGGGAATGCACATCGGGTGACGGGCACCGTACGTGCATCTTCCGAACGGTCCGAATGCGACGCGGCCGCTCCGCGGGGCGGAACGGCCGGCTGGTGGGCATCCGGTGAGTCGGATCCGGGCGACGCTCAGGAGCGCGTGAGGCTCATCTCCTCGAGGCAGGCCTCGACCTTGTTGAGCGTGGTGCGCGTGACGCCGTCGCGGCCGTTCACGGTGATGAGCTGACCCGAGCAGCGCTCCTCGGCGAGACGCATGAGGTCGCGGGAGGTCGGCGCGTCGTCCACCCAGAGGAAGGACCGGCTGAAGTCGATGCCCGAGACCTTCCCGAGTCCCTTGCGGTAGGGCGCGTACTCGACCTCGGTCTCGAGGAGGTTCGCGATCTCGCGAGCCGCCATCTCGGAGAGCTCGGTCAGGAAGACGAGGCGGAACCGGCCGCCGAGTTCACGGATGAACTCGCGGGCGAAGGGGACCATGCGGAAGCTGGCGCCCTCCTGCAGCACGATCGTGCCGATGATGTCGAGGTAGAGGACGGGGCGCGCGGTGACGACCGCCTCGGCATTCTCGACGACGCCCGCCTGGGGTCGATCACTCTTGCGGCTCGCCATCCCGGTCTCTCCTCTTCTCCTCCCCCGCCGCCGGAGCGTCGCGGAGGTCTCTCCCGGGTATTCATTCGACCGTTTCGGGCCGAAACTTGATCCCGGAGGGCCCGGAGTCGGGCGAATGGGGACCGGAATGACGCGAGGGGCCCCACCCGGCTCGGGTGAAGCCCCTCGAAGGGACGGAGTCGATCTCCGGGGGAGTCCCCGGCCGACCTCACTCGGTCCGGCTGAGGACGCGCGACAGGGAGACGCGCGCCAGGGTGTACTCGGGGTTCTCCTCGAGGGCGAGGCGGTAGTTCTCCTCGGCCTTCTCGAGATCACCCAGCTCCTCGTGGATCTGGCCGAGGTTGTAGTAGGCGAAGAAGGGGCAGGCGTAGCGCGGGGCGCGGAGCGCCTTCTCGAGCCACGGCACCGCTTCCAGCAGTTCGCCCTTCTGGATCAGGTAGGCGCCGATGTCGTTGTACGGGTTCCCGTAGTCCTCATCGAGCTCGATCCCGCGGCGGCAGAGGGCGATGGCCTCGTCCCATTCCTGGCGGAAGGAACGGCACCAGCCGTAGAACGTGAAGGCCTCGGCGGTCGGGAAGAGCGCGATGCTCCGGGCGTAGAGCTCGTCGGCTCCGTCCAGATCGCCCTCCATCTGCGTCCGGTAGGCAAGCTCGAAGAACTTGATCGCGGACGGCTTGCGGTCTTCGTAGTTCAACATGCTGATTCTCGCACCTCGTGACAGCGGCACCTCTCCCTCCTTCTCGTGCCGGGATGCGAGACTGCTTTAGCGACAGTAAACATGCCGCGAGCGGCGAGAGGGTAATCACCCCCCCGCCGCTCGCGAATCGAGACGCCGGTCGAAGCTCCCGGGGAATCCCGGGGGCGCGCTCAGGGTCGGGTCGCGCTCCCGGGGATGCGCTTGCCCTCGGCGTCGTAACGGTAGACGCCGTGGCCGACCTTCTTGCCCAGTCGACCGGCCTTCACCAGGTCGAGGATGATCGGGCAGGGCTCGTACATCGACCCGAGGTGCTCGTGCAGGTTCCTCGTGCTCGCCGCGCGCACGTCCAGACCGACCAGGTCGACGAGCTCGAAGGGGCCCATCGGGTGATTGAGACCGAGCTTCAGGGCCTTGTCGATGTCCTCGGGCTGGGCGACGCCCGCCTCCCACATCCGGAAGGCCTCGTTGCCGATCAGCGCGTTGATGCGGCTCGTGACGAAGCCGGCCGACTCGTTGACCTCGACCGTCTCCTTGCGCATCCGGTGCGAGACCGCCTCGGTGACCGCGAAGGTGTCGTCGGAGGTCGCCTTCGACCGGATGATCTCGACGAGCTTCATGATGTGGACGGGATTGAAGAAGTGCATGCCGATCACCTTGTCGGGCCGCTTCGTGGCGGCGCCGATCTCGGTGATCGAGAGGCCGGTGGTGTTCGTCGCGAGGATCGCCTCCGGGCGCATGACCGCGTCCGCGTGCGAGAAGATCTCGCGCTTCAGGTCCATCCGCTCGGGCACGGCCTCGATCATCATGTCCGAGCCGCGGAGGGCCTCGATCAGCTCCGTGCTCGTCTCGAGCCGCGCCTTCGTGGCGGCGGCGTCCTCGGCCGCGACCTTGCCCAGGGACACGCCCTTGTCGAGGTTCGCGTGGATGCGCCCCACGGCCCGCTCGAGCTGCTCGGCGTTCACGTCGAAGAGGACGGTGCGGAAACCCGCCGCCGCCGCGACCTGCGCGATCCCGAGGCCCATCGTGCCCGAGCCCACGACCGTGATTCCTTCGATCCAGGCGATGTCGGTCATCTCACCCATCTCCTCACTTCCGTTCCTTCTTGCGCTCGAGGAAGCGCGTCATCCGGCCCCGCTGATCCTCGGTGTCGAAGAGCATGCCCTGACCCAGGATCTCGACCATGGCCGAGCGCCGATCCACCGTGTTCACCGCGGCGTTGAGGGCGACCTTCGCCACGCGCACGGCGGGGCGGCTCGCCTTGAGGATCGCCCGCATCGTCGCGCGGGCCTCCTCGAGCACCTGGTCGTCGGGCAGCACGCGATTGAGGAGGCCGATCCGCTCCGCCTCCCGCGCGTCGATCACCTTGCCGGTGAAGATCAGCTCCCGCGCGTGGCCCGGTCCGACGGTCCTCGTCAGCCGGTGCGGCGCCCCGGCGCCGGGGATGATGCCGAGCTTCACCTCGGGCTGGCCCATCTGCGAGCTCTCGCCGCCGAAGCGCATGTCGGTCGAGAGCGCCAGCTCGCAGCCGCCGCCGAGGGCGTAGCCGCGGATGGCCGCGATCGTCGGCCAGGGGAAGTCCTCGATCTTCTGGAAGAGGCCGGCGTTGATCGCCGCGAACGCGTCCTCCTTCTTCCGCTCGAGGAGCTCCGAGATGTCGGCGCCGGCGACGAAGGCCTTGCCGCCCTCGCCGTGGAAGATCAGGCCGGCCACCTCGGGATCGACCGCGAGGGCGTCGACCGCGGCGTGGAGGTCGCGGACCATCTGCAGGTTGATCGCGTTGAGGACCTCGGGGCGATCGAAGATGACCTCCGCCCAGCCCTCGCGCTTTTCGATGCGAATCGTCTCGTAGGAGCTCATGGCTCGAGGATCACCTTTCCGAAGACGGCGCGGGACTCGAGCAGCTCGTGGCCGCGCCGGACCTGATCGAGGGGGAGCACCTCCGCCACCACCGGCCGCAGTCGACCGGCGCAGACGTGACGCCAGACCTCGATCATCTCGCCCATGCCTCCCATCGTGGATCCGAGGATCGAGAGGCTCTTGAAGAAGATCAGCCGGAGGTCGGAGACGAGCTCCGGACCCGCCGTCGCGCCGCAGGTGACGACGCGGCCGCCCTTGGCGAGCGCGCGGATGCTGCGCGAGATGTTCTCGCCGCCCACGTGATCGACGACGATGTCGACGCCGCGCTTGCCGGTGAGACCCTTGACCTCGCGCAGGAAGTCCTTCTCGCGGTAGTTGATGCCGACGTCGGCGCCGAGCTCGAGCCCGCGGGCGACCTTCTCGTCGCTGCCCGCGGTCGTGATGACCCGGGCGCCGTGCATCTTCGCGATCTGGATCGCGGCCATCGAGACGCCGGACCCCGCCGCGTGGACGAGGACGTCGTCGCCGGCCTTCACGTGGCAGCGCTCCACCACCATGTGCCAGGCGGTGAGGAAGACGAGCGGCGTCGCGGCCGCGGTCGGGAAGTCCATCTCCGCCGGCATCGGCAGGAGGTTGCGGGCGGGAACGCAGACGAACTCGGCGTCGGTCCCGTCGCGCGTCTCGCCGACGATGCCGTAGTCGCGCGAGAGATGATGCTGACCCGCCAGGCTCTCCGCCGAGGTCCCGTCGGTGAAGCCGGGCGAGATCGCGACGCGGTCGCCGACCGCGACGTTGTGCACGAGCGTGCCGACGGCGTCGACGACGCCGGCCCCGTCGCAGCCGGGGATGATGGGCAACGGGAAGGCGTGCCCCTCGACGCCGCGGCGCACCCAGCAGTCCAGGTGGTTCATGCCCGCGGCGCGGACCGCGATCCGGACCTCGTCCGGTCCCGGCTCCGGGGTCGGGCGCTCCCCGATCTCGAGCACTTCGGGGCCGCCGTGGGCCCGGATGGTGACCGCCTTCATCGGGCGCCCCTCACTCGCCCTTGAAGCGCGGCGCGCGCTTCTGGTCGTAGGCGAGAAGGCCCTCGCGGGCATCCATCGAGGTGAAGAGCTGCTGCTGCAGCTCGCGCTCGAGGGCGAGGCCCTGCTCGAAGGCCATCTCGGCGCCGCTCTGGCACGCGCGCTTGATGAGGCCCACGGCGCGCGGCGCCTTGTTCGGCGGCAGGTACCGCCCCGCGAAGGCCAGGACGGACTCGAGGAAGTCCTCGTGCTCGTCGACGAGCTCGTCGACCAGCCCGAGCTCGTGCGCGCGCTCGAAGTCGAAGGTGCCTCCGTCGGTCATCAGGCGGAGCGCGCGCGACTTGCCGAGCAGGCGCACGGCGCGCTGGGTGCCGCCGGTGCCGGGAAGGACGCCGAGCGCGACCTCGGGCAGGCCGCACTTGCCGCCGCCGCGACGCGCCACGCGGAGATCGCAGGCGAGCGCGACCTCGAGCCCGCCGCCGACGCAGTGGCCGTTGATGGCGGCGATGACCAGCTTCGGCGTCTGCTCGAGGCGATTGAGGGTCTCGTTCGCGTGGAGGCAGAAGTAGTACTTGAAGCTCGGCGTGGCGTTCACGAGCATCGAGATGTTCGCGCCCACGCAGAAGAACTTCTCCCCCGCCCCCGTCAGGACGATCACGTGGACCGAGTCGTCCATCCGCGCGCGGAGGATGGCGGCGTCGAGGTCCACCATCATCTCGTGCGTGTAGGCGTTCAGGGGGGCGTCGTCGAGCGTCAGGATCGCGATCCCTTCGCGCGCCTCGTACTTCACGAGCTTCTCGCTCATCGTCTCTCTCCGGCCGTCGGAACGCGCGGCGGGCGCCGCCGGCGAGGGGCGGCCCGCGGGGCGCGGGATCGGGGGGCGGATTCTAACGAGGAGGCGCCCTCGCCTCTCGCGCCGGAGGGGCGAATTCAGGAAGCCGGGGGCGGGCTCAGACGATCGAGACGACGGGCACGGAGGAGGAGCGCCCGAGGCGGTGGAGACGGGAACGGTCGGTGGTGAAGATCGCGTCCGCGCCGCTCCGTTCGGCGACGTTCAGCAGGAGCGCGCGGCGGTCCAGGGCGCCCGCGGCGGGACCGGGGTCGGGTCGGACCTCCGCGCAGTCGCGAACGAACTCGACCACCGCCTGCGCCGCGGCCTCGGAGAAGGCGAGCCGACGCCGGAGGATGGTCTCGAGCTCGAGGATGAGCGCCTCGCAGGTCACGAGCCGGATCTGCTCCGCCACCGCCATCCGCACGAGTTCCTCGGCGGATCCCCCGAAGAGCAGGCCCTCGAGCCACACTCCGGTGTCGACGGCGATGAGATCGGTGAGAGCGGGGTCGGACATGCGGTGTCGTCGGGCGCGAGCGGAGCGGGGCTCGGCGTCAGACCAGCTCCTCGATGAGTTTCTCGATGTCGATGTCCCGTCCGCCCGCGGCGGCCGCCTTGCCGAATCCGTACTCGCGGAGCGCGTTCCAGCGGCGCATCTTCAGGTAGTGGCGCAGGGCCTCGCGGTAGAGCTCGCTGCGGTTGCGATGCTCGAGATCGCACACGCGATCGAGCTCCTGCACGAGCTTCAGGGGAATCGACACGCTCACGATCTTGATGTCTTGCGCCATGAAACGGTCTCTCGTCGCCCGCCGCGGCGATGGAACGCCGGCGAGGGGGCGGAGTGCGGGGCCGTGGTCTTCTCTCGGGGTCGTCCGCATCGGTGAATCGGACGAGGGATTCCTGATTTAATCCCTCCTCCGGAGCGCGTCAACGCCGGAGGTGAAGTTTGAAATTCACGCTCTCGCCTTGACAGCCGGACGGCGGCGGAAGATCGCGTCAGTCGGCGGAGAAGAAATCGGCCTGGTAACCGAAGAGGACCACCACGACGACCAGGAGCAGCAGCACCACGGTGTTGAGGAAGACGCTCAGGTGGTGCGCCTTCTCGTAGAGCGCGCGGTTCACGGAGTGCTCCGGCGAACCGGCGCTGCTCGCCGCGGTCAGGCGCAGCCGCCGCACGCGCGGCATGACCACCATGCCCGCGTAGAGCGAGACGGAGGTCGCGGCGAGGGCGAGCAGCCAGGAGGTCCAGACGAGTCCCGGCCGGTGCGACGACACGAGGAAGTAGCAGCCGGACACGAGCATCGCGAAGCCGCAGACGTAACCCATGCGGTAGTAGCGCGGAAAGATGACCTGGATGAGGTCTGCCGCCTGGTTGCGCGGCAAGCGCTCGAAGATCACGGGAGCGGTGAAGAAGGAGAAGAAGACCACGCCGCCGAGCCAGACGCTCAGGGTGGCGAGGAACACGATGCTCGCGAAAAGGGCGGCCATGCGGTTTCGGGTCGCCTCCTAGATCGCGCGGCGCCGGGCGCCGCCTCGTTCACCTCAACGCAACGACTCGACCGCGCGCCGGGCGAGGTCGAGGGCGGGATCGACACCGAGGCCCGCGAACTCGGGCCCGAGGCCGAACCACAATCCCGCGAAGGTCAGGATGGCGACGGCGACGACCCAGGTCGTCGAGACGCCGCGGCCGCGCCCCCCGATCCGGACGGAGTCACTGGACTCGAGATAGGTCCGGATCGGCAGGCGGAGGTATCCGCACAACCCCACGAGGCCGTTGACGATACCAAGGATCGCGAGAAGGGTAAAAGACTCGTCGCCGGTGCGGATCGTCGCGTCCAGGGCCGCCCCCAGGACCAGGAACCGGCCCACGAAGCCGGCGGTGCCGGGAATCCCGGCCAGGACGGCGGCGTGGACGGTCAAGGCCAGCGCCGACCAGGGATGGCGGACGCCGAGGCCGCTCAGGGCCTCGAAGCGCGAGGGCTCCCCCTCGACCTCGAGGCGTCCGACCACCGCGAAGACGCCGAGGTTGCCGATGACGAGCGCGCCGATCGCGTAGACGAGTCCGCGCAGGGCCTCGCCGTCGCCCGAGGCCCCGTCGGCGCCCTCGCCGCCGCTCGCGGCGGCGATCGCGAGGAGGAGCCAGCCGACCTGGGCCACGGTCCCGCTCGCCAGCATGCGGCGCAGCGAGGTCTGGACGAGGGCGGCCAGGTTGCCGACGCTCATCGTCGCGATGGCGAGCCACCAGAAGAGGTTGCGCAGGGACTCCGACTCGCCCTCGTAGACGGCCACCGAGAACCGCGCCAGGGCGGCGATCCCGGCCGCCGGCAGGGCGCTCGCGAGGAAGCCCGCGACCGCGGCCGGGGCTCCGTCCGCGACGTCGTTGAACCAGAGGTGGAAGGGAGCGGCCGCGAAGCGCATCGCGAGCCCGGCGATGACGAAGCCGATCCCGGCCAGGAGCGTGGGCCCGCCGACTCCCGCCGCGCGGGCCGAGGCGACGTCCGCGAAGGAGAGGGAGCCGATCGCGCCGAAGACGAGCGCCGCGCCGAAGGCGGACACGGCGAAGGCGAGACCGTTGGCGAAGAAGTACTTCACGCCGGCCTCCGCGCCCCGGGAGGTCTCGCGGAACAGCGCGACGAGCGCGACGCCGCAGGCGGAGGCGAGCTCGAAGGCGACGAGCAGGGGCAGGAGGTGGTGCGAGGCCGCGGCGGCGGCGAGCCCCACCGCGGCGAGCGCGAAGAGCGCGAAGACCTCGGGATCGAGCCGATCGCGCCGGCGCAGGCTCTCGGCCGCGGCGATCATCGACACCGCGCTGGCGAGGTAGACGAGCGCCCCGACGAGCACGGCGAACCGGTCGACGCGGAGCTGGCCGCCGAAGGCCTCCTGGCTCGCGCCCGATTGCCAGCACCAGGCGAACTGGACGAAGCCGAGCCCGAGCCCCGCGAGCGCGATGCCGAGGCTGGGTCCGTCGACGGCGCGCCGACGCCGGCGTCCGAAGGCGAGGACGATGACGGCCGCCACGACGGGCCAGACGAAGGGCATGAGCACGGCCACGGCGGGGTCGCTCATCGCGATCCTCCCGCGGCGACGGTGCGCGTCGTCTCGAGTCGATCGACCACCGCCGCCGGCATGAGCCCGAGCCCGAACAGGGCCGCCGCGAGGATCAGCGCCGCGACGAGGTCGGGACCGAAGCGCGAGCCGGCGACGCCGGTCGCCTCATCCTCCGTCGATTCGCCGCGTTCGCGGTGGCGACCGAGCGCGCCCCAGGTCGCGGCGATTCCCGCGCCGCCCAGGAGGGCCGCCGTCAGCGTCGACTCCTCAGCCGCGCCGCGCAGGACGAGCAGCCAGGCGGCGAAACCGCCGAGACCGGGCAGGGCGAGGAATCCCGCCGCCGCCACGCGACGGAGGAGGACGCGCGCGCGGGCGCCGGGTCCGGGGACGCCGTCGACCAGGCGCGCGATCGCGCCGCCGAGGGCGGCGACGAGAGAGGCGAGCACCGCTCCGGCCTCGCCCGCCTCGGTGCCGGTGACGAGCCCCAGGAGAGCGAGGGCCATCCAGGCCGACTGGAGATCGGCGTAGAGCCGCGGGCGATCGAGCGCGTACAGCGTGCGCAGGGCCGAGAACCACAGGCCCGCGAGGGCGAGCGCCACGAGGAGCGGTCGCGCCGCGGCGAGGGCGTCCGGGAAGAGCGGCGTCGCGAACCGGAGCGCCCCGTAGATGCCGAGCGCGAACCACCCCGCGGCGAGGAGCACCGGGATCGCGGGAGCCGCGCCGCGGGCCACCGCGATCGTCCAGCGGTGGAGCGGAAAGACGCCGAGCTTGGCCGCGAAGGCGAGGCCGAACGCGATCCCGCCGAGCCACTGCTCCTTGAGGGTGAGCCGCACCGAGGCGAGGTGCTCGAGGTCGAGGGGGATGCCGTCGCCTCCGAGCCGACGTCGCAGGTAGAGCAGCGCCACGAGGAGCGGCAGCGATCCGAAGGACGAGAAGAGGACGAGCCGCTGCGCCACCCGGACGTGTTCGCGACCGCGGGCGAGGGCGATCGCGAAGAAGAGGACGACCGCCGCGAGCTCCCAGACCCCGTAGAAGAGGACGAGATCGCGCGCGGTGAAGGCGAGGGCGAGGAGACCCTCGAAGACCAGCGCCAGCGCCGCGAAGGAGCGACGTCGCGTGGAGCGCACGCGCAGCGCCGCGGCGAGGGCGGCGGGCACGACGAGGGTGACGAGCAGCAGGTGGACGACCGCGAGTCCGTCCGTCTCGAGCGCGAGCCGGACGGGAATCCCCTCGATCCAGTCGCGCGTGATGCGCGCCTCGCCGCCGCGCGCGAAGAGCGCGATCGCGGCGGCGAGCGCCACGCCGGCGGCCGCGAAGGCCGAGCCGAAGGCGAGGCCGAGCCGCGACCGCGGCGCCGCGAAGACGAGGGCGGCCCCCAGAAGGGGCGCGACGATCACGAGCGCCGTCACGATCGCCCTCCTCTCTTCGATCCCGTTCGCCTCGTCATCGCCGTCAGCTCGCCAGGGTGAGGAGGACGAGGAGGAGGCCGCCCAGTGCGACCGCCAGGTAGACGCGGAGCGCGCCGGAGTGCGTCGCCGCGACGCGAGAACCCAGACCGCGCAGTCCGGCGACGACGCGCTCCACCGTGCCGCGCGCGAAGCGACGATCGGCGAATTCGAAGACGATCCGCTCGGTGAAGACGCGCAGCGGCGCCGCGAGCAACCCGCGCGCGAGCCGATCCACGCGCATCTCGTGGGCGAGGAAGCGGTGGAGCGGTCCCTGGCGGCGCGCGACCCGCGCCGGGAGTTCGGGGTCCTTCACCCAGGCCACGAAGGCGAGGAAGAAGCCCGAGATCGACACCATCGCCCCGAGGATCCCGAAGGCGAGCTCGATCGCGGTGCCGTTGAGCGCGACCGGCGGCGCCGGCGAGGGCGCGAAGGCCGACCCGAGCGCGCGCTCGGCGACGTCGGTCCATCCGGTCCAGAGCGGCGCGTGCAGGGCCGCGGCGACGGTCGCGACGAGACCGGCCGCGAGCGCGGCGACCTCGCGATGATCCCCGGCTCCGACGGGGCGGGCTCCGCCTCCGACCCGCGCCGCCGGCCCAGAAGACGCGGATCGGAGGCGACCGACCCGGGGGCGGTGACGAATCCGGCGAGAGATCCGAGGAGCCAGAGGAACCAGCCGTGTCCGAGGGGCGTCGCGAAGGCGGCCCAGCGGAGCCGGTCCTGCAGGAAGTAGCCGGCGGTCGGAGGGAGGCCGGCGAGACCGAGGCCGGCGAGGGCCGCGGCCAGGGCGAGGCGGGGGCGCGGCGCCCCTCCCCGCCGAGCGCGTCCAGCTCGTCGGTGCCGCGGGCCTCCTGGATCGCGTCGCGGACAGGCGGAGCGCCCGAGCGACGGTCCCTGCCAGGAGGACGCCGAGCGCCGCGACCGGGGCGCCAGGGTCGCGGCGAGCAGGGCCAGCGAGAGCTGACCGACGGCGCCCGGGGAGCGCCCGTCCCGCGCGACGGACGCAGAGCGCGACCGCGGCCGCGCCCACCGCCCCGACCCCGCGATCACGCTGGCCAGGATCACCGCGGTGGGCGAGGCGGCGAGGAGGCCGTCGCAGCGCGCGAAGAGCAGGACCGCGAGCGGACCGGGCCCGAGGGCGAGGGCCGCGACCGCGAGCGGCGCGGGGAGCGCGCCCGCGCTCGTCGCCGCCGCGCTGAAGGGCGGGAGTCCCACGCGCGCCATGACGCCCGCGATCAGGAGCGCGCCCGCGAGCGTCGCCCGGGAGAAGCCGAGGACGCCGGAGGGCGCGGCGAGGCGCTCGGCGACCTCCGGCGCGCGGAGCGCCGCGAACTCCAGGCTCGCGGAGGCCCCGAGCACGAGCAGCGCCGCTCCGACGAGCGCGAGATCGGCGAAGCGATGCACGAGGAAGGCCGCCAGCCCGGGATCCTCCCGGCGCCGCGGCGCGATGCGCAGGGTCGTCGCCGCGCCCGAGAGCGCGCCCACCGCGAGCAGTCCGAGCAGGTCCGCCGTCGCGGCTCCGAGGAGGAAGAGACCGCCGAGCGCCGCGACCGTCGCCGCCTCGTCGCGGCGGACCGCGCGCGGCCCCGCCGCGATCGCCAGCGACCCGACCACGCCCACGAGGAGCGCCGCCGCGCGGGTGACCGCGTCCACCGCGAGATGGAGGCGGAGTTCGAGACCGCCCACCGTCAGCCAGCGGAGGTCGAGGACGGGGACGACCGAGTCGCCCTCGCCCCGGGCGAAGGCGATCGCCGCGGCGAGCGCGGGCACGACCAGTCCGAGCCCGGCGAGGACCGGGACGAGCCGCGGCCCGGGACGGGGACCTCGGAGCGCGCGGTAGAGGGACGGCACGAGAGCGAGTCCGGCCCCGGTGAGCAGGATGGCGGCGAGGATCCCGGTCATTCCTCGCCCTCCCCGGGACTGTCCGCGTCGAGCCGCGGCCGGGCGCGGTAGGCGACGCCGAGGATGGCCACGCCCACGGCGACCTGGACGAGGGACAGCGCGGCGACGACGAGTCCGGCGGCCTGCCCGCCGGCGTCGTTCGATTCGCGCGAGAAGGCGACGAAGAGGAGGACCGCGCCGAGCGAGGCGATCCAGAGGCTTCCCAGCGCGACGATGAGGTTCCGCCGGAGGAGGAGCCCCGACGCGCCGAGGGCGAAGACGATCGCGGCGAGGAGCTGGAGGGCGGCGGAGCTCACCGGGCGCGTCTCCCGAGGAAGGCCGCCACCACGACCGCGGCGAGCGCGGCGAGGACCAGCAGGTGGATCGAGAACTCGTTTTCCGTCGCCAGCTCGCGGCCGAGCTCCGCCGCGCCGAACGCGCGGGGGATCGGATCGGCCTTCGGGGCGCGCTCCCAGAGGAGGCCGCCGACGAGGGCGAGGAAGGGCGCGAAGATGAAGACGGCGAGGACGAGGCCGGGTCGCGACGGACGCTCCCGTTCGAGCGCCGCGTGGGGCGGGTTCTGGAAGCCGACGTAGGCGACGGCCAGCAGGGCTCCGACGAGGGCGGCGATGAGGACCAGCGCCGCCCCGAGCAGCCCGCCGGACGCGGTGAAGACGAGGCCGCCCGCCCCGAGACCGGCGACCGCGATGCCGAGCGCGGCGCGCAGGGGATTGCGGCGCGCGATGGCGGCCCCGACGCCGGCGAGCGTCACGACGGCGAAGACGAATCCGACCGCCGTCATGGCTCCGTCCTCCTCTCGGGGCCGAGGAGGTCGAGGACGAGCTCGCCGCGCGCGTCCGCGGCGTCCGGAAGGCGCGCGGTCGCGAGGGCCAGTGCGGGACAGATCGCGACGCAGATCTCGCAACCGAGGCAGCGCGCGACGTCGAGCCGGAAGGCCTC
>JAWKSY010000026.1:0-44030 GCA_041402125.1 Planctomycetota bacterium
AAGTGTCCCACCGGCTCGCCGGCGACGTCGTCGGGCTCGCAATCGAGGACGCGCTCGCGCACGCTCCGGTAGAGGTAGGTCGCCGAGAGCCCGCACAGGACGGGATGTCCGGAAACCAGGTGACGCACGAGGACGGGCGGCGAGAGATCCTCGTACTGGATCCGGCCGCCGAGATCGAGGAACTCGATGTAGGCCTTCGAGGCGACCTGGAACTTCTCGCCCTTCTTCGCCTTCATCTGGGTCTCGAGCCGTTCGCGGATGTCCGTGTCGGCGTCCTGGAACCAGATCGGATCGAAGAGGCGGAGGTTGTAGGTGTAGAGCGTCGCCTCGAAGCCGCGGCGGAGGGCGTCGATTCCGAGAAGGACGGCAAGCGTGCCGCCGCCCTCGACCTTGGGCATCTCGCGGATGAGCTGCGGCAAGGGGATGTCCAGGCCCCAGTGCCGGTAGACGGCGTGGAGGCAGGTCGGGCCGCAGGTCGTGTCATCCGGCTGGCGGTGGATGGCGAATCCGCCCATCCGATCCTCGCTTCCCTTCTGGGACATCGGCGCGCTCTCCAAGGGCCGGAAGTTCTCGTGCGGTCACTCGCCGCGACCGGCGCGGACCGCGTCGAGACGCACCTCCCGCATTCGCCGGAGTATGTGAGGAGCGGACCGCGAATCGAGAGGGGGGAGGCGGAATTTTCGCCCCCCCTGGGGGGAACGAGAAAGGGGCGGCGGCGGGCCGGAAGGCCGGCCCGCCGCCGCGTCGTGGGGCTACGAAGCCTGCGCTCTACTTGAACCGGACCTCGGTGCCGTCCGAGGCGGCGAAGAAGCCGTTCTGCGCCGCCGGGTCGATCACGAGGGCCTGCATCATCAGGCTGACTCCCGAGGCGCTCGGCGGGATGAGGAACTCGAAGCGGTTCCCGCCCGGAAGCACGATCCCCTGGGGTCCGCCGAGGCCGTTCGAGGCGGTCCCGTCGACGATGAGGAAGGGCGCGGGCACGCCGCCGGGATTGATGGTCAGGCCGAGCGAGGGGATGCCCGGGGGCGGGAAGCCGGGCGAGTAGATCTGGCCGACGATCAGGTAGGGATCGTAGAGGAAGGTCCCCAGCGGCGAGATCAGGTCCACGCCCACGACGTCGCCGCCGGCCGGTTCGACCAGGCCCGAGCAGACGCCCAGGTCGCCGTTGACCGAGACGACCTGGCGGAAGTCCTCGCCGCTCCCGGGGAAGCGGGCGCCCAGGACCGCGGTGAAGTTGCCGCTGCCGTCGTTCACGAACGAGAGGTCGACTCCCGCGAGCGAGCGGACGCAGACGTCGAGATCGCCGTCGGATTCGAGATCGTTGATGCAGTAGGTGTCGGGCACGAAGGCCGGGGGCAGGCCGGTCATGAAGATCGGCGTCGGCGCGGCCGGGACGTTCTGGAGCACCTGGAGCTGGAACTGCGTCTGGCCGCTCAGCCGGGCGATCACGACGCCCTCGGCCACGGTGCCGTCGCCGTCGAGATCGTGGAGGCTCTGGGCGTACAGCGGCGGGTTCGAGCCCGCGAGGAGCGTCATCTCGAGGATCTCGGTCCGGTAGCTCTCCAGCTCGCGCTGCCCGGCGTTCCAGGTCCCGATGTGGCCCGGGTCGGCGTCCTCGAGGACGAGCTCGACCGCGTGCTGCCGGGCGTCGTTCGTCGAGGGCAGGCCCAGCAAGAGATGCAGGCGCGGCGGGTCGAGGCTGAGGGCGAGGTGATCGCCGAGGCCGTCGCCGTTCTCGTCCGGGATCGCCACTCCGGTCACGGTCCGGCCGGCGGAGGCCACGAAGTGGTCGGTGTGCTCGCCGCCCGCCTCGACCCGGAAGGCCGCGTTGCGGCAGTTCGGGGCGGGGAAGACGTACACGGGGGCCATGCCCGAGGGGCCGATGAGCGCCGAGCCGAGAACCGTGCCCGGGCCGTCGAGGAGGCGCACGGTGGCCAGGTCGCCGGGGCGTCCGTGCACGAGGAGGGCGCCGGTGCAGAGGTCGGTCGCGCGGGCCACGGCGGCGTCGGCGTTCGGATCGAGTTGCGCCAGCGTGGCGCCGGCGATGCCGGGGGCGGGCGCGACGGCCCAGCCGAGCGGCGAGGCGCCGGCGCCCTCGAGGGCGACGCCGGGCGCGAATCCGAACTGCATCGCCGGCGTCGCGGCCGAGTAGACGAAGCGGAGCTGGCCGGGCGCGATCTCGAAGATCTCGTTGAGGTAGAGGTAGTTCGGGCCCGCCGCGAGGAGCGGATCCTGGAGCAGGGCGATCGCGGGGCCGGCGGGGAGGCCGGTGGCGGTGAGGGCCAGGCCGAAGACCTCGCCGCTCGCGTGGTCGTGGATCATCAGGCCCGTCGGGCTGCCGGCGGGGCGGAAGGCGGCGGGCAGGCCCTCGGAGATCGAGACGCCGTCCAGGCCGGGGTCGAGGGTGCCGGCGGCGCCGAAGGGGATCGAGGCGACGACGGCCGCCTCGGGAAGGCCGTCCCCGTCGCCGTCGCGCCGGAAGTGGAGCATGCGGCCGGTCGGGGCGTGCGTGGCGGAGACGAGGACGACCTCGTCGAGATCGTCGAGGAAGACGAACGACTGGGTGATGAGGCCGCCCGGCACCGCAAAGGTGTGGTCGACGTCGTTCTCGTCGAAGAGGCTCGTGGTCGAGCGCAGCGCGTCGTCGCTCGCGTAGCGGATCGGACGCGCGGGCCGCGAGCCGTAGTACTTCTCGCCCCAGCTCGTCGCCGAGGGCGTGGCTCCGGCCTGCAACGCGACGCCGAAGACGTCGGCGATGCGCTTCGAGGACTCCGCCTTCATCGCCTTCACCATCCGGAAGACCTTGGCGATCTCGCCCGCCTCGGCCGCGCCGGCCGGCCAGCAGTCGGAGAGGAGCTTCGTGAATCCGGGGATCGCCTGGGCGTCGGCGTTCATCGCGGCGATCGTCGTGTGGATGGCCGGCGCGGGCGACTGCAGCGCGTCGAGCAGCCGGCACTCGAGCTTCTTCGACATCACGTCGGAGTCGCGTTCGGCATCGCACTGGACGCCCCAGGTCGCGTCGAACTTCTGGTAGACGTGGGTCAGCTCGTTGATGAGCATCGAGGCCATCGCCATCTTCCAGGCCGCGTTGTTGAATCCGCCGGCGGCGCCGAGATTGCCGTAGGCGCCCATCCAGAGGAGCTGGTTGACGAGGATGAGATCACCGTCGGTGCCGGCCTTCGGTCGCGTGGCTCCGGCGGTCCGGCCGCCCAGTGCAGCGAGTCGGACGCGGTCGTTCGCGATCAGCTTCTTGAGGTTGTCGAGCGCCTCGCAGAGCGTGGTCTCGTGCTCCTCGGTCGTCCCGTCGTCCTTCGTGACCTTCGTCTTCTCGTAGCAGACCGAGCCTCCGGGATCGCCCTGGGCGAGCAGGTCCTTCAGCGTCGCGCCGAGGCAGCCCTTCTTGCCGTCGACGATGGGCGTCCCCAACGCCGCCTTCATCACGTCGACGAGGGCGGTCAGCTTGGCCTTCTGCGGGTCCGTGAGCTTGGTGCCGTTCTGGGCCGCGAGCGGGCCGCTCAGCGCGAAGACGGCGATCAGGGCACAGATCGTGAGAGCCGGCGCGGGCCGGCGGAGCGATCGTCGATCGCGGTGCGAGTTCCGGGTGAACATGGGACTCTCCTCCTTCCGGTGGTCGCGTCGGCGGAGGGGCTCGATTCCCGGGCGAGCGCGGCGCGGCGCCGTCCTCCGCGAGTCCGCGTCGCGCGGGCTCGGGGGGCAACACGCAGGGGGGCCGCCTCGCGACCAGTCAAATCGCGGGCGGGGCCGGAGAGCGGGGAGATCCGGGGCTCAGAGCCCTCTGGGCTCGCTCTGGCCCGGGATGCGGAAGCGGAGGAGGTAGTTCTCGTGGAATCGCGGGACCTCGAGCTCGTCCTCGAAGACGAAGCCGGCCTCCTCGACCTCGCGGCGCACCTGGTCCTTGCCGCAGCGGACGTGTCCGAGGATCCAGGGCCGCGAGACGCCGGGGATGCGCTCGAAGTCGACGATCACGAGGCGGCCGCCGGGGCGCAGCGCCGAGTGGATCGAGGCGAGCATCGCCCGGTGGTACTCGAAGTGGTGGTAGGTGTCGCAGACGAATACGCATTCGACGGAGTCCGGCGGGAGCTCGGTCGAGGTCTCGGTGGAGGCCACGATCTCGACCTTCGCGTGCCCCTCCTCCCGGGCGCGGCGGCGGAGGTGATCGACGAAGCGCGGGGCGATCTCGACCTCGAGCACGCGGCCCGTGTCGCCCACCGCTCGTGCGAATGGCTCCATGAAGAGTCCGGTGCCGGCGCCGACGTCGGCGATGCGATCGCCCTCCCGGAGCCCGCAGGCGGCGACGATGTGGCGCCGGGCGACGTAGACCTCGCGGCTCTCGACCTCCCAGCGATCCACCCAGGCCCGCGCGTCGAGGTCGGGGTCGAGGAAGCGCGCGTTGATGCCGGCCGGCACCGCGGAGCGCGGTGAGCCTGCCTCGGCGGGGACCGCATCGTCGCTGGCGCAGGCGCCGAGGGTGCAGGCGAGGACGAGGATGAAGGCGAGGTTTCTCGACATGGCGGCGGCTCCGGTTGGGGTCGAACCCCATGATCGCGGTCGCGCGCGTCCACGTAAAGTCCGTCCCCGCCGTCGCTCGCGCGGCGGCGATCGGAGTTTCCTTCCCGGGCGGACGCCCAGTGCTTAGAACCGGGTCGGGCCGCACGAAGCGGCCGACTCCCCCGCAACCCGGCTCCCGGATGACCTCCATGTCCCTCGTCGCATCCCCCGCGCGCTTCGTGGTCGCTCTCGTCCTCCTGCTCGCCCTCGCCGCTTCCGGTCGGGCGCAGGGCGGCGTCCTCACCCAGGTCTCGAACGCGACCACGATCTCCCCGACGATCGGCGTCGTCTGCGAGGACACCGCCGGCGGCTCCGGAACCTACGCGAACAGCTTCTGGCGGAGCTTCGACCTCGTCGGCGATCACGGCTTCCCGAGCGGCGTCGCGATCGACATCCACCGGGTGAGCTTCTCGGTGCGACTCGCCGATCCCGGCACGGCCGCGTCGATCCCGATGCGCGTGCGGATCTGGGAGGACCTGAGCCCGCCCGCGAACTGGGGAGCGGTGAACGCGCCGATCAACCCCGGCGGCCTCCTCCTGAAGACCGACACGCTCGTCACGCTGCCGTTCCTGCAGAACTCCATCGTGACGGTCGACCTGACCGACCTGACCGGCGAGTCGACGGTGGCGACGATCGTCCCGCTGTCCTCGCGTCGCCTCGTGGTGGAGGTCGCGGCGCCGAACCTGCTCCCGACGCTCGGTCACTTCTATCCCGGCGGGAACGCGCTCGGTCAGACCCGCTTCGCCTACCTCAGCAGCTCGGTCTGCGGCATCAACACGCCGACGACCTACCCCCAGCTCGGCTTCTCGAACGAGTGCCTCAACATCACGGCCTCGTGGGTGCCCGCCGGCACCTTCGTTCTGCGTCACGGGACGCAGGAAGGGATCCGCATGGGCACCGCCGTCGGCCTCGTCACGCCCGCCAATCCGATCGGCACCGGGCCGTCCAGCGTCATGAAGCAGGCCTCGGCGGGCGACCAGCTCGTCGTCGGTCTCTCGCCGCTCGGGAACGACTTCCTCGGCCTTCCGGCGGCGCTCGCGGCCCAGCTCTTCCCGACCGGCGCCGTTCCGGTGAGCCCCGATTCGAACTTCCCCGAGATCCACCTCGACTTCGGCGCCGCCTCGAGCCCGCTGCTCCTCTACGACGGGACGCAGCAGCTCCTCTTCGGCGGCCTCGGCCCGCAGGGCATCACGCTGAGCTACACCGTGCCCGCGGGCCTCTCCGGCCAGTCGGTCCTCCTGCAGTGGGTCGTCCTCGATCCCTTCCTGCAGGGCCCCGGCTTCCAGAACGGCTTCTTCGCCTCGAGCGAGGCGCACGTCATCCAGATGCTCTGACGCTCCGCGGGGATCGGGATGCACGTACGGTGCCAGTCACCCGATGTGCATTTCCGTTCCACCGCGTTCGCTCGCGCAGCCGATTCGCCCGGATGCACGTACGGTGCCAGTCACCCGATGTGCATTTCCGTTCCACTGCGTTCGCTTGCGCAGCCGATTCGCCCGGAAATGCACATCGGGTGACTGGCACCGTACGTGCATCTTCCGGGCCGTAGCCGGACCGATCAGCGCCGCCGCAGCGGCGCCGCGAAGGCGTCGTGCTCCGCCTTCAGCGTCGCGAGACCGGCCTCGTCGAGGCGCGTCGCGGTCCGCCGGATCATCTCCAGGAACCAGGCCGCTTCCTCCTCGGTGACGGGGCAACCGATTTTGCCGCTCAGGCGTCCGCGCGGAGCTCGTCGAAGGCGAGGCTGTGGCGGGCGAGGTACTTCCGCAGGCGGTCGGCGTCGTTCGCGCTCGTGCGGCGGCGGCGCGAGGCGGCGAAGAGCTCGCGGCCGGCGGCGGAGAGCGAGGCGGAGCGACGGCAGACGGAGACGACGTCGGCGAGCTGGACGCGATCGAAGCGGTCGAGTTCCGCCCAGGCTTCCTCGCCGAGGAGGCGCCGGAGCGGGTCCGAGCCGTCCGCGCCGTCGCCGTCGCCGGCGCCCCAGGAGCGGCGCAGGCGTCCGAGCTCGTGCTCGACCGCCTCCACCGTGATGCGGCCGGAAGGCGAGAGCGTGGCGAGTCGGGTGACGCTCGCGTTGAGATCGCGGAAGTTGCCCCGCCAGGTCGCCCCGGGCGAGACGGCGAAGGCGAGGTAGCGCTCGCGAGCCTCGCGATTGAAGCGCACGCGCCGCCCCTCGCGCCGCGCGAAGAGCTCGAGCTCGTAGTCGAGGTTGGGTTCGATGTCCTCGCGGCGCTCGGCGAGGCCGGGGAGGCGGAAGGTCCAGAGGTCGATGCGCGCGAGGAGGTCCTCGCGGAAGCGCCCCGCGCGCGCGGCGGCGTGGAGGTCGCGGTGCGTGCCGGCGATGAGCTGGAAGTCGCTCGAGACCTCGCGGTCGGCGCCGAGCGGGAGGAAGCGACGCTCCTCGAGCGCGCGCAGGAGCATCGCCTGCTCGTCGCCCCCGAGCTCTCCGATCTCGTCGAGGAAGAGGAGGCCGCCGTCCGCGCTCCGCAGGAGGCCCTCGCGGTCGCTCTCGGCGCCGGTGAAGGCGCCCCGGCGGTGCCCGAAGAGCGCGGACATCGCGCCGTCGCCACGGAGCGTGGCGCAGTTGACCTCGACGAAGGGGCCCGAGAGTCGGTGCCGGCGCGCGCGCAGGTCGTGGATCCGCCGCGCGAGCTGCGATTTCCCGGCGCCGGTGGGGCCGGTCAGGAGGATCGGGGCGCGGGAGGCCACCGCCACCTCCTCGATCTCGCGGACCTGGCGGTTGAAGGCCTCGTTCCGCGTGCCGATGCCGGACTTCAGGAGATCCTGGGCCTCGCGGTGTTCGGCCTCGAAGCGGGACGCGAGCTGGTCGTAGCGCTTGAGGTCGAGGTCGATGATCGCGACGCGGCCGCGCGCGTGGGTGGCGCGCGTGTCGCCGGGCGAGCTCTGGAGGAGCCGGGCCGGCAGGTGGCGGCTCTCGGTGAGGAGGAAGAGGCAGATCTGGGCGACGTGCGTGCCCGTCGTGATGTGGACGAGGTAGTCCTCGTTCTCGGGGTCGAAGGGGTGGTCGCGCGCGAAGCCCAGGAGGGTCTCGAAGACGGACTCGAAGTCCCAGGCGTCCGCGAAGGCGATCTCGTGGTCGACGACCTTGGTCTCGGGCGAGGCGGTGACGATGTCTTCGGCGACCTGACGCGCCAGCTTCTCGTAGCGGCGCTCCCGCAGGAGCACGAAGCGGTGGACGACGAGGTCCTCCTGCTGGCAGACGGAGACGCTCGGTCGCCAGGAGTCCCAGCGATCGCGGCCCCGGGTGGGGGCGTCCTTGTGGGGGCCGAGGAGGCCGATCACGACGGTCTTGCGCATAGACGAGAGGATAAATCACGAGACGTTGGGATCGCAATCTCGGTCCGTCACGTCGGGCCTCTCGGCGGCTCCGAGGGAATTCTCCGGTCGCAAATCCCTTGTGGGTATAATCTTGTGGTCTCAAGTCGCGGGAGAGGCCCGCGTTCGGCACGCGGTGCGCGATGGGGGCCTCCCGAAGCGCGACCAAGGCGGTGGCGCCGGACCGAGCGAGGACGAGTCATGACGACCAAGCGCTACCTCGAGATCGACTCCTGGGGCGGAGTCCCCATCAAGGCCTGGATCGACGGCGTGAGCCTCGAGGACGAGGCCGCCCAGCAGCTCCGGAACGTGGCGAGCCTCCCCGTCGTCGGCGACTGGATCGCGGTGATGCCCGACGTCCACCTCGGCTACGGGGCGACCGTCGGGAGCGTGATCCCCACCGTGAAGGCGGTGATCCCCTCCGCGGTCGGCGTCGACATCGGTTGCGGGATGATCGCCACCCGGACGACGCTCCGGGCGGAGGATCTCCCCGACGACCTCGCCGCGATCCGCAGCGACATCGAGCGGGCCGTCCCGCACGGCGCCAGCTTCGGCCGCGGCAAGCGCGACCGGGGGAGCTTCGGCTCGGCGCCGAAGGCAAGTCTCGCGGCCTGGTCCCGGATGGAGGCCGGCTGGAAGCGGATCGTCGCGCGGCACGAGAAGATCAAGGGCGGGACGCCGAGCCATCAGCTCGGGACGCTCGGAGGCGGGAACCACTTCATCGAGATCTGTCTCGACGAGGAGGGGAGCGTCTGGGTGATGCTCCACTCCGGATCGCGCGGGATCGGCAACCGGATCGGTCAGTACTTCATCGCGCTCGCGCGCGACGAGATGCTCCGGCTCAACCGTCGGCTCCCCGACCGCGACCTCGGCTACCTCGAGGAGGGCACCGAGCACTTCGAGGACTACGTCTTCGCGGTGGAGTGGGCCCAGGACTACGCGCGGACCAACCGGGACCTGATGATGGCCGCCGTCCTCGGCGCGCTCCATCGTCACCCGGCGCTGCCGCCCTTCCAGACCCGGGAGGAGGCCGTGAACTGCCACCACAACTACGTGGCGCGGGAGGTCCACTTCGGCCGCGAGCTCTTCGTGACCCGCAAGGGCGCGGTGCGCGCGGGCGAGGGCGAGCTCGGGATCATCCCGGGCAGCATGGGGGCGAAGTCGTTCATCGTGCGCGGGAAGGGGAACGCCGAGAGCTTCCATTCCTGCAGCCACGGCGCGGGACGGCTCATGTCGCGGACGAAGGCGAAGAAGGCCTTCACGCTCGAGCAGCACGCCGAGGCCACGGCCGGCGTCGAGTGCCGGAAGGATCAGGGCGTGCTCGACGAGACGCCCGCGGCCTACAAGCCGATCGACGCCGTCATGGCCGCGCAGTCCGACCTCGTGGACATCGTCCACACGCTCAAGCAGGTCGTCTGCGTGAAGGGCTGATCCCCCGCGCGGCCCGCGCCTGAATAGAAGGGGTCAGACCCCATTTATTCATGAAGGGCCCGAAAGTGAATAAATGGGGTCTGACCCAATTTATTCAAGACGACGAGCCGACGGCGCCGGAGGGGCGCCGTCGAGGAGAGGCGCGGGATGGGCGGGGGTCTTGCTCCCCTCCCTTCCCGCCGGACCGGGAGGAAGGAGCGGTGAGCGAGATCGTCCGGATCGACGGGTCGCGCGGCGAGGGAGGAGGGCAGGTCCTGCGGACCTCGCTCGGGCTCTCGCTCGTCACCGGTCGTCCTCTCGTCATCGAGCGCATCCGGGCGGGCCGGCGCAAGCCGGGCCTCCTGCGACAGCACCTCACCTGCGTGCGCGCGGCCCAGGCGCTGGGCGCGGCGGAGGTGATCGGCGCCGAACTCGGCGCGACCCGGCTCGAGTTCCGCCCCCAGGCGCTCCTCGGCGGGCGGCACGAGTTCGCCATCGGCGGGGCCGGCAGCACGATCCTGGTCTTCCAGTGCGTGCTGCCGGCGCTCCTCGCGGCCCGCGAGCCGGTGACGCTCGTCGTCGAGGGAGGAACGCACAACCCGCTCGCACCGACCTTCGACTATCTCGCTCGCGTCGTGCTTCCCGTCCTCCGGGAGGCGGGGGCGCGCATCGAGGCGCGCCTCGAGCGCCCCGGGTTCTTTCCGGCCGGCGGGGGCCGCGTCGTCTTCGAGGTCGAGCCCGGCGAGGACCTCCGACCGATCCGGCGCGAGGTCGTGGGGCCGATCGTCGAGCGGCGCGCCCGGGTCCTCGTCGCGAAGCTCCGCGACCACGTCGGGCGGCGCGAGGAAGAGGTGCTCCAGCGCGAGCTCGGCTGGCGTCCGCACGAGATCGAGAGGTGTCCGGTGGAGGACTCGGCCGGGCCGGGCAACGTCGTGATCCTCGAGGTCTCGGACGGTGCGGCGCGAGAGCAGGTGACTTCCTTCGGCGAGCGCGGCCTCAGCGCCGAGGACGTGGCGCGTGGGGCGGCTCGGGAGATGGCCGCCTTCATCGAGAGCGAGGTTCCGGTCGGGGAGTTCCTCGCCGATCAGCTCCTCCTCCCGATGGCGCTGGCCGGCGGCGGCAGCTTCGTCTGCTCGCGGCCGAGCCTCCACGCTCGCACGAACGCCGAGGTGATCGAGCGCTTCCTCCCGCTTCGTTTCCGATTCGAATCCCTCGACGGCGACCGCTGCCGCGTCAGCCTCGGTGAATAAAAGGGGTCAGACCCCATTTATTCACCGAGGCCGGCCGCGACTCTCCACCCGGTGCCGGAAACCGCTCCGAATCCGCGAGCCGGCGGCGTTCACCGTCGTCCCCGGACGGAGTAGGCTCCGGATTGCCGAAGGGAGAGACCGTCATGTCGAGATCGCTCATCCTGGCCCTCGTGCTGGCCCTCGCCGTCCTCGGAGGTCTCTACGCCTGGTTGCAGCGCGGCGGAGAGTCGAGCTTCACCGGGTCGGAGGTCAGCGCCGAATCCGATGCGAACGAGGCATCGGGTGCGCGCCGCGCGGCGCTCGAGGAGAGCGCGAAGGCGAAGGGGCAGGATTCCGGCGATCCGGGGGCGGAGGCACTCCCCGAGGGGGACGACGCGGACGCGCGCGACGACGGTCCGGCGGCGAGTCTCGGCGGGCGGATGGTGGACGACGCGGGAGCTCCGGTTTCCGGCGCCTCGGTGCGCGTCAGCTTCCACGATCTGCGCGGCGACGCGATCCGCGGCGAGAAGACCCCATCTTCCCTCGAGACCACGACCGACGCGACGGGGCGCTTCCGCTTCGCCCGCGTCGCGCACCGCTTCGAGCTGCGTCTCCGTCTGCGCTCGCCGCAGCACATGGATGTCGAACGGGAGTTCGCCCTCCGGGCGATCCGCGACGTCGACCTCGGTGACATCGTCGCGCACCGAGGAGCCTCCGTTGAAGGACGCGTGACGGACGACCGCGGCGTCGCGGTCGCGGGGGCGACGGTCCGGGTGGACGTCGTACCCGCCGATGCGAGCGCCGGCGGATTCACGATCGTCGGAGCGGGAGATCCCGCGCTCAGCGAGGATGTGCGCGAGACGCAAACGGACGAGGACGGACGCTACCGCGTGTCGGGCCTCGGCCACGGTGAGCTGACGGTCGAGGCCGAGAACGAGGAGCGGCCGGCCGTCCGTCGAGTGGAACCGCTGCTCGCGGCCGGCGAGATCCGCCGCGGCGTCGACGTCGTGCTGGAGGCCGGTCGGACCCTGAACGGGATCGTCCGCGACGATTCCGGCGTTCCGGTCGCCGGCGTCCAGGTCCGGCGGGCCACGGGAGGCGACCTCAGAGTCCTCTTCGACGAGGCCCTCGCCGCCCAGGCGGGGCCGGCCGACGCGGAGACCGACTCGGAGGGGCGCTTCTCGATCGCCGGCCTGAAGAAGGGGACCGTCCTGCTCCGCGCGTCCAAGCCCGGTTGGAGGACGGCGCGTACGACGATCGGAGCCGTCGAGTACTCGGTCGAGATCACGCTCCGTCGCGCGAGCGTCGTCGGGGGCTACGCCCGTGACGTCGAGGGAGCCGCCATCGAGGGACTCGCGATCGAGGCCGGACCGACCGTCCGACTCCTGCGCGGCGCGGAGGCGGCCGAGATCATGGGCATCGAGGACGAACCCGGCGTCTTCGCGCTCGTCGATCTGCCGCGCGCCGACGTCACGATGAAGGTTCACGCGCCCGGCTACGCGACGCGCCGCCTGCAGATCGACAGGCTCGGGCCGGGCGAGGTGAGACGGCGCGATCTGACGCTCCAGCCCGCCGTTCGCCTGGCGGGCCGCGTCGTCCGCACGGACGGGAGCCCGGGCGCCGGCGCGAAGGTCCAGCGGCGGCAGAAGACGCCCGGCGAGCTGGAAGTCGGCGTGGACGTGATCGCCGATGCCGAGGGGCGGTTCGCCTTCGAGGACGCCGGACCGGGCATGCAGTCACTCATCGCGACCCTCTCCGGCGCCCTGGCCTCGGCCGGCTCCGAGTTCGAGCTCGGAACGGAACCCGTGGAGGACATCGTCCTCACGCTGGGCGTGGGTGGTGATCTCGTGGGCCGCGTCGTGGATGCGCTCGACGAACCGATCATCGGCGGCATCGTCATCCTCAAGCACGACCCGGAGGAAGCGGGGGCGCCGCGGGCCGGCGACCGCGAGGTCCTCACCGATCTCGACGGACGTTTCGCCTATCGAGCGGTGCCGCCGGGCCGCTACAAGATCGAGGCGCGGCGAACGAAGGCCCGCCCCAAGAAGACGGGCTTCGTCTTCTTCAGCGGACCGGAGGAGGTCGCCGAGGTCACCGGCCGGCCGCTGACGATCACGGCCGACCGCGAGCTCGAGATCGAGCTCGTCCTCACCGAGCGTCCCTCGGTCGCCGGCACCGTGCGCATCACCGGTCCGATCCCGGCCGGAACCGAGGTGCGCGCGGTCAAGGTGAAGGAGAAGGACGAGACCGATCGCATGTCCTTCGCGTTCGGCGGCGCCCCCGACCCGAGCAGTCCCGTCGCGGCCGACGGGCGCTACGAGATCGACGACCTCGCGCCGGGGGACTACGACCTCATCCTCTCCTTCCCGGGAGTCTGGAACGCCGCGACCGAGCGCGTGAAGCTCGAGACGGGTCAGTTCATCCGCGACTTCCGCGTCGCGACGGGCTCGCTCTCGGGTGTCGTGCGCGACGCGGAGGGCCGTCCCCAGGGCGCGCGCGTCACGGTCGGGCCGGATTCCGGGCGTCCCGTGATGGGGGCGATCCGCCTCAGTCTCGGCGACGAGGACGCGGTCTCCGTCGCGGTCGGCGACGCGCCCGCGAAACCGGCGTCGGACGGCCGCTACCGCCTGCCCGCGGTTCCCGTCGGGACCCATCGGGTCCAGGTCGAAGCGAACGGTCACTCCGCGACGCTCGAGGCCGTGATCCGCTCCGGCTCCGAGACGACCCTCGACTTCACGCTCGATGAATAAATTGGGTCAGACCCCATTTATTCACTTTTGGGGCATTTGTGAATAAAGGGGGTCTGACCCCTTTTATTCACATCCGCGGAGAGGGGGCGGGGCGGCACGGTTTCGTTGTGGAGAAACCGTGGAGGAAACCCCTCTCGAGCGCCGCGCAAGGACTGCTAAGTCGCGACGGGGGGAGAGCTTGTCGGACGGGTCGCGTCCGGTCGGCGCCGACCTGGAAATCTCGTCGAGGACGGCCGGCGTCCGCTTCTCGTACAGGTGGACCGGGCGAGGCTCAGGCGTCGACGGCGTGAAGCCCGGCGGTGCGTTCGGTGCGGCGGGCGACGAGACCCGAGACCACGACGAGGGCCAGCGAGGCGCCGAGGCAGGCGATCAGCCCCTCCCGGGCGTTTCCGGCGAGCTGGTAGGCGAGCCCCGAGACGAGCGTGCCGAGCAGGCGACCCGCGGCATTCGCCGCGTAGTAGAACCCCACCCGCAGCGCGACCTTGTCGGCCTCGGCGTAGGCGACCACGAGGAAGCTGTGGATGGCGCTGTTGGCGGCGAAGACGATCGCGAAGAGGGCGAGGCCGGCCACGAGCAGGGGGCCGGCGGGCAAGGCGTAGACGAGCCCGGCGACGAGCCCCGCGAGCGGAAGAACGAGCGTGAAGGTCCAGGCCGTCAGGAGACGCGCGCCCGGGGCGCCGCCGGAGTCGGTCCCGACGAAGGCCGGCGCCGCGGCCTGGATTGCGCCGTAGCCGATGACCCAGACCGCGAGAAAGGCGCCGACGGCGCCGAAGCCCCAGTCGAGCGCAGCGGCGAGGAAGAGCGGCAGACCGACCGCGAACCAGGCGTCGCGCGAGGCGAAGAGGAAGAGCCGCGCCGCGGCGAGGCGGTTGAGACGCGGGTCGGGAGAGAGAAGGCGGCGCCGCGCTGGTGATGTCGCCTTCGACTTCTCGCTCGCCTTTGCCGACGAAGCATCCGACGGAGCATCCGACGGAGCATCCGACGGAGCATCCGACGAAGCATCCGGCGAAGCATCCGGCGAAGCATCCGGCGAAGCATCCGGCGAAGCATCCGACGAAGCATCCGACGAAGCATCCGACGAAGCATGCGACGAAGCATGCGACGAAGCATCCGACGAAGCGTCGGGCGAAACGTCCGACGAAGCGTCCGACGAAGCGTCCGCACGCGAGGCGTCCGGCGAAGCCGCCCTCGCCTTCGACGGCGAGGGCGCCCCGCTTCCCCGCGGCAGCAGCGCCGCCGCGAGCAGGAGCGAGACGCCGAGGAGCGCCATCATCGCGATGAGCGCGCCGCCGAAGTCCAGGGCCTGGAGCGCGATGCCGCCGAGGAAGAAGCCCGCGCCCTTCAGCGCGTTCTTCGAACCCGTGAGCCAGGCGACCCAGCGCATGAGGCCGCGCCGATCGTCCTCGGCGACGAGGCGCTTCACCCAGCTCTTCGCGCTCGTCTTCGTGAGATCCTTCGCGACGCCCGAGAGCCCCTGGGCGAGGACGATGACCGGGATCGAGAGCGCCGTCGCCTGTCCGAGCAGGAGGCCGAGCGCCGCCATCTGCAGGGCGAGCCCGCCGAAGAGGATCGAGCGCAACCCGTAGCGCTGGCCCGCCGCGCCGCCGACGAGGTTCGTCACGACGCCGCAGAGCTCGTAGAGGAGGAAGATCGCCGCGATCTCGAGCGCGCCCCGGCCGAGCGCGTGAAGGTGCAGGAGCACCATCATGCGCAACGCGCCGTCGGTGATCGTGAAGGCCCAGTAGGCCTGCGTCACCAGCGCGTAGTCGCGGCGCGCGCTCATCGGCGATCGGCGGCGGAGGCCATCGCCGCGAGCTCGACCATGCGGTTCACGTAGCCCCACTCGTTGTCGTACCAGGCGAGCACCTTCACGAGGCTGCCGTCGGTGACGCGGGTCGAGAGGGCGTCGACGATCGCGCTGCGCGGATCCCCGCGGAAATCGGAGCTCACGAGCGGCCGCGTCTCGATCCCGAGGATGCCGACGAGCGGCCCCACCGCGGCCGCGGCCGCGAAGAGCGCGTTGACCTCCTCGACCGTCGTGTCGCGCGCCATCTGCAGGACGCAGTCCGTCAGCGAGGCGTTGAGGACCGGCGCCCGCACCGCGACGCTGTCGAGCTTTCCCGCGAGCTCGGGCAGGATCATCGTCACCGCCGTCGCCGAGTTCGTGCTCGTCGGCACGAGATTGAGCTGGGACGCTCGCGCCCGGCGCGGGTCCGCGTGCGGCGCGTCGACCACCGACTGCGTGTTGGTGGGGTCGTGGATCGTCGTCACGAGGCCGCGCCGGATGCCGATCCCGGCGTGCATGACCTGGACGACCGGTGCGAGGCAGTTCGTCGTGCAGGACGCCGCGGTGAGGACCGGGTGCGCGGCGAGGTCGAAAGCGCCGTGGTTCACGCCCACGACGATGTTCGGCGGCCCGTCCTTCACCGGCGCCGAGACGACGACGCGCCGCGCGCCGCGCTCGAGGTGGGGGCGGAGGAGCTCGGAGCGACGGAAGCGGCCGGTGCATTCGAAGACGAGCTCGACCTCGTGCGCGGCCCAGTCGATCTCCGCCGGAGTCGGCGCGTTCCCGAAGGCGACCTCGCGCTCGCCGACGAGGATGCGGTCACCCTCGCCGCGGCAACTCCGGTTCCAGCGCCCCTGGATGCTGTCGAACTCGAGCAGCGTCGCCATCACGGCGGCGTCGGCGCCCGTCTCGTTCACCGCGACCAGCTCGAGGTCCAGGCGGTCCTCGAGGAGTCTCGCCGCGAGCCGCCCCATGCGGCCGAAGCCGTTGATCCCCACGCGCACGCTCATCGTCACCCCTCCGTTCCGTTGCCCGGCGCCTTCGCCGCCCCGGGACAGCAGCCGCCCCCCGCCCGCATCCGCTCGGCCCGCTTGCGGTCGCGCGCCAGCTCGCGGTCGCCGCGCGCCGCCCGCGCGAGCCCCTCGAGCACCCCGTCGCGGAAGCCGTCGCCGGCCGGCGCGAGCCGGTAGAAGGCGAAGGCGCCCGCGCGCCGGACCTCGATCCAGCCCGCGCGACGCAGGATCGCGAGATTGCGGGAGACGGTGGGCTGGGGGGCCTCGACCAGCGTGACGAGATCACCGACGCAGAGCTCGCCGCCGAGGAGCGCGTGCGTGAGGCGCAGGCGCTGTCGGTCGGCGAGAGCCTTCAGGGCGAGGTCGGGGGCGAGCTCGGGCATGCCTTCATATGGCAAGAACCGAATATGAGGGGCAAGCCCGCAAGCCGCGCTTCACGCGCTTTTCACGCCCGTGCCTTCCGAGTCCGGTCGTTGATCGCTCGCCCCCGAACCCCGCGGCGGTCGGAGACCGCCCGAAAGGAGCCCCGAGCGGATCGGTCGGGCCGAGCGCTTGCTCGACGAAGACGGCCGGTCGGCCGGAAGACGATCCGGCTCCGGTCCCGCCGGTCGCTCCCGAAGGCGAGGTGCCTCGCGACCTTCAGGGCCGCCCGCGGAACCACCCGGCGATACCGAGCCGCTCCCGGCGGGTGGGGAGGACCTCGTGCGGGAAGCGGTCCGAGAAGAAGAGGACGGCCCGACCGCCCCGAGGGGCGATGTCGAAGGTGCCGCCCTCGGGGAGGTGGATCCGGAGCTCGCCCCCGTCGCCCTCCCGCCAGTCGGCGTTGAGGTAGGTCACCAGCGTCATGATCCGGCGGCCCGACCTCGCGAAGCGGTCGCGGTGACGGCGGTAGAAGCTCGCGACGGGGTAGCGGGCGTGACAGGCCTCGAAGTCGAAGAGGCCGAGGAAGAGCCGCTGGTTCAACGCGAGCCGGAGCTGCTCGACGCGTTCGAGCAGCTCGAGCTGGGGCGGCGACGGCTCGGCGGGGTCGAACCACCGGATGAGGTCGCCCCGCACGCGGCGATCGAGGCGACGCTGCTCGCCCTTGCCGACCTTCGCCGGCCGCAGGAGGCCGGCCGCGAGCAGACGATCCGACTCCGCCGCGAGGCGTCGCACCAGATCGGGAGGGGCGAAGCCCTCCACCGCCACGAATCCGCGCTCCGCGAGCTCCTCCGCCATCACGGCCGGAGACGCGTTCGCACCGATCATCGCCACCATGTCAGCGACGACTCCCCCGGGGGGTGCGTCCGGCTCGGGGATGTCCGCGCCCCTCGGCCTCGCGCGGCGGGATTCTCGGGCCCGGCGTTCCCCCTCGCAAGGAGATTCGCCCGCGTCCTCGGAATGGCTCCCCCGAGAGGTTCTCTCGCCCCGAGGCCCCGGTTCCCGTGCATCCCGCGCCGCAGTCAATAGAATCCGACCATGTCCGACGCGATCCCCCCGAAGCCCGACCTCGCCCGGCTCCGCATCGACCGCAGCGCCCCCCGTCCGGGCGGCGGCCGCTGGTTCGGGCGCCTCGTGATCCTGCTCGTCCTCGCCGCGATCGGCTGGGCCGGCTGGACCTACGGGCGGCCCTGGCTCGAGCGCCGCTCCGCCGGCGACGCGCCGGCCGCCGCCGGCCCGAAGACGGTCGCGGCGCGCGCGCTGCTCGACCCGGCCGGCGACGTCTCCGGCAACGGCTACGTCGTCGCCCGCCGCCGGGCCGCCCTCTCGACCGTGCTCGCCGGGCGTCTCGTCGAGCTCTCGGTGGAGGAGGGCAGCGTGGTCGAGGCGGGCGAGGTGATCGCGCGCATCCAGTACGACGACTACGAGAACGCCCTCGCCGCCGCGCGTCGCGCCCTCGCCACCGCCGAGGCGCGCGTCGTCTCGGCCGAGGCCGACGTCGCCGCGGAGCGACGCGGCCTCGCGACGGCGGAGTCGCAGGTCGAGGTGGCGCGACGCCGCCAGGCCTCGGCCGAGACCGACGCCGGCGAGGCCGAGCGCGAGGCCGCCCGCCAGCGCGGCAACTTCGAGGCCGGCGTCATCTCCGAGTCCGAGTACGACCGCGCCGCCAGCGAGGCGCAGCGCCTGCGCAAGGTCGTCGAGACCTCGGTCGCCGAGCTCGCGGCGTCCGCGAGCGAGGTCGCCCGCGCCCAGGCCCAGCTCGCCAGCCGCGAGGCGGCGGTGCTGCCGCTCCGCGCGGCCGTGGCCGAGGCGAAGGCGCAGATCGAGAGCTCCGAGATCCTCCTCGACAAGACCTACGTCCGGGCGCCCTTCGCCGGCGTCATCGTCGAGAAGAACGCCGAGGAGGGGGAGGTCGTCGCCGCCACCGGCGCGGGCGGGAACTCGCGCGGCAGCGTGGCGACGCTCGTCGACCTCGCGACCCTCGAGGTGCAGATCGAGCTCCCCGAGAAGCGCATCGGCAACATCGCCGAGGGCATGAGCGCCTCCGTCTACCTCGACGCCTCGCCGCGCGACGGCTGGGCGGCGCGCGTGCGTCAGATCTGGCCCAAGGCCGACCGCCAGAAGGGCAGCATCGAGATCCGCGTGGTCTTCGAGGAACGACCCGAGGTCCTCCGGCCCGACATGGGCGCGCGCGTCGTCTTCCACGAGCGCGCCGAGGTCGACGCGGCGCTGCGCGACGCGGTGCTCTTGCCGCAGTCGACGCTGCGCAAGGGGCCCGACGGCGCCTTCGTCTTCCGCGTCGAGGGCGACCGCGTGGCGAAGGTCGCGGTGGAACAAGAAGGCGAGCGCGACGGGCTCGCGGTGATCAAGAAGGGGCTGGCCGCGGGTGATCGGATCCTGCTCGCGCCGCCCCCCGGACTCGCGGACGGCGATCCGATCGAGAAGGCGATGGAGAAGGGACGATGAGCACGAAGATCAGTCCGGAGATCGTCATCGAGGGCCTGCGGAAGTCCTACTCCCGCGGCGCCGAAACGGTGGATGTCTTCGAGGGGCTCGACCTGAAGTTCGCCGCCGGCGACTTCGTCGCGCTGATGGGGCCCTCGGGTTCGGGCAAGTCGACCCTCCTGAACGTGGTCGGCGGCCTCGACCGCGCCGACTCGGGCCGCGTCCGCGTCGGCGACACCGACGTCACCTCGCTGCGCGGCGACGCGCTTTCGGCCTGGCGCTCGCGCCACGTGGGCTTCATCTTCCAGGCCTTCAACCTCATCCCGGTGCTGACCGCCAAGGAGAACGTCGAGCTGCCGCTCTTGCTCCAGCCGCTCAACGCGAAGCAGCGCTCGGAGCAGGCCGACTACGCCCTCGAGATCGTCGGCCTCGCCGACCGCGCGAAGCACCGGCCGAGCGCGCTGTCGGGCGGGCAGGAGCAGCGCGTCGCGATCGCCCGCGCGATCGCCACCGATCCCGACGTCATCCTCGCCGACGAGCCGACGGGAGATCTCGACCGCCAGAGCGCGGACGCGGTGCTCGAGCTGCTCGCCCGGCTCTCGAAGGACCTCGGCAAGACGGTCCTGATGGTGACGCACGACCCGGCCGCGGCCGCCTTCGCGCGCCAGACGCTCTACCTCGAGAAGGGCATCTTCGTCGAGAGGAGCGCGACGTGAGCCTCTTCCGCCTGATCCGCCGCAACGTCATGCGGCATCCGGTGCGCTCGCTCCTGACGCTCGGGGCCGCTCTCGTCGCGATGTTCCTCCTGGTCTTCCTGCGCTCGGTCCTCACGACGCTGGATGACTCGGTGAAGTCGGTCGCCACGAACCGGATCGTCACGCAGAGCGCGGTGAGCCTCTTCGTGAACCTCCCGGCGAGCTACCAGCCGAAGATCGAGGGCATCGAGGGCGTCGAGTCCGTCTGCCGCTTCCAGTGGTTCGGCGGGGTCTACAAGGAGCCCCAGAACTTCTTCGCGCAGTTCGCGGTCGACCCGGAGACGATGCTCGCGCAGTACGACGAGTGCCAGATCCCCGCGGACCAGGCCGCCGCCTTCAAGGCGGATCGCCGCGGCTGCATCATCGGCGAGACCCTCGCCGAGCGATTCGGCTGGAAGATCGGAGATCGCGTCCCGATCCTCGGCACGATCTTCACCAAGGAAGGCGCCTGGGAGTTCGACGTTCGCGGCATCTACCGCTCCGAGCGCGCGAACTTCGACGCGGGCACGATGTACTTCCACTTCGACTACCTCGACGAGATGCTCGAGTCGGAGAAGGCCGAGGGCCCGCGCGGCGTCGGCGTCTTCATCGTGAAGCTGAGCGACGAGGCCGATCCCGTCGCGGTGTCGGACGCGATCGACGCGCTCTTCGCGGGCGGCCCGCAGCGCACGCGCACCCAGACCGAGGCCGCCTTCCAGGCCGGCTTCATCACGATGCTCGGCAACGTCCCGAGCTTCCTCGGCTGGATCGGCGGGGCGGTGTTCTTCGCCCTCGCCCTGACCCTCATCAACGCGATGCTGATCTCGTCCTCCGAGCGCATCCGCGACACCGGGGTGATGAAGGCGCTCGGCTTCTCGAACCGCACCTGCGGCCTCGTCTACCTGGGCGAGTCGCTGCTGCTCTCGCTGACGGGCGGCCTCCTCGGCCTCGGCCTGGGCTACCTGACGGTCCAGCCGATGCGGCAGACGCTCGGCTCGACGCCCGGCATCGCGCTGCCCTTCTACGACGTGCGCACCGACACCGCGGTGATGGCCGTCGCGGCGGCGCTCCTGATCGGTCTCCTCGCGGGCATCGCTCCGGCCCTGCGCGCGGCGCGACTCGATCCCGCCGAAGCCCTGCGAGCGGAGGTCTGACATGGCGCTCGTCCCGATCCGCTATCCGCTCCGCTCGGCCTTCGTCCGCTGGCGCTCGAGCCTCTTCGCCGCCATCGGCATCGGCTGCACCGTCGCCGTCTTCGCCGGGATCCTCGCGCTGCGCGCGGGATTCGACGAGATCTACGCCGAGTCCGGCTCGGAGGACGTCGCCCTCTACATGCGCCCCGGCGCCACGAGCGAGGGCGAGTCCGGCCTCCGCGACGAGGTCGTCGAGGTCATCAAGAAGGAGCGGCCCGAGGTCGCCCGCGACGCGGGCGGCGAGCCGCTCGCCGCGGCCGAGACCTACCTCGCCCTGAACCTCGACCGCGTCGGCGGCGGCTCGACGAACGTCCCCATCCGCGGGGTCGAGGAGGCGAGCATCAAGATCCAGGGCGATCTCTTCCGGATCGTCGACGGCCAGTCGCTGACCTTCGGCGCGGACGAGATCATCGTCGGCCGCTCGGTCTCCGAGCGCATCCAGAACTGCGCCCTCGGCGACACGCTCCTCGTCAACGTGACGCCGTTCCGCGTCGTCGGCATCTTCGAGCACGACGGCCCCTACGCCTCCGAGATCTGGGGCGACGTCGACCGCATCGGTCGCGCGCTCGACCTCGGCGCGCGGCAGCGCATCGTGGCGAAGCTCGTGCCCGGCACCGACGTCAAGGCGCTCGCGAAGGAGCTCGAGGAGGACAAGCGCTCGCCCGCGAAGGTCCTCACCGAGCGCGACTACCTGAACTCCCAGAAGGGGGTGGTGGGCTTCACGCTCGCCTTCCTCGCCGTGCTCATCAGCACGATCATGGGCGTGGCGGCGGTCCTCGGCGCGACGACGACGATGCTGGCCTCGATCGGCTCGCGGAACCGCGAGGTGGGCATCTTCCTCTCGCTGGGCTTCGGCCGCTTCGCCATCTTCCTCGCCTTCCTGATCGAGGCGCTGATCGTCGGTGTCTTCGGCGGGATCATCGGCGCGATCGCCGTGCTTCCCTTCGACGGCATGCAGACCGGCACGACGAACTTCCAGACCTTCACCGAGGTGTCCTTCGCCTTCCGCGTCGGCCCCGGCGTCCTCCTGGCCGCGCTCATCGGCGCCGTGATCCTCGGCGTCCTCGGCGGCGTCATCCCGGCCTGGCGCGCCGCGCGCCTCCTCCCGACGCAGGCGCTGCGTCGGCGCACGGATGTCGGTTCGCACGGAGCGGAGATGCACGTACGGTGCCAGTCACCCGTTGTGCATTTCCGGGCGAACCGGTTTCGAGAGCGGACGCGGTGGAACGGAAATGCACAACGGGTGACTGGCACCGTACGTGCATCCTTCGTTCGCCACCCGGCGCGCGGTGCTCGGAAGGTGCCGGTCACCGGATGAGAACTCGGCCGCGCCGCGCGCGCCGAGTTCGCATCCGGTGACGGGCTCCGTACGAGCGCCGTCGGATCACCAGCAGCCTCTTCCTCTTCTCCTTCTTCTTCCTCCTCCTGATCCCCCAATGAAAGAGGGCCCCCCATCCGCCGACGGGGGGCCCTCGTCACGAGGCCTCGAGCCGCTTCTCCGCGATTCAGCGCCCCGGCTTCAGCACCCGCTCGAAGAACTCGAGCTGCGAATCCATCAACTGCCGCGTCAGCCCGTGCCCGGCCGTCGGGAAGAACCGGCTCTCGTACCGCGCATCCGCCTTGTCGAGCGCCGCGATGAGCTGGAACGCGTTGTTCGGGTGGACGTTGTCATCGACCATCCCGTGCATGATGAGCATCTGCGCGCCCGCCTTCTTGTAGGCCTCGACGTACTCCTTCTTCATGCAGCTTCCGCGGTCGTAGCCCTCGGGCGAGAGCTGCGGCGTCGACATGTAGCGCTCGGTGTAGATGGTGTCGTAGTTGCGCCAGTCCGTCACGCCGGCGCGGTTGACCGCGCACGCGTAGACGTCCGGGTGGCGGAGCACGCCCATCGCCGCCATGTAGCCGCCGTACGAGTGTCCGACGATGCCGACGCGCTTGCCGTCGATGTAGGGCCGGTCGCGCAGGAAGCGGATGGCGTCCGCCTGGTCCTGGATGTCGACGTCGCCCATGTGGCAGTACTGCGCCGCGCGGAAGTCCTTCTTCCGCATTCCGGTGCCGCGGCTCATCACCTTCACGACGAGGTATCCCCGCGCCGTCGCGCCCGCCGGACGCGAGACGTAGTTGCAGCGGAACTCGACGCTGCCGGGGCCGGCGTAGAGCTCGTTGATGACCGGGTAGGATTTCGTCGGATCGAAGTCCGCCGGCTTGTAGAGCATGCCGAAGATCTCGAAGTCGCCGCCCTTGCAGGGGAAGGAGAACATCTCGGCGAGGTGCGCGCCCTCGGCCTCACCCTGCGCGATGACGACCATGCGCTGGTCGGTCACCGAGTACAGCGCGGTGGACGGCGGGGTGTCCGGCGCCTCGAACTGCGCGACGAGCCAGCGGCGATTCGGCGACAGGATGAACCCCGAGTGGTGGAAATCCTGGCGCGTGACCCGGCGCTGCTTCTGCCCGTCGAGCCCGACGACGTGGAACTGCAGGAAGTAGGGGTTCGTCTCGCAGCTGTAGGCGGTGAAGCCGACGAAGTTCGCTTCCTCGTCCAGCGTCGCGATGTCCTCGCACTGGAAGTCGCCCGAGGTGATCGGGTTCAGGAGGTCGCCGCCGAGGTTGCGGAGCTCGTAGTGCTCGGCGCCCGAGCGCTCGGTCGTCCAGACGAAGCGCTCGCCGTCCGGCAGGAAGCGCATCGCGGGGCTGTTCTCCTGCCAGGTGTCCTGCTTCTCCTCGACGACCTCGCGGAGCTTGCCCGTCTCGAGGTTGATCTTGTAGACGATCAGGTGGCGCTGGAGGCGATCCGTCCAGTTGACGAGCATCGTCTTCCCGTCGCCGGCGGCGCGGACGTTGAAGGTGTAGGAGTCGGAGCTGCCGTCGAGGTCGACGCGCACCGTCTTCTTCGTCTCGAGGTCGTAGACCATGAGCTCGGCCTTGGGATTGACCGCGCCGGCCTTGGGGTAGAACTCCGGGTAGGGCTTCGTGTTGATGTCCGTCCAGCCCGTGACGAGGAAAAAGGGCACGACGCCTTCGTCGTCGAACTTGTAGAAGAGCAGCTTTTTCGAGTCCGGCGTCCACCACATCGCGGTGATCTGGTCGAGCTCCTCGCCGTAGACCCAGCTCGCGGTGCCGTAGTGGACGGTCTCGTTGCCGTCGGTGGTGACCGGGATCGTCTCGCCGTCCTTGCCCTCGAGGACGACGTTCCAGTCGCGGTGGATCGCCTTCCAGTTGCCGTCGGGCGACTGCATCTCGGTCGCCTGGCGTCCGCGCGAGGGGCGGCGGTACTTGCCGACCGAGGGCGCCGCCTCGCCGCGCCAGCCGCGCAGCGGCCGCGTCGTCGTGGTGGGACCGTCGTCGTCGGCGATCTCCGTCTTCTCGAGCGAGCCGAGATCGACGCGGAAGCGCTTGCCGCCGTTCGTGAAGAAGACGGCCGAGCCGTCGTCGGCCCAGGCGACCTTGTCGACGGTGCCGTCGGCGTCCTGCGCGAGGGCGGGCGCGCCCAGGCAGAGGGCCAGCGCGAGAACGCCGAGCAAGCGGGACGGGAGCGAGCGAGCGAGCATGCGATTCTCCTCGAAGCGGATGAGGGGGTCGTCGCGGCGCCCGGGAGGGGCGCCGCGCGGGGGTCAGTCGCCGAAGCCGGTCACCGTGAGGGCGGCGACGGACTCCGAGGTGTTCTTGATCTCGATGTGGGAGCGACCGTCGAAGTCGCCCTCCCAGTAGCCGTGCGCGGCGAGGGGGAGCTCGGCGAAGACGTCGCCGCCCTCGCGGGTCCCGACGACCTCGACCGCGCCGGGGCCGTGGTTGTCGATGCGCATGGGGCCCGCGCTGCCGCCGAGGACGGCCTTGCCGCCGGGGAGGATCTCGAGGCGCGCGGTGCCGGGGCCGCCGGTGGCGCAGGCGCCGAGGAGGGCGAAGGCGGCCACGATGCCGAGTCGTCGCAGCGCCCTCATCGGTTCGAGCTCGACGAGAAGGTGACCTCGGCTTCCAGTCCGGAAACGTTCTCGACCTCGAGGCGCGCCGCGCCGTCGACCTCGACGGAGTCGTCGTCATCCTCCTCGAGGATCTCGTCGTAGAGTTCGCCGCCGGTGGCGTCGTAGGCGCGGACCCGGACCGAACCGGGCCCCTCGTTCTCGAAGTCGCAGTCGCCGAAGGGCGAGCGGAAGCTCCCGCTGCCGCCCGGCGGAAGGAGGAGCCGGCTGTTCACCGTCGTGCTCGAGCAGGCGCCGAGGACGCCCAGGGCGAGGACGAGGGCCGTCCCCGAGATCGTGTTTCGCATCGCGTTCTCCCGCGTCGGATCCCCGCTCCGTCGACGCTCCGTCGAGAACGATACGACGCCGCGCCGACCCTGTCAGGCGTTCCGGCCGCAAAACCGGCCCTTCACCGTCACCAGCCCTTCGCCTCCGTCTGGGGAAGGCGGCGGGGATCGAGATGGATGACGCGGCGGATCGCGAGGCCTTTCGCTGGTTGCTCGAGCGGGAGCGGTGCGGCAGGAGATCGCGTCGATGATCGGGATGCGTCCGCCGGGGGCGGCCTCGATGCGGCACTCGAGCGCTTCTTCGCGCTCCCGGCGAGCGAGGGGCTCGACGCCCTCGACCCGCGGACCGCGGTGGTGGAGGTCTTCACGGACTGGTTCGCCCTCGATTACCGTTCGGTATCCGGCGCCCCGACGCTCGCCGAGCAGTGCCCCCGTCGGGCCTTCCTCGGCCCGGTCACGCGCGAGCTCCTCGAGGCGCGGCTCGCGGCGCCGCTCCGCCTCCTCGCGGTGCGGGCCGTCGCGAAGGAGGGGAGGGCCTCCTTTCTCGACCTCGAGACCGAGGAGATCCTCACCGTCCGCGACCCCCGCCTGCGCGCCGAGCCGCCGCGTCCCGGGCAGCGGCTCCTCGGTCGGCTCGTGCCGCACGGCCCCTTCACCTTCCTCGAGGCGACCTCGCCCTTCCTCGCCGGTGATGACCTGCTCCGCGACGTCCTCGCCGGAAGGGCCGCCCCCGGCCGGCCCTGGCTCCTCGGCCGGGAGGCGCGCGTCAGCCGCGCGCTGCTCGCTCGCGAGGGACGCCTCGATCTTCCGGACGATTAGTGCTCCTTATCGAGATCCTCAGTCCGAATGCGGACATCTTCCGGTCCGGCCCCCGTAGGCTCGGGATGCGCCCGCCGACGCGGGCGGCCCGGAACGGAGCGGAAGACCATGAAGTACCTGATGATCCTGGGCGCGGCGATCCTCATCGGCGCGGTGTCGGTGGTCCTGGCGGTGGCGGCGAACAAGCCCTCGGCGACCGACGCGGACGAGGCCCAGGCGATCCACGACTACCTCCACGGCCCGGCGAATCTCGCCGTCCGCTTCCGTCCGAAGGAGAGCGTCATCGGCCCCGAGGTCACGACCCGGCCTCACCCGAGGCGGACCGAGCTCTTCGTGGCGGGCGTCACCGGCCAGGCGGATCGGGCCGAGATCGTCGCGAAGCTGCGCGCCGCGCAGATGAAGCGGGGCTGGAAGCCGATCGAGGTCGAGTTCCGCGAGGCCTACATCAATCACGTCATCGCGGGCGGCGTCGTGAGTCGCGACGAGGGGAAGCTGATCGAGCGCGTCTCGATCCCCTGATCGCGTTCGAGCGCTCGCGAGACCGAGGCAACGGAATGCCCGTACTGCGCCCGTTGCCCGGTGAGATGCAGGTACGGTGCCAGTCACCCGATGTGCATTTCCGTTCCACGGCATTCGCTCGCGAGACCGGGTCGCCCGGAAATGCACATCGGGTGACTGGCACCGTACCTGCATCCTTCGCTCGAGACCGAGCGACCGCGGCGTCCCGGCGCACCCCGCAAACAAGACGGGCCCTCCGCTCCGTGTCCGGAGCGGAGGGCCCGTTCTTCGGCCGGAGCCTTCGTCAGGGCAGCGGGTTCACGAAGGGCCCGACGTTGACGAGGCGGCTCTCCACCTCGCCGCCGTCGTTGTCGAGGCCGACCCAGAGCTTCCCGCCGTTCGTGAGGGCGAGGCCCTCGACCTTCTCGTAGGGGAAGAAGTCGGCGAGGACGTCGGCGACCTCGTGCTTCACGACCGTGTCGCTCGCATCGGGGAGGCCGTCGGCGTCGGGCGTGAGGCCCGAGAGGTCGAAGGCGTAGATCTTCTTCAGCGCCGAGCCGAGGGCGATGCCCTTGTCACGCTCGATGACCATGTACTGGTCCGGACCGATCGTCGAGATCTCGGAGAGGCCGGCCCAGTTGTCGCCGTCGTTCGAGTCGAGCTCGAGGAAGAAGAACTCCCAGTCGCCGCCGATGCGGCCGGTGCCGGAGGCGGCGGCCTGCATCAGGTCGTAGCGGGCGATGCGCGCGTAGCGCGGTCCCATCGGAAACTCGTTCGCGAAGTCGCGCTGGACGCAGGCGAGGAGGTAGCGGCCGTCGCACGAGAGGGTGACACCCTCGAAGCCGTTGCTGCGGATCTGCTGACCGCCGGCCGCGCCCTGCGCCGAGCCCGCGATCATCGGATCGGCGGCGGGATCGATCGCGGCGGGAAGCTGGATCTCGCGCACGACCTGGCCCCAGAAGTCGACCTGGACGAGGAGGTTCGGGTTCGAGGAGGCGTTGCCCTCGACCGCGATCCACCAGCCGCCCGGGAAGTAGCCGGGGCCCGTCTTCCGGATCGAGTGATCGCGGCAGATGCCCTCGCAGTCGTAGCGCATCTGCTGGCCGTTCAGCGTGACGTTGCGGATCGGCTTCACCTGGGCGAAGGGACCGCCCGTGTTGATGCGGAAGATCTGCGTCGGCGCCGCGTCATCCGGGATGGCGTGGAGGAAGCCGAAGCCCGCATCGCAGAGACCCGACAGCGCCGCGAAGGGCTTCTTGTAGCTGTTCGAGTAGAGCTGCGGGCGGTCGACGGAGGGGAGCCCCTGGAGGCCGGAGAAGCCCTCGAAGATCGAGATCGTGCCCGAGCCCTCGTCGGCGGTGACGACCAGCTTGCGCGACTCGATGACGATGATGCCTTCAGGCGAGATGCCCGTCGGCAGGATCTGCTCGAGCTTGCGGTGGTTCTGGTTCTGGATGCGGTAGACGCCCATGAAGGATCCGCGCTCCGAGATCACGAAGGCGTAGTCCTTGTTGCCGAAGGTGGCGGTGGCGACGCCCTCGACCTCGATGCCCTTGTTCTCGGAACGCCCGTCGGGGTAGTACGAGAACTGCACCGCGGCGCGCTCCATCTCGCCGCCGTCATCGCCCCGGAACTGCCCGTTGAGCTTCCAGACGCTGAAGCCGCGGCCGCCCGAGAAGTTCAGCTCGCCCTCGTCGGCGGTGAAGATCGTCTGGCCGTCGGGGCTGAAGGCGATGCCGTCCGGGAAGCGGTAGCCGGGGGCGACGAGGTTGCCGCCGCCGTCCTCTTCCATCGGGGCGTCGCCCGGGTAGTTCTGCGTGAGGGAGATCGTGTCGTCCTCGATGAGGTCGGCCTTGCGGTTCGAGACCTGGCCGAGCGAGAAGACGTTCAGGATCACCGGGTTCGCGGGGTTCGCGATGCTGAGGATCGCGAGGCCGTTGTTCTCCTGCAGCGAGACCGCGGCCTTGGTGCCGTGGATGTCGACGAACTCCGGCTGCGGGTCGGTGGGGTAGAGGAGCCCCGCCATGATGGCCGGCGTGAGCTGCATGTCGACGACGAGCGAGGCGGCCGGGTTCAGGGTGTCGACGGTGATGACCTGGATGAGGCCGGCCGGGCTGACGTCGTTCGGGTTGCCGGGCGCGTCCTCGTCGGTCACGAGGCCGCCGTCGAGGATGACCGGCTCGTTCTCGATCGCGAGGACCGCGACAAGGTTGCCCGCGATCTCGGTGAGCTTGATGCTGTCGGGGTGGTAGCCGACCGGGATGTCGCCGAGCAGGACCGGCGAGGTGGGCGCGGTCATGTCGAAGACGACGACCTTCGAGTTACCGAAGGCGGGCGCCGGGGCGCCTTCCTGCTTCTTCTCGACCCAGACCGCGACGACCGCGATGTCGCCGTGCACCGAGACGCTGGTCGGCTCGCCGCCGACCGGGATCTCGTACAGGAACACAGGGGCGTTCTGATCGGTGATGTCGACCAGGCCGACGCTCTCCGAGGCCGAGTTCGTGTAGATCAGCGTCGAGCCGTCGTTCGAGACGTCGACGATCTCCGCCACGCCGGGAACGCCCACCGAGGCGACCGGCTTGAAGCGGAGTGTTCCCTGGGCCTGCGTCGCGCTCACCAGCGCGCCGAGCACGACCACCACGGCCATCCACCGCGTTGCACGCATGCTGTCCATCTCCAGATTCACGGGTACGGGGGCGGCCCGCGCGGCCGCTCCTCGCGCGCAACCTAAGAGCCCCGGAGACACGGGACAGGGGCGTCGCGGGCTTCTCAAACGGCCTTCACGCGGGCCTCATCCGCTTCCCTCGAAACGGACCCGCGCCGCCCGTTTCGTCCTCGTGATCGGCTTCGCAAGGATTCCCAAGTGCGGCTGCCGCGCGCGCTTCGACGCGCTCCCGACGACGCCCGATAGCCTTCGCGAATTCTCACCGTCACCCCGCCTCACCGGCTCCGTCAGGTGGATGGGCCAGGGGACCACGAGGAGGAAGCGCCATGTACACGATCGATCGCCCGAAGACCGCCGCCCACTGGATCGAGGAGCACGACCGATTCCTCGACGTCGTCGACGAGATGGGCCGACGCTTCGTCGGCCCCGACGAGACCCAGGCGGGCGTCGACCGCTTCCTCGGATCACCGCCGCCCACCGCGATGATCCACGTTCCCGAGCCCGAGCTCGTCCGCTGGCTCTTCTGGGACTGGTTCCTCTTCGATCACCGTTCCGAGAAGGACGCGCGCCCGCTCTTCGAGAAGGTCGGCCTCCCCGCCGCGACGTCCACCGTCACCCGCGCGATCGTCGAGGCGCGATGCAGCGCGCCGCTTCGCTTCTTCCGCGTGGAGACCGTCGGCGACGACGGCCAGCTCGCCCTCACCGACGCGCTCACTACCCGGGCCCACGTCGGCCACGACCCGCGGCGCGGCCACGAGCAGGTCCTCGAGTCGAGCTACGTCCTCGGCCGCCTGGTCGACCACGGCCGCTACCGCTTCCTCATCGACGTGGCCCCCGTCCGCGCCGAGGACTTCGACCACGTGGTCGAGCTCCTCGCCGAGCACCGCGCCATCGAGGGCGCGCACCTCCGCGCCGATCGCGTCCCCTCGGCCTGGCTCTGGCACTGTTCGGCGCTCGAGTACCTCGAGCGCCCGCCCACGGAGGGGTGAGCCTTGGGCCCGGCGGGGCGGCGTCGTCTCCGGAACTTTCCCCGTCCCGCCGACTCCCCGGGAATATCCTCATCCCCGATCTCGTCGCGGGAGTAGGATCGGCCGATTGGCGGCCGGCGTCGCCGCATGCGGCTCGATCCGACGTTTCCGTCGGCCCGGAGCCCGGAGCCCGGCGCACGGAGACCGGAGAACGAGTCCGATGAAGCGCATCAACTTCCTGGTCTCGCGGCCGCCTCGCTGCTCTTCCTCGCTCCTGGTCGACGTTGTCCTGCAACGGCATCGAGCTCGTCTCCCAGTCGGGCCTGGAGATGGCGATCGCGCGCTCCTCGCCGTCGGACATGATCGAGGATTTCGTGCGCGAGTCCGCGAAGGATGGGGTGGCGGAGAAGGCCCCCGACGAGGTCCTGAACGGCCTCGAGAACGAGACGCTTGAGAATCTCGAGATCGCCTACCTCGCGGTGTTCGCCCTCGTGACGATCCTCGTCGGTCTCGTCTCGGCCTCCCTGCAACTGTTCCGCTCGAACGACCTCCTCGGCCATCCCGCCGTCTACGCCACCCTCGCCCTGCTCCTGCTCCTCGGACAGCAGTTCGTCCTCGAGGCTCCCCTCGACGTCGCCTGGCGCGAGTCGAAGGCGTCCGCGGAGAGCGAGGAAGCGAAGGACGACTTCGTCGCGAAGGCTCTCAGCCAGTCCGTCTTCACGCAGGAGCGGAAGACCTTCTGGTTCCACCTCGAGCTGCTATTGCTCGGAGTCCCTGCCCTCGCCTTCGCCTACCGGATCCTCCCCGACGGTTCGCGACGCGAGAGGCGGTCGGAGCCTCGCCCCGAGTCCTCGCCCGCTGAGTCCGCCGACCCCTCGGACTACGGACCTTCAGGCCCCGCGCCCGCGTCGGACGTCTGATTCGCCGCTCGGATGCGTCCGCCGGCCCGAGGATCTCGATGAAGCGGCTCCACCTCCTTCTCCTCGCCTCGGCCTTCGCGCTCTTTTTCGCGCCCTGGACCACGCTCTTCTTCGAGGGGCCGGCGGGCGTCTGGCAGACGGGATTCCAGAGGACCGCCGCCCGCGAGACCGTCGATCCCGACTTCGACTGGGAGATCGCGGGGTTCGGAACCGCGTTCCGCAGGCCCCAGGACGTCCACGCTCGTCTCAGGAAGCACCGCGAGTTCGCCTCGGATGCGCCCCAGCTTCGAGTGATCCTGGCGCTGATCGCCGTCTCCTTCGGCCTTCTCGCGGCCGCGCGCCGGATCCATCCCCGGAACGACCGCCTCGGTCACCCCGCGATCTACGCCGGCCTGGCCTTCGTACTTCTCGTCGTGGATGAGGCGCTCCGCGTCGACCTCGTCGAACGGGTGCGGTACCGCTGGGCCTGGTCACGCTCGGCGAGGGGCGGATTCGATTCAGCGTCAGGAGGGGGCGATTTCGGCTTCGGCCCCTTCGAGCCGAGGTACCCGACGGTCTGGTTCCTGCTCGAGCTCCTTGTTCTCGCCGTAGTGGTCGGGCTCGCCGTCGCCGATCGCATCTTCGCGAGATGGACGACGCGGCTCGCCGCCCTCGAACGCGATCCCGGAGTCACCGAGGATGTCGCCGCGGCCGTTGCGGCCCGCGCGCGCGCCGACGAGAATCGTCTCGACGCCTCGCGCGATTCACGGAGCCCTTCATGACCCAGCTCACCGGAAAGGTCGCCCTCGTCGCCGGCGCCACGCGCGGCGCCGGCCGCGGCATCGCCCGCGCCCTCGGCGAGGCGGGTGCGACCGTCTACGGCACGGGCCGCAGCACCCGCTCGCGCCCGGCTTCCGACCCGAAGCGCCCGGAGACCATCGAGGAGACGGCCGAGCTCGTCACCGCCGCCGGCGGCCGCGGCATCGCCGTCCGCGTCGACCACACCGACGAGCCCGCCGTCGCCGCCCTCATCGACCGCATCCGCGCCGAGGAGGGCCGCCTCGACATCCTCGTCAACGACATCTGGGGCGGCGACGCTCTCACCGAGTGGGGCAAGCCCGTCTGGGAGCTGGACCTTGCGACCGGTTTCAAGATGATGGAGCGGGCCATCCACACCCACATCATCACCACCCGTCACGCGCTCCCCCTCATGCGGGAAGGGGAGGGCGGTCTCCTCGTCGAGATCACCGACGGCGCCTTCCTCGGCTACCGCGGCCAGCTTTTCTACGACCTCTGCAAGTCCACCGCGATCCGCCTCGCCTACGCGCTCTCCATCGAGCTCGAGCGCGAGCCCATCACCGCCCTGGCCCTCACCCCCGGCTTCCTCCGCTCCGAAGCCGTCCTCGACCACTTCGGCGTCACCGAGGCCACCTGGCGCGACGCCATCGCGCGCGACCCCCACTTCGCCCACTCCGAAACCCCGCTCCTCGTCGGCCGCGTCGTCGCCGCCCTCGCCGCCGACCCGCAAGTCTCCCGCTTCGCCGGCCAGCCTCTCGCCTCCTGGGACCTCACCCGCCACTACGACCTCCACGACGTCGACGGCTTGCGCCCCCACTGGGACGAGCACCTCGACGCCGCCATCACCGCCATCCTCGCCTCCCCGTCCCCTTCCCCCGACGACCTCTTCCTCCTCCGCATCCGCCGCCCCCAGATCGACTTCGACCCCACGCGGGCCGAGCAGCGCGCGGCGATCACGGCCTATCTCGAGAAGCACGAAGGGGCCTGACGGCGCCGCTCTGCCTTCGCCCGCGCCCCGATGGAGGCGTCGAGAGGCGAGCAGTGGCGGCGATCACGGTAGACGATCCCCGAGCCCGGATGGACGCCGCCCCGGCCTGCTCCATCATGGCGGCTCGAAGTGCAGGCCCGAGGACCCGACCATGCCGCTTTCCATGCGCCCCGGCGACGCCGTCGCCGTCCGGATCAATGCCCACCGCGCGGGCTGGAACGGGACGATCTGCCAGAACCCCACCGCCTGGGACTGCGGTGGCCAGTCGGACTTCCGCATCTCGCACTGCGAACGGCCGTCGAGCTGCTTCCACATCCACACCTTCGACGAGCAGGAGCCGCGGGTGGAGTTCGACGAGCAGGGCTCGCACTGGCTGCTCGCCGAGGACATCCACGCGCTCGACGACCAGATCCTCTTCTTCTACAACTTCCCCTTCTCCGAACCCCTCGGCGTGCGCGAGGGCGCGAGCGCGGCGCGCATCGTCTACGGCGCCTACCGCGTCAAGTCGGTGATCTCTCGGCAGCCGCAACTACCACGGGGAGTGGATCGTCCGCCCGCACGAGGACGGCTGGATCCGGCTCGCGGAGCTCGGCGTGAAGTTCCCGCGGCATCGCTCGCTTTCAGGCGGTCCCTACATCCAGCAGGTGGATCGTTCGGCCGCCGAGCGCATCTTCGAGGACGCGAAGCGGGTGGCGAAGGAAAGCCCGAGGCTCTCTCCCAAGTGACCATGAGCGCCTCGAGCACTTCCACCGTAATCTCGGCCCCTGGCTCGATCACGCCGGCATGCGCGTTGCGCCGCCGGACGGCTCGCAGACCAAGCGCACCGTGACGGTCTCCAGGGGGCCGGGAGTCCTACGGGACGATGGCCCGCCAGCTCGAGCGTCTCGCCGCGGAGCGAATCGACACCTCGGATCGTCAGCACCTCCGGGCATCATCCGGGCCGGAGACGAGGAGAGCCGCCGATCCCTGCCTCGCCGGCGCCGGCCGAGACGGAGGCGCCCGTTACCGATCGCACCCCGGAACTTGAGCCGGGCGCGCGCGAAAAGCTCGCCCGACACCACCCGGCCGACTTCCTGCGTCGGCTCGAGGTCGCGGCGATGACCAAGCCCTTCCTCGTCCTGCGCGGCGGGCCGGGAATGGGCAAGAGCACGCTGGCGCTCAACCTCCTCGACGAGGACGCCGAGGCGCGCCGCCTCCACCGTCCCGGTCGCCTCGACGTGGCGGGGACGCGAGGATCTTCTGGGCTACGTCAATCCGGTCGACGGGTCCTTCGAAGCCACCGAGTTCACGCGCTTCCTCGTCGAGGCGGAGCAGGCCTGGGACGCCGGCGACCGGCGCAACCGCCTCGTGATCTTCGAGGTTCAACCTCAGCCAGCCGGAGTTCTGGCTCTCCGACCTCCTCGTGCGGCTCGAGTACGAAGAGGAGGATCGGCGAGATCGTAGCGTCGAGCTCGGTGGACGCGGGATGCCGACGGACGGCGGCGGCCACACCCGCGTCTACCTGACGCCGGCCCTCCGCTTCGTCGCGACGATCAACACCGACCACACGACGCGCAGGCTCTACCGCGCGTTCTCGACCGTGCGGCGGTGATCGAGGTCGACGTCGAGCCCCGCACCGCACTCGAGCGATTCGGCCTCGAGATGGACGAGCCTCAGGTGGACGCCTCGAGGCCGTCGACTTCATCGTGCGGCGCAAGGGCGCAGCCTTCAGCCACCGCACCGCCCGGTCCCTGAAGACCTGTCTCACCGAGCTCGGTCTCGAGCCCTGGACCGCGATCGATCAGGTCCTCGTGCTCGAGGTCCTCTCGAAGATCCACCTCATGGCCGGCGATCCGGGCGACGCCTTCCTTCATGGACCAGCTCGGCGAGTGGCGCGAGAATCACGGCCGTCACCTCATCGACTGCGCCCGCGTCATCGAGGCCTGGCGCAACGAGCTCGACGAGGGTCGCGACGTGGTGCAGGCCTGATCGATGCGCGATCTCTTCGATTTCCTCCTGAAGGAGCTCGAGGCCTTCTCGGCCGAGATGCTCGTCGGGTCTCGCCCCGAAGGCGCAGCCCTCCACCGGCGTCGGGGTCGGGCACGGCGGGAGTCCTCGTGGAGACGATCTCGCGCCTGACCCGCCTCGTCCCCGATCTCCTCCAGGACCTCGAGGAGCACGGGGCCTTCGAGGACGGCCGTCTCGTCGCCACGCGCGATCCGCGCGGCGCCACCCCTCGCGGAGCCCGCAGCACTTCGCGCTTCGTGCCGACCGACTCGTCCCGACGGTCTGGGAGCGCCCCGAGCGCCCGCCTCGTTCCGCAGATCGCGCCAATGCGCTGGCTCCTGCACGAGATCGACCGCCTGGAGACGGAGCTCGATGTGGCGAGGAAGCGCCACGCGCGCATGGCGGTCCAGGTGCGCGAGGCCCGGGCGAGGGCCTGGGCTGGCGTCGCGACGACGAGCCTCTCCTGCGTGCCCGCGCCCTGCGGCTCGTCTCCGCCGGCTACGCCCTCGAACGCGCCCGCGGCGCCATCGCGTCCGCCGCGTACACGCGCCTGCGTCCTTCTCCCGCGATGCCGCGCCCTTTCCCCGCGGCTACCGGGCCTGAGACGCGCTGCGCCGCTTCCTTCCGCGTCTCGATGCGCCCTGGGGCGGTCCCCACGAGCAGGCGCGCTGCGCCCCGCCGACGCGGGCCTACCGGATGTTCCACCTCTATCAGCGCTGGTTGGGCCTCTCCGTCCACCGCGCCTTCCTCGCCCGCGGCTTCACCGCCCGCGGCGACGTCATCGCCGCGCTCTACGCCGCCGGTCGCATCCGCTACCGGCGCGAGGAGGCCTCGATCGAAGTCTGGATCGACCCTCGCCTCGTCTCCGGTCGCCCCCACGCCTCGGGCTTCACCTGCGTCGAGGGACGGAGGCCACCCCGATCTCCTCCTCGTCACCCCCGGCCCGAGGGTCCCGACGCCTGGATCCTCGACCCGACTCTCGCCACCGACGAGAGCCTGCTCCTCGCCAAGGGTCGCTACCTCGACGTCCTCGCCTCCGACGCCCTGGGCCTTGCCGCCGGCGTCCCCACCTCGCGTCGCCCCCCGCGCCGCGCCTGGGCCTGCCACCCCTCCTCGCCCCGCACGCCCGCATCCTCGACGCCACCACCCGCCGCGGCCACGTCGGCGTCGTCCCGGCCACCCCGAGACCCCGCGACCCCGCGCTTCGCGCCTTCCTCGACGACGTCATCGCCTGGGCCGTGGCGTGGACGCCTCGGGCCGGGAGCTGACCGGGGGCCCCTTCGTCATTCCGCCTCCTCCTGGTCGATTCCACGCCGGACCGGTTCTTGACGAGGCCTCGCCCGTCATCGACGATCGCCGAAGGCCCGGCCAGGCCGGCGTACGAGAGAGACCGGTGGATCACGACCTCAGATTCCGCCTCGCGGTATTCGACTACCTGAACCGGCTCACCTTCGGTGACCCGGAGGCGCTCGTGACTTGGCAGGACCTTCACCGCTTTTCCCTTCGACGGCAAGCACCACGTCCTGATCGGCGCGCGCGGCATTTGGAAACCCGCCGCGCTCGACCTGCCGATCTCGATCACGACCTCGCCGCCCCGATCAGGCCGGCCGGCCCCTATGAAGATGAGATCCGAGCCGACGACACCCTCGACTACGCCTACCAGGGTGAGCCCCGCCCCGGGTAGGATCTTCGGGTCTCCCATGCCCCTCAGCCCCGGAGCCCCCATGCCGCGCCCCCGCCGCACGACCGTCATGCTGGCCCTCGCCTGACCTGGGCGATCGGCTCCCTCCGCGCCCAAGACGACGAAAAAGACCCTCCGCGTCTTCATCTTCGCCGGCCAGTCGAACATGGTCGGCTCCGACTCCAGCGCGAAGGACATCGAGCGCTTCCCACCCTTCGCCGGCCTGGACGAGCCCCAGCCCGAGGTCCGCTTCAGCTACTGCATCGGCCGCGAGGACAAGCGCAAGTCAGACGGCTGGGTCCCTCTCGCCCCGGTGAACGACATCGTCGGCCCGGAGCTGAGCTTCGCCCGCCAGGTCGCCCGCCACATCAAGGCCCCGATCGCCATCATCAAGGTCGCCGCCGGCGGCACCCACCTGGGCGGCGACTGGAATCCCGGACCAACCCACGGGCTTCAAGCTCTTCCATCCCTACCGGAAGGAGGCGGCGAAGCGTCTCGCGTTACTCGTAGCGGCGAGCCGGAAGGACCTCGAGATGGAAGGGCTGAGGTGGTTCGTGACGCTCCAGCCTCCAACCGACGACGAGAGCGTCAACGGGGTCGACGTCGAGGGCGCGTTGACCGAGCTGGCGAAAGCCGACGAGCGGCTCGAGTTGGTCCGCGTCTTCGACCTCCTGAATCAGGATGAGAGCCTTGTGATCGCGGCGACCGGAGTAGTCCGTCTGGGAACGGCGATCGCGAAGCATGTCATGGGGCGCAACCGCCCGCAGTGGGTGCACCCGAGCCGGATCATTGCCGGGATCCGGCGCCCACGTCCGTCGCCACGGGCGTTCTGATGGCCGAATGTGTGCTCATCGTTAGGTCTTTCAACGTGGGAGGTTGTGACGTATCCTGGCGCAGATCCCGTGCACGGGCGCTCTTAGGCGTCGAGATGGGAATGGGGGTGAGGCCGGTTGCCTGGTTCGGTACCCCCCGAAGTCCAAGATTCTCGCTTCGACGACGGCCGATGACGTGCGCTTAGCACGACATTCGAGACCCGTCTCCTTCATCGCGCTGCGATCCCTGGACCTTTGCGGCCGCATGGCCCTCCGGTGAAGAGGCGCGGGAGACGTCCGTCAGCGTCGCCTACGTCGACCATCGCCCCTTGGCCACGACAAGAATGCAGGACGGAAAGCACGTAAGGAACGGATGAACTTCGATCGGCTCTTCAAGCTTCGACTCGTTGTCGCTCGGTTCGGCGAGATGGATTGTGCGCGCTGGTGGAACACCGGCGACACGGAAAGGGGGAGTGCGCTCCTTGGTCGTGCAGGTGTGCTTCTCATGAGTCGAGGCTTCCGACGAACCCACCGATTCGCGCAGGCACGGGTTGTCTTTGAGGTTGCCCGAGCTCGGTGTGCAGAGGTCTTCGATCCCCCAAGAAGCATCACTCTCTGGAATTTGCCGCCAGCGATCGAGGACCAGTTTGACGCCCGATGGGCCCGCTGGATAGAGGATCGCGACGCTTGGAGCGAGTTCTTCTCCGCAATCGAAGCTCCGCCAAGAGACCTCCTCGTCGCCATGAGACAGCTCGACCTCGCCGGCGAGAGCGACGTCACCGCCGTCTCCAAGCTCCGCCGGTCCGCCGATGGCCGCGCAGTGCCGTTACCTGGAGTCCAGGTCGTAACCGATGCCGTGCTCACCCATCTTGCTGCGGCTTTCTCTCGGGGAGAGCCGGGTAAGCTCGTCGTGCCCTGCGCGCGGATGGAGGACTGATGGCCGACAACCGCGCATCTGTCGTCTCCTCGTACACGATTATCAAGGGCGCCTTGATCGAGGAAACGTACTCGGTGTTCCGGGACTGGGACTTCGCGAAGTCGCCCGAGGAGAACCTCGACCTCGTGCGACGCACGAACTCCGTGGGCGCCAAGAGCGCGAGCTGGCTGCTCGATCTCTACAAGGTCTTGCATCGGCGGTTCGACCCCGCGGGTCGCGACCGAAGCCTGGTCGAGCTCGCGCAGCGCTGGCTGCCCGCTCGAGCTCTGGAAGCCGCTGCTCCTCTGGCACATGACGCGCGACGAGTTCCTCCTCCGCGACTTCCTGGTGCAGTGGCTCTACGAGCACTTCACCCAGGGCACGCTGCGCGTCCGAGCCCAGGACCTCTGGCCTTATCTTCGAGCGCTCCATGACAAGGGCCTCGTCGCCGAGCCTTGGAAGGAGAGCACGCTCAAGCGCGTGTCGTCGGAGCTCCTCCGCATCGCGGTGGACTTCGGCCTCATGCGCGGCACCGTCACGCGCGAGTTCGCTTCTTTTCACCTACCTGACGAGTCCTTCCTCTACCTCCTGCACGCGATGATTGAGCTGCAGCCGAACGCGCGCGAGGTCGTGCACTCGACCGACTGGCGCATGTTCCTGATGGACGCGGCCGACGTGGAGCGGGAGCTCTTCCGCCTCCACCAGTTCCGCCGCGTTCACTACGAAGTCGCCGGGTCGCTCGCGCAGCTCAAGCTGCCCTGCGACTCCGCCGCCGACTACGGACGGGAGATGGTGGCATGAGCGACTGGAAGCAACGACTCACGAGGGACCTCGAGCCCGTGCTGCGCGAGACGGACCCGCGAGCGCGGATCAGCGCGTACCACAACATGCCGTACGCTATCTTCCACTACCCGCCGGAGGAAGAGATCCCGCTTCGCGCCGAGCTGGCCCTGCTGAGCACGCGCCTCGAGCAGATCGGCAAGCGCGTCACGAGCATCTCGCTCGCGGAGTGCCTGGCCGACGCCCTCGCGGCCGAGGGCCTGACGACCGAGCGCATCGCCAGCGCCGAGAAGCGCACCGGTACCGAGAAGATGGTCGACACCATCCACATGGTCATCAGCCGTCGCCGGCCTCTCGATGACCTCGTCGCCGCGCGGATTCCACAGGAGGCCGATCCCGCCCGGGACATCGTGTTCATCGTGCGGGCAGGCTCCCTGTTCCCGTTCTACCGCACGTCCTCCCTGCTCGAGCAGCTCAAGGGCAAGCTCGAAGTGCCGGCGGTGCTCTTCTACCCGGGAGAGCTCGATGGTGTGGCGGGGCTGAAGTTCATGGGCGTGCTCGAGGCGGAGCACAACTACCGACCGAAGATCTTCTAGGAGCGCGACCGATGGCCAACACGCAGATCAAAGAGCTCTTCGCTGGCGACATCTACCGGCGCATCGAGGAGGTCATCAAGGTCGACCAGACCGACGAAGCCATCCTCCGCGAGGAGCTCGGCGAGTACGTTCTGACGGACGCCATCCGCGGCCACTACAAGAACATCCTCCGCAGCTACTGGGAGACCCCCAACAAGCCGCACGAGGGCATCGCCATCTGGGTCTCCGGCTTCTTCGGCTCGGGCAAGTCCAGCTTCGCCAAGATGCTGGGGTTGGCGCTCCAGAACCGTCAGGTGCAGGGCGAGGCGGCCGCCGAGATCTTCGCGGGCCGGGCGGGCGACAACGAGCTCAAGGTCCTCCTCAAGCAGATCTCGGAACACATCCCCACCGACGCCGTCATCTTCGACGTCTCCACCGACCGCGGCATCAAGAGCGGCAACCAGACGCTCACCGAGATCATGTACCGGCTCTTCCTCAAGAGCCTGGGCTACGCCGAGGACCTCGACCTCGCCGAACTCGAGATCACGCTGGAGCAGAAGGGCGAGCTCGAACGCTTCGAGACGACCTACCGCGAGATGTTCGAGCAGGAGTGGGACGCCAACAAGGACCTCATCGCCTTCTCGCTCGGCGAGGCGAGCGCGGTCATGCACCGGCTCTTCCCGAGCCGCTACCAGACCCAGGATTCGTGGGTCCAGGCGGTGCAGGACCGCGCCGACATCACCGCGGGCCGCTTGGCCGAGCGGTGCAAGGACCTGATGGGGCGCAGGCGCCCACAAAAGAACCTCGTCTTCGTCGTCGACGAGGTCGGGCAGTTCGTGGCGCGCGACGTCCAGAAGATGCTCGACCTGCAGGCGGCCGTGCAGAGCCTGGGCCGGGTTGGCCGCGGCAAGATCTGGATCGTTGTCACCTCCCAGGAGAAGCTGACTGAGCTCGTCGGAGGCCTCGACGACAAGCGGGTCGAGCTCGCTCGCTTGATGGACCGCTTCCCGCTGCAGGTCCACCTCGAGCCGTCCGACATCTCCGAGGTCACGAGCAAGCGCGTCCTCGCCAAGAACGCTGCGGCGCTCGACACCCTGCGCGACCTCTACGGAAAGCACAGCGGGCGGCTCACGGCGAACACGCGGCTCACCGCCGACATCCAGCTTCCCGAGCTCTCCACCGACCGCTTCCAGGACCTCTACCCGCTGCTGCCCTACCAGATCGACCTGATCATCCAGGTGGTCTCCGGGCTGCGCACGCAAGGCGGCGCGACGAAGCACGTCGGCGGCGCCAACCGCACCATCATCAAGCTCGCGCAGCAGCTCCTGATCCACGAGGGCGTGAAGCTCGCCGAGCAACCGGTCGGCAAGCTGGCGACCATCGACCAGATCTACGACCTCATCGCCAGCAACATCCCGAGCGAGATCCGCGGGAAGATCGCGGCGATCAAGACCGAGGTCCCGCACCCGTTCGCACAGGCCGTGGCGAAGGCCATCTGCCTCCTCCAGTACGTCAAGAGCATCCATCGCACGGCCGAGAACATCGCCTCCACCTTGCACCCCGCCGTCGGCGCCGACTCGGTTCTGCCCGAGGTCAAGGAGGCCCTGCGGCAGCTCGTCGACGCACACAAGGTGCGCGTCTCCGACGGTCAGTACCGCATCCCGACGCCGGCCGAGGACGACTGGGAGGTCACGCGCGCCAGCTTCCAGCCGAAGCCGGGCGACATCAACCGCATCCACGCGGACGCGGTCATGGCGCTCTGGGAGCCGAGGCCCTCGCACAACCTGCAGGACGCTCGCACCTTCAAGGGCGGGCTCACCTTCAACGGCCGGTCCGTCTTCGACGAGGACATCGCGTTCCACGTCACGCTCGCCGAGCGCGGGGCGGAGCTCGAGCGCCAGGCCAGCGAGGCGCGCTCGCGCTCCCAGGCAGAGCGCAAGGCGGTCTTCTGGGTCGCGGGCCTCGACGAACACGTCGACCGAGAGACGGTCGAGGTCTTCCGCTCGCGCGAGATCCTCGCCCGCAAGGAGCGCGCGGCCAAGACGAAGGATGAGACGTCCCTCGTCGCCGAGGAGAAGCTGCGCCTCCGGACGCACGAGACCGAGCTGCGCCGCCTGCTCCGCGAGGCGCTCCTCGCCGGCTCCATCTACTTCCAGGGCAACGACCGCAGCCCGGGCGACTCGGTCACCGCGGTCAGCCAGGCCGCGAGCCGGGTGCTCGGCCACGTGCTCCCCGAGGTCTACGACCGCTTCGCCGAAGGCGCGGCGCGGGTCGCGTCGAAGGACCTCGACACCCTGATGACCAACGAGAACCTCCGCGGCCTCACGCCGATCTTCGCGCAGCTCAACCTCGTGCGCGACGAGAAGGGCCAGACGGTATTCAACACCGAGACCGGCGTGCTGAAGGAGGTGATGGACCGCATCGAGAACAAGACAAGCTACGGCGAGACGGCCACCGGCCGCTACCTCGCCGACGAGTTCGAGAAGGAGCCCTTCGGGTGGAACCTCGACGTGGTCCGTCTCTTCGTCGTGGCCCTCGTGCGGGCCGGCAAGGTGAAGGCGACGAGCAAGGGTACGACCATCGACTCGGCGCTCTCCGTCGAGGCGCGCAACACCTTCTCGAGCAACAACCTCTTCCGGGCCTGCTCGTTCCAGAAGCGCGTCTCGGGCACCGACATCAACGACTGGCTCGAAGCCGAGGCCGCCTATCGCGACGTGTTCGGCAAGCAGCTCCCCGAGCTTCAGGCCAGCGTAATCGCCGAGGCGATCCGCCGTGAGGTCGGCGGGGCCGAGGAGAAGCTCCACGAGGTGCACACGACCTTGCTCACCCACGGGCTCCCGGGCGCCACCGTGCTCCAGGAAGCCATCGACCAGATGCGGGCCATCCGCGGGGGCAACGAGGACGACGCCATCCTCACCTTCAACGGCGCCCACAAGGCCCTCAAGGAGGCCGTGAAGCGCGCGAGCGAGCTCGCCGCCGCGCTGACGGAGCCCCGGCTCCTCGACCTCAAGCGGGCCCGCCGCGCGCTCGACAGCCACTGGGCCTTCCTCGACCAGGAGGCGGACCTGCCCGACGGGCTGCGTCCGAAGGCCGAGGCGCTGGCCGACATGATGGCGCGCGAGACCTTCTATCGGGACCTCGCGCAGATCGACCAGCACGCCACCGCCATCGAGGCCGAGTACCAGGCGCGCTTCAAGGCGGCCGCCGCCGCGCGAACCGAGTGCTACCAGCAGGCCCTGGCGACGCTTCATGGCAACCCGGCCTGGAGCGAGCTGAACGAGGAGCAGCAGTCGCGAGTCGCCGCGCCGCTCACGAGCCGTGCCTCGGCCACGGTGCCGGCCTCCGCCACCATCCCGTTCCTGCGCTCCGAGCTCAGCGCGTGCCCGCAGCACCTCAAGGCCGCGGCGCAGCAGATGATGGAGCTCATCGAGGGCAACCGCCTCGTCACCATCAACGTCGGCGACTACTTCGCCGGGCGCGTCGAGACCCCGGAGCAACTCGAAGCGGCCATCGGCGCGCTCCGCCAGCGCATCGAGAAGCTGCTCGGCGAGGGCAAGAAGGTCTGGATTCAGTAGGAGCAACGCGTGGAGAAGGAGACACGACAGAGGCTGGAACGCCTCACCCAGCAAGCGCGGCGGCTCCTCGAGCAGGAGTTCCGGGAGCAGCTCGAGGGCCGCTACGACATCCTCCTGGATGGGCGGATCCCGCTCGCCCCCGGCGCGCACCTGTCTCCGCGCGAGCGCGTGCTCTGGGACAAGCTCGTGGCCGCCGTCGCCCACAAGCGCTCGCAGGGCATCACCGCCGCGGCCGCCGTCGCCGCCTACCTGCGCGAGGCCGCCTTCCACACGCTCAACCGCTTCGTGGCGCTCAAGATGCTCGAGGCCCGCAAGCTCGTGCAGGAGTGCATCTCGCGCGGTGAGGATTCAGCCGGCTTCAAGGAGTTCATCGCGCTCGCGCCCGGCCTCGTCGCGCTGCCCGACAAGGGCTACCGGCTCTACGTCGAGACCATCTTCGACGAGATCGCGCAGGAGGTCCGCGCCCTTTTCGATCGGCGCGACGCCGCGACGCTCCTCTGGCCCAGGCGCCAGGCGCTGCTCGACCTGCTGGCCGCGCTCAACGATCCCGAGGTCGCGTCGGTCTGGGGCGAGGACGAGACCATCGGCTGGGTCTACCAGTACTTCAACGGCGAGGACGAGCGCCGGCAGATGCGGGCCGAGAGCCAGGCCCCACGGAACAGCCGCGAGCTCGCCGTCCGCAACCAGTTCTTCACCCCGCGCTACGTCGTCCAGTTCCTCACCGACAACTCGCTCGGCCGGACCTGGTGCGAGATGCGCGGATCCGACACGCAGCTCGCCCACCTCGACTACCTCGTCAAGCCCGAAGAGGGCTTCGAGGAGCGCTCGCCGAAGGACCCCCGCGATCTGCGCGTCCTGGACCCCGCGTGTGGCTCCGGCCACTTCCTGCTCTACGCCTTCGACCTGCTCGCGGGCGACCCCACGCGCAGCTTCTTCGGCATCTAC
>JAWKSY010000027.1:0-43682 GCA_041402125.1 Planctomycetota bacterium
TCGTCGTCGGCGGCGGGACGGACGATCCCGCCTTTTGCCTCGCCGGCGCCGCGCCCTTCGGGCTCATGTACGTGGTCTCGATCTTCGGCGCGCAGGAGTACGGCGATCCCGTCGAACACGCGCTCGCGCTGTCCCGGATCTCCTACGCATCGAACGCCTTCCAGGGTCCGATCATCCTCGAGGGCGGGACCCCCTTCGGCGCCGCGGCCCTGGCGGTGTCGACGATGCCGGCGAGCTTCATCTACCCCGGCACCGTGGAACGCGTGCTCGTCTCGCTCGGCGCGGACCTGGCCCTCCTCGTGAGCGGCCTTCCGCTGGACGCCACGGGTCGCCTCGAGCTCCCGCTCGACCTCCGGAACCCCGTTCTCGACGGCCGGACGCTGTTCCTGCAGGCCTTCGAGCTCACCGGGACCCCGACCTCCTCGAACGGCCTCGCGCTCCAATTCGCGCCGCAGTAGCCGGGTCGATCGACGGGTGGTGAGTGACCCGAGCGCCTCCTAGTCGCGTTCGGCGCGGCGCTTAGGGCGTGTCTCTCGCGGGATCTGGGAAGCCGGGCCTTTGCGGGCCGTCGAGAGGCTACAATCTCCCCTCGCGCCCGAAATGCCGTCGGGTCGCCGACCCCGAACCGCGAGGAATCCCGAATCATGAGATCGAGTCGCCTCATCGCGACCGCGATCGCGCTGGCACTGACCCTGGTGCCGACCGCGATCGCCCAGTCCACCGGTCCCGACGTCTTCGTCGCGGCGCTCCCGAACGTGTCGAACTACGCGGCCGTCGGTGGCACCGACGCCATCTCCGTGGGAACGACGTCCTGCAACCAGGGCGACACGCCCCTGCTCTGGCAGTCGAGCAACCCGAACCACCCGGTGATCGGCCAGAACCTCTACCGGGTCTGGGAGGGGCGCTTCGACATGATCGGGCGCTCGTGGCTGAAGCACGGCTTCACGACCGTCAACAACGGGATCTGCGGCAGCTGCTCGGGCCCGACCGGTGCGCAGCTCTATCCGGGATGCTCCGACCCCTACTCCTCGGGGCTCAACGGGAGCCAGGGCGGGCTCGGGCCGCGCTTCGAGGTGAATGCCGACACCGGCGCGTTCCTGTACCCCTACACGGATCAGGGCGTCACCGGGAACTCGATCTTCAAGCGCCTCCAGTACTCCCTCGCCGACGTCGATCCCGCCAACTACCCCGGCGCCCGCTACTTCGTCGAGGGGCACTACGTCGCTCCGGACGACGCCGCGGCCGGCAACCAGAACAACAACGCCTCCTACCGCGAGGTCGCTTTCTCCGTCACCGGCGCGGACTCCACGGCGTCCTTCGTCGGCGGCACCACGACCGTCCAGCAGGTCCCGGCGATCGGCGCCTGGCCGCTCGTCGATCCGAACGTCGCGGTGCAGGTCGTCGACATCCCGAACGAGGGACGGCTCCTGGTCGGCTTCCGGGCCACGCCCCAGCCCAGCGGTCTGGTCCGCTACGTCTACGCGGTGCACAACCTGAACTCGCATCGCTCGGTGCGTCTCGTCAACGTCGCGATGCCGACGGGGGCGTCGGTCTCGAACCTCACCTTCAACGCGCCCCTCTGGCACAGCGGCGAGCCCTACGCGAACACGGCCTGGCCCGGCGCCTACGTCGGCAACGCGGTCGAGTGGTCGACCGACACCGAAGCGGTCGATCCGAACGCGAACGCCATCCGCTGGGGCACGACGCACACCTTCAGCTTCGACTCGAACCTCGCGCCGACGGGCACGGTCTCCTTCGGGCTCTTCCGCGCGCGAGGACGCCGGCGGCCGTCTCGACGAGCTTCGCGCCGCCCACCCCGCCGCCCTTCGTGCTCTCCCTGCCGATGGGCGCGCCGGACTCGGTGCTCGCGCTGCAGACCGCCTACGTCGACGTCCAGGCGGCTCCGGTCGCGGACGGCCATGACCCGGCGACGGCCATGCAGCACGTCTCGATCGACGGGCAGGGCTACCAGAGCTCGCCGCTCACCCACCTGGGCGGGGATCTCTACCGCGTGGCGCTCCCGCCGGTGGCCTGCGACTCGACCATCGACTGGTACGTGACGATCGATTCGCTCTCGAGCATGGAGACCGTCACCCTGCCCGAGATCGCGCCCATCGACTACTTCCGGGCGACGGCGGTCAGCGACATGCTGGTCTTCACGGACGACTTCGAGACCGATCAGGGCTGGACCGTCGCGAACACGAGCATCACCGGCGGCGGATGGGAGCGCGCGACCCCCACCAGCGGCGGCACCCGGGGTGACCCGGTCGCCGACTCCGACGGCAGCGGGATGTGCCTGCTCACCCAGGACCTCGGTCCGACCAACACCAACAGCGACGTGGACGGCGGACCGACGATCGTCACCTCTCCGGTCTTCGACCTCTCGGCCGCGGGGGACGCCCAGATGTCCTTCCAGCTCTGGTTCGTCAACGACGGCAACACGATCGTGGACGACACCATGGAGGTCGAGATCAACGACAACGCCGGCAGCGGCTGGGTCCTCGTCGAGCAGCTCACGTCCTCGACGATGGGATGGGAGTCGCGCTCCCTGCGCGTCTCCGACTACTGCTCGCTCAGCTCGGCGGTGCAGATCCGGTTCGTCGTCGCCGACAGCCCCAACGATTCGATCGTCGAGGCCGCGGTCGACGCCTTCGCCGTCTTCTCCTGCCCGCTCCTGATCGAGGAGATCGCGCAGGGCAACGTCGGCGCGAACTCGGGCGCCCCGCAGCAGGTCCTCCTCGTGAACGGCACGAACGGCGGTCCGACGCGGCACGTCATCGCGCCGCTGGGATCGCCCCTGACCTTCACCGTCGCGCAGCCCACGACGCATCCGACGTCGGCCAACTTCGCGATCTTCGGTCGTCTCGGCATCCCGATGCCGAACGAGGTCTACGACGTCGGACTCGGGGTGGGGCAGACCTGCTTCTATCCCTGCCCGGCGGACGCCGCCAACCCGGCGCTCTTCGAGCTCTTCAACAACCTCGTCGGCACCAACTGTCCGACGCTCCTGCCCTCGAGCCTGACCCCCTTCACGGTGGGCTTCGGAGCGGGAATCAACTTCCCCCTGGTCTTCACCCTCCAGGGCGTGGTCAGCGACGCCGACAACGCCCTCACGCCGGGCGCCGCGCCGTTCTCGGTCACGAACGCCGTGATCTACGAGACGCGCTGAGCGACCCGGGGAGCTCCGACCCGCGAATCGACGCCCCGTCGTCCCCGGTGGACGGCGGGGCGTCTCTCTTTCCCTCGTCTCGCGCCCCCGCCGCCGAACGCTTAGGCTCGACGGGGGGCGGCCGCGGGGGCCGGCCGCGTCGGAGGAGGATGAGCGCGCCGTGACGCCGCTGGTGGTCCTGATCGTCGCTTCGGCCCTCCTCGGCTACGGGCTCATCGCCCGCCGGCTCGACTCCTCGATGGTGACGGCGCCGATGCTCTTCGCCGGGATCGGCTGGGCGGTGGGCTCCGGGGGCACCGGGCTCGTCCACGTCGAGGCGGATTCGCACGCGGTCCGTCATCTCGTCGAGGCGACCCTCGTCCTCGTCCTCTTCACGGACGCTTCCCGGGTCCGCTTCTCCTCGCTGCGCCGTCACTTCGGCCTGCCGCTCCGGCTCCTCGCGATCGGACTCCCGCTCGCGGTGCTCGGAGGCGGACTCGCCGCGCGGTGGGTCCTCCCCGGTCTCGACTGGGAGGACGCGCTCCTGCTCGGAGCGATGCTCGCGCCCACCGACGCCGCGCTCGGTCAGTCGGTCGTGACCAATCCGGCCGTGCCGGGCCGGATCCGCCAGGCCCTCAACGTCGAGAGCGGCCTCAACGACGGGATCTCGGTGCCCATCTTCGCGACCCTGCTCACGGCCGCCGTGATCGCCGACGGGGCGAGCGGGACGGGCGAGGGGGGCGGCTGGGGATTCGCGCTGCGGCAGCTCGCGCTGGGCCCCCTGATGGGAGCGGCGGTGGGCGGCGCCGGGGGGTGGCTCGTCGAACGCGCTCTCGAGCGCGGCACGAGCACTCCGGCGACGGCCCGGATCGCGGCCCTCGGCCTCGCCTTCGGCGCGCACGCGGCGGCGGGGCTCGTCGGCGGGAACGGGCTCATCGCCGCCTTCGTCGCCGGACTGGTGGTCGGCAATCTCACCCGCCACGCCCCGCGGGCGCTCCTGTCCTTCGCGGAGGCCGAGGGGCGTCTGCTCGCGCTCGTCGCCTTCCTCCTCTTCGGAGCGGCGCTCGTCCCCTTCGCTCTCCCGCGGGTCGATCTCCGGGTCGCGCTCTACGTCGGACTCAGTCTGACCGTCGTCCGCCTCGCGCCCGTCGCCCTCGCGACGCTCGGGCTGCGGTTGAGCGCGCCGAGCGTCCTGTTCCTCGGCTGGTTCGGCCCGCGCGGGCTGGCCACCGTCCTCTTCGCGCTGGCCGTCCGGGACGAGGACGGCCTGCGTCACGCCGACACGCTCTGCGCCATCGCGACGGCGACGGTCGGCGTCAGCGTGCTCGCGCACGGGGCGACGGCGGCCGGGTGGTCGGCGGCCTACGGGCGCTGGAGCGAGGCTCTCCGCTCCCGCACGCCCGCGGCGGCGGAGTGTCAGACCTCGTCGGGGCTCCCCACCCGGTTCGGCACGAGCCGGAACGGGAAGTCGTCCTGAGGCGGAGGCGTCGCGCCGCGGCGTTGTGAGGGCCGGTCCGATCCGGCACCATGGCGCGCCTCCGACCTCTCCGAGTCCCGAGATCGATGTCGCTCCGTCGCAATCCCGCGCTCGTCTGCGCCTACCACGCGCTGATGATGAGCCTCTTTCCGATGGCGATCATCACGCTGTTCTACCGGCGCGAGATCGGCATGAGCATGGCGGACATCTTCCTCCTCCAGGGAGGATTCGGCCTCGGGATGGTGCTGCTGGAGTTCCCCTCCGGCTACCTCGCCGACCGGGTCGGCTACCGCTTCTCGCTCATCGTCGCCGCGCTCGCCGCGATCGGAGGCTGGGCCCTCTACGCCGTCGGCGAGAGCTTCGCGGCGGTGGCCGTGGCCGAGCTCGTCCTCGGGGCCTCGACGGCCTTCATCTCGGGCAGCGACGCCGCGCTGCTCTACGAGTCTCTCAAGGAGACCGGGCGGGAGGAGGAGTACGGGAAGTGGTGGGGTCGCTACACCTTCGCCGGCCAGACGGCGGAGGGCGCGGCGGCGTTGACGGCCGGGTTCCTCTTCAGTCTCGATCCGCGGCTGCCCTTCCGCGTGCAGGTGGGCATCTGGGTCCTCAACCTCGGCGTCGCCCTGGCCATCGTGGAGCCGGCGCGCCACCGGCCCGTCCTCCGCAAGAACCTCGAGCAGATGAAGGGGATCGTGCGTCACGTCGCGCGCGAGAACCCCGCCCTGCGCGCGACGATGCTGCTGGCGATCGCGCTCGGAATGAGCTCCTTCATCCCGGTCTGGACGATCCAGTCGCACGCGTCGGGCCAGGGGCTCCCCGAGAGCTGGTTGGGGCCGATGTGGGCCTTCGCCAACTTCAGCGTGGCTCTCGGCGGACTGCTCGCGCATCGACTCGAGCGACGCTTCGGCTTCGCGCGTTGCGGGGTGCTCTTCGTCGTCCTGGTCGCCCTCGGCTACCTCGGACTCGGGATCGTCCGCGTGATGCCGGGCTTCGCCTTCTACTTCCTCCTGACCGCGATGCGGGGATTGCAGTACCCGATCGTCGGGCATCGCGAGCAGCGCCTCGTCGGCTCCTCCGATCGCGCGGGCTTCCTCTCCTTCCGCAGCTTCGTCTTCCGGGGTTCCTTCCTCGCGCTCGCCTGGCCGGTGGGGGCGAGCATCGATCGCTTCGGACCCTACGTTCCGATGCTCGTCGTCGGCGCCGGGCTCGTGACCGCGGCCGCATTCGCGTTGCGGGCCGTCCTTCGCGAGACGCCGGCGACGCGGTGACGCCGCGCCGCGAACGCGAGGCGCGCGATTTTTTGTCGACGAATGCTTTGCACTCCGGACGGCGGGGGAGGCATCATGCGGCTGTCGTGCTCCGCGGCGTCGAAGCCAACCAGGTCTTCGGCCACGCGCCACGACACCGGGCTACCTCAGTTCCCGGTTCGGGCTTCCCGGGGCGCCGGGGAGCGTGAATGGCCCGGCGGCGGGTAATCACACCGCGTCGGCCGGGGTGGGCCTGGCACAGAAAGGAGGTGATCAGTGAGTTCGAATGGTGATTGTCCCCGAGGTGCGCACAGGTAGCGCGTGCAATTGACGAGTTGCACGTCTGTGTGACCGTTGAAAGGAACAGAAGCCCCGGTTCCCGCCTCGCGGGGGCCGGGGCTTCACCCTTGGGGGTCCGCGGATGCGCGTCCGGTGACCGGCGCCCTACGTGCATCCTTCGTGAACACCGGAATTGGTTCGACGGCGCCCCGCGCGGTCTGGCAGGATCAGGCGGCACCGAGATCAGGCGCGCGAAGCGACTCCACCCGGCGGATCGAGCCCCCCGCCGCGGTCCGAGCGATGCTTCGTCGAAAGGACACCCATGAAGTCGAAGACCCCCTGCCTCGCCCTCTCCTTCATGCTCGTCGCGCTCGTCGCGGCGCACGGACAGACGCTGCCGAAGACCTCGACCGCGACCGAGCCCCATCGCGTCTTCAACAACGTCATCCGGATCCTCGGCGACGTCGACGGCGACGGCTGCGAGGACGCGGCGCACTCGATGTCGGCGACGACGAACGTCCCCTTCCAGGTCCTCTACAAGCTGGCGATCGTGTCGGGCCGGACGGGCGCCGACCTCCGCGTGATCGATCCCTGGGGCACGTCCGGGAGCTCCGCGGTCTTTCCCGCTCCCGACCTCGACGGGGACGGTCTCCGCGACTACATCCAGAGCACGGCGGCGCTCTTCGGTTCTTCGGTCTCGACGACGGCCCGATCGGGGCTCACCGGAGCGATCATCGGGACCTTCGTTCCCGCGAACCCGGCGAATACCGAGGGGATCCTCCGCACCGCGCCGATGGGCGACGTCGACGCCGACGGCACCGACGACTTCGCGGCGATCCTCTTCCAGACCGGATCGACGATCCCCGCTCCCGGCCAGTTCGAACTCCGGGTCTACTCCGGCGCGACGCTGACGCCGATGGCCACGACCGTCAGCGTCAACTTCGCCCAGGGCGCCTTCACGATCGCCGGCGACATCGACGGCGACGGGGCGGACGACATCGCGGTGCGCGATCCCTCCGCGCCGGGCGTCGTCGTCCTTTCGGGCGTGAACCTCGCGGTGATCCGGACGCTGCCCACGGCCGTCCTGCCCCAGACCTCCATCCATCACGTCGTCGCGACGGGTGACGTCGACGGCGACGGCCTCCCGGAGCTCGCGGTCCTGAATCAGGGCAACCCGAACAGCGGCTCCATGAACAACGGGCACCTGCAGATCTTCTCGAGCGCGACGAACACCGCCATCGCGACCGCCCTGCCGTTGCCCGTGCGGGTCCTCATCGGCATCGAGGCCGCCGGCGACTGGGACGGCGACGGCATCGGCGACATCTGGGCCATCGAGCGACAGAGCGTGACCGTCTCGGGCTCGCAGCAGTACCGTCGCGTGCTCTCCGGCGCCACCGGCGCGCAGCTCGTCTCCTTCCCGAACTCGTGGCTCATCACGGGATCGATCACCGAGTGGACGACGGGCATCCAGCAGGTGGCGGGTGATCGCAACGGCGACGGGGTCGCGGAATACCTCGAGTCCAATCAGATGGGCCCCGCGGTCATGCCGACGGTCTTCGACAGCCGGACCTTCCTCGGCGCGGGCCGCTACGGTCCCGGCACGACGACCCTCGATCTCACCTGGCGGACCCATCCGGCGAAGCCGCAGTGGGGCTTCATCGAGATCGACGGCGCGACGCCCTTCGCCTCGCTCCTCGTCGGCGTCTCGCTCGCTCCGGCGAACGCGACGATCTTCGGGACGTCCTTCCCGCTCCTGATCTCGCCGCTGCCGGGGGATCTCTTCCTCACCGCGAACCTCGTCGCGGACGGCTCGGGGCGTTTCAGCCACTTCGAGCTGCTGCACCGGCCCTCGATCGCGGGCACGGTGCTCTACTACCAGGCCGCCGAGACCGCGCCGACGCCGGCCGTCTCGAACGGGTTGGAGCTGCTCTTCAGCGGGATCTGAGTCGCGGACCCGAGGGCGTCGATCGGGGCGCCTCGGCGTGGGCGGGGATGCACGTACGGTGCCAGGCACCGGATGTGCATCCCTCCGACCCGATTCCGACGACGGAGCCTTCCCCGAGGGGATGCACATCCGGTGACTGGCACCCCACGAGCATCCTTTCGGGCCCGCTCTCGCGGGCTGGGGATCTCGGGAGGGGACGCGCAGCCGGTGGGCACCCCACGAGCATCCCTTCGAGCCCGCTCTCGCGGGCGGGAGATCTCGCGAGGGATGCCCATCCGGTGATGGGCGCCCCACGAGCATCCTTTCGGGCCGGCTACAGCCCGCGGGGATTGTTGCGAGGGGACGTTCAGCTGGCGGCGGGCACCCCACGAGCATCCCTTCGGGCCCGCTCTCGCGGGTAGGGGATCTCTCGAGGGGTTGCGCAGCCGGAGGCGGGCACCGAACGTGCGATCGCCGGGACGGAGCGGCGGAGGGTCAGTCGCCGAGGTGGTGCTCCTCGGCCGCGTCGGACCAGTCGTGGTCCTCCGCCTCGTCGTCGGCGTCGTCGAACTCCGCCTTGGTGGCGAAGAGATCCGGCCGCGCGGCGATGAGGCGATCGCGGACGAGGCCGATCTCGCCGATCAGCTCGTCGCCCTCCGCCGTGTCGCCGACCTCCTCCACGATGAACTCGCGGAGCTGGTTCTTGGCGCGGAAGATGATCTGCTTCAGGTTCGTCTCGGTGAGCCCGTACTCCGTCGCGAGCTGCTTGCGCGGCGTGAGGGCGTGGGGGGCGATGCCGACGCTGCGGAAGAGGATCTCGGCCTCGCGCGGCCGGGCGATCGCGAGCCGCTGCGCGGCCTGGGTGAGGACGCCCTCCGCCCAGAGCGTCTCCTCGTGGAGCTCGAGCTCTGTCGGTCCGTCGGCGACCTGGATCGATTCGTCGAGCTCGGGGTCGAGCGACAGGCCGCCGCGCGACTTGTCGCGCCAGGCGGTCAGGACGTAGCGACGGATGACGCCCTGCATGAAGGCGCGGAAGAGTCCGCTCTCCTCGCGGGCCCGGGCCAGGATGTCGTGCGAGTAGAGGTAGGCGAAGAAGTCCTCCGCGATGGACTCCGCCTCGGGATGGCCGCGCAGGTGGTGACGGACCGTCTGGGCGACCGGTTCGCGGTAGCGCTCGACGAGACTCTCCCAGGCCTCCGCGACCTCGGCCGGCGAGGCGCCCCGCGCCGCGCGGCGGATGACGGTCCAGCGCGTCGGGCGGCCCCAGCGGGCGGTGGTGTGCCGATCGTCCATCTCGTTGCTCCTCCGGGCGCCCCGGCATGATACCAGGGGGCGGCGCTCGTCCTCGCGCCGAAGTCGGGCGTCAGACGCCTTCGTAGGCGATCGGCTCCACCGGCACCCGGGCCAGGCGGCCGTTCTCCATGGCGAAGGCGCCGCCGATGATGGTGGCCACCGGCCAGCCGCGGACCCGGCGGCCGCGGAAGGGCGTCCAGCCCACCCGGCTCTCGATCCAGGCGTCGTCGATCTCGCGCTCGGCCGACAGGTCGACGACGGTCAGGTTGCCGCGCAGGCCCGGTCGGACGTATCCGCGATCGCTCATGCCGAAGATCTTCGCGGCGTTGGCGCTGGTCAGCTCGACGAGACGCTCGAGCGTCAGGCGTCCTCGCGCCACGTGATCGAGCATGATCGGCACGAGGGTCTGCACGCCCGTCATGCCGGAGGGTGTGTTGGGGTAGCCGCGGGCCTTCTCCTCGCGCGTGTGGGGCGCGTGGTCCGATCCGATCACGTCGACGACGCCCTTCGCGACGCCGGCCCAGAGGCCCTCGCGGTGCTCGGCCTCGCGGATGGGCGGGTTCATCTGCGCCAGCGTCCCGAGCTCGTCGTAGCAGTCGGGAGCGGCGAGGGTCAGATGCTGGGGCGTGCACTCGACGGTGATGAGCCCGCCCTCGCGGTGCGAGGCGAGGAGCTCCATCTCCTCCGCCGTCGTGATGTGGAGGATGTGGACCGGACGGTCGAGCTCCTCCGCGATCGCGATGATGCGTCGCGTCGATCGGAGCGCCGTCTCGACGTCCCTCCACACGGGATGGAGATGCACGCCCTGCGGGCCCTCACGGAGCGGCAGGCGCTCGCGCAGGCGCGCCTCGTCCTCCGAGTGCACGGAGCATCGCCGGCTCGCGACCGCGAGGACGCGACGGACCTGCTCGTCCTCCGCGACGAGGAGGTTGCCGGTCGATGATCCCATGAAGATCTTGATGCCGGCGCAGCCCGGCATCCGCTGCATCTCGGGCAGATGCTCGATGTTGTCCGTCGCGGCGCCCGCGAAGAAGGCGTAGTCCGACCAGGACGTGCGCGCCGCCCGCTCGAGCTTGTCGGCGAGGCGCTCGGGCGTCGTCGTCGGCGGGTCGGTGTTCGGCATCTCGCAGATGGCCGTCACGCCTCCCGCGACGGCGCCGCGGGTGCCGCTCTCGATGTCTTCCTTGTGCGTGAGGCCGGGCTCGCGGAAGTGCACCTGCGTGTCGATCACGCCGGGAAGCACGTGGAGTCCGGTCGCCGAGAACACGCGGGCGGCCTCGCGGCCGGAGAGGTCGCCGATCTCCGCGAAGACGCCGTCGCGGATGCCGACGTCGACGCGTCGACTTCCTTCCGTCGAGACCAGGGTTCCGCCGCGCACGATCAGGTCGAAGGCTCGATTCGTCATGCCTCGATTATCCGCCCTCGCGCGGCGGGGGGAAAGCCGCGACGGGACGATCCCTCCTCGCGATCCGTGAAAGGCGCGATTTCAGCGCTGACAGCGCGGGCAGTGGTAGGTCGAGCGGGCGGCCTGGACGCTGCGGCGGATGGCGGCGCCGCAGACGGGGCAGGGCTCGCCCTCGCGGCCGTAGACGCCGAGCGCCGTCGCGTACTCGCCCGCCCGCCCGCGACCGTCCACGAAGTCGGCCAGCGTCGTCCCGCCGCGCTCGATCGAGGCGGCGAGGATCTCCCGGACCGCCCGGGCGAGACCTTCCCACCGGGCCGCGGCGATCCGGTCGACGCGGCGCGCCGGGTGGATCCCGGCCCGATGCAGGGCCTCGCTCGCGTAGATGTTGCCGACGCCGACGACGACCCGCGCGTCCATCAGGAAGGGCTTCACCGGCCCCCGACGTCCCCGGGCGCGCACGGCGAGGTGCGTGCCGTCGAAGACCGGATCGAAGGGCTCCGGTCCGAGTTCCGTCAGGCGCGGGTCGCGCGCGAAGGACCGCGCCGAGCCGCTCCGCACCAGGCCGAACCGCCTCGGATCGCGGTAGCGGAGCTGGCCGCCGTGGTCGAGCGTGAAGATCAGGTGATCGTGGCGGTCGAGCGGCTCCGCTTCCGTCGTCGCGAAGAAGCGACCGCTCATGCCGAGGTGGACGAGCAGACGCGCCTCCCGCTCGAACTCGAGGATGAGGTACTTCGCCCGGCGCGAGATCCCGAGGCAGCGGCGCCCGGCGAGATCGCGGCGAAGGGCTCGCCCGTCCACGCCCTCGCGGAGGCGCGACTCACGCACGCGGATGCTCTCGACCCGACGTCCCACGACGAGGTCGAGGAGGCTCCGCCGCAGCGACTCGACCTCCGGGAGCTCGGGCATCAGCGCTTCTTCGGTCGGAAGACCTGGACGACCTCCGGGTTGCCCTCGAGGTAAGGACCCTCGGCGAGGTCGATGCAGTAGGGGATGGCGGGGAAGACCGCGTCGAGACAGACGCGCACCGAGGCCGGCTTGCCGGGCAGGTTGACCACGAGGCTGCGTCCGACGATGCCCGCGGTCTGTCGCGAGAGGATCGCGGTGGGCACGCCGGCATCGAGGGAGACCCGGCGCATCAGCTCGCCGAATCCCGGCAGGAGCTTGTCGCAGACCCGGTCCATCGCCTCGGGGACGATGTCGCGCGGGGCGGGACCGGTGCTCCCCGTGGTGCAGATCAGAGCGCATCCCTCGTCCGCGTAGGCGCGGACGGCCTCCACGATGAGCGGGATCTCGTCCGGGACCACGCGGATCTCGTAGTCGCAGTCCGTCGCGACGTACTCGCGGAGCACGGTCTCGATCGCGGGGCCGGACAGGTCCTCGTAGTCGCCGCGGCTCGCGCGGTCGGACACGGTCAGGATGCCGATCTTGGGTCGCCCGTCGCTCGTCATCGGCCGGTTCCTCCTCGGGGGTTCGGCGCCCCGGTCCGGGCGCCCCCGATGATAGGAAGCGTCCGCGGAGCGACAAACGCGCGCGCCGGGGGGAAGAGAAGGGGCCCGGCGATCCGCGGATCGCCGGGCCCCTTCGACTCCCGCCGGGGGCGGGAGGATCACGTCTGCGGGATCAGTAGGTGTGGGTCTCGCAGTTGGTGATCATGACCTCGAGGCCGTTCACGTAGCGGAGCGCGTAGGCCTGGTGGTTCAGCGAGATGCCCGAGCCGCTCAGCGACTGGAGGCCGGTGTAGCTGATCGCGACCTGGCCGCCGATGTTGGAGACGAGCTGCGGGCGGTAGCCGTAGGGCTGCGCCTGGTCGCCGGTCTCCGCGTAGAAGCTCGCGCTCGGGAAGAGGATCGAGGTGCAGAGCGGGCCGAAGGACGTGAAGGTCGTCGGCTGCGTCGCGGCGTCGATCGCCAGCGTGATCGGCTGGTTGGGCCATCCGACCGCGACCTGGAAGATCACGATGCCGGCCGACGTGAAGTCGAGGACCGTCAGCTTCCGGACGAAGAGGTCGATCGTGGCCGACTGGTCGCCCGCGGTGATCCCCACGGTGTAGGGGCCGCCGGTGTTGCCCGCGGTCGCCATGACCGTGGCCATGCCGTTCGCGTCGGTGGTGGCCATGCCGCCGTTCGTCAGGGTGATGCCCGGCGGCACGTCGAAGACGACGTTCACGCCGGGAACCGCCGCGCCGCCGAGCTCGGCGACCTGGACGGTGAGCGGCTGGGCGAAGTTCTCGCCGACGTTCGCGATCTGGTCGTTGCCGCTGATGACGGTCAGACCGATCGGCGGCGTGAAGGCGCCCGCGACGAGGGTCGGGGTGCCCGGCTTGAAGAGCTCGATCTCGAAGTTGACGATGCCGGCCGGCGAGGCGTCGCTGGTGAAGCGGTAGTTGTAGGTCGTCGCCCAGCGGAGCGCGTTCGCGTTCGGGTTCTGGGCGAAGGTCTGGGTGGTCTGCCAGGCGATGTTGTCGCCGTTGACGGTCGGGACCCAGTCGGTGCCGTCCTGCGGCTCACCGCTGTGGTACTCGACGTCGTGGAAGCCGACGTTCGAGATGTTCGCGCCGTTCGGGAAGTAGACCTTGAAGCCGCGCGCCGAGCGATCCGAGCACATGTTCTGGACCGCGAACTCGTAGCGGAACTGGCCGTTGCCGAGGTCGGTCAGCAGGAAGGCGACGTGGAAGCGGCCCTCGCCGGGAACGTCGACGTTGATCAGCTTGACGTTGGAGTCGAAGTCGGCCCAGGCCTCGAGCGCGTTCTCCATCTGGAAGGTCGGACCGGTCAGGCTGAGGCTGCGGTCCGCCGCGCTTCCGCCGGAGACGGTGATCTCGCGCCAGGAGCTGTTGTTGAGCTGGTTGTTCGCGCCGGCGTCGTCGGGCATCACGTAGTGGCACTCGACGGCGTAGCGGTCGCCCGCGCCGCCGACGGCGGACGGATCGAACTGGAGGCGCTTGTAGACCGAGTTACCGGACGCGCCCTGGCCCGTGTAGGGGTAGAGGAAGGCGCCGGTCCAGGCGTTGACCTCGAAGCGCGGGCCGAGGCCGCCCTGCGAGCCGTTGAGACCCGAGCCGTAGGGGTCCGAGCAGCTCGGCGGGAGCTGGCTGCCGAGGCCGCCGGGGCAGCTTCCGCAGATACCGTTGTTGACGGTCGAGAAGCCGTGCTTCAGCCACGAGAGACCGATCTGCTCGAAGGTGCCCTCGCTCTGATCCCACTTGTAGAGGGTCTGCGAGATGACGGGGTGGTTCGGGTTGCTGGCCTGCCAGAGCAGGTTGACGGTGCCGATGTTGCACGACGTCGTCCCGACCGAGATCGCGTCCATGCCGCCGGCCGCGGAGTAGTTGGAGATGTTCGGGATGGCGCCGACGATGACGTCGGGACCGGTGGTGTCTCCACCCATGGCCTGGGCGTTGATCACACCCGAGGTGCAGACGGCGAGCGCCAGGGCCGCCAGGAAGTGGAAGCTGCGTTTCTTCATGTCTCTTCGATCCCTCGTCGTGCAAAGGTCCGCGATGAATCCGATCGCCACGAGACGTGTGGCTCGATCGGAGAGAAGGCGCGATCGATTCCGGGAGTGGATTCGTGTCGCGTGGAGCAGTGTGTCAGGTCGTGATTCGGCACGGCCGCGGTCGGACCGGTTTCCCGTCCCGCGGGCCGGAGCCCCCACGGCGATCCCGAGAATACCACTGGGCCCCCGCCGCGCCTAAACAAACATCTTCGTCGAAAAGAGTTCGGGCCGAGGAGCGAGATCGCCGCAACTCGTTTCCAGAATGCATCTTGTCGCGGATCGCGGGCGGCGGGGCGTGGATCGGACGGCCCCTCGACCGCCGCGGCACCGGACTCTTCGGAACTTCGGCCTCGATTCAGGACGCCGCCCGTGCATCTCCCCGCACGGACCGCGCCGGGAAGGCCGCCCGGAGGGCCTCCTCGATATCCGAGACGAAGACCAGCTCGATCCCGCGAAGCATCGCCTCGGGGATCTCGAGCGTGTCCCGTCGGTTGCGCTCGGGGAGGATCACCCGTCGGATCCCGGCGCGTCGGGCTCCGAGGAGCTTCTCCTTGATCCCTCCCACCGGGAGCACGCGCCCCCGCAGGGTGATCTCGCCGGTCATCGCGAGTCGCGGGCGGATGGCCCGGTCGGTGAAGGCCGAGACGAGCGCCGTCACCAGGGCGACTCCGGCCGAGGGCCCGTCCTTCGGGACCGCGCCGGCCGGGACGTGGACGTGGACGTCCTCCTTCCCGTGGAAGTCGGGCGCCAGTCCGAACCGGTCCGCCTCGGCCCGGAGCCAGCTCATGGCGGCCTCCGCGGACTCGCGCATGACCTCGCCGAGCTGCCCCGTGATCTTGAGCCGGCCGGTGCCCGGCATGCGCGAGACCTCGATGAAGAGGATCTCGCCCCCGGTCGGCGTCCAGGCGAGACCCGTCGCCACACCGGGAACGAGGCGGGTCTCCGCCTCCTCGTGATCGAAGCGGGGCGCGCCGAGGAGCGCCTGGAGGTCGTCCGCGCCGACCGTCACCCGCTCCGCCTCGCCGTCCGCGATGCGGCGCGCGACCGCGCGCGCGACGTCGGCGATACGGCGTTCGAGGCCCCGGACTCCGGCCTCGCGGGTGTAGTTCGCGATGATCGCCTTCGTGGCCGCGCGACGGAAGCGGAGCTGCTTCGCGAGCAGACCGTGCTCGGCGATCTGCTTCGGGATCAGGTGCTCCTCGGCGATGAGGACCTTGTCCTCGTCCGCGTAGCCCGGGATCTCGATGATCTCCATGCGGTCGCGCAGCGGCGCGGGCACGGAGTCGAGTCCGTTCGCGGTGGCGACGAAGAGCACGCGCGAGAGGTCGAAGGGGACCTCGACGTAGTGGTCGCTGAAGTTCGCGTTCTGCTCGGGATCCAGCACCTCGAGGAGCGCGGAGGCCGGGTCGCCGTGCCAGTCGCGGCCGAGCTTGTCGATCTCGTCGAGGACGATCACCGGGTCGCGCGATCCCGCCTTGCGCATCGCCTGGAGGATGCGGCCGGGGAGAGCGCCGATGTAGGTCCGACGGTGTCCGCGGATCTCGGCCTCGTCGTGCATGCCGCCCAGCGAGACGCGCTGGAAGGGGCGTCCGAGCGCGTTCGCGATCGAGCGGCCGAGCGAGGTCTTGCCGACGCCGGGCGGGCCGACGAGGCAGAGGATGGGCCCGCGCATGTCGCGCTTCAGCTTGCGCACCGCGAGGTACTCCACGATCCGCTTCTTCACCTGGTCGAGGTCGTGGTGGTCGCGATCGAGGACCCGGCGGGCCTCCGCGAGATCGATCACGGCACCGACCTCGGTCTCCCAGGGCAACTCGAAGAGCCAGTCGAGGTAGTTGCGCGCCACGCCGTACTCCGGCGAGGACGGGTTCAGTCGCGACAGTCGCCGGAGCTCGCGCTCGGCCGCCTCGCGAGGAGCCTCGGGGAGCAGCACGGCGCGTTCGCGGAGCTCGTCGAGCGCGTCCTCGTCGTCGGCGTCGCCGAGCTCGTGTCGGATCGCCCGCATCTGCGAGCGCAGGAAGTGCTCGCGCTGCTGCTGCGAGATCTCCGACTGCACGTCCGACTCGATCTTCGAGCTCAGCTCGTGGACGTCGAGGAGACGGACGATGGCGCGGTGGACGAGGGCGAGTCGACTCTCGGCGTCGGTCTCGGCCAGGATCTCCACCCGCGCGTCCATCGCCAGCGGGAGCTGCGCCGCGGCGAGGTCGGCGAGCGCGCCGGGCGTCTCCGCGTTGTGGACGAGCAGCAGGTGCTCCTGGTTGAGCTGGGGGGCGACCTTGACCAGGCGTTCGAAGCCCTGGCGAACCCCCAGTTCGAGGGCCTCGAGACGCGGCGTGCGCGGCGTCTCCTCGGGCTCGGGAACGTCGAGGAAGCGGATCTCGGTCGGGGCGACCTCGTCGTCCGCGCCCAGGATGCGCACGCGTCCCTCCGCCTGGACGAAGGCGGAGACCGATCCGTCGGGGACGCGGATGACCTTCAGGATGCGGGCCACCGTGCCCCAGGCCTCGAGGTCGGCGAGGCCGGGGCGCTCGACCTTCGGGTCCCGCTGCGGCACCGCGACGACGAGGTTCTCCCCGGCCGCCGCGGCCTCGAGCGCGGACTTCGACTGCGGCCGGCCCACCGCCACGGGGGTGACCTGGCCCGGGAAGAGCACCATCTCCCGCAGGGCGAGCAGGGGAAGGCTCCGCTCCGGCGACGGGGTGGTCTCGGGGGTGGGGCGCTTGCGGGCCATGGCTTCCTCCTGGCGACGCCGCGGTCCGACACCCTCCTTCGCGGGGTGTCGACCGGCGCCGCGACCGAGACCGGGAGCAATCCCCGTGCCCCGCCCGGGTCCGGTTCTCAAGCGTTTGCTGTTGCGTGGCTTGTGAACATCTCCGATCCTGGCCGCCCGCCGCGGATCCGCCGACCTGTCGGTCGCCGGGCTGACGAAAGGGCAGCCCGGGCCCGACGGTGAACTCCGCGCGAGAATCGCGTAAAACCGGGGCATGGGGATCGGATCGGGAGCGGCGGGCCGATGAGCGCCGGATCGGGCCCGGCGGCGCGCTGGGCGCGCGGACTGGCGGCGTCGCTCGTCGCGGCCGGCGTCGTGGCGGGCGGCGAGGTCGTCCTCGCGCGCGACGGCTGGCCGCGCCGCGAGGGCGCCTTCGATCTCGCGGCCTGGCTCTACCTCCTCGCCACCCTCGCCGCCGCCTTCGCCGCGGCGGCGGCCGCCCTGCTCGTCCTTGCCGAGCTCCGACTCCTCCTCCGCGCGCGGAAGGGACCGGCTCGCCTCGACCCCGGCCTCGGGCTCGTCTTCGCGCTCCTGCTGGCGCTCTTCCTCCGCGCCAACCGCGACACCTTCTCGGGCGCCGGCATCGCCTCCCACCCCTGGCGCGACGAGATCGCGGCGCTCGGGCTCGGGCTCGGCGGAGCCGTCCTGCTCGCCGTCCTCCGTCGGCTCGACCGCCTCCTCCGCGAGGGCTCCCGCCGCGAACGCCTCCTCACCGCCCTCGTCGCCGTCGCGGGCGGCGCGCTGTTCCATCTCGTCGACGCGCGCGCCTTCCCCAGGCTCTACGCCGGACTGCATCTCCAGGCCGGCGCCCTCGCGGCTCTCGGTTACGGACTCGGCGCCGTCCTCGCCCTCTCGCCCCTGCGGCTCGGTCGGCGTTTCCTCGCCGTCACGATCCTGCTCGTCGGGCTCGCGATCGCGCCCGCGATCCATCTGCGCTCCGCGCCCGAGCGGGCGGCGGCGCGGACGACGGCCTGGCTCGCCGCGCCGGTCGGGGCGAAGTGGATGCGCCTGGCTGAGATCCCGCTCGACCGCTGGCGGCCGGTCGCGGCGGGACGGGTGGAGGAGGGGGCGGAGACCGAGGCCCGTCTCCTCGCGCTGCGCGTGCCCGATCCCGCCCGCGCGGCCGCCCTCGACGCCCTCGTGCCCGGCCGTGATCGACTCAACCTCGTCGTCGTGAGCCTCGATACCGTCCGCTGGGACCACACGCCTCTCTCCGGCTACGCGCGGGACACGATGCCCTTCCTGGCCCGCCTCGCCGAGGACGCCATCGTCTTCGAGCGCTGCTGGACGAGCTATCCGGTCTCGGCGCACGCCTACTCGTCCTTCCTCACCGGCATGATGCCGAGCCGGGCGCCCTCGTCGGCGTTCGTGCGCGGGGCCTACCCCGAGGAGGAGGCGCCGCCCGGCCTCGCGGCCCGCCTCCGCGAGGCGGGGTGGACGACCGCGGCGGACAGCGCCTTCAACCGCGGCACCGCCTCGAACCTCGAGGTCTTCGGGCACCTCTTCCGCGAGTTCGAGATCTCGAATCCCGACCAGCGCATCACCGCGCGACGCGGCGAGGAGCTCACCCCCGTCGCCCTCGCGCGCCTCGACGAGCTGACCGCGGGCGAGCGGCCCTTCTTCTACTGGCTGCACTACCTCGATCCGCACGACCCCTACCGCCCGCACGAGGAGCGCTCCTTCGGAACGCGTCCGGTCGACCTCTACGACGGCGAGCTCGCGCACGTCGACCGGCAGCTCGCCTCGATCTGGGAGAAGCTCGTCGAGACCGGCGTCGCCGCGCGGACGGTCTTCGTCGTGATGAGCGATCACGGCGAGGAGTTCGGCGAACACGGCGGTCGCTTCCACGACAGCTCCCTCTACGAGGAACAGACCCGCGTCCTCTTCGCGATGCGCGTGCCCGGCGTCGGCGGGCGTCGCGCCCGCATGACCGCCTCCCTGACGGACGCCCTCCCGACCCTGCTCGAGCTCCTCGACGTCGGCGATCGCCTCCGACGCGACGGCACCAGCCTCTGGCCCGACCTCCTCGGCGAGGACGAGCCGCTCCGATTCGCGTTCTCCGAGCTCTTCCCGGGGCTCGACTCCGGCGTCGGCAAGAAGGAGGCGATCGTCCAGGGCGGCATGAAGCTGATCGTCGACCGCGATCGCGGCATCGAGGAGCTCTACGATCTCGAGGCGGATCCCGGCGAGCGGCGCAACCTCGTCAACGAGCGGGTCGATCTCGCGGCGCGGATGCGCGGGACCCTCGCCGTCGCGCGGCGCGGGCTCGGGGCCTCCGAGGCCGGGGAACGCGACGTCGAGGACGATCTGCGGCGCGCCTTCGCCGCCGTCGGGGCGAGGCCCGGGCTCGAACGCGGCCAGCTCGCGAGCGAACTCGTCCGCCGCCTCGGCGATCCCGTCTTCGGACTGAAGGGCGAGTACGCCCGGGCCCTGCGCGGCCCCGTCCGCGCCGACGCGCTGCGCTTCTGCTCGATGGTCTTCCACCCCGAGGAACCCTACGGCGCGTTCGCCGCGATCCGGCTCGCCACCGAGCTCGGAGCCCGCGAGCTGCTTCCGGCCCTGGTTGCCCAGCCGCTCGACCACCCGCTGGTCGGTCCCCAGATCCTCGTCCTCCGCGCCCGTCTCGGCGATCACACGGCGGGCGAGGAGATCGAGCGGCGCCTCGCGCTCGCCGGCGTCGATCTCGATCGCGAGGCGCTGCTCGAGGGCGCGCTGCTCCTCGGCCGTCCGCTCGATCTCGACGAGCTCGAGGCCTGGTGTCGCCTGCGCGATCCGCTCGTCCACGCGCGCCTCCTCCCCGCGCTCGCCGATCGCGCCGCCGGGCGCTTCCTCGATCTCGTCGAGGCCATGCGCGATCGCCCGAACTGGGACTTCCCGCCGGTCAAGCTCGCCGCCGTGCGCGGGCTCTCGCAGATCGCCGACCCCGCGCGCGCGACGCGCGTCGACCGCCTCCTCGCGCGCTTCGCTCGCGACCGCTCCCGCGAGGTCGCGGCCGCGGCGCGGGCGGCCCTCTCGGCGCGCGCGGGAGAGTCGACGCCGGCCTGGCTCGAGACCGCGACCGAGGTCGCCGCGGCCGACAACGCGCTGTCGCGCGGCGAGTACGAGCTGGCTCCCCGCCGGCTCGGCCGCGCGCTCGCCGCCGCCCCCGCCGCCGCGCCGCGGCTCGCGCTGCGGGCCGCCGCCGCCTCGCGGCTCGCCGGCGATCCCGAGGCGGCGCGCGAGATCGTCGGCGCGGCGCTGGCCGGCGAGGCCGGCGCGACGCGACCGGAGCTCGAGGCCTTCCTCGCGAACCTCGGGGCGCCGGCACTTCCGGAGGTCGGGGATCTCGCCGTCGCGCCGCGCGCGACGCGAGCCTCGCGCCGGACGACGCTCCGGCAGTGGACTTTCCCGCGAATCGTCCTCGAGAATCGCGGCGCGCGCTGGTCCGGAGAGCTCGATCCGACCGCCGTGCGCGTCCGCGGCCGCTACGTCGACGAGACCGGTCAGCCCGTCGAGGCCGAGACCTTCGAGCGCGGTCTCGGCCTCGATGGACTCGCGGCCGGCGACTCCCGCGAGCTCGTCCTTCCCGTCTTCTCCCCCTCCCGGCTCGGGACCTTCGCGCTCGAGGTGCGGGTCTTCGTCGATGTGACGGGACGGCCGCCGGTCGAGGGGCCCTGGACTCGGGTTCCGGACTTCGCGCTCGAGGTCGTCGAGGCCGGCGCGCTCGCGGATTCCTGACCGCGCCCCCGATCCGGGCCCCGAAAGAGGCGGGACTCCGACGAGTGTGTCAGAGTGGGCCGCCGTCGCCGCGCCGCGGGCGCCGCGACGCGGGTCGTCGTCCGAACGAGGGAGTCCCCATGCTTCGCCATCTCCGTGCGTCCCTTCTCTTGCTCGTCATCGTCGCGCCGCTCGCGGCCCAGAACCGCATGAGTCCCGAACTCCTGTGGAAGCTCGGCCGGGTCGGCGGCGGGTCCGTCTCGCCCGGCGGACTCGAGGTCCTCTACTCGGTGCGACGCTACGAGCTCGCCGAGAACCGAGGCGATTCCGATCTCTGGGTCGTCCCCTTGTCCGGCGGCGAGGCCCGGCGGCTGACCGAGGGGCCCGGGTCCGAGGGAGACGCGCAGTGGGTCGAGACCGCGGCCGGGCTCCGGATCTTCTGCCTCGCGAAGCGCGACGGCGACGACGCGACGCAGGTGTGGTCGCTCGACCCGGCTTCCGGCCGGTTCTCCCGCGTCACGAAGATCCCCGGCGGCGTCGCGAACGTGAAGGTCGCCCCCGGCGGCCGTCGCATCGCCTTCACGCGCGACGTGAAGCTCGACCCGACCGTCAACGAGCTCTTCACCGATCTTCCCAAGGCCGACGCGCGCATCATCGACGGCCTCATGTACCGGCACTGGGACTCGTGGCACGACTACGCCTACACGCACCTCTGCGTCGCCGACATCGGTGACGACGGCACGGCCGGCGCCCCCCGCGATCTCATGGAAGGGTTGAAGGTCGATTGCCCGGTCCCGCCCTTCGGCGGATCGGAGCAGTTCAACTGGTCTCCCGACGGCGAGGAACTCGCGTTCACGATGAAGATCGCGAACGACTGGGCGCGGTCCACGAACAGCGACGTCTACGTCGCGCGCGCCGACGGCGCCGGCGGACGGCGCTGCGTGACGACGGGCATGCCGGGCTACGACAACGACCCCGTCTACTCGCCCGACGGTCGCTACCTCTTCTTCCAGTCGATGGCGCGCGCGGGCTTCGAATCCGACAAGAACCGCATCATGCGCCTCGACCGCAAGACGGGCGAGAAGGTCGATCTCACCGCGGGCCTCGATCGCACGACCCACGGCGTCGTCGTCTCGCCGGACTCGCGCACGCTCTGGTTCTCGTCCGAGACCCTCGGCACCACGCAGATCTACCGCATGGACGTCGCCACCGGGCGCAGCTCCCAGGTGAGCGAGGGTCGCTTCGACTTCGACCTGCGCGACGTCTCGCCGGACGGCAAGACCCTCGTGCTCGGCCGCATGAGCATGATCCGCCCGACCGAGCTCGTCCGCATCCCCTCCGGCGGCGGCGAGGCCACCGCCCTCACCGACGTCAACGGCGCGATCTACGCGGATCTCGAGCTGCCGACCGTCGAGGAGCGCTGGGTCGAGGCCAGCGACGGGAAGAAGATCCACGCCTGGGTCATCAAGCCGCCGCGCTTCGACCCCGAGAAGAAGTACCCGATGCTCACCTACTTCCAGGGCGGACCGCAGGGCCAGATCGGCCAGTGGTTCAGCTTCCGCTGGAACTTCCACCTCATGGCCGCGCACGGCGACTACGTCGTCGTCGCGCCGAATCGCCGCGGGCTCCCCGGCTTCGGCCGGGCCTGGAACGACGAGATCTCGAAGGACTGGGGCGGTCAGGCGATGCGCGACATCCTCGCCGTCCACGACTCCATGTGCACCGAGTCCTACGTCGACCCGAAGCGCGTCGGCGGCATCGGCGCCTCCTACGGCGGCTACACCGCCTACTGGATGATGGGCAACGCCAAGGATCGCTTCGCGGCGATGATCGCCCACTGCGGCGTCTTCGACCTCGAGTCGATGTACGGCTCGACCGAGGAACTCTTCTTCGTCGACTGGGATCTCGGCGGCCCCTACTGGAAGAGCAAGGAGCTCCAGGAGGCCTACGGGCGCTTCTCCCCGAACCGCTTCGTCGGGAACTGGAAGACCCCGCTCCTCGTCATCCACGGCCAGCGCGACTACCGCGTTCCGGTGACGCAGGGCATGGAGGCCTTCACCGCGGCCCAGATCGAGGGCGTCCCCTCGCGCTTCCTCTACTTCCCCGACGAAGGTCACTGGGTGCTCTCGCCCCAGAACGGCGTCCTCTGGCACCGCGTCTTCTTCGACTGGCTCGCCCGCTACCTGAAGTGATCCGTCGCGACCGCTGACGCCGCTCCGATCGGACCGCGCCGCGTCGAATCCGCCCCGCGGGCGGGATCGGCGCGGCGCGGCTCGTTTTCCCTCCCGGCTCGGGGTCGATCGTGAGAAGATCCCGGCTCAGGCTCCGACTCGACTCGACCAGACTCGAACCACGAGGCGCGGGCGTCCCCCGACGTGCCCCTTGCCGTCCGCTCGACCCGCGCACCGCGAAGGTGAAGACGAACGATGATCTCCTGCCGATACGTCCCGACGGTTCTCCTCCTGTTGCTCACGATGATCGTCGGTCACGTCGAGGCGCAGAGCTTTCCCTTCCACGTCTGGCATCTCCGCGTCGACTCGTCCGGCTTCGGGCGCGGAATCGCGGCCGGGCCCGATCTGGACGGCGACGGAAGAAGCGAGCTCCTCATCGCCGCCGGGGGCGGCTTCGGAGCCTTCTCGCTCCATGATGGCGCGACCCTGACGACCCTCTACGGTGAGTCCGGGGGGCAGACCATGGAGGCCGTCGGCCTCGTCAGTCGGATCATCCATCCGACGCTCGCCTGGCTCGACGATCTCGACGGCGACGGCGTCGACGACTTCGCCCACGGATACACGACATTCACCTACTCGTCTCCGGTCGGCGGGCCGATCCATCGACGAGGGTTCACGGTGAGGAGCGGTGCCACGGGGAGTCCGATCTGGACCTTCCTGCCCCTCGGCTCCGGAGGGCTCGGGGTCCAGGTCCGCGTCCGGGCCCTACACGACGTCACGGGAGACGGCGTCGGGGAGCTGCTCGTCGAGGAGCCGCTCGGGTGTCGGATCTACGACGTCGCGAGCCAGACGCTGGTGGCGACGCTGCCCTTCGCCTCGGTCGCGCCCATGACGGACTTCACGTCGACGGTGAACGTGGGCGGTGACGTCGACGGCGACGGTTGGCCCGACTTCATCATGGGGAGCGGCGTCAACGGCAACATGGGGCAGGGCGGGCTGGTCGAGGTGCGATCGGGAGATCCCGCGTCGGGCTTCGCCGTGATCCACGCCCTCTTCGGAGCGCAAGGCGAGGAGCTCGGCGGCGTCAACGTCGGGATCCTCTCCGATCTCGACGGCGACGGCCATTGCGAGTTCTTCGCCTCCCGCGCGCTGAACCTCCCGAACTCCTTCTTCGACTCCGCCATCGTCGTCTACTCGGGAGCGACGGCCCAGCCCCTCTTCGACTCCGAGACACCGGACTTCTTCTTCGGCGCCGACTGTCGCTCGGTGCCCGACATCACGGCCGACGGCGTCGATGACTTCGCCGTCTTCGGCTCCTCGTATCCCGCGGCGACCGCCGGGGAGCTCCGCTTCTACGACGGCGCGAGCTTCTCCACGATCCGGATCGTCGAGGGGGCGGCGGATGGCAACTATCTGAGCCAGTTCGAGAGCGTGGGCGACGGCAACGGCGACGGATTCCCGGAGTTCGTGTTCGGAGGCGCGGGCGTCTCGCCGCCCGGCAGCCCCACCGGGACGCCCGACTACGGCTTCGTCTGGATCGAGTCCCTCTTCGGCTCCGACGAGTACGGCGACCCGTCCGAGCACGCCCTGACGCTCTCGCGTCAGCCCTACTCGAACCCCTTCCTCGGCCCCCTCGTCGTCGGCGGCGGCACCCCGAACGGCGCCATCAGCCTCGTCGCATCCTACCAGCCGGACGACTTCATCTTCCCCGGCACCACGGTCCGCGTCCTCCTCGACGTCGGCGCGCCGCTCGCCTTCATCCTCGACAACCTCCCGCTCGACGCGAACGGCGGGGCGTCCTTCCCGCTCGACCTCCGCAATCCGCTGCTCGACGGGACGACGGTCTACCTCCAGGCCTTCGACCTCCCGGCCGGTCCGCAGTCCTCGAACGCGATCGCGATCCGCTTCGGGCCGCAGTAGGTCAGCTCGCCGCGACGAGCAAGACGCCGGCGCAGACGGCGAGGCAGGCGAGCCAGGCGGGGAGGGGGAGGCGCTCGCGGAAGACGAGGGCGCCCCAGGCCACGGAAAGAGCGGTGGCGAGGTTGGAGACCGGCGCGACGATCGCGACCGGGCCGCTCGCGACCGCGAGGCTCATGAAGGTGAAACCCGCGACCTCGCAGAGGCCGGGCCGGGCGAGGAGCGTCCACTGCCGCGGGGAGGGCAGGGGCAGCAGGCGGCGGCGGAAGGCGAGGAGGGGGAAGGCGAGCAGGAGCTCGGCCGACCAGGTCCAGGCGACCGCCCAGGCGGGGCCGGTCGTCTCGCCGAGGATCTTCACCGAGGTCACCATCACTCCGAATCCCAGCGAGGAGGCGAGGGCGGCGCCGACGCCGCCCCGGCGGCCGTCGTGGTGGGCCGGCGCTCCGCGCTCGAGACGCGCGAGCGCGAGGGTGCCGAGGAAGATCGCGGAGACGCCCACCGCCTCGTAGACGCCGAGTCGCTCGCCGAAGAGGACGAAGCCGGCGAGGGCGGCCAGCGCCGACCAGGACGCGATGATCGGCGCCACCACCGCGAGCCGGCCGCGGTCGAGGGCGGAGAAGAGACCCGAGTAGGCGACCAGGGCCGAGACGCCGGCGGCGGCCAGCGCGCCGAGGGAGCGCGCGTCGGCGGGAGCGGTCGGCGCGCCCTCGAGAAGGAAGGCCGCGAGGGCGGCGACGGCGAGGCCGGGGACCTGCGCGAGGACGAGGGCGCGGAAGGGGCCGTGCTCCCGGGCGACGGGGCGGATCGTGACGTTCGCGAGGAGCCAGGAGACCGCGCAGCCGAGCGCCAGGACGACTGGCAGCACTACTGGATCGTCGCGGTCGCGATGACGTCGACCATGGGGAAGTTCAGCTCGAGGTAGGCGTCTCCCTCGGTCGTCAGCCGGGTGGTGTCGATCCCGCCTCCGTCGCGGCGGACGCTCGCCATCTCGCCGTAGCCGCAGTAGATGGCCTCGATCGTCGGCATGCCCTCGATCACCTCGCCGAAGGGAAGGAAGCCCTCGGCGTCCAGGTTCGCGCGGTTGGGGCCGCCCCCGCCGCCGTTGTCGCCGAGGTTGATGAACACGTCGAGGCAGCGCGAGTCCGGCTCGGCGCCCTTCGCGAAGGCGATGCGCCCCTTGGTGTTCGTCTGCGGCTTCGCCTCGGTCTCGTCGGGGAGGTTCCGGGTGAGCCAGGCCGCGTTCACCTCCGGGTGGATCGAGCGGCCGAACTGCACCACGAAGCCCGGCACCACGCGGAAGAAGGGCGCCCCGTCGAGGAGTCCGCCGGCGACCATGGCGTGGAAGCGGTCGGCGGCCCGGGGGGCCCACTCTCGACGGATGTTCAGGATGAAGAAGCCGAGTCCCTCGACCTCGACGCGGACGCGGTACTGGTCCGGGGCGACGGGGTCCTCGGCCGGAGGCGCGAGGAGGGCGGGGTCGATCGCGGCCGCCGCCTTCGCGGCCTCGGCGTCCGCCTCGCCGCCGCACGCGGGGGCGAGGAAAAGGACGTGGGCGAGAATGAAGAGGGGAATAAGTCGGCGTCGCAAATCGTTGCCCCCGCGGTCCATCTCTCGTCCTTCCGCCCGGCGATCTTAGGAACTCGTCGCGACGGCACCAGGGTGGGTGAGGGCAAGTCCTTCGCGAGCAAGACCTTGTGGATTGTCGCGCGGGCGTTGCCCCGGTCCGCGGGGCCGGGGTAGAGTGTGGCCGTCCTCTTCACCCAGGGACGAATGGCGCCGCAGCCGTGCGGCCCTCAATGGAGAACCCCATGACCCGTCACGTCCTCTTGGCGTTGACTGCGGTCGCCCTGGTCGGCTTCGTCGCCGGTCCGGCCGCCGCGCAGAAAGCGCCCAAGATCAACCCGACCGTCGAGTTCGCCCGGACCTGGGAGGCGGCGGTCGAGGAAGCGAAGCTCCTCAACGTCCCGATCGTGGTCCACGACCACGGCTTCTACTGAGGCCCCTGCTGGGGCATGCATTCTGCCGTGATGCAGAATAAGAAGTACATCAAGTTCGCCGAGGAAAACACCGTCGAGGTCCTCTCGCTCGGAAGCCTGGATCAGGCGGTCGAGAAGAAGGATCCGAAGGCCGCGACCTACAAGACCAAGGACGGTCGCGAGTGCATGGTCGAGTGGCCGAGCCTCACCTTCGACGAGATCATGGAGATCCGGAAGACCCCGGGTGGTCGCTTCAACGACACCGGCGGCATTCCCTACACCTGCATCGTCAACCCGCACACGCTCGAGAAGATGAAGTTCTGGAGCGGCGGGCAGAGCGCCAAGTCCATCATGGAGGCGGCCGAGGAGGCCAAGAAGGCGCTCGAGAAGGAGCACGGCAAGGGGATCGAGCGCAAGACGATCGCCAAGCTCAACGAGTCGATCGCCGAGGCCAAGGGATGACCGCCGAGGGCGACTTCCACAAGGCCGAGAAGGAGCTCGACAAGGCGGAGAAGTCCCTCAAGGACGCGCCCGAGGTCCTCACGGCCAAGGTGAAGGCGGCCCGCGAGGCCAACGTCGCGGCGGCCCAGAAGGCGCTCGACGACATCGTCGCCAACCAGGAGCCGGCGCAGGCCAAGCGCGCGCTGAACCGCCTCATTCCCAAGCTCAAGGGCACGGGACTCGAGGAGAAGGCGCGTGAGGCGCTGGTCGGCCTGAAGGACGACTGATCCCTCCGGATCGCCTCCGCGAATCGAACGACGGGCCGTCGCGACCTCGAGTCGCGGCGGCCCGTCTTCATTCCGGGACCGGTCGTCGCGAGCGGGATCTCACCACCACCGGTGCTGGGCGGCGTCGGGGAAGATCTCGCAGAGGTAGGTCGCGAAGTCGTCGGGGTCCGGGAACATGAAGTGCGTGAACATCACGTTGTCCAGGGCCTGACGCATGACCTTCGCGGAGCGGAAGCGCTTCTCGGGGTCGAGGTCCATCGCCTTCGCGATGAGGTTGGAGAGATCCGCCGGGATCCGCGGGGAGATCTCCATCGGCGGCGGAACGGGATCGCCCTCGAGATCGGCGAGGAGCATCTGCGTGTCTCCGACCTCGTGCACGAGCTTGCCGGTGAACAGCTCGTACATCACGAGCCCCAGAGAGTAGAGATCCGACCGCGGCGTCGTCCCCTCGCGGCGGACCTGCTCGGGCGCCATGTAGGGGTACTTCCCGAAGTTGATCTTCTTCTCGTCGATGGGCGTGGTCTTCATCTTCGCGACGCCGAAGTCCGAGAGCTTCGGCACGCCGCGGTAGCTGATCATGATGTTGCTGGGGCAGACGTCCCGGTGGACGATCCCGAGGTGCTTGCCCTCGCGGTTGTGCTTGTTGTGGGCGTAATGGAGCCCGCTCAGCACGCGGCCGATGATGTAGCAGCCGTAGGCGAGCGGGATCTCGCGGCCGAGCTCGGCGTGGCGCTCGATGAAGGAGAGGAGCGTCACCCCGAAGACGTGCTCCATCACCATGAAGTAGTAGTTGCGCCGCTCGCCGATCTGGTAGGTCTGGATGATGTTCGGATGGATGAGGTTGCCGGTGATGCGGCCCTCCTCGAAGAACATCCCCACGTCGTACTGGCTCTTGATCCGGTCCTTCGGGAGGACCTTGATCGCCATCAGCTTCGAGAAGTCGCGCGGGCCCAGCTTCTCGGCCAGGAAGACCCGGCCCATGCCGCCCTCGCCGAGGAGCCGGATGATCCGGTAGTGGCCCCGGCCCGAGATCACGTCGCCGGGCTGGAGCTCGCCCCGGGCCCGGATCCGGGAGAGGAAGCTCGCCCCCTTCTGCTTCTTGTCGTTTCCGTCGGCCATGACGCGGCATCCTATTCGCCCGGGCGCGCCCGGTGAAGGCCGCGTCGGTTCCCCCGCTTGGCACGCCGGTGGCGCCCGAATAGGGTGAACGCGCGTGGCGACCGACGTCGGAGAGTCGGCGGCGTCGCCCACGAGGAGCGGGATCGAGCGATGTCCGGACGCGACGAGATGCGGCGCCGACACCTGCCCACGCTGGCGACGATCGTCGTCGCGGTGAGCGCGCTCTGGCTCGTCTCCTCCCGAGCCCCGTTGCGGACGTTCGACGAGGCGCCCTCGCTCCTCCTGGTGCTCCGGGCCGCGAGGGCTCTGGCGGCGTCGCTTCCCGACGCGGGACCGCTCGCCGGGCCGCGAGTCCTCACGCTCGTCTTCTCGCTCCTCGCCGGCGCCGGTCTCTTCTTCTTCGCCTGGCGGCTTCACCGCAACCGGGCCGTCGCCTGGTCATCCGGTCTCCTCGTCGCGACGCAGCCCGCCCTGATCGCGCTCGCCGACGCGGGCGGCGTCGAGGAGGCGATCCTGCTCGCGCTCGGCGCCTGGGCCCTCGCGCTCCAGGCCCGTCCGGATCCGGCCGCGCCCCGATTCGCGAACCGGCCGCCCTCGCGGATGAGGCCCCGCGTCCTCGGCCTGCTGCTCCTGGGCGCCTTCGCGGCCCGCGAGGCCTTCCTCCTCGCGCCCCTGATCCTCTTCGCCGACCTCTTCATTCACCCGGCCGAGCGCGGACGGCGGGACTGGCGCGGGGCGGCGCCCTATCTCGCGGCCGGGCTGCTCGCCTGGATCCTCGCCGCCCTCGGTCGCGGCGAGGACGCGGTCGGACCCGCCGCGCCGGGCGCCGCGGTCCTGGCGAGCCTCCTCACGCTGCGCGAAGCGGGTCCGGCCCTCGGCCTCGCGCTCTTCGGCGGCGTCGCCGCGCTGGCCGCCGGACTCGCCTTCGCCGACCTCGGGCTCGGGATCGGGCGGCGTCGCGTCCTCGTCCGGCAGGGCGCGCTGGCGCTGGGCTGGATCGCGCTCGGCGCGGCCCTCGGCGCGCTCGCTCCCGGCCGGGGGCCCGCCGCCGCCGGACCTCTGCTGGGGATCGGGGCGGCGCTCTTCGCGCCCGTCCTGATCTGGCGCCTCCTCGCCGCCGTGCTTCCCCCGCTCGCGGAGGAGTCCGAGCCCGCTCCGCGGCCCGCGCTGCCCGCCTGGCCCGAGATCCGCGCCGCCCTGGAGCTCGCGGCGCTCCCCTCGCTCGAGGTCGCCGAACCGCCCCGGCCGGCCGCGCCGCCGCCTCCGCCCGCCCCGCCGCTGGAGCGTCTCCTCGCCCGCATCGAGGATCCCGGGCTCGGGCTCGAGGAGGGACTGCCGCTCGCGGAGTTCCGGCGTGTCGTGCGGCCGCTCGTTCCCGAGGGCGGACGTCTCCTCGAGCTCGAACCGCGCGGTCGCTTCTCGCCCTACGCCGGTCCGCTGGCCGCGCTCGGCGGCGAGACCCACCTCGTCGTCCCGACGCGGGGCGATCGCGGTCCCGCCGCCGACGAGTTCGCGGGCCTGGCGGGCGTCGAGATCCACGCCGTGGGCTCGGAGGGCGACTGGAGCCTCGCCGGCCTCCGCGCCGACCTCGTCCTCTTCGCCTTCGGTCTCGGCTCGCGCGACCCCGTCGTGGCCCGGCGGGTCCTCGGACGCCTCGCGGAGGCGGCGGCGGCGGGGGGACGCGTCGTCGGCTACCTCGCGCCGGCGACGCGGGCGGCGACCGGCCTCGACGAGGCCGGCGTGCGCGCGGCCGGAGCGGAGCACGGGCTCGAGCTGGAGAGCACGCCCGCGCCGGGACTGCTCGTCTTCCGGAGGACGGACGCGTGAGCCGCGACGAAGAGAACGATCCGCCGACGACGGAGGAGATCGACCTCGCGCGCTCCCTCGCCGAGGCGATCGCGCGGCGCGAGCGCGACTTCGAGGCGCTGTCGGCCGATCTCGATCGTCTCGAGGAGGACCACCTCGACGGCGAGACGGACGCCGAGATCGCGCGCCTGATGGACCTTCACGCGGCGGAGATCGCCCGGCCTCGCGCGGGATTCGACGCGGGGCAGCCGGGGGGCGGCATCGTGATCGACCCCGCCGAGACGAACCGTCGCCTCGCCGCTCTCGAGGCGGCCGGGGAGCGCACGCGGCTGCGGCTCGACCATCTCCGCGTGAGCCTCGAGAACCTCGATCGCAAGTGCGAGGGCGCCTTCGCGGTGCTGCTCGAGGCGGCCCGTCGCGACGCCGAGCCCGTCGCGCGGCGGTCCGGAGCCTTCGCCGTCCTCAGGTCGCCGCGTCACGCGGCGCGCGTGGGGCTCGCGATCGGCGGCGCGCTCGCGCTATCCCTGTTCTGGCGCTGGCTCGCCCTCTGAGGGGACCGGTCCGCCCGCGGTGAGCGCGCCGCCGGCGTCGACGCGCCGCAGCAGCACGAGTCCCACCACGAAGGCCGCGACGAAGTAGACGATGCCGGCGCGGAGGTTCTGGGGTTCGCCCAGGAAGGGGCGCGTCGCGCGCAGCAACACGAAGTTGCCGGCGGGGGCGAGCGCCGCCGCGATCCGCGTGTAGAGGCCCCAGAAGCCGAAGACCTCGGCCTCCATGCGCGCCGGCGTCAGCAGCGCGACCGCGGCCCGCGAGGTCGGCAGGGAGGCGCCGATGGCGAAGCCGGCGAGGATCGCGATCGCCCAGTAGGCGGCCGGCGACGAGGTGAAGAGCGCGAGCGACCCGCCCGCGATCCAGAGGAACAGCGTGAGCTCGAGCGTGCGGAGCACGCCGAGGTTGCGCGCGATCCGGCCCGCGGCGAGCGCGCCGGCGGCGGCGACGAACTGCAGGACGATGAAGACGCCGATGATGTCGACCTGCTTCAGGCCGAAGAGGTTCTCGCCGTAGATTCCCGCGAAGCCGATCACCCCGTAGATCCCGATGCTGAAGACGAGGTAGGCGGCCAGGAAGTGGAAGAGCTGCGGCATTGAGGCGCGGCGCTTCCAGGTGCGGATGACCTCCGCGAAGCCGGTGCGGATCGGGTTGCCGATCGGGCCCAGCGCCTCGCCCTCGTGCCGCTCCCGGACGAAGAGGAAGGTCGGCGCGCCGCCGATGAGGAAGACCGCGGCGACGACGAGGCAGACGGAGCGCGTGAGCACGTCGCTCTCGAAGGAAGCGAGCCAGAGGCTGACCCCCAGCGCGAACAGGCCGCCGACGTAGCCGACCGCCCAGCCGAGCGCCGAGATCCGCGGGATCTCCGCGGGGCGGGCGATCTCGGGCAGGAAGCCTCCGATGAGGTTCTCGCCGGTGGCGAAGGCGGTGTTGGCGACGACGACGAGGAGCATCGCGCCGACCACGTCGCCCGTCTTCATGAAGAAGAGCGCGGCCGTCGCGACGATGCAGACGAGGTAGCTCGCGAAGAGGAAGCGCTTCTTGCGGCGGAGCCGGTCCGCGAGCGCGCCGATGACCGGGGCGCTCAGGATGATCAGGAAGTTCGAGACCGCGAGGGCCGCGGCCCAGAGCTCGGCGCCGCTCTCGGTCGCGACGACCTTCGAGAAGTAGACGGCGTAGACGACGGTGATGATCACCGTCGTGAAGGGCGAGTTCGCGAAGTCGAAGAGGCACCAGGAGATGATCTCGCGCCGATGCCGGCGGCGCTCCGCGACCGCGTCGTTCATTCGCTGCCCTCGTCCGGCCGCTCGTCCAGGCGGCGACTGTGTCCCGAGACGTCGATGACGTCCCCCGGCGACGGCGGGGCGTCGGGGCGGCGATCCTCGTCGCCGCCCGCGCGCGAGCGGGGCGGACCGAGGCCGAAGATGCGGACGCGGGGCCGCCCTCCGCTCGTTCCGCCGGCGCCGCCGAGGATCCCCTCGCGCGCCTCGACGACGAGCCGTTCCTTCAGCCCGGAGAAGATCAGGTAGACGCCGATCACCGGCATCACCCACCAGTGCCGCCCCTCGAGGAACATCGGCGCGAACAGGAAGGCGAGGGCGAACCAGAGGCCGAGCCGGGTCGCGAGGCGGGTCGCCTCGAGGCGGCCGCGCTGGAGGGCCATCAGGCCGCGGAGGATCCGGCCGCCGTCCATGGGGAAGGCCGGGATCAGGTTGAGCGTCCCGAGCAGGACGTTGAAGGCGAAGGCGGCGTGCACCGGCGAGGCGTCGTAGAAGACCTCGGCGCGGGTGTCGAGCAGGAAGACCTGTCGGAAGGAGATGGCGCCGGCCTCGCCGGTCGCGACGAGGACGAGGAAGAGCAGGGTGGCGAGCGCGAGATTGGCCGCCGGCCCCGCGCCCGCGACGAGCGCCTCGACGCGTCCGTCCCGGACCTCGCCCTCGAGCCGCGCGACCCCTCCGAAGGGCGTCAGCACGATGTCGGCGACGCGGACGCCCAGTCGCTGCGCGGCGACCGCGTGCGCGAACTCGTGGACGATGACGGTCAGGAAGAGCAGGAGCGGGGCCAGGAGTCGCCCCGCGATCTCGCCCGGGCTCCCGCCCTCGACGAGCGCCAGGAGCCCGAGGAGGGCGGCGAGCGCGACGAGGCTCGGGTGCACGCGCACCGGCACGCCGCGGAGGCTGAAGAACGTGTGACCGGCCCGCATGGTGCACGGTTATAACCCTTTCCCGGCGCGGGTCGAGGGATCGGCCGGCGTGGCGCGAGGATGCACGTACGGTGCCAGGCACCCGATGTGCATCCCTTCGGTCCGGGCTCCGACGCCGATGTCGGGCTCGAGGGGATGCACATCGGGTGCCTGGCACCGTACGTGCATCTCCGGCTCGCCTTCGTGGATGAAGCTGGGACCGGGACGGAAGGTCCGGCTATCCTGGACGTCGGATCCTTCGGGAGATTCCATGATCCGGTCCTTCGCCCGCATCCTGCCGCTCGTCCTCTTCCTCGCGATCGGCGTCTCCGCGCAGACGCCGACCCGGGCCGATCTCGGCGAACTCGAGTCGCGGGTGCGCACCCTCGTCGACCGCGTCGCGCCGGCCACGGTGGGGCTCCAGATCGGGACCGACGGTCCAGCGGGGGCGAGCGCCGTCATCGTCTCGGCCGACGGCTGGGTCCTCACCGCGGCGCACTGCATCCCCGAGGTGGGCGGCAAGATGACCGTGCTGCTGCCCGACGGGCGGCGCCTCGCGGCCACCGCCCTCGGCAAGAACGATCGCCTCGACATCGGCCTCGTGCGGATCGACGAGAAGGGCGACTGGCCCTGGGTGCCGATGGGACTCTCGAGCGCGCTCGAGATCGACGAGGCCGTGGTGGCGATCGGTCATCCCAGCGGCTTCGACCTCGCGCGCGGTCCGCTCGTCCGGCTGGGCTGGATCCTCGCGCGGAGCGCCCCGCACGGCGCCTTCCTCCAGACGACCGCGAAGGTCCGCCCCGGCGACTCCGGCGGTCCGCTCTTCGATCTCGACGGTCGCGTCGTCGGGATCCACAGCAACATCAACACCTCCCTCGACGGCAACTTCCACGTGCCGGTGGATCTCTTCCGCGAGAACTGGGACCGGATGGCGGCGAAGGAGCACTGGGGCAAGGGCGGCATCGGGGCGCGCGAGGACCCGTGGAAGGGCAAGCCCTACGCCGGCCTCGAGGCGGAGAACCTCGACGAGGGCGGCCTCCTCGTGAAGCGCGTCCGTCGCATGGCCTCCGCCGCGCGCGCCGGGATCAAGCCCGGCGACGTCATCATCGACGTCGACGGCACCCGCGTTCCGACCTGGCGACAGCTCGGTCGCTGGCTCCGCTCGGAGCGGAGGATCGGCGACAGCGTCGTCTTCGGCGTCCTCCGCGAGGGCAAGCGCCTCGAGTTCGAGCTCACCCTCCTTCCCAAGCCCGGTCACGAGGAGAAGCCGCCGCCCGGTCCCGCGAAGGCCTCGAGCCAGGCGCCGCCGGCGAGCGCGGCCGAGGGCCCGCGGTTCACCCGGGACTTCGAGGAGCTGGCCGCGGTCTTCGACAAGGCCCAGGACGGCTGGCGGCGCGCCGTCGTCCGGATCGAGAGCCGTTTCGACGAGGAGACGCGCGAGATCCTGGGCACCGTCGTCGACGCCGGGAAGGGACTCGTCCTGACCAAGGCCTCGGAGATCGGCGCGGAGCCGGTGGCCCACACCTGGTCCGGCGGTCGCGGCGAGGCCGTTCTCGGGGCGTCCGACCTCCGGGCGGACCTCGCGCTCCTCCGCATCGAGGCCGAGGACCTCACCGCTGTGGATTTCGAGGCGTCCCCGGCGTTGAAGCCGGGCGCCTTCGCGGTGACGGCGGGCTCGCGCGCGCGCATCGTCGGCGTGGGCGTCGTCGCGGTCGCGGAGCGAGAAATCGATCCGATCCGGGTCGCGGTGCTCGGCGTCTTCCTCGGCGCGTCGTCGGAGGAGGCGCCGGGGGTGCTCGTCGAGCGCATCAGCGACGGCGGCGCCGCCGCGACGGCCGGCCTCCTCGCGGGCGACCGCATCGTCACGATCGGAGAGGTCACCCTCGGCGGGCCGCAGGACCTCCACGACTTCCTCCGCGCGCATCTCCCCGGCGAGAAGGCGAAGGTCGGCGTGCGGCGCGGCGAGGAGAGCCTCGAGTTCGAGGTCACCTTCGGCGACCGCCCGGACCTCGACATGAACGGCGACGAACCCCCGGTCCCCGGCGGCCTCAGCGGGCGTCGTGGTCGCTTCGCCTCCGCCTTCCGCTACGACGCGCCCCTGCGTCCCCGGGACTGCGGCGCGCCCGTCTTCGACCTCCAGGGCCGCCTCGTCGGCCTCGCCATCGCGCGCGCCAGCCGCACGCACGCCCACGTCCTCCCCGCCTCCCTCGTCGCCCGGGTGCTCGCCGACCTCCGCCGCTGAATGCTGGTCCGGTGCCCGTCACCCGATGAGCATTTTCGTTCGAACGCGCATCACTCGCGCCGACCGCCTCCGTCTTCCGACCGGAGGAACGCGATGTCGCGACCACGTCGATTCGACCCCGAAGGCTGCCCGCTCCACGTCTACAACCGCGGGATCGCGCGGCGACCGCTGTTCGAGACGCGAGCCGACATGCGGAAGTTCCTGGCGGAGCTCGCTCGCTCGGTTCATCGCGGCGAGATCCGGGTGATCGCCTACTCTCTGATGACGACTCACTTCCACCTCGCCATCGACAGTGTCGACGGTGACCTCGCCGCCGCGATGCGGCGGATCCAGACCGCCTACTCGCGCTACTTCAACCGCTCACGGCGGCGCGACGGGGCTCTGGTGCGAGGTCGCTACCAGGCTCGGCGAATCGACTCCCCCGAGTACTTCACCGCACTGCTCGCCTACATCGATCGCAATCCCGTGGACGCGGGTATCGTCACGCGTCCTGATCACTACGAGTTCGGAAGCGCGAGGCATTACGTGGAAGGCGACGGCCCCCGCTGGCTGGACCGCAGGCGGGTGGCGTGGCACCTCCTTCGCGAGGGGAATCCACGTCAGCCCTTCGGTGCCGACTATCTGCGCTTCATCGCGAGGGTGTCGCCGGAGCTCTCGAACGGGATCGTCGAGGGCGGGATGAAGGGGCGGGCCTATGGGGCGGACGTCGGCGACCTCATGTCCCGACTTCCACGTCGCGTTCACGGCTGGTTCGTGAGAAAGGCAGCGCTCGCCGATGGAACGATGCCCGGACTGCCTCTCTGCGATCCAGTCGCGACCTTGCTGGCACTCGAGCGGGAGTGGTCGCGTCTGAGTGCGTCTCTCGGAGTCCAGGGTTGGAGCACCGGGGCCATCCCGCCGGCGGCGGAGTGTGGAGTCCTCCTCGACCTCTCGGGCCTCGAAGTCTCGGAGATAGCCGCTCGGCAGAACCTGAGTCCTTCTCACGTCGGGAGGCTCCTGGCCAAGCACCGTCGACTAGTCCAATGCGACTCGGCTTATCGCGGCCTGGTCGTGGATGTCGCTCGACAGGTCACGCCGCGTCCCCCGGGAGGACGTGGCGGAGCGTGACGCGGCAGAGATGCACGTACGGTGCCAGTCACCCGATGTGCATTTCCGTTCCACCGCTTCCGCAATCGAAACCGATGCGCCCGGAAATGCACATCGGGTGACTGGCACCGTACGTGCATCCGAGAACGGAAGAAATCGAGTCGGCGATCTCCAAATGAAGGCGGCCCCGCCGGGGGCCGGCGGGGCCGCGCTTCATCGGAGGGGGACGGCGATCACTGGTAGGTGTAGGTTGTCGTCGCGGTGCAGCCGAGGGGGTTCGTCAGGACGACGGTGGCCGGGCCGACCGGGCCGGGGGGCGTCAGCATGACGACCGAGGTCGCGCCGGCGGTCGTCACCGTCGCCGGGACGCCGCCGATCGTCGCCGTCGTTCCCGCGCCGAAGCCGGTGCCGATCACGATGAAGTTCACGCCGCCCGCGGCCGGGCCGGACGCGAAGATCGTGTTCGTGACCACCGGGGCGGGATTGATCGTCGTCGCGGCGATCTGGCCGTCGGGATTGACGACCTGGACGGGCGTGTCGCAACCGGAGGTGGCGGGCATCGTGAAGACGATCTGCGTCGAGGTGATCGACGTGGGCGTCACCGGCGTGCCGCCGACGTTCACCACGGTCGCGGACTGGAACTCCGTTCCCGTGATCGTCACCGAGGTGCCCGCCGTCGCCACCGGCGGGACGAGTCCCGAGATGGTCGGGGGCGCGAACTGCGGGCCGCAGATCCAGGAGGCGAGACCCTGCGACAGGCCCCAGTTCTGGGGCTTCGACGGATCGAAGACGATCGCCTGGAGGTAGGCCACCTGGCCCTCGTAGGCGGCCGGAAGGACGATCGGATACGAGAAGTTGCCGCCGGCGTCCGTGAAGATCGGAAGGATCACGAGGTTCGCGAGCGGCAGGAGGAAGGTCCCGCCGAAGGCCGGGAAGCTCGTCGTCTGACCGTTGGCGAGGATGTAGCCGTCCGCGTTCGGGTTGGCGTTGCTGACGTCGATCGTGAACAGGGCGTTCGTGATGGCCGGGCTCGACAGCGAGAGGACGAGATCGTTCACGCCGGTGTTCGGGCCGAAGTCGCTGTCGCCGCAGATGAGGAAGTTCTTCGGCGCCGACGTCGAGGAGTTGCCCGCCCGATCCGTCGCCGTCACGGAGTAGGTGACCGTCGTGCCCGGAGCGAAGCCGGCCGGGACCGGCGGAACGAGCAGCGCGCGGAAGTGGCCGCCGCCGATGTAGGTCATGGGGACCGTGATCGACTGGCTGAAGGCACCGTTGGTCGAGGTCACGTTCATCTGGGCCGTCGTCCAGGTGCGACCGCTGTCATAGCTGCCGTCCTGGACCCAGGCGCGGATCGGGAGGCCCTGCGGCAGGATCTTGGACTCGAGCACGGTGGCGTCGAGCGAGGTCACGCGCCCGATCATCGGCGGGACGGTGTCGGCCGGTCCGTTGTTCAGGTAGTAGCGGTTCGTGAAGGAGCCCGACTCGCCCTGCGCGGTGGCGACGTCGAAGTCGCCGTCGTTGTCGAAGTCGCCGATCGTGAGGTCGAGCGTCGAGTCGCTGATCGTCGAGAAGGTCCCGCCCGCGAAGCTGAAGGCGCCGGCGACGAGAGGTCCGCCGCCGTTCGTGTAGACCTTCTCCTGGTTCGCCGCGAGCGAGGCGACGAGCAGGTCGAGATCGCCGTCGTTGTCGTAGTCGACGAAGGCGACCTCGTTGTCGTCGTTCCCGTTCGACCCGGAGAGGATGTTCGTCGACCCGCCGAAGCTGAGGGCCGGCGGCACCGAGTTGTTGACCGCGATGCCCTCGGCGGCGCCGCCGCCGAAGGAGACGTAGGCGCCGTCGATGTCGCCGTCGAGGTCGAGGTCGGCCCAGTCGGTCTCGTAGGTCCCGCCCGTGCCGGCGGGGAGGGTCGTCCCCATGAAGGTGAAGTTGGCGGTGCCGTCGTTGAGGTAGAGGTGCTGGCCGCTCGACTTGCCGTCCACGATGACGTCGAGGTCGAGGTCGCCGTCGATGTCGACCATGCTCACCATCATGGCGCCGACCTTGTTGACGCCGTTCATCATCGTCGGCTCGTCGGTGAAGGTGCCCGTGCCGTCGTTGAGGAAGAGGCGGGGCGGCTGACCGCCGCCCTGGCTCGGGCCGGTGTCGCAGAAGACGAGGTCGAGGTCGCCGTCGTCGTCGAGATCGCCGGCCGCGACGCCGAAGGACCCGAGGTTCACCGCGGGAAAGCGGGTCGCCGTCTGGTCCGTGAAGTTGCCCGTGCCGTCGTTGATGAGGATGCGCGGCTGGTTCAGGAAGGCGTTCGCGAAGACGATGTCCTCGTCGCCGTCACCATCGACGTCGCAGGTCGTGAGACCCTTGCCCTGCTGGGTGAAGCCGGCCGGGATGCGCGCGGCCGTCTCGTCCGCGAAGACGGCCGCCCCGGGGACCGCCTGGTTGATGAGGAGCGTCGGCGGGAGCGCGCCGCCGGCGCTGTTGAAGCCGACGCCGTTCGTGAAGATCAGATCGAGCCAGCCGTCGCCGTTGGCGTCGAAGGCCTCGACGCCTTCCGACCACACGACGGGACCGGGCAGGGCCCCCTGATTGACGAACTGCTGTCCGCCGGCAGCGAGGGCGGAGAGGGCGGTGAAGACCGCCGCGGAGACGACGTTGCGCAGGGACATGAAGTCCTCCAGGTTGTGCGATCACGGGGCCGGGTACGGCTGGGTGTGCGCAGACTGTAACCGGTCGAGCGCCCGTCCCGCATGACCTTTCCCCGGCCGGAGACCCCTGCGGGGCCGGACGGCGCGGGGGCCCGGCGGATCTCTCCCCGGGGCAAGGGCTTGCGGGGATCGTCGGCGCGTCAGCGTCCGCCGAGCCCGAGGACCGCGAGCGCGTCGTGGGTGATCTCCCCGGCCGGGCGCGTGGCGTCGCAGACGAGAACGGGGCCCTCGTCCGCCGAGAGAGCGCGACGGTAGCCCTCGCGGACGCGTTCGAGCTCGGTCCGGTTCTCGAAGATGTCGAGCGCGTCCCGCGTCGCCGAGAGGCGGGCGAGCGAGACCTCCACCGGGCAGTCGAGGTAGAGCGTGAGGTCGGGCGCGGGGAAGGCGGCGTTGAGGGTCCGGACGAACTCGAGCTCGGCGGGATCGTCGCCCTCGTAGGCGTAAGAACTCAGGACGTAGCGGGCGCAGACGACGTCCTCGCCGCGCTCGAGTCGGGCCAGGATCCCGTCGGGGCGCGAGGCCAGGTGGTCCTGCCGATCGGCGGCGAAGAGCAGGGCGAGCTGGCGACGATCCTCGGGACCGGAGCCGCTGAGGGGAAGCGCGCCCGAGAGGTAGCGTCTGAGGAGGCGCCCGATCTCGCCCTCGGTCGGCTCCGCCGTCAGCCACGCCTTCCGACCGCGCGCGGCGAGCGCGTCCGCCAGGGCGCGCGCCTGGGTGGAGGTTCCGGAGCCGTCGATGCCCTCGACGGCGATGAAGGATCCGCGCTTCAAGCCCCCTGACCCTCCTTGCGCTCGCCGTCGGCCCGGGTGGCCTCCTGACCGCGGTACTGCAGCTCGTAGAGGCGCCGGTAGAGTCCGTCCTGCGCCAGCAGCTCGGCGTGGGTCCCGATCTCCCGGAGCTCGCCGTGGTGCATCACGATGATGCGGTCCGCCTTGCGGATCGTCGAGAGCCGGTGCGCGATCACGATGACCGTGCGGTCCTCCATGAGGCGATCGAGCGCGCGCTGGATGAGGACCTCGGTCTGCGTGTCGACGTTGGCGGTCGCCTCGTCGAGCACCAGGATCGGCGGGTCGTGCGCGATCGTCCGGGCGAAGGCCAGGAGCTGCTTCTCGCCGGCCGAGAAGCTCGCGCCGCGTTCGCGCACGGCGTGGTCCAGGCCTCCGGGAAGCGCGTCGACGAAACGGTCGGCGAGCACGGTCCGGCAGGCCTCCCGCAGCCGCTCGTCGTCGAAGCGCTCCTCGCCGAGGCGGAGATTCTCGCGGACCGTGTCCGCGAAGAGGAAGACGTCCTGCAGGACGACGCCCACCGAACGACGGAGCTCCGACTTGCGGTACTCCCGGATGTCGCGGCCCGCGAGGCGCACCGCGCCACCGCTCACGTCGTAGAAGCGGGCGAGGAGGTTGATGATCGAGCTCTTCCCCGCTCCCGTGTGCCCGACGATCGCGATCTTCTCGCCGGCGCGGACGCGGAAGCTGAGATCGCGCAGGACCTCGGTCTCGCCGTCGTAGGCGAAGCGCACGCGGTCGAACTCGATCGCCCAGTCGCGGCCGCTCAGATCGAGCGGAGCCGGCGCGGCGGGCTCGGGGATCTCGCGGTCGTCGTCGAGGACGCGGAGCAGACGCTCGGCCGAGGCCATCGCCGACTGAAGGACGTTGTACTTCTCCGAGATCTGACGCAGCGGCTCGAAGAACTTGTGGAGGAGGAACCAGAACGCGAGCATCGTCCCGACGGTGATCGCGCCGCTCTCGTGGCGGTAGAAGCCCGCGACGAGGATCACCGCCGCGCCCGCGGCGGAGAAGACCTCGACGCCGGGGTAGAAGAGCGAGAAGTTCCGCACCGTCGCGACGTGCGCGCGGCGAAGGTCCTCGTTCCACGCGAAGAACCGGGCCTTCGTCCGCTCCTCGGTCCGGAAGGTCTGGATCACGCGGATCCCGGTCACCGCCTCGTTGATGAAGCTGTTGAGCCGCGTCACCTGGCCGCGCACGGCGCGGAAGAGCTGCTGGGCCTCGCGCTTGAACACGAAAGACCAGGCCCCGACGAAGGGCAGTCCGAGCAGCACCAGTCCGGCGAGCACGGGGTCGAGCCAGAAGAGGATCCCCAGCGTGATCCCGATCATCACGAGGTCGTAGCAGATGATGTCGATCCCGGCCGTGAAGAGCTCGGCCAGGGCCTCCACGTCGCTCGTCACCCGCGTCACGAGGCGGCCGACCGGGTTGGTGTCGAAGAAGCGCAGGTTGCGCTCCTGCAGGTGGCGGAAGACGTGTTCGCGAAGGTCGTACACGATCCGCTGGCCGGTGTCGTTGGCGAGCCAGATCTGCGCGAGACGCGCGGCGAAGGTGATGATGCCGGCGGCCGCGAGCAGGATCGCGATCGCTCCGAGCCGACCCGCGTCGGTCTCGGCGAAGCGCGCGATCGCCGCGTCGGCCCAGCCCGGGTCCGGCGACCCCTCGGAGGTTCGCACGAGGAGGATCCGGTCGAAGGCGAACTTCAGCGCGAGCGGAGTCAGGAGCGAGGCGCCCGCGAGCACGAAGAGCAGGAAGACGCTCGCCGCGAACCGCAGCAGGTAGGGACGCGCGAAGGGGCCGAGCCGGCGGTAGACCTGCCAGTCGAAGATGCGACCGGCGACGGTCTCCTCGTGGACGCTGCCGGACATCAGGCGGCCTCCAGCTCTTCGCTGATCTTCTGGCGGCGGTACGTCTCGGCGTACCACCCGTCCGCGGCGACCAGTTCGTCGTGCCGACCGGCCTCCGTGATGCGGCCCTCCTGCAGCACCACGATCCGGTCGCAGTGCATCACGCTCGAGAGCCGATGGGCCACGAAGATCGTGGTGCGTCCGGTCATCTCGCGCTCGAGGTTCTCGAGGATCGTCTCCTCGGTGCGCGTGTCGACGGCCGAGAGGCAGTCGTCGAGCACCAGGGTCGGGGCGCGGTGGAGGAGGGCGCGGGCGATCGAGACCCGCTGCTTCTGCCCGCCGGAGAGGGTCACGCCGCGCTCGCCGACGATCTCGTCGAGGCCCCGGGAGAAGCCCTCGATGGACTCGAGGATCTGGGCGGCCTCGGCGGCGGCGCGGATCTCCTCCTCGCTCGCCTCGGGGCGGGCGTAGGCGATGTTCGCGCGGAGGGTGTCCGAGAAGAGGAAGTTCTCCTGCGGAACGACGGCCAGCGAGCGCCGGAGCAGGTCGAGATCGAGATCCCGCACGTCGCGCCCGTCGAGGAAGATCGTCCCCGCGGGCGGCTCGAAGAGCCGGGCGAGCAGGGTCACCAGCGTCGACTTGCCGGCGCCGGTCGGGCCGACGATGGCGACTGAGCTCCCGGCCGGGATCTCGAGGTCGACGTCCCGCAGCGCGTCGCGTTCCGCGTCCTCGTGGCGGAAGGTGAGAGCCCGGACCGACCAGGCGCCGTGGATCTCCGCCTGCGCGACGTCACCGCTCGCGACCTCGGGCTCGGTCGAGAGGACGGCGCGGAGGCGGATCAGGGCGGCCTCGGCCCGCTCGAAGAGGGCGAGCGTCCAGCCGATCGCGATCATGGGCCAGACGAGCATCATGAAGTAGCCGAAGAAGCTCACGAAGGAGCCCAGCGCCAGGCGTCCGTCCATCACCTGCCGACCGCCGAAGTAGAGGAGGGCCACGACGACGAGTCCCGCCATGAGCTCGGTCACCGCGTGCATCCGGCCGCGGATCATGGTCATCCGCATCGCGTCGTCGACGTAGCGGGCGGCCTCCTTGCGGAAGCGGGAGATCTCGTACTCCTCGCGCGCGAAGGCCTTGACGACGCGGGCGCCCGAGAAGCTCTCCTGCGCGAGCGAGGAGACCGCCGCGAGCTGCTCCTGCACCCGCGCGCTCGCGTCGTGCATGGGGGGCATGGTCGCCTTGATGTTGAGGAAGATCAGGCCCAGCGGGACGAGCGCGAAGAGCGTGAGCGACCACGACACCGCGAACATGATCCCGAGCGCGCCGACGGCCATGATCGTCGTCTGGTAGAGGTGCATGACGCCGGGGCCGACGCCCATGCGCACGGCCTCGACGTCCGCCGTCATCCGCGACATGAGGTCGCCGGTGCGCGAGCGGTTGAAGAAGGAGAAGCCCAGCGTCGTGAGGTGCGAGAAGACCTCGTTGCGCAGGCGCATCTCGAAGCCGCGACTCGCGCTGATGTAGAGCCAGCGCATCCAGAACTGGCACACCGCGGTCAGCAGCGCGACGACGATCATCGCCACCACGCTCGTCCAGACCTCCCGCGCCGCGGCGCCGCTGCCCACGAGCCCGATCGTCCGCCCGAAGAAGAAGGGCACGCCGAGGCCGAGCACGCCTCGCCCGGTCATCGCGAGGAGAGCGAAGCGGACGCGGCGCTTCTCCGGCGCGAGGTGGCGGCGGATGCGGGAATCGCGCAGGAATCGGAGCACGCGGCCGTCCTTTCGGGAGGGCGGAGAAAAGCCGGGGAGGATAGCCTCCGAAGCGCGGACGATCAAGCGGCGTCGCGGCGG
>JAWKSY010000028.1:0-36519 GCA_041402125.1 Planctomycetota bacterium
CACCCTCGAGTTCGACCAGGAGGGGCGCGAGCTCGTCGCCGGCGCGGATCTCGTCTGCTTCCCCATGGGGAGCTTCCACACGAGCGTGCTCGCCAACCTCCTACCGCGCGGGGTGGGGCGGGCGGTGGCCGATCGCTGCTGCCCGAAGGTCTTCGTGCCGGGTCTCGGGGCCGATCCCGAGCTGCCCGGCGTCGGCGTCGCCGATCAGGTCGCGATGCTGCTGAAGCGCCTGCGCGACGACGCCGGAGATCGCCCGGTGTCCGAACTCCTCACGCACGTCCTGCTCGACGCGGAGGACGCCGGCTACGGACGGGAGGTCGAAGCGGCCCGGATCGCGGCGCTCGGCGTCGAGGTGCTGCGGATGCCGCTGGTCGAGGTGCGTCCGGCCGGACCCCGGATCGACGCGCGTCGGCTCGCGGAGGTGCTCGTGACGATGGGCGGTTAGTCCGCCTTCGCGACGACGAGCAGCGGGCCCTTCGAGACGACCACGCCGCCCGGCGTCTCGAGCGTGAGCGCGAAGACGTCGGGGCTCGGGCAGTCGAGGGCGGCCCGGATCGGAACGATCACGTCCGACTCGCCCGCGGTCGGGGCGAAGTCGAAGACTCCGCCGTCCACCGGATGCTCGGCGTCGCGATCGGCGTCCACGATCCAGAGCTGGTACTGCTTGCCGAGCTTCGCGTTCTCCGGAAGACCGGAGAGCCGGAGGTATCCCTCCTGCCGCCTCGAGCTCCAGATCACCTCGCCGCTCACGTCGCGGAATCCGTCCCGGTCGGGCGTGGCGAAATCACAGCGCAAAAGATCGTCCGCCTCCGCGGTGAGGCGCGCGAGGCGCGACCGCGGCGTTTCCGCCTCGGGCGTGACCGGGTCGTTCCCACCGAGGCGCGGCAGCCAGGCGACGAGCGCGAGCACGACCGCCGCGGCCGCGACGAGCCACTCGAGCGGGAAGCGCGCGGCGCCGCCGCCCTCCGGCGTCTCCTCGGCGCCGCCCCGGTACTCGCTCAGGACCGCGCGACGCAGGTGATCGGGCAGGGGCTCGTCGGGGACGACGCGGAGCGCCCGGTCGAGAGCCGCGGCGGAGAGCTCGAGATCGTCGGCGGAGGAGCCGGGGAAATCGCCCAGCAGGCGGCGGAGCTTCGCCTCCTCGAGCTCCGACAGGCCGTCGACGGCCCGCGTCGCCATGAGGTCTTGGATCTCTTCGTGGTCGGGGATGCGGTGGCGCTGGTTCATGCTTCCGCTCCTCCTTCCGTCGGGCTCTGGGCGCCGATCAGGAGCTCGCGGACGGCGATGAGTCCGCGGCGGATGTGGGTCTTGATGGTTCCGAGGGGGAGCCCCATCGTCTCGGACACCCCCTGGTGCGTGAGCCCCTCGCAGATCGAGAGGCGCAGGGCCTGCTGCTGCTCGGGGCGCAGGCGGCCGAAGAGGTCGCGGATGCGGGAGGCCTCGTCCCGCAGCTCGGCCGCGCGCTGCGGCTCCTCGGGGACGGCCGCGAACTCGGCGGACTCGAGCGAGGAGAAGCGCGGCACCCGCCCGTCGCGGCGGCGGCGGTCGATGAGGCGTCGGCGCGCGATCATGGCCACGAAGGTCGTCTCCGAGGCGATGGAGGGGTCGAAGCGTCCCGCGTTCGCCCACACGTCGGCGAAGATCTCCTGCACGGCGTCCTCGGCGTCGGCCCGGTTGTCCGCGAAGCGTCGCGCGAGCGACCACACGAGCCCGCCGTAGGCGTCGAGACAGCGCTCGACCGCTCCGGCTTCACCTCGCGCGATGCTCTGCAGCAGACTCGCTTCCAAGTCCCGCTCCCTGGCGACCGACCCCTCGGAGACCGCGGCCGACCGTTCCCGCCGCGCGACGACCCTTCTCGGTGAAGCGGCGCTCGAGGTCAAGTCGATCGCCGGCATGTTCGCGATCCTCCGGGGCTTCCTTCGCCCGGCGTGCGCCTCCGGATGCGGCCGGTCGGGAAATTTCCTCCCGGATCCCCGGCCGGCTCGTCGGGCCCCGGGCCGGGTCCTACCCTCGCCGCCGTGCACGCCTATTACTGCGACTACCTCGACTTCCCGCGGCCCGAGCACCATCGCTTCCCGCTGGACAAGTACCGCCGGCTCCGGGAGCGCCTGGAGGCGCATCCCGACTTCGCCGCGGTCACCCTGGCTCCGGCGCCGGCGGCGACCCCCGAGGATCTCCTCCTCGCGCACACCGAGGACTGGGTCGAGGCGGTGCTCGCCGGGACCCTCACCGCGGAGCAGATCCGGCGCATCGGCTTTCCCTGGTCGCCCGACTACGTCCGGCGCAGCCTCGGGAGCGTCGGCGGCACGCTGGCCGCGCTCGAATCGGCCTTCGCGACGGGGTGGGGCGGAAACCTCGCGGGCGGCACCCATCACGCGCACCGGGGCTTCGGCGCCGGCTACTGCTGCTTCAACGACCTCGCCGTCGCGGCCCGGCGGGCGCTGGGGAGCGGTCGAGCGCGCCGGGTGCTCGTCCTCGACCTCGACGTGCACCACGGGGACGGCACGGCGGCGATCTTCGCCGGCGACGATCGCGTCTTCACCGCCTCGGTGCACGGCGAGCGGAACTTCCCGCGGATCAAGCCCGAGGGCGACCTCGATCTCGCGCTGCCCGACGGGGCCGGGGACGGGGAGTACCTGGCCGCGGTCGAACGGGCGCTCTCCACGGGCCTCGATCGCTCCGGCGCCGATCTGCTGCTCTACCAGGCCGGCGTCGATCCCCTCGCGACCGACCGCCTCGGCCGACTCGCGGTCAGTCCCGAGGGGCTCGCCCTTCGCGACGCCACGGTGTTCGAAGTGTCTATTGAGAAAGGACTTCCGGTCGTCGTCACCATCGGGGGCGGCTATTCGGATCCGATCGAGCCCACCGTCGCCGCCCACGCCGCGACCTACCTCGCGGCGGCCCGGATCCTCGGCTCCGGGCGCTGAAATCGGGTCGGGGCCGCGCCCCGATGCGCGCGACCCGGGTTTTTCCTATCGTTCGCGCGCCGTCCCTCCGCGGCCTCGGAATGCCCTCGCGCGGAGGCGGGACGCGGGGACCCATCGGGGGCCGCCCGCGCGGCGAGGACGAGGGCTTCCGATCGGACGCGCGGCGGGATGATCCAGAAGAAGATCTGCATCCTCGGCGCCTTCGCCGTCGGCAAGACAAGCCTGGTCTCGCGCTACGTCTCGTCGATCTTCTCCGAGAAGTACCTGACGACCGTCGGCGTGAAGATCGACAAGAAGCTCGTCGCGCGGCCCGGGGGCGACGTGAGTCTCGTCATCTGGGATCTCGCCGGCGAGGACGACATCGTTCGCGTCCGCCGCTCCTACTTTCGCGGCGCGTCGGGCTACCTGCTCGTCGTCGACGGCACCCGACCGAACACGGTGGAGACGGCCGCACTGCTCCGCGACCGGATCCAGGGTCAGGTCGGGCCCATTCCCTGCGTCGCTCTCGCCAACAAGGCCGACCTCACCGAGGAGTGGCGCGTCACCGACGACGAACTCGCCGACCTGATGCCCGGTCGCCGCGCCCCCCTGCGCACGAGCGCGAAGACGGGCGAGGGCGTGGAGGAGGCCTTCCGTCAGCTCGTCGAGTTGATGTGCGACCGCCCCCAGGCGACCTGAGCCCGCGCCCTCGGGGCAAACCCCAGTCCGGATGCGGGCAGCTCGCGGGTCCCCCTCGGGGGATCGATCCGGCACACTGGTCCGGGGAATCGAGGCCGCCGGGACGCGCGCCGCGGCCGTCTCGCTTCCACCGACTCCGGTCCTCGTCGGTCCGGAACGGACCCGGATCGCACCCGCATCGAGACGACCGACGACGATGGATCAGCCCCGACCCGAACCCGGGCCGCCGCCCGGACTGCTCTCCGCCCTCGGGACCGCGGTCTTCGAGGAGACCCGGCGCGGCCGGTTCCGGCGCCTGGGCGACGTGCCGGAGTGGTACGGCCGCTTCTTCGACGCCGCGCCGACGGACGTCCGCCTGACCGAGCATCTCGTCTTCCTCTCGAGCTTCCTCGTCGATGCGCGTCAGGCCTGGGCCGGCTCGGGGGAGACCGTCCGCTCGGGGAGCTGGTCGGAGCCCGACCGCGACGGCGTCGAGTGTCACTTCGAGGCGGTCGCGCTCGGACACGAGGGCCGGCATCTCCTCCTCGTCGAGTTCCTCGGCGAGGTCTTCGACGAGCGCCGCGACGAGCTGCAGCGCGCGCGGGAGGGGAAGCTCGATTCCTACCGCCGCCTCCAGGACGAGCGTCGCGTGACGGAGCGCCTCTGGGACGTGAAGGACGAGCTCGAACGCGAGGTCGGCCGGCGGACCCGCGAGCTCGTCGAGGCGAACCAGCTCCTCAAGCGCGAGATCGAGCAGCGCCGCGTGCTCGAGGAGCGCGCGTCGACGCTGCGCGATCAGCTCGCGCACGCCGCCCGCCTCGGCACGATGGGCGAGATGGCGGCGATGATCGCCCACGAGCTCAACCAGCCGCTCGGCGCGGTGCTCAACTACATGCAGGGCTGTCAGCGCATCCTCGACGTCGAGCCTCCCGATCTCGCCCGCGTCCGCGAGGCGGTCGAGAAGTCGGCCGCCCAGGCCGAGCGGGCGGGGCGCATCGTCTCGAACCTGCGCTCGCTCACCTCGAAGGGACGGAGCGAGCGCGTGCGCTGCGGCATCGGGCCGCTCCTGCGCGAGGTGCTCGAGCTCCTCGAGTTCGAGATCCGCCGCAACGGCATCGAGCTGCGACTCGAGATCGAGACCGATCTCCCGCGCATCGTCGCCGATCCCGTCCAGGTGCAGCAGGTCCTCGTGAACCTCGTGAAGAACGCGGTCGAGGCCGCGTCGGACCCCGCCGCTCGCGGGCGCGAGGTCCTCGTCGAGGCCGCGGCGCGCGACGAGGGCGTCATCGCGGTCATCGTCTCCGATCGCGGACCGGGATTCGACGGCGATCTCGAACGGCTGTTCGAGCCCTACTTCACGACGAAGGACGGCGGAATGGGAATGGGGCTTGCGATCTGCCGTTCCATCGCGGAATCTCACGCGGGAGGCGTGAAGGCGAGCCGCAACGACTCGGGCGGATTGACCTTCGAGTTCATCCTCCCGCACGAGATCGCGGAGGAATCATGACGGGCACGAACCGGAACCAGCAAGCGCGCGTCCACGTCGTCGACGACGATCCGGCGATGCGGGACTCGATCCGCTTCCTCCTCGAGAGCGTCGGACTTCCCGTCGTGTGTTTCGACTCGGCCGAGAGCTTCCTGTCGGCCTGCGACCAGGACGTCCGCGGTTGCGTGATCCTCGACGTGCGCATGCCGGGGATGAGCGGCATGCAGCTCCACGCCCGTCTCCGCGAGCGCGACTTCCGCATCCCCGTGATCATCGTCACCGCGCACTCCGACGTCCCGATGGCGGTCGCCGCGATGCGCAGCGGCGCCTTCGACCTCATCGAGAAGCCCTTCAGCGACCAGGTCCTCATCGACCGCGTCCGCGAGGCCCTCGAGCACGACGCCGAGGAACACCGCGCGATCCTCGCCGAGTCGGACATCCGCGCGCACCTCGAGTCGCTCTCGCCGCGTGAGCGCGAGGTGATGGACTTCGTCGTCGGCGGCTGCCTCAACAAGCAGATCGCCACGAAGCTCGACCTCAGCATCAAGACGGTCGAGGTCCACCGCAGCCGCGTCATGCAGAAGATGGAGGCCCGCAGCCTGGCCGACCTCGTCCGCATGGCGATGCGCGTGGGCATCGAGGGACGGGGAGACTGAGCGGTGTCGGACCAGGATGGAGCCAAGCTCGAACGCGTCCGGGAGCTCCTGCTCGGGGCGCACGCGCAGGAGCAGGAACGCCGGCTCGCCGCCATGCAGACCCAGCTCCGCGACGAGGTCGATCGCCTCGAGAGCGAGCTGCGCGACCGTCTCGCCTCGCTCGAGACCTTCGTCCGGGACGAGGTCGCGGCGCTGGACTCCCGTCTCGAGCGCGAGGCGCAGGAGCGCCGGGACGATCTCGCCGAGCAGCGTCGTGACCTCGGCGACACGCTCGCCTCGATCGACCGCAAGCTCACCGAGCTCAGCCGCGATCTCGAGGCCCGGACGGGGCGCCTGAAGGGCGACCTCGCCGAACAGGGTCGTTCCCTCCGCGACGTGGTCGAGCAGGCCGAGTCGCGTCAGGCGCGACGGCTCGACGCCGCCGCGACGGAGCTCGGCGACCGCAAGGTCGACCGGACCGCGCTGTCGGCCCTCCTGAACGAACTCGCATCCACCCTCGCCGCCCTGCCGCGTTCGGATTCGAAGTCCTGATCCGCCGCGGCCCCCGGAGGATCGCCCGCCCATGAGCCAGGATCTCCCGGATGATGCCCCCGCGACGGCCGGCGGTCCGGCGTCCGATGGCGAGGAGACCCTCGATGAGCTCCGGCGGATCCTCCTCGGCGATCAGCGGGACAAGGTCGAGCGGCTCGAGCACCGCCTCGACGATCGGCACGAGCAGGCGCGCGCGGTCAGCGACGTGCTGCCGGAGGCCGTGCGGATGCGCGGCGAGCACGACGAGAAGCTCCGGCGCGCGATGGCCCCGAACATCGAGGAGGTCATCCGCGAGAGCGTGAAGCGCCGTCCCCGCGTGCTCGCCGACGCGCTGTTCCCGGTGATGGGGCCCGCGATCCGTCGCTCGATCCTGGACACGCTGCAGAAGTTCGTGCAGTCGCTGAACCAGGCGCTCGAGCACTCGCTGAGCCCGCAGTCCTTCCGCTGGCGCCTCGAGGCCTGGCGCACGGGGCGCCCCTTCGCCGAGGTCGTCCTCGTCCACACGCTCCTCTACCGCGTGGAGCAGGTCTTCCTCATCCACCGCGAGACCGGCCTGCTCCTCCAGCACGCGGCGATCCCCGCCGTCGAGGCGGACGACGGCGACATGGTCTCGGGCATGCTCACCGCGATCCAGGACTTCGCGCGCGACTCCTTCCACGTCGAGGAGGACGAGGGTCTGAGCGCGGCGAAGGTCGGCGAGCTGACGGTGTGGATGGAGCCCGGGCCCCAGGCCGGCGTGGCGGTGGTGATCCGCGGGACCCCGCCGCAGGAACTCCGCGAGAAGCTCGCCGAGGCGGTGGAGGAGATCCACGCCCTCGAGTCGGAGGCGCTGGCCGACTTCGACGGGGACGCGACGCCCTTCGCGGGAACGCGGGAGCTGCTCGAGGCCCTCCTCATCGAGCAGGGGCAGGAGCGCACGAAGCGCAAGAACCGCAACCGGCTCGCGGCGGGCTTCCTCGTCGCGGTGGCGGCGGCGGTGGGCATCTGGATCTTCTTCGACGTGCGCGATCGCCTGCGCTGGCGCGACTTCCTCTCGCGGCTCGAGGCCGAGCCCGGCGTCGTGGTCACCGCCGAGGACCGCGGGGAGCGGGACGTCCGCGGATTGCGCGACGCCATGGCCGTCGAGCCTCTCGCGGTGTTCCGCGAGGTCTACGGCGACGACGGCGAGCTCGCCGCCCGCTTCGGCGCCTTCGATTCGCACGACGCTCCGATCGTCCTCCGCCGCGCCCGCGCGCGGCTCGGGTTGCCCGAGGACGTCCGCTTCGAGCTCGAGAAGGGGACGCTGCGCGCGACCGGACGGGCGACCTCGGCCGCGATCGAGGCGGCCGCCGCCGAGGCGCCGCGCCTGCCCGGCGTCTCCGCGGTCGACTTCCGCGGCCTCGAACGGACCGACGCGGACGCCTGGCGGGCCCGGCGTCGGGCCGAGGAGATCCTCGCCGCGCTCCCCGGCGTCGTCGTGCTCCGCCGGAGCCCCGCCGAGATCGAGCTCCTCGTCGACTCCGCCGGAGAGCGCGCTCTCGACGACGCGCTGCGCGACGAGGACGGCGGCTCTCTCACGGAACGCGGCGGCTTCACGCTCCGCCTCCGCCGGACGCGTTCGCTCGACGCCGCCGCGGCCGAGCTGCGCCTGCGCGATGCACACCCGCTCCCGGTCGGCGCGAGCCTGCGCGTCGACGACGCGGGACGCGTGATCCTGCGCGGCATCGTGACCGAGGAACAGCTCGAGGCGCTGCGGGACGAGGTCGCCCGCGATCCGGCCCTCAGCGGGCTCGACGAGAGCGGCGCCGGGATCGTGGAGGCCGAGCTCCGCCGGGCCTGGGCGGAGTACGTCGCCCGGCTCCGCGGGACGCCCGGCATCGTCCTGCTCGAGACGGGAGACGGGATCACCGACTTCCGCGTGCGCGGGCTCAGGGATCCGCTCTCACCCTTCGCCGCGCTCGCGGCGCCGGATCCCCGGCTCGACGATCGGATCGAACTCGACCTCGCGCCCTTCGACTCGCCGGAGCCGACGCTCGCCCTCGCGCGCTTCGACAACGCGCTCGCGCCCCCGTCGAGCGTGCGCTCCCGACTCCAGAACGGCGTGCTGCACCTCTCCGGCCGCGCCCCGAGGCCTGGGCGGAATCCGCGCGCCGCGCGGCCCCGCTCATCGCCGGGATCCGCGCCGTCGATGCGGACGGACTCGAGATCGAGCGCCCGGAGCGCCCCTTCCCGCCCGCCTGGACGGAACTGGTCGCGCGACTGCGCGCCGAGCCCGGCTACCGCGTGGACGTCGCGCGGCGTGAAGACGATCGGCTCGCGATCGAGGGGCGGCGCGACGAGTTCGCCCGTTCGCCCTCCGAGCTGCGCGCCGAGGTGGGGCTGGCGGCCTCCGAGACCCGCCTCGACTTCGGCCCCTACGTCTCGCCGGATCCGGTGATCGCGCTCCGCCGCGCCCGGGCGACGCTCGACGTTCCCGCCGGCGTGACGCTCTCGATGCGGGACGACGTCCTGGTCGCCGGCGGCGGTGCGCCCGCGGCCTGGCGCGCCCGCCTCGAGGTCGCGGCGCTCGAGATTCCCGGGATCCGCGCCGTCGATGCACGCGGCCTCGTCGATCACGATGATCGCGAGCTCACGCGACGCCTCGAGGCGCTCGCCCTGCGCGTCGTCGTCTTCGAGGCGGCCTCGATCGAGGTCACGCCGCGCCAGGATCCCGAGATCGACGCCGCCGCGGCCGATCTCCGTCGCCTCCTCGAGACCGCGCGCGCGCTCGGCCGGACCGTTCGGCTCGAGATCGTCGGACTCCCCGATCGGCTCGACGCGGCCACGGCGCCGCGCTTCGAGGACGATCCGGAGTTCTATCGGGCGCGCTCGTCGACGGCGCTCGATCGCGCCGACGCCGTGCGGCGCCTCGTCGCCGCCCGCGCCCCCGAGCTGCGCGACGAACTCACCTCGATCGGGGCCAACGAGCGGGCCTGGCGCAGCGAGGCGGAGCGGAGCCAGGCCGCGAAGCTCGGCCCCGCGGTGATCTTCCGCGGCGTCATCAACTCCCTGACGGGAAGCGGGAACGCGAAAGGGGCGCGATCGCCGGCGGCGACCGCGCCCCTTCCGTCGTGACGCGCTTGTGATCAGCGGGTCTGCTTCGCCTTGCCCCGGCTGTCGTAGGGCAGGTCGAGATCGCCGAATTGCGAGCCGAGCTGCATCAGGCCGGAGATGCCGTAGTCGGCCTCGCCGCCCTTCAGGAGATTCATGAAGGCGGGGCCCATGTTGATCGGCTTCAGCGAGAAGCGCAGCGGGATCGACTGCTGCCCGCCGGCGGAGAAGGCGGTGCCGGGTTCGATCGCCGCATTGCCGAGGTCGGCTCCGAAGAGCTGGAAGGCGTACTGGAGCGTCGAGAGATCGACCGGGAACTGGTTGGTGTTCACGATCGAGAGGTCGACCTTCGCGACCGCCTCCACGAGGCTGAGCGATTCCCAGCTCACCTGGCTGACCGAGACCTGGGGCACGGTCGGGATCGGGAACTCGCCGCTCTTCTGGAGCGGGATGCGGAGCGACTCCGCGCCCGGCACGTCGAGCCGGATGCCCATCGCCGCGTCGTAGGGGACGACCGCGCCGGGCTTCACGCCGGAGAGCGTGCTCATGATCTGCGCGAAGGGCAGCTTCGCGGTGAGCGGCACCGTCTTGCGCCCCTTCGCCGGGATCGAGGCGCTGCCCGAGGTCTCGCCGCTGAGGATCGACTTGCCGCCGCTCGCGAGGCCGTAGTCGAAGCCGGCGACGGGGAGGTCGACGGAGTAGGGGTTGAGGACGTCGACGTCGAAGACCAGCGTCGCCGACTGCAGGTCGATGTCGGCGAGGCTCACGCCGGAGATCTCGGCCGTCGGCTTGTCGAGGCCGGACAGGAGGTCGCCCATCGACCCGCAGGAGGCGAGGACGAGGGTGGAGGCGAGGACGATCAGGGTGCGGACCATGGGGTCGTTTCTCCGTGGGGGAACGGACGCGGCCGACGCGCGGCCCCGGCGCATCGATGATACGACCGGCCCCGACGGGCGTCCACGCGGCCCGGGTGCGGGAAGACCCCCGCCTCCGCGGGCTCCCCATCGGCCGCCGGGCGGGGCAGGATGGTCGTGACGCGGCGGCCGGTCGCCGTCGCCGTACCCCGACCGAGGACGTCCCATGAAGATCTCGAGATCGTTCGCCCGGAGCCTCGCGCTCGCCCTCGTCCTGGCCCTGCCGCTCGCCTGTTCCGACTCCCTCACGAAGGAGAACGTGGACAAGGTGAAGGTGGGCATGACGGTGGAGGAGCTCCACGACCTCCTCGGCGCTCCCGACGAGACGAAGGAGGTCGGCGGCCTGAAGATCGGCGGCGTCGTCGACACGAAGGCCACCGCGGAGACCTGGCGCTCCGGCGATCGGACGCTCGTCGTCCAGGTCGTGGACGGCAAGGTCCTCCTCATCAGCGAGCGCAAGGGCTTCTGAACGCGACGAAGGCCGGGAGGGGCGAGCCCCTCCCGGCCTTCGCGTCGCGCGTCGCCGCTCGGGTCAGCGGCCGCCGGAGCCGCCCTCGGTCTTGGGCTTCTCCTCGGTCTTCTTCTTCTTGCCGCCGAGGAGTCCCTCGAGCGGATTGACCGGCTTGTCGCCGTCCTTCTTGCCGCCCAGGAGTCCCTCGAGCGGGTTGACCGGCTTCGAGTCCTCCTTCTTCGGGTCCTCCTCCTTCTTGCCGTCGCCGCCGAGGATCCCGCCGAGGGGATTCTTGCCGTCGCCGCCGAGGATGCCGCCGAGCGGGTTCTTGCCGTCTCCCTTGATGGCGCCCTTGATCGCGCCCTCGAGCGCGTTGCGGGCGGCGCCCTCGACGAGCTTGGCCGGGTCCGGGAGACGCGGGGACGGCGAGTCGATCGTGCCGCCGATGCCGAGCGGCAGGAAGCCGTCGGAGGAGAGGAGGGGGGCGAACTTGTCCCACTCCTTCGTCTTGCCGGGTTTCGTCCGCACGCCGAGCGCGTAGTCGATCTTCCCGTCGAAGAAGGTCTTCCCCGAGAGCTTCATGTCGAGGACGTTGCCGGCGATCGTGAGCCCTTCCTGGAGCACGGCGCCGTCCTTGACCTTGATCGCGGTCTGCAGCGCGTCGAAGTCGTAGCGCCCCGGCGCGCCGAGCATGGTCATGATGCCGGTGAGGATCGGGCCTCCGGTCACCGAACCGGCGGCGGCGCTGAAGGTGCCGTCGCCGGTGAGCGTCCGCTTCACCGCATCGGAGTCCGCGCCCTGGCCGGTGAGGGCGAGCTTCACGTTGAGCTCGGATTCGACCTGCGCGCCGACGCCGGCGAAGATCGGGATCACGCGCGCGATCGTGGGCTGCATCTTCTTCACGACCTTCACCTTCTGGGCGTCGACCGCGAAGGAGTAGAGCGGCGCCTCCGGGCGGAGGTCCACGGTTCCGGTGACCTTGGCCGGTCCGCCGTTGAGCTTCGCGTCACCCTTCTTCAGCTCGCCGAGGCCGTCGACCAGCGCGCCCTGCGCGTCGAGGTCGGTGAGCGTGAAGCCGTCGACGCGGATGCTGTCGAGCTTCGCGAGGAGACGCCCCTGGCTCTGGGCGCGCTTCTCCGCGTCGCCCATCGGGAGCTTCGCCATCAGCTCGACGCGGCCCTTGCCGGTGCCCTCGACGTCCTCGAACCACAGCGCGAGCCAGCTCCGCGCGAAGCTCGCGCCGTCGAGATCCGCCACGAGGTCGGTGTCGAAGCGCTCACCGGGGATCCAGGTGCCCTTGCCGCTGGCCTCGATGCCGTCGGCGGAGAGCTTGAGTTCGTCGATGTCGTAGCGGCCGCTCGCCTCCTCGCGCTTGCCCTTCGCGCTCGCGTCGAGCGGCTTGGCGAGCGCGAGCGCGCGATCGGCGGTGGCGGGCTGGACGCGCATCTTCGTGCCCTTCAGCGTGAAGGCGAAGGCGCCGTCGGAGCCGAGCGAGCCGCCGAGATCGAGGTCGCCCTCCATCGTCGCCGCCTGCGGCGCCGACTGACGGAAGCCCTGAACCTTCGCGACCATCTTCTCGACGGCGATCGGCGTGTCGCCGCCGCCGCGCGTCGCGAGATCGAAGGTCGCCGGTCCGGTCGTCACGCGGCGGTCGGACATCATGGGGCCCGAGAGGTCGAGACCGCGCGCGCTGCCCTTCGTCGTGAAGACGCGCATCGCGCCGGTGCCGATGCGCCCGCTGCAGTCGACCTGGCCCCGCGCGGTGAGCGGCTTCTCCAGCGTGGCGAGGTAGGGTCCGAGGTCGGAGAGCTCGCCCTTCACCGTGTAGTCGATGGTCGCGCCGGCGTCGGAGCCCTCGCCGAGCCGCATCGTCCCCTTGCTCGTGACGGTCGTGCCGCCGGCGGCGAGGTCGGCGCGCTCGAGGGTGACGAGCTCGCCCACCTTGGAGAGCGAGACGTCGACGTTCGAGCGCGCGAGCGCGGAGCTCGGGCGGGCGTCGAGGAAGGGGGCGGCGAGCCGGTCGAGATCGACGCGACCCTTCAGGGCGAGGTCCAGCCGGCCGTCGCCGTCCTCGGGCAGCGTCTGCGCGAGCCGCCCGTCGATCTTCGCGAGATCGCCGTCGACCGCGAGTTCGTTCACGGTGACCTTGCGCTCGCCCTCGGCCCAGGTGCCCTTCGCGCGCGCCTGGAGGCGTCCGACGTCGAAGGGCGCCTCGCCGAGCGCCTCGGTCTTCACGGACATGCCGGCCGTGCTGACGGTGCCGTCGAAGTCGGCGCCGCCCTCGCGGCTGGCGTAGCTGCCGACCAGCTTCACCTGCCCGCGCAGCGTCGCCGGGATCGCGTCGCCGAGCAGGGCCATGACGCGGTCGAGGTCGGCGTCGGCGTCGATCTGGAGCGTGCCCGCCGGGCCGCCGCCGTTCTCGGGCAGCGTCATGCGTCCGGTCAGCTTCGCGCGGGCGAAGCCCGCGGTCAGGCGGACGTCCTGCAGGTCGATCGTCTTCTCGTCGAGGTCGAGATCATGGCGGAGGACGAGCTCCTTCTCGTCGATCCCCTGGGCGCCGGGCGTGAAGGCGTCGGCGTGGAGGTTCGCGACCGTCGTGCCGCCGCGCAGGCTGACCTTGCCGTCCTCGGCCGTCGTGATGCGGATCTCGCTGCGCATCGCGCCGCGAAGGTCCTCGCGGCCGGCCGCGAAGCGCGCGAGCTTCTCGAGCGCCGAGTCGAGCGTCAGCCAGAAGTCGCCCCGCGGGATGTCGCCGCCGAAGGAGAGGTCGCCGCCGGCGTCGAGGCGGAGGAGGTCGCCCTGGACCTTCGCCTTCGCGACGTGGAGCTTCCGACCGGGCTCGAGGGAGGCTTCGAGGTCGATGTCGCCGATCGCGAGGGGACCGTCGATCCCCTCGATCCCGGTGCTGCTCCCGCCGCGGGCGGCGAGGCCGAAGGTCCCCTGACCCTCGAGCTCCGGGTTCGTGGTGAGGTCGCTCTTGACCGAGATCGCCTTGAACTCGTGGGTCACGCCGCGAGCGGCGTCGCTGAGCCGCAGTCCGGTGAGGCCGAGGGTGCCGTTGAGCTTCAGCGCGCCGTCCTTCCAGACGAACTGCTTGTCGGCCTCGAGGCGGCCCCCGGCGATCTCGTACCAGGGGGCGGCGGCCTCGCGGTAGCGGGAGAGCTCGGTCGCCTTCGCGACGAGGTGGGCGGTGGCCTCGATTGCGTCGGTCGGACGGATCGCCTTCCCGTCGAAGAGCGAGACCCGGCCGTCGAGCTTCAGGTCCTTGTCCACGACGGAGAAGGTCATGGCCTCGCCGGACTTCACGTGGGCCTGGATCCGCTCGATCTTGCGGAGGGCGAGGGGGGCGGCCCAGCCCGCGTCCTCGCGGATGACGGTGAGATCCGTCACGACGAGGGCCACGTCGAGGCCGACCGGCAGCTCGATGGGCTCGGCGGCCTTCTTCGACCCGGCCGGCTTCTTCGGGCCCGGCGCGGGCGCGTCGGTTTTCGGCCGGGAGGGCGCGCTCGGCTTCGCGGCGGCGGCTCGGCTCCGGACGGTCACGCCGTCGACGCGGGCGTCCTCGATCACGAGGTCGCCGCCGAGGAGGGCGCCGAGTCCGGGCTTCGCGCTGATCGACTTGACCGTGATGTCGGGTGCGTCGGCCTTCCGGCCGTCGATCTCGAGGTCCTTCATCTCGAGGCCGGACATCCATCCGAAGGAGAAGTCCCCGATCGAGACGTCGGCGTCCATCCCGTCGGCGAGGGCGGATTCGGTGCGGGACTGGATCCACCCGCCGGCGATCGTCGGGAGCAGCGCCACGACGACGATCAGCAGGACGAACACGACGGCGAGCGTCTTGAGCAGCTTCTTCATGACCGGGGCCTCGTGGAAGAGGGGGACGGGGCTTCGGTGGGGGAGCGGGCGGCAAGGCTCCGGCCTCCCCACGAACCATGATACGAGGATCGACGAGCGAAGCCCGTCAGGACTTTCCTGGAAGGACTTACGACACGGGAAGCGGCCCAGAGGGCTCGAATCCGTCGCGATTCGCCCCGCGGCCCCCCGGACGGGCGGCTTCCGGGGCGCGAGGCCTCGTGAAGGAATCGGGGCGCGGAGATGAAGGCGACCGGACCTCGCGGCGCGTTTCCGTCGCCGACCTCGGCCGACGGAGTCTCGAACGCGACCTTGATCGGATCTTCATGCGTTCGAGATCCGGACGTCGTATCCCGGGATCTTACGCCTGTATCCATGGCGACATGCCATCGCAACGAGGGTGGGCGCGACAGGTCGTCACGGCGGGTAAACCCGTTTCTCGCCACGGGAAAGGCGAATTGAAGACTGCCCCAGATCGTGCAATGATCTGGCAGATGGTCGGGCCGCCCGAGGCGAGCCTGCGTGTTGTTGGTTCGTACGGCCCTTCCTGGCCGAGCGATTCCGTGGGGCGCCCGCGAAAGCCGCGGACGCGGACCTGGCTCCGAAGTCCACGGCGGTCTGCGCTCAGATCAGGGTCGAACCCGAAGTTTCTCGACACCAAGAGGATCCTTTCATGAAGCGACTGAGAGTCCTGTCCCTCGTTGCGCTGGCCGCCCTGCTCGTCGCGCTCCCCGCGTGCACGTCCCAGCAGAAGAAGCCGATGCGCTCCGAGCCGGCCCCTGCCGCCAACGACGGCATGAAGATGGAAGAGAAGCCGATGGCCATGGATCACATGGGCCACACCGGCAGCTGGATGGAGGGCGACATGATGGTGCGCGCCCTCGCCATTCCGACCGGCGAGATCTCGACCAGCACCGTGCTGATCGAGAAGCGCGCCCCGGCCGAGGTCACCCTCGGTTCCGAGTTCGATTACACCCTCGTCGTCAAGAACCTGACGAACGAGAGCCTCGAGGATGTCGCCGTCATGGAGCGCATCCCCGGCGGCATGAACATCGTCAGCTCGGACCCGTCCTTCTCGAAGACGAGCGACGGCAAGTACCAGTGGGTCCTCGGTAACCTCGAGCCCGGTGCGCCGGCGACCATCCGCGTCCGCGGCGTCGCCACCCAGCTCGGCGACCACACCTACTGCGCCGAGGTCACCTACAACCAGCTCGCCTGCGTCACCACGCGCGTCGTCGAGCCGAACCTCACCATGACCAAGACCATGACCTTCGCCGATGGCTCGAAGGACGGTCTGGTCTGCGATCCGGTCGTCGTGACGATCACCGTTCACAACACCGGTACCGGTGCGGCCCGCAACGTCGTCGTCCGCGACAACCTCCCGACCGGCATGGTCTCCGAGACCGGCCAGGCTTCGATGCAGTGGGATGTCGGCAGCCTCAACGCCGGCGAGTCCCGCGAGATCCGCTTCAACGCCCGTGCGAACTCCACCGGTGATCACACGAACACCGCGGAGGCCACCGCCGATGCCGGCCTGAACGCCTCGGCTTCGGACAGCATCGTCGCGCGTCGTCCGGCTCTGACCATCGACAAGACCGGTCCGGCCAAGATCTACCAGAACAAGACCGCCACCTACGAGATCACCGTCCGCAACACCGGCAACGGCGTCGCCCGCGACACCATCGTCGAGGACGTCCTGCCGGCCGGTTCGACCTACGTGTCGAGCCAGGGTGGCAACCTCCAGGGCAACACGGTCGTCTGGAACCTCGGCGCCCTGCAGCCCGACGAGAGCCGCACCATGTCGGTGGTGGTTCGCGCCGGTGCCAGCAACATGCGCAACGTCGCTCGCGCCACGGCCTACTGCGCCGAGGCCGTCTCCGACGAGGTGCTGACCGAGGTCGTCGGTATCCCCGAGATCCTGCTCGAGGTCGTCGACATCAACCCGCCGATCCCGGTCGGCGAGACCGTCGTCTACGAGATCACCGCGACGAACCAGGGCTCGGCCCCGGGTACCAACATCGTGATCACGACCGAGCTCGAGGACACGATGGAGTTCGTCGAGGCCGGCGGCGCCACCTCGCACACCGCGAGCGGCATGAACGTCAACTTCGCCGCGCTGCCCTCGCTGGCTCCGGGCGCCAAGGCGGTCTGGACGGTTCGCGTCCGCGCCAAGGCCGCGGGCGACGTCCGCTTCAAGGTCTCGATGCAGACCGACCAGATCGGCCGTCCCGTGACCGAGACCGAGGCCACCAACTTCTACAACTGATCCTCGGATCGGCTGATAGAAGCGCCTGAGAAGGGCGCCGCCGGGTTCACCCGGCGGCGCCCTTCTTCATTCCACGCGTCCTTCGCGGGGCGTGAGTTCGGTGCCGCCGCGGTTCGTCCGGAGATGCGAGTACGGTGCCAGTCACCGGATGTGCATTTCCGTTCCCGCGCGTCCGCATGCGAGACCGGGCTGCCCGGAAATGCACATCCGGTGACTGGCACCGTACTCGCATCCGAAGCCGCGGAAGGGCGTGGTCGGACCCACCGAAGGACACGTGCCGTCGGCACGGTGTTCCGAGGAGACGAAGCGGAATCGTGGGTCCGGCGGCGGTTCTCGACGATGTTCACCGTTCCCGCGTTCGCGTCGGCGGATTCGGTTCGTCCGGAGATGCGAGTACGGTGCCCGTCACCGGATGTGCATTTCCGTTCCCGCGCGTTCGCATGCGAGACCGGGCTGCCCGGAAATGCACATCCGGTGACGGGCACCGTACTCGCATCCGACGCCGCGGAAGGGCGTGGTCGGACCCACCGAAGCGACACGTGCCGTCGGCACGGTGTTCCGAGGAGACGAAGCGGAATCGTGGGTCCGGCGGGGGTGCTCGACGATGCTCACCGTTCCCGCGTTCAGGTCGGCGGATTCGGTTCGTCCGGAGATGCGAGTACGGTGCCCGTCACCGGATGTGCATTTCCGTTCCCGCGCGTCCGCATGCGAGACCGGGTTGCCCGGAAATGCACATCCGGTGACGGGCACCGTGCTCGCATCCGACGCCGCGGAAGGGCGTGGTCGGACCCACCGAAGCGACACGTGCCGTCGGCACGGTGTTCCGAGGAGACGAAGCGGAATCGTGGGTCCGGCGGGGGTGCTCGACGATGCTCACCGTTCCCGCGTTCAGGTCGGCGGATTCGGTTCGTCCGGAGATGCGAGTACGGTGCCCGTCACCGGATGTGCATTTCCGTTCACGCGCGTCCGCATGCGAGACCGGGTTGCCCGGAAATGCACATCCGGTGACGGGCACCGTACTCGCATCCAGCGCGCCGGATGGGCGGCCACGGACGAAGACGAGCGCCCGGCACCAGGAGGTGCCGGGCTCGCGTCGTCGGTTCGAGGCCGAGAGGCCGAGGGTCAGGCGAGCACGCGCTCGAGGCGGTTGGTGAGGCGGTCGATGCCGCCTCCCGCGAACTCCTTCACCTTCTCGCCGCTGCGGAAGATGATGGTGAAGGGCAGCGCGGTGATCTCCGCGATCCAGGGGTTCTCCTTCTTGAAGTCGATCAGCCCGCGCTGATCGAGGAGGAGCTTGCCGAAGCGCACGTCCGAGAACTCGAGGTTCTCGCCGGCGAGGTACTCGGAGAGCTCCCCCGACCACTGGGTGCAGGCGTCACAGGTGGACTTGCCGAGCATGAGGACGGCGACGGGCGCCGCGAGGAACTCGCGCCAGTTGTCGGGTCCGATCATTTCGAGCGTCTTCATGGTGATACCTCCTGTCTACGGTCTCTCGAGAGCGATCGTCAGCCGACGAAGGTGTCGCCCTTCTTCCAGTCGGCGCCGCAGAGGCCGCCGCTCTGGAGGGCCTGGACGGTGCGCAGGACCTCGGAGGGGCTGCGGCCGGCCTGCAGGTCGTTGACGCTGTAGGAGCGCACGATGCCCTTGTCGTCGACGATGACGGTGGCGCGGAAGGCGATGCCCGCGTCGTCCTTCAGGACGCCGAAGGCGCGGCTGACCTCGTGGTTGGTATCCGCGAGGACCGGGTGGGTGATCTCCTTCGCGAAGGTGTTCCGGTCCGCGAACCAGGCCTTGTGGCTGAAGAAGGAGTCGGTGCTGCAGCCGATGACCTGGACGCTGTCGTCCTTGAAGTCGCCCAGCGAATCCTCGAAGCCCCGGATCTCGGTGGGGCAGATGAAGGTGAAGTCCAGCGGGTACCAGTAGAGGACGTGCCACTTGCCCTGCAGGTCCTTGCTGGAGAGGGTCTTCTGCTCGCCGTTGACGTAGGCGGCGCTGGTCCACTCGGGCGACTTCTGTCCGATCAGGCTCATGTCTTCACTCCTTGGATTCGATCTCGGTCCGGTGTCCGCCGGGCGCGCGCCCGGGCCGCTCGAACTCGTCGAGCGCCCAGCGCGGAAGGCGCCTTCGAACTCTGGTGCTACGGTAGTTCCCGGGCCCCCGAACACAAGGCGACGACGAAGAGCCTCCGGAGCCTCTCCGAGCTGCATCGATCGGCATAAGGCTATTGATATCCGCTGTTTGCGGCGGCTCCTGCCCGAGCATCGCCCCGGATCGGATCTCGCTATCGCGGGCCGAACCAGGAGCTATCGTCGGAGCGGGGATCGGGCCGAGGCGAGGGCACGAAAAAGGGGTGGAGTCCGAAGGACTCCACCCCCAACTCTCTCGGATCCCAGGAGCGGACCCGACCTCGTTCAATTCGATCTTCAGGCGTCCTTGCCGCCCTTCGGGCCCTTGTCGCCCTTGGGCCCCTTGGGGCCCTTCCGGCCGCGCCCGCGCTCCGGCGCATCGCCGCCGCCCTCGCCGGCCTCGCCCTTCTCGCGGTCCTCGCGGGGCCCGCGGCCGATGCCGGCCTCGCGGGCGGCCTTGCGCTCCTCTTCGTCGAGCTTGCCGTCGCCGTTCTTGTCGAAGCGCTTCAGCATCTCCTCGCGATTCGGGGCCTCGCCGCCGCGGCGTCCGCGGCCCTCGCCGCGTCCGACCCCGGCCTCGCGCATGGCCTTGCGCTCCTCCTCGTCGAGCTTGCCGTCACCGTTCTTGTCGAAGCGCTTCATCAGCTCCTCGCGGTTCGGGGCGCCCTCGCCGCCGGCGCCGGGGCGGCGGCCGCGGCCGATGCCGGCCTCGCGGGCGGCCTTGCGCTCCTCGTCGTCGAGCTTGCAGTCACCGTTCTTGTCGAAACGCTTCAGCAGCTCCTCGCGGCTCGGAACGTCCTCGCCGGTGCCTCGACCCCGTCCGATGCCGGCCTCGCGGGCAGCCTTGCGCTCCTCGTCGTCGAGCTTGCCGTCGCCGTTCTTGTCGAAGCGCTTCAGCAGCTCCTCGCGATCGGGGGCCTCGCCCTCGGGACGTCGGGAACCCCGCGCCTCGCGGGCGGCCTTGCGCTCGGCCTCGTCGAGGACGCCGTCGCCGTTCTTGTCCCACTTCTTCATGGTCTCGGGGTCGGCCTTGCGGCCGCGCACTCGCGGCTCGCCGGGGGCCGGGCGCTCGCGGCCTTCCTTGGCCAGCGTCTCGCGCATGGCGGTGCGCTCGGCCTCGTCGAGCTTGCCGTCGCCGTTCTTGTCGAAGCGCTTGATGAGGGAGGCCCGATCCGGCTTGGCCGGTTTGTCGCCCTTCTCGTCCTGGGCCGCCGCCGGGAGGGCGAGGCCGAGAGTGAGGGCCAGGGTGATCGCGGATCCGAAGAGGGTCTTCATGGGGTTCGTCCTCTGGTTTGGGCCCCGCTCCATCGGTCGGGCCACCGGAATGTGAACCGCCCGGCGGGGGCGAAGTTCCTGGGAAATCCGGTGCGAGCTCGGTCGGTCCGCGCGGAGGCCGAGGGGCGCGGCCAACCCTCTTGATAGAAGCCTCTTGCGCTCCGAGCCGACTTTCCGGGCATATCTCGTCGTCTGCGGGAAACCCCGACCCCGCGGTCGGAGGCCGGGTCGAGAGCGGCGGATGGGGGGCCGTGCGGCCGCCCGATCCTGCCGTCCGGACGGGAGATTTTCCCTCCGCCGGCTCAAGTTCGGTCGTCGAACGGGTCGATATCCATGCAAGATGCGTCACGGGGACCCGTGGCGAACGGGAACGGGAAAGTGAGGACCGACGTGGTGATGGGGCAGGACTCCCGGGAAGCGGCGAAGCCCGCGGCGGCGGCCGAGGCGGAGGAGATCCGGCTCGCCGAGCGCGGTGAGTCCTGGCGTTTCCGCATCTTCCGCATCGTCCTCATCGCCTCGATCCTCGGCCTGGGGATCTGGAGCGTCCGCCTCACGGCCCGGGGTTACCCGCTGCTGGGCGTCCTCCACGAGCAGGAAGTCGAGCTCGAGAGCCTCGAGTCCCTGTCGAGGTCGCTTCATCGCGTGCTGGTCTCGAACGAGGTCGAGGAGAAGCTCGCCTTCCTGCCGCCGTCCCAGACCCTCGACGCCTGGATCGTCGCCCACGAATCGAAGCTCGAGGATCTCGGCATCGCGGTGGCGGACGTCCTGCCGGCGGCCGACGACCCTCGTCCGGACCGCGAGGAGGCCCGGCTGCTGATCACGGTGCTCGGCGAGGCTCAGGGCGAGCGCCGGATGCTCGTCCACGCCCTCCAGTCCGAGATCGACGGGGCCTGGAGCGGGCTGACCGTGCTGGTCGTCATCCTCTTCCTCCAGGCCCTCGCCGCCCTCGTGCTCCTCGACCTGAACGTCCGGGCGCGGCGTCGCATCGCGGTGCTCTTCCGTCGGGCGACGCGGGACGAGCTGACCGCGGTCCTCAACCGCCGCGCGATCCTGGAGGTCGCCGAGCGCGAGCTGGACCGCGCACGTCGCGAGGGCTCCGACCTCGCGGTGCTCATCGTCGATCTCGACCACTTCAAGACGATCAACGACGACTTCGGCCACCGCGCCGGCGACGTCTTCCTCATCGAGGCCGCGGAGCGCTTCCGCTCCTCGTTGCGCCCCTACGACTCCGTCGGGCGCTACGGCGGCGACGAGTTCATGCTCGTCCTGCCCGGCTGCGACGCGGAATCGGTCGACGCCATCTGCCGTCGCGTCTGCGAGGCGATGCGGGAGCCGGTGGATCTCGACGGCCGCTCCTGGGTGGGCAGCGTCTCGATCGGCGCCGCGGTCGCGGTGCGCGGGGCCGATTCGCTGCCGGCGCTCATCGAGTCCGCCGACCGCGCGCTCTACCGCACGAAGGAACAGGGTCGCGACGGCTGGACGGCGCTGACCCACCTGCCGAACGTCGGCGTGCCGGCGGAAGCGCGAGAGGACGTGATCCCCTCCGAGACCGGCTCTTCCGTCGGTTAGTCGGCGTCGAGTTCCCCGATCGGGGCGGTGTTCGGGGCGAGGAAGAAGCGACCGATGCGGGCCTCGAAGCTGCTCCCGTCGTCGCGCTCCATCCGGTAGCTGCCTTCCATCGTGCCCCAGTGCGTCGCCAGCGAGCAGCCGCTCTCGTAGCTGAAGGTCTCGCCCGGCTCGAGTCGGGGCTGGGCGCCCACGACGCCCTCGCCCCGGACGTCCCGGCGGCGGGCGTCGGCGTCGCGCACCACCCAGTGCCGCGAGCGGAGCGTGGCGGCTTCCGTGCCCTCGTTCCGGATCACGACCCGGTACGCGAAGTTCCAGGTCGTCCCCGCGCCGTCCGGCGACTCCGAGCGGAGCTCGGCCGCCACGCGGACGCGGATGCCCTGGGTGGTGACGTCGGAATGTCCGGTCTGGGCGATCATCGGATTCGTCTCGGGGCGCGATTCCGGGGGCGGCCTCGCGGCCGCGGGCACCCCCTCTCATAACAGACCCGCGCCCGTCGGCATCGTTCCCGCCTTTTCGCGCGGGCCCGCCGTCGACGGCCATCAGATCGCATGGTCGAGGCATTCGGGTCCGCGAGCGGTTATCCTCCCGGTTCCCTCGCCCCGCGGAGAATCCCGATGGCTCGCCTCTCGCTCCTCGTCCCGGCCCTGGTCGTCCTCCTCGCGGGGGCGTCGGCGGCGCAGATCCCCGCCGCGAGTCAGGGAGCGATCTCGGTGACCTACACGCCGCCCCTGCTCGGGCGCACGACGACGCTGACCGTCGCCGCGCCGCCCCTCACCGACTTCATCGTCGTCACCGACGCGCTGCCCGGCGCCATCGGCATCCCGCCCTACGGGACGCTCTTCCTCGGGGGGAGTCCGGCCCTCAACGTCGAGTTCTCGAGCTTCGCCGGTCCGGTGGGGCCGATCGGCATCGACGGCCAGGCCCAGTTCCCCTTCACGATCCCCGCCAATCCCGCGCTGACGGGACTCGTGCTCTTCCTCCAGGCCTTCGGCACCGACGCGGCCTCGCCGAGCGGCTTCTCCTTCAGCAACGCCGTCTCCTACGTCGTGGCCGCGCCCGACAGCTACGTCCCGACGGGCAACGGGATGGCGGAGGGGCGCGCCTTCCACCGGCTCGCCCCGCTCCCCGACGGCGGGCAGCTCGTGGTGGGCGGAGGCGACGGTCAGTTCCTCCTGCCGGTCGCGTCCAGCACCTGCGAACGCTTCGACCCCTACCTCCGGCTCTTCGGTCCGGCGCCGGCGATGACCCACGCCCGCACGCTGCACCGCGTGACCGCGCTGCTCGACGGACGGATCCTCGTCACCGGCGGATCCGACACCGGTGGAGTGGGGCAGGGCACGGCGGAGATCTTCGACCCCGTCACGCAGAGCTGGTCCGCCCCGATCCCGATGAACGCGGTGCGCATCGGGCACACCGCGACGCTCCTCGCCGATGGACGCGTCCTCTGCTCCGGCGGCGCGGCCAGCTTCGTGCTCAACCCGCCCACCTCGACGAACTACCTGCCGATCTTCCAGTCGGCGCAGAACTCGGCCGAGATCTTCGACCCCGCGACGAACCAGTTCACGCCCTTGCCCGCGATGAGCGAGAAGCGCATGGGGCACGCGGCGACGCGACTCCCGAGCGGCAAGGTCCTCCTGACCGGCGGCATCCGCGACGGCTTCCTGCTCTTCGGCACCGGCGCGCCGCTCTACGCCCTCACGTCCGAGCTCTTCGACCCCGTGACCAACGCCTTCACGACGGCGGCCAGTCCGACGATCTCGCGCGTCGTCCACTCCCAGAACGTCCTGCCCGACGGCACCGTCCTGATGCTCGGCGGGGCGGGCGGCACCCTCGTCGTCTCCGTTGGCTCGTCCGAGATCTACGACGAGACGAACGACACCTGGACGCCCGGACCGCCGCTTCCCGCCGGGCAGACGCTCGCGTTGCACGAGGTCACGCCGCTTCCCGACGGCCGGCTCTACGTCTCGGGAGGCGCGGTCGGGGCGGTGGGCTCGTTCTCGGCCCTGCCCGCCGCCTACCTCTACGACGTCGCGCAGGGCTTCACGACGCTCGCGCCGCTCGACCTGCCGCGCCTCGCCCACGCCGCCTTCCTGACGCGGGAGGGCGTGCTCCTCGTCGGCGGCGCCGACGACGGCAGTCCCAGCGTCGCGCGCAGCAGCGCCGTCCACTGGGCGGGCCCCTGACCGGGAGGTCGCGCTACTGCAGGCGCTTCGCCACGCGGCGCGAGAGGGACCGCGGCGCGAGCTTCGCCAGGACCGCGCCGAAGCGGTTGCCGAGGCCCGGGATCGCCACCGCGCGGTTGCGCCGGAAGGCGCGGTGGCCGAAGCGGGCCACCGCGGCCGGATCCGCCTTGAAGCGGGTCAGCAGCGCCGACCCCGCGCGGCCGGCGCGCTCGGAGAAGGGCGTCGCGGTCGGGCCGGGGCAGAGGGCCGACACCGCCAGTCCGTCCCCCTTCAGCTCCTCGTGCAGCGCCTCGGAGAAGGAGAGGACGAAGGCCTTCGTCGCGTAGTAGACCGCCATCCCCGGGCCCGCTTGGAACGCGGCGGTCGAGGCGACGTTGAGGATGCCGCCGCGGCCGCGCTCCCTCATGCCGGGCACGAGGCGGCCGGTCAGGGCGACGACGGCCTCGACGTTGAGGCGGATCATCTCGAGCTGATCGGCGAGCGGGACCTCGGTGAAGGGGCGCCGCGCGCCGAACCCCGCGTTGTTCACGAGCACGTCGATCGCGAGCCCCCGCGCCCCGAGCGCGTCCGCGAGGGCCTCCCCCGCGCCGGGCGCGGCGAGATCCGCCTCGAGCGTCGTCACCGTGGCTCCGCTCGCGCGGAGCTCCGCCGCGAGCGCCTCGAGCCGGTCACCCCGGCGCGCGGTGAGCACGAGCTCGCCGCCCTCCGCCGCGAACAGCCGCGCGAACTCGACGCCGAGGCCGGACGACGCTCCGGTGATCAGCACGCGTTCCGGGGCGGACGGCGGATTCATGGGCACGGCTCCTCGGCGGGGCGCGGCGATCGTCCGCGGGTGGGAATGGTATACCAGTTCGCCGCGACCCGGGGAGCGGGGCGCGCGGGAGGCGATGAGGACGCGATGGGCGACGCGCCGAAGTTCGACGAGAAGAGCCTCCGGGAGCTCGTGCGCGAGCGCTGGGGCGAGGTCGCGGCCCTCGCGCCCTGTCCGAGCTACCGCGATCTCGTGCGCCGCGTCGACCTGGCCGACGGCGATCGCGTGCTGCTCAAGATCGCCCATCCGGACGAGGATCTCGCGCGGCTCGACGCTCAGATCGAGGCGCTCCACCGCGCCGAGGGCGCGGGTCTCCCGCTGCCGCGCGTCCGCCCCGACCGGCACGGCCGCGCGCGCGATCTCGTCCGCGACGCCTCCGGGCGCGAGTGCGCGCTCCTCGCACTGGACTGGATCGAGGGCGACCTGCTCGCCGACCGCCGCGAGCGACCGCTCGCCTTCTGGCGCGGACTCGGTCGCGAGCTCGCGCGGCTCGGAGCGGCCTGGGTCGGGCTCGACGCGCCGGTCCTCGAGCGGGACCAGCCCTGGGATCTCGGTCGCGCGCTCTTCGTGCTCGACCACCTGTCCCTGCACGAGGAACCCGAGGCGTGCGCCCGCGTCGAGCGGGCCGCGGTCCAGTTCGCGGGCCGGGTCCTCGCCCGGGCCGACGAGCTCCCCGCGGCCGTCATCCACGGCGATGCCAACGAGCACAACCTCCTCGTCGTCGGCGAGGGCGCGTCGATGCGCGTGGCGGGGCTCGTGGACCTGGGCGACATGGCGCGGACCCGGCGCGTCTTCGAGCTCGCCGTCGCGTCGGCCTACGCCATCTTCGACGCGCTCGACCCGGTCGCCGTCGTCGCCGCGCTGGTCGCCGGCTGGACGGAGGTCGCCCCGCTGGAAGCGGCCGAGATCGAGGCGCTCCCCGCCGCGATCGCGATGCGTCTCGCGGTCAGCGTGACGGCCTCGGCGCGGGCCCTGCGCGAGCGACCCGGCGACGCCTACCTCGCCGTGAGCCGCGAGGGCGCCTGGCGCGAGCTCGCGCGGCTCGAGTCGATCGCGCCCGCGGACTTCTCGGACGCGCTCCGCGAGGCCGCCGGAAGGCCGGGTCTCCACGACGAGCGACCCGCCGCGGTCGATCTCCTCGAGCGCCGCCGCCGCCGGCTCGGGCCGAGCCTCTCGCTCTCCTATCGCGAACCGCTCGTCATCGTGGGGGCGCGGAAGCTGGCTCCTCGACGCGGAGGAGGGCGCACCTCGACACCGTCAACAACGTCTGTCACGTCGGCCACGCCCGCGCGGAGGTGGCGCGCGCGATCGGCGAGCAGGCGCACCGCCTGAACACCAACACGCGCTATCTTCATCCGCTCGTGCTGGACTACGCCGAGCGTCTCACAGGGCTCCTGCCCGACCCGCTCGAGGTCTGCTATCTCGTCAACTCCGGCAGCGAGGCCAACGAGCTCGCGCTCCGCATGGCGCGGACGGTGACCGGCCGACGCGGCGTCCTCGTGCTCGAGCACGCCTACCACGGCAACACCGGGGCGATGATCGACATCAGTCCCTACAAGCACGGGCGTCGCGGCGGGTCGGGGGCGCCGGACTGGGTGCGCGCGGCGCCCGCGCCCGATCTCTTCCGCGGTCGTCACCGGGCGGGGCCGGCCTTCGGGGCCCGGTCGCGGGACGCGGAGGAGGCGGCCTGCGATCGCTACCTCGCCGACCTCGTGGTCGAGGCCGATGCGCTCGCCGCCGGTCCCGGACTCGCCGCCTTCTTCACCGAGTCGATCATGAGCTGCGCCGGGCAGATCGAGCCGCCGCCGGGCTTCCTGCGGGGCGCGGCCGGGATCGTCCGCGAGCGCGGCGGCCTCTGGATCGCCGACGAGGTGCAGGTGGGCTTCGGTCGGGTGGGGGAGGACTGGTGGGCCTTCGCGCGCGACGGTGTCGTCCCGGACATCGTGACGCTCGGCAAGCCGATCGGGAACGGACACCCGCTCGCCGCCGTGGTGACGACGCGCGCCGTGGCCGACGCCTTCGCGAACGGGATGGAGTTCTTCAGCACCTTCGGCGGCAATCCGGTCTCCGCCGCGGCCGGGCTCGCGGTGCTCGACGTGCTCGAGGGCGACGGTCTGCCCGCGCACGCGGCCCGCGTCGGGGCGCGGCTGAAGGAGCAACTCGTCGCGCTCGCGCGGAGGCACCCCCGGATCGGAGACGTCCGCGGGAGGGGGCTCTTCCTCGGCCTCGAGCTCGTGCGGGAGGGTGGGGCGCCCGAACCCGACGCCGCGCTCGCGAAGGCGCTCGTCGAGCACGCGCGCGCCCGCGGCGTGCTGCTCTCGACGGACGGTCCCGACGAGAATGTGATCAAGATCAAGCCGCCGCTCGTCTTCGGGGACGACGAGGCCGCGCTGCTGATCGCGGTCCTGCGCTCCGGCCTCGAGGCGCTCGCTCCCTGAAGACTCCGTGAACGCTTGACCCCCGACTCCGGCCGGGTACTCTCGGCGGCCGAGGAACCCCGGCGTGGCCACGATCAGCTTCACCGCGAACATCCAGCGACACGTGACCTGTCCCGACGAGTCGGTGAGCGGCGGCACCGTCGCCGAACTGCTCGAGGACTACTTCGCCCGCCATCCCCGGGCGCGCGGCTACGTGCTCGACGATCAGGGCGCGCTGCGACATCACATGAACATCTACGTGGACGGCGAGGCCCTCCGCGATCGCGTGCGCCAGAGCGACGCGGTCGCGCCGGACGCCGAGCTCCACGTCTTCCAGGCGCTTTCGGGAGGCTGAGACCATGGCCCGTCATCTCTGGGTCGGAACTCGCAAGGGACTCTTCCGCTTCGACGAGGCGGAGGACGGCGCGTGGCGCATCGGCGCCACCGCCTTCCTCGGCGACCCGGTGACCGCGATCCTCCCCTTCGCGGGCGGGCGCCGCGTCCTCGCCGCGCTCGATCACGGTCACTTCGGCTGCAAGATGCAGCTCTCGGAGGATGGCGGGGCGAGCTGGAACGAGAGCGCGGCGCCGGCCTATCCGCCGAAGCCCGACGACGAGGTGGATCTCGATCCCTTCCGCAAGACGCCGGTCCCCTGGACGACCAAGCTGATCTGGACGCTCGAGGCGGGACATCCCGCGCATCCCGACGAGGCCTGGTGCGGCACCATCCCCGGCGGCCTCTTCCGCTCGCCGGACCGCGGCGAGAGCTGGGAACTCGTCCGGTCGCTCTGGGATCACCCGAAGCGGAAGCTCTGGGTCGGCGGCGGGGCGGACCTCGCCGGCATCCACTCGGTCGTCTTCGATCCTCGCCGCGCGGATCGCGTCCTCGTCGGAGTCTCCTGCGGCGGCGTCTGGCGCACCGACGACCGGGGCGAGACCTGGGAGCAGACCGCGCACGGCATGCGCTCGGACTACGCGCCGCCCGAGCTCGCCCACGTGCCCGATTCCCAGGACGTCCACCGGCTCAGCGTCTGCCGCGGCGCGCCCGACCGCATCTGGGCCCAGCACCACAACGGCATCTTCCGCAGCGACGACGCCGGCGCGAGCTGGAACGAGATCGAGGGCGTGCGGCCGAGCGTCTTCGGCTTCCCGGTCGTCGCGCATCCGGAGCGTCCCGACACCGCCTGGTTCGTCCCCGCGGTCAAGGACGAGAAGCGGTATCCGGTCGACGGGCGACTCGTCGTCAACCGCACCGACGACGCGGGGAAGACCTTCACCGCGCTCGGCGAGGGGCTCCCGGCCGAGCACGCCTACGATCTGGTCTATCGCCACGCGCTGGACGTCGCGGCCGACGGCGAGACGCTCGCGCTCGGCAGCACGACCGGGAACCTCTGGGTCGGCCTCGACGGCGGCGCCCGCTTCGTCTCGCTCTCCTCGACCCTGCCGCCGATCTACGCCCTGCGCTTCGCCTGATCCGCGACCGTCGGGACCCTGACGCGGCCCGCGCCCCCTCCGAGCCGGAGGAGGCGGGGGCCGCGGTCTTTTTTCGGGGCCGGGCCGGAAATGCCTGATCGGTCCCCGCCGGGACTCCGTAGGGGCGGCGAGGCGAGAGTCGCTCGCCTCGGAATCTCCGGTCGCCCCCCCCGGCGACCGCGAACAGGAGAGCACGATGTCCCGCACCCGCCCCACCACCTTGGCCCTCGCCGCCGCGGTCCTGGCGCTCGCCGCCGCCGCCCCGGCGCAGGTCCTCTTCTCCGGCAACCAGATCAACCCGCCCGGCCTCTTCGAGATGGACTACCTGCCGACCGCGGCGTATCCGGTCGGCGGTCCCGGCATCCCGCCGCTCGGCCTGCCCTTCCCGAACGCGGCCCTCATGCCTCCGGCGCCCGCGATCGGGCTCGTCGGCGGCATGGCGAGTGACGACCGGAACGCCTGGATCTACACGACCAACGGCTTCCTCATCACGATGGACATGAACCCGAACTACCTGCCGTTCGGCTTCACCGCGCCGCCGCCGCTCGCGGGACCGGCGCCGATCCCGTCGCCCTACCCGCCGACGGTCGCGCTCCAGGTCTCCGGGATCGCCTACGACGACGCCGCGGGCATCCTCTGGGCCTGCGACGCCTTCAACTTCTGGCCGATGAACCCGCTGCCGCCCTTCAATCCGATCGGACTCCCGGTCCCGATTCCGGGGATCGGCCCGCCCGCGACCGGCCTCGGCTTCGAGCCGAGCTCGGGCACGCTGTGGGCCTGCGACGCGCAGGGCGGGATCTACCACTTCACGCCCGCCGGCGCACCGATCGGCCCGCAGCCGGTCTCGATCGTGGCCGGCCTCGTCGGTCCGCTCGGCGGCCTGACCGTCGCGCCGCACAACGGTCCGCCGGCGATCCTGCCTCCGGCCTGCTCCACGCAGATCCCGGGCTACCACGTCAGCGTCACCGACGGGCTCATGATCTACGACGCCTTCAACGCGGCGCCGCCCATCCCGCACGTCTTCCCGGCGCCGGGCGCGGCCTTCGGCCTCACCTACTCGGCGGATCCGCAGGTCACCTACTGCGCGTCACCGACCGCGGTGGGTTGCACCACCGGATTCGCGCCCTTCACCGGGCTCCAGCGCCCCGCGGTGACCGGGCCCGGTCTCTTCAACGGCATCCGGCTCGTCGGCGCCCAGCCGCTCACCCCGGCCTTCCTGCTGATCGACATCTGCCCGGCGCCGACCTGCTGGCTCGGGCTCATGATGAACCCCTTCACCTGGATCTCGCTGCCCTTCACGACGGACGCGGCGGGCAACGCGGGGATCGGCTTCTTCATCGGCGGCTTCCCCCCCGGCTTCCAGTTCAGCCACCAGTGGGCGGTCCAGGATCCGGGAGCGCCGCTCGGCTACTGCTTCTCCAACGTCTCGACGCAGACGGTCGCGCTGCCCTGATCGCGCGGATTCCGGACCACCGCCCGATCGCGACGCGATGAGAAGTCCGGGTCCCGGCCCCGCGCCCGCGGGGGGCCGGGACTCTTCTTCCCCGACTCGAGGGGAGGGTTGCATTTGCCATCGTGGGTGCGGCGCCCCGGCTCGGGATCCCCGAGCCGGGGCGCCGTCTTTCGCGGGTGAACAACGGCGCCCGTGGGAAGCCGCCGACGGGACGAATCCGCTGATCGAGCCGCGCGAGAAGTGCGTGAATGGGGTGAGGAGCGAACTCCTCGCGACCGCGCGATCACGCGCGGCCTCCCTCATCTCGGAGTCGTGCCATGTCGTCCTCGATGATCCGCCTCGGTGTCCTCCTCGCGCTCAGTCTCGTCGCTCGCGCTCCGGCGCAGGTCGTCTTCGTGGGCCACGGCGGCCTGCCGTCGGGCAACGTCGAATCGGCCTACCTGCCGACCGCGGCCTATCCCGTGGGCGCCTCCGCGGTCCCGGCCTTTCCCACGCCCCTGCCGAACGCCTCGACGATGCCGCTTCCGGCCTGCGTCTACTGCGGCGGCATGGCGAGCGACGACCGCAATGCGTGGATCTACACGACCAACGGTCAGCTCATGACGATGGACAAGGACCCGAACTTCAACGTCTTCGGGTACACCGCCAACGCGCCCTTCGCCGGCACGCAGCCGATCACGAACCCGTACGGCAGCTTCCCGCCGCTCGAGGTGACCGGGCTCGCCTTCGATGACGCCGGCAACCGCCTCTGGGCCTGCGACACGCAGAACTTCTGGCCGCTCAACGCGCTGCCGCCCTTCAACCACCAGGCCGCGCCGCTGCCGATCCCCGGCCTCTCCGGCGGGATCGCGACCGGCCTCGGCTTCGAGTCCTCGACGGGCACGCTCTGGGCCTGCACCGACCAGGGATTCATCTATCACTTCACGACGGCGGGCGTCGCGATCGGCGCGCAGCCGGTGGCGACGACGATCGCGGTCGCTCCGCTCGGCGGGCTCACCGTGTCGAACCACAACCACGCCGGCGCCTTCGCGCCGCCGGCCTGCTCGACGCAGATCCCCGGCTTCCACGTCAGCGTGACGGACGGCATCCACCTCTACGACGCCTTCAACGCCGCGCCGCCGATCCCGCTCCTTGGCGGCGGGCCGCAGCTCGCCTGGGGCCTCACGAGCTCGGCCGACTACCAGGTCTCGATCTGCCCGCCGATCCCGGGCACGGTCTGCAGCTCGGGCAACCAGCCCTTCACCGGCCTGCGGCAGCCGGCCATCACCGGGCCCGGACTCTTCAACGCGATCCGGCTCGTCAACGCGCCGCCGCTCACTCCGGTGAAGCTGCTCGTCGATCTCTGCCCCGCGAATTCCTGCTGGTGGGGACTGATGATGAATCCCTTCACGATGACGACGCTCAACTACACGACGGACTCCTCGGGCAACCTCAACGTCGGCTTCTTCATCGGCGGCTTTTTGCCCGGCTTCCAGTTCAGCCACCAGTTCGCGATTCCGGATCCGAACGCGCCGCTGACCTACTGCTTCTCGAACGTCTCGACGACGACGGTGGCCCTGCCCTGATCACCGACGACCGTCGCGTCGAACGCCCCCGGGGAGGCCGCTCGCCAGTCGCGAGCGGCCTCCCCTCATTCGGGGCACGGCCGGCCCGGGGCATGGCGAGCGTCGGCGGCGCTGATAGATTGCCGCGTCGCGCCCCGGGCCGGCGGACCGTCGGAACCGTCGAGGGGGCCGGGTCGCGGCGGGGCGGAGGAGGGCGGGCAGTTGGAAGGCTACGGGATCGCGGCGGCCCTCGGGTCCTGCCTGCTCTGGGCCTGGTCGGCCAGTCGCTTCCAGTCCTCGGTGAAGCGCTGGGGGCCCTTCGCCTGCAACTTCTTCAAGACCACGGCGGCGACCGGCCTCTTCGGCCTCTGCGTCCTCGTCCTCTGGAGCCGCGGCGACGCCGGCTTCGGCTCCGGCCGCGACGCGCTCTTCCTCGCGCTCTCCGGCATCTGCGGGATGGCGCTCGGGGACTGGGCGCTCTTCGGCGCGATGGGCCGCATCGGGGCGCGGCAGGGGATGCTCATCCACGGCACCTCGCCGCTCTTCCTGCTCGCTTGGTCCTTCGTCGGCTTCGGCGATCCGCTCGGGGCCTACGAGATCGGCGGCATCCTGCTCGTGATCGCCGGCGTCTCGCTCGTCACCTGGATGCAACGGCGAGGCGGCGAGATCCACCGCGAGGACCTCGCGGCGGGAATCGTCCTCGCGCTCCTCGGGGCGATCGGACAGGCGGGCGGCATTCTGCTCGCCAAGGACGCGCTGCCGTCCTTCCACCCGATGACGGCGGCGGGAACGCGACTGTGCGGCGCGCTCCTCGGGCTCCTCGTGATCCAGATCGTCCGGCGTCGACTGCATCCCACCCTCGCCGCGCTCGGTGAGGGCTTCGCGTGGCGCGAGATGTTCCTGCCGTCCTTCGTCGGCACCTTCGTCGGCATCGCCCTGATGCTGCTGGCGATCGACTACACGCGCCCGGCCGTCGCGGGCACGCTCCTCTCGACGACGCCGATCTTCATCATCCCCTTCGCCGTCTTCATGCTCGGCGAGCGCTTCCGCTGGGGCGTCCTCGCCGGCACCGCCGTCGCCGTCCTCGGCATCGCCGTCATCGGCGCTTCGTGAATAAATTGGGTCAGACCCCATTTATTCAAAAAGGGCCCCATTTTGAATAAATGGGGTCTGACCCAATTTATTCACTCGGCGGCGCGGATGCGGGCGACCATCGCGTGGAGGCCGTTCGAGCGGAGAGGGGAGAGGTGGCGGTCGAGGCCGAGGCGGGCGAAGTGGTCCGCGATCGGGACGGCGGCGATCTCCTCGCGGGTCTTGCCCTCGTAGATCATGAGCAGGATCGCGATGAGGCCGCGGACGATGTGCGCGTCGCTGTCCGCGATGAAGTGGAAGCGGCCCTCGGCATCCTTCTCGTGGACCATCCAGACCTGGCTCTGGCAGCCGTGCACCTTCGTGGCCTCGGTCTTCAGGGAGTCGTCCATCGGCGCGAGCTTCTTGCCGAGCCCGATGATCGTCGCGTAGCGCTCCTCCCAGTCGTCCAGGAACTCGAAGGTGGCGACGAGTCTGTCGATGTCCATGGCGGCTCCCGGCTCTCGGCTTCGCGTGCGTCTCGTCATATAACAGGCCGAAGACGGAATCTCCCGCCGCCCGGGGCGGGGGAGGGACGGTCCCCGCGACGCTCGGACGGCGCGGGTCACGCGACGACGGAGAGCACGATGAACGGGGAACTGCGCCGCGAACTCCTGGATCTGATCCTGGAGCACTCCTTCGAGAAGCGGAAGGTGGTCCTCGCGAGCGGTCGCGAGTCCGACTTCTACCTCGATCTCCGCCGGACCCTGATGCGTCCGCGCGGCGTCCGCCTCGCGGGTCGGGCCGCGCTTCGAGCCCTCGCCGACGAGGGCGTCCGTCCGGACGCGGTCGGCGGCATGGCGGTCGGCGCCGTGCCCTTCGTCTCGGCCGTCCTCGGCGCCGCCGACGACGACGCGCGCTTCTCGGGCCTGCTCGGCTTCTTCGTCCGCAAGGAGGCAAAGGCCCACGGCCTCGGCCGCCAGATCGAGGGCGGCTTCGCGCCCGGTCAAGAGGTCGTCCTCCTCGAGGACACGACGACGACCGGAGGCTCGACGATCGACGCCCTGCGGATCGTGCGCGAGGCGGGCGGCGAGGTGCTGTGCGTCGTCTCCCTGGTCGACCGCGGCGAGGGCGCCGCTCCGGCCTTCGAGGCCGCGGGCGTGAAGTTCTCGCCGGTCTTCACGCGCGCCGACCTGCCCGTCTGAGAGTCCGCGCGCGGGTCCCCGCCGGCGTCGGCCTCGGGCCGGCGCGGGGACGAGGCCCCGGACCCCGAGGGCCCTCGCCGTCCCGCGGGACCGCGCTTCCCGGTGCCCGCCCGGAACCTCCGCCGCGGGCGGCCCTTGCGGGGGTGGACGGGGCGGATCGGAATTGATCGACCTCGTGCCCTCGACTCTCTACCCTGGGAGCGGCGTAGCGAGGAGTCGTCGTCATGAACAAGAGCCGGGTCCTCTCGGCGTGCGTCGCGTTCCTCGTCGGGGCCGCTCTCGCCCGCGCGCAGTCTCTTCCCGTCGGGTTCCAGGTCGACGCGGGTCTCGCGACCGGCTTCACCCAGCCGACCGACTTCTGCTTCCTCGACGACGGCCGGATCCTGGTCTGCGAGAAGATCAGCGGCCAGATCCTGCTGCACGTCCCCGGGCTCGCGGGCCCGCCCGTCGTCGTCGCCGCCTTCGCGGCGCTCGAGACCTTCGGCGAGCGCGGCCTCCACTCGCTCGCGCCCGATCCGGACTTCGCCGCCAACGGACGCCTCTACGTCGTCGCGACGCGCAACGCGCCCGGAGGCAACTTCGTCCGTCTCTCCCGCATCACCCTCGCCGGCGATCTGTCCGACGGAACGAGCGCGAACCTCGCCTTCGTCACCGGGAGCGAGATGACGCTGGTCGAGGTCCCCGACCTCGACCAGCTCCACAACGGCGGCACGGTCCGCTTCGGTCCCGACGGTCACCTCTACGTCACGATGGGCGATGACGCCGATCCCTGCGGGTCGCGCATCCTCGCGAACGGCCGCGGGAGCATCTGGCGACTCGACGTCTCCTCGATCGGTTCCCTGCCCCCGACCGGGCCGCAGGACCTCGTCCCCGTCGACAATCCCCAGGCGGGCGCGGCCGCGCCGCTCGAGGGGCTCGCGATCGCGTTCGGCTTCCGCAACCCCTTCTCGATGTGCATCGACCCGGCGACGGGCGATCTCTTCCTGGGCGACGTCGGCAGCTCCTCGCGCGAGGAGGTGGACCACTGGGAGTACCCGACCTCCGGCCCCTTCGTCCTGCGCGACTACGGCTGGCCCTGGCGCGAGGGCGACATCCCCGGCGGCGGCTGCCCCGGTTCACCGCCCGGCGGTTTCACCGAGCCCATCGACGTCCGCGTCTACGGTCCCGAGGGCCAGGTGGTGATCGTCGGCGAGATCTACCGGCCGCTCGGCGCGCCCCTCGATCTCGGTCCGGACTACCACGGCTGCCTCCTCCACGGCGACTTCGGCACCGGCACCCTCATCTGGCTCGAGCGGGACGCCGTGACCGGCGCCTGGTCCCGCAAGGCTCCCGTCGCCGGCCAGCCCGGCCCGAACATCTGGGGCGCCGGATTCGCCGGCATCCTCCGCTACCGTCGCGGCCCCGACGGCGCGATCTGGTTCCTCGACCACGTGAGCGGCTCGATCGGACGGATCCGTTCCGCCGCGGTCCAGAGCTCGCTCGCGGTGGTGGGAGGGCAGGGGCAGGTCGGGATGAAGACCCGGGCCTTCCTCCTCCCCTGCGAGTTCGAGCTCGTCGACGGGGCGGGGGCGCCGCTCGCCGGCATCCCGATCGAGTTCGAGGCCTCCCCGAACGGGCTCCTCGGCAATCCGGGCCCCGCGCTCACCGATGCCGCCGGCCGCGTGAGCACCGCCGTCCTGGCCACCGGGTCGGGCGAGGTCCGCGTCACCGCGCGCCGCGCCGACGCTCCGACGATCGCGGCCACGGCCACCGCCTTCGCCCGCGGCCTCGACATGCAGCTCGTCCCGGCCGCGGGCCTCGACATCGTCGTCTGCGACTTCGTCAACACCTCGAACGGGAACGCCCCGGTTCCCTTCCTCTTCGCCCTGAGCGCCCCCGGCTTCCAGCCCTTCCCGTCCCCCTACGGGATGTTCCACTTCGACCCCTACAACCTCGTCGACACCTACATCATCGAGGACCCTCTCGGCGTCCTCGGCAACGGACAGACGCAGGGCGGGTGGGGCAATCCGAGCCGGACCAACGTCTACGTCGTGCCGGCGGGGCTCCTGAACGGGGCCATGGCGTTCCAGTGCATCTGGCTCGACGGGACGACGCCCTCGAGCATCGCGGGGCTCTCGCCGAGCTACCTCGCGCTCTCGCCGCCCGAGTACCTGCCCCTGCCCTGACGGCGCCCCGGGGACCCGGCCGCGGCCCGGGCCCGGCGTCGGAGGCCCGGACGGCGCCCGCGACGAGCCTCCCCCAGGCCCCGCCCGGCGTTGGCGGCCGCGGCCGGTCTTCGTAGAATCCGGCCGCCGACGTTTCGTCCGCAACTGCCAGCCTCGACGCGAGTTCCGCGATGACCCACGCGACTGTCGATCCCTATCGGCCCCAACACCACGTCCGCATCGTCACCGCGGCGTCGCTCTTCGACGGGCACGACGCCGCGATCAACATCATGCGGCGCATCCTCCAGGCCTCGGGGGCCGAGGTGATCCACCTCGGGCACAACCGCTCCGTCGCCGAGATCGTGGACTGCGCGATCCAGGAGGACGCGCAGGGGATCGCCCTCACCAGTTACCAGGGCGGGCACGTCGAGTACCTGAAATAC
>JAWKSY010000029.1:0-34245 GCA_041402125.1 Planctomycetota bacterium
GGCGAGCGTCGGCGAGGAAGGCGTCGATCTCCTCCGGGGTCGGCGGGAGGCCGGTGAGGTCGAAGCTGACCCGTCGGATCAGCGCCTCGCGGTCCGCCGGGTCGGCCGGCGTGAGTCCCTCGCGAGCGAGACGGCGGCGCACGAAGGCGTCGATCGGATTGATCGCTCCTTCTTGCCCCTCGGGCGGCGCCGGCGCCGCGATGGGCTGGAAGGCCCAGTGGTCGGACCAGCTCGCGCCCTCTTCGACCCAGCGGCGGAGCGTCGTGATCTCCTCGGGCGTCAGCGGGTCTTTCGCATCGGAGGGAGGCATCCGCTCCTCGGGATCGTCGCTCGTGATCCGGAGCACGAGATGGCTCGCCGCGACGTCGCCGGGCACCACGGCGTGCTCGCCGCCGCCGAGATCGCCGAAGACGCTCTCGCGGAGGTCGAAGCGGAGCTCCGTCGCCCGCTGTTCGGCGTCGGGGCCGTGGCAGCCGTAGCAGTGCTGCGTGAGGATCGGACGGACCTGGCGGAAGTAGTCGACACGGTCGGCCGCCGCGGGCGCGACGCCCTCGTGCGAGCCGGCGTCGGACATGGGATCCTGCGCGGGCAGGACTCCGACGAGGAGGCCGAGGAGGAGGGTCGACCACCCGAGACGGGTGCGGGCGGCGAGGCGAGAGACGACGAGCATGATCCGCTCCACGGGAGCCCGGTTCGATCGCGCGGGGACGGCGAGTGGAGCGGCGGAGAAGTTCCGCTCCGGGAAGCCCCCGAGAGGACATCCGAACCCGCATGATAGCCTGGATTCCGCGGCCGGCGCGACCCCTCGGGGGCGGAACCGGGCCCTTCCGGACGCCTCCCCGCCCCATTTTCCGGGGCTTTGCCCTTCCCTTGGGCCGCCGGCCGTCAAGAATGGCCCCTCGCGACGGCAACGGGGTCGCGCGGAGGGGCGGACGCGGTGGCCAGGGAACGGGAATTCGAGGATCGCGAGGTCATCGGCTGGCGCGAGTGGGTCGCCCTTCCGGAGTTCGGGGTCTCCTCGATCAAGGCGAAGGTCGACACCGGCGCCCGGACCTCGTCGCTCCACGCCTACGACGTCGAGGAGTTCGTGCGGGGACGCAAGCGCTGGGTGCGCTTCACGGTCCACCCCGAGCAGCGCGACGTTTCCGAGACCATCCGCGTCACCGCGCCGCTCAAGGAGCACCGCCGCGTCCGATCTTCGACCGGACACACGGAGCGTCGTCCGGTAGTGTGGACGACGGTCGAGATCCTCGGGGATCGATTCGAGATCGAGATCACGTTGACCAATCGCGACGTGATGGGCTTTCGCATGCTCCTCGGGCGGCAGGCGATCAGAGGACGCTTCGTCGTCGACCCCGGACGGTCGTTCCTGAACGGCCGCCGCGTGAAGGGCGGGCGAAAGATCCGGAAGAGGAAGAAGGACACATGAGAATCGCGATCCTCTCGCGCAAGTCGTCGCTCTACTCGACGAGCCGCCTCAAGGAGGCGGCCGTCGCCCGCGGACACGAGGTCCAGATCGTCGACTACCTGCGCTGCTACATGAACATCGCGGCCCACCGCCCGAAGGTCGTCTTCGCCGGGCGCGAGCTCGAGGTCGACGCGGTGATCCCCCGCATCGGCGCCTCGCACACCTTCTACGGCACGGCCGTCGTGCGGCAGTTCGAGATGACGGAAGTCTTCTGCCTCAACGAGTCGCAGTCGATCGCCCGTTCGCGCGACAAGCTTCGCTGCCTCCAGCTCCTCTCGCGCCGCGGCATCGGCCTGCCGGTGACGGGCTTCGCGCACTCGACGAAGGACGTCGAGGGGATCATCGACCTCGTCGGCGGGGCTCCCCTCGTCGTCAAGCTCCTCGAGGGCACGCAGGGGATCGGGGTCGTGCTCTGCGAGACCGGAAAGGCGGCGGAGTCGGTGATCGAGGCCTTCCGCGGCCTCGACGCGAACATCCTCGTGCAGGAGTTCATCAAGGAGGCGGGCGGCAGCGACATCCGGGCCTTCGTCGTCGGCGGCAAGGTCGTCGCCTCGATGATGCGACAGGCCGGTCCGGGCGAGTTCCGCTCGAACCTACACCGCGGCGGTTCCGCCCGGAGCATCAAGCTCACCCCCGAGGAGCGCAGCACGGCGCTGCGGGCGGCGAAGGCGATGGGGCTCCGCGTCTGCGGCGTCGACCTGCTGCGCGCGAATCACGGCCCCGTGGTGATGGAGGTCAACTCCTCGCCGGGCCTGGAGGGCATCGAGGCCGCCTCCGGCGTCGACGTCGCCGACAAGATCATCGAGTTCATCGAGCAGAATGCATCCCCCAACAAGAACCAGGACCGGATCAAGGCCTGAGCCGACGCCGCCCTTCGAGATCGCGGGTCGCTCCGTTCCGGCCGGGACGAGCGCCCGCTTCGATCTCCCGGTGGCGCTCCTCCCCACGCACACCCGCGTGGAGGTTCCCGTCACGGTGATCCACGCGGCCGAGCCGGGACCGCGCATCTGGCTCAGCGCCGCCCTGCACGGCGACGAGATCAACGGCGTCGAGATCATCCGGCGCGTGCTCGGGAAGCTCGAGGACAAGGTTCTCCGCGGCACCGTCGTGGCCGTCCCCATCGTCAACGTCTTCGGCTTCATGGGGCAGAGCCGCTACCTGCCCGACCGGCGCGATCTCAACCGGTCGTTCCCGGGCTCGCCGCGCGGCTCGCTGGCCTCGCGCATGGCGAACTTCTTCATGCAGGAGGTGGTGTCGCGCTGCACGCACGGCATCGATCTCCACACCGGCTCGTCCGATCGCTTCAACTTTCCCCAGATCCGGGGCGACCTGTCGGACCCGGAAACGCTGCGCTGCGCCCGCGCCTTCGGCGCGCCGGTGATCCTGCAGTCGACCCTCCGGGACGGATCGCTGCGCTTCGCGGCCGCGAAGCGTCGCATTCCGGTGATCGTGTACGAGGCCGGCGAGGCCTCGCGATTCGACGAGGCCTCGATCCGTCTCGGCGTGAAGGGCGTGCTCGGCGTCCTCCGCGAGCTCGGACTCCTCGCGCGGCGCAACGCCCGGCCGGTCCGCATCGTGCGCATCGACGACAGCAGCTGGGTGCGGGCGCGACGCGCCGGCGTCCTCCGCCTGACGGCGAAGGAGGGCGACGCGATCAAGCGCGGCCAGGTCCTCGGGATCATCGCCGACCCGCTCGGCATGGACGGCGTCTCGGTCGTCGCTCCCTTCGACGGCATCATCGTGGGCCTCACGCGCAACCCGATCGTGCACGGCGGCGACGCCGTCGTGCACGTCGGGCGCACGAAGGAGCAGCTCCCCGAGATCTAGGCCGCGACCCGGCCCCGCGGCCGGAAGCGCGACTTCAGCTCGAGGAAGGGCCGCTCGAACCAGCGGAAGCTGATCGCCGCGACCAGCCAGCTCGCGCCGAGGGCGACGGCGAAGCGACCCGCGCTCGCCGGCGGCAGGAACTCTCCCGCCCCCCGCGCGACCGCGGCCAGCACCATGATGTGCACGAGGTAGACCCCGTAGCTCACGCGCCCGAGGTGCCGGAGCGGCGGCGCGCCGAGGAGCGGCCGCGCGAGGTGATCCTCCCGGATGACGACGGATGCGACGAGGATCGCGAAGGCGACCGGGAGGATCGCGTACGACTCGTCGTGCCACCGCGAGGCGAGGACGAGGACGACGAGGACGCCGGCGAGGAGCGGCGCCACGCGCGCGCCCAACACGACGCGACAGATCCGGTGGCTGCGCCCGCCGTGGAGCAGGAAGGCGGCGACGATCCCGGCGAGGATGGCGTCGGGCACGTTCGCGAGCAGACGGACGAGGAAACCGTCCGGATCCAGGTCTCGCGCCTCGACCGCGCGCGCCACCGCGAACTTCGTCGCCCAGAGGCCGAGCACGCCCGCGAGCGGACGCCACCCGGCGAGGAGGATCAGGACCCAGGGCCACACGAGGTAGAACTGCTCCTCGCAGGCGAGCGACCAGGCGTGGCCGAAGGAGTCGTTCTCGCACCAGTTCGAGAGATAGACCGCGTGTCGCGGCAGGTTCTCGAAGAAAAGAGCTCCGCGGGGATCGTCGCCGTGGACGAGCGGGACGAGGACGACGTGGGCGAGGAGCACCGCGTAGTAGAGCGGGAAGATCCGGAGCGCGCGCCGCATGAAGAAGGCGCGGAAGTCGATCCGGCCGCGGCTCTCCCGCTCCCGCAGGAGCAGCGTCGAGATCAGGAAGCCGCTGATCGCGAAGAAGAGGCCGACGCCGTGGTAGCCCCGCGAGGCCAGCCCCTCGACCTCGCCCTGCCGCGACAGGCCGTGGTGCCAGAGGACGGCGAGGATGCTGAAGGCGCGGAGGCCGTCCAGGGAGCCGAAGTGTCGGGTCGCGCGGAAGCGCGCGTGGTCGGGGTCGTCCGCCGCGATCGTCGGGTCAGTCATCCCGGGTCGCCACGACGAGGTAGCGCGGCGTGCGGACGCTCGATCGCGCGTTCGTCTCCACCATCAGACCGGCGTGTTCGACCCGGAAGCCCGATCGCTCGAGCAGGTAGGGCACGAGGGCCGTCGTCCCGACCACCGACATCGGGAGCCGGTCGACCTCGTCGGCCCAGCTCCCGCCCCAGTCTTCCCGCCGGTAGAGACCGTCCATGACGACCACGTGCCCGCCCGGGCGGAGCCAGTGCCGCCAGTTCGCGAAGGCGGCCAGGGGGTCGAGGAGACAGTTGACGAGCTGGCGCGACAGGACGACGTCGAACTCGCCCGGCGCGAAGTGCTCGCGATCGTCCGGATGGTCGCAGAACCCCTCGCGCGCGCGGACCTCGCGCAGCGCCGGCTTCGCGGCGAGCCGCGCCAGCATCTTCGGGCAGGGTTCGAGAGCGGTGAGCCGCAGACCGGAGAGAGGGGCGAGCGCCAGACAGAGGGCGCCGGTCCCCGCCCCGGCGTCGAGAGCCGACCAGCCCGGTCGGAGCTCGAGGGCGCGCCCGAGATCGCGTCGCAGGGCGGCGTGATCGTCGGCGTCGAGCGCGAGCGCCCAGGCCTCGTGTTTCGCGACCTCGGCCTCGTCGTGGTGGGCGAGATAGCGCGTGCGCGCCTCGCGATGGTCCGCCCGGTCCTTCATCGATCCCTCCCACTCCGGCGGGTCATGTCCCGGCCGTCCTCACCTCGGGGCGACGACCCCGACCGCCATCAGGCCACCGAGAGAGACGAGGAGGACGCCGATGAGCACGTAGACGATGCGGGCGCCGGTCCGGCCGAGGAAGGAGGCGAAGAAGCGCAGGTTGCGGTGGTTCATGAACCAGGACCACTCGAGGACCGCCCCGAGGATCGAGAAGAGTCCCGCCGCGATGAAGAAGTAGCCCATCCCGACTCCTGGTCCGCCGTGCTGCCGTGCTGCCGTGCTGCCGTGCTGCCGTGCTGCCGTGCTGCCGTGCTGCCGTGCTGCCGTGCTGCCGTGTCGCCGTGCTGCCGTGCTGCCGTGCTGCCGTGCTGCCGTGCCGCCGGGACACCGGGACACCGGGACACCGGGACACCGGGACACCGGGACACCGGCTACCGGCCACCGGACCGCTGAACCACCACGCCGCCGGGCCGCCTCGCCGCCCTGACGCGGTGCCTCCGCGACCGGCCGAGCGTCTCCTCGCCGGAGCGTCGTGTCAACTCGCGGCGCAGAGGGTCGCCTCGCTCGGGCCTCATCCGCTTCGCGGCGGGCCGGCGGTCGCCGCGCGCCGGCCACGCGCGTCTCCCGCCGGGCCTCTGGTCCGGAGGCCGTCCGGGACTCATGATCGGAAGGTCGCCGGGAGGTCCGCCCCATGTACACCACCGTCACGATCCTGCTTCGCGTCGCCCTCATCCTGGGGCTCGCGCTGGCCTTCGCGAGCCCCTACCTCGCCCGTGCGACACCGAACTGGCGCCGGGCCGGCTTCTGGACGGTCGCCGTCGCGGCGATCCTGCTCGTCGGCCTCCGCGTCGGGATGCGCATCACGCGTCCCGAGCGCGTCCCCTCCTTCAGCGGCTGAGCGCTCTGCGAGTGCGCTTCCGCCGTGAGCGGGATCGAGATCACGAAGTAGTCCGGCGCATCGCGCCCGTCGCCCCGCCCCACCCTTGCATCTCGTCACATCTCCGGGCATCCTCCGCGCCTTCCCGATCCGCGGAGAGAGAATCGATGAAGCACCTTCCGACGGTCGCCGGCGGCCTGCTCGGCCTGATGTTCGTGGTGTTCGGCGGCATGTTCCTGCTCGACCTCGTGCCGGCGCAGGAGCCCCCGCCCGAGGGCTCGGCCCTGGCCCACTTCATGGCGGCGTTCGCCCCGACCGGCTACCTGACCTTCGTGAAGGTGCTCGAGGTCCTGGGCGGCCTCCTCGTCGCGATCCCGCGGACGCGGAACCTCGGTCTCCTCACGCTGGGTCCGATCATCGTCAACATCCTCGCCTTCCACATCTTCGTGACCGGTGGCGAGGGCCTCCTCGAGCCCGTCATTCTCCTGATCTGCGCTATCGCGCTCTACCTCCTCTGGGTCGAGCGCGCCGCCTTCGCCCGCCTCCTCACCCGCTGACCCCGCATTTTGAATAAATTGGGTCAGACCCAATTTATTCACTTTCACGGGTGGGCGTTCGAACGAGCGGGCCGGCGACTCCAGAGTGAATAAATCGGGTCAGACCCGTTCTATTCACGCGGTAGAGTGGGCGGCGTCGAGGGCGGGCCGTCAGGCCGGCTCGCCCCTCCCCCACGACCGAGGAGAGGGCGCGCGATGAGCGGATCCGGCGACGATTCGAGACGGATGGCCGTCCTGGTGCTCGCGATGATCGGCGTGATCGTCGCGGTCGCGCTCTTCCTTTACTTCCGCCAGGGCGAGAGCGAAGCTTCCCTCGACGGACGAAGGGGCGATGTCGTCGCGGAGCGCGCGGAGAAGGCGCGTCGCACGGCCGAGACCGAGGTCCCAACCCCTCCGGCTCCGTCGGAGGAGGAGACGGGAGCCGAGGTCGTCGAGACGCCGGACCCCGTTCGACCCGAATCCGAGCCGACCGGTCCGTCGACGGAGCCGATTCCCGTCGAGGTCGACGGGCGGGCGATCGACATCGAGGGCCAGCCGGTCCCGGGGGCGCAGATCCGCCTCGCGGCCGTCAACGGTTCGGCCGGCGGGATCATCGCCGAGGCCGTCTCGGACGAAGAGGGGTGGTTCCGATTCGTCGGAGTCGGCGTCGAGCCCCAGCGCGGCAAGCTGGACTTCGGCACGATCGTCGTGTTCGGCACGGCGCCCGGCTTCGGATTCGCCTGGCACGGGATGCGGATGATGTACCGCGGCGCGCGTCCCGCGGATCGTCCCCTCAAATCCGAGGTGGACCGTGCGTACTTCCGGGGCGAGTCCGCGCGGCTGGTCGTGGTGTTCCGGCCCGCGGCGACCCTCGAGGGACGCGTCGTCGACGAGGTCGGGCAACCCGTGGCCGACGTCGAGGTCGAGATGGTCGGCTGCGACCCGATCGATCGCGAGGGCCTGCATCCCCACGTCAACTTCCGCGAGTTCTGGGGCCTGGACTACCTCGAGGAAGGAAGGAGGACGGCGCGGACGGACGGCCAGGGGCGCTTCTCACTCCACGAGCTGCCGCGGGAAGTGCTCCTCACCCTGCGCGTGACCCACCCCGAACGCGCCGGACGCTGGGTCTTCGCCGTCACCACCGATCGCGATCCGAGAACGCTCGATCTGAAGCCGAACGCCTCGGGCGCCGAGGGCGTCGCGATCGAACGCAGTCCTCTCCGCATCGTGATGCCGACGGCCCGAGCGATCCGTGTCCGCTGCCTCCACCCGGAGAGTGGGGCGACGATCCCGGAGGCACGCGTCAGCGCGCGACTCGTCGACGGGGATCGATCGAGCGCGTACGGGAGGTCGGACCCGAACGGCGAGCTCGTCCTCCAGATGCCGCTGGGCCGCTATCGGATCACGCTCGACCCGCCGCCGGGCAGCGAGCTCGTCCGGACTCGCCATGAACTCGAGGTCACGAGCGAGGCGCCGACGGGGACGGTGGACGTCACGTTCCAGTTCGCGGCCATCGTCGAATTCGAGGCGCGCGACGCGGTGACCGACGCCCCCATTTCCGGAGTCTCGTTCGAAGTCCGCCGCGGCGGCCCTGGCCGGGCGCCCGACCCGGTGCAGAGCAATCCCTCCATCGTCGATCACCCGAAGACGGACGCCGAGGGGAAGATGCGCGCGCTCCTCGATCCCGGCGAGGTCGAGTTCAGGATCGGTTGGAGTCCGGTCCCGGGCTACCGGATGCGCGCCGAGCCTCAGACCTTCGTGCTCGAAGCGGGCAAGACGACGCGCGTCCGCTTCGCGCTCGAGCCGGAGTGAAGCGGATGCCGCCCTCGTCCGGAATTGGGTCGAGCCGGGAGGCCCCGGAGTCGCTCCGACTCGCGATCCTCGGCAACTCCGGCTCGGGGAAGACGACGCTGGCCCATGCTCTCGCGGCGCACGCCTCCCTCCCCGTCCTCGATCTCGACACCGTCGCCTGGGTCCCGGGCGAGATCGCCGTCTCGCGCGACGCCGAGACCGCGGGCGCCGACGTCCGTGAGTTCTGCTCGGCTCACGAGGGCTGGATCGTCGAGGGCTGCTACGCCGGTCTGGTCGGCGTCGCGCTCGAAATGGGCGCGCGTCTCGTCTTCCTCGAGCCCGGTGTCGAGGCTTGCCTCGCCCACTGTCGCGCGCGCCCCTTCGAGCCGCACAAGTACGCGAGTCCCGAGGAGCAGGACGCGCGCCTCGCCTTCCTCCTCGACTGGGTGCGCGACTACTACGTCCGCGACGGCGACCTCTCCCTCCGGGAGCACCGGGTCCTCTTCGACCGCCACTCCGGCCCGAAGCTCCTGATCGACACCGCGCTTCCCGTCGCCGATCTCGTCCGCCGCGTCACCGCGCTCGATGAATAAATGGGGTCAGACCCCATTTATTCAAAATCGGGCCCTTTTTGAATAAATGGGGTCTGACCCCTTTTATTCATTTCGGCGGCGGCGGGTCGGCTCGGGGGCCGGGTCAGCGGGCGCGGGGAGCTGAGGCGGGCCGACGACGGTGAGACCCGGGCGGAGCTTGGCGAGTTCGGCGAGCGCGGCGTCGTCGAGACCCGTTTCCCAGAGGTAGATCTTCTCGAGGCGCTCGAAGCGAGCGAGGACCGCGCCGGACTTCGCGCCGAGCGAGCAGTGGTGCAGGTTGAGGGTGCGGAGCGACTCGAGCGCAAGAAGCTTGTCGAGCGGCTTCGCGGTCACCTTCGTCCGGCTGAGGTCGAGGTCGATCAGGCGGGTCATCCGCGCGATCGTCGCGAGAGAGGCGTCGGTCACGGCGGACCCGGAGAGACGGAGCTGGGCGACGTGTCCGGCGAGCGGCGCGAGCGCGGCGAGCACCTTGTCGTCGACCTCGGACTCGCGTCCGATCGCGCTCACGCGCAGGAGCGGGCTCCCGACGAAGAGCGGCTCGATGCGACCGGGGAACTTCGCGCGCGCGATCGTGGCGTCATCGAGGGACTCGAGCCCCTTCCCGAGCTCGCGCCACCGGGCGACCGTCGGCGATTCGCCGGCCGCGACCGGATTCGCGGCGGGCGCGGCGGACTTCTTGCCCGCGCCGACCCAGTCGCCGAACTCCGCCCCCTCGTCGATCCAGCGGGCGAGGGTCGCGAGCTGGGCCGCGGTCAGGAGGTCGCCGCTCGCCGGCATGACGTCGGGATCGTCCTCGGGGAGCGTGCAGCGGAGATAGAGACGGCTCTTCTTCGAAGCCCAGGGCTCGATGACGCGGCCGCCCTCGCCGCCCTTCAGGATGCCGGAGCGTGAGTCGAGCACGAGATCGCCGTCGGGCTCCTCGACCCGCTTGCCGTCCTCGATCTTCGGCGTGGCGTGGCACTTCACGCAGCGCCCCTCGAGGATCGGCAGCACCTCCCGCCGGAAGTCCACCTTCGACTGGGCGACGGCGCTCCCGGCGAGCGCGAGCGTCAGGGCGAGACCGGCGAGACGGGACATGCGAGGGCTCCGGGATCCGATCAGGCGAAGAGTTCGAGGATGGGCTTGCCCTTGTGGGCGACGGTGAAGGGTCGACCGCTCGGCGAGGTCAGCACGTGGTCGAGCGGCAGCCCCAGCGCGTGCGCGATGGTCGCGTTGAAGTCCGGCACGAGCACCTTGTTCTCGATGACGTTCTCGCCGCGCTCGTCGGTCTTGCCCCAGGTGCGACCGCCGCGGATGCCACCGCCGGCGAGGAGACCCGAGAAGGCCTTCGGGTGGTGGTTCCGGCCGGAGTTCCGCTCGGTCACGATCTCCGGGGTGCGGCCGAACTCCGTCGCGAGGACGACGATCGTCTCGTCGAGGAGGCCGCGCGCTTCGAGATCCGCGAGGAGGCTCGCGAGCGCCCGATCGATGACCGGGCACTTCTCCTCCATCTGCTCGAAGTTGTCGTTGTGGGTGTCCCAGCCGCCGCTCGTCACCTCGACGAAGCGCACGCCGTGCTCGACGAGCCGACGCGCCAGGAGGCAGCCCTGACCGAAGGGATCGTCACCGTAGGCCGCCCGCACCGCTTCCGGCTCGCGCTCGAGGTCGAAGGCCTCGAGGTCGGCCGAGCTCATCAGCTTGACCGCGTCGTCATACATGTCGGAGTAGCCGCGCACGGCCTTCGCGCCGTAGCGATCGGCGAAGGCGCCGTTCATCCGGCGCAGGCGATCGAGACGCCGCGCGAAGGTCTTCTCGTCGACCCCCTTGGCCCGGACGCTGTTCTGGAGGCCCGCCTCGGGATCGCCGATCGGCAGCGGCAGGTAGCGCGACTCGAGGAAGCCCGCGCTCTCGCCGGGGCCGGCGTTGCCGACGGTGACGTGCCCGGGGAGGTTCGGATTGACCCGACCCGCCATCCGGTGCACCCAGCTCCCGAGCGTGGGGTGCTTGATCGTGCCCCGCATCTCGTAGCTCGTGTGCATGAAGTAGCGGCCCTGCTCGTGCGCGCCCTGGTTCGAGCTGAGCGAGTTGATCACCGCCACCTTGTCCATGTGCCGCGCCAGCAGCGGGAAGTGCTGCGAGACGAAGACGTCGTCCGCGTTCGTCTTCAGCCGCTCGATGGGCCCCTGGACCTCGGACCCCGGCTTGAGGTCGAAGGTGTCGAGGTGGGACATGCCGCCCGACATGTAGAGGTAGATCACGTTGCGGGCGGTCGCCGGCCGCAGCGCCACCGGCGCCGCGGCGTCCTGCGGCATCGCCGCCCCCGCGAAGCGCGAGAAGAGCGGCATGGCGCCGAGCCCGAGGAGTCCGCGCGCGGTGTTCGCGAGGAAGGCGCGACGGCTCTGTTCGTCCGATTCGCGGAGGATGCTCTTGAGGGTCATCGTTCGGTCCTCGCTCAGCGCAGGAAGCGGAATTCGTGGGAGTTGACGAGGGTCCAGACGAGATCGGCGAGGCCCTCGTCCGAGTCACGCCGGATCTCGGCGCGCCACTGACCGAGTTCCTCCGCATCCGGACGACGGGAGAGGATCGCGAGGTAGGCGAGACGGATCCGCGCCTCCACGCCCTGGGTGCCGTCGAGCTCCTCGATCAGCGAGGCGAGGGGATTCGAGAGGATCTGCTCCTCGACGAATCCGTTGAGGAGGTCGAGCACCTGCGGGACGTTCGGATCGAGCTGGGCCCCCGAGATGACCTCGCGGTCGGACTGCCCGAAGCGACCGAGGAAGTGCCCCGCCGGCGCCGGCTGCGGCAGATCGCTCGCACGCACCGTGCGGTTGTCGCGGTTGCCGCGGCGAGCGGGCCGCCCCTGGGGCAGGCCGAGCTCCTCGAGCTTCGCGAGCGCCGCGCGCTCGCGATCGCGGTCCTGGGCGCGCCGGGCGAGGCGCAGCTCTCGCAGGACGGGCGCCGCCTTCTCCCGGAGCGCGGCGAGCCGCCGGCGCTCCTCCGCTCGGAACTTCGCCGGATCCTGACGACGCATCTCGAACCGGTCGACCTCCGCGCGCAGCTCGTCCGCCGTCATCTCGTAGACGCGATCGTGCTGGGCGTAGACGCGCTCCGCCTCCTCCGACAGCGGCGCCTCGAGTCCGGCGTCCACGTCCCGGTCGACGAGCGTGACCAGCGAGTCCCAGGTCTGCTCGGCGCTCAGGCGGCGCAGGGTCGGCCCGCGGAAGGCCCAGACCTCGCCGGGCGTCCACTCCTCCGTGACGGCCTCGCGCTGCCAGGTCCGCGAGAGGAAGATCGCGCGCTGGAGCTCCTTGAGGTCGAAACCGGTCGCCACGAAGTAGTCCTGCAGGTGGCGCAGGAGCTCCGGGATCATGGCCTCGGTGTCGTCGCCGAAGTCGTCCACCGGCTCGACGAGCCCGACGCCCATCGCCTCCTGCCAGGCCCGGTTCACCGCGACGGCGCTGAAGCGGTCGTTCTGGGGCGAGGTCACCCACTCCGCGAAGGCGGCGCGGGAGTTCACGGGCGGGAAGCGGAAGCCGTCGCCGCGACGGTTGGGTCGGTTCTGCGCCCGGCGGAGTCGCTCGAGCTGGCGCCGGTTCGGCTGCCGGACCTTGAGAGCCGGCTGCTCGCCGAAGGGCACCTGGGCCTGCACGATGTCACCGCCCTTCGCGTCGTCGTACTGATAGTCCTTCGGCAGCATCGCGAGACCGGATCCCGTGTGCGAGATGCCGGCGGAGGTGCCCCGGAGGATGCGCAGGTTGAAGGCCTGCTGCTTCGAGCGGTCGCCCGAGCGACGGATCTCCTGCTGGACCTCCCGGATGGCGGCCGACTTCTCGTCGGCGAGGGTGGTCACGTCGCGGTAGACCAGATCCGCGGTGAAGGCGGACAGCTTGAAGAAGTCGAGCTGGGTCCACTTGTCGAAGGGATGGTTGTGGCACTGCGCGCACTCGATGCGCGTGCCGAGGAAGAGCCGCATGGTGTTCGCCATGTTGTCCTGCGGCATGCCCCGATCGCGGAGGTAGTAGCCCGTCGCGCCGTTGTCGCGAGCGTGCGCGGCGCCGTTCGCGGTGAGGAGCTCGGTGACCATGCGGTCATAGGGCTTGTTCGTGGCGAGGGCGTCCTTCAGCCAGTGCTCGTAGGGCGCGCCGGAGACCTGACCGCCGAGCCGCGACTTGATGCGGAGCAGATCCGCCCAGCGGTTGAAGCGATGGCTCACCCACCCCTTCGAGTCAAGCAGCTCGTCGACCAGCTTCGCGCGACGCTGCGAGTCCTGCGAGTCGAGGAAGCGCCGCGCCTCCTCGGTGGTCGGCACGCGACCGATCGCGCTCAGGTAGAGGCGGCGGAGGAAGGTCTCGTCGTCGCAGACGGGATTGGCCTTCGCGCCGTGCTCGTTCTGGAAGCGCGCGACGATCGCGTCGATCTCGCGGGCCGCGGCGGCGGCGTCCGGCGCCGGGACGGCCGCGATGCGGGCGCTCGCCGGCGCGGGGCGGAGCATGAGGACGCCGCCGAGGGCCAGGAATCCGATCAGGAAGACCGGAATCGCGCGGATTCGGGACGGGGTCGAGCCAGACATCGAAGATCCTCCGGTCGCGGGGGCCGCGCGGTCGCGGCGCCTCCCGGTCCCGCTTCCAACCCGACTCTTCGGCCGGGGTCGCGCCGCGATCCGGGAAAAACTGGCTCTCGGGGCGGATGAAAGCGCGCGCGCCCCGCCCGGGGCCCCGGTTCGGGCCGTCGGACGGGGCGCGCCGGGGTCGCCGGATTCAGCCCTTCCGACCCTCGTCGCCGGACTCCGGCTTCTCCGCCGGCTTCTCCGCCGGCTTCTCCGCCGGCTTCTCCGCCGGCTTCGGCTCCGGCTCGCGGCGCGCGGCCTCGGCCGCGGCGACGAGCTTCTCGATCACCGCGTCGAGCTCGGCGCCGTGCGGGGGATTCACCACCGCGATCCGCCCCTCGTGATCGATCAGGTACATCGTCGGGAAGACGTTGACCTTCCAGGCCGTCGCGATGGGACCGGAGCTCCCGTCGAAGAAGTGACGCCAGTTGGCGTTCTCGGACTTCACGAAGCCGCGGACCTTCTCGAGGGCATCACCGCAGTTGACGCCGACGAGCGCGAAGGGCCGATCGGCGAAGTTCTTCACGAGCGACCGCCCGTGCGGCACGAAGGCCACGCACGGCGGTCACCAGGTCCCCCAGAAGTCGATGAGGACGACCTTGCCGCGATAGTCGCTCAGCTTGAAGGCCGCGCCGTCGAGGTCCTGGCCCTCGATCTCCGGCGCCGGGCGCCCCGGCGCGAAGCGGTAGCTCGTCGTGGTGCGTGCGATCTCCCGCTTCAGATCGGCGGGCGCGTCCTCGCGTCCGGCGAGGGCGAGGATCTCGGCGAGCGCGGCGTCCTCCGCGGCGCGATCCTTCGCCCCGATCAGTCGAGGCAGGGCGAGTCCGTAGCGCGCCCACGCGGCCGTCGCCGCGTTCTTCACCGCGGCGAAGGACTCGAGTCGCTTCGCGATCGCCTCGTCGAGCGGCCGCTTGATCAGGCTGCGCACCGCGATCTGGCCGCCCTCGCCCTCGGCGTAGTGCTTCCGGGCGAAGTCCGCCGCGCGGAGGATGCCGGCCGTCGAGGCGTCGCGCTGCCGGAGGATCCAGGCGACCGACTCCTCGGATTCGGCGTCGCCCGGCTTCGCCTCGACCGCGGCCCACAGCGGCTCCATGATCGCCGCGAAGCGCACGTCGCGGTCGGCCTCGATCGCCGCCTGCTCCTCGGCCTTCGCCTCCGCGAGGCGGCGCGAGAAATCCCGCCGCGTCCGGTTCCAGGCGCTGCGCGCCTCGAAGCGGACCTCCTTGATCGTCGGCGCCGGTCCGTCCTGGGCCGCGAGCGGGCTCGCCGCGAGGACGAGCAGCAAGGCCGCGCTCATCATCCGTCTCATCGTCGTCCTCCCGGGCCTCACGGCCCTCATCCCTCGCGGCGGAAGACCAGCACGTGGTCCTCGTCCGTCGCCAGGAGCCGCCCCTCCTCGAGGCGGACCAGAATGCGGCGCTGTTCCGAGGAGTCGAGACGTTCGCCCTCCTCGCGCGTCACGGTGAAGATCAACCGACGTCCCGTCCGGCGCCAGGTGCCGGAGGCTCCGGCCTCCGCGAGCTCCTCGGCGTCGAGTCCGGAGCCGCTCGCGGTGAGCTCCCAGGTGGCGGCGCGCACCTCGAGCGTGAAGGTCATCCCCTCGAACTCGGCGCGGATCGCGCGGCGGAGCTCGGCGAGGTCCGGAACGTCGCCGAAGCCCTGCGCGATGAGCTGTCGGCGCTGCTTCTCGACCGTCTGCCGCGCGGTGCGCATCTTGTCGAGCTGCCAGCGACCGACGAGCTTCGGCCCGCGGCGGGAGGCCTCGGCGTCGAGCCGTTCGGCCTCCTCGCGGCGCATGAAGGTGAAGAGCTTCCCCTCGTCCTTGCGCCCGGTGAAGCTCTTGCCGTCCCAGCTGAAGTCCTCGGACTCGGGGATGACCTTGCGGACCCCGTCCTCGAACTCGGTGGTGAGCGTCAGCGTGTCTCCCTCGAGGCGCCAGCTCCCGACCGCCCGCCCCGTTCCGCCGGGGTGCTCGGCCTCGCCCTCGAAGCGACCGTTCTCGTTCAGCGTGAGCGTGATGTCGAAAGAGTCGGCCCGCATCGCCATCTCCTCGCGGAGGGCGTCCCGCTCGTCGGCGTCCCGCGGGGCGTCCGCGCTGTTGACGTTCAGCTCGACGAGCCGGTCGCGCAGCTTCTCGCGATCCAGCACCCAGACGCCGACCGGCGAGCTCGCCGCGGGGACGGGCTTCGGCGGATCGGGCTCCGGATCGCGCTTCGGATCCGGCGAAGGCGTCGGAACGGGATCCCGCTTCGGCTCCGGATCGGTCTTCGGATCGGTCTTCGGATCCGGATCGCGCCGCGGTTCGGGATCGCGCTTCGGATCCGGACTCCGCTTCGGGTCCGGCGCGGGCTTCTCGCCGCCGTTCCCGGCGACGGACGAGCTCGCGCCGCCGGTCCTGGGGCTCTTGCGCGGCGGTTCGTCACCGTCCCCGAGCAGCGCCCAGAGGCCGATCCCGCCCAGGACGAGCAGGGCGAAGGCGGCTCCGGCCAGGATCGCCAGCGTCCTCGCCGACACCCCGCCGCGGCGCGGTTCGGGCGCGGGGCGCGGGCGCGGCGCCGTTTCCGGCACGACCGACGGCGCGGGCGTCTGGACGGTCGGACGGACATCGGCCGGGTCGACCGCCCGGCTCGCGGTCCGGGCGCGGGTGAGAGTCGGCGAGGGCGGCGGCGACACGACGGTCATCCGCTCGGAGCCCTGCCCCGCCCCGGCGTCGTCCAGGCGCGGGAGCGCGCCGCGGCCCCGCAGCCAGCCGTCGAGCGCGTCGCGCAGCTCGGCCGCGGTGGGATAACGCGCGGCCTGGTCCTTCGCGGTGGCGCGACGGACGATCTCCGCCAGTCCCGCGTCGATCCCCGGGACCGCCTGGGCGACCTCGGGAAAGGGCTCGAAGCAGACGCGGCGCAGCACCTCCGTCAGCGAGCCGCCCTCGATCGGGTCGCGCCCGGCGAGCAGGTAGAAGAGCGTGGCGCCGAGCGCGTAGACGTCGCCGGGGAGGCCGACGGAGTGCGTTCCCTCCCACTGCTCGGGCGGCATGTACTGCGGCGTGCCGAGCACCATGTTGGTCGCCGTCACGCCCTCCTTCGCCTCGAGGGCCTTCGCGAGACCGAGATCGGCGACCTTCACCTCGCCGCGACGCGAGACGAGGATATTGTCGGGCTTGATGTCGCGATGAACGATCTCGCGGGCGTGGGCCACCGCGAGCCCCTGGGAGGCGTTGCGGATGATGAGCGCCGCCTCCTCGGCCGCGAGCGCCCCCTTGCGGCGGACCCGCTCGCGCAGGCTCTCGCCCTCCACGAACTCCATGACGAGGAAGTGGAGGCCGTGCTGCTGATCGACGTCGAAGACGCGGATCAGGTTCGCGTCGTTGAGTCCGGCCGCGAGGCGCGCCTCGCGCTGGAAGCGGAGCACGAAGGCCTCGTCCTCGCTGGCGAGGCTCTTCTTGAGGCACTTCACCGCGACGTCGATGTCGAGATTGACGTGGCGACCGCGGAAGACCGCTCCCATCCCGCCCTGCCCGATCTTCGTGTAGAGCACGCAGGGGCCGAGGACGCGGTAGCCGTCCACGACGGGCGTGTCGCTGAGGAGGGGGTCGTCGAAGCCGGGAGCCGTCATGGTGGAGGTCGTCCTTCGCCGCATCCGGGATTCCGGAGGATACCGACTGGGTCCGCCCCCCTGAACAGCGCGCGAGAGAACTTGCCTCCGCGGGCCGCGAGAACCGCCGATCACGAGCCCCGCGCCCACATCTCGAGGCCCGGGGGGTTAGACTCCGGGCATGAGCGGTCCGCCTCCTCTCCGCGCGCCCGGCGCCGCCGACCCGATCCGCTGGGTCGCGGCGGACGGTCTGATCGAGGGCTCCCACCCCGCGCCGGAGGAGCTGCGCGAGGTCCTGGAGGCGCTCCGGACCCGCTGCGGACAGCGTTGCGACCTCCGGGTCGAGGGCGCCCGCTTCTCCGCCCTCCTCGACGACGAACCCCGGCCGGCCGAGGGAAACGAGGACGTTTCCCCCCGGGCGACCCGCGAGGCCCTCGAGGAGGCCCTGACCGCGATCGTCGCGGGCGTCGCTCCGGAGGCGCGCGCGACGCTGACCTCGACGTGGCGCCTGGTCGAGATCGGCGAGCGGGACCTCACCGAGACGCTTCTCGCGCTCGATCGGGGCGAGCCCGCCGTCGTGTCCCGCCGACGCCCCCTGGGCCCGGAGGATCGCGCCCGGCTGACGCGGCGCGGACGCGGCGGTCCCTTCTCGTTCCTCGCCCACATGAACCCCGTCCGGCGGGCGGCCTTCGCCGGACTCGTCCTCGCCGCGGTGGCGCTCTTCGTCTGGCGCAGCGCGATCGGCGACCGGCTCCTCGCGCCCTCGCTCGACGCCCTGGCGTCCGGCCCCGTCGACGCGGAGATCACGGCCGACGTCGAGACGCGGTGGGGCCTCCACCACGTCACGGTCCGCCGCGGCCCCGCCTTCCCGGAGGATCCCGCGGAGGCGCGCCGCCGCCTCGCCGCGGCCGTCGAGCCGGAGCGCCGGCGGGCCCTCGAGGCCCTCGCCGAGCGCGCTCCCCTGCTCCTCGTCCTCGAGGCCGAGGACGGCACGCGTCGGGGCACGGTCGAGTTCCCGACCCGAGCGCTCTTCCGGTCCGAACCGCTCCCGGTCGAGATCACCCTCCCGGGCTCCCGCGACGGTCGGCGCCTGCGCATCACCCGCTGACTCGCCGCGACATCCTCTCCCGGCGGTCCGGATGGACGCCGGCGCCGCCGCTTGTCATCCTCTGGGCATGCAGATCAGCCTCCGCCAGCTCGAGTACGCCGTCGCCGTCGCGAAGCACCTCAACTTCAGCGAGGCCGCGCGCTCCTGCTTCGTCAGCCAGCCCGCGCTGTCGACCCAGCTCCAGCAGCTCGAGCGGTCGATCGGGATCAAGCTCTTCGAGCGGCAGAGCCGCAAGATCCTCGTCACCGACGCGGGTCGCCCCTTCCTCGAGCGCGCCGAGCGCATCGTGCAGGACGTGAAGGGCCTCGTCGAATCGACGAAGGCGCGCAAGGATCCGCTCACGACCGAGCTCCGCCTCGGCCTCATCCCGACCGTCGCCCCCTACGTCCTGCCGAAGCTCGTGGCGGCCGTGCAGGAGAACTACCCGAAGCTCCGCCTCTACCTCACCGAGGACACGACGGAGAACGTGCTGGCCTCGCTCGAGGCCGGCGATCTCGATCTCGTGCTGCTCGCGCTGGACGTCGAGCTCGGTCGCGTCGAGACGCGTTCGCTCTTCGAGGATCCCTTCCACGTCGCCATGCCGCCGGACCACCCGCTCGCCGAGCGCGAGACCATCAAGGCGGCCGACCTCGAGGGCGAGGAGATCCTCCTCCTCGGCGAGGGGCACTGTCTCTCGACCCACATCATGTCGGCCTGCGGCGGCCGCGAGCGCGTCGCCTCCTCGACCTTCCGCGCGAACAGCCTCTCGACGCTCGTGCAGATGGTGAGCACCGGCGCCGGCATCACGCTGATCCCGCAGATCGCGGTGGCTTCCGAGACGGCCTGCTCGCCGCGCCTCGTCGTCCGCAAGCTCGACGAGCCCGAGGCCTTCCGCCGCGTCGGACTGGCCTGGCGCCCCGGCGCGCCCCGCGAGCGCGAGTACGAGCTCTTCACCGCCCTCCTGCAGAGGCAGTCCTTCGTCTGATCGCCGCCCCTCTCTTCCGGAGTCCGCCATGCGCCCCCTCGTCCCGATCGCCCTGCTGCTCCTCACGCTGACCGGCGGCGTCGTCGCCTGCGGCGGCGAGACCGCGCCGGTCGCGGCGCCCGAGGCCCCCCCGACCGTGGACGACACCGTCCACACCGAGCCGGGCACCTACCTCGTGAGCGTCGGCGGCATGAGCTGCTCACGCTGCGCGGAGACGGTCCAGAGTCGCTTCGAGCGCCGCCTCGAGGGCGTCACCTCGGTGAGCGTCGACGCGGAGACCGGCCTCGCGACCATCGTCCTCGGGGAGGGCGGATCGCTCTCGGTCTCGCGCTGCGCGAAGGCCCTCGAGGGGATGCACTACCCCGTCACGGCCGTCGCGAAGGACGGACCCTGAGCGGCGCGTCCGACGATCGACCGCCGCCGCCCTCCGGCGGTCCGGCCCCCTTCCGCTTCCGGCCTCCCGCGGACGCGCCCGACGACCGGCTGACCGCCGCGAGCGACGAGGATCTCCTCCGCGAGGTCTGGCGCCGCTTCGGCGAGAGTTGGTGCTCCTTCTCGAGCGGCGTGCGGGGCCGCGACGTCTGCCCGATCTGCGACGAGGTCACGACGCTGACGCGCCACCACCTCAGCCCGGTCGCGGTCGGCGCGGGCAAGGACCGCGGCGTGAAGGCGCGCTACGTCAAGCTCTGCCGCCCCTGCCACGAGCTCGCGCACCGGATCTGGGGTCCGGGCGACCGCTACGAGGGCCCCGAGGAGCGCGAGCTCTTCGTCCGGGAGCTCCGCGCGCGGCGCACCTGAAGCCTCCTCGGAGTCCGCGACGTCATCCCCGCGTCGGCCCGAGACCGCGAGAGGATGACGTCGCGGACTCTCAGAGGCGACGATGCATGTCGATCGCGCGGATCGCCCAGGCCTCGACGGCGTCCTTCTCGTCGAGGGCGCCGCGAACGACGTCGAGGACGCGCACCGCGTCCTTCCGCCCCACGAAGCGCAGGCAACGCAGGTCGCGGGCGATCGGCGAGAACCAGGAAAAGACGAGGTCGTGCGCCTCGGGCCGCTCGCGCGCCCGCTCGGGGTCGGGGTTCGCCGCGGTCTCGATCTCGTCGACGCGGAGCGCGGCGAGGATCCTCGTCCAGGTCTCGGGCGCGAGCTGGAGGAAGACGGTCACCTCCGGCGTGTCGTTGCCGTAGTGCCAGCGCGCGAGGCGCAGCCCCTCGTACTTCGCGAGTCCCATCCCGTGTCCGCGCGAGCCGAGGACCAGGGTCGGGATCGAATTCGTCTGCTCGCCGCACCAGGTGAGCTTCATCTGGACGTCGGCGCGGGTCCGGGCCGCGAGTTCGGCGAGCTCGGCCCGCTTCACCATGCGCGGCGCGTGCGGCACCGGCTCCTGCCGGTCGGGCGGCGAGATGGTGGAGGGCGCGACGGCCCCGGAAACGAGCAGCGGGAGCAGGACGAGGGCGAGGCGGGCGAGGTTCTTCACGGGGAGCACTCCGGAGGGGCCGGACGATCTCGACGCCGCCGGCCCCCCCGCGTTCCGGGAAAACGGTGGGATCAGAGCAGGCGAACCACGGTGGTCGCCGCGAGACGGGGATCGCCGCGCTCCGCGAGCGTCCGCGCGAGGACCGCCAGCGAGGGCTGGGGCTTCAGCTCGATGACCTTCTCGCCGCGCTGGACCCCGAACCGCCAGGTGAAGTCGATCGTGCGGGCGTCGAGCTCCGCGCGGAGATCCTGGAAACCCTCCGCCTCGACGACGATCAGGTTCCCGTCGCGGGTCACCGAGGCCCGGGCCCCGCGCTTCGGAGTGTCGGTGGCGATCCAGTAGTGGCGCCGCACCGTCTCGTCGGTCAGCTCCCAGTCGAGGCGCCTCGGGACCGGGTCGCGCCGGTGGCCGAGCATCGCGGGGAGGTAGTCGCGATCGGGAAGGCCGGTGTGACCGTTGCCGGCGATGAAGTGGAAGGCCGAGGGCCATCCGTCGCGCTCGGCGGCGCGCAGGCCGGCGAGGATCTCCTCGAACTTCCGGCAGCGATCGGCGCGACCGTAAGCGGTGTCCTTCTCCCCCACCATGAAGGTGAAGGGGAGGTTCCGCAGGGGCCGCGCCGAGGTCTGACCGTCGGTGGGCGCGGACGCCGAGGCGTGCGCGGCCGCGAAGCGGAAGGGGACCTTCGGCGCGATCGCGAAGCAGCCGTAGCCGCCGTGCGAGTAGCCGATGAGGTGAACGCGGTCCGGATCGACGTCGGCGCAGAGGATCTGCTGGGCGACGAGGCGCTCGATCAGGGGGTAGACGTAGTCGTCGTAGAAGCCGTTCCAGGTGTCGTTCGGAGCGCGCAGCGCGAGGTAGCGGTAGCCGGTGACCTCGGGGTGGTCGCGGTAGTAGATCTGCATGTGCCGCCACTGGGAGTCGTTGAACTCCTTGGGCACGCCGCCGCCCCCGTGCATCGCGATGACGAGGGGCCAGCCGCCGGCGGGACGCGTCCCCACGTCCTTCAGCGTGAAGGGGCTCGTGTGCGCGCCGGAGACCACGCGGTGCTCGGCCTGATCGGCGCGGAGCGGCGCCGCGAGCGGCGAGGCCGCGTAGGCCTCCCAGGCGATGAGGCGCGCGGCCGCGTCGCCCTCGGCCGTGCGGAGGACGGCGGCGAGCGAGTCCGGCTCGGCCGGGAGCTTCTCGCCCTTCGCGATCGCGGCGAAGGCCTTCTCGAACCACTCGCTCAGACGGACATTCACCTTGCCCGGCAGGATCGCCGGGGCGGCGGGCAGGACGAGCTCGAGCGTCTCCTGCTCGGCCTCTCCCGCGCGCCAGGTCCGCACCGCGCGGCGATCCGCGAGCGAGGCCTCGATGCGCCAGCTCCCCTCGCGCGGCATCGCGAGGGGCAGGATGTCGTTCGTATCGGCCGACTCGTCGCGGCTGCGGCCCTCGCGGATCTCCGTGGACCCGACGCGCCGCGCGACGACCGCCGCCGCGACGCGCTTGCCCATCCCGTCGCGCACGCGGACGAGCAGTCGCACGCCCTCGGGCGCCGCCGCGTCCTGCGGCCGGTAACGTTCGGTGGTCTCGACCGCGGAGACGCTGCGGTCCTCCGGCGCCCAGACCAGCGGGAAGTGGTGACCGGTGGGTCCCCAGCTCGCGGCCCAGACGCCGTGATCGGCCGAACCGGGCACGGCGTGCGCGACGTCGGCGGCGAACCACACGTCGTCGAGGCGATCGGAGGGCTCCGCGGCTCCGGTGTGGTGCCAGCCGCCGTCCCAGATCTCGACCCAGGTGTGGTTGCCGTTCTTCTTGCGCCAGTTCGCGACGCCGGCGACGCGCGCCGGAACGCCGCAGGCGCGGCAGGCGTCGACGAGGATGATCGAGAGACCGGTGCAGGAGGCGAGTCCCTGCTCGATCGACTCGCGGGGGCTCTGGTTCGCCCGGCGGCGTCCCGTCGAGTACTTCACGCCGAGCGCGGGGAAGACCTCGCGGTTCAGGACGAGCGCGGCCTCGCCGGGGGTGCGGCACTCCGCGACGAGCGGCCGGAAGCGCTCCCGGAACTCCGCCCGCCAGGGATCGCGCGGTTCGTCGAGGTTGGCGTAGGGCAGGACCGCGTCGAGGAAGACCTCCTCCGGCACGAGGTCCCCCCAGGGCGCGGCCAGCCGGGCCTCGAGCGCGAGCCGGACGTTCTCGCGCCGGAACTCCGTCGAGAGCGCCTCGCGGTCCGCCGCGCTCATCCCGGCCTCCTGGTACTGGAAGCAGGCGGCCTGGACGGCGGCGAGGATCAGGGTCGCGATCGCGGTCGACACGATGAGTCTCCGGGGGCGGAAGGGGAGCGGCCGGACCGAGCATAGCAGCCCGGACCTCCGGCGCGGATCAGGGAGTCCAGCGCGGCTCGCGCCCGAGGAGGTGACGGACGAGGAAATCGCGCTGCCGGCGCCGGCCGTAGGGCGTCCCCGCCGCGCCGTGCCCCGCGCCGGGGATCACGAGCAGATCGAAGTCCTTGTCGGCGCGCACCAGGGCGTCGACCACCTGCATCGTGGACGCCGGGTCGACGTTCGTGTCGAGCTCGCCGACGATCAGGAGCAGCTTCCCCTGCATGCGGTGGGCGTGCACGACGTTCGAGCTCGCCTCGTACTCCGGGCCGACCGGCCAGCCCATCCAGAGCTCGTTCCACCAGATCTTGTCCATGCGGTTGTCGTGACAGCCGCAGTCCGCGACGGCGACCCGGTAGAAGTCCCCGTGGTCGATGAGCGCGCGCATCGCGTTCTGTCCGCCGGCCGACCCGCCGAAGATGCCGACGCGCTCGAGATCGATCGCGGGCTCCCGCGCCGCCAGCGCCCGGATCCAGGCGATCCGGTCGGGGAAGCCGGCGTCGGCGAGGTTCTTCCAGCAGACGTCGTGGAAGGCCTTGCTGCGGTGCGAGGTTCCCATGCCGTCGATCTGCACCACGATGAAGCCCAGCTCGGCCATCACCGCCGCCCCGTGCACGGGCGCGAAGCGCTTCGGGACGTGAGCGGAGTGCGGACCGGCGTAGATCGCCTCGACGACGGGATAGCGCCGGGAGGGATCGAAGTTCGTGGGCCGGTGGACGATGCCCCAGATGTCGGTGACGCCGTCCCGCCCCTTCGCGCGGAAGATCTCCGGCGGCCGCCACCCCGCGGCGCGGAGCGGCGCGTCGTCGGCGCGCTCGAGATCGACGACGAGCGCGCCGTCGGCGACGCGACGGATCTCGGTGACGGGCGCGCGATCGACGCGCGAGTGGCGATCGACGAGGAAGCGACCGTCCGGGGAGAACTCGACCTCGTGATCGCCGTCGGCGGCCGTGAGCTCGACGAGGTCTCGCCCGTCGAGGTCGACGCGGCAGACGTGGCGGTGGTAGGGATCCTCCCCCGGATGGCGGCCGCCCGCGGTGAAGGTGACCGTCCGCGCGGCCGGATCGACCCGGAGGACGTCGCGCACGACCCACTCCCCGGCGGTCAGGGCCTTCGCCTCGCCCGTCCGGCCGTCGACGCGCAGGAGGTGGTTCCAGCCCGAGCGCTCGGACATCCAGAGGAAGGCGGCGCCCTCGTCGACCCACTCGAAGTGCAGCTTGCCGGCGTAGTCGAAGAAGGTCGCGGGGTCGTCCTCGAAGAGCACCGAGGCGCGCGCCGTGGCCGCGTCGATCGCGATGACGCGCAGGCGCCCGTGGCCGCGTTCGTTGTAGAGGAAGGTGATGCGACGCGAGTCGGCATCCCAGCGGAAACGGTCGAGACTCCAGGGATTCGGGAACTCCGCCCCGTCGATCGCCCGCAGATCCCCGGCCTCGAGGTCGACGAGGTGGAGGTGCGGATGGTCGCGCCGGTCGCCGGGCTTCGCGTAGTCGCGTTCGATGAGCCGGGGCTGGAGGCGATCGCGCGGCGAGGACGAAACCATGGCGATCTTCCGCCGCTCGCCGGCCGTGACGCGCTGGACGAGCGCGAGGCGGCCGTCGGGCGAGACCCGCACCGGTCCGCGGAAGGCGTCGTCGGGACCGCCGCCCGGGGCGAGCTGGATCTCCTCGCCGTCGGGTCGACGGAGCCAGAGTCCGTGATCGCGGAAGAAGACCGCGGACCGCGCGGCGCGGTCGCGACGGCGCTCGCCCCGTCCGCGACGCTCGCCCCCGCGATCGTCCCGGCGCTCCGGGGCGGGCGCGGGGAAGACCGCGACGCGGGCCTCGCGCTCCGCGACGTAGCGTCCGCGAGGTGCGTCGTCGGGACCGATCGCCACCCAGGCGTGCCCCGCGTAGGTCCCCATCTCGCGCGAGGCCCCGGGCGCGAGCTCACCGTAGTCGCGCGCCTCGCCGTCGCCGTCGATCCAGCGCAGCCGAAGGATCTCGTCGCCCCGGTTCACGAGGAGGAGCGTCGTCGGCCCGCCCCCGCTCCGGGAGCGGACGGCTCGCGCGACGGGCTCGGCGCGGAAGGCCGGAACCTCGAGGAGGGGCATCGACCCGAGCGCCCGGGGGCGGGCTCGAGCACGCGAGCGCGGTCCTCGCCCCGCAACCAGAGACGGACGGCCTCGCCCTCGAGATCGATCGCGAGGACCGGGAGCGACCAGGGATCGCGGGGCTTCCTCCTCCCCGTCGTCGAGACGACGCGCCAGCTCCGCGTGATCGAAGAGCGGCGCGCGGGTCCCGGCCGCGGCGTCCACCAGGACGAACTCGTGTCCGCCCTCCGCCCGATCGCGGCGGTACCAGAATCGCGCGCCGTCGGCGGACCAGTGCGGGACGACGTTCGCGTTCCGGACCTTTCCCGCGAAGCGGGCCCCCAGCCCGTCGGCGCGCGCGTAGTCCTCGGCCGAACCCTGCGCCCCGAGCGACGGGAGCGGAAACGCGACGAGGAGGACGATCAGGAGCGACCGGAGCATCGGAGCCATGGCGGGATCTCGAAGGGGTATCGGGTCAGGACGCGTCGTCGTCGGGGGCGAAGATCGCGAACTCGGGCGCGTAGCTCACGAGTCCCGAGGCGCCGTCCAGGGCCCCCGGGCGGAGCTCGAGGACCTGGAAGGCCTCGCCGCCGCCGAAGCCATCGTGGAGCCCGCGCTCGCCGGCGGGCCGGAAACCGAAGCGTCCGTAGTAGGCGGGGTCGCCGAGGACGACGCACCACCCCGCCCCGCCGTCGCGCGCCTGACGCAGCCCTGGCGGACGAGCTCGGCCGCGATGCCGTGCCGTCGCTCGGCGAAGGTCACGGCCACCGGGGCGAGTCCGAGCCCGGGCGCGACTCCCGCGACCTCGGCCGGGCTGAAGGCGACGTGCCCGACGACGACGCCGTCTCGGCGCGCGACGCGCGAGGGACCGAGTCGTCCCGCGGCGCGCAGGCGCTCCACGAGCTCGGCCTCGAGCGGCCCCTCGAAGGCGGCGCGGTGGAGCGTCGTGATCCCGGCGACGTCCTCCGGTCGCTCGTCGTCGAAGGCGGGCGCCGGCGCGGAGGCGGGGCGGGGCCGGGCCGGATCGCGCTCGTAGATCGCCTCGCCGCGCCCGTCGAGCTCGCGGAAGCGCCAGCCCGAGGCCTCGTAGAACCGGGCCGCGCGCGTGTTCGGATCGGTGCCGAGTTCCAGCCGCGCGAGTCCGTCCTCGCGCGCGCCGTCGAGCAGGGCGCGTTCGAGCGCGCGCCCGAGTCCGCGGAGCTCGCGTTCGGGGTCGACGAAGAGCGCCCACACGGAGGCGGACTCCCGATCGAGGAAGGCGAATCCCGCGACGTCACCGTCGACGAGCGCGACCCAACCCCGTCCGCGCTCGCCGAGGTAGCGGCGATAGTCGTCCGCCGTCACCCGCGCCGGATCGCTCAGGACGTTCTCCCGGACGAGTCCGCGGATCCGCATCATCGCGTCGATGTCGCGCTCTTCCGCGGGGCGGATCTCCGGGAGCGGGATCGCCGCTCCCCTTGCGTCGTCGAGGCGCGGCGCGACTCGGGCCGCCTCGCGTTCGATCTCGCGCCGGAGGCGCACGACGACCTGGTCGAGCGCCTGCAGGAACCGCGAGCGGTCGCGATCGCGGAGAGGCGGCGGGCCTCCGGTGATCTCGCCCTGGTCCCGCAGGTGCGTCAGGAGATCGCGCGTCGCGAGGACGTGACCGACGTTGTCCTCGGTGAGCAGGTCGCCGGTGGGCGAGAGGACGCGGGCGCCGCGCTTCACGCAGCGCGCGGCGAGGGGGATGTCGGAGGTGACGACGACGTCCCGCGCCGCGACGCGCTCCGCGATCCAGTCGTCGGCCGCGTCGAAGCCGCCCTCGACGACCTCGAGCCGGATCGCGGGGTCGGTGGGCGTCTGCATCCAGGAGTTGGCGACCAGCGTGACCGAGAGTCCGAGCCGCCGCGCCACGCGGTAGATCTCGGGCTTCACCGGACAGGCATCCGCGTCGACCCAGACGTGCGGCCCCGCGCCCACCTCCTCGCCGCCCCCGCTCAGGCCATCGCCCGCAGCGCGAGGTAGGGAACGAGATTGAAGACGAAGATCGCGATCTTGAAGATCGCCATGCCCTGGTAGTGGATGCCGTCGAACTGCTGGTCGGTGCAGCGGAACCACTGGCCGTGGAAGCGGATCAGCCAGGCGCGGCCGAAGGCGAAGAAGAGGAACCAGACGAGGAGCAGCGCGTAGTCGAAGAGCGTGCACCAGCCGAGGAAATCGCGGAAGTTCGCGAGCGTCATCCCGTGTCTCCGGAGAGGGGCGTGCGGCGGAGGGCGGGACGGCCGTCCGCGTCGCGCCGCTCCGATCCTGCCGCAGCCGCGCTCGCGGCGACACCCCGCGACGTGTTTTCCGCGGGGGCGTTGATCAGGGGCCGAGACGGTCGGCGATGGCGAGCACGGTGCGCCAGTTCCGCGTCGTGACCGGCGAGCCCGCGGCGCGGTCGAGAACCGCCGGCGTCAGCTTCGTGGCGCCCGCGCCGCGGCCGAAGCGGAACCAGAGCGCGCCCGCGGCGTGCGCGATCTCCTCGTCGTCCGCCGCCCGCTCGCGCAGGGCCGCGACGGCGCCGGGCGCGATCCTGTCCTTGGCGAGCCCGACGAGGACCCGCTGGGGTTCGCGTTCGGCCGCGTCGGGAGAGGACAGGCCTCGCGGAGGCATCGCCACTGCGGGGCGTCGCGCACGACGACGGGCACCGTGAAGCCGAAGCGCTCCGCGATCGCCGCCTCGAGCGCCGATTCGAGATCGACGCCCCGGCCGGCGGCGCGGAACCCGAGTTCCCGCTCTGCACGTGGGTCCAGGCCTCGGCCCAGTCCAGCCGGCGGCGAGCGCGCGGAGGTCGGCCATCGGAAGCTTGCGGTGACCGCCGACGTTGATCCCGCGGATGAGGGCGACGCGCTTCTTCTCGGGCACGACGCGTCCTCCGCCTCGGCGCCGTCGGTCCTCGCGCTCCCGGAGCGGGGCGGGACGACCCGACGGCGAGAGGATCAGTCCTCCGAGTCCATGTACTCGGAGAAGTTCTCGATGTAGTCGTCGTAGTGCTCCTCGAGCATCGCCCGGTACTCCGAGACGAAGAACTCGAGGGACTCCTCGCGCGACGCCTTCATCTGCTCCGCGGTCTCGAAGCCGCCGGCCGACAGCCAGGCGTCGAAGCGCGCCAGCGCGAACATCATCGAGGCGCCGACCTCGCCGGCATCGCCCTCTCCGATCTGCCGGTTCGCGAGCTCGATGTGCGCGTCCGCGCGCTCGTAGAAGACGTCTTCGGTCTCGTCGCTCATGGGTACCCTCCCGGTCCCGGTGATGTGATCAGGAATCGAGGTGCGGCGTGAAGACGACCTGCGCCGTCACGGGGTCGAACGGCAGCGAGACGTGCTCGTGCACGATGCGCCAGCGTCCGTCGATCTTGCGGTAGCCCGCGCTGGAACGCATCCAGGTGCGCGGCGGTCCGTCGTGGCCCATGTCCGTCAGGCGCCAGACCCAGTTCGCGTGCGCGACCTCGCGTCCGGCGAGGATCTGGAGCTCGCGGATCTCCGCCCCGCAGGCCGCGGGGAAGTAGGGCAGGCAGGCCAGCCACGACGCGCGCAGCGCGGCCGCCCCGCGGAGCCGGAAGGGCGGCTTCACGTCGAAGACGACGACGTCCTCGAGATAGGGCGCCATGATCCGATCGATGTCCTTGGCGCCGATGGCGCTCATCTGATCGGCGATCAGCTGGCTGATCTCGGCTTCCTCGTGCACGCGGGCGGGATCGACATACGGCATGGTTGGCCCTCCGTCGGCCGACACCGAGATACCCGGTCGGAGGTTCGGAGGGAAGGCGAGCCGCGGGAATTGCGGGTTTCGGCGGTCGCGCCGGGTCAGCGGCGCGGCGCGTAGATGAGGATCTCGGGACGCGCCCCTTCCTCTCCCGGGGGCGTCTCGACGCGGATCTCCTCCGGTCGCCAGCTCCGAGGCCAGCGGATCTCGCGGTCGCCCTCGGCGCCGCCGATCGCGACGTCCTGCTCGAAGCGGCGCCCGGCCGCGTTCGAGACGATCACGCGGAGCGCCCGCGGCCGGACGGCGTCCGGCTCGCGCTCCCGCCAGGCCAGACGGGCCGCGTCGGCCCCGTCGCGCAGCCGCACCGGACGGCGCGCCTCCTCGGGACCGAAGCTCGCGAGGAGCCGCGCGGTCGAGGCGGCCTCGGGAAGGAGACGGAAGCGCCTCGAGGCGTCGACCGCGCTCCGCAGGCGCGCCGCGCGTCGAGACGCGGAGACGCCGCAGCCCCAGTCGGGCGACCCCGGAGAAGAAGCGGCCGATCCAGACGATGCGTCCCTCGACCCGACCGCAGGCTCCGCCCGCGCCCAGTGGCCGGGCTCGCCGACGTAGACGTCGTCGGCCGCGAGTTTCGCGAGGGACGACGCCTCCGCGTCCGACCCGGGAGCGAGGACGACCGCGACGAGTCCCGTCGGGTCGTCGCCGAGATCGATCTCGACGAGCGTCGGACCCGCCGCGACCTCCGGCCCGTCGACGCCGTAGCGGCGGCCAGCGAGCAGACGCGATCCGAGCAGGCCCGGCACGCGCGCGAGCGCGAGCATGCCGCGGGGCCCCTCGCGCTCGTCGCGGGCGAGGCGGCGGAGGATCTCGAGTCCGGCGGCGGCGCCCCAGTCGGCGAGGAGAGCGGCGGCCGCCGCGGCCGACGCGGGATCGGGATCCTCGAGCACGGCGGCGACCGACTCGGCCTCGCCGGTCGCGCCGAGGTCGCGGAGCGCGTCGAGGACGCGGCGCGCGGACGCGGGCTCGAGACGCCCGAAGCGGAGGAGGAGGCCGAGCACCACCGGACGCTCGTCGCCTCCCACCGCGAGGAAGGCCTCGAGGAGCTCGTCGCGCGCGGCTCCGGTCGCGGGATCGAGGAGGCGTCGCCGGAGCTCGGGAAGCGCGGCGACATCGCCCAGTCGGTGGCGGGCCAGCGCGAGCTCGCCGAGGACCGGCGCGAGCGCACGGCGCCGGCTCGCGTCGAGCCCCTCCAGCGCGATCGTCAGCTCGCGGAGCGTCTCCGCCCCGGACGGATGGCCGCCGCGACCGATCGCGCGGACGAAGGCGCCGAGGTCACCGGTCTCCAGGAGCCGCTCACGCTCCTCGGGACCGAGGGTGGGCGCGACTCCGGCCGCGCCGGCCCGGAGAAGCGCGGCGCGCCGGAGCGCGACGAGGGACGGATCCCCGTCGATCGCGATCTCGGCGAGCGCCTCGGAGGGAAGCGGGATGTCGTTCGCGAGCGCGAGGGCGAGCGCCCGCCGCGGGTCGGCGCGGATCGCGTCGACGAGGGCGGCCGCCGCCGCGGGCGCGGCCCGGCGCGCGAGCCACGCGGCCCGACCCAGCCGGAGCGACCCGGAGCGGGCGAGGCCGGGCTCCCGCGGCGCGAGCCAGCTCGCGCCGAAGGCGTCGAGGGCCGCGACCAGGGCCGGATCCGCGTCGCCGGGCACGGGGGAGCGCGCGGATGGGACGCGCTCGAGGCGGCGCCCGGCGGCGTCGGCGAGGACGATGCGATGCCAGTCCCGGGCCTCGGCGTCGAGGGCGAGCCCGTCGCGGATCGCCGGCGACCCGGGCGCTGCGTCCGCGAGGAGATCGCGACCCTCGAGTCCCGAGACTCCCTTCCCGAGGGCGGCGAGGAGGGTCGGCAGGACGTCGATGCCGCGCGAGGGATGATCGACGACGCGCGGCGGTCGCCCGGGGAGCCGGAGGAAGAAGGGAGAGTCCGCGACGAGGTCGTCGTCGCCCCGGGGCAGCGAGACGCCGGCGACGGCGACGACGAGGTCGTCCCGGTCGCGCGCCCCCTCGAAGGCGCCGAGGAGTCGCGCCAGCGTCCCGTCGGCGCGCTCGAGGCGCCGACGGCGATTCGCGTCGTCACCGAGCTCGAGGTGGAACCAGGCCGCGAACCGCCCGCCCTCGGCCGCGCGGAGGCCCTGCTCCGCCGCCGCCACGAGCTTGGTCTCGTCGCGACCGTACTCCCAGAGGCGGCGCTCGAAGCCGAACTCCTCCTCGAAGGCGAGGTGAGCGCTCCGGCCGTCGAAGCGCCGGTAGTGCGGGTGGGCCGCGAAGGGCAGCGCCCGGTCGCGCAGGCGATGGCCGAGACTCCGCGCCCCCCCCACCCCGTCGCCGGTGAGGATCTCGATCGGCGCGAGTCCGTACATCGCGGAGAGGACGCCGACGAGCGAGTCGTCCGTCCCGGCCGCGTGCCGGCGGAAGTCCGTGGACGCATCGCGGAGGGCGACGAGATTCGGCGTGACCCCGTCCTCGAGTTCCGCCGCGCGGAGCGAGGAGAAGGTCACGAGGACGAGCGAGGGCCCGGCCGGCGGCGCGTCCTGCGCCGACGCCGCGAGCGCGAGGAGCAGGAGCGCGAGAGCCGGGCGGACGAGCATCCCGGTACGCGCGGTCGGATCAGCCATCGACCTCGTCCGGGAAGGCGCGGTAGAGCGCGGAGCCGGGGCCCCAGGTGAGGAAGTACAGGTAGCCGTCCTTGCCCTGGTGGACGTCGCCCACGAAGGGGAGGTGTCCGATGTGCCGGTGCTCGCCGAGACCCATCTCGGGGGTGAGCTCCGCCGCGCGCAGCCAGCCGCGCATGACCTCGTGCCAGAGGAGCTTGCCGGTGAGGAAGCCGTGGTAGCGGTCGTTCCCGTCCGGCTCGTAGACCGTGCCGACGCCGGCCGCGACGCGCTGCTCGCCCTGGTAGCGATCGTCGTCGAGACTGAAGTCGTCGTTCTTCGTCCAGGTCACGAGCGGCTCGACGCAATCGTCGCGCTTCAGGTAGCCGTCGGTGTTGTGACCGATGCCCCAGCCGAAGTTGACCCCGCCCTTCGTCACGTCGAGGACGTCGATCTCCTCGTGCTCGGAGCCGACGTCTCCGAAGAAGAGGTAGCGTCCCTTCAGGAGCGTCGCGCGGAACGGCGCGCGGAGTCCGGTCGCGAAGATCTCGGGCGCGTAGGTGTCGTCGCCGACGAAGGGGTTGTCGGCCGGCACGTCGTAGCCGCCCTCCGGGCCCTTCCGCGGCGCGATGCGCAGGAACTTCCCGTTCAGGTCCTTCCGGTCCTGTGAGAGCTCGGGCCGCTCGGCGTCACCGACGCCGACCAGGAGCGTGCCGTCGGGCAGAAACTGGACGATGCCGCCCATGTGGTAGGGCTTCGGGGGCTCGCGACGCGAGAAGCCGATCACCTCGACGCGGCTGGCCAGGATCTCCTCCTCGGTTCCGTTCCAGCAGAGCCGGACGAGCGAGAGGTTGAGATCGGGCTTGTCGGTCTTCCACACGTAGACGAAGCGGTTCTCGGCGAAGTCCGGGTCGAGGTCCATCCCGATCACGCCGAGATCGCCGTCGGAGTAGTTGTCGTCGACCCGCACCTTGGCGGTCGCGTGCGTCTGCGGCGGGAAGTAGCCCTTCGCGTTCGGTCGCGACAGTTCGGGCAGATCCTCCATCTCCACTTCCCAGTGGAAGAGGTGCCCGTCGCGACCGAGGCAGAAGAAGCCGGGCCCCGTGGGGTCGTCCTTCACCTCGACGGCGACGAAGGGCAGCGTCGTGCTGCCGAGCAGCTTCTCGAAGCGGAGTCCGCGAACGGCCGGAGAGGACGGAGCGGGGGCCGGCGTCGGAACGCTCGACGCGGTGGGCGCGGCGGCGGTGGTCCCGGACGAGTCGGGCGCGGACTCGGGATCCTCGGGAGAGCAGGCGAGCAGCACCAGTCCGGCGAACGCGGACACGACGGCGAGGAAGGGCAGGGATTTCACGGCAGGAGTTCCGGAGGGATCAGTGGGAGAGGGTGGCGTCATCGCTCTTCACGACGGCCGGGGGAAGCCCCGCGATCCACTCGCGGAGCAGCTCGGCCCCGCGGCGATCGACGATGGCGTTCCCGATCGGGGGCATGCGGGACGTCGTCCCGGCCCCCTCGTCGAGACTGCGCTCGAAGAGGCGGAAGACGACGCTGGCCTCCGGCGAACCGGGACTGACGAGCGAGGTGACGTGACGCGTGCGGAGGCGCGAGGCGTCGCGTCCGAGGAGGCTCGCCTTCGCCCGGTGCGGCCGGAGATCCAGCTCGTTGCCGACGAAGGTCGAGGATTCCGGGTTGTGGCAGTGGGCGCAGTTGCCGGCGAGATAGCCGAGCGCCTCGATCTCGGTGGGCGACTCCCCCACGATCTCGCGGTTCGGGATCTCGCCGTGACGCGTCTCCAGCGCGCCCTCGCGGGCGAGCTCGTCGAGGACGGCGTCCGAGAGCTGGAAGGGCTGGAAGCCGGCGACGCCGCCGCTCGCGTGGCACTGCAGGCAGGAGATCCGGCCGGGAACGACGTAGTCCTCGTCGCAGTCGGGGAGCCGGCAATCGAGGGTGACCGGACGGTCGTTCGTGCGGACCGCGTCCTGCCCGTCCTCGTCCCAGACGTAGACGGCGAACTCCCAGTCGGCGGCCCGACGCCGCATCACGCGGGTCTCGAGGCGACGGAAGCGCCCGTCCTCCTCGACGCCGAAGGACTTCGAGAGCGTCGCGCCCTCGGGGAAGGCGAAGCGACCGTCCTGCTCGACGAGCAGGGAGGATCCCGGCGGGAGGAAGAGGTGGCGCTCCTTGACGGCGCCGTCGCTCCAGAGCGGGTAGCGGACCTCGTAGCGCCGGCCGGTCGAGCCCGGCTCGAGAGCGGTGACGTCGCGGAAGAGACCCAGCGAGGACAGGCGGGGCGCGAGCGGCGCGTGGAAGTCGGGCGCGACGGCCGACGCCGCGACGACGTTCTGGGCGTTGCGGGAGACGCGCGGCCCGCCGCGGAGGGCGAGGACGACGGCGAGGGCGACGAGCGCCAGGGCGGCGAGACGGAGGGGCGAGATGCGCATGGAGGAGGACCTCGTATCCCGGAGTACGGTCGACGTGCACATCCTGACGCGCGTCGACGAAGCGCCCGTGATCGGGGGTGGGCGTTTGGCGGCGCATCTCGTGAAGGGAGCGAGTGGACACGCGAAGCGCCGCGTCTTCACCCCCGCCCCTCACCGGGGCTTCACACGGGGCGGGAAACATGAGGACCACCGCGCTCCTCCCATCCCTGGCCGTCGCCGCTCCCACCCATGGTCTTCACGACGCCGATCTTCCTCTTCGCCTTCCTGCCGCTCGCGATCGTCCTCGAGGCCCTCGCGCGGCATCGGATGAGAACGGCGGCGCTGACCGCGCTGAGCCTCGTCTTCTACGGCTGGTGGCGGCCCGACTTCGTCCTCCTCATGGTCTTCTCCTCGACCGTCGACTTCGTCGCGGGACGCCGCA
>JAWKSY010000030.1:0-19153 GCA_041402125.1 Planctomycetota bacterium
ACGAGATCATCGCCGCCGCGCTGGCCGATCAGCTCGGTCTCGAGGTCGTCCGGGTCGTGGACGGCGAGATCGACCTGGCCAGCGCCGCGACCCTGGGCGAAGCCTTCATGAGGAAGGGGCTCGTCCTTCCACTGGTCACGTCCGACTCGGCGACGGTCCGGCTGGCCGTGGCGGATCCGTTCGACGTCGAGACGAGCACGGCCGTCGAGGCGAAACTCAGGCGACCGATCGAGGTCGTCGTCTCCTCCCGGCTCGATCTCCTGCGCGCGATCGACAGCCTTCCCAGCGAGGACCGCAACGTCGATGCGCTGCTCAGCGACGTCTCCGGAGAGGAGACGGACGCCGCCCGTCTCCTCGAGAAGGTCTCGCCGGAAGATCTGATCGATCAGATCGCCCGCGAAGCCGCGCGACGAGGAGCCACGGACATCCATCTCGAGCCGGAGGCCAACATCCTGCGCGTCCGCTATCGCATCGACGGCGTCCTGGCCGACGGTCCGATGATCCACGTGCAGCTGGCCGCCGCCGTCGTCGCACGCATCAAGGTCATGAGCGATCTCGACCTGTCGGAGAGGAGGCTCCCCCAGGACGGACGGGCGCGAATCCACGTCGATGGCAACCCCATCGATTGGCGCATCTCCGTCCTTCCGACGATTCTGGGCGAGAACGTCGTCATCCGCGTTCTCGACGGGAAGACCGCTCTGCTGGATCCGCGAGATCTCGGTCTCTCGCAGCACAACCACGCGGCTCTCCTCGACCTCTGCCGCCGCCCTCACGGCATCGTCCTCGTGACGGGGCCGACCGGCTCGGGGAAGTCGACGACGCTCTACTCGCTGCTGAGGACGATCGACGGTCTGAAGAAGAAGATCGTGACGGTCGAGGATCCGGTGGAGTATCGCATCCCCCTCGTCCGCCAGGTCCAGGTGAATCCCGAGATCGACCTCACCTTCGCGACCGCCCTCCGGTCGATCCTGCGGCAGGACCCGGACGTGATCCTCATCGGTGAGATCCGCGACCGTGAGACGGCCGAGATCGCGGTGCGGGCCGCCCTCACGGGGCACCTGGTCTTCAGCACCCTCCACACCAACAGCGCGCTGGGAGCGATTCCGCGACTCCTGGACATGGGCGTGGATCCCTTCCTCCTGAAGTCGAGCCTCATCGGCGTGCTCGCGCAGCGGCTGATCCGCAGCGTCTGCAAGTTCTGCGCGATCGAGTACCGGCCCAGCGCCGACGAGCTCGCGACCCTCGGCGGACGAGACCTCCCCGAGTCCCTGACGCTGAAGCGCGCGCAGGGTTGCTCGAGGTGCCGGTCCACCGGCTACTCCGGTCGCACCGGAATCCACGAGCTGCTCCTCGTCACGGAGACGCTTCGCGGGTGCAGCTTCGGCGGCGACCAGGCGGGAGAGCTGGAGAGCGCCGCGAGGTCGACGGGCTTCCGCACGCTGAGGGAGGACGGTCTCGACAAGGCGCTCGCCGGCCTGACGACGCTGGAAGAGATCGCGCGCCTGACGACGACGCATTGACCGGGCAGGGCCGTCTCTGGCCCCCGCCTCGCCCCGTCGCGGCGGCCTATTCGTCTCGCCGACCTGCATGGTCTCGACGTCGTCGCTCCATCACCTTCTTCACGCCCCGGAAGCCGGCGGGCTCGTTGAGATAGATGGCCTGCGCGCTGGCGTGAGGATCGCTCTCCATGCCGTAGCCGATGATGTGCGGCGTCAGGAAGATCATGAGCTCGACCTTTTCATCCTCGGTCTCGACGCGGCGGAAGAGCTCACCCAGCAGGGGAATGTCCTTCAGGATCGGAACCCCCGACTCGGACCGCCGGAAGCTGTTCCGGAGCAGGCCGCCGAGGACGACCGTCTCGCCGTTCCGGACCATCAGATTCGTCTCGGCACTGCGCGTGTCGATGACGGGGACGCCGGACACGAAGCCGACGAGCTCCTCGATGGTCGGCTTGACGTAGATGTCGACGATGTCATCCGTTCCGATGTTGGGCGTGACTTCGAGCGTCACGCCGGTCTCCGCGAACTCGATCTCCTCGGAGCTCGTCACGGTTCCCGCCGACGACCCCTCGTCGGCTCCGATCGAGGTCGTGGCCTGCACGTAGGGAATCCGCTCGATGACCTGCAGGCTGGCCTGCTTCCCGGTGAGGGTGGAGATGAACGGGCTGTGAAGGACGTTGAGCCGGTCGATCCCCTCGTCCGCGGCGAGCATGAAGGAGATCGCGTTCCGTGCGTCGAGGAGGCCGACCAGGAATGGATTGGCCGCGCCGCCGACCGCAGCCGGCAGGAAGCTCGAGCTCACCGATCCCTCCGGCGAACCCAGATCGATCTCGTCGAACGAGATGTCGACCCCCCGGCGAAGCGTGTTCCCTCGCGCCACTTCGACCACCAGGGCCTCGATGACCACCTGTCGCGGGCGGCGATCCAGGGTCTCGAGGTAGTCTCCCACTCGCTTCAGGCCGTCCGCCGTCGCCGTGACCAGAACGGCCCGGTTGTCGGGCAGGATCGTGATCTGACCGCGTCGTCCGGCGAGCGGCTGCAACTGGGTCCCCACGTCGATCCGGACCCCGGTCTTCAGGTGGAAGGTGCGGGTCTCGAGAGGGCCGCCGTCATCGCGTGCGACCGTGTGGATTCCGTCCTTCTCGATGAGCCGATAGCCGTACCCGTCGAGGATCGCGTCCAGACCGCGTCGGGCATCGACGCCCGGGAAGCTCGCGGTCACCGTCTCCGGCATGTCGATGGCGATCAGGACCTTCAGCCCGATCTCCTCGGCGACGAGGTAGCAGACCTCCTCGATCGGCGCGTCGCGGAACTCGAAGACGAAGTCCGAACTCGGCTCGGGAATCTTCTCGTCCTGTGTCCCGGGCGCCTCGCTCCGCGCGGCGGCCTCTCGTCGCGCCGCCGCGACACGCTCGAGCGCGGCGTCGCTCCGCGCGATCAGGCCGTCGTAGTAGGGTGCCATCGTCGACCGGGAGAGCGCGATCGCCCTTCTGATCCTCGAAGCGCGTTCGGTCTCGTCGGCGACCTCTTCGAAGTCGATCCAGGACTTCCTGTCGGCTCGGTCGAGAAGGTACTCCTCCTGCTCGACCCGCCTCGAATCCGCATCCGGTCCGCTGGAACAGGAACCGAGGGCCACGATCGCGAGCAGCGCCGTCGTCTTGATCCTGAGCATCACTTCGATCCTCCCTCGGAGCTCTTCTCCGGATCCACGATGGTCGGCGCCGGCGTCACGCGCGCCTCTTCGGACGCGGCATCGGCCGCATCGTCCATCGAGCGCTTCACGCGCTTCCCATGAGTCAGCTCGACGACGATCTCCTCGCCCTCGTGCTCGAGGACGACCGATCGCGCCTCGATCCGTCGGACGACGGCCGTCGTTCCCGGCACGAGGTCGCCCGCGCGGAGGTTTCGACCGTCGATCCGGGCGACGGCCGAGGTCTTCGACCGGAGGATGGCGTGTACCTTGAGCTGGGCCAGCGCCTGGCGCGCGTCGGCGAGCCGGCGAGCCTCCGCCGCCTCGGACTGCGCGCGCGCCATCTCCTCGGCGCGCCTCTTCTCGATCTCGATTCCAGCGCGCTCTTCCTCGGCCTCCCGGAGCTTCGAGGCTTCGTCCGGCTTCACCGGAATCTCTTCCGGATCGTCCGTGCCGACCTGCAAGGCTTCGAGACGTGATCTCTGGAGGATCCGGCGTGACAAGCTCGCCAGGATGACCGCCGTCTCCGTGTCCGGGTCCTCCGATCGTGAAGGCGCGTCATCGTCGATCCGCGTCGCCGGCTCGGCCTCCGGTCCGAGATCTCCTCGGTCGTCGGTGCCCGGTCGATCCGACCCTTCCTCCGATTCGTCGTCCCTTCGGTCCTGCTCGAGGGGCTCGTCGTACTCGACGAGGTCCTCATCGCTCGAGGCTTCCTCCGGCTCCGGCAGAATGAACCCTCGGTTCATGTAGGCGCACAAGAGGGTGAGAACGATCAGCAGCGTTGCCTTCTTCTTGCTCATCTGCCCTGCTCGCTTTCGTCGATCCTTCCCGGGATCAGGCCCGGGACGAAGATGACCAGGTTCATCTGGAGACCCGCGCTCTCCATCCGTTCGATCCGGACGGCGCGGATCAGGTAGATCCTCTCGGAGCTCGTGAGGCGGTCGAGGAAGGCGATCAGCCCCGGATGCTCTCCGCCGACCTCGATGCGCCATGTGCTTCCCGTCCGTCGGACGGACGGTTCGGCGTCCTCTGATTCCTCTGCCCACTCGGGGTCCAGGGGCGATCCGACCAGCGGCTCGCAACCCCGGATCGCCACCCCGCACTCGAGCTCCATGAGTCGGAGGTCGGCGAGGAGCAGGCCCGGATCGCGGCAGGTGGGCGCGCACCGTGAGAGCCAGCGGGAGATCGTCGCGAGATCGTGGACTCCGACCTTCTCGTGATGCGCGAGGAGCGGCCGTACCCGGGCCGCCTCGGCGACGACCGACCGTGCCTCCCTGGCGGCTTCCTCGAGCTCGTCGATCTCCAGGCGATCGGGAAGCGTCAGCACTCCGGCCGCTCCGATGATCAGCAGGGTCGGGACGAAGACCACCGCGAGGCGGCCGAATCCGCGGACGTCGAGAGGAATCATGACCGCGGCCTCGTGAATCGGAGCGAGAAGCGACAGCCTCTTGGACCTTGCGCGTCGGGCGCACTCCAGGGCAGGGAGTCCGGGAGGACGGAGATCCGCGTGTCGGCACCCCGCAAGAAGTCGGCGGACTCGAGGGACTTCGCGGTCCGCTCGATCGCGTCCGCCGACTCGAAGTAGTCCCGGCCGGTGTCGAACACGATGGTCCCGAGCCACCCGGGTTCCGTGAGTCGCTCCTCCGACGGGTCTCCGACGTCCACGGCGAGGTCGACGAGCTCGACGCGGACGTCATCCGGGACGAGGCGGACGACGCTCGACACGGCCGTCGCCACGTCGAGTTCCTGGGCGAGCAGCGCATCGAGGCCTCGCACCCTCGCGACGAGCTCTTCCTCCTTGCGGCGGGCGCTCTCCCACGACGAGACGAGAGTCGCGGCCGACTCGCTCTCCGCCTCGAGCGAGCGGACGAGTTCGCGTTGATCGATCAGTCGGGTCTCGAGGGCGGCATGGTAGAAGGCGGCCAGGCCGGAGAAGACGACGAGCGAGAGCCCGAGGAGCGGCGTCAGGATGCGGCGGGTGCGCGCGCGTCGAATGGACGGCGTGACGACTCCCCTCAGGTTCGCCGGCCGGCTCCGGCCGAGCGCCGCGGTCCAGCGGAGCGGGGCGAGGTCCGCGGGATCGACGATCGCCTCGGGAGCGACATCGAGGTCCGGCGACGGGGCGAGTTCGACCGTGTCCAGGCGCGTCGATGCGAGGATGTCGGCGACGATGGCCGCGCCGTCGGCGGCGCCGTGAACCTCCACGAGGCCCTGCGTGACGTTCGCCTCGGGGAATCGACGGTGGAAGAAGACCGAGGTGCGTTCGAGCTCGCTCGCGATGCGTCGGCCCAGGTCGGGCGAAGGCGTGATCGCGAGGCGGCGGGCGAACACGGGGATTCCCGCGGTGACGCAGGTGAAGTCGAGGAACTTCGGGGTCACCGACACGACGATCGTGTCGCTCATCCGGTCCCCGGACTTGCAGAGCGCGACGGCGGACCGCCGTGCCAGATCCTGGTCGAGGAGGATCTTGCGGATCCTCACGCGACGCCTTCCGAGGACCGAGACGAGATCGTCCACGGCCCCGCAGTTCACCGTGGCGATGTGCCAGGCCTGCGACCGTGACGTGCCGGTCGTCGATGTCGCCAGCTTCTCGCGGAGCGCGACCTCGTTCTCGCCGGTCGGCGTGAGCGTGGCCAGAGCCCGCAGGGCGAGCCGCTTCGTCGTGTGGGGGATGAACTCGACCTGTGCCCGGTAGAGCGGTTCGCGCAGCACGACGATCGGAGACTTCAGCGTCAGGCCCCGGTCGAGAAGCTCGAGGAGCTTTCCGTACCGCGGCCCGTCCGGCGCGCCGACGGCCAGGTGATGGGCCGCGACGACCGATGCCCGCCCGTTCTTCATGCGAAGCTGGTAGATGCCGAGCGCGTCGTTCGCGACGACGATCACGGCGTGGTCGTGCTGCGTCCGCATCTTGGTCCGAGCTTCGGACGCTCTCTCCGCCGTGCTGGTGCTCAATTCCCCGATCTCCCCTTGGCGTCACCTCTTCCGGCGGACCCGCGTGACATGCCCGGCGCGGGATTGGACGAGCCGATCCGACCGGATCCGCCGGAGGCCGGCGCGTCACCCTCGGTGCCGAAGTTGGGCGAGAGGAACCTGACGACGGGCGAGCCGCCGACGACGAAGCGATCGCCGAAGGCGTCGCGCGTGTAGTCGCCGGATCGCGGGAGGAAGCCGCCCGACACGAGCTTGCTCACCGCGGAGTCCACCGAGGTCGGCAGGGGATCCGTCGTGAGGTTGACCTTGTTGTAGGCGTTCACGGCGAGGTTGAGGATCTCGAGCCGTTCGATCGAGAGACGGCGAAGGATCGGTCGCAGGTCGAGCGTGCGGGCGACGTCGTCGTCGGTGTCGAATCGACCGTCCCGGCCGGCGCTGGTGAGGACGATCGTCGTGGCCCCGGGCGTCGCGTATCGATAGCGACGACCCCATGCGTCGTGGCGAAAGCCCTCGCCCTCGACGTCGCGGCCCCCGAGCGAATCGCTGATGTAGGGGCCCCCGAATCCCGCGAGCTTCGACGCGTGGAGCGAATCGATGTCGGGTGGGCGTACCGCGGTGTCCTCGCAGAACGCCCGCGCCGCCTCGACCAGGGCGTCGAGCTCCTGGTCGGTCGCGGTGCCGCGGTAGGAGCTCATCAAGCCCGAGAGCGACGGCGCCGCGATCCCCACGAGGAGCGTGATGATGGCGAGAACGACGACGACCTCGATCAGGGTGAATCCAGACTCTTGCGTCGATCTCATCCGCGCATCGCTCCCAGGAGCTTCATCATCGGCAGGAAGGCCGAGAAGACGGCGAAGCAGACCGCCGCGCCCATGACCAGGGTGATCGTCGGCTCGAGGAGCCCGAGGAATCTCTTGATGCGGCGAGGGATCTCCTTGTCGAAGAAGGCCGTCACGCGATCGAGCGATTCGACCATCGATCCGGTCTGCTCGCCGAGCGCGACCATCCGGAGGACGAGCGGAGGGAAGCTGCCCGCCGCGCGGAGCGACTCGGAGAAGCTCGTCCCGTGGAGAACGGCCCCGTGGATCTCGCTCACCTTGGCCCTCATGGCGACGTTGCGCGTGGCCTGCGAGGTGAGCTCCAGCGATCGCACGAGAGGCACGCCCGAGTTGAGCAGGAGTCCGAGGGTGCTGCTGAAGCTGGAGGACTCCATCATCAATGCGAGCGGTCCGACGAGCGGAAGCTTCAGGAAGGCCGCGTGCAGCAGCGAACGACCCCGACCGGTCCGTCGAATCACCGCGAAGGACAGAGCGAGCGCTCCGATCGCCGCGAGAATGGCGGGCGCGTGGGTGTCGAGGAAGTCGGCGACGGCCAGCGTCGTCCGGGTGACCGTCGGCAGTTCGACGCCGGCGTCGAGGAAGATCTGGCTCAATCGAGGGACCAGGAAGGTCACGATCAGGACGATCAGGCCGGTGACGGCGGTGAGAAGGACGGCGGGGTAGACGAACGCTCCCTTGAACTTGCGTGCCGTCTCCTGTCGCCACTCGATGGTCGCGGCCAGCCGATCCAGGGTCCGGTCGAGTTCGCCGGCTTCCTCGCCCGAGACGACGATCTGGATGAAGTCGTTGCCGAACGCCTTCGGAAAGCGACCGAGCGCGCTGGAGAGCTGTTCTCCCGCCCCGATGCGGCGATGGACGTCGGCCAGGACCGACTTCAGTCTTGGATCCTCGACGTCTCCCACGAGGTCGCCCAGTCCGGCGACGATCGGAACCCCCGAGCGATAGAGCATGGCGAGCTGGCTGGCGAAGTCGACGAGGGCGCGTGGATCCACCCTTCCGTCGACGGCCCGGGACCGGGCCGCGTCGTCGGCCTCGCGGGACTCGAGGAGGATGGCACCTCGGCGCCGGAGGATGTCCGCGAGCCGGGTCCGATCGGCCGCGACCTCCTTGCCGGCGAGGAGCTTCCCGTCGGGACCGAGCGCCTTGTACGCCCACTCCAGCACTCTTCGATTCCCCACTTCGGTCGGTCGGTGTTCCCGTGCCCACGCCGGGCTCTCATCTTCTCTGTCGAAGCTCGGTCGGGGCGGACTTGCGCCAAACCCGAGAATTCATGCAGCCCCGATGGGGATCGGCATCGGAAGCCGCAGAAGGGGCGGAAGGTGACGCTCCGGCTCCCGCCGTGGCGCGTGCGATCGCGGGGATGGGGAGCGGGCCCGGAGGCGATTCGACGCGGGACGCCGTCGCGTCAGCGGGACTTGCCGAGGGCCCGGAAGATGCGGTCGATCTCGTCCGACGAGTAACCGCCGACCTTCACGAGCTGGATCTCGTCGCGGAGCGATCCCTGGAGCGTCGCCAGCATCAGGATCTCGTCCTCGACGACGAGCACGAGACTCCGACCCAGGTAGAGACTCGTGAATGACTCGAGCTCGCTCCTTCGATCGGGACGGACGGCGAGGGTCACGGCACGATGGCCCATCCCGTCGCGCGTCCCGAGGGCGTCCGAGAAGGCATCTGCGAGAAAAGGGCGAAAGCCGTGCTCGCGTCCCAGAACTTCCGGATCGACGAGCCACTCGCCCTGGCCGGACCCGGGATCGGCGGCCCGCTCCGCGCGAAGCTGCTGGAGTCGAGCCCGAAACTCCTCCTCCGATTCGCCCCGCCCGGGATAGGGGTCGGTGAAATGGAACCGGTACGGTCCCACGCTCCTCGTCTCCTCGTGAGTTCGACCCGATTCGAGGCCGGCGAGACGTTCCTGATCGAAACGCCGCCGGTCGAAGGCGACGTCGCCGAAACGGTCACCCGGCGCGGCCAGGACGGTGAAGTAGACCGCCTTCGGATCCCCCGGCTCGAGGCGGTCGACCTTCGTCGTCGCACGGGGAGACTCGCGTCCGCAGGCGGCGAGGGTGAGCAGCAGCAGGAGGAGGGGTGATGGATGGCATCGGCTCATGCGAAGAGTGTACCCGTCCGGGTCGCGATCCGCTCTGCAGGGCATCGGATGCGGTTCGACGACGCGCCCGAGCCCGCCTCAGCGAGATTTGCCCAGGACGCGGAAGATGCGGTCGACCTCGTCCGCGGAGTATCCGCCGAACCTGGTCACCTGGATCTCGTCTCGCAGCGGGCCGGCGAGGGTCGCGACACTCATCATCTCGCCATCGACGACGAGCGCCATGCTTCGGCCGAGGTAGATGTTCGTCAGGGCCTCCAGCTCCCGCCGACGGTCCGGACGAACGGCGAGCGTCACGTCCTTGCCTCCCCCCCCGTCGCGGGATTCGAAGGCATCCGCGAAGGTCAGGGCATCGACCGGGCGGATGCCGTGCCATCGGCCGAGCGCTTCGGGATCGACCAGCCACTCGCCCTGGCCCTCTTCCGGGTGGAGGGCGAGCTTGGCGCGCTCTTCGAGGGCACGGAGGCGGAAGTCCTCGTCCGACTCGTTCTCGCCTCGCGGCGGCGATCGGAACCGGAACCGAAAGAGGCCGAAGCGGCTGGCCTCCTCGTTCGTCTTCCCGGCGGCGAGCTGCTCCCGACGCGTTTCCGTGGCGACCGCCCGATTGAACCGCTCGCCGCCGAAGGAGTCACCGTGCTCCGCGACGAGCGTGATGGAGAGCGCCCTCGGATCCGGCGGATCGAGGGAGACGACCCCCTGGGTGTGCTTCCGCTCGCTCGGCAAGAAGAACACCAGGGCCAGGAGAAGCAGGGCGTTCAGGCGGCGCTCATGCATCCTCGGAGTGACTCCGTCCGTCGCCGCCGCGGCATTCCCGCTCGCATCTCGAAGTCCCGCCCCGTCCTTGACACCCTGACGGGTCCCCCCTGCGGAGCCCCTCGCGATGTCCGGACGCCTCAACGCCTCCTTCCTCGGCCCGGCGGCCGAGAACCACCCGCTCCTCGAGCAGCTCGTCGTCGAGTTCCTGCGCGACCACAGCTACTGGCGCCGGAACTTCCACCCCGGCGATCCGCCGGCGATCTCTCATCGCGATCAGCACGACCCCGAGTACATCGAGTTCGTGAGCCGGATGAAGGACGAACTCATGGCGCTCTCGGCCGAGCTGAAGAAGGCGGTGCCTTTCTTCAGTCCGCGCTACGTCGGGCACATGTCCTCCGACATCATGCTCCCGGCCTTCGTCGCGAAGATCCTCACGACGCTCTACAACCCGAACAACGTCAGCGAGGACGCGGCGCCGACGACGCTCGCGAAGGAGCTCGAGGTGGGCGAGCAGCTCGCCCGGATGTTCGGGATGGCGACCGATCCCGACCGCACCCCCTGCGCCTGGGGTCACCTCACCTCGGGCGGCACCGTCGCGAATTACGAGGCCCTCTGGAACTTCCGCGCCCTGCGCTTCTACCCGGTGGCGCTGGCCCAGGGCGCGCGGACGCTCGGCCTCGCGACGCCGCTCATCCCGCGCTTCGGCCGTCGCCTCGACGAACTCTCTCCCTGGGAGCTCCTCAATCTCTCGATCGACGAGACGGTGGAGGTCCGCGCGGCCTGCGTCCAGAGCTGGCTCGCGGGGAGGAGTCGCGCCGAGGCGCTCGAGATCGCGCGCACCATCAACCGCGAGCGCATCGAGACGCTCGGCGTGGCGGAGTTCTTCGCCCGCCACCGCGATCTGCGTCCGCCGGTCGTCCTCGTCCCGACCTCGGGCCACTACTCCTGGGAGAAGGCGATGAAGGTGCTCGGCCTGGGCACCGCCAATCTCCGCAAGGTCGGCGTCGACGACGACATGCGGATGGATCCGGCGCGCTTCGAGGCGACACTCGAGACGGCCTGGAGCGAGGAGCGCCCGATCCTCGGCGCCGTCGGCGTTCTCGGCACGACCGAGTTCGGCACCGTCGATCCGATCCACGAGATGCTCGCGACCCGCGAACGCGCCCGCAAGCGCGGCCTCGACTTCTCGATCCATATCGACGCCGCCTGGGGCGGCTACCTGACCACCATCTTCCGCGGTGCCGACGGCAGCTTCCGCGAGCGCGAGGAGATCGCCCAGGACTTCGAGCGCTTCCCGAGCCCCACCGTCCACGCCGCCTTCCGAGCCCTGGGCGAGGTCGACTCCATCACCGTCGACCCGCACAAGCTCGGCTACGTCCCCTACGCCGCCGGCGCCTTCATCGCGCGCAACCAGGAGGTGGTGAACTTCATCACCCAGCGGGCGGCCTACGTCTTCGATCTCGGCGAGAGCGACGTCGAGTCGACGACCCGCGACCGTCTCCACAACCTCGGCCAGTACATCCTCGAGGGCTCGAAGCCGGGCTCCTCCGCCGCCGCGGTCCACATCACGCACCGCATGATGCCCCTCGATGCCGCCGGCTTCGGCACCATCATCGAGGAGACGATCCACGCCTGCGAGCAGCTCCGGCAGATCGTCCTCCTCCGCCGCGACGAGCTCGCGGACCTCGCCGTCGTCCGCATCCCCTTCCAGTCCGACAGCAACCTCATCTGCCTCGCCATCAACCCCGCCGGCAACCGCGACCTCGCGGTCATGAACGCCTTCGGTCGCGAGCTCTTCGCCGAGATGAAGGTCGACCCCGACAAGCCGGTCCAGGTGAAGGAGTTCATCGGTTCCTACACCTCGCTCGTCCACGGCAACATGGCCCCCGAGCGCGCGGCCCGCCTCCTCGGCGAGCTCGGCATCGACCCCGCCACCTTCGTCGCCGCCCCCGAGGACCCCTCCCGCGAGGCCGACCACGTCTTCCTCCTCCGCCACACCCTCATGAACCCCTGGCTCGCCGGCCGCGACGGCGGCCGCAACTACCTCCGCCTCTACTGGGACTACCTCTCCGACCTCATCCGCCGCCGCCTCGCCTGACGGCGCGGGCCCCTCAGGGAAGGTCGGGCTGCCGCGGCCTCAACGCGGCTCGAGTCGCGCGCGTTCCTCGCGCAGAGCGGCGTCGTCCGGCAGGAGGATCCGGACGCGATCGACGAGTGCGATCGCCGCCTGAGGATCGTTCGCTTCGCGGAGCTCGCGAGCGCGGGCGACCGCGGCCCGCGAGAGGAACCGAGCCCCGTCCGCATGACCCGGAGAGAGTTCCTGCGCGCGGTGGAACGACTCGACCGCCCCGTCGAGGTCGCCGGCCTCTTCGAGCGTCAGGCCGAGGTTGCGGTGAAAGACGGCTTCGCCGGGCATGCGGCGGAGGAGCTCGCGGAAGCAGGCTTCGGCCCCGGGAAGATCGCCCAGTCGTCTTCGCGTCGAGCCGAGCAGGTTGCGGGCCGCCGCATCATTCGCGTCGAGGCGCAGGACCTCCTCCAGGAGGGTCGCCGTCTCCTCGCACTCGCCCTCGTCGAAGAGGAGGTCCGCCAGCAGGAAGAGCGTCGACGTGTTCTCGGGCTGGAGACGCCTTGCCTCCCGGTAGGAACTCTCGGCCTCGGGCTTGCGGTCGAGGCTCGCGAGGGCCTGACCCAGCCGGCGGTGGGCCGTGGGGTAGGTCGGATCGACTCGGGTCACCTCTTCGTAGATCGCCGCGGCGGCGGCGAAGTCGCGGGCGTTCAGGAACGAGTCGCCGAGCAACATCCGGGGATAGAGGTAGCCGGGGTCGCAGTCGATGGCTTCGCGGAATCGGATACGGGCCGAGTCGAGATCCCCTTGTTGCCAGAGCACGCGGCCGAGGGTCGCGAGCGGAATGGCGCGCTCCTTCGAAGACGAGGGCGCGAGACGGACCGCTTCGAGGAGCAGGGAGAGCGCCTCCTCTCTCCGGTCGTTGCCGCCACGAAGGAGGATGTCGGCGAGATTGGCGTGGGCTCGCCAGTGGTCCGGATCGATCGCGATCGCGGCTCGATAGGCCAGTGCGGCCGGCTCGGGCTGGCGCAGTTCCTCCTGAAGACGGCCGAGCTCGAAGGGAGGGAGCGGATCGCCGGGTGCCTGACGGGCCGCCTCCTCGAGGGTGGCGACGGCGGCCGGGGCGTCTCCGAGCCGGTACAACAGCATCCGTCCGAGCCGGATCCGCCAATCCGTGCGAGCCGGATCCAGCTCGATTGCGCGACGCAGAGCCGCGACCGCCTCGGCGGCCTGGCCGGCCGCATCGAGGGCAGCGTGAAGGAAGTAGTGATCGATCGCCGAATCCGGATAGGTCGCGACGCACGCGCGACGGGCCTCGACGGCCTCTTCGTGGCGCTCGAGGCTCTGGAGCGCGGCGCCGAGGTTCTGGAAGTACCGCGGATCGGGACGGATGGCGAGCGCGCGCCGATTGAGCTCGATCGACCGCTCGAGATCCATCGTCCGGGCGATGACCCCGGCGAAGTACCAGGCTTCCGGGTCCTCCGGACGATCGTTCGTCAACGCTTCGATCGCGAGAGCGGAGAGTTCCGGGTCGGCGGCGCCGCCGAGGCCGTGGATGGCGAAGGCGATCTGGAAGTAGTAGGCGGTGCGCCTCACCGGCGACGTCACGGCCGCATTGAAGAAGGCGGTGAGTGCGTCCGCGTAGCCGCCGGCTTCGCCCGCGGCGCCCGCATCGAGGGCCGCGCAACCCTGGAGATACCAGTCCACGTGATTCGCGGGAGCATCCACCTTGATGCGGCTCGCTTCCTCATCCCGCCCGAGGCGTCGGAGCACCCGCGCGCGCAGTGCCCCGAGGGAAGAATGACGTTGTGCAAGCTCGCGATGTGCCTCCAGGATCTTCAGAGCTTCCGGAGGATCCTTCTGCATCCTCGCGTAGACGAGCATGCCGAGTGCCTCGACCGAGTCGGGGTCGAGGCGAAGAGCCGCTTCGAGGTGACGGGCGCCGCCCTCCGTGTCGCCGGGGGCGATCAACGCGATGGCGGTCGTGAGTTCGTTCTCGACCTTCTGCCGGCGCTCGGCCGCCTCCTGGAGGCGAACCTGCGGGAGCATGGCGAAGTGACGGGTCGTGAGGGCCGCGATGGTCGGAATGGCGATCGCCATCACGACGAGGAGCGCCGCGATCGCGGGCTTGCGTTGGGCCCACCTTCGAAGGCGAAGGACGAGGCCGGCCGGACGGGCGAGAATCGGCTCGTGCTCGCGGACCCGGCGGAGATCCTCGGCCAGGTCGAACGCCGACTGATAGCGCCGGCTGCGGTCCTTGTCGAGCGCGGTCTGGACGACGATCTCGAGATCGCGCGGCACGGACGGATCGATCCGGCGGGGGGCAAGCGGCTCCTTGCCGACGATCGCCTGGTAGAGGGCTTCGAGCGAGTGCCCATCGAAGGGGCGTCGTAGCGTGAGACACTCGTAGAGCACGACGCCGAGCGCGAACACGTCGGAACGATGGTCGGCGTGTCGTCCTCCTTGCGTGATCTGTTCCGGCGCCATGTAGGCCGGGGTCCCGAGGATGTCGCCCGACCGCGTCAGCGTGTGCGTGTCGCTGTCGGTCCCTCGGGCGAGGCCGAAGTCGAGAATGACGGGCTGACCTTCGCGGTCGATCATGATGTTGCCGGACTTGATGTCGCGGTGCACGAGTCCTGCCTCGTGCGCCGCATGGAGGGCGCGCGCCACCGTTTCGATGAAACGCGCGACGCCCAGGCTCCCTCCGCTCCGCGATCGGCTCGCGGCACGAGCCGCGTCGGAATCGCGGGATGGACCCAGTCTCAATCCGGTCCGGCTCGCGCTCGGATCGGCGGCGACCCGCTTGATCCGCTCGCTGAGCGACTCCCCCTCGACGTACTCCATCGCCATGAAGGGGAGGCCCTCGACCTCGCCGAACTCGTAGATCGTGCAGATGTGAGGGTGATTCAGGCGCGACGCGATCTCGGCCTCTCGCCGGAATCGCAGCCGGGCCATCTCCGACGCGCTCGCGGCCCGGCCGAGGATCTTGAACGCGACCTGGCGATGCAGCTCGCGGTCCTCCGCGAGGAAGACCTGCCCCTGTCCGCCCTCGCCGAGCTCTCGGATCAGTCGGTAGCGCCCGATCGACGTCCCTGTCTCGGTCGGTCCCGACGGCATTGCGCCCCCGACGACGGTCGCGTCGGAGATGTCGACGGTCTCGTCCCAGACTCGAATCGTCTCGTCGGCCGCCGTCGGTCGGCCATCATCGTCGTCAGTCGGTCTCGTCGGAGTCGAATCCGGATGGTCGGGCACGGCCTCTCCTCGGTGTCTCGCGAACCGGAATCTCTCCGTCAGCCTATGACGACTTCGGATGGCTCGTCCAGCGCGCGACCGCCGAATCAGGTCGACAAGAAGAAGGCCCGCGGTCGCCGGAGCGACCGCGGGCCTTCGTGATCGAGTCGGGGCGAGAGGATTCGAACCTCCGACCTCTTGAACCCCATTCAAGCGCGCTAGCCAGGCTGCGCCACGCCCCGGGTGACTCGAAAGTCGTTTTCGCCGCGAGCACCGGGGTAGAGAGGTGTGCGCGCCGCGAGCGACAGGTTACGAAGGGCCCCCGAGCCGGTCAAGGCGACCCGGGGGGGACTCAAGTCGTTCGCGGGGCGGGGGTTCGGGGGCGGCACGGGCCGAAATGTCCCCGACCGGGCGGTCGGGGGGCCCCGGGGGTCACTCGACGATCACGGCGGTCCCGCTGACGGCGACCATGAGCATGCCGTTGCCCTGGCCGAGGACCTCGTAGTCGAGGTCGATCGAGACGACGGCGTTCGCGCCGAGGCCCATGGCCCGCTGCTCGAGTTCCTCGAGGGCGATCCGGCGCGCCTCCTGGAGCTCGCGTTCGTAGGTGGCGGAGCGGCCGCCGACGATATCGCGGATGCCGGCGAAGATGTCCTTCATGAAGTTCGCGCCGAGGATGGCCTCGCCGGTGACGATGCCGCAGTAGCGCTGGATGGACTGGCCTTCGATGCTGGGGGTCGTGGTGAGGATCATTCGGTTCTCCTTCTCGGGGTCCGGTCTTCGGGCCGGACGGGCGGGGATTTCGTTTCGAGGCCGAAGCGGGTCGGGGGCAGGATGGGCTCCCGGAGGAAGGCCCCATGACTCGCTCCCTGCTCGCGGCGGCGGCCCTCGCGTTCCTCGTCATCTTAGGGGCGTGGCGGTGGTACGGCGAATCGGGAGAAGCGGACCGGCCGCTCCGGGAGCCGGACGCGCCGGCGTCGACTCTGTCCGGAGGAAGCGCGGCTCGCGAGGCGGTGCGGAGCTCGCCGAGCGCGCCGGATCCGGACGAGGACGACGAGTTCCGGAACGAGTTCGAGATCGAGGCGCGCGATCGCCTCACCGGCGTCGCCGTCCGGATCGGCTCCGCGGTGCTCCGGCTGAAGGCGTCGGGTGCGCGCGGCGGCGAGCTCGCGCTGGAGATCTGGGGGTCGAACGTCAACTCTCCCGCCCTCGCGGCGCTCGTGCGCGAGGCCGACGGCGCGAAGCTCGAGATCGCGGGGAGCCTGGTGGCGGACGATCCTCGGCGAACGGTCCGCGTCGTGGGCGGGGCGGTGGAAGACATCGGCGATTTCGCCGGGAATCTGATCCTCACGGTCGAGGCCTTCGGCGTCGTGCGCGCGCGCGTCTCGCCACCGCCGGAGCCCTCCGAACCGGCGACCCTCGATGTCCAGCGCAAGTTCGTGCCGCCGCCGGGCGTGCGCGCAGGATGGACGGGGAACGTCCACACGCCCCGCGACCATCGCCGCCGCTTCGTCGAGGCGGCCGCCGTCGATCCGCGGCGGGACTTCGACTGGACCGGGTTCGTGGCCCGGAACGAATGGACGGACATTCCGGTGCCCTTCGCCGCCCGGTACTTCGTCGTCGCCGCCGCCGGGTCCGCGGTGCGTCCGGAGATTCGCGAGCTCGAGGTGAAGCTCGGCGCAGTGTGCGTGGTCGACTTCGCGCTTCGGCCGGCGCCGACGATCTCCGGGGTTCTCCTCGACGAGGCGGGGTCGCCGGTCGCGGGAGCTCTCGTCGACGTCGAGTGCCGCCGCAGTCTCCGGACGGGAGAGCTCTTCCCGGGAGGCGTCGCGGGCGGCGTCGGAATCTCGCGCTCGAGAGGGGCCGAACTCGCCTGGGCCACGAAGCGACTGCGGGCGACGACGGACGAGGAGGGGCGCTTCCTCCTGAGGTCACCCTTCGCCGGCGACGTGATCGCTCGCGTCGACGAGGCCGAAGGCCGGGCCTTCGCCCGATCGCGCGGGTCGGAGGTCGAGCGTTCCGTTGCGCTCCAGCTCGAGCTCCGGCCGCGGAACCCGACGCGGCGGGTGCGGGTGATCGGAGCGGACGGTGAACCGGCGGCCGATTTCCGCCTCAACGTCTTCGAGGAGGGCGATCCGCCCGAGCTTCGGTCCTTCCCGCCCTTCCGCGCCGACGGAGAGGGTTGGCTCGACGTCACCTGGCTCGACGAGGGGCAGCGTTACGAGGCGGAGTCGACGAAGGGCGGCGCGCGGTCGGCCTTCGTCGCGGAGGACGGCGCCGAGATCCGCCTGCGCTGACCGCTACGAGGTCAGATGCGGACGCGCTTCCAGCCGCCGGCGCCGAACTTGAGCGCCATCGCGAGGTACCAGCCGACCATGTAGACCGCCCAGGAGAGCCAGACCGCGGCGAGGTTGTCGGGGTGGTGGCGGACGAGGTAGAAGGCGGCGCCGAGCATGAGGACGAGGCTGACGAGGAACTCCATCGTCATCACGTAGAGCACGCAGCCGGCGGAGGAGAGGACGCGGGCGAGGATGATGCCCCCCGCGTCGACGAAGAGGAAGACGGCGATGAGGCGGAGGCCGGGCGCGCCGGCGGAGATGACGGCCGGGTCCTCGCTGAAGATCCGCATCACGAGGTCGGGCATCGCGACGACGACGAGGCCGATCGCGGCCGAGATCATCATCCCGATCCGCGTCGCCTCGCGCGCCACGACCTCCGCGCGCTCCGGCCGGCCCGCGCCGAGCTCGTGACCGACGAGGGAGGCGGCGGCGCTGCCGATCGCGATCGAGGCGAGGACGGCGACGCCCGTGAAGCGCCAGATCGCGGTGGAGGCGGCGAGGCCGGCCTCGCTCGCGTGGTCGGCGATCAGCTTGAAGAAGAGGATCGAGCCGCCGAAGGCGAGCCCGGCCATCGCGCGGGGGGCGGAGAGGCGGACGATCGCCATCATCCGCTCGGTCTCGATTCCCGCGAGTCGGAGGTGGCCGAAGCGCTCGCGGCGCGCCGCGCCGGAGGCGTGCCAGAGGTAGATGATGGCGGCCATGCCCGTCGAGGCGACGCTCGCCCAGGCCGCGCCCGCGAGGCCGAAGGCGGGCGAGCCGAGGTTGCCGAAGAGCAGCACCCAGTTCAGGAAGATGTTGACCAGGTTCATCCCGAGGGAGATCCAGAGGTCGATGCGCGTGATGCCGAGCCCGAAGTAGTAGCCCTTCAGCACCCAGAGCGTCGTGAGCGTGACGACGCCGCCCCAGCGGACGATGAGGTACTCGGACGAGAGGCGCGCCACCTCGGGGTCGCGCACCAGCAGCGAGCAGAGCGGCGGCGCGAGGAAGAGGCCGAGGAGCCCGGCGCCGATCCCGATCGCGAAGGCCAGCACGAGTCCGTTGTCGAGGATCTTGCCGCACTCCTGCGGCCGGTCCTCGCCGAAGCGCCGCGCGGTGAGGGCCTGGACGCCCATGAAGGTCGCCGAGGTCGTGAGAAAGAGGACGAGGAAGAAGACGTTCGGCGGCCCCATCGCCGCGAGCTGCTTTGCGCCGAGCCGCCCGACCATCGCGGTGTCGGTGACCGAGAGCGCGGTCTGCGCGAAGTTGGCGCCGATGAGCGGCAGGGCGAGGTGGAGGATCTTCGCGCGCAGCTCGCGACGCTCCGCGAGCCGACGCTCGTCCGCGTCGGACGGGGCACCGTCCGACGAACCGGTCCGGGTGGGGGAGGGCACCGGGGATCCGCTCAGCGCTTCAGGGCGGCGACGAGGCGCGTCCAGAGGCCGGGGCGGGCCGCGATCGGAGGCGTCCAGCCGTCGGGCGCCGGCACGGACGCGACGAGCTCGGCGAGCATCTCGTCCACGCTGACCGCGTCGGCCGCGCCGAGGAAGTTGAGCACCACGCGGTGCCGCATGACGGGCGAGACGAGGTCGCGCACGTCCTGCGCCGTCGGGCGCGTCTCGCCGCGCATCATCGCGAGGGCCTTCGCTCCCATCACGAGGGCCTGGGCCGCGCGCGGTCCGGCGCCGAAGGAGAAGTATTTCCGCACGACCTCGGGCGCGTTCGC
>JAWKSY010000031.1:0-18204 GCA_041402125.1 Planctomycetota bacterium
GCGAGACCTTCGCCTGCGTGGCCTGCGGTCTCGAGGTCCGCGGCGACGGCTACACGAATCACTGCCCCTCCTGCCTGACGTCCCTCCACGTCGACCGCAACCCCGGGGACCGGGCCGCGGATTGCGGCGGCGCCATGCATCCGGTCACGGCGCGCCCCGACGCGCGGCGCGGCTTCATGATCCTGCATCGTTGCGAGATCTGCGGCCACGAGAAGTGGAACCGCGCCGCCGACGACGATGATCGCGACGAGCTCACCCGGCTCACCGTCTCCTGATCGCGGCGGCGTCCGGCGACGGACGCCGGCCCTCGGCCGCGGATCGGATCAGTGCAGTCCGCGCGCGTCGAGCGCGCGCAGCAGCGCGGGGCGCCGGCGATAGAGGTCGCGGAAGGCGCCGATCGCCCGGCCGAAGGCCTCGGACTGGCCCGTCGCCTCCGCCGCGTCGCGGACCGAGTCGAGCCAGTCGGCCGCGACCTCGTAGTGCGTCGCGTGCGGCCGCTTCACGAGGCGGTGCGCCGCCATGAGCAGCCAGCCCGCGGCGCGGTCCGGGTGACGGTCCATCACGGACTCCGCCGCCGTCGCCAGCGTGTGGGCGTCGATCGGATGCGTCGTGGCGAGCCCGTCCGCCTCGAGGATGTAGCCCTCGACGAGGTAGAGCTCGAAGACGAGCGTCGGGTTGCGTCCGGCCTTCTCGGCCTCGCCGAGCGCGGCGCGGATGCTCTCGGCCCGGCTCGATTCGGGCAGGAACTCGCGGAGTCGAGTCCAGCGGTCCCAGGTCGGCTCGCGCACGAACTCGTCGAGTTCCCGGGCGAGGATCGCGCTCGAGTCGGAGCGCTCGAGGAGCTGGCGGTAGAGGCGATCGACCTCGCCGCGGCGCGGCGTGGAGGGATCGCGCAGCGCGCGCCGTCCGGCCTCGAGGGCCTCGCCGTGACGTCCCGCCCGCACGAGCACGCGCAGGAGATCGACGGCGTCACCCGTCCGGCGGCGGTGGGCCGCGGCCACGGTGATCGCGTACTCGTGCCGCCCGCGGCGGGCGAGGAGCTCGCCCTGGATCCGCTCGACGCGGTAGCGGTCGGCCTCGAGGATCGAGCGGTGCAGGTCGAGCTTCCGACCGGGCGCGGCGGGGAAGACGACGGGAGCGTCGCGGAGGAAGTGGTGACAGAGCCGCTCGACCCGTTCGGTCGCGCGCTCGTCCACCACGCAGTCCATCAGGGCCTCGCCGAGCCCGGCCAGAAAGCCGGTCTCGTCCTCCGTCCAGAGCCCGAAGAGTCGCTCGAGGAACTCGTCCCGCTCGTCGTGCGCGTCCTCGCCGGCCAGATCCTCCGCGAGCTCGGAGGCGCAGCGGAAGAGCTGCTCGAGCGGTCCGACGAGCAGACCGTAGCGGTCGTCGATCTCGTGGAATCTCCCCGGCAGCTCCTCGAGCAGGAGAAGCGCGGCCGCGACCCGTTCGGTCGCCGCCTCCGCCCCGCCGCGGCGCAGCGCGCCCACGAGCGATTGCGTCTCGGCGGAGACCGAGCGCGCCACCTCGCCGCGACCTTCGAGATCGCGATCGGTGAGGCGCCGCAGCCGGCGGAGGAAGTGTTTCACGCGCGTCATCATGATTCGAAGGCCGGATGGTATCCTCCGCGCCGCGGCACCGGAAGGACATGCCGTCGCATGCATCCGCACGCGGGAGCGTCGAGGACTCTCGCATCCCGTCGCGACCTGATACGATCCGGGTCCGCGCGCGACGAGCCGCTCCGGCGCGATCGCCGCGTCCCGATCTCCCGTCCGCTCCGGCCGCGACGCATCGTCGCGAGCGCCGCGGACCTTCCGTCCGGAGGAACCCCGGTGTTCCGAGCTTCCGCGCCCCTCCTCGCGTTCGCCGCGCTGCTCGCGCTTCCGCTCGCCCTCGTCGCGCAGGACGCCGATCAGCGCTCCCGCGTCGAGCGCGCGCGCCAGGAACTCGAAGCGATCCGCCTCGCGGCCGAGTCCCTCGGACCGCTCGACCGTCGCCCGCGCGAGGAGCTCCCGGATCCCTGGCCCGCCGCCGTCGACCTCGTCGACCGCATCCACGATTTCGCGCGGGAGTACGCCGACCTCGCCGTCGCGACGACGGCGCGCCGTCTCCTGCCGGACGTGCACTCCCGCAACGGCGACGTCGCCGCGCGCATCGCCGCCCTCCTCGCGATCGCGGCGGACGAGCCGCGCGAGGATCGACGCGCCGCGCTCGAGATGGAGGCCGCGGCCCTCGCGGCCGAATGGGGCGATCCCGCCCGCGCCCGCGAGGCCTGGGATCGGCTCGGAAAGGTGCTCCCCGCGAAGGACCGCGCGACCTACGAGCCGCGCCTCGCGGACTGGGAACGCGCACGACGCGACGCCGACCGCGACGGTCTCCGCGCCACGAGCTCGCTGCCGCCGGCCGGGACGCCGCTCGACGCGCGCAGCCGCGGCCTCGCGGACCGCTTCATCGCCTCGCGACCGCTGCACCCCGCGGCCCGCACGCTCCTCGAGACGATCCTGCCGCGCCTCGATCGCGACGCCTCGCCGCTCGAGCGGCGCTTCTACGCCGAACGGCTCGCCTTCTTCCACCCCGAGAGCGAGCTCGTCGCGGATCTCCGTCCGGCCCTCGTCGCCGGTCTGGTCGCGCTCGGCGACTACGAGAAGGCCTGGCTCCACGCGCGCGACGCGCGCCGTCGCGGCGCGGGAACGGTCTCCGCCGACGTCGAGAAGGCCGTCGCGGCCCGGCTGACGCAGGTCGCGGCGCGGAAGCTCGGCCTCGACCGGAACACGCGCCACCGGCGCGAGATCGATCTCCGCCGCCGGATCGGCCGCGGCGCACCCGGCGACGAGCTCCTCGAGATCTACCGCGGCTACGCCGGCGACTACCCGGGCGCGATCGCCCGCGTCCCGCTCGGCTGGGAGGTCGCGCGCGCCGCCTACGCGGACATGCCCGACGACGCCTACACGCTCACGCGCGCGCTCCTCGCGGCCCCGGAGGCCGACGCCTTCCGCTTCGAGGCGCTGCAGCTCGCGCAACGACACCTGGCGCGCCTCGAGGGCGACGCGGCGGTCCTCGAGCTTCTCGGAAAGGAGGCGCCGCGCCTGACGGACCCGCGCCAGCGCGCGGCGGTCGAGCTCGACCGCGTCGACCTCCTCGTGAAGGACGGCCGCCCCGATGAAGCGCTGGCCCTGCTCCGTCCGCCCGTCGCGGCCGCGACGGATCCGGTCGCGAAGGGCGCGCTCGAGAAGAAGCTCGCGGAGCTGAAGGCCGAGTACGGGGACTGATCCCGTTCACCCTCGAGACGCCGGGAGGAGAGCGACCGATGGCGACGACGCGCCGAGACTTCCTGCGGGCGGCCGCGCTGGCTCCCGCCCTCTACTACCTTCCCGGCCGCCCGACGCGGCGGGGCTCGCCGAACGAGGCGTTGCGCGTGGCGGTGATCGGCATCCGCTCGCGGGGCCGCGACCACATCGGGGGCCTCCACCGCCTGAAGGACGTCGAGGTCGTCGCGGTCTGCGACGCCGACCGCGCCTTCCTCGACCGCGAGGTCGCGGCCTTCGCCGCGCGCGGCGAGAAGCTCGCGGCCGAGACCGACTACCGCCGCCTCCTCGAGCGGAAGGATCTCGACGCGATCACGATCGCCACGCCGAATCACTGGCACGCCCTCATGGCGATCGAGGCCTGCCGCGCCGGAAAGCACGTCTACGTCGAGAAGCCCGTGTCCCACAACGTCCGCGAGGGGCGCGCGCTGGTCGCGGCCGCGCGGGCCTCGAAGCGCTGCGTCCAGGCCGGCACGCAGATCCGCTCCAACCCGGCGATCGCCGAGGCGGTCGAGTTCGTGCGTTCCGGAGCCCTCGGCGCGGTGACCGTCGCGCGGGGTCTCTGCTACAAGCCCCGCCGCCCGATCGGGAAGGTGGAGCGGGCGCCGGAGCCGCCGGCGACGGTCGACCTCGACCTCTGGTGCGGGCCCGCGGCGAAAGCGGCGCCGCGGCGCGCGCAGTTCCACTACGACTGGCACTGGGTCTGGGACACCGGCAACGGCGACCTCGGCAACCAGGGCATCCATCAGATCGACATCTGCCGTCGCTTCCTCGGCGACCCGGCCCTCCCCTCGTCCGTCCGCAGCGTGGGCGGTCGCTTCGGCGACACCGACGACGGCGAGACGCCGAACACCCAGATCATCCGCTTCGCGCAGGGCCCGGCGCCCATCCTCTTCGAGGTGCGCGGACTCCCCCGCGACGCGGCCGAGCGCGCCGGCAAGTGGACGATGGACGACTTCGACGGCGCGCGCATCGGCGCCGTCATCCACTGCGAGCGCGGTCGCGTCGTCGTCGACGGCTACGCCAGCGCCCGGGCCCTCGACGCCGAGGGGAAGGAGATCCGTCGCTTCCGCGGAGGCGGCGATCACTACGCGAACTTCGTGGACGCGATCCGCGCCGACGACCCGGCGCGGCTGAACGGCGACGTCGAGCAGGGCCACCTCTCGAGCGCTCTGTGTCACCTCGGCGCGATCTCGCACCGGCTGGGTGCGGCGGCGAGCCCGGAGGAGATCGTGAAGGCGCTCGGCCGGGACGCCGCCCTCTCGGAGGCGGAGGCCCGCCAGCGCGGCCACCTCGCGGCGAACGGGATCGACCTCGCGAAGACCCCGCTCACGCTCGGTCCCGAGCTCGCGATCGACCCGGGCACGGAGACCATCCGGAATCGCGAGGACGCGGCCCCGCTGCTCACGCGCGCGTACCGCAAGCCCTTCGTCCTGCCGGGCGACTGACGCACTACTCCGCGCGCTTCGCCGCGTCCCAGAGCGCGTCCATCTCGGCGAGATCGAGATCCTCGAGGTCGCGACCGGACTCCGCCGCGCCGCGCTCGACGTGCGCGAAGCGGCGCGCGAAGGTCCGGCAGGTGCCGAGCAGGGCGGCCTCCGCGTCGAGGTCGAGCTTGCGCGCCACGTTGACGAGCGAGAAGAAGAGGTCGCCGAGCTCCGCCTCCACGCGGCGGCGGCCGACCTCGTCCCCCGCGGACTCGCGTCGGGCCTCGAGGAACTCCTCGAGTTCCTCGCGGGTCTTGGCGATCGCACCCTCCACGTCGGGCCAGTCGAAGCCGACCGCGGCCGCCTTGCGCTGGAGCGTGTGGGCCCGGAGGAGCGCCGGCAGGGCGGCGGGGATGCCGTCGAGCCGGGAGCGTCGTCCCTCGTCGAGCTTGCGGCGCTCCCAGTTGCGCTGCACCTCCTCTCCGCTCGCGGCCTCCTCCGCCGCGAAGACGTGGGGATGGCGGCGCACCAGCTTCTCCCGGACGCCGTCGAGGACCTCGACGAGGTCGAAACCCAGGCCCCGCGGCTCGGACGCGATCTCCGCGTGGAACCAGATCTGGAAGAGCAGGTCGCCGAGTTCGCCCCGCAGGGCCTCCGGGTCGTCGGCGTCGAGCGCCTCGAGGACCTCGTAGGCCTCCTCGAGCAGGTAGCGGCGGAGCGAGGCGTGGGTCTGCACCCGGTCCCAGGGGCACTCGCGGCGCAGCCGCGTCATGACCTCGGCCAGCGCGGTCACGGACTCGGCGAGATCGCTTCGCGACATGGTCGGCCTTCCCGACGCCCTCGGGCGTCCTGCGTTTGTGAGCGGGGCGGGGTCCGCAGGTGAAAAACGTCGCGAGGTATGCGAGAAATACGGACCCGGCCGTCCGGCCGAGCATAACGTCGCGCGGACCGGAACGCGCGCCCTCGATTCCCCATCGGATCCGCCGCGTGCATCGTCTCAGCCCCGTCCTCAGTCTCGTCCTCGTCCTCGTCGCGTCGTCCCTCCCCGTCGCGGCGCAAGTCTCCGCCGTTCGCGAGCGGGGCCGGCCCGCCGACGCCGCGATCCGCGAGGCCTGGCTCGCCAAGGACCCCGACCGCAAGGGGCTCGACGTCCTGCTGGTGACGCTCTCCTCCGTCCAGCCGGAGCGGATCGCGGCCGGAGGCGCGGACAGCGCGACGCCGAACCTCGATCGATTCTCGCGAGAGGCCGTCGTCTTCGAGGAGGCCTTCGCGGTCTCGCCGCACCCGCTCGTGGGCCTCCACGCGCTGCTCTGTGGTCAGGCGCCGTCCGCCCTGGCCGCCGCGCGCGCGGTTTCGGCCGGGACCCTCCTCACGGAGGAGTTCGAGCGCGGCGGCCACCGCGCGTGGTGTTTCGCGACGAAGCGACTCCTCGAGACGGACAGCCTCGAGATCGGACCCCAGCGCGGCGACTTCGGCGTGACGGGGTCGTGGTGGGAGTACGGAAGCGGAACCGACAAGCTCGGCGCGCTCGTGGATCGCGTCGACGGGGCCCGGCTCGAGAGCCTGCGCACCTTCGGCTGGGTCCACCTGCCCTTCTGCGACCCGCCGGCGAACTACCACCCCGGCATCACGTCGGGTTCGCGTCCCGAGGACCACTACCGGGCCTCCCTGACCCTCATCGACCGCGCCGTCGGAGAGCTCCTCGGGGGGCTCGAGGCGGACGGACGCGCCGACCGCACGATCGTGGTCGTCGTCGGGACCTGCGGTCTCCCGGCCCCGCGCGCGGAACGCGTGGATCCCGATCCGCGCGTCGACGATCGGGCTCTGCGCGTTCCCCTCATGATCCGCGTTCCCGGCGTCGCCGCTCGGCGGGTGAAGGGCCCGGTCGACACGCTCGACGTCGGCGCGACGCTCACCGACCTCGCCTTCGGCACGGTACCGGCGACCTCGATGGGTCGTTCTCTCGCGTCCTGCGTCCTCGGCGCCGTCGAGGCCCCCGGCACCGCGATCGCCGAGATCCTGGACCCCGAGGGCGAGGCGGCGGCACGTTCGCTCCGCACCTCGGACGCGCGACTGCTGCGCGCGGCCGGAACGACGACGGTGTTCGCGCGCACGGCCGAGGGCGCGTGGATCGAGACGGACGATGTCGCCCGCGCGCGTCGCCTGCTGGGCGTCCTCGACGGATTCCTCGCCTACCGCGACGAGGCCCTGCGCGGCTGGCGAGACGACCCCGCCGCGCGACCCCCGGTCGAAGGGGCGAATCTCGACGTCGCCCGGGCGCGGATCCTCGCCGATCGCGATCCGGCCGCCGCCCGGAGCATCGCGATGGGCACGATCGGGACGGGCGAAGAGGACGCGATCTGCGGCGCCCTCCGCCTCCTCGCCCGGGTGGCGACGTCCGAGGACGCCGCGAGTCTCCGCCCGCTCCTCTCCCACCGCCGGCCGCGTGTCGCCGCGCTCGCGGGCGCCGTCATGGTCGCCATCGGGGCGACGGACGAGGGCATCGACCTGGCGACCTCGGGATACGCCGGGCTGACCTCCCTCTCGGACCGACTCGCCTTCATCTCGGCCCTCGGACGCTCTCGCGACGAAGCCGCCGGCCGCGCGCTTCGCGCGATCGAGATCGGGCCCGGCGAGGACCGACTCCTCGCCGCGCGGACCCTCGCGCTCGCGGAGCAGGGAGACGAGGCCGCGCTTCGCGACCTCGTCCGGATCGTCCTCGACCCGCACCTCTCCGTCGACCGACCGGGGGCCATCCGCGCCCTGGTGAACGCCCGCGGCGCACAGGCGGTGGGCGTGCTCGACCTCTTCGTGTCCCACCTCGCGCACGATGACGCGGGAATGCTCGTCGCGATCGACGCGCTTCGCCGGCTCGACGGGCGCGAGGCGGCCGCGGGACTGGCGGCCGCGATCGCCAAGGCCTCACCTCGCGTGAGCCGACGGGCCTCCGCCCTTCTCCGCGAGTGGGACTCGCCGGCCGCCGTGCCGGTCCTCGCCGGCCTGGCGATGCGCAACGACCGCCGCACTCCGGTCGTGCTGCGGGAGCTCCTGTCGTATCCCCATCTCGTCGGCAGCCCGGTCCTCCCCGGCCGGCTCGCGGACTCCGCGGGCGAGGACTTCGGATGGACCGACCGGGTCGTCCGGTTCGACTCGCCGGCGGCCGGTGCGAGCCGGATCGCGGTCCTGTTCCGACCGCGGGAGGACGAGGGGCTCGGCGCGGAGAGCGTCACCTTCCAGGCCCGGCTCAACTCCGCCGACGACCCGATCGACACCGCCGTGCTCGACGCCGCGCCCACGGCGTGGGTCTGGGCGGGCGACACCGTCGCGGACGGGCTCCGTCGTGACAGCAACTCGCTGGCCGTGCGCTTCGCGGCGACGGGACGACGCGGGAGCGAAGCGCGGCTCCTGGCGATCCTCGCCCTCCCCGAGGGCGCCGTCCAGGCCACCCGGCCTCTCATCGGCTTCCGGGCGGACGGGCCCCATCGAGCCCGGGGTCGGCTCTCTCCCGACGCATCCCGGGTCTGGCTCTGGGCGCGGGTCGACCGCGCCGCGAAGGGCGCGATCATCCTCTACCGCGGGGAGACCGCGCTGGGGCGGATCGACTTCGACGGCTCGTTCCAGTCGGCGAGCGTCGAGGTCGCCTTCCGCCGCCGCCCCCGCCCCGGCGAGGAGTACCACCTCGTTTGGGAAGGTCCGGTCGGGGTGACGGCCGACGCCCTCGTCTACAGCCGGCGCTGATCAGCGGGGATCGAAGGTCCGGTCGAGCACCGCGATGAAATCGCTCTCGTCGCTCAGCTTGCCGTTGTTCCGCTGCGTGAGGGCGATCGCGATCCGACCCTGGGTCCAGCGGCCGCTCGGGGCGTGGCCCATGACGATCACGCGGACGGTCTCTCCGGGCGCGATGCCGGCGACCGGCAACGGGTTGTCGATGTTCCGCACGCCGGGCAGGACCTTGCCGTCGGCGTCGACGATCTTCGCCCGCAGGACGAGCCCGAAGTTCCAGCGGCCGCCCGTCCAGTAGCGATCACTCGTGTTCGTCAGCTCGATCTGCACGCCGTAGCAACGGTTCCGACGGAGCGTGGTCGGCACGTAGACCGCCTTCACCTCCGCCTTCAACTCGGGCCGCTCGTAGAACCACTTGAGTTCGTCGAGATGCTCGAGCATCCGGGTCGCGGCGGCGCTCTCCGGCTCCTCGCCGAGATCCCGCGCGCCGCGGAGCGCCCGCGCGACGTCCTCGCGATGGTCTCCGGGCACTCCGAGCCAGGAGCGCGCGAGAGACAGGAAGACGCGGGCGGGGATCGGGTTGACCGTCTTCACGTAGTTCTCGAGGACGCCCGAGGAGATCTCGGCCTGTCCGTCGCTGAGCGCCGTCCGCGCCTCGCGCTCGAGCTCGTAGTGGGCGCGCATCGTCTCCGCGCGCTCCGGGCCGTGGCGAGCCGCGAGGAGGTCGACGCTGCGCTCCCGGATGCCGGAGTCGGAATCCGCCCCGAGGGCCAGGCACACCCGATCGGCCGCTTCGCCGGGGCAAGCGGCGGCGTAGTCGAGCAGCAGGACGCGGGTCGTGTAGTCGAGGTACTCGTTGTTGCCGAGCCGATCGCCCATGAGCTCGAGACCGGCCGGATCGGCCGCCGCGGCGAGCGCGGTGAGGATCGGCGCGACCTCCCAGGTCGAGTCGCCGCGGAGGATCGGCGCGTAGAGCGCGAGTCCCTCGTGAACGCCGGCGCGGGACAGCGCCATGACGGCATCGAAGCGCGCGACCGGGTCGGATTCGCGCGCGACGAACTCGCGCAGCAGCGGCAGCGCGTCGCGCGCCGCCTCGGGGCCGAGACGCACGAGCGTCAGCGCGGCCGCGTAGCGGATGTGCTCGCGTTCGTCCCGGAGGAGCTTCCGGCAGTAGTCGGCGCTCTCCGGGCGTCCGAGCAGGCCGATCACGCGAAGGAGTTCGTGGTTCCACCCCGGAAGCTGGGCCTCGGCCGCGGCGAGCACGCGCGCGTTCACCTCGGCGAGGAACTCGGGATCCAGCCGGCGCGCCAGCTCGGTGAGCTCGTCGTAGCGGTTGAGCAGCGCCTCACGCAGGTTCACCGCGCCGGCGCGACGCTCCTTCTCGTCCTCCGCCGCCAGCCGGGCGAGTCCGGCCTCGAGGTCCTCACGCAGGGCGGCGAGAGGATCGGCGTCCCGGCTGTCGCCGGCGATCGAGCGCACGAGTTCGACCTTCTGATGCAGGAAGCCGAGCAGGCGCGCCTGGATGGCCGGGCCCCCTTCCGGGCGGAAGAGGTTCCGAGACTCCTCGGGATCCTGCCGGAGGTCGTAGAGCTCGTAGTCGCTCTGCGGCGAGAGCACCCGTTCGATGAGCTTGTGCCGGTCGTAGATCACGCAGCGCGTCTCGGCGATTCCGATCGTCTGCTGGTCGACGAACACCTGCGAGAAGAGCGTCCGCTCGGGGAGGTTCTCGTAGCCGAGCATCCAGGGCACGATTCCGCCGCCCATGCGCTGCACCGGATCCTCGACCCCGAGGATCTTCGCCACCGTCGGCATGAGATCGATGAGCGACACCGCGGCATCCACCCGACGACCGGGCAGCCCCGGCACGCGGAGGACCATCGGGACGCGGACCTCGGCCTCGTAGAGGGAGGTGTTGTGGGTCTGGAAGCCGTGATCGCCGAGGCCCTCGCCGTGATCGGCGAAGACGGCGATGATCGTCGAGTCCCAGAGGCCGAGCCGCTTCAGCTCCTCCATGACCCGGCCGAGCTCGCGGTCGACCGCCGCGACCTCGGAGTCGTAGCGGGCGATCTTGTCGCTCCCGAAGCCGAACTCCTCGTGCTCCTGGTAGGGGTCGTGGGCCTCGAAGTACTGGGCGAAGAGGAAGAAGCGACGCGAATCGCGATTGCGGATCTGCTTGATCACCGATTCGGTGATCTCCGGCCCCTCCATCTTGCGGGTGAAGGTCTGGTCCGGATTGAAGGCGTCGAAGCCCTCGCGGAGCTTCCCGAAGTAGCGCGTGTTCTCGATGTCCGGACGGGCGAAGGCCGTCACCGCCGTGGAGCGGAGACCCTTCTTCGAGAGCAGCTCCGGGAAGTGGACGAGCGGCGGGAAGGTCCAGTCGTCCGCGTTGTTCAGGCGGTAGTCGTGGAGCGGCGTCGCGCCGGGGTAGAAGGCGGTGAAGACCGACGAGTAGGCGTAGTTGCTCGTGGGATAGGGCGTGTAGGCCTGCTGGAAGTCGAAGGCGCCTTCCTCCCGCACGAGGCGGTCGAGGTTGGGCGTCGTGTTGCGGCGCGTGTAGCCGCCGATTCCGGTGTGGTCGAAACGGACCGTGTCGAGGGAGATGAAGAGGACGTTGAGGTCCGAGCGGCCGGGGATCTTGCTCAGGACCTCCTCCACGTCGAGGTTCCCGGCTTCCTGCTGGCGGCGGACCCACTCGGCCACGTCCTCGACGTCGAGGTCGCGGACGATGACGAAGCGATCGTAGAAACGGTTGGTCCAGCGCGCCGCGGGAACGGTCGCGGGAGCGAGCGAGGAGACGGCGCCCTTCACGGGGAAGAAGGCCGGCCGCCGCATCGCGGCCACGCTCACCGCGATGAACACGACGGCGGCGAGGAGGATGAGCGCCAGGCGTCCGCCGCGATCGCCGCGAATGGACGGGAGTCGCAGGAGCAGCGCGGCGCCCGCCGCGGCGAGGACGAGCGCGAGGAAGCTGAGCGCCGCGTGGACTCCGGGGTAGAGGCCGGGAAGCTGCGTCGCGTTCGCCCAGGCGGCGCCGAGGGCGCCGGCGAGCAGGAGGACGGCGAGGAAGAGACCGAAGGCCCGGATTCGCGTGCGCTCGACCATCCGGTTCGCGAGCGGTCGCACGACGAAGAGCCCGGCGAGGATCGCCGCCGGCACGGCGAGCCGGACGCCCCAGAAGACGGCGGGCCAGATGGAGGACTGTCGCGCCTTCGGTCCCTCGTGCAGGTCGGAGAGCGCCCACACCACGACCGCGGAGAGTCCGGCGGCGTAGGCGAGGAGTCTCGGATCGAACAGCCGACGTCCGCGCGGCAGCACCAGGAGCGGCCACTGCGCGAACCCGAAGGCGAGCCCGACCAGCAGGTGACGGCCGAGCGCGTGGGCCAGGATCAGGACCTTCTCCTCGGAGGTCGTCGCGATCTTGACCGTGGCGAAGCCCCAGTAGAGATCGGCGACGGCGAGGAGGAAGGCTCCGACGACGCCGGCGGCGAGCGCCAGTCCGAAGCGGGACGCGAGTTCGGAACGCGAGGTCATCGTGCCTCCTCTCGGGGGCTGGGTCCGAGATCCCGCAGGAAGATCTCATGGGTGTCGTGGCCGCGGTGGATCGCCAGCACGCGGCGGTCGCCGATCCGATCGACGAGGATGCGGGAACCCTGGACCGAGACGACGTCCGGCAGGAGGCTCCGGGAGACCTCGCCCTTCGCGGGGTCGAGCGTCGCATAGTCCCGCGTCCCGCCGCCGCGGACGAGATGGAGGAGCCCGGTCACGGGATCGAGAGCGGCCATCCCGCCGTCGACGTCGAGCGCGAAGGGCAGTCGCGCGAACTCCACCCAGACGCCGTCGCCGCCGAGGCGCCAGGCGCGGTCGCCCGAGACGACGACGGGGCGATCCTCGACCGCGAAGATCGCGGCCCCTCGTTCGCCGACGGGGGTGGCCGCCTCCGGGAGCGGCGGTCCGGGACGCCAGGTCCGGTTGATGGGATCGTAGACGCCGTAGGTCCGGGTGCCGCCGCCGAAGACGGAGTGGACTCGACCCGCGATGACGCAGAGTCCGGCGCCGAGACCGGCCGGGTGCGTCGCGTCGGGAAGCTTCTCGCTCTTCATCTCGCGGAGGTCGACGCGCCAGAACGAGTTCCCGCCGCCCGACATCCCGTAGACCCAGGTCTCGTCGTCGTAGGCGGCGCAGACGCCGTCGGCGAACATCGCGCCGACGCCGACGCCCGGGTAGGGCGACCACTTGTTACGGCCGGCGTCGAGGAGGCGGATGTTCTTGAGCCGGCCGAAGTACCAGCCGTCCGGACCGCGGCCCATCACGCCGAGGACCGGCTTCGGCGCCGAGCGGCGCACGAGGCTCGAGCCGGAGTTCTCGTGGAGGGTGACCCAGTCGGAGCCGAGGTCCGACGCCGGCGAGGCGGTGGTGATCTCCTCGAGCTCGTCGAGGGCGACGCGCAGCATGCGATTCCCCTGCGCCGCGGCGTAGACGAAGAGATGCTTCTTCCCGTCGACCGGGAAGATGAAGGCGCGACTCCCCTCGCCCGAGATCTTCAGCGGCAAGCGCGGGCGGAGGAAGGCGAAGCGGCGTCGGTTGGGGTCGAACAGGCTCAGGGTCCGGGAGCCCATCCCCTGGATGATGATCCAGATGTCCGTCTCGAGGTCCTTCGCGAACATCTGGCCGTCCCACCAGGGCCGCTGCCCGTAGGACATGTGCACGTGATTCAGCCAGGTCGCCGTCTCGATGTCGTAGCGCTGGATGTGGTGGTCGGGCCAGGCGTAGACCTTGCCCTCCGAGTACATGAGGGCTCCGGTGCTCTGGCCGATGGCGGCGAGGCGGGTCTCGCCGCCGACGCGCGTCAACTTGGTCCAGCTCGAGGCGGCGACGTCGAAGCGCCAGAAGTCGCGCGTCCAGCCGCCCCGGATCGCGTAGACCTGGTTGCGATCGTGATCGAAGGCGAGCGCGGCCGCGACGCCGACGACGTTGGGGAAGGCCGGCAGGACCTCCAGCTTCTCCTTCGCGAGGTCGTAGCGCCAGAAGTCGCGCTGCTTGCCGCCGCGGGCGATGTAGAGGCGCTGATCGCGGTCAAAGGCCAGCGCGACGCCGCTCCCCACGATGCCCGGGAGGCGCGCGGCGTGGTCGTGCCACCGGTTCGTCGCCGGCTCGTACTCCGAGATCCGATCGGAGTGCACGAGGAGTACGCGCCGACCTGAACTGGCCATGGCCGCCGGAAGCTCCGGCGCCCCCTCGGGTCGTCCGGGGAGGACCTTCCAGCGCGGTGACGCGTCGGGCTCCAGGTCCTGGTGGACGACCTCCGTGGGCTTGGCGATCTCGACCTCCTCCTGCGGCCCGCAGGCCGGAGTCGTGACGAGGAGGGCGGAGACGGCGAGCGCGGTCAGCATGAGGGAGGCTCTCCTCCGGCGAGAGGGGGACATGACGGTCTCCCGGACGGGAAGGTGGCGGGGCCCTCGAGATCCGGGAGCGGCACCCGCTCCGTTCATCGGCGTCCCGGCCCGATCATGTTCACATAGTGACCAGGAAGGAAAAAGCCGATGCAGGGGTCCCGGACGGGCCTCAGAGCGGACGAGGCGCCTCGCAGCGGAAGTCCCGGCACACCCAGAGACCGGGTCGCCCGTCGAGAGCGGTCTTTCCCGCCAGCCAGGGCATCCGCGGCTCGAGGGCGGAGCGGGCCCCTCCGTCGAGCGCGAGTCGCAGAGTCCGCGGGTCGAATCCCGCGCGGAGCTCGCGGCGCGCGCTCTCGTTCGCCGCCGCATCTTCACCCAGCGCGAGGAGGGTCTGCGCCGGCGGTTCGAGGAGCTGGTCGAGCGCGCAGAGGAGGAGCGGGTAGGCGCCGGGGTGGCGCGCGAGCTCGGGCGCGAAGGCGTCGACCGCGCGACGGGCGACGGCGCGGAGGTCCTCGTCGCCGAGCGCGTCGGCGAGCCGGACCAGGGCGAAGGCCATCGCGCTGTTGCCGGAGGGCGTCGCCCCGTCGTACGCGTCCTTCATGCGGACGACGAGGTGCGGCGCGTCCGCCGGACTCATGAAGAAGCCGCCGCGCTCCGCGTCCTCGAAGCGGGCGACGCCCTCGCGGAGGACCTCGTCCGCCGCCTCCAGCCACCGGGCCTCGCCGGTCGCCTCGAAGAGCTCCACCAGGCCCCAGCCCAGAAAGGCGTGGTCCTCGAGCGTCGCCGACAGCGCCGCCTCGCCGTCGCGCCAGCGGCGCCGCAGACCCTCCGCGCCGCGCAGCTCGCGCCCGACGAAGTCCGCCGCGCGCCGGGCGCGCTCGAGCCAGGCGTCCTCCCCCATCGCCGCGCCGGCCCGCGCGAGGGCCGCGATCATCAGGCCGTTCCAGGAGGTGAGGACCTTGTCGTCGAGCAGGGGACGCGGACGCGCCTCGCGCGCCGCGAGGAGTCGCTCGCGCACGGCGGCGAGACGGGTCTCGAGGGCGTCGCGATCGAGCCCGAGCGCCGCGGCGGAGTCCGCGAGATCGCGACGGAGGGCGAGGACGTTCGAGCCCTCGAAGTTCCCGGCCTCCGTGACGTCGAACACCGCGGCGGCGAAGGCGGCGTCGTCCTCGCCGAGCGCGGCCGTGAGCTCGGCCGGGGTCCAGACGTAGAACTTCCCCTCCTCGCCCTCGCTGTCGGCGTCGAGCGCCGAGAAGAAGGCGCCCTCCGCGTGCGTCATCTCCCGCGCGACCCAGTCGAAGGTCTCGCGCAGCACGCGGCGCCAGTCCTCGCGCCCGGTCACCTGCCAGGCCTCGAGGTAGGCGAGCGCGAGGAGCGCGTTGTCGTACAGCATCTTCTCGAAGTGGGGCACGAGCCACTCGTCATCGACGGAGTAGCGCGCGAAGCCGCCGCCGACGTGGTCGTACATGCCCCCGCGCCACATCATCTCGAGGGTCGTCTCGACCATCCCCAGCTTGGCGTCGCCGGGGTCGCCGTTCGCGAGGCGCTCGCGGAGCAGCAGCATGAGCGTCATCGGCCGCGGGAACTTCGGCGCGCGACCGAAGCCGCCCCAGGTCGGATCGAAGCCGCGGGCCAGCTCGGCCGCGGCCGCCGCGAGCGGCGCGCGATCGGAGGGCGGCGCGGCCGCGGCCGGGTCCGAGGTCTCCGCGATCATCTCGACGAGCTGGTCCGCCTGCGCCTCGATCTCCTCGCGGCGCTCGCCGTAGAAGCTCGCGATGCGGCGGAGAAGGTCGGGGAAGCCGGGGCGACCGTAGCGCGACTCGGGCGGGTAGTAGGTCCCGGCGTAGAAGGGCTTGAGATCCGGCGTGAGGAAGACCGACATCGGCCAGCCGCCCTGCCCCGAGATGCGCTGCACCGCCGCCATGTAGATCTGGTCGACGTCGGGTGCTCCTCCCGATCGACTTTCACGTTCACGAGAGCTCGTTCATGAGGAGGCGATGTCTCGTTCTCGAAGGACTCGCGCTCCATCACATTGGCACCAGTGATGGCAGGTCGCGTAGCCGACGAGAGGAAGATCAGCTTCCCTCGGCGCGGGCGCGCGCGAAGCCTCCTCTCCCCAGGGGAACCAGTCCACCGGGTTGTGGGCGTGCTGCAGGAGGTAGGGGCTCTTCTCGCGGGCGAGGCGGTTGGTCGGCTTCATGGGCGCAGCATGTGCCCTAACCGGACGCGATGCCAGCGTTGCTCGACCGTCAGAGCTCCTTCGCGGCGCGGCGGTAGGCCTCGCGGAAGCTCAGCCCTCCTCCTTCACGAGCTGGTAGGCGCGCTCGGTGGCGAAGAGCGGCGCGTCCATCGCGGCGGAGCGCTCGGGCACGAACTCGAGGGCGGCGGGCGCAGGCGCGGCGACGTCGAGGCAGCGCGCGGCCGGTCGATGCCGCGGAAGAGCGGCGCCTTCGGGGAGCTGGAGGTCGCGGTGGTAGCCGGAGCCGAGGCCGAGGCGCAGCGCGAGGGCCGCCTGGAGGTCGGCCGTCGCCTGGGTCGCCTCGCCGCGCAGGAGCTCGAAGACGTCCGGATTCCGCTTCTGCGGCATGATCGAGCTGCCGGTCGTGAAGGCGTGCGGGAGGCGCAGGAAGCCGAATTCCGAGGTCGCGAAGAGGACGACGTCGGCCGCGACGCGGGCGATGTCGCCGAGGCCGGTGGCCAGCTCGAAGAGCAGCGCCGCCTCGGCCTTCCCGCGCGAGAGCTGGACCGCGGTGACGGGCTCCTGCGGGCCGTCGAAGCCGAGCAGCTCCGCCGTCCGCTCGCGCGAGATCGCGAGCCCGGGCGTGCCGTAGCCCGCGGCCGAGCCCAGCGGGCAGCGCGAGAGACGGCGCAGGACGCCGAGGATCGCCGAGGCGTCGTCGCGCAGCTCCGCCGCGTGGCCGAGGCACCAGAGCGCGACGGTCGAGGGCATCGCGCGCTGCGTGTGCGTGTAGCCGGGCAGCGCGACCTCGCCCTGCCGGTCGCGCAGGCCCTCGAGGGCCGCCGCGACGGATTCGAATCCCTCGGAGAGCTCCGTGACGACCTCGCGGAGGTAGAGGCGCAGCGCCACGAGGACCTGATCGTTGCGGGATCGGCCGAGGTGGATCTTCCCGCCGAGGTCTCCGAGGCGTTCGGTGAGGCGGCTCTCGAGGGCGGTGTGGACGTCTTCCTCCTCCATCGCGATCGCCCACTCGCCGCGGAAGTGCTCCGCCTCGAGCGCGGTCAGGGTCGCGCGGAGCGCGTCGAGCTCGTCCGCGGTGAGGAAGCCGCGCTCGTGCAGCATCGTCGCGTGCGCGATCGAGGCGCGCACGTCGTGCGGGACCAGTCGCGCGTCGAGGAGGTGATCGTCGCCCACGCAGAACGCGAGGACGCGGTCGTCCACGCTCTCGCCCTTGTCCCAGAGCCGTCCGCTCATCCCTCGATCTCCTCGAAGAAGGCCCGCGCGGCGCGGGCGTAGAAGTCGGCGCCGGCGATGATCTCCGACTCGAGCACGAACTCGTCCGCGGTGTGGGAGCGCTCGCTCCGCCCGGGGCCGCACTTCACGACGGGCACGCCCCGCAGGAAGACCATGTCGCTCATCGTCGGCGAACCGTACACGCGGGCCTCCGGGCGCACGCGCCGCGCGGCGCGGACGATCGCGGCGTCCTCCGGCGTGAAGCTCGCCTCGAGCCGCGAGGAGCGGATCCGGAGGTCGCCGCCGACCGCGTCCCGGAGCCGCGCGACGAGCGCCTCGTGCCCCTCGCCCGGCACCGAGCGGACGTCGATCACCGCCCGCGCCTCGGCCGGGACGCGGTTCTTCGCCTCCCCCGCCGCGAGGACGGTCGGCGTGATGCGGGTGCGCCCGAGATCGGGGTGCTCGGGGCCGCGGTCGACGGCCTCCAGCGCGATCAGATCGCGCGCGAGATCGACGATGGGGTTCCCCTCGCCCGGATGGGCGGCGTGGCGCGGGGCGCCCTCGCGCACGAGTTCGAGGATCATCAGCCCCTTCTGCGCCGTCGCGAGGTCGAGCCCGGTCGGCTCGCCGACGAAGGCGGCGTCGATCCGCTCGCCGCGCGCCGCCAGGTGCGGGAGCACGATCTCGGTGCCGCGACCGCCGGTCTCCTCGTCGGCCACGAGCGCGACGACGAGGCGACGCTTCGCCCGCCCGGGATCGAAGGCGGCGATCGTCGCCATCATCGCGGCGACCGAGGCCTTGGCGTCGTTCGAGCCGAGGCCGTAGACGCGGCCGTCCTCGCGGTCGACGTGGTGGGGCTCCCGCGTCCAGCCCGCCCCGGGCGGGACGGTGTCGAGGTGGCTGTCGAGGAGCAGCGTCGGCGCGTCCTCCGGCCCGACCCTCGCGAT
>JAWKSY010000032.1:0-17673 GCA_041402125.1 Planctomycetota bacterium
TCGATGACGGCGCGGATCAGCTCGACCCGCGGCGGCAGGACGCCCTCCTCGCGGCCGAGCGCGCGCCGCGCGAGCGCGCGCAGGGGCTCGAGCCAGGCGAGGGGCTGCGCGGGATCCAGGAAGCGGGCGAGCTCGATCGCCGGCGTGACGATCTCGGCGTGGAAGGCCGTGAATCGGGGATCCGAGGGGTGATCGGCGACCAGCGCCTCACGGACGGCGTCCCAGTCCGGCCCGGCGTGGAGGGTGTTCACGAGGCGACGGGGAGCGGCTCAACCGCGCTGAACGGGATCCTCACGCCAGCTCCGCTCCTCGACCCGGACCTCTTCGGAAGACCCCGAGTAGATCCGATCGCCGCAGGAAAGTGAAGGGCCGCGATCACAGTTGTTCAGGCAGTGGAGTTCGTCCCGGGGGCCGACGCAATCAGGATCGGCGGCGAGCGACTCGTGGAGGGATGCCGCGCCGTTCACGCGGCAGCTCACGCCGACGCAGACGCGGAGCCGGGCGCGATCGCCGAGCGAGCCGACGAAGTCCGCCACGGCGGTGACCTGCTCGAGGGGACGGCCGAGGGTCTCGGCGAAGCGCCGACACGCGACCTCGTCCAGCGCGTGGCCGGCCCGACGGGCGGCCAGGAGGCCCCGCAGGAGCGGAAACGGCGCCGGATCCCGGCTGAGCGCCGCCAGAAGCTGCGACATGGAATCGAAGTCCGCGAGCACGGGCCCGGCTCCCCCACCTTCAGAGTGGACGAACCCTATCATCGCCGCCTCGCGGCGGTCAATCGCGTGCTTTCCCGCGGCCGACCCGGGTCCTCCCTCGTCGGCGCTCATCGGACCCGCCCGGACCTCACTGGAAGAGGCGGTCGAGAGACTGCTTCCCGCTCGCCTCGAAGTCCCCGGCGAGCTCGACGCCGCGCCCCTCGTGGGACTTGGCCTCCTCGAGGATCTCCGCGATCTTCTTCGCCGATTCCTGGGTGTAGAGCCGGATCATGCCGAGCTGCGTCGAATCGTCGAAGATCACGGTGAGGATCGTCCGGTCCCCGATCAGCGTGAGCTGGATGTTGTCGCGCTGACCCTGGTGGAACATCACCGAGAACTCGTCCTCGCCGAGGAGATGCGCCATCTCGCGCGTCGCGGCGAAGCTGCCGGCCACGAGGGCCGAGAGGGAGTCGGTGTCGAAGCTCCGCGACGAACCCTCGCGGGTGACCATGTGCCCCTCCTTGTCGATGAGGAGGGCGCACTTGGCTCCCGACAGGTTCAGCAGCTCGCGCAGGACGACGCCGATGCACTCGATGTCGTCCTCGTAGAAGACGAGCCGTTCGTGGCGGAGCTTTTCACTGGTGTCCATGGATCGATTTCCTCACGGGGCCTTCAACGAAGAAGGAAATACCAGGCGGCCGCCGCCGCGGCCGCGACGACGACGAGACCGATGATGATCTTCGTCGCCGCGCCGGAGCCGCGGCGACGGGACGAAGAGGAGACCATGATCGACCGCGTCGCGTGGGGCGACGAGGACATCGCGGCCCGCTCGGGAGCGGCGGCGCGGACGGAGGGCTTCACCGCCGCCGCCGGCGCCGCGACCGGCACCGGTCCCTGCGGAGAGCGCGCGGTCGTCGCGTGGGCGTTCACGGGCGGCAGCGCCGAGGCCGGAGTCGCGCCGAGCGGCGTCATGCGCGAGGCGAGGTTGCTGTCACCCATCGGACCGGCCGGCGTCTGCGTCCCGCGCGTGCCGCCGAGGAGGCGCTCGCGATCGGTGACCGGTCGCGACGCCTCGATCGGGGTCCGGATCGACGCCGCGTCGCGCCGGGCCTTCTGATCCGGCTTCGCGCGGCTGTCGGTGGACATCGCCTTGACCTTCTCGAGGAGGAGACCCGCGACGGCCTTCAGGGTCTCGGTGACGCCCTCTCCGCGCGAGGCCACGCCCTCCATCGTCGGCGCGCCGTGTCGATTGAGGACCCGGCTCATCTCCTCGACGGGGAGCGCACCCTCGATGTCGCGCTTGTTGAACTGGATGACGTGCGGCATCTCCGCGAGCGAGCGTCCCTGCTCGCGGAGGCACTCCTCGAGGTTGTCCAGCGACTCGACGTTCTCGTCCATCTTCGACGGCTGCGAATCGGCGACGAAGATCACCGCGTCCGCGCCGCGCAGGACGAGCTTGCGCGTCGAGTTGTAGTAGACCTGTCCGGGCACGGTGTAGAGCTGGAACTTCACCTTCATCCCGCTCACCTCGCCGAGGTCGAGGGGCATGAAGTCGAAGAACAGCGTTCGATCGGACTCGGTCGCGATCGACGTCAGCTCGCCGCGGTTCCCGGGGTCGGCCTTCTGGTGCACGACCTCGAGGTTCGTGGTCTTGCCGCCGAGACCGCAGCCGAAGTAGACGATCTTGCAGTTGATCTCGCGGAGGGCGAGGTTGAGCTGCACCATTGGCGAATCTCCCGTGCGGCCCCCGATCCACGGGGGCGACTCGATTCGGCGCGCGACCGATCCTCCGCCCGATGCGGGCGGCCGGTCAGACCTTCATCGTCGCGAGCTCGCGAAGTCGCTTCGCGGCGCTCTTGATCTCCAGGATCGTGATGTCGAGATCGATGTACTGGTTCGTCACCGCGACCAGCAGGAAGATCTCGAGGTTCACGATCACGATGCGTCCCCGCGTCGCGGAGAGGACCATCTCCGCCAGCGGGGGGAACCTCCCGGCTTCGAGCAGGCGCCGGGTCTGGGTGACGACGTTGCCCAGGTGAGCGGCGGTCGTCTCCTCGTTGAGGTGCTCGTCCATGCGACTCGCGACGACGATGCCGTCGGGCGTCACGATGAGGCTGCCCTTGATGCCCGGCATCTCGTTGAGCTTGGCGAGGACCTCACGCACGGCTCGGCTCCTCCACGCGTCGCAGACAGGCGGCCAGGAAGCTGGCGCACTCGGCGAAGACGGTCTCCTCGTCGTGCGCCCCATCGAGCTCGACGAGGACGATCGTGCGACCGACGCCGTGCACCTGCAGGCTCTTGTCGCCGCAGTCGAGGACGCAGGAGCGGAAGGCCCCGATGCCCATCCGGCGACTGCTCGCCCCGGCGGCGCCGCGGAAGCCGCGCGCCATGCGGCAGAGATCGTTCTCGTCGGGATCGGCGTGGACGCGACCCTCGAGCCCCTCGGCGGTGATCGCCGTCCGGTCGTCGACGAAGGCCGTGCGCCGCACGCCGTTGAGCTGGGCGAGCCGGACCAGGCCGTTCATGATCTGGCGACGCTCCTCGACGCTCAGCTCCGCCACGTCGCCGGAGCCGCCGCGGTCGGCCTCCTCCTCGATCGCGTTGAGCAGGACGTTCTCGTCGCCCTGCTCGAGCTCGCGGGCGGAGAGGGCGACGTAGAGCGCGTTGACCTCCTCGTCGTCGGGCCTCGCGTCGAGGGCCCGGTAGACGTGGAAGAGCCCCTTCGAGGTCGCCCCGATGAACTCGTAGACGCGCGCCAGCGCGAAGTGGGCCTCGAAGCGTTCGGGGTCGGCGTCGAGGACCCGCTTGAGGATGGCGACCGCCCGGCGGGCGTCCGCGGCGACCCGGTCTCGCCGGAAGCGCTCGAGCAGGATCTGGGCCTGGACGAGCCGCGCCTCGAGATCCTCGGAGTCGCGCTCCTGCCAGCGCTCGGCGGCGAGGAGGGCCTCGTCGAAGTCCTCGCAGTCCAGATGGAGGTCGATCAGCTCGAGGAAGTCCTCGCGCCGTCCGTCGCGCTCGGTGGCCCGGCGAAGCCGGGTCATCTCGTTCCCGTTGAGCTCGCGCCAGACGAAGCGCTGGAGCTCCCGCAGCCGCTGGCTGTAGGGGAATCGCGCGAGACCCTCGGAGACGACCTCCATGGCCTCGCGGAAGCGCCCCTTCGAGACGAAGTGGCGGGCGAGGTCCACCGCGCTGTCGGGGCGCACGTCGTTCTTGCCGCGTTCGCGGAGCCGGCTCGCGGCCGCCCCCTCTCGCAAGTTGCGCAGAATTCCGAACATGTGGCCCCCGCTGCGATCGTCGCCCGACTCGGCGCGCCCACGATCGCCCCGTCGGAACGAGGCGGTCTCGGCTCGGGGTATATCGGGCGGGCCGCGGGCCGCGCTGTACGCCGCCCGGCCTGAATGAAGATTCGCCGCCGCCGGCGGACGTCGGGGGGAGCTCGGGCCGCCGACGGGTCACGGCGGGAGGGCCGAGGCGCGGTGCGACCCGGAAGTCCCGTCGGGGCAAAAAGATGACGGCGCCGTGAGAAGGAGCACGGCGCCGTCTGTCTGCCTAATCAAACTGAGAAAGTGGAAGTTGTGGCTTAGGTAGACAATCCGTTCTGAATACGTTTCCCACCTCGACCGACATGGCCGCGAAGGGTCGCTTCGCGAACACGGAGGGTCGAGGACTCGAGTCACTCGAGGGCGCGTCGTCTTGTTCCTGAGGACCGGCGCGGACGCCGTTCCAGGTCGAGCGCGACCCCGAGGGGGCCGTCTCTCGGCCGCCGGCGTCCTCCGCGCGATGCGCTCGGACTCGGGTTCGAAGACCCGCGGGAGTGGGGGCGACCATTCGACCTGCGATCCCCTCCCGAGCGGACCGGCGCCGGAGCGTCGGGTGGGCGGAAGGGAAATGCCAATCGGGCCCGAATCTACCACACGTGTCCGAAGGCGTCGTCGCGAAAACAAATTCTCACAACTCCGCTTTCGCTCGCCGCGGCCCCGCGCCCCGGCCGATGGCGGGGGACGGACCGCCGGTCGAATTGGCCGACGAGCCTCGCTATCCTGTGCCACCCCTCGGGCGACACGATGCTCCCCTCCCCGGTCGGAGGGCGGAGCGCCCGTTTCAGTCCTCGGAGATTCGACGATGGAACGCAGGGAACCGTCCCGGCGGCCGGTCTTCCGGCCGGCCCTGATCCTCTTCGCCGCCCTGGCCCTGGGCCTGCCCGCCCTGGCGCAGCGCGAACGCGGCGGGGAGGAAGGGCCGCCCTCCAAGCGCATCGAGGCCCCGGCCGACCGCAACGAGGTCAAGGCGACCTGGAAGATCGGCGACCAGGACCGTCAGATCACGAGCGGCGAGTTCTACGACCTCCACGTCCTCATGACGAAGCTCGACGCCTCGGTGCGCCGGGCCATCCCCGAGCGCGCGGTGATGACGCATGCCCTCCTCCTGTCGGAGGCCGAGGCGCTGGGTCTCGTCGTGACGCCCGGCGAGGTCAGCGACTTCCTGCAGAGCGACGACCCCGACATCTTCGAGGGCGTGATCGCGCGCTGGAAGGGCCAGGACGTCAGCGTCGAGGAGGGCCGTGAATTCACCCGACAGACGCTCCTCATCGACAAGATGAAGGACCTCTTCCTGAACACCGGCCGCGTCACGACGCGGCAGGCCTTCGATCGCTTCAAGCAGGATCGCCTGAAGTACAAGCTCGAGTACGTGCGCTTCTCGGCCGACGACTGCATGGCCGAGGTCGAGGCCTTCCCGCTCGACGATCTCGCGCTCCAGAAGTTCTGGAGCGACAACATCATGGTCCAGAACCAATTCCGCGAGCGGGCGACCGTCACCGCGGACATCGTCTTCCTCGACCGCGACCGCCTCACTCTCGAGGAGGCCTCGGCATTCTCCGGCGGCCGCGCGGTGAGCCGCGAGGACGCGCTCGCCTACTTCCAGGCGAACCGCGAGGAGCTCATGCGCACCTTCCCGGCGGAGAAGCGCTACCTCATCGAGGTGAGCGACGACACGCCGCTGGACAAGATCGTCAGCCCCTTCAGCGTCCTCGAGGAGTCGATCAAGAAGCGCCTCCTCGTCGAGAAGGTGCTCGAGGCGGCCTACGAGGAGGCCAAGAAGGCCGGGCCCGAGGGCGACCTCGCCGCGATCGCCGAGCGCTACAGCCTCGGATTCACCTCGGTGAAGGATCTCGACCAGGCCCGCTCGACGATCACGCTGCGCCCCTTCGGCTTCAACGCCTGGACGACGATCAACGGCACCGCGGCCGGCGAGGTCTCGCCGCGGATCCTCTCCGAGCAGAACCGCAACTGGTTCTATCTCGTCCGCGCGAAGACGGCGACGCGCCTGCCGCGCTTCGACGACATCAAGGAGGAGGTCCGCAAGGCCTTCTACGCGCGCGCCGCCTACGACAAGGCGCGCGACCGAGCGCGCCTCGCCAAGACCGCCCTCGACAAGCTCGTCGAGGACGAGATCGCGGTCGAGAAGGGCCGGCTCGAGGCGGAAGCCGAGGCCGAGGCCGAGCGACGCGTCCTCGAGAACGGGATCACGAACCAGGCCGAGATCCAGCGCGAGCGCATGAAGGCCAACAACGTCGCCCGGCAGGCCATCGAGGCCCTCCGCCGCGACGCGACGCCGAAGCACTTCGACCGCTGGATCGAGCAGCAGGGTCTCGAGCTCCGCGAGACGCCCTTCTTCGAGTTCCAGACGCTTCGCGTGAACCGCAACGAGCTCGAGGATCTCGAGGCCCAGCGTCTCTCCTTCTTCGAGACGAACTTCTACATCCGGAACCTCGAGCCGGGACAGGTCACCGCCATCCTGCTCGACGACCCGGTCACGAGCTCGCTCTACGTGGCGCGGCTCGCGGCGAAGCAGGATCCGCCCCTCGACTCGATGAGCGCCGTCGACCTCGCGCAGGCGATGAGCCAGGAAGCCGCCATCCTCCAGAACCGGTTCCTGCAGCGCTGGCAGTTCCACGCCATCCAGCGCCGCACCGGCCTCGTGGTGAACAAGTAGGAGTCCCGCGATGATCGCCAAGACCACCTTCGCCCTTCTCCTGACCCTCGTCGCGGCCGGCGGACTCCGCCAGGACGAGACCGCGGGCTGGCGCGCCCTCGCCGCCGCCGTCCAGAAGCACGACTATCCCGCGGCGGGGCCGCTCGAGCGGCAGCCCCTCCCCGACTTCGACCGCCAGCTCGCGGCGCTCGACGCCGCGATGGCGGCGGCCAAGGGGACGTCCGCGGAGCCGCACGTCCGGTTCAACCGGGCCGCGACCCTGTTCGAGCTCGGACGCTACGAGGATGCGCTCGCCGGATTCCGCTCGATCAAGAAGGACTTCCCGCAGCACGGGCTCTGCACCTTCCGCGACGCGAACGCGATGGGTGACCTCGACCTCAGCTTCGTCGACACCGGCATCCGGGATTGCGAGGCCGAGATCGAGTTCCGGAAGTCCTACGAGGTGAAGTCGCTCCCGCACGCCGAACTCGATCCCTCCGTGAGCGTCGTGTTCCACACGCGCCTCGGCGACTTCGAGATGCAGTTCTACAAGAACGTCGCGCCGAAGACGGTCGCCAACTTCCTGAAGCTCGTCCGCGAGGGCTTCTACGCGGACACCTACTTCCACCGGGTGAAGGGTCTCCGCGAGATCTGGGGCGGTTGCCCGAACACGCGCCGCGAGCGCGGCGTCGACCGCACGGACGACGGGCTCGGTGGACCGGGCTACGAGCTCGACCTCGAGCCGAGCGACGCCTTCCACGTCGCGGGAGCCGTCGCGATGCGCGAGAGCGGGACGCTCGGCAAGGTCAACGGCAGCCAGTTCATGATCTGCCTCACCGACATCCCGGACTACAACAACCGCCAGCACGTCTTCGGGCGGATCGTCGCGGGCCTCCAGAACGCCCGCGCGATCTCCCAGCAGATCGCGGACGACAACGACAATCCCTACGATCGCGTCTGGATCACCGGCATCGAGATCCGCGAGAACTGATCGTCTCCGGATCGAAGCGCGAGGAGCCGCGAGGGGCACGCCCCCTCGCGGCTCCTTCGCGTTGACGTCCCCGCGGCCGTCGCGAGGTCTCCGGGTCGGCCACCGAGGACCCTCAGACCGCGGCGAGAGCGGCGAGCCAGGTCCGGGCCTCCGCGGCCCGGGTCGCGTCGAGCGCGGCCACGCGCTCGAGGTGCGACCCCGGCGCGGTGAAGGCCTCCGCGAACCAGGCGGGAGGAGCGGCGGCGGACGGGGCGAAGGCCGCCCGGAACTCGCGCCAGCCGGCGAGTGCCGCGCCCTCGCGCGCCGCCGCCTCGCCCCCGTAGGCGGCCGCCCGCTCGGCGAGCGCGAACTCGAGATTCTCCGCCAGGCGATCACCCTGCGCGAGGCGCTCCGCCACTCCCGCATCGAGGGTCGCGAGGGCGGCCTCGAGGAGGGCTTCCTCCGCCTCGCCGGACATCCCCAGTCGCCGGGCAGTGTCGTACCAGGCGCGCAGCGCCACGAGCTGACCGAGGTAGCGGCGCGTCGCGGCGAAGCGGCGCTCGGCGCCGCGAACGACCCCGGGGTCGAACTCCACGGAGCGGGCGGGAAGGGTCTCGGCGTAGACGAGCCGGCCGTCGGGGTGGGAACGTCGATAGACCGAACCCGCGCCGAGCACGGTGCCGAAGCCGACCTCGATCGGGCCGACCACGCCCCCGGCGCCGCCGAGGAAGACGCGGTCTTCCCGCATCAGGACTCCCCGGACGACGTCCCCGAAGAGCGACGCCGTGGCCTTGTCGCCCTTGCGGCCGAAGGGGGTGAAGTTGAAGTGGATGAACCCGCTGCCGACCTCCGAGTGATCCGCGCGCGAGCGCCCGCCGGCGAGGAGGCAGTCGCAGAAGTTGACGTTGGAGCCGATCGTCCCGAAGGCGAGGACGACCGTCTGCTTCAGCCCCACGGCGTGGCCGGTCGAGGCCCCCTCCTCGAGGAGGGTGCCCGCGCGGACGTGGGACGCCGGACCGAGCGACGCGCCCGCGAGGAGGACGGCTCGCTCCGCGCTCCCGGAGGCGACCCGCGCCCCGGCGCCGAGGGCGCAGTCCTTCAGGACGACGGGGCCCTCGGTTCCGATCTCGACCCCCTCGGACAGGAGCGTGCGCGCCCCCTCGATCCGGACCTGCGGATGGAGGACGACGCCGCGGCGCGCGACGCGGGAGAGATCGACCTCCCGCCCGACGTGGACGGACTCGGGAGCGGGGAGTTCGACGCCGTGCGCGCGAAGCTCGGAGGCGGGGTGGTATCGCATGGCCGGATTCTAATCCCTCGCGGGGAGGAGGGTCGGGGCCCCGGGTGGAGTTGCAAGTTCACCCGTCCGCAAGTGACGGAGCTCCCGGGGACGACAAGCGAGGAAGGACCCCCAGGGGAGAAAGATCGGGATGGACCCGAGCGTCGTCGAAACCAGCCTGAGCCGCCTCCGGACGGAGGACGACCGCGAGGTCGCCTTCGCGGACGCGCTGCGCCGTGGTCTGGGGCGGGCGATCTTCCTCGCGCGCGAGCTCGATCCGACCCGCGCGTCCGAGATCCTGATCGACGCGCTCCGGCGCGACGAGTTGCCCGAGAGCGAGGGCGCCGCGGACTGGGTCCTCGACCTCGCGGCCGAGTGCCACGCGGAGACGATCCTCGCGCACCTCCTCGCCCCGGCGGAGACCGAGGACGCCCCCTGCGACGCCGAGCGGACGCGGCTCGACCTCCGCCTCCTCTCGCGCCTCGCGCGCGAGGGCGACGAGGGTGCTCGCGCCGCGCTCTACCGACATTTCGTGCGCCAGCTCGAGGCGGACGGCTCGCTGCCGATCGTGACCCTCGACGGCCTGCAGGGATTCATGTTCATCGTCGAGACCGTCGGCCAGCGCCTCGTGCGCGAGCCCGGATTCGAGGTCGACCTCAGCGTCTATCGCGACGCCTGCCGCCGCCTCGGCAAGGCCGGCGTCGACGAGCGACTCACGGTCCGTGCCGAGCGGAGCCCCTACGCGGCCGCGTTCCTCGAGGAGGTCCGGGCCTTCGGCGCCTGGGGACCGCGGGGACTCGGCACCGACGGCGAGCGCTGCGAGCTGAAGGCCATCGCCCCCGACGACGCCCTGCTCGAGCGGGCGATCCGCGAACCCGAGGCGGTCTTCCGCGAGCTCGAGTTCGGTCCGCGCCGCGCGGGGCTCGTCCTCGCGCTCGGGCGCCGGGGCGAGCTCGACGCCGCGCTGCTCCACGAGGCCCTCTTCGACGCGAACGACACCGTGCGGTCCGCCGCGCGGCGCTTCTACCGCGGGCACCTCGCCCTCGAGTTCGCGACCGAGCGACGGTTCGAGGTGCCGACGCCGCGCCGGCTCTCGGTCCGCGAGTTCGTCTCGCCGGTCGGGAGCGGCGACCTCGAGGTCACCGAGGTGCTCGCCGCGCTCCGGGCCTCGAAGGACTGGGGCGTGATCGAGCGTCCGGACGGGACCTGCTCCCGGGCGCGACGCGGTCCCTACGCGGTCGAGTCCATCGACGCCGTCCACCTGCGGCCGCGGCCGATGCGGGAGCTGCGGATCGCCCTCGTGGACTGGCTCACCGACGACCCGTTCACCCCGGTTCCGGTGCCGACCATCCTCGACGCGCTCGACTTCGTCCGCACGGACGGGGTCGAGTGCTGCCACGCCCTGCTCCCCGGCGTCCGCGAGGACGGCGAGAGCGCGGAGGCCTGGGAGAGCTGGGCGGAGTGGTGGGTCGTCGACGCCGCGAGACGCCGCGTCCTCGTCTTCGAGTGGGAGACGCGGAACGGCTGACGCCGGCCTCACTCGGCGGCGAGGCGTCGGACCGTCTGCGAGATGAGTCGGGTCTGGAAGCCGCCCACGGGCTGACCGCCCTGCTCGATCATGCGGATCTTCCCCGCCCGATCGATCACGACGACGCAGGGCACGCCGCGGACCTCGTAGGCGCGGTGGTTCTCGAAGCCCTCGGCGAGAGCGATCGGGATCGTGATCGGCTTCTCGAGATCCTTCCAGAACTCCTCCTCCTCGCTCTTCGGCGCCGCGCGGAGCTCGCGCTGGAGCACGAAGCGCGGGTCGGCCCGGTAGCGCTTCAACCACTTCGCCTCGGTGTCGAGGCTCCAGTCGGGATGACGTCCCGCCTTGTAGGCCTTGGTCACGCCCCAGAAGGTCACGGGCTGGCCGGTCGTGCTCCGGTCGAGCTCGGAAAGGAACTGCAGCACCTGCGTGCTGGGGATGTTGTTGTTCATGAAGAAGCAGAGGACGACGACGCGGCCGCCCTGCCGCTCGATCGACGAGTCCTCCGCGCCGATCCAGCGCTTCACGCCCTCGAGCTCGCGGAAGGGCTGGCCGAGGAGGGCGAGGATCTTCTGACGCTCGAGCAGCTCGGGCGCGTCCTTGGCCTCCTCGAGGAGCGTCGCGAGGTGGCGGCGCGCCTCCTCGTACTTCCCGCCGTTCACGAGGGCGTCGGTGAGCTGGAAGGCGGCGTCGCCCGCGACCTGATGCTCCGGGAACTCCTTCATGACCGCGCCGTAGGCGGCGATGGCCTCGTCGAAGCGCAGGTCGAGATAGAGCGAGGTCGCGAGGCCGAGCTTCGCGAAGGGCAGGAGCTCGGCGTTCTTCGAGCGCGCGGCGAAGTCGGCGTAGAGCTTGCGGGCGTCCTCGAGCCGGCTCATCGACCGGTAGCAGTCGCCGAGGAAGAGGCGGGCCCGATCGGCCTCGGCGTGCGTCGGAGCGGCGCTGAGGAAGGCCTCGAGATGCTTGGCCGCCTTGGCCGGCTCCTGGAGGTCGACGTAGGCCCGCGCGAGGTCGTAGCGGCCGACCGTCAGCGAGTCGGCGCGGCCCTCGTAGCGCCCCACGAAGTCCAGGCAGGCGCGTCGGTAGGACTCCATGAGCCCCCGGCGCTCCTCGTCCTCGACCTCGCCGGCCATCGCCTCGCGGGCCTTCTCGACCGTCCCGTAGGCGGCCCGGACCTCCACGTCGAGCGGAGTCTCTCGCTGCGCGAGGAGCGCCGGAGCGGCGCCCGCGAGGACCGCGAGCGCGAGGATGCAGAGCTTGTTCATGGCGTTCCCTCTCCCGTCCGTCCGGAGTCCGGATGGGAAAATCGAAGACCATCCGCCGGCATCGACCGGAGCATCATACGTCCCGGAACCGCGAACGTCAGATCTTCTTCCCGCGAGAACTCCCCTCCCGGGGCGAGAGGGGCGACGGCGCAAGGACTTGCGCCGTCGGCCTCAGCGGCGACCGCGGCGGAAGGGAGACGCCTCCCGGTCGATCCGCGGCAGGAGCTCGCGGACGCGCGCGCGGCGCGTCTCGTCCAGTCCGCTCGCCTCGAGGGTCTTCTCGAACTCCTCGGGCGACTGGCGGAAGAAGGCCCACATGAGCTGCTTCTCCTCGCCGAAGGTCTGCCGCAGTTCCTCCATGGCCTCCCAGGATCGGCGGGCCTTGGCCCAGTCGACGTCGGGCAACTTCTCCGCGAGCAGCGCGAAGCGCGCCGCGTCGTCGTCGAGGCCCATGAAGCGACGCCGATCCTCCTCGCTGAGGCGCTCGAAGACGCCCCGCGGGGGACGGAAGGCGCGGCTGGAGCGGAAGAGCATGTGATCGAGCTGGTGGGCGAAGCGCTTGCGCTGCTCCTCGTTCATGGAGACGAGCGCCTCGCGCGTCTCCGCGCCGAGGAACTCGAGCTCGCCGAGCGCGGTCGCGCCCTCGCTCTCCCGCAGGGCGGCGAGGAGACCGCGACGCTGCGTCGGGTCGAGGCGACGGAGCGCGCGGAGCTGCTCGCGATCGAGCTGCGGGCCGAAGCGGAGGCGCCGCACGAAGGGATCGCGGAAGAAGTCGCCGTCGGAGAGTCCCTCGAGACGCCGGGTCTCGGCCTCGTCGATCTCGCCGCGGTGCACGAAGAGCACCATGTTCCGGTGGATGCCGCGCACGGCGCCGATCTTGCCCTCCGCGTCGAGCTGGCGCAGACGCGCCGCCTCGTCGTCGGCGATGAGGCCCTGGGTCTGCGCCTTCTCGATCGCGCTCTCGAGCAGGGCGTTCGCCTCGAGGTCGCGGATCGCGCGGTGCCGGGCCTCGCCCTCGAGTCCGGCGACGGCGGTCCGCGCCTCGTCGCCCAGCCGGTTGAGCACGCGCTCGTCCTGGCGATCGCGCTGGTCGAGCCACTCCTTCACCACCGCGCGCACGCGATCGGCCGGCCCGAGGGCGCGCAGCCGCTCGAAGGTCTCGGGGCTCGCGGAGAAGGCGACCTGCCGCGCCATGCGATCGAAGCGACGCTCCATCTTCTTCGCCTCGGCGTTGCCGCTCGCGAAGTCGTCGTAGGTCTTCAGCACCTCGCGCCGGAAGGTCTCGCGCTCGGCGCGCGCCTCGGCCGAGAGGCCGCGCCAGCCGCGCGACATTCCCTGACGGCCGCCGCGCTCACCGCGCTCACCGAACGAGGGAGGACCGCGTCGCGGACGCTCGCCCGGCGTCGGACGCGCTTCCGGTCGCCCGCGGCCCTCGCGCTCGCGACCGCCGCGGGGCGCATCCTGCGCCGCGACGTCGCCGATCAGGGCGACGAGCGCCAGCCCGAAGGTCGCGAAGAAGAGGATGGTCGCGCGCATCGCCGTCACCCGCCGAGATACTCGTCCTGCACCGCCTCGGCGTCCCGCGCCTCGAGGACGAGCAGATCGTCGTCGCCGAGGTTGCTGAGGATGTCGACGACGTCGCTGATGTCGTTCGTGGCCACCGGGGCCTGGGTCGACTCGCGAGTCGCGTCGTCGCCGGGTCGGCCGAAGATGACGATCGCGCCGACGATCGCGGCGGCGGCGGTGAGTCCCGTCGCCAGCCAGGGTCGACGGAACAGCGGCCGGGTCTCCGCGGCGCGGCGCTCGGCCCGCGCCCGATCGACGGTCCGGGAGACGAAGGAGCGCGTGGGCGCCACCTCGTCGACCGCTCCGAGGAGGGACCAGAGGGCCTCGTCCTCGGCATCGAAGTCCGCCCGGACATCCGGGGGGGTCGTGCGCTTCGGGTCGTCGCTGGGGTTTCTCATCCGTGGTCTCCGGTTTCGGCCGCCCCTCAGGCGTTCTCTTCGGGGGGCGCCACCAGGAAGTCCCGGATCTCCCGGGACAGGTGCTTCTTCAGGTTCGTCTTCGCGCGGTTCAGGAGCGACTTGACCGCCATGATCGTGAGTCCGGTGGCCTGCGCCATCTCGACGTAGGAGAGCTGCTCGTAGCGCGCCATGAGCACCACGGCCCGCTGGCTCTCGGGCAGGGCGGCGATGGCGGCCCTGACCTTCTCCTGCAGCTCTCCGCTCTCGAGTCGTGCTTCGGGCATCGGACCCTCGTCGGCGATCCAGTCCCGGGAGCGGCCCACCTCGTCGCCCTCCCCGAGGGCCTCGAGCGACTGGTGACTCCGCCGTCCGGACCGGCGTTTCTCGTTCAGGCACAGGTTCGTGGCGATGGTCAGCAGCCAGGTCTTGAACCGCGCCGTCGGCTCGTAGGTCGGGGCGGCGCGGTGCACCTTCAGGAAGACCTCCTGGGCGAGATCCTCGGCGACCACGTCGTTGCCCACGAAACGGCGCATGAAGTTGATCAGGACCGGCGCGTACGCCGACACGAACTCCTCGAAGGCCACCGCGTCGCCCTCGCGTATGCGCAGCATCCGCTGCACGTCGGGGTCGTCGAGGAAGCGCTCCGTCATGCCGTCCCTTCAACCCCCGTCGTCGCGGGGGGTTCCGCGCCGAAACCGAGGAAGTCGTTCGTTTCCAAATCGCGACGAGAGCGAGACTTGGGTCAGGCCCCGACGCAGCGGTCGTCGAGGAGCCGGAGGATCAGCATGAGGCGGAAGGTCAGATCGGTGAACTTCTTGTGCTTGCCGCGCCAGTTGTCCTCGAGCGGGAAGTAGCCGTAGTCCAGGCGGTTGACGACCTTCTCGATCCAGTCGTCGGCCCGGACGACACCCTCCTCGTCCTGCTGGGCGACCAGCCACTCGACCAGGGCCACGGCCTTCGGCGAGCGGGTGAGCACGCCGCACCGGGCGAGGAGTTCGAGGTCCTGGAGGAGGCGCCCGACGAGCTTCCGGTCCTCGTAGTCCTTGCGGTCGAGCGAACGGATCTCGAGGTCGCGCTCCTTCTCGAAGGTCTTCCCGCCGATCTCGGTGAGTTCGAACTCGGGCGCGGCGTGCGCGAAGAGGTAGTCGGCGATCGCCTCGAGGAGCCCGGAGTGCTTCGTCCGCGCGTCCGGGTCGAAGGCGAGGAAGGTCATCAGATCCTGGCTCGGCAGCGGCGCCTGGGGATCGAAGAGCGCGCAGCGCTGCTCGATCTCGCCGTCGTCGGTCTCGACCGTCCGGGTGGTCTCGCCGACGTAGATCTTCGCGTGCACGTCGCCCTGGTAGAAGGCCTCGAGCTCCGCGTAGTACTCGGCCTTCTTGCGCTTCACGCCGGGATCCTCGTGGAAACCCGAGCGGACGAGGAGGGTGAGCGCCACCCGCGAGAGGCGCTTGCGCAGCCAGGCCTCGACCGCGGGGTCGCCGACGAGATAGCCGTTGAGCTCGCGCAGGTCGAGCCCCGGGTCCTCCCAGAGCAGTCCCTGGAGGAGGTCCGAGGTGCTCCAGATGATGGGGTGATCCTTGCCCCAGCCGTACTCGATGAGAGCGCGGTACTGGGGAACGGTGCCCGGCCCCTTCTTGCGGGGCAGGTTCATGGCCTCGAAGCCGAGCAGCGACCCGAACCAGGTCCCGTCGTCGCTGCGCGCGCCGACGATGGTCTGCGCCGGCTTGTAGGCGTAGACCTCCTGCTCCGCCGACTTCACGTCGACGTCGTCCGCGGGCCGTCCGACGACCTCGGTGAGGTAGCGGTAGCGGATCGGCGGGCAGGCCTTCTCGAGCAGCCAGGCGCCGGGATCGCCCTTCATCCGGTCGGACCAGTCGCCCATGCGCGTCGCGCCCTCAACGAGCCCCCAATCCGACGAAGCGCATCCGAGCGCGGGGCCACACGACCGCCACCGGACGGCCGACGAGACCGTCGCCGAGCTCGACGGCGCCCCAGTGCCGGCTGTCCTCGCTCTCCGCGCTGTTGTCGCCGAGCGTGAAGAGCTGCCCTTCCGGCACTCGAAATGGCTCTCTAACGCCGTACACAGCCTCGGTTTGCGGCGAAGTGTAGTGGATGTCCCGGGCGATGTCAAGCCGCGAGAAGGTCGCCTCGCCTCCCTCGACGCGGAGCCGGAGCCAGCTCGAGCGCGCGCCCCGGGGCGGGGTGCGCGCGCCCTCGTCGAGGACCCGGAAGGCGCCGTCCCCGGCCGCGACGCCGAGGAAACGGCGGTCGTCCGCGAGCGCGAACCGGATCCGACTCGCCTCGTCCCGTCCCAGCTCGAACGCCCGGTCCTCGCCCCCGACGCTCGCCACCGCGACGCGGACCCCGCCCTCGCGAGGCGTGAGGACGAGGGAGGCCCGGACCTCGTCGTCCACGACGTGTTCCAGGCGGAGCACCGTCCCGGCCCCCGACTCGTGCAGGGCGAAGGTGACGATGGGGTCGACGACGAGCTCCCGGCCCGCCGCCCAGCGCCCGCGCGGACTCTCGTGGTCGTCCCGCAGATCCTCGGCCGGGATGCGGACGACGGTCGGACCGCCGTCGCCGGTCAGGTTCAGGAAGCGGCCGTCCTCGGAGACGGCGGCGCGGCCCTCGATCGGCAGCAAGGCCTCCGCGGAGCCCCGGCCGGTGTAGATGCGGCGCGTCCCCCGCGTCCGCAGCGCGAGGTCGCCGATCTCGAGGTAGGGCGCGGCGGTCGCCATGACCTGGTCGAGGTCGCGGGGGATCGGGGCGCCGTTCACGAGGACGTCGCCGTCGGTGACGAAGACGGTCTCGCCGCCGAAGGCGATCGCGCGCTTGAGCACCGTCCGACCTCCGCGCGCGCCGACGCGGAGGACGACCGGCGCGAGCCGCTCGGGCCGCGCATCGTCGCGACGCACGAGGATGCGCGAGGAGTCCGCGAAGGCGGGCCACATGCTCACGCCGTCGATCCGGTGGAGCTCGAAGAAGACGAAGGGCAGGATCGCGAGCGCCGCCGCCGCGACGAGCAGCAGGAGCCGACGTCGGCGAACCGGGCTCATGCCTCCCGCTCCCGGGCGTGGAGCCGACGCCCCGCGACCCAGACGCCGAGCACGTCGTCGGTCTGGGCCGAGAAGACGAGCGCGAAGACGGGGTCGACGCAGGGTCGGTGACGGAGTCGGTCCAGCCGCACCGCGGCGAGGTCCGCGTCCTTGCCCACCTCGAGGCTGCCGATGCGATCCTCGAGACCGAGCGCGCGCGCCCCGCCGAGCGTGGCCGCCTCGAGCGCCGCGGTCGCGTCGAGGGCGGTCGCGTTCCGCGCCGCCGCCCGCTGCGCGAAGACCGCCAGGCGCATCTCCTCGAAGAGGTCGAGCTTGCCGCGGCTCGCCGCGCTGTCGGTCGCGATCGCGAGCGGGATGCCGCGCGCGCGCAGCGCGACGATCGGCGCGACGCCCACGCCGAGGTGATGGTTCGATCCCGGACAGTGCACGACCGTCGCCCCCGAGCTCGCGATGAGGTCGAGATCGTCCTCGTCCACGTGAACGGCGTGGACGAGCAGGGTCCGCGGACCGAGCGCGCCCCGCGCCGCGAGCGCGGCGACCGGCGAGCGACCGAGGTCGTGACGATCGCCGCGGTCGAATCGCGCCATCATCGGCCCCCGCCGGCGGCGGAAGAAGTCGTCCTCCTCCGGACTCTCGGCGACGTGGATGCTGAGGCGCAGACCGTCGCGCTCGGCGCGCGCGGCGAGTCCCGCGAGGACCGCGCCCGGACAGGTGTAGGGAGCGTGGGGCGCGAGGCCGTAGCCGACGAGTCCGCCCGGAACGCGCGCGAGATCCTCGTCGATGCGGCGTTCGCAGGCCGCGAGATAGTCGCCGTCGTCCGGGGCGGAGACGCCGAAGAACTCGCGGAAGAAGACCCCGCGCTGTCCCGTCTCGCGGAGCGCGACGACGCCGGCGTCGTGGAAGAACCCGTCGCCGACGGTGCCGACGCCGCCCGCGAGCAGCTCGC
>JAWKSY010000033.1:0-12857 GCA_041402125.1 Planctomycetota bacterium
GTTCATGCTCGCCGCGGACGACGGCATCGACCGTCTGAACATCCTGCACAGCCCCTTCATCTCCACCCTGACCGGGAGACAGGCCACCCTTCGGGTGATCGAGAGGATCCCCTACGTCCAGGCCACGACCTCGATCGGCGCCGATTCCGGCTCCTCCTCGGGGACGGTCACCAGTTCGGAGGAGATCGAATTCGAGGAGACCGGCGTCACCCTCGAGGTCGTGCCCAACATCGGCGCGGACGACATCGTCGACATCCTGGTCAAGCCGACGATCGAGGAGCTGGTCGGCTTCATGGTGGGCGTGCCGGTCATCGACACGCGCAGCGCCGAGACCAACCTCATGGTCAGGAACGGCGAGACCGTCGTCCTCGGCGGCCTCCTGCGCAACAGCTTCCGCCGCACCGAGTCGGGCGTGCCCATCCTCAAGGACATCCCCCTCATCGGCGAGCTCTTCCGCCGGGTCGAGACCGAGGACGAGAAGGTCGAGCTGATGATCTTCCTGACTCCTCACATCATCGGCTACGGACTCGAGAGCGATCCGGGGCGCAACGCCCAGGAGATCTACCTCAACGACAAGGCGGGATTCGGAGGCGTGAAACAGGTGATGGAGCGCGACGACGTCGAGTCGATGAGGATCGGCGAAGACCGCTGAGCCGACCGGGGCGCCAGACGAGTTCGGCGCGCCGGAGAGGCGCGCCGAGTTGACCTGGCGCCGGAGAGGCGCGCCTGCATACGGCGCTCCGAAACTGACCCACCCGGCGCTCTGAAAGTGACCCACCCCTCCTGGGCTTGACCGCCGCCTCGGCGGCTGTTCCGAAAGGAGGATGTTGGACATGGAAAGCGTTGTCGCGCTGCGACATAGGGTCATGAGGCAGGGGGTTCCGATCCGCCAGATCGCGCGGGAGCTCGGGGTCTCCAGAAACACGGTCAGGCGCTATCTGCGTGACGAGGTGGAGCCGGGTCAGCGCCGCCCGGCGGCGCGTCCGACCCCGGTCCGGGATCTGGTCGAGACCCGGGCGCTCGAGATCCTCGCGGATTCGAAGCGCTGGACGAGGGGCAAGCAGCAGCTGACCGCGGCGCAGCTGCACACGATCCTCCTCGGCGAGGGCTTCGCGACCGGTTACACCACGGTGAAGCTCATCGTGCGGGAGTGGAATCGCAGGCGCGCCGAAGTCTTCGTGCCGCTCATCTACCGCCCCGGCGAGGTGGCCCAGGTCGACTTCTTCGAGGTCTTCGTCCGGGTCCAGGGCGAGCTGCTGCGGGCCTACCTCTTCGTGCTCAGGCTCATGTATTCGGGGCGGGACTTCGCCTGGCTCTACGAGCGCCAGGACCAGGTCTCCTTCCTCGACGGTCACGTCCGCGCCTTCGAGCACCTCGGGGGGATTCCCGAGCGCCTGGTCTACGACAATCTGAAGGCGGCCGTAGCGAGGGTTCTCACGGGTTCCGAGCGCGAGCTCTCCGAGCGCTTCGCCGCGCTGGTCGCGCACTACGCCTTCGAGCCCTGCTTCGCCCGTCCGCGGACCGGCCACGACAAGGGCGGCGTGGAAGCGAGAGGCGGAGCGATTCGTCTCCAGGAGTTCGTGCCGATCCCGGAGGGCGAGAGCCTCGACGAGATCAGCAGGCAGCTCATGGAGAGACTCGATGCCCGCCAGGAGCGCGTGCGCAATGCCGCGGGCCGGACCATTGCCGAGCGCTTCGCGGAAGAGGATCTCATGGAGATCCCCACCTTCGCCTTCCGAGCGGTGAAGACCTCGGTGGTGACCGCGAGTTCGCGCTCGCTGGTCCGCCTCGAAGGATCAAGCTACTCGGTGCCCAGCGACTGGGCCCGTCTCGATCTCGTCGCCCATCTCGCCGCCACCGAGGTCGAGATCGTAGGCCCCGACGGCTCGGCAAAGCACCCGCGTCTTCGTCGCGGCCAGAGCTCGATCGACTATCGCCATTACCGGAAGGAGCTGGCCCGAAAGCCCCAGGCCCTGCGATCTGTGGGCGAGGAGCTCGTTGCCGCCCTCGGAGCGCCCTTCACGATCGCCTGGGCGGAGCTCTGCCGGATCCACGGGCCGAAGGAGGGAGCGCGGGCCTTCGCCCAGGTCCTTCGCTTCCTCGAAGATCACGGCGATGAGCTCACGGCGCGACGGCTCCAGCAGGCCCTCGATCGCGGCGAGCCGATCCTCATCGCGCTGCGTCCCGACGATGATCCCGGCCGCGAGTCGGACATCGAGATACCTGCGGCCTTCGTCGGCATCGAGGTCGAGACCGCCGTCGTCGGCGACTTCGACCGCCTGCTGGAGATCGCGTCATGAGTGACCAGCATCTCATCCGCGAGCTGATCGCGGCGCAAACGAAGCAGCTGAAGATGCCCGGACTCCTACGCGCGCTCGATGCCATCCTTCGCCGGGCGAAGGAAGCGAGGTCGACCCTCGAGGACTTCCTCCACGAGATCCTCGAGGCGGAGATCCTGTCGCGCACGCAGTCGGCGATCGCCGCGCGCATCCAGGAAGCCAAGTTCCCGGAGACGAAGACGCTCGATCAATTCGACTTCGGCCGCGCGGAAGGACTCGACCGGGCCGTCATCGCGAGACTCACCAAGAGCCAGTGGATCGCCGAGCGCGAAAACGTGATCCTCGCCGGACCGATCGGCACCGGCAAGACCCATCTCGCCAGCGCGATCGGGCTCGAAGCCTGCCGGGCCCTGCACCGCGTCCGCTTCGTGAGGGCCGCCGATCTCGTCCAGGCGCTGCTCGAGGCCAGGGATCAGCGCAGCCTCGGCCTCATCCAGCGCCGGATCGATCGCGCCGATCTCCTCGTCCTCGACGAGCTCGGCTTCGTGCCCTTCGATCGCGAAGGAGGCGAGCTGCTCTTCAATCTGCTCGCCCAAAGACACGGCAGGAAGTCCGTGATGATCACGACCAATCTCGCCTTCTCGGAGTGGCCCAAGGTCTTCGGCGGCGACGACAAGCTCACCGCCGCCGTGCTCGATCGTCTGGCGGAGAGGGCGACGGTCATTACGACCAGGGGCAAGAGCTACCGGACGCGGAGGAAGGGCAAGGAAGATGACTGACCGCTCGGCAGGGAGCCGGGGGTACCCCCGGCTCCCTGCTCGGCCACCCCATGGACGGGCATCGTCGCCCGGCTATCATGCGGCCCTGGGGTGGGTCAGTTTCACGCCGCCGGAGTGGGTCAGTTTCTCAGCGCCGCAAGCAGCGCCGGTTCGAGTTCGCACCGGCCGGGCTCGCCGAACTCATTGCGCGCCGGTGAGGCGCGCGATCTCTTCCAGAGTCGTCAGTCCGCTCAGCGCCTTGTCGAGCCCGTCGTCGCGCAGGGAACGGAAGCCGCCCTCCCGGGCCAGCGTTTCGAGCTTCTCCGGTCCGTCGGCCGCGAAGCTCAGGGTCTTGAGCTTCTCGGTGACGACGAGGAGTTCGTGGATTCCTGATCGTCCCGAGTAGCCGGTCTCACGACAACGGGGGCAACCGTTGGCGCGCTTCAACACGACGCGCTCCGGCAGATCATGGGCGGCGAAGGTCGCGAGTTCGTCGTCGGTCGGCCGGTATTCGGTCGAGCACGACTTGCAGACGCGGCGGATCAGACGCTGCGCCAGGACTCCGATCAGGCTCGACTTCAGAAGGAACGGGTCGACGCCCATGTCGAGGAGGCGGGGAATCGCGCCGAGGGCGCTGTTGGTGTGGAGCGTGCTGAAGACCAGATGACCGGTGAGGGCGGCACGGATCGCGATCTCGGCGGTCTCGCGATCGCGGATCTCGCCGATGAGGATGACGTCGGGGTCCTGGCGGAGGATCGATCGCAGCGCGGTCGCGAAGGTGAAGCCGATCTCCGCGTGGGTCTGGACCTGACGGACGAGCGGAATGCGGTACTCGACCGGATCTTCGACCGTGACGATCTTCTTCCTCAGCCCGTCGATCGTCCGCAACAGGGAATAGAGGGTCGTCGACTTGCCGGAGCCGGTCGGTCCGGTCACCAGGAGGACGCCGTGCGGCCGGGCGCAGAGGTCCAGCAGGTCGCGGTGGTTCCTCTCCGACAGGCCGAGATCGCGCGGATCGAGAAGGACCGTCTTGCCGTCGAGGACGCGGATCACGACGTTCTCCCCCAAGACCGTGGGCAGGACGGAGACACGCCAGTCCATGGGGTTGCCGTCGAGCTCGATCCGGGCCCGGCCGTCCTGCGGCAATCTGTGCTCCGAGAGGTCGAGATCGCTCATGACCTTGATCCGCGCGATGACCGCCGGCGCGAGCTGGACGTGGATCATCGGTCCGTCGGCGAGTACCCCATCGACCCGGTAGCGGACCCGCATGACGTGGGCCTCGGGCTCGAGGTGGATGTCGGTCGCCCCCCGGCGCGCGGCCTCGCGCGCGATCTGGTGGATCAGTTCCTCGGCCGAAACCCGGTCGAGGATGGTATCGGCATTGGCCTCGGCGGCGGAGATGCCGCTGAGCATCGCGTCGACCTTGCTGGCGTCGTCGAGGAGACGGTCGATCCCCTGGAGGATCTCCGCCTGGGTCGCGACCACGACCTCGATCGGACGACCGAGACGGGTCTCGACCGCGCTGCTCTTCTCGACGTCGAAGGGATCGGCGACGGCGAGACGGACGGTGACCGAGCCGGGCACGATGAGAGGCAGGACCAGTCCCTGCCGGAGGAAGGAATCGCCGAGATTCTCCGCGCTCGCGCGGTCGATCTCGTGATCGTCGATCTTGACGAAGTCGAGGCCGAGCTGATCCGCCAGCGAGAGGGCGATGTCCTCTTCCGAGCAGAATCCGGATTCGACCAGGATCTTGCCGAGGACGACCTTCCGACGCTTCTGTTCCTGGATGGCGAGTTCCAGCTCGTCCCGGGCGATGACGCCGCGTTCGACCAGGATCTCGCCGAGGAAGGCGAACCTCGAGTTGTCGGCCGGCCGGGTCTTCGTGGTCATCGTGTCGCCTCTCGATCCTTCGTTCGGGCCCGGATCGCCCGGCCATGGCCGTCGCGTCGCCGACGGGATGGTCCATCGGGCACCGGTCTCTCCGGGCCTCTCGAGCCGGGGAACGACGGCGGTCGCCCCGGTTCTTATCGCTCCGACCGCGGGGGCGACTTGCGACGCATTTCGGAACCGGGGACTGGAGCGTCCATGGTGCCCAGGAAGATCCAGGCGGATCCGGCGCTCTGTCAGGTCCACGCACCTGACCGTGACACGGCGACACGGGCCGACAGAATGTTCGCATCCCGAATTGAGGTTTCTTTAGTCCCCTCAATTGGCCCCGCTCGGGCAGCCGAAGACGGTGGAGAAGACCCCGCGAACGGCAGCGACGCCAACCATGGGTCGTTGCCGCCATGGGACGGATGCAATCGAGATGATCGAGATGATCGAGATGATCGAGATGAACGAGATGAACGAGATGAACGAGATGAACGAGATGAAGTCGAAGGCGAACGACGCCGGTTTTACCCTCATTGAACTCGTGGTCACGATCGTGATCATGACCCTTCTGGTCGGCATCGCCGTTCCTGCGATCGGATCGCTGCAGGACGATGCGAAGGTCACCAAGATCCTGGCGACCGCCGAGGCTGCGAAATCGGCCTGCGAGCGCTTCCACGTCGACACCTCCCTCTACGGCCAGGAGAATTCCGAAAGCGAGTCCGCGACCGAGCACAGCTTGGCGGAGAAGCAGACCCTGAAGGGCTGGAAGGGCCCCTACATGGATCGTCCGCTCACCAAGGCGGACAACCCCTTCGGCGGCAGCGTGGTCGTCTATCCCTCCATGACCGGCGGCACGCACAAGCTCCACGGCAACGAATTCATGCTGACCGGCGCGGGCGGGGCGTCCCGCAAGGGAGACGGCAACTTCATCGCCTTCGACGCCATCCCCAAGAGCATCGCGGAGGCGGTCGACGAGGCCCTCGACGACGGCCTCGACGAGGACTGGAAGAAGTACAGCCGGGTCCAGTGGAAGAGCGCCAACGGCGGGACCCTGATGATCTACCTGCTTCACAACGAGTGAAGCATCGCCATGGGCGCGCGCGCTCGGGTGAGACGACGATGACCCGCGCGGGTCAGGTGTAGCGCCCCTCGATCTGCTTCTCGTCGAGGTGCCGCAGACTCTGGCCGTGGACCCCTCCCGGCCAGTGGTATTCGACGCGGTCCTCGGCAGGCAGGTAGACCACGGTGTAGAGGGTGCCGGAACCGCGCTCGTACTCGCGCGTGAAGAGCGGCGGGACCAGGAAGTTCGCGACCAGGGCTTCCGGCGTCAGGCTACGCTGCCGCAGCAACGCGCGGAGATGGTCCTCGCGCTCCTCGCTCCGCGAGAAGCGCTGGTAGGCCTGCCACAGGGGCGCGTTCTGGTGGTTGGCCGAGACCCGACGACGCAGGACGCGGGTCGGCCGATCGGGCGCGACCTCGATCACCGCGTAGCGCGATTCCCGATCGAGCAGGGTCACGTTGTAGGCCATGTGCGAGGGGACACGCATGAGGACCTTCACGGCCTCGGGCGTCGTGCTGCAGAACTCGAGGATGTAGCGCAGGATGAGCGGGATGCCGAAGCCGCGTCCCTTCACCTTGCGACCGCCGAAGGAGAGCGCCGCGACCAGCCCTGCCCCGTTCATGCCGTCGAGCGCGCCCCAGAGGCAGTCGCTCGAGGCGATCACCGGACGACCGTGCCACGAGGAGAGCAGGAACTGACCCTCGCAGGCGTGCGGGTGGTCCCCCCCTTCTTGGCGCCGCGCCTCGCCGGGTGATCATCCGACCGAGGCCGATACGCGCAGGGGACGATTGGTTGAAATCCCGGAATTCGCGCAAGTGCGCGACGGCACGGGTCCGATCAAGGGAAGGAGGAACCTGTTTCTCGACCTCGGGGGGGGATGTCACGTGGCGGAATGGGCGTACAGGGCGCTCGGCCAGGACGGAAAGCTCATCATCGGCAAGGATGTCGCGGTCGACCGGGACCAGCTCGCGGACATCCTCCGGGGACGGGGCGCCATCCTCATGGACTCGAAGGAGAAGACTGCGGCCGATGCCCCCAGGGTCGGACGCGGAAGAGTCGACCCGCGCGCGCTGATCGAGTTCTCCAGCCAGCTCGCCATGTTGTTCCGCTCCGGAGTCCCGCTCGTCGTCGGTCTCGGCGATCTGGTCGACGAACTCGAAGACCCGCGCCTGAAGCCCGTCCTCTCCGACGTCTACGACCGAGTCAGCAAGGGCGAGCGCCTCTCCAGCGCCTTCGCGCGGCACCCGAGGGTCTTCGCCGACGACTACGTCCAGATCGTCATCTCCGGCGAGGAGTCCGGTGAACTCGCCGGCTCCCTCGAACGGCTCGCGTCGAGCATGGAGTGGCGCATGGAAACGGCACGACGCTTCAAGAGCGCCTTCGCCTATCCGGCGGCGCTGCTCGTGGCGGTCACCGGCCTGATCGTGCTCATCGTCACCTTCCTCGTTCCGCGGCTGAGCCAGATCTTCGTCGACGCCGGGGTCGAACTGCCCCTGCTCACCCGGATGACGCTGGATGCCGCCGACTTTCTCAACGGCAACGTCGGGCTGATCTGCGCCCTCATCGGGGGGCTGATCCTGACGATCCTGATCATGAAGCGCAGCACCGGGGGCCGCGCGAGGCTCCATCGCATGCTCCTCGGCCTGCCCCTCGCCGGCCCCCTCGCGCTCATGATGGAGTCCGCCCGATTCAGCAACACCATGGGCCTGCTCCTGAATTCCGGCGTTCCGCTCGTGCGGTCCCTGGAGATCACGACCCAGGCGACGCGCAACCTCGTCGTGCGAGGCAAGGTGCGTGAGATTCACGATTCCGTGTTGCGCGGCAAGCGCTTCTCGGAGTCCTTGCGCGCGGCGGGCGGCTTCCCGTCGCTGGTCTTGCGCATGGTGGCGATCGGCGAGCAGACCGGCTCGATGGTCGAGTCTCTCGACCGCGTGACCGCCTACTTCGACAAGGAGGTCCCGCGCAGGATCAAGAAGTTCCTGGGGATTCTCGAGCCGGCCATCACCGTGACCATGGGCGCCGCGGTCTGCTTCGCCGTGTTCTCGGCCTTCCTGCCCATGATGAAACTGCTCGGAGCGCTCAGGGGATGATCATGCGCCGCGACACCGGATTCACGCTCATCGAGATCGTGGTCGTCCTCGCGATCATGACGCTCCTCGTCGGGATCGCCGCTCCGTCCCTCGCCGGCATCATGAATTCGCAGAGAGGGAGCGCCACCGACGTCGAGATGGACGCGCTGGTCACGGCCGCGAAGTCCTTCTGCGAGGACACGGTGCAACGCCCCGCCGACCTCGACGCCCTCTACTCGTCCGCCCTACCCGGTTTCGGCGGCCCCTATGTCGACGACTCCCTCGGCGGCCGAGACGTCGAGGGCGAGGGCTTTCGCCACGACGCCTGGGGACGGAGGTACCGCTACGAGACTCCGGGGAATACCGGGATCCTGATCACCAGCGCCGGGCGCGACGGACAGTTCGATACCGATGACGACATCGTCCGAGACGTCGATCTGCAGCCCGTGTTCCGGCGCATCTCGATCGAGAGACTCGAGATCCTGAACCTCGCCGTGACGGCCTACAACAAGACCTATCTCGCCAGCGCGCCGCTCTCCTCCTCGGTCGCCTCCGCGGTCGGCCAGCTCGTCTCGAGCGGCTACCTGCCGGCCGCGGGAGACTTCACGCGGGACGCCTTCGGCGACCTCTTCGTCGCCGCCGGATCGCCGGTGGTCCGCTTCATGTCGCCGAACTTCGGCACCGAGGGCAGCTCGGTGAGCGCCGACCCGGCGGCAGGGTCGAGCGTCTTCGGTGGTTCGAATGCGTCGAGCGCAAACGACTCGTCGAAAGACAAGAAGGGCAAGAAGGGCAATTCGAGCGGCAAGGGCAAGGGCAAGGGCAAGGGCAATGGCAAGGACGACTGAGACGATGCCTTCGGAGAATCCGGGACGCGCCCGGGAGAAGGGCAGGAAATGAGGTTCGCGATGCCGACGATCCCGTCCGGTGCGACCGGCGATGCGACCATGGGCCGGGTTCGATCGGTCCTGATCGTCTCGGACCTGGAGGTCCGCGTCCATCGAGTCCGCGCCGACGCGGACGGCGACACGGTCCTGACCTCACACCGGGTCGCAATCGACGACACGGCGGATCGCCGCTACCAGGGCCTCCTCGATCTGATCGACGGTGGTCTCTCTCTCGATGATCTCGTCGTGATCCTCCGCGAGCCGCTCTATCGCACGCAGGTCGAATTCCTGCCCCAGACGGCGAGACGGCACGCCCTGAAGGCCCTGACGACTCTCGCCCGCCCCGCCGATCATGAGTTCCCGGTGATCGAGCGGCTCGCCGCGACCACGATCGCGGGAGCTCCGGCGGAGGCCTGGATGGTATCGGCGGTCCGGAGCCACGCCGTCGACGACCTGATCGCGGCCCTGGAGAGCCGCCGCGTCAGGATCCGGAAGATCGTGATCGATCAGGAACTGGCGGCCGCCTCGTCCGCCTTCCTCGACGCGACCCGCCGGGAGGACCGCAATAGCGTCGTCGTCTCGGTGACGGAGCACCATCTCGATTTCACCTGTCTGACCTCGGGACGGATCGCCCTGACGCGGCGCATGGCCATCTCCGACGGCCTCGACATCGGCAAGCGCGTCGCGAGCGAGCTGCAGCGCAGCGCCGTCTTCTTCCATCGAAAGTTCCCCGCCGCGCAACTCGATCAGGCCCTGGTCGTGATCCACACCGCCTGCGACGCCGAGTCCGTCGTCGCCGAGATCCGCGCGGCGAACCGGATCGCGGCCGTCGATCTGGTGACGCCGCGGGCGATCGGCCTGAGCGAGCAGGCCGCTGCCGACTCCGCCGATCTGGCAAGCTTGCGGTGGGTCGGCAGTCTGCGGGATTCCGGACTCGCGCGCCTCGCGGGCGTCGTGACTCCGGCCGCCAGGGAGGCCAGAAGCCGCAGGCGATTCGCGCCGCTCATGACGCTCGCCGTGGTCGTCTTCTCCGCGATCTCCTTCCTCTACCTCTCCGCGATCGACGCCAACCTCGAGGAGCACCGCGAACTCGCCGGTTCGCGCTCGCGGGCCGAGCGAGCGGCCCGGTCGGCCCTGGCCGCCTGGAACGAGGCACGAGGACGACAGGAGGAGCTGGTCGGCAGAGCCAGAGCGCTGGACCGACTCCTCGACTCGGAATTCGACGTCGTCGGCGCCCTCGAGAGCATCTCCGCTCTCGTGCCGGAGGACGTCAGCGTCGAGAGCATCGAATTCTCCCTCGGCACCGGCCGCGGAACGGTGGGCGGAGCCGCCGACGCCTGGATCGGGCGGGTCGTCTTCAGGACCGGCCGCGACTACTTCGAGGCGGCCGATGCCATCGAACGGACCCGCCGATCGCTCGCGACCGCGGACTTCCTGCGCGGCGCCGAGGCCGGGGTGGAGATCCTGCCGGACTCCCTGCCCTGGCGCAACCCGAACGAAGAGGTCGTCGAGGGCTGTCGTTTCAGTCTCGATTTCCGGACAGAGGGTTCATGAAGCTACCGGGAGCACTCGACTACCGTCGCCTCGCGCTCGTCCTGATCCCGACCCTCGTCGTGTTCGGCGGCTCGGGCGTGATCGCGCTTCCCGAGCTACGCGAGGTGGCGGCGCTGAATGCGGCCGACCGCGAGGCGCTGCTCGTGATCGACGAGGCGGTCCGTGTCCGACCGCTCCTCGCCCACTACCAGTCGGCCGGCACGGACGACCTCGCCACGGTCCGGAACTGGTTGTCGCGAAGTGCGCCGGTGACGCCCGATCCGCGGATCTTCTTCGCCGATCTCCGGCTGATCGAGCTCGAGCTGGGACTCTCCCTCTCCCGATGCGAGGAGATCCCCGACTCCGAATCCGAGGCCGATCCGGAAGGTTCGGATTCGGATCGGGTCGCCGGCAGCGTCTGGAACATCGCGCTCCCGGGCGACTACTCCCGCTTGCTGAGCTTCCTCGCCCTCCTGACCCGGGGCGAGCGGCTGTACCTTCCCCGCGCCGTCCGCATCGCGCCGACGGAGGATGGGATCCTGCAGCTCCAGTTGATCTTGTTCGTCCCGGGCCTGACTCCCGGGCAGACCGACGCACGAGGTTCCACCCGATGACCAAGAAGAAGGCCGCGCTCCTGGTGGTGCTCACCATCCTCTGCGCCTACGTCAATCGCGGCCTCGTTCTCTCGGCCTTCGCCGAGGAGACGAACGAGGTCGACGACGAGTTGGCGGACCCCGGCGGCGAGGAGCTGCGAGTAGACGACGACGTTCCGAGCGCCGAGCCGAGGATCGCGGAAGCCATGCTGCCTCGCCCCGTGACGGACCTGCGCGCCGAGCGCGAAGCGGGTACGGAGGCGCCCGAGATCTCGGCGCTCCGACGGATCTCGGGGGACGAAGCCGACAACGCCCTGATCCTGGCCAGCCTCTCGCGGCGGATCATCGAGCGGTCGCGACTGGATTCCGGGGCGCGCCCGCGAGACCCCTTCGAAGAGGTCTCGCGCAACGGCGACCCGACCGCGGACTCGGCGGGCGCAGCCATCGAAGAGGACCGGGATCGCGCCGCGGTCGAGACGGCGCGAGCCGAAGAGCTCGCTCGCGCCGCGGCAGAGGCCGAAGAGGCGCGTCAGCGCGCCGAACGGCGCGCCGCGATCGCCGGCCTGAAGGTCCATGCGATCATGCGTTCGCGGGACCGGGCGGTCGCGCGGATCGGCGACCGCAATCTCCGTGAGGGCGATCCGGTGCCGGGAACGACGGCCGTGATCGAACGGGTCGAGGCCCGCAGGGTCCTGATCCGCCACGAGGGCGAGACGATCGTGATCGAACTCTCCCATGGCAGCAAGATTCGACTGCCGCGCCGGGAAGAAGCCGAGGCGGCTCCCCGGGAGGCGCAGGTCACGCCGGCGCCGATCGTGTCGCCGCTGGGACAGACGACTGAAGGAGCGAGCAAATGACGACGAAGTTCCGCAGGGCGGCGCTGCTCGCGGCGCTGGGCCTGATCTCTTGCGCCGAGACTCCGATCGCGGTCGAGCGCCAGATCGAGCAGGAGAACTTCATCCTCGATCGCGCGGCCCAGAAGGGCTGGATCGACTTCGGGGAGATCCAGAACCGGAGCGAACGCGAGGCCATGATCCGCAGGGCCATGGCACTCTCCCGGTCCACGATGGCGCCCTACTACGACGGACTGATCGCCCGCAGCGACGCGCGCCTCGAGCGACTCACGGCCGAACGACGCCAGGCCGACGCCGTCGTGGCGGCTCCGGGGATCCAGGACGAGAAGCCGAAGGGTCCCGAATTCGCCTTCGAATTCCGTGATGCTCCGCTCGAGGAGGTCTGCTACCTCGTGGCCGGGGAGATCGGCATGAACGTGCTGGTCACGATCGAAATGCCCGAGACGGTCACGGCGAGCTTCCCGAACATCGACGCCCGGCGCGGGCTCGAGGCCATCCTCGCCGGTTACGGATATCGCCTGGTCGAGAAGGACGGCATCCACATGGTCGAGCGCAAGACCGGCGAGCCGCTGCAGACCCAGACCTTCCACCTCAGCACCGGCGTCCGGATCGACGTCGGCGCCCAGCTGCAACCGTTGGCCGGAGCCGGCGGCCAGATCACGGTCCTTCCCGAGAATCGCGCCGTGATCGTCACCGCGACCGCCGAAGGGCTGAAGCGGGTCGGCGACTATCTGGCGACCCTCGACCGCCGGCCGCGGCAGGTCGTGATCGAGGCCCTGGTCGTCGAGGTGGCGCGCGGCAACAGCCATCGCCGGGGGGTCGACCTCTCGATCGGCGACATCGATCTCGGTTCGGCCGAGGGTTCGGTGGCCTCGAGCTTCCTGCCGACCGCGATCGGCGGCGGCGCGAATCCCTTCACCATCGGCCTGCTCGACGCCAAGAACGCGATCGA
>JAWKSY010000034.1:0-12556 GCA_041402125.1 Planctomycetota bacterium
ACCCGAAGCTGACGGCCAAGATCTACTCGCACGTCACCGCCCATGACCTGCGGCCGGCGATCGATCGGCTCAAACTCGGTGGCGGAGACACGGTGGAAGATCGCCGAGCGCTCTACGCGCCTCAGGCAATCCTCCGGTGGCTGCAACGCCGGCTCACCGCCTGAACCGCCGGGCCTGAAGCCAAGAGGAGCCGGGGATGACCCACACTTCGCCCCAGCTTCTCTTTTACCTCGGCGGGACGAATCGCGACCTATCTGTCGGCCCTTCGGCGTACGCAAGCGACGCCCCGGGACGCACTCGCGTCGCTTCGAGAACGACGACTTGGCAGCAATCTGGCATCAGGCGCGAGTGAGGTGCCTGGAGGCGAAGAGAGGCGCGGCCGCAAACCGTGGCCGCGTCATCTCCTGCGTGAAGTGGGCCCTGTTGGACTCGAACCAACGACCAGGAGATTATGAGTCTCTTGCTCTAACCGACTGAGCTAAGGGCCCGGGAGGGGAAGAGTAGCGTGAGCGTGCGGGGCGGGGAAGGTGCCGCGGGGCCGGGCGGGGTATGATCGCGGCATGGATGCGAAGGAAGTGGTGTTCAACAACCTCGTCTGCGTGGCGCGCGCGGATGGGGAGACGGAAGGGGCGGAGCTCGAGCTGATCGAGCGGTACCGCGAGGCGCTGAAGCTGGATGGAAGGCGCGCGAAGGAGATCCTTCGGTCGCCGGAGTCGCGGCTGAGGTGGCCCGAGGGCGAGGGGACGGGCGGGGAGAGCCTGGCCCATCTGCAGATGCTGGTGCGGGTCGCGGCGGCGGACGGGATCGTCTGCGGGCGGGAACGGAAGCTGATCGAGCGGGTCGCGGAGTCGCTCGGCGTGGGCGAGCTGCAGATCGCCGAGATGATCGTGGCCAGCTCGGGGCAGGCCGGGACGCGGCGGCGGCTGCGGACGGCGAAGATCGTGGGGATCTCTGTCGCGGTGGTGGCGGTCGGGCTCGCGTTCTGGGCCGCGGGCGAGGGGCGCAAGGAGGCGAAGCGGTCCGAGGAGCGGATGGCGGGGCTGCTCGAGGACGTGAAGGTCGGGATGGGCGCCGACGCGCGGGAGCGGGCGCGGGAGGCGGCGCAGAAGATCGACGAGGCGGAACGGCGCTGGGTCGAGACCGAGAACGCGATGCGGCAGCGGCTGGAGTCGCTGCAGGGCGCGAACGCCGAGGCCGAAGGGTCGGAGATGGCCCGCATCCGGGCCGAACTCGAGAAGCTGAACGAACGGGCGGGGGAGGACGCCGAGACGGCGGCCGAGATCCGGCGGCTGCGCGAGCAGCTCGAGAGCCGGCAGCGCGAGGAGCGGGCGCGCGCGGAGACGCGCGACGAGATCCAGAGGTTGCGCGAGGACCTGGCGCGGCTCGGGAACGTCAACCGGTCGTTCCAGGAGGCGATCCGGACCTACGGTCAGAGCGTCGTGATCCTCTCGGTGCAGTACCGGCTGGTGCGCAACGGGCGGGAGAACCGGCGCTCGTCGTCCGGGACCGGCTTCTTCGTCACGCCCGACGGCTATCTGATCACGAACAAACACGTCGTCGAGAACTGGAAGTTCTCGGCCGACGATCGGCGTCTGCTGGACGAGGGCTGGGTCCTCGACGAGGCGTCCTACGCGGTGACGGCCTGGACGGCCGGCAGCGAGGTGCTGGACGAGAGGCACTACCTCCGCTTCGACACCGGATTCGGGACCCGCGACGGGGCGCTGCGCGTCTACCTCGTCGCGCCGGACCGCTGGGAGGAGCGAAGCGCCCAGGACGAGAGCGGCCGCTACGTCCGGGGGAACTTCCATGCGCTGGACGAGCGCGATCTCGCGGTGCTGAAGGTCGAGCTGCCGGCGCCGGTGCGCGCCCTGCCGCTGCGGACAGAGGAGGCCGGCATCGCCCAGCTCGATCCGGTGATGGTGCTCGGCTTCCCGCGGGGCTTCAGTCTCCTCGAGGGCAACACCGCGAACACCTCCCCGTCGCTGGGGGAGGTGCGGAAGGTCGAGAAGAGCATCTTCGTCACCGCGCCGATCGTGCCCGGCAACTCGGGCGGGCCGATCCTGGATTCCGGCGGGCGCGTCATCGCGGTCGCCTCGAAGATCATCAGCGGGACGGCCACGCTGGGGGCGGGGATCCCGATCCGCCACGCGATGGGGCTGTTGCCGAAGGGCGAGGCGCTCCGGGCCTCGGCGGAGAAGGCCTTCGCCGACGGCCAGTGGCGGGCGGCGCGGGACTTCGGTTGCCTGGCCCGGCAGCGGGATCCCGCGCTCGGGCCGGCAGTCGAGGTGCTGGAGGCGCGGCTGGCGGCCCAGCGCGCGAAGGAGATGGAGCGGGTCCGTATCCTCGTCGAGGAGGGCAAGTCCGAGGATGCGAGCGACTTGCGCGCCTGGGTCGAGCGCAGCTTCGGGCCGGAGGGCCGCTGAGACGCGGCGCGGAAGGAGGGGAAATTCCCCTAGTCGGGGCCCCCTTTTTGGTGGCGCGCTCCGGGCTGCGTATCATGCCTCGTAGCCGTCGTTCTCGAGCCCTTCGGAGGTCGGAATGCTCAGGAAGCTGATGCGAGGAAAGATCCACCGCGCCGTGATCACCCAGTGTGATCCGGACTACGTGGGGTCCATCACCATCGACGCCGAGCTCCTCGCGGCGACGGGCATCCGGCCCAACGAGGCCGTGCACGTCCTCGACATCGACAACGCCGTGCGCTTCGAGACCTACGTCATCCTCGGCGAGCCGGGCTCGGGCATCATCGGCGTGACCGGCGCCGCGGCGAAGCTGGTCGAGACCGGCCACCGGGTCATCATCATCGCCTACGGGCTCCTGACCGAGGCGGAGATCGACGACCACGTCGCGAAGGTCGTCGTCTGCGACGAGGACAACCGGATCGAGCAGCGCCTGGACTACGCGAGCCGCCTGCCCAGCCTGGACGAGGTCCACCCCGGCTGATCGAACCTTCGACCCCGGAAGACGAGCGTGCCGCCGGCCTCGCCGAGCGGCGCTTTCGCGTCAGGCCGTCCGGGTCTCAGGAAGGCGGAGGTCGTCGAGAAGCGCTCGACGATCTGGGCGAGCGCGGCGCGGTTGATGGGCTTCGAGAGGAACTCGTTGCAGCCCGCCTCGAGGCAGCGTTCACGGTCGCCCGCCATGGCGTGCGCGGTGAGGGCGACGATGGGCGTGTCCACGCCCTGCTCGCGCAGGCGTCGCGTCGCCTCGTAGCCGTCCAGGATCGGCATCTGCATGTCCATGAAGACGATGTGGAAGGGGCGTCCGTTCTCGTTCGCCTCGAGGAGGCGCGCGATGCCGGCGTCGCCGTCGTCGGCCACCGTCACGTCGGCGCCGAGCTTCTTCAGGAGCAGCGTGATCAGGATCTGGTTGTCGCGCGAGTCCTCGACGACGAGGACGCGCAGGCCCTCGGGGTCCGTGCTGGTGGTCGGACCCTCGGCGCCCGACTCGAGGCCGCTGCGCGAGCCCGCGCAGACCGCGCCCGCGATCTCGAGCGCGAACTCCGAGCCCTCGCCGAGCCGGCTCTGGCAGTCGAGCGAACCGCCCAGGAGCTCGGCGAGCTGGCGCGAGATGGCGAGGCCGAGACCCGTGCCGCCGAAGCGGCGCGTGACCGAGCTGTCCGCCTGCATGAAGGGCTCGAAGACGTGGAGCTGCGCGTCCTCGCTCATCCCGATGCCGGTGTCCTTCACGCGGATGCGGACCCGCGCGCGGTCGGAGTCCTCGTCGACGACGGCGTCCGCGTGCACGAGCACCTCGCCCGAGGTCGTGAACTTGATCGCGTTGCCGATGAGGTTGGCGAGGATCTGGCGGAGGCGGGTCGGGTCGGACTCGACCAGCTTCGGGACGGAGTCCTCGACGGTGACCTCGAAGCCGAGGCTCTTGGAGGCGGCGCGGGGGGCCATCACCTCCTCGACGTCCTTCAGGATGTCGCGGATCGAGACGGGGATCTGCTCCACCGTCATGCGCCCGGCCTGGATCTTCGAGAGATCGAGGATGTCGTTCACGATCAGGAGCAGGTGACGGCCGTTGCGGCGGACGGTGTCGAGGGCGCGACGACGACGCTCCGGGGGAAGCGACTCGTCGTCGATCATGTCGGTGAAGCCGAGGATCGCGGTCAGCGGCGTCCGGATCTCGTGGCTCATGTTCGCGAGGAAGCGGTTCTTGACCTGGTCGATCGACTCCAGCTCCTCGTTGCGGCGGGCGAGTTCGTCGCGCTGGCCGGAGAGGTCGCGCCGGACGTGCTCGAGGAGGACGCCGATCTCACCGAGGTCCTTGCCGTCGATGGAGCTCGCGAAGCCCGAGCCCTGCAGCCGTCGCATCTCGTCCCGCAGCCGGCGCGCGAGGCGCCGCTCGCGGCCCCGACGGAGGTAGGACAGGAAGGTCACGACGAAGATGGCGAGGGCGAGGATCGTCAGGATCCCCACCGCGAGCCGCTGGTTCGCGCGCTCCCGGAAGGGGCGGGGATCCATGGCCAGGGTGTAGGTCCGACCGTCCGCGACGCGCTCGAATCGGTGGTGGGCGTCGGCCTTCCAGTTCCCGAAGGTGCGGGTGGGCTCGCCGGCCGAGCCGACCTCGAGGCCCTCGGCGCCGGGGACCGCGTCGAGCAGGGCCTCGACCCGCTGCGGGTCCGTCGGCGGGGTGGGGGCGACGACGAGGGCGGCGAGGATGCCGCCCGCCGCCTCGGCCATCGCGTTCTCGGCGTCCGAGCGGTTGCGGAGGACCAGGACGGCGACGGCCGCCGCGGTGACGGCCACGATCACGAGGGCGCTCAACAGCCCTGGTGACTGCGGTTCCCGCGCCGACTCGATTTCGCTTTCCTTCACGAAAGGCTCCGCTTCCGTGGGGCCTTGGCACCTTCCCGGGAAGGGAGCGGTCGCGACCCCCGCTGTGTCGCCTCCGTTCCCGGTCGGTCCCGGGGAGCCCGGGACCGGGGTCGAGGCGGCGCCGCAAGTCACGAGCCGAAAGCGGGTTCAGGATCCGGGCGCGCCCGGGTCTTCCGCTCCGCGACGAGGGCCCCCGCTCCTCATCGACCTGAGGAGACTATTCATCTTCATCAAGGCGGTGTCAAGCCGGCCGGGCCCCCACCCGAGGGGTCCCCCGGATCTCGGAGCGGGATGGTCCGATGCTGGTCTTCGGGGGAGGGCAAGGCTACGGTAGTCGCGCGGATCCCGGGACCGGGGTCCGGCCGGGGGTTGGGGAAGCGTTCGCCGAGCGGTCCTCCTCGTCCGTAGCCGGAAATACGCCACGACCAGGAGGCACGGGCCGAGTGAGCGGATTGTCTATCGAGGGAACCGGGCGGAAGCCCGAACTGGCCCACGGTTCTCGTCAAGCGCGGCCGCGCCGGATCGACTGGCTGCGCTTCCTGCCCTACATGGGCATCCACCTCACCTGCTTCGCCGTGATCTGGGTCGGCGTGAGCTGGGTGGCGGTCGCGGTCGCGGCGGCGCTCTACGTCATCCGCATGTTCGCGATCACCGGCTTCTACCACCGGTACTTCTCGCACCGGACCTTCAAGACGCACCGGTTCACCCAGTTCCTCTTCGCGGTCCTGGGCAACTCCTCGGTGCAGCGGGGCCCGCTCTGGTGGGCCGCCCACCATCGTCATCACCACCGCTTCTCCGATCAGCCGGAGGACATCCACTCGCCCAAGCAGTCGGGCTTCTGGTGGAGCCACATGTTCTGGATCTTCGCGCCCAAGGCCGAGGTGACGAACATGAACGCGGTGCGCGACCTCGCGAAGTTCCCCGAGCTGCGCTTCATCGATCGCTTCGACGTCCTCGTGCCGGTCCTCCTCGCGGTCGGCTGCTTCGGCCTCGGCGCCGCGATCGACGCGATCTGGCCGGGCGCGGGCACCAGCGGCTGGCAGATGCTCATCTGGGGCTTCTTCATCTCGACCGTGGTCCTCTACCACGGCACCTACACGATCAACTCGCTCTCGCACGTCTTCGGCGGACGTCGCTTCGAGACCGAGGACACGAGCCGCAACAACTTCTGGCTGGCGCTGCTGACCCTCGGGGAGGGCTGGCACAACAACCACCACCACTACCAGTACTCCACCCGTCAGGGCTTCTACTGGTGGGAGATCGACATCACCTTCTACACCCTGAAGGTGCTGAGCTGGCTCGGTCTCATCTGGGATCTCCGCCCGGTGCCCGAGGCCGTCCTCGCCCGCGGCCGCGGCTGATCCCCTTGACCGTGACGCGTCGTCCCGCCGGGGGCGACGCGTCCGGTCTCCCGACTCCCCCCATCCCGATCGCGTGAAGCGCCCCGTTCAGGCGGCGTCCGCACCTTCGCGCCCGCGCCGTTCGAGTCGTCCGAGGAAGGGCAGGGCGGCGGCGACGCAGAGGATCTCGGCCACGCCCGCGACGACGAAGGCGGCGGCGTAGCCCTGGGGATCCGTGGGGCCCTCCCCGAAGGCCCGCACCACGCGCCCGGCGACCAGGGGACCGCAGAGGAAGCCGGCGGAGCCGGCGGCGTTGAAGCCGCCCATCGCCGTCGTGCGGTCCACCCGCCGCGCGAGCCCGCCCGCCAGCATCAGCGTCGGCACGAACATCACGCTCGAGGCGAGGCCGAGGACGAGCATCAGCGCCTCGATCCGCCAGCCCGAGCTGAAGCCGACGAGGCAGACCGCGAGTCCGTAGACGAGCGAGCCGCCTCCCATGAAGCGGGTCATCGAGATCCGCGCCGCGGCGCGACCGGCGGGGTAGCAGAGGAGCGCGAAGGGAAGGAGGAAGGCGGCGAGCGCGCGGCCCATCTCGCCCGGGCTCCGGAGCTCGACGTTCGCGAGGTAGAGCGGGAAGGCGCTGACGAAGAAGCCGACCGTGAAGCGGTCGACGAAGGCGAAGAGATAGGGGATCACGAGGTCGCGATCCTCGCGCGCCGCGGCGAGCATGCCGCCGGCGCCGCGTCGGCTCGGCTCGGCCCGAGCGCGGCCGAGGGCCACGAAGGCGATCGCGCCCGCGACCACGGCCACCGCCGCGCCGATGTCGAGCACGATCTCGGGGTTCCGGCCCCCGATCACGCCGCCCAGCGGGGCGCCCATCGCGACGCCCAGCGTGAGCGCCGCCCCCATCGCTCCCATCGTCCGGCCGCGATCGCCGGGCCGGCCCGCCGCGATCCCGAGGAGCAGCGAGAGGCTCAGGATGTGGGCCGCGCCCTCGAAGAAGCGCACGCCGAGGTAGGACGAGTAGGAGATCTCGCCGCGCAGGCGGTCGAGCACGAGGAGCAGCAGGGCGTCGGCGACGAAGGCGAGCGAGACCACGACGTGAGGCCGCGAGGATCGCCGCGCGACGAGGCCGGCGAGCGGCGCGGCCAGGACGGCGCCGATCATGTTCACCGCCATGAAGTCGCTCGTCTGGGCGGTGTCGAGGTCGTAGGCGTCCTGGACGAGGACCTTCAGCACCGGCACGAGCATCGTGACGGGAAGGACCGAGAGGAAGGTCAAGCCCGCCAGGGCTCCGAGGCTCGGCGGCGGCGCGGGGGCGGCGAACTCGGGCGCGGTCGGCGACATGACCTCTTCTAACCCCGGCTCGGGGGAGCACCCAGACGCGACACGGGGCGCGGGCTCAGAGCGCGCGGTAGAGCGCCTCGATCGCGTCGGCGTGCGCCTCGAAGTCGCCCGCGCGGTGCGGCGCGGCGCGCATCGCGTCGAGCCGCGACGGTTCGGCGGCGAGGGCGTCGAGCCGCTCGGCGAGCGCGGCGGCGTCGCCGCGCGGGAAGGACGCGCCGCGGCCTCCGAGCCGCTCCGGCGGCGCGCCGTGGTCCGCGGTGAGGACGGGCATTCCCAGGCGCAGCGCCTCGTCGACGACCAGGCCGTAGGTCTCGAAGGCGAGGAAGGGGAAGACGGCGAGGTCGTACTCGCGGCCGAAGCGCAGCAGCGCCTCGTCCGCGTAGCGGCCGTGGAAATGCACGTCACGACCGGCCGCGAGCGCCTCGAGCTCGCGGTGGTAGGCGCCGCCGAGTCCGCCGCCGTGGAGATCGACCCGGAAGCGCGTCGGCTCGGGCACGAGGCGCAGGGCCTCGAGGAGGACGTGGACGCCCTTGCGCGGATCGAGGCCGCCCCAGTTCACCAGCCGGAGCGGCAGCGTCGCGGGGGCCGGCCCCGGGGTCTCCCGACCGCCGAATCCGCCCGGGATGCCGATCGGCAGGGCGCGGAGGCCGTGGTCCCCGAAGCCGGGGAGGCCCTCCAGGAGGCGACGCTGGGCCTCGCTCACGCAGAGGACGGCGTCGGCCCGGGCCAGCTCGTCCTGGTAGCGACGGAAGCGCTCCGCGAGGACGGTCGCGAGCGCGGCCGGATCCATGCCGCCCACCTCCGCCGAGACGCAGCGGGCGCAGTCCTCGAAGGTCACGTCGTCGGCGCAGAAGCGGCGTGCGTCGGGCATCCGGAAGAAGCGGCCGCAGGTCGTGTAGAGGTCGTGCAGCGTCACGACGACGCGGATGCCGCGCTCCTTCGCGAGGGCGACGAGGTTCCAGACGAGGCCGTTCCAGTGGTGGACGTGGATCAGGTCCGGGCCGAGGGCATCGAGTTCGGCCGCGACCCGGCCCTCGAGCGCGGGCGCGCCGACGTCGGCGGAGAAGCCCTCGGTCGCGAGGTCGCGATGGAGCCGGCGGACCTCCAGCCCGTGGTGGACGTCGCACGAGGTCGTGCCGGCCCGCGAGTGATCGGGCGTGCCGCTGAGCACGGTCACCGCCCAGCCGCGCTCGCGCTGATGGGCCGCGAGCGCGGCGACGTAGCTCTGCGTGCCGCCGCGGCTCTCGGGCGGGAAGAGGTGCGTCGCGTGCAGGACCTTCATCGACCCTCGTTCGGCCGGGTGCCGATCGTCTCCCGGATCAGTTGCTCGACGCGCTCGGCCGCGCGGGGATCGGACTTGTCCCCGAGGGCCCGGTGGCTCGCCTGCAGGGCGAACAGGAGCTCCCGAGCCGAACTCCCGAGGTCGAGCGCGCGGTGTCCCCAGGCCACGACGGCCTCCGGGCGGGCCACGGCGGCGGAGACCAGCGCCAGGATCTCCGCGCCGCGCGGGTCCTCGGGGGAGGTCTCGGTCAGTCGTCGCGCCTCCCACCACGCGGCGTCGGTGCGTCCCGTCTCGAGGAGGAAGCGCGCCGACCAGGCCAGCCCGTCGGCGTCGTCCGGGTGCCGGAGGAGGAGCGGGCGGATGATCGCCATCGCCTCACCCGCGTCGCGCCGGGCGAAGAGGTACGCGACGAACTCCTGACGCGAGGCCGCGTCCTCCGGGTGCGAGGCGAGGTGCTCCTTCAGGGCGCGCATGCGGTCCGTCTTGCGCTGCTCCTTCGCCCGGGCGACCTCGAGCGTCTCCGCCAGCGCCGCGGCCTCGTCGCCGCGGCCGAGCTTCGTCATCAGGGCCACGCCGGCCGTGAGCGCGTCGATGTCGTCGGGGACGTCCGCCAGGATCCGCTCGATCTCCTCCCGGCCGCGCTCCCACTCCTCGCGCTCGGGAAGGCGCGCGCGGATCCGGGCGGCCGAGATGCGGGCCCGTCCGGGGCCGCCGGGCTTCGTCGCCGCGGTGGTGAAGCACTCCAGGGCCTCGCGGTCGCGGAGCCGCCGCTCGAGACAGACTCCGAGTCGCGTCCAAGTGCGGTAGTCGTCGTTTCCGCGCTCGATCATGGCGCGGAGCTGGACCTCCTCCGCCGCGAACTCGCCGGCGGTCGCGAGGAGGTTCGCGAGGAGGTCGCGGTACTCGACGTTGGTGGGATCTCGCTTGACCAGTTCGCGGAGGAGCTCGATCGGATCCGCATCTCCCTCGTCCCGGTTGCCGACCGTGCTCGTCGCCAGCAGGTAGAGCTCGCGGTTCTCCTGGGCGCGCCGCCGCTCGACCGGAACCTTCGCCCGCAGCTCGAGCACGAGGGCCTTCGCCCTCGGGAGATCGCGTCGCGTCGAGGCGATCTCGGCCCCGAGGATCCAGCCCTCGGGCGATCTCGGATAGAGGGCGCGCAGCTCCCCGGCGGCCTCGTCGGCCTCGACGAAGCGTCTCACGCGCGCCAGCAGTTTCGCCTCCATCTCGCGCAGACCGCGATGGAGTGCATCGAGCTCGCGCGCGCGGCCGACGGTCTCGAGGGCGAAGAGCGGCCCCTTCTGATCGATCCCCGCCTGCGCCTCGCGGCCGAGGGCGACGGCCTGCTTCGTGGCGGACGGAGAGGCGAAACCCGCGGCGAGGGCGAGCCGGGCGCCCTCGTGACCGGGATCGAGGCGGCGAGCCTTCGTCCAGGCGGTCCGGGCGCCGGCGTAGTCGAGAGCGGCGGCGAGGTCACCGGCCTGGGCGCCGAGCTCGGCGGCGCGAGCGCGATCGGCGGCGTCGACCGTCGGCGTCTCGGCGTCGCGGTCGGAGCACCCCGCGCCCGCCAGGACGGCCAGGGCCAGTCCGAGGCACCAGGGGAGGAGGTTCAGGCGCATCTGGGGGGCGGGTTCCGCTTCAGTTGATGACGAAGGGCTGGGGGCCGACGATCGATTTGATGCTCGACGTGTAGGACGGGTGCCAGGAAGCCCCGACGACGAAGGCCCGGAGGCCGGTCAGGATCGGGAGGTTCGGCAGGTGCAGCGTCATCGCGGCGTGGCCCGTGGCGTCGAAGAAGGAGTTCGAGTCGACGAAGTCGCTGTTGCCGGGCGTCGAGGTGTAGACCAGCAGCGGGTCGTTGACGTTGACGAGCACGCTGCGTCCGTCGCCGATCATGTACTCGCTGAAGACGTCCAGCGTGATGCCGCAGGCGTAGGGGATGAAGGCGTCGGCGGGCAGGTCCAGCGTGACCGAGGTCGCGGTGCCCGGAGCCAGCGGGCCGTTGAACGTGAATGCGCTCTCGACGACCGTGATCTTCTGGTTGACGGCGACGGCGTCGAGGTACTGCACCGTGCCCGAGGGCCAGCGGATCTCGAGTTCGTTCACGACCGACTGCGGGCCGAGGCCGAAGTGGAGGCGCTTGTCGCCGTCGGAGAGGAAGCCCTCTCCCGACAGCTTGACGCGACGGAAGGTTCCGCCGGCCGTCTTCGCGATGACGACGGTTCCGAATCCGTCGCGGTTGCTCGTCGTCCCCTGGAGTTCGACCTGGAGCCAGTTGCCCGTGGCGCCGTCGTTCCGCATGAGCCGGCCGGGAGTTCCGTCTCCCGGCATGAACAGGTCCAGATCGCCGTCATTGTCGTAGTCGACGGAGCAGCAGGAGAAGCCGGGGAGGAATCCGGTCGAGATTCCCGAGGAGACCGAGACGTCGGAGAAGGGGGCGGCGGCGTTTCCGGTGCCGCGGTGGAGCTTCGGCGTCGAGGTGTTGTGGACGTAGAACAGATCGAGCCAGCCGTCCTGGTCCGCGTCGAGGAAGATCGTGCCCCAGGCGTTCGCGGCGCTCGTCAGGCCGTAGGCGGTGGCGAGGTCGGCCCACCCGGTCTGCGGCTGGTAGGACTTCGTGACCCTGTCCCAGAGCAGGACGCAGTGCCCCGGAAAGGGGATGTTGGTCATGAAGAGGTCCCAGTCGCCGTCGTTGTGGATGTCGCCCACGGCGATGCCCATGCAGTCGAGTGGGGGGTTGCCGTTGATGGCCGGGCCGACGTCCGTGAAGGATCCGTTGCGGTTGTTGCGCCAGAACTGGACCGGCTTGCCGAGGCCGCTGCCCTTGTCGTTGCCGATCACCATGTCGAGCCAGCCGTCCTGGTCGAAGTCGAGCCACAGCGAGCAGAGGTTCAGACTGGGGGCGCCGAGACCGGAGGCGGTCGTCACGTCGGTGAACGTCCCGTCGCCGTTGTTGCGGTAGAAGACGTTGGGCGAGTCCGCCGACCCCGGGACCGCCCCCGGTCCGAGGTACTGGCCAACGTAGAGATCGAGCCAGCCGTCGCGATCGACGTCGCCCCAGGTCGCGCTCTGACCGTCGCCGACGTGGGTGATGCCTCGCAGCGCGGCCTCCTCGACGAAGGTGCCGTTGCCCTGGTTGACGAAGAGGAGATCGGCGAAGGCGTGGCCGCGGGTCACGAAGACGTCGGCGTCGCCGTCGTTGTCGAAGTCGGCCGAGACGACGCCGTGGTCGACATGGAGCGTCCCGGGGTCCGGCAGCACGACCTGCTTCGTGAAGGTCCCGTTGCCCTGGTTCAACCAGACGACGTAGTCGCCGCCGACTCCCTCCGCGAGGAAGACGTCCATGTCGCCGTCGCCGTCGTAGTCGTTCCAGGAGCCGCCGCGGCCGTAGTTGTGGCCGAAGCCGTAGGGGGGCATCACCAGCCCGGACGGCGCCGTCTGGTCCGTGTAGACCTGGGCCGCGAGCGGGGACGTGATCAGGGTCAGCGCGACGGCGAAGCAAGCCAGGCGGGCGGGCATCGGGCGACCTCGGGCCGGGTTCGGTTGCGTGACGGCAGCGGGCGGAAGTCGAGCCCCGAGAGGGCCTTCACGCCATTCGCAGGGTACCCGCCGGGGGGCGCATCCGTCAATCGCGCGGCATTCGACGGCAGGGACCCCGAGCGCGACGGAAATCGCGCGTCGGGGCCCCTTCGCGAGGACGCGGCGCGGGCAGCGCGCCGACTCTCCTCATCTCATTCCGAGATCGTGACTTCGAGCGGCTGCAGGTACACGGT
>JAWKSY010000035.1:0-11598 GCA_041402125.1 Planctomycetota bacterium
CGCGCGGGAGCTTCGAGATCTTCGCCGAGCGCTTCGCGCGCGCCTCGGCGCGAGCGGGCAAGGAGCAGTACCTCGTGCCCTACTTCATCGCGAGCCATCCCGGCTCCGAGACCGAGGACATGATCGAGCTCGCGCTCTTCCTCAAGGCCCGCGGCTACCGCCCGAGGCAGGTGCAGGACTTCATCCCGGCGCCGATGGACATCGCGACCTGCATGTACTGGACGGGGATCGACCCGCTCACGATGCAGCCCGTCGCGACGGCGAAGCGGCTGCGCGACCGGACGGTGCAGCGCGCGCTGCTCCAGTACTTCGCGCCCGAGAACTGGGCGACCGTGCGGGACGCGCTCGTGCGCGCGGGTCGGGAGGACCTGATCGGGGACGGCCCCGAGTGTCTGATTCCGTCGCGACCGCCGGCGCCGCGCCGGAACGATCGGGACGACCCCTCCGCGGGCGGCGGCCGTGCCGGCTATCGACGGGCCTCCCGCGATCGGGGGCGGGGCCGCGGGGCGGGGCGGGAGCACTCCGGCGGGCGATGAGTCGGGTCCGCCGCGGGAGTGCTCAAGGGGGATGGGCCGGGTCCGTCGTGGGAGCGCTCCAGGGGCGATGAGCGGGGGCCGCCGCGATCGACGGCGGGGTCCGGTTCCGGCCAGTCTCCCGCCCGGGTCGCGCTAGGTTCGCGGGCGCCGCGTCGATCGCCGTCCGCCCGCGTGGTCCGACGTCAGGCGGGAGCTCCGTGTCCGGCGAAGCCAGTCTCGATCCCGAACGCTGCTACCGCGCCGTCTGCTCGCGGGACGCCCGCTTCGACGGTCGCTTCTTCACAGGCGTGCGCACGACGGGCATCTTCTGTCGCCCGATCTGCCCCGCGCCGACTCCGCGTGCTGCGCATTGCAGCTTCGGGCCGAGCGCCGCGGCGGCGCAGGCCGCGGGCTTCCGGCCCTGCCTGCGCTGTCGGCCGGAGGCAGCGCCCGGCTCCCCGGCGTGGCGGGGGACGCAGGCGAGCGTCGGTCGGGCGCTGCGGCTGATCGAGCAGGGGGCGCTCGACGGGGACGGCTCGGTCGAGGCGCTCGCGGCGCGGCTCGGGATCGGGGCGCGTCATCTGCGGCGGCTCTTCGAGCGACACGTCGGTGCGACACCGCAGGCGGTGGCGCGGCTGCGGCGGGTGCTCTTCGCAAAGAAGCTGATCGACGAGACGCGACTGCCGATGACCGAGGTCGCGGCGGCGGCGGGCTTTGCGAGCCAGCGCCGCTTCAATGCCTGCCTGAGTGAGGTCTACGGTCGCCCGCCGAGCGCGCTGCGCCGCGTCGCGCGTGGCCGCACGGAGGCGAAACGGGACCAGGCGGCCGGGACCGCCGTCGTTCCGCTCGCGCTGGCGTATCGCCCGCCCTTCGACTGGGCGTGGCTGCTCGCCTTCCTGTCGGTGCGCGCGACGCCCGGCGTCGAGGCGGTCGAGGCGGGGCGCTATCTGCGCGTGACCCGGGACGAGGACGGGCTCGGCGTCGTGGTCGTCGAGCACGACGCGGCGCGGCGGCGCCTGCGGGCCCGGCTCCACCAGCCGAGGAGTCGGGCGCTCGCGCGGCGGGCCGCGGACCTGCGGCGGCTCTTCGACCTCGACGCGGATGCGAGGGAGATCGATTTCGTGCTGCGGGGCGCGGGCTGGCTGCGGGCGGACCTGCGTCGGCATCCGGGCACGCGGGTGCCGGGGGCCTGGGACGGCTTCGAGACGGCGGTGCGGGCGGTGCTCGGTCAGCAGGTCAGCGTCGCGGCGGCGACGACGCTCGCGGGACGCGTGGCGGCGCGCTGGGGCGAGGTGCTGCCCGGCGCGCACTTGATCTCGCCCGCGCTCGAGCGCGCCTTCCCGACGCCGACCTCGCTCTGCGAGGCGCCGCTCGAGTCGGTGGGGCTGCCGCGCACCCGGGCGCAGACGATCCGCTCGCTCGCATCGGCCGTGCGGGACGATCCTTCGCTGCTCGAGCCGGGCGTCGATCTCGAGGCCGACCTCGCACGCTGGCAGCGGCTTCCGGGCATCGGGCCCTGGACGGCGGCCTACGTGGCGATGCGCGTGCTGCGGCATCCCGACGCGTTGCCGGCGGGCGATCTCGCCTTGAGGAAGGGGGTCGCGCGCGACGGGGACGAGCCGCCTCCGGCCCGGGCCGTCGAGGACGCGCTCGAGGCCTGCCGGCCCTATCGCGCGTATGCGGCGATGCGGATCTGGGCTTCGGCGGGCGAGCGGACCTAACGACCGGACCCGTCGCCGAGCTCGCGGCGGAGCGCCGAGACGTGCACGATGCCGAAGAGGAAGGTCTGCCAGATCTCGCCAGCGAGCGGGCGCGGGCTGCGGCGGAGCACGCCGAGAAATACGAGACACTCGATCGCGTGAACGACCGCCAGGGCGAGGAAGAGCGTGCGTCCGAACCCGCCGGCGGCGGTCGTCTCGAGGGGCGGGAAGAAGCTCGCGGTCGCGAAGAGCCAGGTCACGCCGATGATGATCTTGCCGATCGGGTAGATGCTCTCGCTGCCGGGTCGTTCGCTCATGCGGGGCTTCGCTCCTCGAGGCGCGTCCGCGTGTCGGGCGCAGGGCGGGCATGATAGCCTCGGCGATCCGACGCGCCGGCTCGCTCGGGCGGGGCCAGGCGGCGCTTCGAGGACGGAGGCACGACGTGCGAGGCGAGGCATGGAAGCGGGATCTCGAGGCCCACGCGGCCCGCGTGCATTCCCAGGGCGGCGAGGACGGTGTGCTGCTGCGTCTCTTCGAGCGCGTCGGCATCCGGCATCGCTACTTCGTCGAGTTCGGCGCCTGGGACGGTCTGCACCTCTCGAATACCGCGAACCTGCGGCGGCACCACGGCTGGCGCGGCCTGCTCATGGAGGGGAGTGATCGGGCCGACGGCGAGCTCGTGCGGCGCGAACACGTCGACGCGGAGAACATCGAGGCGCTGCTCGCGCGCTACGACGTGCCCCTCGACTTCGACCTGCTCTCGATCGACATCGACGGCAACGACTACTGGGTCTGGCGCGCCCTCGAGACCCATCGTCCGAGCGTCGTGCTCGTCGAGTACAACGTCTTCTTCCTGGCCCATCAGGCCCGCACGATCGTCTACGACCGCGACCACGTGTGGGACAAGGAGCGCTACGGCACCTACCACGGCGCGAGCCTCGCGGCCTTCGTGAAGCTCGGCCGGCGCAAGGGCTACTCCCTCGTGTACACCGATCTCGAGGGGCCGAACGCGATCTTCCTGCGCGACGACCTCGTGCCGCGGGACGTCGAGATCCCGCCCGCCGAGGCCTGGACGCGATGGGCGTGGCCACCCGCGGATTGGATCGAGCCGGCGGTCCGGCCCGGAGGCGCGTGGGTCGACGTCTAGAACGATGCCCGCACGGCCTACTACGCAGCGCGACCGAGGCGTCGACCGGCACGACGCGAGCCCACCCCGCGCACGCCGGCCTCAGGCGAGCGCGCGCATCCAGGCCGCGAAGATCGTTGCGACGGCGAGCACGGCCGCGCCGGCCTGCACGGCGCGACCCGGGGCTGGCCGCGCGGCGAAGGGGATCGCCAGCAGGACGCCCGCCAGCGTTCCGGCTCCGAGTCCGAAGAGATGCGCCGAGAGATCGACCTCCGGCCCGCCGGTCCCGAGCATCGCGACCAGCGCGATCCCGGCCGCGAAGGCGAGCCAGGCGCCGCGGCGGGCGGGGGCGGCGTGATGCCTTCGCCAGGCGGCGAGCCCGGCGAGCACGCCGACCAGACCGAAGACCCCGGTCGAGGCTCCGATCGAGCCGTGGGCGGATCCGTAGTAGAGGGCGTTCGCGAGATTGCCGAGGGTGCCCGTCACGACGAAGGCGAGCAGGGCGAGTCCGATCCCGAGGCGACTGGCGAGGGCGGCGAGAAGAAGCCCCGAAGAGCGTGTTGCCGAGCACGGTGAGGCAGGTCGGCGTGCAGGGTCAGCGCCGTCACGAGCCGCCAGAGCTGACCATCGAGCACCAGCGCCGCGCGGCTGGCCCCCGCCTCGACGAGCGCCGCCGCACGCCCCGACCGTTCGAGACCGAGATGGAAGGCGGGGAGGGCGAGCGCACAGGCGTAGGCGACCGCCGTCTCGAAGCGGGTGGCCATGCGCGCGACGGGCAGGGCGCTCGCGCGGGCGCGTTCCCGCGCGACCTCCGCCCGCTCTTCGCGCCAGGCGCGCAGGATCGCCGCGGCCCGTTCGTGCTCGTCTACCGCGACGGCGATGCCGAAGCCCGCGGGCTCGTGGACGACGCGCACATCGAGTCCCTCGGCCGTCAGCACGAGCGCCCACTCCTCGGCCTCGCGCTTGCGTCGGGTCGTCGGCAGGGCGGAGCGGGTCCCGCCGCTCGGCGGCGGGACGGGCGGCTGCCGGTCTCGGGGTTCTTCGGCCATGCTGGATCGTCATGGTAACGTTGGCGGCGCTCCGGGCCGAAACAGGACCCGAGCCTACGCCCCGGCCGCGACGCGTGCGTCTCGAGGCGACCCCACGCACGACAGAGGAGCCCGATGGCCGCGAGTTCCGGAGCGAGCCGGTCGATGATCCGGGTCGAGAAGATCGCCCTGCGCGGGCCGGGCGTCGTCATCCTGACGGGACCGTCGAGCTGTGGGAAGGGCGAGGTCGCGAACGCGCTCTGTGACCTGCTCTCGATCGACGCCCGAAGGCATCTCTCGATGGGCGCGATCCTGCGCTCGACGATCGAACGGTCGAAGAGCGATCCCGACTTCATGCGGCTGCTCGAGGAGAAGTACGCCCTCTCCCGGGAGACCAGCATCTTCGACTGCGTCGATACGACCGACGAGCTGACGCAGAAGGTGCGCCGGCATCTACCGGGCCTCGAGCGCTTCTTCGGTCGCACGCCGAGCCGCTTCATCTCGGAGGAGCTGAGCGGGACGCCGGAGGTCAGCCAGCTCGAGTGGCTGGAGTTCTGTACGGCGCGGGGGCTCCTGATCCCGAATCGCTGGACCCAGGACCTGATCTCGGCGGAGATCGAGCGCACGCTCGCGAGCGTGGACGACGAGGGCGACAGCCCCTTCATCCTCGACGGCTATCCGCGGACCGTCGCGGCGGCCCGCCATCTGCTCTCGTTCCTGCGCTCGGTCGAGGTGCCCGTGCTGAAGGTCCTGCACCTCTCGATCAGCAAGGCGGAGATGACGGCGCGGGCCGGCAAGCGCGGTCGCTTCGACGACGACGAGGAGGCGCTGCGCAGTCGCTTCGACTTCTACGTCGAGAACGTACAGCCCTCGGTCGACTACCTGAAGACGGAGCTCGGCGGGGATCGGGTCGCGCTGATCGACGCCCATCAGCCGGCCTTCGTCCAGGTCGACGGCGAGCGGGTCTTCCATCTCCAGCGCTCGATCGAGAACGTGGTCTCGACGGCGCTCCGGGCGCTGGGGGTGCCGCGCGTGATCGTGCGCGATCTGCTCGAGCGCCGACGCGAGGAGCGCGCCGAGTGAGCATGGGGCCGTCGGGCCCGGCGGGCGTGGTCTCGGCCGCGCTGCCCGTTCCCGAGAGCGACGATCTGGGTCGCTACCTCGAGGACACGATCACGATCGATTGGCAGACCCCTTCCGTGAGCGAGCTGGCGGGTCGACTCGTCGCGGGCATCGAGGATCCCGAGGAGCGGGTTCGCCGCCTCTTCGCCTTCGTCCGGGACGAGGTCGACCACGCCCTCGACGTCGAGACCGAGGTGCTCACCTGTCGCGCGAGCGAGGTCCTCCGGGAGCGGGTCGGGCTCTGCTATGCGAAGAGTCATCTGCTCGCGGCGATGCTGCGCTACGCGGGCTTCCCGACCGGCTTCTGCTATGTGCGCCTGGCTTCGGACGAGGCGCCGGACCGATTCGTGCTGCACGCATTCAACGCCGTCTACTGGAAGCCCGTCGACGACTGGATCTTCCTCGACGCGCGCGGGGGGCGCGCGGGCGCCGCGATCGGGTGTCGCTTCCGGGGCCCCTTCGAGCTCCTGGCCTGGCCCGACGCCGATCGCGGCGAGGCCTTCCTGCCGACGATCCATCGCCGCCCCGCCCGGCGGATCGTCGACCTCCTGGAGCGGGCCCCCGACCTGGCCAGCGTGAGGCGGCACCTGCCCGACTCGATCTGAGCCGGGGCGCCCGCGGGACCGCCGATCTTCCGGGCGGTGCGGACGGTCCGAATCGAGGTACGATCGGCGGGTCATGAAGCAGTCCGACCGTAGGCGCACGAGTCGCGAGCGCATCCTGGAGGCCGCCCGGGAGGTCTTCTTCCGCGAGGACTTCACGGGCGCGAACCTCGACGAGGTCGCCGAGAAGGCGGGCCTCTCGAAGGGCTCGATCTACCGCTACTTCACGAACAAGGCCGGGCTCTACCTGCGCGTGCTCGGCGAGGCGGGCCACGAGTACGAGCGCCGTCTTCGCGAGCTGGTCGAGCACAACGAGCCCGAGCACACGGTCGACCGCGTCCTCGACATCGCCCGCTTCCATCTCCATTTCTGGCTCGAGCACCCGGACCACCACCGCATCTTCTGGGCGGTCGACAACGAGCAGGTGATCGGCGAGCTGCCGCGCGAGATGCTCGACAAGATCGAGAACGTCTGGAAGCGCAACGTCGGGCTCGTGCATGCCGTGATCGAGGAAGGCGTCCGGCGTGGCGAGCTGATGCCCTGCGACGCCTGGACCCTCGCCCATACGCTCTATCTCTTCGAGTCGACGCTGATCGATCAGGACCAGACCCGCATCCGACGCCGCGTGCGCAAGCAGGGACTCGAGGAGTCCTGCCTCTACATCGTGGGGACGCTGATGCGCGGCGTGATGGTCCAGGGAGCGGGCAGCCAAGGCCGACTTCACGGTCTTTCCGACGGTCGAGGTCGACGAGGCGGAGGCTCGCCCCGCCGATTGCGGCGAGGGCCGAGGGACGTCGTTAGGCGCCCCCTCGGCGGAGCCATCCGAAAGCGGACGTCGCGCTCCCCGCGGCGCCGCTCCGCTCGACCCGGCCCCGACGCCCCATCGCGGCACCCGCCCACGCGGCACGTGCGGATGGACCTCCCGCTCGTAGAGGCGGAGCATCTCCCAGCCCTTTCTGGTGCGATCCCGCCGAAGAGCGGTGTGAGTAGAGCGACGAGTCGTCGCCGAGGGCCTCGATCGGCTCGACCGTCCGGGCTGGTGTCAGCACGCGATAGGCATCGCTCTCCCGGAGCGTCTCGGCCGTCATGCCGCCCGCGTAGGGCTCCCATCGGTGCACCGTACGCGTCGGCGGTCCAGCGCGAATACGAGTCCAGCACGTGCAACGCGTGCGGCGCGATCCACTCCCAGTCGCCATCCGGATCCTCGGAGACCCAGAGGAAGGTCGGACCCTGATTGGGGTACGCGCCCGGATCCGCCTTGCCGAGCCGTCGGCACTCGTCGCGATGGTCTGCCAGATCGCAGGCTCCATCAGCGGCACGGCGAAGCCGTCCGCCACCCGCGCCGCCGCGCGCCGACATGGGCGCGAAGCCGCCGAGCAGGATCGGGATGGGCGTCTCGGGAATGGGCGCGATCCGTCCCGGTCGGCCCTCGTACTCGAAGGGCTCGCCGGTCCAGGCCTGCTCGAGCAGATTCGCGACGCTGATCGTGAAGTCGAAGCGATCCTCGACGCGTCGGCCGTACATCGCGAACTCCGAGGCCGGTAGCCGAAGCCGAGCCCGAGCTCGACGCGCCCGCGGCTCAGGATCTGCAGCACGGCCAGATCCTCCGCCAACCGGACGGGGTCGTAGCAGGAGGCGAGGAGCACGGCCGTACGCGAGGCGGATCTGGCGCGTGCGCGCGGCCATCGCCGACGCCAGCACGAGGGGGGAGGGGTTGTAGCCGTCCTCCGAGCCGTGATGCTCGCCGAAGCCGATCACGTCGAAGCCGACCCGGTCGGCCCACTCGGCCATGTCGAGGGCCGCCGCGAAGAGCGCCTCGCGCGGGGCGCCGAAGTCCGGCGCCCGCATGTCGAAGATCATCACCAGCTCCATCTCGTCCCTCCTCGCGCCGATGGGCGACCCGGTCCGGTTGCCCCGTCACGCAGCCCGCGGGTCAGAGATCCACGTAGCGCAGCCCATCGACCGTCTCGCCCTCGCGACATGCGCCTTGATCCGCTCGAAACAAGTCGTGGAAATGCAGCGCGTACTCGACGAACTCGAGGTTGAAGCCGAGGTCTTCGAAGGTGTCGAACTGGACCTGCTTCATGCCGCGGTAGCCGTCGCGGGAGATCTCGCGCAGCCCGCATCGCTTCGCGTGCTCGGCCGCCTGCTCGAGATCGTCGACGCGGAAGGCCACGAAGGAGACGCCCTGGCCGCGCTCGGCCACGTGCTTCGCCACGTAGCTCGACTCGTTCGCGGCCTGGAAGACGTCCATGAAGACCTTCGTGTCGCCCTCGCGGAAGTAGACGCAGGAGTTGTAGAAGCCGAACTGCTCGAGGAGGCCCACGGGCGTCATCTCTGCGCCGAAGAGCTGCTCCATGATCTCGCGGAAGCGCTTGAGGCGATGGACGTTGAAGTGGACGTGGTCGATGCCGGAGGTCCGGATGGTCATGGCGGGACTCCAATCGTCGCGCGGCGCGACGGAGTCATGTTTCGTGTAGGGCGTTCACGATAACCGTCGCACGAGAGCCGGGACAAGGGCCGCGGCGTCGAGAGCGGATGCTGGCGTGGAGGCGCGATCGAGGCTCCGAAACGCGTCCGGGTGAACGCGACCGGGCGACGCATCGCCTACGTCAGGGGATGCCGCCAGCGCAGGCCGGGAAAGCGCGCGTAGTCGCGATCCGTCGTGATCCACTCGCACCCGGACTCGATCGCGAGGGCGGCGAGATAGGCATCCGGAACGAGGTTGCCTCTCGCATTGCCCTCGAGGCAGAGCCGCTCGAAGATCGCCCGATGGCGCGCACCCGGCTCGATCGCGACGGACTGCTCGCACGAAACGAGGGCCCGGACGAAGGCAAGTGCTTCGTTCAACGGGTCGGGCGTCGCGAAGATCCTCGGGTGCGTGACGATCCTGAGGAAGCCGGAGAGGACGAGGCTCGAGAGTCCGAAGGCCTCTTCCCCTTCGACGAGCGACTCCACGAATGCGCGGTGTGCCGTGTGCTGCTCGGCGTCGGTGCGAAACGCGTACACGAGCACGTTGACGTCAAGCAGGACCATCGCGCTCCATCCGGTCGAGCAGATCGGCGCTGTCATCGAGGCTGACGCCGGGCAGTAGGCCACCGCCGGCGCGCGAGACGGGCAGGTCGACACGCGGACGACGCGGCGCTCGCCGCTGGCGGTCGAGCCAATCGCGAAGCGCGTGCTCGAGGATCGCCGTGAGGGTGGTGTCGCGCTGTGCGGCGATCGCCTTCGCGCGGCGCAGGAGCTCGTCGTCCATTCTCACCGTGGTTCTCATGCCGAGCATGGGTAGGGTGAGACATAAATATGTCAACTAATCGATGCCCAGACGCTTGAGCTTCTTGTACAGCCCCTCTCGCGTCAGCCCGAGCTTCCGCGCGGTGCGCGCCTTGCGGCCGCCGTTGTTCGCGAGGGCGCGACGGATCATCCAGGCCTCGACCCGTTCGAGGGCCTCGCGCAGCGTCTCGTCGGGTCGCGCGGCGTGGCCGATCGGTTCGAGGATCTCCGTGATCTTGGGCGAGAGGGCCTTCGGGGTCAGCAGCTGGCCGTTCGGCGTCATCATCAACATGCGCAGGATCTCGTTCTCGAGCTCGCGCACGTTGCCCGGCCACGCATAGCTCTCGAGCAGCTGCGCCAGCGCCGAGGAGGGGGCGATCGGGCTTGCCCTCGCGCGGTCCGTGCAGCGCGAGAGCCGCGTGAGCGGCAGCACGTCGCGGCGACGCTCGCGGAGCGGCGGGATGCGGATCGGGAAGACGTTCAGTCGGTAGAAGAGATCCTCACGGAAGCGGCCGCCCTCGACCTCCTCGGCGAGGACGCGGTTGGTCGCCGCGAGGATGCGGCACTCGACACGCACGATGCGCGCGCCGCCGACCGGGCGGACTTCGCGCTCCTGCAGCACGCGCAAGAGCTTCGCCTGCAGCGGCAGCGCCATCTCGGCGATCTCGTCGAGGAAGAGCGTGCCGCGTCCCGCCTCCTCGACGAGACCGCGCTTGGCGCGGTCGGCCCCCGTGAAGGCACCCTTGACGTGCCCGAAGAGCTCGCTCTCGAGCAGCGTCTCCGGAAAGGCGGCGCAGTTGATCGCCAGGAAGGATTCCTCCGCGCGGCCGCTGCGGCGATGGAGCTCGCGCGCGACGACCTCCTTGCCGACGCCGGTCTCGCCCGTCAGGAGCACGGTCGATGGGCTCTCGGCCGCAAGCTCCACGAGCTCGACGACCTTCTGCATCGCCTCGCTCACGCCGACGACCCGCGCCCCCGGCCACGCGTCGGTCGGCGCATCGCCGGTCCGAGCGCGCCCCGACGCGCGGGGCGCATCCACTCTCCCGACTGGAGGACGCTTACGCCCCGGCGGAAGAGGCGCCGCATCGGGGGACGCGACGGCATCCAGGGCAGGCTCCGTCCCGACCGTGTCCCCGCCGATCGACTCGTCGGTCGCCACCGGACTGCTCCCCGCCAGGGCCGCTTCCTTCTCGGCCGCGAGGAGCGCGTCGAGGCAGTCGCCGACCGCACTCACTAGCCCGGGGCCGACGCGTCCGGGCTCGATCAGCAGCAGGGCCCGCGCGCCGAGGGCGAGCATCCGCTCCTCGCGATCCCCATCGCTCGCGTCGCCGGGCAGGCAGACGAGGATCGGCGCCTCCGGCATCGCCGCCGCCAACCGCGGAAGCGGCTCCTCGAGATGCTCGCCGTCCTCCGTCTCGAGCAGCACGCCATCGAAATGCACCCGCGGCAGGGCGAGGGCCTCGGCGACATTCGGCACCCAGGTCACGTCGAGCTCCGGCGCCTCGGTCATGCCGCTCGCCGCGAGTCCTCGCCCGCTGCCGACCCAGAGCAGGGATCGAATCGAACGCATGCGCTCCTCCTCGCTGGTCCGCGAGGAAGGTGCCGGGCCGCGAGCCGCGATGCGCTCCAATCGCGCTCCGGGTCTTCTCCGATTTTCCTGCCGGAGCGGACCCGGGCGGGACGAATGGAGCCGGCGGCGGCGGGTGGGATGGCGACGCGACTCGAGGGGGCGGGCGCGATGCTAGTCGCGGGCGGGCTCGAGCTCCTCGAGCGAGTCCGTCTCCCAGCGATCGGGGATGCGATCGAGGCTCGCGATCGCCTCGGCCGCAAGGCGATCCACGTCCGTTCGCTCGCGCAGCTCCTCGAGCATGCTGCGGGCGGCGCGCTCGGAGCCGCAGGGGACGACCGAATGATGGCCCAGCACGTACCACTCCCCGCGCAGCCAGGCGATCCGCCAATCCCCTTCGAGGGGGATGCACTCGCCGTCGGGCTGTACGAAGAACGGGCGCTTCGCCATGCCGGTCTCCTCCGGCCGTCATCCTAACAGAGCGGGCGACGAGAGGGGGCGAGGAATCCAGGCCGTCGTCTCAGCCCTGAGACGTGGCCCGAAGATTTCCCCCGGCACGCGATCTGCGTAGTCGGCGGGGATGGATGATCTCTCCCCCTACCGCCGCCCCCCGTTCTGCCCCCACGCCGACTGCGATTCCCGTTTGCATCCAACCACCTGGCGCT
>JAWKSY010000036.1:0-10516 GCA_041402125.1 Planctomycetota bacterium
CCCCTCCACGACGGGCCTCGTGGGCTTCCTCGAGGAGGTCTCGCTCTTCACCGAGCAGGACGCCCTCGACGGCGACGAGGACAAGGTCCCGCTCATGACCGTCCACGCCTCGAAGGGCCTCGAGTTCCCCCACGTCATCGTCATCGGCCTCGACGAGGAGCTCTTCCCCCACGTCGGCATGCGCCGCGACACCGACTTCGAGGAGGAGCGTCGCCTCTTCTACGTCGCGATGACGCGGGCGCAATCGAGCCTGACGCTGCTCACCGCGAACTCCCGGACGCGCTTCGGGCGGACTCAGATGGCGCGCCCCTCGATCTTCCTCACCGAGATCCCGGAGGAGCTCACCCACTGCGTCGACGACGTCGACCGCGACGAGGGCTTCACCGAGTCCGGACCGACGGTGGAGTACGACGTCGAGGACACCCTGCAGATCCGCAAGGGGGCGCGCGTTCGCCACCGGAGCTTCGGCCCGGGGACGGTGAGCGCGGTCAGCGGCCGGGGCGAGGGCGCCAAGCTCGTCATCGACTTCGACAGCGGCGACCGCAAGCGCTTCCTCGCCCGCTACGCCCCCATCGAGCCCCTCGACGGCTGGGATTGACGCCGCGCCGACCGCCGACGACGATCGGCGGAGAGAGCGGAGGATCCCGATGAGCGTGAACTGCCCGAACTGCGACCGGGTCGTGGGTGACGAGGAATACCGTTGTCACGGCTGCGGCTACGGGGTGCGACCCAAGCCTCATCCGGGAAAGCGGAGATCGCGGGCGCCCGGGTTCCTCTTCGACAAGGGCGCGAAGGGCGAGGACGGGCCGAACAACTCGTTTCTCGAGCGCGAACTGCCCTGCCTGCGCTGCGGCTCCGTGGGCCACGACATCGACTCGGGGAGCACGGAACGCTGGGGCGATTTCGTCGCCCTGGACTTCCTGCCGGCTCAGTTCGTCCTCGTGATCTGTCAATTCTGCGGACACACCGAGTTCTTCCACGCGCGGATCCTCCGCGAGACCGGGGCGATCGAGGGTCGAAAGCGCACGACCCTCCTCCGCCGCCGGAACCCCTGAATCCCGGTCTCCGGGGGCTCGCCGCGGGACCCGGGAGACCGCGATCTTCTTCCTCCGCCGCGGGCCCGTGATAGGATTCCGTCCCGAGCGTCTTCGCGCCCGCGCCAGACACGAGATCCCATGCTCACGCTGATCGTAGATCTGAACGACATCCGCCAGCAGTTCACCTTCGCGGGCGATGCGGTGACCATCGGTCGGAACGACGACAACGACCTGCGGGTCGGGTCGCGCTTCGTCTCGCAGCACCACTGCCGTCTGGAGCGCATCGCGAAGGGCTGGAAGGTCGTCGATCTCTCGAGCCAGAACGGCACCCGGGTCAACGGCGAGGAGGTCACCCAGAAGATCCTGAAGCGCGGCGATCGGCTCGAGGTCGGCCACGTTCCGATCTGGGTCGACGAGGCGCCGGAGGAGCTCACGGAATCCCTCGGACCGGTGGGCGACGAGGCCACGCCCGTCCCGCTCTTCGACGTGACGATCACCGCCCGCGGCACCGGCGGCGAGCGCGGCGCCCTCGACGACAACCTGGCCGAGGTGCTGCGGGCCTACCGCAAGACCTTCGGCGACGAGAAGGGGCTGCTCGAGGTCGAGCGCGCGGTGAGCTCGGTGACGGCCAAGCTCTTTCCCCGGGCCGCCTTCTCCACCCCGTCGAACGCCCAGCGCCTCATGGAGGTCTCGCAGGCGATCGGCTCCGAGCTGAACCTGAAGCGCCTCCTCGCCCTCATCATGGACGCGGTGATCGAGATCACCGAGGCCGAGCGCGGCTTCCTGATCCTCGTGGACGAGGGCGGGAAGATGAAGGTCAAGGTCGCGCGGAACTTCGACCACGAGAGCGTGACCCGCGCGGACGAGAAGTTCAGCCACTCGATCGCGGAGGAGGTCGCGCGCGACGGCCAGTCGATCATGTCGACGGCCGCCCAGCAGGACCGACGCTTCGCGACCTTCGAGAGCGTGAACATGCTCAAGCTGCGGAGCGTCCTCTGCCTGCCGCTGAAGCTGCGCGACCGGGTCATCGGCATCCTCTACCTGGACCACCGCTTCAAGACCGGCGCCTTCAAGGCGGCCGAGCTCTCCCTCATCGAGTCGTTCTGTTCCCAGGCCTCGGTCGCGATCGAGAACGCGCGCCTCTACGAGGAGAACAAGCGCGCGGAGGAGGAGCTGCGGGTCCGCAAGGCCGAGGTCGAGGAGCTGAGCTCGATCGTCAGCGCGGCCGCGAAGGACAGGGAGGTCGAGATCGACCAGTTCCGCAGCCACGCGCCGCGGAAGGCCGACTTCAAGTACGACTACGACTTCATCGTGGGCTCGAGCCCGCGCATGATGGAGATCTTCCAGCTCCTCGAGCGCGTGATCCCCTCCGACGTCCCGGTGCTCGTCTCGGGCGAGAGCGGCACCGGCAAGGAGCTCATCGCCCGCGCGATCCACGTCAACGGACCGCGGGCGCGGCGTCCCTTCATCAAGGAGAACTGCGCCGCCATCCCGGAGACGCTGCTCGAGAGCGAGCTCTTCGGCTACAAGAAGGGCGCCTTCACCGGCGCCGACCGCGACAAGGCGGGACTCCTCCAGCAGGCCGACGGCGGCACGCTCTTCCTCGACGAGATCGGGGAGATGAGCCTCGACATGCAGAAGAAGATGCTCCGCGTGCTGCAGGAGCAGGAGTTCCGGCCGGTCGGCGGCCGCGAGACCGTCAAGGTCGACGTGCGCCTCGTCACCGCCACGAACCGCAACCTCCGCGACGCGGTCAAGGAGGGACTCTTCCGCGAGGACCTCTTCTACCGGATCAACGTGATCGGCATCGAGATGCCGCCGCTCCGCGAGCGCCTCGAGGACATCGCGCCGCTGGTCGAGTTCTTCCTCGGCCGCTTCGGCGAGCGCGCGGGGGGGAAGGCGAAGCGCGTCGACGACATCGCGTTGAAGCACCTGCTCCAGTACCACTGGCCGGGCAACGTGCGCGAGCTCGAGAACGAGGTCCAGCGCGCCTGCGCCATCGGCGGCGACATCCTCGGGAAGGACGATTTCTCCCCCGACGTCATGGCGGGCGAGATCCTCCCCTCCCGCGAGGGCGGCAAGGATGCGCTCTGGAAGGACATCGTGAAGATGACCGCGCACCAGAAGGAGCGCGAGATCATCCTCCGGGCCCTCGAGGAGAACGACTGGAAGAAGTCGGCCGCGGCCCGGGAACTCGGGATCTCGCGCCCCACCCTCGACGGGAAGATCCGGACCTTCGGGCTCACCGCGTACATCAAGCGCGGCAAGGCCGGCAACTAGGAGCCGGAGCGAGGGCCGCCGCGCTGGCCCGGCTTTCCCGTCGAACGGCATCTCCGCCTCCGCCCGGGACTTGCGTCCGCCCGTCCCCCGGGACCGGAAACCCTGTCAACGTCCCTTTACAGCCGCCCGGTCCCCCAGAAGCCGCAGGATCGCCGCAACTCCTTGCCCCCCGGAAGCTTGACGGGAATCGTCTTCCCTCGTCCCTCGGCACGGTGTTTGCGATCATTCTCCTGACCGGCGCCGACCGCCTCCGCTCCCCGCACGCGAGGCCCGACGCCGCCATCCCCACGCCCGATCCCGGAGACCGGACCCTTGATCCGACGGCTCATCATCGAAGACGAGAACGGCGAGCGCCGCTTCGACCTGATCGACGACACCACCGTGCTCGGCCGCGGCGAGGACTGCGAGATCCCGCTGAACCACGCCAGCGTCTCCCGTCGCCATCTCCAGGTGTCGCGCGCCGGCTCCGACCTCGTCGTCGAGGACCTCGGCAGCAGCAACGGCACCCTGCTGAACGGCGAACCCCTCGAGCACAAGATGCCGCTGTCCTCCGGGGACCACCTCGAGCTGGGCTGCTTCTCGGTCTACGTGGACGAGAAGCCCCGCTCGGCCCCGGCCCGCGAGAGCGTCGACGCCGCCCGCCGGCGGGTCGACTCGCGCAAGAAGGGCGATCCCCGCCGCACGGTCGCTCTCACCGCGACGCTGGTCGCGGTGGTCGGCGGCCTCGTCTTCGTCTGGGCCCGCGGCGTGATCGGAGCCGGTCCCGGGCCGGACGCGACCGAACTCGCGAAGAAGCGCGTCGCGCAGGGCCCGGAGGAGGAGGCGCCCGCCGTCGCGGAGCCGAACCGGACGACGGCCGCGGCCCCGAAAGACACCCCGGTGCTCGACGCCGAGACCCGGCGGCGCGCGCGCGAGCGGTCGCTGGCCCTCGAGACGCTCGCGCTCGAGGTGGAGCCCCACCTCCTGCAGGACGACTTCGTCGGCGCGCGCGCCCTCCTCGCCGATTTCGAGAAGCGCCACGGTCGCGTGCCGGTGGCGATGGAGCGACGTTTCGACGCCCGCCTCGCGGAGGTCGAGAAGGCCGCCGTCGCCGAGTACGGCCGCCAGCTCGCGGCGGGACGCCCCGACCTCGCGATGGCGCAGGTCGAGGAGAAGATCGCGCTCCTGCCCGCCACCTCGGGGAACGTCGCGCGCCTGAAGGAGCTGCTCCGCGCGGCGCGCACCGACACCGCCGCCGTCCCGACCGGCGCCGGCGCCCGGCGTCGGCGCCCCGGTCGCGCCGCCCGTCGCGCCGCCCGTCGCGCCGCCCGTCGCGACCGGCGCCGCCACGGCCGCCCGCGAGACCCTCGTCCGCCTCAAGTCCCGCTTCGATCTCGCCTGGCGCCGCCGGCAGTTCGCCGAGGCGCGGACGCTCTACTCGGAGCTCGTCGCGGCCGCGACCGAGGGCGGGATCTCCCAGGAGATCGACGACGACTGCCACCGCCGCGGCCGGAAGGCCGAGCGCTTCGAGCGCCTCACGGGCGCCATCGTCGCCGCCTTCGCCGAGCATCCGGACGACTTCGGCGGCATCGCCGTCGGCCCGACCGCGAAGGGCCCCGCCACCGCGATCGACGCCGAGGGCGTCACCGTCGCGACCGAGGCCGGCGCCGCGCGCGTCGCCTGGTCCGACCTCGACGACTCGGCCTGGGTCGCGCTCGCGAGCAAGGCCAAGCTCGAGGGCGAGCCGGCGTTGTGGACGGCGGCCTTCCTGCTGCACTGCGGCCGTCAGGAGCGCGGGCACAAGGCCCTCCGCGACGCCGAGCGCGCGAACCCGGAGCTGAAGGCCGGGATCGACGTGGTCCTGGCCGACGACATGGCGGTCGACCTCGCGACGAGCGGCTTCACCTGGCTCGAGGACCGCTACGTCACGAACCAGGACGTCGCCCGCGTCGGCGCGCAGACGCTGATCGATCGCGCGGTCGGCGGGCTCACCGCCGCGGATCCGCTCGAACGGGCCAACGCCTACCAGACGCTGGAGGGCCTCGGCCCCCGCGCCGCGTCGGCCTACCACCGCGGACTCGTCGCCGCGCAGCGCGACCTCCTGAAGCAGATGCAGGGCATGGGCGGCTACGCGAAGCTCGCCGAGCTCGACGCGGCGAAGCGCGAGCTGCACGCGATGCGCGAGAACGCGCTCTCGCTGATCTTCGACGAGTACGAGTACCCCTACCCCCACAACACGCCCGACCAGGAGGCGCGCCACTCGGCCGCCAACCAGGAGATCGACCGACGCGTGCTGCCGCTCCGCAAGCTCTGGGACGCCGGCACGACGGCGAAGATCTCCGCCGACCTCCGCACCGCCGTCCGGCGGATGGGCGAGTACGCCCATCGCCTCACGGTCATCGGGATCGGCCAGGGCGAGGAGATCCCGGCCTTCCTGCTCCACCTGCCCGAGGCCAACGAGGTCACGGTCCGCACGCTCGCGTGGACCGAGGAGGAGCGGGAGCGGATCGACACCAGCTACGCCTGGATGCAGGAGAACGCGAAGCGGGAGAGCATCGCCAAGCCGATGGAGCGCCGTCAGGTCGAGGTCACGAACGAGTACCGCCTGATGATGGGCCGCCACGCGGTCAAGATGAACGACCTCCTCGTCGAGTGCGCCCGCATGCACTCGGAGGACATGTCGCGGCTCGGCTTCTTCGCCCACGAGAACCCCTTCGAGCCGCTGAAGCGCACGCCCGGCGACCGCCTGAAGTGGGTCGGTTTCTACGGCTCCGGCGCCTCGGAGAACATCGCCGCGACCGGCGGAGACCCCGTCTCCCCGCACCGCGCCTGGCTCCACTCCTCCGGACACCACCGCAACATCCTCGGGGCGAGCTGGCGGCTCCTCGGAAGCGGCAACAGCGGCCGGAACTGGACCCAGAACTTCTCGATCCGCCAGATGACCGAGGAGGATCGGGAGCGCAGCGGGCTTCCGAAGGGGGGAATCCGCACCCTCCACGAGGACCAGAAGGGCTGAACGGCCCCCGCGGGGACTTCCCGTCTCCGACTTGATGCCCCGCGCCCGGAACGCGACACTCGTGCGCTCCGCGCGCGGGCTTCCCCCGCCCCGTCGCTCACGAATCGAGACCGCTCCGAGGGAACCACGAAGACATGGCGAAGCTGATCATCACCGAGGACGGCCGCGACAAGATCTACGAGATCGCGGACGACGTGTTCACCATCGGCAGCGGATCCGAGGCCGACCTCGTCCTCGCCGACGAGAGCGTCTCCGAGATCCACCTCGAGGTCCGCAAGACGCCCCAGGGCTACCGGATCGTCGACCTCGAGAGCAAGTCGGGCACGGTCGTCAACGGCCAGGCGGTGAACCAGCACGTCCTCGGCAACGGCGACACGATCGAGATCGGCGAGACGCGGATCACCTACATCGGACGCGGCCCGGCCAAGAAGGCCGCCGGCGGCCGGGGCGGCGCCGGCCGCAAGAAGTCGAACATCGATCAGACCTCGCGCAGCCACTACCGCCGCGAGACCTGGAGTTCGAGCATCTCCGGCGCGGGGATGTTCGGCATCGTGATCGCGATCATCGCCATCGTCGGCCTCGTGATCTGGCTCGTCCTCGGCAGCGCGGGCACGGATTACCCCGCCGAGCGCGTCAAGATGCGCAACGCGCTCGACGCGCTGCAGAAGACGCCGAGCGACACCTCGCTGAAGCAGGCCGAGGACGTCCACGCCGAGTTCAAGTCCAAGTACGAGGAGCTGAGCCCCGACGACCAGGAGGTCTTCGCCGCGCTCCAGCGCGAGATCGCGAACCGCAAGAAGGTCGCGGAGACGGTGCGGAAGACGCAGGCGGCGCGCGAGGACTGGGCCCGGATCTCCAACCACCTGAAGGCGGAGAAGAACGACTTCGCCGGCCGCGTGCAGATGTGCGAGGCCTTCCTCCAGAACTACGGACCGGAGACCGAGAACTACTCGGATGTCCAGTCGATCCTCGGGCGAGCCAAGGAGCAGCTCGCGAACGTGACCCCCGAGCAGCGCGAGCTGGCCGATCTCGAGGCCAAGGTCAACGAGCTCGTCTGGAGCGTCCGCACCCGCATCAACCAGGAGACGGGCGACGTCATCAACTGGCGCGAGTACGGCAAGGCCTACGACCTCGTGAAGAACGCCTCGAGCGCCCTCAAGGCGGCGCACAACGAGGAGCTCGAGAAGATGGCGCTGAAGCTGCGCCAGCACAGCCGCAAGCAGGTCACGGTGCGGAAGAACGAGGTCCGCCACGCCCTCCGCGAGAAGGACCCGGCCAAGGCGAACCGCATGGTCGACGAGATGTTCGACCACCTCATCGTCGAGACCATCGCGGCCTACCTCGAGTTCCCGGACGGCGGCTACTCGCCCGACATCCAGCGCCTCGAGGAGGAGACCCAGAAGCTCCTCCGCGCTCGTCTCGCCCGCGAGCAGCGGTAGCCCCCGAAAGTGAATAAATTGGGTCAGACCCCCTTTATTCAAAATGGGGGCGAAAGTGAATAAAGGGGGTCTGACCCCCTTTTATTCATCGAGGGCGGGGGAACGGGGATGCCGATCATCCAGCGCTATCTGCTGCGCGAGCTCCTCGTGAACGCCGTCGTCACCTTCGTGGTGCTCGGATCGCTCATCGCGATGCTCTTCTTCTCGATGACGGCGCTGAAGGCGCGGATGAGCTACCTCGGCGTCAACGAGCTCCTGACGATCGTCTGGTACCTCTGCGCGGGACGGCTGGACGTCCTGATCCCGCTGACCGCGATGGTCGCCTGCCTGTGGACCTACGGCCGCGCCGCGGCCGGGCGCGAGATCGACGCCATGCGGAGCTCCGGCATCGGGCTCCTCTCGATCCTCGTCCCCGCCCTCTTCCTCGGCGCGGTCCTCGGCGCGGGACTGGTCTGGCTGCAGGACAGCTTCATCCCCGACACCCACTACGCCCGGCGCCTGGTCGGTCGGCGCGCCCTCAGCGCGAACATCGACCAGCTTCTCGGCGAGAGCGAGGTCCGGATCAAGGACGAACGCATCAGCTGCACCGCGCGGAGCGGCGTCGACGCCGAGGGGCATCGCATCCTGGTCGACGTCATCGTCTCCGAGAAGAAGACCCCGGACTCCGACCCCGTCTTCACCATGGCCCGCGAGGCCGAACCGAGACTGGACCCCGCCCGCGGCGAGCTGACGCTCCACCTCAAGGGACTCCGCCACGGCGGGGTCCTCGCGAGCGACGAGATGACCGTGACGCTCAATCTCGGCGCGCTCTCGGAGGACGGCCCCCCGAGCCGTCCCGCCCAGGCGAGCAGCTACGAGGAGCTCTTCACCGACATCGCCCGGCCGCGTGATCGCAAGTCGAGCCTCGTCGCCCAGGCCGAGCTCCACCGACGCTTCGCCCTCGCCGCGGCGGCGCTGGCCTTCTCGTTCTTCGGCGCCACCCTCGGGATCCTGCGCCGGACGGCCAACCGGGCGCTGACCTTCACGCTCGGCTTTCTCATCGTCCTCATCCTCGGCTTCCTCCCCACCCTGGCGGGGAAGAACCTCGTGGCCTCGGGAACGCTGCCGGCCGGCCTCGCGCTGTGGTCGGGCGACGCGGTGACCGCCGCCCTCGGCTTCTTCCTCTTCGCGAGGATCCGGCGCCGGTGAAGATCCTCGACCGCTACATCCTGCGGATCTTCGCCAGCGGCCTGCTCGCCGGCGGCGTCTTCGTGGCGGGGCTCTACGTCCTGATCCACTTCATCACCCGCGTCGGCAACCTCACCGAGGGCAAGGAGGCGCTCGCCGGCATCGGGGTGGGCGTCTTCGGCGGCTACTGCCGCTACTACGCGCTGCACCTCCCCGAGGTCGCGGTGATCTTCGGGCCCTACGTCGTCCTCTTCGCGACGATGTACGCGCTCCACCACCTCGAGCAGAACAACGAGCTCGTCCCCATGTACACGGTGGGACTGAGCCGGCTCCGCGTCACCCTGCCCATCTTCCTCGCGACGGCCGTGGTGGCGGCGGGCCTCGTCGGCCTGAAGGAGATCGCGATCCCCGGCGGCGCCGACGACATGGAGCTCTACTCGCGCCTGATCCGGGGCAACGACGAGCCGCCCTCCGACGACGTCGAGCTCATCCAGGACGATCGCGGGATCATCTACGACTGCGAGACCTGGCTCCCCGACGAGCGACGACTCGTCGACGTCTTCATGCAGGATCCCACCGCATCGAAGGGACGCCGGTTCAGCTCCCTGCAGTGGGTCGGCGACTCGGGCCGCGGCCACTTCGAACCGCCGTCGGAGGAGATCCTCCCCGGCGACCTCGAGAAACTCTCGGCGCTCCATCTCGTCGACATCCCGAACGAGCGACGCCGCCTGCGTCGCCTGTCCTTCACCGTCCTCCGCGAGCGCTTCCAGGGCCGCCCCGACCGCAAGGACATCGCGGTCGCGCTCTACGACCACGTCACCTACCCCTTCACGCCCTTCGTCCTCATCCTGATGGGGATCCCGGTCGTCATGCGGCGCCGCAACCGGCACGCGATGACCGGCGTGGCCTTCTGCCTCGTCCTCTCGCTGGCCTTCTTCTCGGCGACGCAGATCACGCAGCGGATGGCCATGCACGGCGACCTCTCGAGCCCGCTCATCGCGGCCTGGCTGCCCTACGTGCTCTTCGCCGCCGTCGGCGTCGTGCTGCTCGAACTCCGCGACTGACGCCGGTCAGCGCCGCGCCTGCTCGCGCAGCTCGGCGAGGATCCGGAGGGCCTCCCGCGGCGTCGTGTCGTCGATCTCGATCGCGGCCAGACGCTCGCGCAGGGGATCCGAGGCCACGGCGAAGAGCGAGAGCTGCTCCTCCGCGGGCGGCTCGGGGCTCTCGTCGCGGGCCGGCCCCCGCGAGAGCTCGCGCTCCTCGAGCCGGGCCAGGACCCGCCGCGAGGCGGCGAGGACCTCGGCCGGCAGGCCGGCGAGTCGCGCGACGTGGATGCCGTAGCTCTTGTCGGTCCCGCCGTCGACAATCCGGTGCAGGAACACGATCTCGTCGCCCCACTCCCGCACGGCGACGTTCTGGTTGAAGACGCCGGGCAGTTCCTCGGCGATGGCGGTGAGCTCGTGGTAGTGCGTCGCGAACAGCGTCTTGCAGCGCACCTCGCGCGCGAAGTGGCCGGTGATCGCCCAGGCGAGCGCGAGGCCGTCGAAGGTGCTCGTCCCGCGGCCGACCTCGTCGAGGATCACGAGGCTGCGCTCGGT
>JAWKSY010000037.1:0-8567 GCA_041402125.1 Planctomycetota bacterium
GTTGAGCACCTCGACCATCGTGTCGGCCTCGAAGAGGCGACGCCCCGTGAGGAGCGTCCAGGCGAGGCCGCCGAGCGAGTAGAGATCGCTGCGCGCGTCCGCCGAGCCCGGGTCGCGGATGACCTCGGGCGCCAGGTAGAGGGGCGTGCCCATGAGGCCGCCCTCGTGCGTGAGGTCGGGGCCGCCGCGGCGGGAGACCTCCTTCACGAGGCCGAAGTCGACGACCTTGATGAAGTCGAAGATGCCGCCGTTCACGCAGACGATGACGTTGGCCGGCTTGATGTCGCGGTGGACGAGCCCGCGGCCGTGCGCTTCCTGGAGCGAGCCGCAGACCTGGCGGAGGATCTCGACGACCCGCCCCGGAGGCACGGGGCCGCCGACCTCGATGAGTCGCTGGAGGTCGATGCCGCGCAGGCGCTCCATGACGTAGAAGAAGCGACCGTCCGGCGTCTGGCCGAAGTCGTAGATCCGGATCGTGTTCGGATGCTCGAGGTGCGAGGTCAGCCGGACCTCGCGCTCGAAACGCTCGACCGCGTGCGGATCCTGCTCGTCGGCGCGCAGGATCTTCACCGCGACGGGACGGCACATGAGCGCGTGGCGCGCGAGGTAGACCTCGCCCATGCCTCCGGCTCCGAGGCGGTGCTCGATGTGGTACTGGCCCATCCGCTCCGCACGTCCGGCGCGGCGCTGGAGCCCGAAGACGACCTGCGAGGCCGAAGCCGCGGCGAGGGCGGTCAGGATCGCCCAGCTCACCCGACCCGACACCGGCATCATCTCGAGCGCGACGTCGGGACAGCCGAGGATGGCAGCCCCCTGGTTGACGAGGATGCTGCCGAGGGAGAGCGGCAGGGTGACGAGAGGGTGACTCGGCACGGTGGCGGCGCGCCACATCAGGATGAGGACGGCGCCGAGCATCATGATCGCGCCCCCCGCGCCGTCGAGGCCGAGCCGCACGCCGAGCCAGGGCGGGATGGCGCAGAGCGCGAAGGTCCCGACGATGTCGAGGACGCGCAGCGCCGTCCGCCGGGTCGCGCACTGGCGGGAGATGAGGCCGATCGCGAGGAAGGTCGCGCTCACCGCCAGCGTGAGCCAGATCGGATTGGGCTCGAGGAAGATGTTCCCGAGATTCCCGCCCGAGTAGAGCACGACGGCCGACTCGACGATCACGTGGACCAGCGAGCAGAGCGCGCCGACGAAGCCGAACACCGCCACGCGGCGCCGGAAGAAGGACTGCGTCGAGGACGCGCCGCCGGAGCCGCCGTCCTGGCGTCGCTTCAGCCAGGTGCCGGCGACGCCGCTCGAACCTTCCGCCGGAGCATCGTCACCGCCGGTGTCCGGCGAGAGAGCGCCCGGCGCGGCGAAGGCGCGGCCGACGTCGCGTCGCAGCACCTGGGTCGCCTCCACCTGGAGGGACGAATCGTCGCGGCTCTCGGCCATGGGTCGCCTCCTCTCGCGCCACTCCCGGATAACGCCTCGCGGCGCGGACTATTCTCCCGCCTGGTGAATGTGCACGTCGCGCTGCGGGAAGGGGATCGAGATGCCCTCCGCGTCGAGGCGACGCTTCACCTCGGCCGTGATGCCGAAGTACACGCCCCAGTAGTCGGCCGTCTTGACCCAGGGCCGGACGACGAAGTTCACCGAGCTGTCGGCGAGCTCCACGACCTCGACCTGGGGCGCCGGGTCCTTCAGGATCCGCTCGTCCTTCTCGAGGATCTCGATCAGCACCTTCTTCGCGCGATCGATGTCGTCGCCGTAGCCGATGCCGAACTTCATGTCCACGCGGCGCGTGTCGGAGCCGGTGACGTTGGTGATCGTGCCGCCCCAGACCGAACCGTTCGGGACCATCACGACCTGGTTGTCGGGCGTCGAGAGAATCGTCGAGAAGATGTTCATCGCCTTCACCTTGCCCGCGGTCCCGGCGACGTTGACGACGTCCCCGACGTCGAAGGGCCGGTAGACGAGGATCAGGATGCCCGCCGCGAAGTTGCTCAGGGTTCCCTGCAGGGCGAGACCGATCACGAGGCCGGCCGCGCCGATGGCCGCCACGAAGGGACCGATGGGGATCTCGATCGCGCCGAGCGCGACGATGAGTCCGATGAACATCACCGTCGAGCGCGTCGCGCGGACGGCGAAGTCCTTGAGCAGGCTGGAGGCGCCCTTCACCCGGTTGACGGTCGTCCGGATGATGCGCGCGACGATGCGCGAGAGGATCCGGAAGACGATCAGGATGACGATGAACTTGACGATGTTCATGCCCCACTTGATGCCGCCCTCGCGGGAGGTCACCCAGGCGCGGATCGTCGTCCACACCGCGGAGACGTCGGTGATGTCCGCGTCGGCGAGACCCGTGTCGGAGACGGCGCCGAGGTAGCGGCGCATCTCGCCGGAGTCGCCGCCCTTGGCGTCAAGGGCGTCGAGCACGACCTCGAGTCGCTGGACGAGGGCGGCGCGCTCCTCGCGGAGCTTGATCGCCTCCTTCGTCGCCGTGTCCTGGTCGGCGCCGCTCTCGGTGAGGGCGAGCGCCTGCTGCCCCGAGACCTCCACGGCCTTGGCGCGGACGCGCTCGAACCAGACCTTCGCGATCTCCTCGATGTCGGCCTTCGGCGTCGACTTGAGGAAGACGCGCAGGACGTCGAGGCGGACGCCCTCCTCGGTCGCGACCTGAGGCGTCGGGGGCTGCGGCTTCTCGGCCTCCGGGCCCTGGGCGAGGAGCGGGCCGGCGAGGAGGAGCAGCAGCAGGGCGAGGGGGGAGCGGAGCAGCGGCATGAGCGGGGTTCCGTCGAGGGGGGGTCGGTACCCGCGATTCTCGGCCCTTTCGGGAGGGGCATCAAGCGAGGCGGCGGACTTATGGCCGTCGCGTGGTAGATTCGCCCGAGAAGTCCCCTCACGGAGCCGACCGGGTCTTGGAAACGCGCTGGAGCATGATCCGTGACGCGGCGAAGGGCGACGCGCGAGCGCGCGAGGCCTTCGCCGGCGCCTACCTTCCCGTCGTGCGGTCCTACCTGCGGGCGCGATGGCGCGGCGGCGCGCTCCTCGAACACGTCGATGACGCGGTGCAGGACGTCTTCATGGCCTGCCTCGCGGAGGACGGCGCGCTCGCCCGACTCGACCCGGAGGGCGCCGGCCGCTTCCGCACCTGGCTCTACGCCGTGACCCGCAACATCGCGCGGCGTCACGAGGAACGTCGGCAGGGTCCTCGAGGGCAGGAGGACGCGCTCGACTCCGAGGCCCAGGCGCTCGCCGCGCGCGACGCGACCCTCTCCGTCGTCTTCGATCGCTCCTGGGCCCGCGCGATGACGCGCCGCGCCGCGCAGCGCATGCAGCGCGAGGCCTCCACGCCCGAGGAACGCCGTCGTCTCGAGCTCCTCCGACAGCGCTTCGAGGAAGGACTCAGCATCCGCGAGATCGCGGCCGAGACGGGGGAGGAACCGGCCCGGTTGCACAAGGACTACGCGCGTGCCCGCGAGTGGTTCAAGGAGTGTCTCCGGCGCGAGGTGGCCGAGCACGGCGGGCGCAATCCGGCCGAGGTCGAGCGCGAATGCGCGGAGCTCCTCGAGCGACTCTGACGCTCCGGGCGGGATTTTCCGGGGATTTTCGGGGCGAAGAGGCTCCGCGAGCGGAGTCACCGGTCATGGAGCGGGCAGGACGAGCGAGCGCATGAGCGGCACCGAGCGACGCGACCTGATCGAGGAGAGCGCCTGGGACGGCGCCCTCCGTGAGGCCTTCGGGGCCCCCGAGGATCGCCTCGATCCCGACCGGCTCGAGAGTTCCGCCCTCATCGGTCGCTCGCGGATCTCCCTCGCCGAGCCCGACGGTCTCGCCCCCGAGGACGAGGATCTGGCGATCGGCTGCCGGGTCGGGCGCTACGTCCTCGAGGAGGAGATCGCCCGCGGCGGCGTCGGCGTCGTCTATCGCGGCCGCGACGTCGACCTCGGCCGGGCGGTCGCCATCAAGGTCCTGCGCCGGAACCTCGCCGGCGAGACCGACCTCGTGCGCCGCTTCGTCGAGGAGGCCCAGATCGGCGCGCAGCTCCAGCACCCCGGCATCGCGGCGGTCTACGACTTCGGCCTCGATCGGCGGAACCGGCCCTGGTTCGCGATGCCGCTCCTGCGCGGCCGCACGCTCGCCACGCTGATGGCGGCGCGGGGCGAGACCGGCGGCGATCGGGTGCGCCTCGTCGCGATCCTCGTCGAGGTCGCGCGCGCCGTCGCCCACGCCCACGCCCGGGGCGTCGTGCACCGCGACCTGAAGCCGCTCAACGTCATCGTCGGGGAGTTCGGCGAGGTCCAGGTCGTGGACTGGGGCTTCGCGAAGGTGCTCGGGCGCGCCGAGGACGAGGCGATCGCCTCGCGGATGCTCGAACTCGAGCGCGATCTCGCGCCGGCGGACGTGGCCACGGTGCGCAGCGGAAACGACGCCGCCGCTTCCCTCGCCGGGGCCGTCCTCGGCACGCCGCACTACATGGCGCCGGAGCAGGCGCGAGGACAGGTCGACCGGATCGACCCCCGGAGCGACGTCTTCGCCATCGGGGCCATGCTCGCCCAGGTCCTCGGCGGCGAGACGCCCTGGGGGGGCGGGAGCGCCTCCGAGGCGATCGAACGCGCCCGCGCGGCCGACCTCGCTCCGCTCCGCGCGCGGCTCGCCGCGGCGGACGCCGACCCCGAACTCGTCGCGCTCGCGCTGAGCTGCCTCGAGGAGGACCCCGACCGCCGTCCGTCCGACGCCGGAGAACTCGCGGCCGCCATCGAACGCTGGCTCGAGGATCTCGAGGGACGCGCCGAACGCGCCCGGATCGAGGGGGCGGAGGCGCGGGTCCGGGCGGCGCAGGAGCGACGCAATCGCCGGCTCGTCGTCGCGCTGGCCTCCCTGCTCGGTCTGCTCCTGCTCGGAGTCGGCCTGGTCTGGGTGGCCCGGACGCGCGAACTCGATCTCGACCGCCGCGACGCGGCGGCCGCCATCACCGAGGCTCGGCTGCACCTCGAGCGCGGCGAGTGGAGCGCGGCGGAGGCCGCCCTGCGGCGACGCGGTTTCAACTCCGCCGACGAGCGGCAGCGGGCGGAGCGCGCGGCGCTCCTCGCGGAGCTTGCCACGGGACGTCGCCGGGAGCGATTCCGCGAGGCCCTGCGCGAGGCCCGCCTCGCCGTCGGCGAACCGGACGCGCGCGTCGACGGGCTCTTCTCGGCCGCCTTCGCCGGACTCGGCTGCGACCTCCAGTCTGAGGAGGGGCGGGCGGCAGCGGTGGCGCGCCTCGCCGAGCTGCCCGATCGCGCGGACATCGCGCGGGGTCTGGACGACTGGGCGATGGCGCGCCGTCACCTCCAGCGGGGAGACGAGGCGGCCTTCGTCGAGGTGGCGCGCGCGCTCGACGAGGACGCGGCGCGCGACGCGATCCGTCGCGCCTGGCGCGAACGCGACGCGGACGCCCTCGAGGCCCTCGTCGCGGACGGATCGCGGTCGCCGCTCGAGGCGGACCTCCTGGGGTGCGCGCTCGCCGACGAGGGCCGTACGACCGCGGCGCTGACCGTTCTGCGCGCGGCCTGCGCCGACGACGCGCGCGAGTTCTGGGTGAACCTCCACCTCGCCGCGCTCCTGCAGCTCGAGGGGGAGAACTCCTACGACGAGGCGCACCGGCACGCGATGGTCGCCGCGATGCGCGCCCCGGAGAGCGCCGGCGTCCAGCGGATCCTGGCCCGCGTCCACGCCCGCGGCGGCGACCTCGCCCGCGTCGAACGGATGGCCGAGGAGGCGCTCCGCGACCACCCGCAGGATCTCGAACCCATCCAGGACTTCGCCGAACTCTTCGAGGAGCTCGGCCGCACCGAGCGCGCGCGAGAGCTGTGGAATCACGTCCTCGCCCGGCGCCCCGGGGATCCGCGCGCCCTCGACGGACTCTCGCGTCTGGACGGCGGACCCGACGAACGGGGACCGCTCGCGGGGCGCGGCCTCGGGCCGCGACGCCGGCGCGGGCCTCCGGGCCAGGATCGCCCGCTCGATCCGCGGCGTTTCGCCGATCTCCGCCGCGATCTTCGCGAGGGCAGCGCCGACGGTCGGAGCCGTCTCGAACTCGCGAGCATGGCGCTCGAGGTCGGGGCCCCGGAGCTCGCGCTGGAAGCGGCGCGCTCGGTGCGCTCGCTCGACGCGAGCCCCACGCCCGCGCTCCGTCGCGCGACGGACATCGCCTGCGCCGCGCTGCTCGAACTGGGTCGCTTCGACGAGGTGGAGGCCGAGGCCGCGGAGGTCGAGCCGCGGGATCGCGATCGGGGGCGCATCTCGGCGACCCTCGCCGAGGCCGCGGCGCAGATCGCGCTCCTGTCGGATCTCGAGGCCGGCGGGCGGGGCCTCTTCGAGGTCCCCGATGCCGTCGCGGCCTTCCAGGTCGCGCGTCGTCGCGGCCGCGCCCGGCTCGCGGTCGAGATCGCCCGGGAGGCCGACCTCCTCGCGCGCTTCCGGGTGACCGGTCGGGAGTCCGACCTTCGCGCCCTGGCGGCGGCGGCCGTCGCCGCGACGTCGGAGTACGGACCGGAAGAGCCGGGACGGGACGAGGCCCGGGCGCTCGCCCGGGCGGCGCTCGACGCCTTCCTCGACGCCGCCGACGCGGCGCGGGGGGAGGGGGCGGAGAGCTCCCGCCGGCGGGGGGACGGCCTCTCCATCGAGGCCTCCCGCTGGATCCTTGATCAGCGCCCGGGCTCGCTCCCTTCCGGCGGTCCTCGTCCGACGTCGACTTCGACGAACTCTGGGGCGATCGACGGAGCGCCTCCGGCGTCTCATCGGACCCCGCTGATCCGCCTTTCCTCTCTTCGATTCGAGACTTGCGACGATCCGCCGGCGTGGGGCCGCGTCCGGCTGCGACATTCCGGCGCGCCCGCCCGGGATGTCCCGGCGGGTTGTCCGGGTGAAACCGCCGTGCCGACGGAGACACTTCCGACGCAGCGAAGGGGCGTCAGCCGGCGGGTCGAACCCGTCGGCCCCGCCCCGGAGCGGATGGAGCGCGGCCCGACCCCGTCGGCGACCGTGGCCTTGACCAAGGAGTTCGCGATGAAGCTCAGGAATCTCGCATCGTTGACGGCGGCCCTCGCCCTCGCGCTGACCGGCGGCCTCATGGCCCAGGGCGGTCCCGGCGGACCCGGGGGAGGAGGCGGTCCCGGCGGACCCCCGCCGCCGCCGCCCCCCGGCGCCTTTCCGCCCCTGCCCGCGGCCGTGATCGCGCCGCCGCAGAACCCGACGACGTCCGCGAAGGTCGTGCTCGGCAAGATGCTCTTCTGGGAGGAGCAGCTCTCGAGCGACAACACCGTCGCCTGCGGCACCTGCCACCGTCCCGAGGCCGGCGGCGGCGACCCGCGCGTCGGGATCAACCCGGGCAACGACCTCGTCTTCGGCACCCCCGACGACGGGCGGAACTCGCCCGGCGTGCGTCGCTCGGACGCGCTGAACGACTACCTCGACGACGTCGCCTTCGGGCTCAACGTCCAGGTCACGCGCCGCACCGCCCCGACGATGATCAACGCGGCCTTCGCGCCGCAGATGTTCTGGGACGGCCGGGCGACCTCGACCTTCATCAACCCGCAGACGGGCGTCGTCTCGATCCCCGCCGGCGGCGCGCTCGAGAGCCAGGCCGCGGGGCCGCCGCTCGCGAATGCCGAGATGGCGCACGACATGCGGAACTGGGGACAGATCGTGGCGAAGCTGCAGTCGGTGACGCCGATGAAGCTGGCCTCGAACCTCACGCCCGACATCCAGGCCGCGCTGTCGAGCTTCGGGACCTATCCCGCGCTCTTCCAGAGCGCCTTCGGCAGCACGACCATCACGGCCGAGCGAATCGCCTTCGCGATCGCGGCCTACGAGCGCACCCTGGTCTCGAACCAGTCGCCCTGGGATCTCTACAACGCCGGAAACCCGGCGGCCCTCACGATGTCGCAGGCGATGGGAGCGGGGATCTTCTTCGGACCCGGACAGTGCAACGTCTGCCACCAGGCGCCGCTCTTCTCCGACAACAGCTTCCGGAACCTGGGACTGCGTCCCGTCGGTGAGGACGGCGGTCGCTTCGAGCAGACCGGCAACGCCGCGGATCAGGGCCGCTTCAAGGTCCCCACGCTGCGCAACTCCGGCCTCCGCCCGCGCTTCATGCACCAGGGCGAGTTCGGGACGATGGCGCAGGTCATGGCCTTCTACGGCGCCGGCGGCGGTCCCTTCCCGCTGAACAAGGATCCGGTGCTCGCCCTGATCGGTCTGCCCGCGATGGCGCAGGTCCCGCTGGCCGACTTCGTGCAGAACGCGCTGACCGATCCGCGCGTGGCGGCGGGCCTGCCGCCCTTCGATCGGCCGACGCTCTTCAGCGAGTCGACGCTCGTCGCGAACCCGGCCTACGGGCTCCCGACGGCGGGCACGGGCGGCTTCGTGCCGCAGTTCACCGCGGACAGCCCCTCGAACCTCGGCAACGTCGACTTCAAGGTCGGCGTGCGGGGCGCGCTGGGCGGCTCGGTGGCCTGGCTCGCGGTCTCGCCGAACGCGGTCGCGCAGAACGTCTCCGGGCTCAACGTCCTCGTCGATCTCGCCAGCGTCGACCTGAA
>JAWKSY010000038.1:0-5724 GCA_041402125.1 Planctomycetota bacterium
TTCTGGGGCGCGCCAGCCCCTTCGAGCTCGACCGCTGGGACGCCTCGCGGCGACTCCGGGGGATGCTGCACCTTCTTCTCGGTTCGCCGGAGTACCAGCTCAAATGAGTGATCCGCGCCCCGACCGCGACGGCTCCTCGCGCCGCGACTTCCTCCAGCGCAGCGCCGCGCTGGGCCTCTCCGCCCTGCTCGGCCGCGAGGCGCTGACGCCGCTCCTCGCGGATCGTCCGCGCGGCCCGGAGACGGTGCTCGTCCTCGTCCAGCTCTCGGGAGGCAACGACGGCCTCTCGATGGTCGTGCCTCACGCCGATCCCGTCTACCACGCCCGTCGCACGAGCACGCGCCACGAGGCGAACGCCGTGCTCCGCCTCGACGGGAGCCTGGGCTTCAACCCCGCTCTCGCCGAACTGCACCGCCACTTCGGCGCGGGAGCGCTCGCCGTCGTCCCGGGCTGCGGCTACCCCCGCCCGAACCGCTCCCACTTCGAGTCGATGGACATCTGGCACGCGGCCGACGAGCGCGGGGCCGCGGTCGGACGCGGCTGGCTCGGCCGGTGGGCCGACGCGACGCTGCCCGACCCGGCCGATCCCAACGCGATGGTGGCGGTCGGCAAGGCGGTCCCGCTCGCGCTCCGCGCCGATCGCGCGAAGGCCGTCGCCTTCCGGAACCCGCTCGCCTACCGCGTCGCCGCGCGCGAGGAACAGCGCGACCCCCTCCGCCGGGTCAGCGAGGCCGAGATCGAGGCGGAACGCCCCGTCGGCGAGAGCGACCTCGACTTCCTGCGGCGCGTCGCCCGCCGCGCGCGCGAGTCGTCCTTCCGCATCCGCCGCGCCGTCGAGGGCTACCGACCGAAGGTGAACTACGGACCGGGCGGACGCCTCGGCGTCGACCTCCGCCTCGCGGCCTCGCTCATCGCCGCGCGCCTCGGCACGCGGGTCATCCACTGCACGCTCGGCGGCTTCGACACGCACGTGAACCAGCGACCGACGCACGACGCCCGGATGCGCGAGCTCTCGCGAGCGCTCGACGCCTTCCAGCGCGACCTCGCCGCCGGCGGCCACGCGGACCGCGTCGTCACCCTCGTCTTCAGCGAGTTCGGCCGCCGGGTCGCGGAGAACGGTTCCCAGGGCACCGACCACGGCACCGCCGGCCCCGTGCTCCTCCTCGGCGAACCCCTGCGGGGCGGGCTCTACGGTTCCCAGCCGAGCCTGACCGACCTCGACGCGCGCGGCGACATGAAGATGACGACCGACTTCCGCGCGATCTACGCGAGCCTCGTCGAGCGCTGGCTCGGCGGCTCCGCGAAGACCGTCCTCGGCCCCGATCGCCGTCCCCTCGCCGACCTCCTCCCCGAGCGTCCCGCCGTCGACGGGTGAGAATGCTCGTACGGTGCCAGTCACCCGATGTGCATTTCCGTTCCACGGCGTACGCAAGCGCAACCGACTCGCCCGGAAATGCACATCGGGTGACTGGCACCGTACGAGCATTTCCGCTCGCCGGGTGAGTCGCGCGATCTCCCCGCGAGCCGGTATGATGCCGCGATGCCGTGCCGCCTCCTCCTTCCCGCTCTCCTGATCCTCGCCGCCGTCGGCGCCGGGCAGAGCTTCCATCGCGGGATCGACTGGGCGGCCCCGCCTTCCGCGACCTACGGCTACGGCTCGCTCGTCACGGTCATCGGCGACGCGGATCTCGACGGGAAGGACGACGTCGTCGTCTCGGACCCGCAGTGGGGGCAGTTCGCGGGACGGCTCTACGTCCACCATTCCTCGGCGGCCTTCCCGCTCGTGATCAACGGTCCCGTGGCCCTGTCCTCCGAGAGCTTCGGAACGGCGGTGGCGCGCACCGGAGATCTGAACGGCGACGGTGTGTTCGACTTCGTGGTCGGGCACCCGCTCCTCGGCAACGGGGTGGTCTTCGCCTACTCGGGAGCGGACGCGTCGCTCCTGCTGACGGTCTTCGCGCCGCCGGGCGTGTCCTGGTTCGGTCAGTCGCTCGACGGCTTCTCGGATCTCGACGGCGACGGGGTCGACGACATCCTGGTCGGCGCCCCCAGCCTGCCCAACGGACCGGGGCTCACCTTCCTCGTCTCGGGTGCGACGGGCGCGGTCCTCTGGATCTCGCACTCACCGCTCGAGGTCACGCTGCCGACGCCCACGAACACGAACTGGTACGGGGGCAACGTCTCGCGCCTCGGAGGCGACGTCGACGGCGATCTCTTCGAGGATCTCGTCGTCACCGACCAGCTCGCCGGACACGTGATCGTCTCCGGCGGCACCGGCGTCGCCCTCACGTACACGCCCGGTCCCATCCCGCCGGTGGGCGCGCGGCGCATCGTCCCGGCCGGGATCGACGTCGACGGCGACGGGATCGGCGACTACCTCAGCGCCGGTCCCGCCGGCGGCGACGCCGAGGTCCGATCCGGCGCGGACGGCAGCTCGCTCCGGATCCACTCCGTGACCGGCGGCGGCTTCGGATCCGCGGCCGCGCGCACCGGCGATCTCGACGGGGACGGCATCGGCGACTACGCCTTCGCGGGACTCACCTGGTCGGGAAGCGCCGGATTCCGGGCCTACTCGGGCGCGACGGGCGCCGAGATCTGGGCCGTCGTCTCCGAGCCCGGAGAGACGGGAGCGGCGGTCTCGCTCGACGGTCCGGCCGACGCCGAGGGAGACGCCTACCCCGATCTCGTCGTCGGCGCGCCGAGCTTCGTCGGCACGCAGGTCGCGCGGAGCTACGCCTTCGCCCGGCACGCGAAGTACGGTCTCGGCAACGGTCCCCTCACGATCGACTTCGTCCGCTTCGCGCCGCTCACGGGGAACGTGGTCGTCGCCAACGCGACGCCGCAGGCGGCCGGCCTGGTCGCGGTGAGCCTCCTCCCCGCCCAGACCCTCTTCCCCGCCCCTTCGGTCCCGATCCTGGTCGACGTCCAGCCGGCCTCGCTCGTCCTGCTGGAGGGCTTCCCCTATCCGCTCAGCGGGACGCTCAGCTTCAGCGTCGCCCTCGACGACCCCTACGTCGTCGGGATCCCGCTCTTCTTCCAGGCCTTCGACCTCGCCGGCTGGCCGGCGACCGCGCGCTCGTCGAACGGACTGCTCCTGCTCTTCGCGCCCTGATCCGACAGAAATGCTAGTACGGTGCCAGTCACCGGATGAGCATCCCTTCGGTTGCAGCTTCGACGTCGAGACGGACGATCGCGGGATGCTCATCCGGTGACTGGCACCGTACTAGCATTTCCGGGCGATGCGGATCCGCGTGCGAGGGCCGTACCGTCATCCGGCCCGGCGATCGATGAGCGTCAGAGGAGAGCGCGCGCGAGGGCCAGCATCTCCGCCGCGTGGACGCGCGCCGCCGAGGTCTCGACCTCCTTCTCGAGCTTCGCCACGAGTCCCGCGCTGCTCTTGCCGCGCGCGAGCGACGCGGCGAGCTTCTCGAGCTTCTCGTCGGCGGCGACGGCCGCCTTCGCGTCCTTCGCCTCGAGCTCGTCGATCCGCGCCTGCAGCGGCTCGCGCATGGACTCGCGCCAGCCGGCGCTCTCGATCGCGTCATCGAGCGAACGACGCGCGCGGGCGAACTCACCGGCCGAGATCAGGCGACCGATCATGTCCGCGCGGCGCTTCACGAGCCCCTGGATCTCGTCCCGCAGGGGCTGGTCGTCGACCGCCCCGATCGCGTCCCAGGCCTCGCCGATCCGGCCCTTGACGTGGGCGGCCTGCCGCACGCGCCGTTGGAGGTCGTTCTCGCCCCAGCCGCGCTTCCGCGCCGCGAGCGCCTTCTTCACCGCGCCGGGGATCTGCGAGCCCTTCGTCTTGTAGGGGCCGGAGAGGGCGAGCCGCCCCTCGGCGTCGACGACGAAGAAGAAGGGCGGGTCTCCCTCGAAGGCGATGGGGACCGACGCGTTCGCGGCGACGAGCGCGGCGTGGTCCTTGAAGGTGCGACGGAGGTAGGCGCACTCCTCCGTCCCGGCCGCGTCCTTCCAGTCGCTCGTCGCCATGAGGATCACGGCGAGTCCCTTGTCGGCGTGCTTCTCGGCGAGCTTCACCGCCGACTCTGCCGCCGCCATGCCGGAGGAAGACGTCCTGGTACCAGCACGCGAGCACGACGCGACCGCGGAAGTCCGAAAGCCGCGTCTCGCCGTCGGCGCCGGCGATCCGGCCGAACTCGATCTCGCCGAGGATCTCCCTCCGCGAAGTTCTGGGCCGCGGAGGGACTCGCGAGGACCGCGGCGAGGATCGCCGCGAGGGGAATCATGCGCAGCATGGGGAGCTCCTTCTCCGGTCACCTCGTCGAGGTTCGCAAGGAGCGTGCCGAAGGGAGAGCGCGGGGCGGAGGAGCCGTGATCGGACGCTCCGAGGCGGTTTGCGGCCCGGATCGGGGCCGAGGAGCGGCACCGGAGCCGCCGGCGGGGCCCGGGGCGACTTACACCGTGCGCGAGCGCTCGGTCGGTCGCCAGCCGCGGTCGCGGAGCCCGCGGGCGATGCGCTTCGGCAACGAGGGGCCCTCGTAGACGAAGCCCGTGTAGACCTCGACGAGCGAGGCTCCCGCCTCCAGCATCGCGAGGGACTGGTCGACGCCCGAGATCCCGCCGACGCCGATGATCGGCACGCGGCCCTCGGTCGCCGCCGCGAACTCGCGGACGCGCGCCAGCGCGATGGCGTGGAGAGGCGCGCCCGAGAGGCCGCCCCGCTCGCCGAGGACCTCGGCCGGAGCGGCGAGCCCCGCCGGACGCTGCGTGGTCGTGTTCGTGAGGACGAGGCCGTCGAGTTCGCCCTTCCCGGCCGCCTCCACGATCGCGGCGGACTCCTCGTCGTCGACGTCGGGAGAAACCTTGAGGATCAGGGGACGGAAGCGGCCGTCACCGGCGGCGACGCCGCGGTCTCGCGCCTCGCGCAGCCGTCCGAGCAGCTCGAACATCGCCTCGCGCCGGCCGAAGGCCTTGAGGTTCGGGGAGGCCGGGCAGCTCACGTTGACCGTGAAGCCGTCCACGACCGGCAGGATCCGCTCGAGGGTGGTGACGAAGTCCGCCGCCATGTCGGAGATGGAGCCCTCGAGATCGGCCGTCTTCACGATGTTCGCGAAGAGGGGTCGGGGGCGGGGGCCGCCGCGCGCGAGACGCGCCGCGATCGCCTCGACCCCGTCGTTCGGGAGCCCCATCCGGTTGATGAGGCCCCGGTCGCCCGGCAGGCGGAAGATCCGCGGTCGAGGGTTACCCGGGCGCGGCACCGAGCTCACCGCCCCGACCTCGACGAAGGCGAATCCCATGCGCATCAGGGCCGGGACGGCGACGGCGTTCTTGTCGAAGCCGGCCGCGAGCCCGACGGGGTGGGGGAAGCGCAGCCCCCAGATCTCCTGCTCGAGTTCGGGCGCCCGGACGTCCAGGGCCGCCCCGAGGAGCCCCCGGACCGGCGGCAGCGCCGAGGCCAGCCGCAGCGAGCCCACCGCCAGGTGGTGGACGCTCTCCGGGTCGAAGGAGAAGAGGATCGGTCGGAGCAGGGCGCGGTAGAGCATGGTCGCCCATGATCCCACGCCGCCGCCACCCGCCCAAGTCGCCCGCGGCCGGGACAATCCGACCCGGGAGGGCAAGATCCTCTCCCGTCCGTCCGATGGGGACCGGGGGGACTGCATCTTCATGCCGAACGCGACCCAGGACCGCCGCGAGAGTGCCCGCCCGGGCCTCAGCTCCTCGACGCTGCGAGCGAATCTCGCCGCGCTCCGGGGTGTGGACGCC
>JAWKSY010000039.1:0-5668 GCA_041402125.1 Planctomycetota bacterium
TCCGTAGACCTTCCAGTCCAGGAAACGGATGTCGTCGCCCGGGACGTACTCCCGGTGCTCACGGAACTCCACCGAGTTGCCCTTGAGGGGGCTCTCGTGGCGACCGGAAACGAAGCCCTCGACGGCCAGGCGAGCCTTCAGCTCGAGCCCGCTGACCTTATTGAGGACCTTCGGATCCAAGTACCTGCGATAGTCTTCCATCGGAGGCGATCTCGTTGCCGGCCGCGGGGATGGTCTCGATCAGCTTGTCGATGACGACGTCCGGGGTGATCCCCTCCGCCTCGGCGCTGAAGTTGCAGATGATGCGATGGCGCAGGACGGGCTTCGCCACCGCGCGGATGTCGTCACCGGAGACGAAGGTCCGGCCCGCGAGCACGGCCCGGGCCTTGCCGCCGAGCACGAGATACTGCGAGGCGCGCGGGCCGGCGCCCCAGGCGAGCCACTCCTTCACGAAGTCGGGCGCCTCGGGGGTCTGGACGCGCGTGCGGCGCGTGAACTCGAGGGCGTACTTCACGACGTGGTCGCTGACCGGGACGCGCAGGACGAGGTCCTGCAGGCGGATGATCTCCTCGCCGGTCAGGACGGCCGCGACGTCCTCGGACCGCACCGTCGTCGTGCGCTGGATGATGGCCAGCTCCTCGTCGGCGTCGGGGTACTCGACGTTCACCATGAACATGAAGCGGTCGAGCTGGGCCTCGGGCAGGGGATAGGTGCCCTCCTGCTCGATCGGGTTCTGGGTCGCCACGACCATGAAGCCCGGCCCGAGGTCGTGGAACTTCCCGTCGAGCGTGACCGAGCGCTCCTGCATGGCCTCGAGGAGCGCCGCCTGCGTCTTCGGCGGCGTGCGGTTGATCTCGTCGGCGAGGAGGATCTCGGTGAAGATCGGCCCCTTGGTGAGCACGAAGGCGTTCGACTCGAAGGAGAAGATGTTCGTGCCCAGGATGTCGCCCGGCATGAGATCGGGCGTGAACTGGATGCGCGCGAAGTCGAGCGCGAGCAGTCGCGAGAAGGTCCGCGCGAGCAGGGTCTTCGCGGTGCCGGGCACGCCCTCGAGGAGCACGTGCCCCTGCGCGAAGAGCGCGGTCAGCATGAGGTCGATCGCCCGGGTCTGGCCCATGACGACCGCGCCGGTGCGTCGCTTCAGCTCCGCGCTCGTCTCGCGGATCCTATCGAGGTCCATGGATCATCTTCTCCTTCCAGTCGTGGATGCGTCTCGCGAGCGCGAGGTTGTCTCTTCGCATGGAATCCCGCGCGCCGGCCCGCGGGACCGTTTCGGCCTCGAGGGCCTCGAGCTCGTCCAGGAGGCCGCGCGAGCGCGCGGCGTTCTCGAGCCAGGCGCGGCGCCGGGCGCGGTCGAGCTGACGCGGCGCGTGGAGCGCGCGCGCGACGTCCTGACGGGCGAAGGCGAGCTGCCGCTTGATGGCGAGGCGATCGTGACCGCCGTGGGCCAGGAGCTCGGCGGTGTTGTCCAGGAGCTCGTGCTTGCCGCGCCGGCGGCCGAAGTCGAGCGGCCGGAGCGTCCCCCAGGCGCCGGCGTTCGCCCAGAGGGCGGCCGCGACGACGAGCGCGAGCGTGAGGAGGATGAGGACGAGGGGGAAGCTCAGGAGGGCCTCCCAGAAGGTCTCGGGGACCTCCAGGCCGTGACAGGTCTCGTCCACGACGACGCGGACGTCCCCGCGGGCGGCCTCGCGGAGCGCGGCCTCGACGAAGAGCGCGTTGTCGGGGTCCACCAGACCGTGCGTCGCGATGGGATCGGGATCGGACAGGACGTAGAGATTCGGAAACCGCAGGTCGAGCACGCGGCCCAGGAGGATGCCCTCCTCGGTGGCGACGATGGGTTCGATCTCGGACGAGCGCAGGAGCTGGAGATCATCGATCCGCGGTCGATGGCCGAGGAGGACGATCGACCATTCCGGCGCCTCGCTCGAACGGAGCGGGTGCGTCAGTTCGGCGGTGATGCCGAGCGCCTCGAGCGGGCGCAGGATGACCTCGGGCCGCAGGCTCACGGCCTGGCGGAGGTACCTGCGCTCCGAGTCGGGGAGTCCCTCGCGCTTCCCCAGCACGAGGAGCGTGCTCCCCGCGTTCTCGATCATCTCGACGAGACGCCGGGCTCCCTCCTCGTCGTCCGCGTCCAGCCGGGGCTCGGCGAGGACCAGGAGCGAGTCGTCCCGCAGACGCGCGGCGGTCCGCGTCCGCGACTTCTCGACGGTCCATCCCCTTTCACGGAGGTACTCGACGAACAGGTGGTGACCGATGGCGGAGACGCTCTGGCCGTCGGCGCCGGCCGATTCGTTCCCGAACCGGTCGCCGAAGACGCTGAGGATGAGGCCGCCGATGAAGGAGAGCCCGATCACCGTGACGAGGATGCCCTGGCCCCGCCGGCCGAATCCGCCCCCGCTCACGAGGCCGTCCTCAGGGCGATGACGAAGGCCTCGAAGCGGACGAGGCAGAGCTCGTAGTCGTCCCGTCCGGGAACGGCGTCGCCGAAGTGACTCAGCTCGACGTGACGGACGAGATCGCGGAGCGCCTCGCCGGCGCCGTCGGGAAGGGGGATCTCGCGCAGGATCTCGCGGCTGGTCCAGCCCGAGCGGAGCTGCACCCGCGCGAGCTCGCAGAGCGACTGCAGGGTGAGGAGCAGGAGCTCGTGGACGGCCTCGCCGTAGCGGCCCTCGTTCGCCAGGGCCTCGATCGCGGCCCGGTCGATGACGAGCTCGCGACCGGCGAGCCGGGAGTGGCTTCCGACGGCGGAGTCGTCCGCCGAGGCGCCCACCCCGCGACGGACGCGCTGCGTCCAGCTCCTCGCGACGTGGACGACGACGAGCGCGAGGGCCAGCAGGCCCACCGCCCACAGGAGGACCTCGAGCACGCCGAAGAGGATCCGCAGTCCCGTCGGGGGCGCCACCGAGACGCGCGGCGGCGCGGCCCGCTCGATGCGCGGAATGGAGGTCTGATAGTCCTCCCGGGCCAGCGCTCGATCGAGCGCGGCCTGCACCGCTTCGCGTTCGTCCTGGGTGGGCCCGTTCATCGCCCGGAATTTAACAGGCCCCGGGTCGATTGACCTCGGGGCGAGCGAGAGGGATTTGGCGCCCCCGGAGGATGCGAGTCCTCCGGGGGGAGCGTTCAGGCCGGGTTCAGCGCCAGTGGAACTGGCGCTTCTCCTCGACGTGACACTTCCGGCAGGCCGGAGCGTCCTCGGCGAGGATGGGAACGTCTCGGATCCGCGTGGCCTGCCAGGTCTCCGCCCCGTGGCAGTCGACGCACTTTCCCTCCTCCGTCATCGCCCGGTGCCCGCGGCTGAGGTGCGAGAACTCGATGTCGGTGTGCCGCGTCCAGCGGCCGAGCTCGGACTCCGGTCCGAAGAAGCTCGGGTCGCCCGCGCGATGGCACTCGTGACAGCTTCCGGAGTCCATCGCCCCGGTCCCGCCGACGTTCCGGTGGGCGGTCATGGCCGCGGGATGAAGTCGGGGATCGGATCCCTCCGGAGCCGAGGCCCCGTGGCATTCGGCGCAGTTCCGGATCGCCTCGGCCGTGGTCGGGTTGGGGGCGATCACGCCCTCCGTCACGCTCGAGGGGTGGCAGGCGAAGCAACCGGCCTCGAGGTCGAGGTGGGCCTTCAGGTCGTGGGGGAAGTCGACGCGGAGCACCTCGGCCAGGGCGCGGGCCTCGGCGACCGTGTCGTTCGGCTTGTGGCACTCGGCGCAGGCGGCGGTGGTGAACGACTCCGTCGCGGCGTTGCCGAGCGTGTTCGAGGCGGCGACCTCCTGGTGGCACTGCATGCAGTCCCCGCTCGGTCCCTCGCCCCGCGCGACGCCGTGACCGCTGATCCGCTGCATCGCCTCCTTCGTCGTGGGACGCGCGTCCCAGACGTGGGTCGCGTGCTCGAAGATGCCGCGGCGCTTCGCCTTGGCCTCGAGCTCGGCCCCGTTCCGGTGGCACTCGACGCAGGCGCCCTTCCCCGTGAAGCCGGGGAAGGAGGCGGGATCGTGGGGCTGCGAGTCGATGACGAACTCGTAGTCGCGCGGCGTGTGCGGCACCTTCTTCAGATCCGCCGACCAGAGCTCGCCGTGGCAGGCGAGGCACTTCTGCTGGTTGGCCTCGTCCTCCCACACGCCGTGCCAGCTCGCGGCGAAGGTCACCGCGGCCTGTCGGCTCGGCGGCGCCCCCTCCTGGTGGCACTCCATGCAGCCCTCGTAGTCGACGTAGAGGAACTCGCGACGGCGGCCGCCCTCGACGTCCACCTTCGCCTCGTCGCCGTCCTTCCGCAGCACGTGGCAGCTCGAGCAGTCGAGGCTCTTTCCGTCCTGCGCGGCCTTCTCGTAGTGGTCGGCATGCGAGAAGGTGTCGTAGCGCAGCATGACCTCGGCCATGGTCTCGGGACGCTTGCGGCCGCCCGACAGCGGAAGGTCGGCGGCGTGGCAGCTCCCGCAGCTCGCCTCGGCCGGGATCGTGATGAGGTCGCCCTCGCCGGTCCCGCGGTGGTCGACGTGGCAGGTCGCGCAGGCGACGTCCCAGTCGTCGGCGGAGGCGTAGCCGAAGGGGTGATGTCCGCGATCGATGTCGTCTGCATGGCAGGCCATGCAGTCCGAGCCCTTCGTGTTGGGCAGGATCCCGAAGGACGTGTGACAGGCGTTGCAGCCCCGCTGATCCTCGGGAAGGTCCGCGAGCTGGGCGAGGTAGGCCTCGCGGTACGGCCCGCCGTGGTGCCAGGTGTCCGCGGGCTCCATGATCTTCTCGTGGGTCCCCGGCAGGAAGAGCAGGGGGATGAAGAGGAGGCCGAGGAAGATCGCCGTCCAGTTGCCGATGCGGACCGAGCGGAAGCGGCCGAAGGCCACCTCCTTCTTCGCGAGCTGGAGGTTGTCGACCTTGCTGTCGTAGTAGAAGGCCTTGCCGGCCTTGAGGGAGATCTCGTCCTTCGCGGCGTCGATGCCGACCGTGAGACGCGTCGCGCCGATGACGATCTCGTCACCGTCGGCGAGCGGGCGGCGATCCTCGACCGCGGCGCCGTTGACGAAGGTGCCGACCGAGGTGCCGAGATCCTCGATCCAGAAGGACCCGCCGCCCCCGCCGATCCGGCAGTGCTTGCCGGCGCAGAAGGGATCGGCGAGCGCGTACGACGCGGACGAGCTCGTACCGAGGACGATGTCCTCGCCTTCGAGCGTCACGCCGGGTTTGCCCTTGATCGTGAAGGTCGCCACCTGCGAACCTCTCCTTCCGTTCCGTCTTCAGCCCGACCGCCGGTCGCGCTACATCATGATCGTGCCCGAGCCCTTCAGGCGCTCCGGGCTCTTCCGCAGGATCGCGCCGCAGGGACAGTTGTAGACGCAGGCCTCGAAGGGCAGGCCGGCGCAGAGGTCGCACTTCACCGCGAGATTCTGGGGCTTCTTCTTCGTCGACTTCGGCGCGTCCTCGTCGTCGTCCCCGCGCGATCCCGTCGGCTGGCGGCCGAGGATGCGGTTGAGGAAGGGGATCGACTTCAGGAAGGCGAGCGGATCCTCCTCCGCGACGCCTCCGCCTTCGGGGTCGGCCATCCGGATCACGCCGTAGGGGCAGGCGGCCTCGCACTGATTACAGCCGACGCAGTTCTGGGGCAGGATGTGGACCTGCCCGTCGACGTCGCGGCGGATCGCCCCGTACGGGCAGGCGATCATGCACTCCGGGATCTTGCAGT
>JAWKSY010000040.1:0-4327 GCA_041402125.1 Planctomycetota bacterium
TCACCGCGAGCGGCGCCCTCCTCGACCGGCTCGTGGCGATCCTCGCCGCGACGCCGGGCGCCGCTCTCGAGGGGGCGCGGCAAGGAGGCGCCGGCCCGCTCTTCCTGGCCGCCGGCGCGCTCGTCTGCGCCCTGCGTTTCAACGGGCCGCGCCCGCCGTCGCGGCGGCGACGCCTGGCCGAGCTGCTCGCGCTCCACCTCGCGGCCGCGCTCGTGACCTGGCTCGCGGGAGGCCGGACCTGATCCCGATCCCCGGCCGCCCCGGCGCGGAAGGTTCCGGAAATGCGAACGCGCCGGCCGCCCCCGAGGGGCGACCGGCGCGTCCGGCGCGAAGTCGTCGATCCGGTCGGGATCAGCGCTTCGAGAACTGGAAGGCGCGACGGGCTCCGCGGAGACCGTACTTCTTGCGCTCCTTCATGCGAGCGTCGCGGGTCGTGTGACCGTTGGCGCGAAGCTCGCCGACGTAGCGCTCGTCGACCTTGCAGAGGGCGCGGGCGAGGCCCATGCGCACCGCGCCGGCCTGACCGCTCTTGCCGCCGCCGCCGACGTTGACGAAGACGTCGAAACGCTTCAGACCGTCGGTGTCGCGGAGCGGGCTCGCGGCCTCGACCTGGTGGTCGATCCGCGGGAAGTAGCTCGCGATCTCACGCGAGTTGATGTGGAAGGTGCCGGTGCCCGGCTTGATGCGCACCCGCGCGATGGCGGACTTGCGGCGACCGGTTCCCCAGATGAAGGTCTTGTCGACGGCCACTCGTGGGTACTCCTCAGCTCACCTGACCGGACTTCGGAAACTGCGCGGCGTGCGGGTGCTCGGCCCCGGCGTACACCTTCAGCTTCGAGTACAGGTGACGGCCCAGCTTGTTCTTCGGCAGCATGCGACGCACCGCGAGCTCGATCACGCGCTCGGGGTTCTCGTCCATCATGCGACGGAAGGTGATCTCCTTGAGGCCACCGATCCACCCCGTGTGGTAGCGGTAGACCTTCTGCTCCGCCTTGCGCCCGGTGACGCGGACCTTGGCCGCGTTCGTGACGACGACGAAGTCGCCGGCGTCGACGCCGGGGGTGTAGGTCGGCTTGTGCTTGCCCATCAGGACCTGGGCAATCTCGGCGGCCATGCGACCAAGCACCTTGTCCGTGGCGTCCACCAGGACCCACTCGCGCACGTGGCTGCCGCTCTTCGCCATGAAGGACTTCATGGACAAACTCCGGATCGAAAGGGATTTCCGACCGCGGCCGGAGGCTGCAGTCGGGGCGCAGATGATAGCAGGGGCACCCCCGCCATCAAGACGCTGTCCCCCACCGTCCCGAAATGTCCGACGCCGTCCCACGAGACGACTCAGGCCATTTCAGGACAATGACTTACGACACCTCTCGGTCGCCGATCAGCCCCCGAGGGGGACGACCAGGAGCTGCAGGATTTCGCGCCGATCGAGGTAGCTTTCGTCCCGGTGGCGGGGGCGGAGGCCCTCGTAGAGCACCACGAGGAGATCCCGGTCGACGGGCGCGGCCCGCACCATCAGATCCTGGAGGAGCGGGATCTCGCCGCCGCGGGAGGGGGCGCCCCCCAGGATCTCCTCCCAGGCCCGGGCGAGCGGCTCGGGACGGATGCGGAGCGCGCTGCCCTCGTCGTCGACCCCGTACAGTCGGCCGGACCGGCGCACGAAGGCTCCCCGGCGCCGGCCGAGCGAGAAACCCAGCGGATCGCCCGCGGCCGGGCGCGGCCGGAGGTCGATCCGGTCGCCCTCGATCGCGATCTCGAAGGGGACGTCGACGACGCGGCGGAAGGAGAGGAGCTGTTTCCTCGCGAAACGATCGAGGGGGAGATCGGGGAGCACCAGGCCCGAACCGCGCTCGGCGAGCTCGACGCGACCGAGTCCCGGGCGCGGCGCGGCGTAGATCGGCGCGACTCCCGCCGCGTCCTCGAGCGCGATGCGCGCCGGCGCGGCGTTGAAGCTCGCGAAGCAGACGATCTCCTCGACGGCCAGGCGCGCGCCCTCTCCCGTCCCGAGGTAGCGCGCCACGACCACGTCCTGTTGCAGCACCTGGGACGCGGGCAGGAGCCGCCGGGTCAGGGCGAAGTAGCTGCCGACGACGACGAGCGCGAGGACGAAGCCGACGGAGACGAGGTAGACCCCGAGGCTCTTGCGGGCGTCGTAGGCGAGCGGGAGGAGGAAGATCCCGAGGAAGACGAGGTGGTGGACGGCCAGGAAGAGGAGCAGCGCCGAGAGGTCGACGCGATCCCAGTCCGGTCGCGCGAAGTGGTCGAAGAGCCCGGCCTCGAAGACCGGTCCGCGGCGGCTCTCGAGGCGCCCGAAGCTCTCGAGCCTCGCCGCCCCGGGTGATTCGATCGCGCCGGCGCCGAGCGCGCGCCCGGCGATCGTCTCGTCGGCGCCGAGCAGCACGACGCGGCCGCCGCCGGCGACCCAGTCCTCGAGCGCGCGGCGCGTCGCGGCCTCGAGACGTCCCCAGACCGCGGCCGGAGCGACGACGAGCGAGAAGGGATCGAAACCCGCCGCCGCGTCGGGAAGCTCCTCGGACGCGATGACCCGGACCGTCGCCCCCGGTTCGGCGCATCGCCTCGCCGAGATCGCGCTCGGGGTCGATGTCGACGGCGAGCACGAGGACGCGGGTGGCCGGGAGCTCGCCCGGTCGGAGCTCGGTCGCGCCGCCGCGAGCCACGATGCGGAGGGTCTCGCCCGCGGAGGTGAGGCGAGGATGGAACCAGCGACGCTCGCCCTCGCGGCCGGCCCAGTGCCAGACCTCCCGGTCGGCCACGTGGAGCTCGATGCCGTCCGCCCCGCGCGGGATCTCGATTCGGATCGGGAAGGCGCGGCCGGGCACGAAGAGGTCGGGGGTCGGCGCGATCCACTCCGGCGCCCCCGATGCGGCGACCGACGCCACCGGCGCCGTCGCCGCTCCACGCCCGGTCCCGTCGCGGGCCCGGCGCCGACGAGCGCGAGCGCGAGGACGATCCCGAGGACCGTCGCGACCTTCCGACGGCGGAGGCCGAGCGCGACGACGGGCACCCAGACGGCGAGGAGCGCGAGCAGCGCCGGTCCGAGGCGCGCCGGGGCGTGATCGAGACTCAGCGCGAGGACGCGCGCGCCGGGCAGCGCCGCGAAGCGCGCCTCGCGGGCGCCCGCGACACCGGACATCCAGTCGGAGGTCGGCAGCAGCACGAGGACCGTGAACGCGAGGAGGACGACCCATCCCGGCCGGCGGTGCCGTCCGAGGTGCAGGAGCAGGAGCACCGCGCTCTGCACCACGCCGATCCAGAGGAGGATCTCGATCATGGCGTCGCGCGCCACCCCGGCGATGAAGGCGAGGGTGTAGAGCGGCACGCCGGCGAAGGCGAGCATCATCCCGCCGACGAACCACCAGGCCCCGAGCGACCCGCCCCGATCGGGCGGCGGGACGAAGAGCGGCACGAGGAACGCCATGAAGGCCAGGGTCGCCCCGGCGTGCAGCGCGATGGCGCCGCCGCGGTCGAAGAGCGGCAGGGGGATCCGATCCTGGATGCCCGGGAGGAGCGGGAGTACCGACGCCAGGAAGCTGACCATCGCGTAGGCGAAGATCATCCAGCTGATCCGCCGGTTCACGAGGGGGATGTCGCGTCGCGTCCGCTCTTCCATGCGCCCGGACGGTAACACGATCACGCCCGGGTCTCGCGACCCCCGGCGGTTCGGAGATCCGGGTCGGGGATCAGCGCCGGACGACGAGGGCGTCGATCGTCCGGTAGATCGGATCCTCCCAGCGGATGTCGATCATGCCGACGCGATCGAAGCCCGGCCGGAGACGATGGGCGGCGAGGAGGTTGTCGAGCTTGCGCCCGACCTCGAGCTGGGCCCGACCGAGGAGGTGCTGCCGGCTCCGCCCCCAGCGCACGTAGACCGGCCGCCCGACGATCCCCCGGGCCTCGTCGCTCCAGTTGCGATTGGTCACGAGGAGCACCTCGCTCGCGGCGCGATCGACGCGCTGGCGGAAGTTGGCGACGTCGATGGCGCGGATGCCGACCTCCTGGAAGACCGGGTGGTCGGCGCGGGCGTGCAGCTCGCGGAGGACGGCGACGCCCTCGCGCACCGCGTCCGCGAACCACAGGCCGTCGATGGGCGCATCGCTGGTCGGTTCGCCCTCGACGCCCGTCACCGTGATGACGGGACCGGGGAGCACGGGGCGGGGACTCGTCACGGGGAGGATGTTCCCCTCCGAATCCGCGAAGAGGTAGGCGCCCTCGCGCTCGATCGCGGCGTAGGGCATGCGGTAGTCGAGCTCGATCTCGAGACCGCGCGGGAAGACGCGCTTCACCGAGACGACCTCGCGCACCCAGG
>JAWKSY010000041.1:0-3917 GCA_041402125.1 Planctomycetota bacterium
GCTTCAGGTCGACGCCGATCGAGCGCTTGCCGTGGTTGTTGTTGAGGAAGAGGGCGGCCATGCCGTCGCGGTAGTTCGAGAGCTGGCGACTCTCCTCGCCGTGGCGCGGCGGCTCGACCTTGACGACCTCGGCGCCTTGCTCGGCGAGGAGCATCACGCCGAGGGGCGCCGAGATCACCTCGCTCACCTCGACGATGCGGACTCCCGCGAGCGGGCCGGGCATGGGCTCTCCTCTTGTGCGGCGGCGTGGACGCGCGGCCAGGATGCGCGCCAGTCTAGGCCAGCCGAACCGACGTCCGGGCGTCTATGCTCGGGCCATGACGACGCAGCCCACCGCGCTCCTTCTCTCGCTTCGCGCCCGTCGATCCGACGGGCCATGCCGGCTCGCGATGGTGGGCCTCCTGCTCCTCGCGGCGGCGGGCTGTCTCTCGTCGCCGGGCCACGACCCCGTGACGACGGATCCGTCCGACTTCGACCCGGTCCATCCGCCGCGCCTCGTCGAGGCCGTCTTCGAGGTGGAGGGCGCTTCGCTCAACGCGATCGTCTACGAGGCGCAGGGCCCGGGACCCCATCCGACGGTCGTGCTCCTGCACGGATTCCCGGGCAACGAGCGCAACCTCGACCTCGCCCAGGCCGCTCGCCGCGCGGGCTTCGGCGTCGTCTTCTTCCACTACCGCGGCACCTGGGGCAGCGGCGGCTCCTTCTCCTTCGTCCACGTGCTCGAGGACGTGGCGACGGTCGTCGACGCGATCGCCCGCCCCGATTTCGCCCGGGCCCATCGCCTCGATCCCGACCGGATCACGCTCGTCGGTCACAGCCTCGGCGGCTTCGCTGCGCTCGTCTCGGCGGCCGAGATCGAGCGTGTCGACTGCGTGGCCTCGATCGCGGGGGCGACTTTCGGCGCCGTGGCCGAGCAGCTCGAGGCCTCGCCCGAGGCCGCGGCCGGCTTCGCCGCCGGGCTCGACGCCTGGTCCGGGCCCGTTCGGGGGCCGGGCGGCGCGACGCTCGTGGCCGAGGTCATGGCGGAGCGGGATCGCTTCGATACGCGGCGCCATGTCGCAGCACTCCGGGAGCGGTCCGTCCTGCTGGTCGCGGCGGATCGCGACGAGGTGACGCCCGCCACGCTGCATCACGCGCCGTTGGTCGATGCGTTGCGGGTGGCGGGGGCGAGGCATCTGCGGGAAGCCGTCCTGACCGACGCCGACCACGCCTTCTCGGCCCGTCGCATCGCGCTCGCGCGCACGCTGACGGACTGGCTCGCGACGGACTGCTCGCCCGGGGCGCCCTAGGCGAAGCCGATCGCACGGGGGGCCCGCGCAGGAGAAGCGCAGGCCCGCGGCGAGGCGTGCGCGGCCCGTCCGCAATCCCGCGGTCGGATCCATTTTTCGAGGTTTTCTCCCTACATTTCCTCCGGGCCCCCACCGATTTCCTCTCCCGACCCGTCGTGTCTGGAGTGGATTCATGGCCCCCCGAACCCCGTTCTTCCGCAAGCCCTTCGCTGCGCTCACCGTCGCCGCCGCACTCGCCGCGCCGCTGCCCGCGCTGGCCATCGGCTCGATCACCGACGGCGACGTGACCTTCGCCTACACGCAGAGCTTCGCGAGCTCTCTCGGCAACACCGTGAACGTGGACTTCACGGGTGCGGGTCCCGCGGACATGGCCTACGAGTCCTGGTGGTTCTACCGGGTCTCCGGCGGTCCGCGCGAGGTCGCCTTCGGCAATCCCGACGCGGAGCTCTACACCGGGTCGCTGGCGACGCTCGATTGGGCCGACCCGACGGGCACGGGCAGCTTCGGTGCGACGCTTCGCCTCGAGGTGATCGATTCGGGCGTCGGCATGGGCAACGTCTTCCAGAGTCTCACGATCGTGAACACGGGCCTCTCGGCTCTGACGCTCGACGTCTTCCACTACTCCGACTTCGATCTCGGTGGCTCGGCCGGCAACGACCTGGCCTCGCTCGTCGCCAATACCTACGGCATCCAGATCGACGTGAGCGACGCGACGCAGACAGCGCCCATGATCGGCTACGGCGCCGACGCCTTCCAGGTCGACCGTTATGCGCAGCTGCTGCGCGATCTCACGGACGGGAACGTGGACGACCTGGATGGGTCCGGCCTGCCCTTCGGCCCGAACGACTTCACGGCAGCGTTCCAGTGGAGCAGCGTCACCCTCGGCGCGGGGGAGAGCCGCATGTTCCTGACGCAGTTCGGCAGCAACGCGCCGCTGCTCGATCGCAGCGTGTCCGTGATTCCCGAGCCCGGAACGGCGATCCTGATGGCGCTCGGTCTGATGCTGCTCGCGACGCCGCCCCAGACGCGCTCGGTCTGATACTGCTCGCGACGCGGCCCCGGACGCGCTCGGTCTGATGCTGCTCGCGACGCGGCCCCGGACGCGCTCGGTCTGATGCTGCTCGCGACGTCGCGCCGGACGCGCTCGGTCTGATGCTGCTCGCGACGTGGCCCCGGACGCGCCCGGTCCGAGGCCCGACCGGGCAGCTCCCGCGGCCCGGTCCGGCCTCCATCGACCGGGCGTGCCCTGCGGCGCCGGCGTCCCGATCGCCCGCCACGACGCGCAGCGAAGCCCGTCCGGGCTGCTACCGTGCGGCGCCGAAGGGGGTCGTCGGCGCGATGAACATGCAGATCCGCGGGAAGCTCTACCGGACGTTCCAGGCCGAGCAGGTCACGGCGCGCTTCCGCAAGCGCGAGTTCGTCGTCGAGCTCGACGCCACCTCCCGATATCCGCAATACGTGCTCTTCCAGCTCACGGGCGACCGCTGCGAGCAGCTCGACGGATTCGGCGAGGGCCAGGAGGTCGACGTCGAGTTCAGCCTGCGTGGCCGCGAGTGGAAGAGTCCGAAGGGCGAGATCCGCTACTTCAACAGCCTCGAGGTCTGGGCGATCGAGCGTGCGGGCGAGGGGACGGCCGCGGGCGGAGACGATCCCTTCGCCGGCGACGAGCCGCCGCCGCCGGGCGACGAGGACGACATCCCGTTCTGAATTGGCGTCGCGTCGCGCTGCTCGCTTGCGATGGGCGGCGTCCGGCCAACGAGACGATCCAGCGAGGGGACGAGCGAGCATGGGTGAGCAGGACATCGGCGATCTCGAGGCGATCCGACACGGCATCGAGCGCTGGCTGCAGGCGCGACTGCCGGATCGACCCGGCCTGCGCGTGCCCCATCTCGAGTTTCCCCAGGCGAGCGGCGAGAGCAGTGTCACGCTCCTGCTCGACGCGCGCTGGCCCGATGGCGCGGCCGAGCGTTATGTGCTGCGGATGGTCCCGCCGCGCAGCGAGGTCTTCGACCGGCACGATCTGCGGATGCAGTTCGAGATGATGCAGGTGATGCAACGCGAAGGGGTGCCGGCGCCGCCGCTCGTCGGCTACGAGCCCGACGCCTCGCTGCTCGGGTCGGATTTCTACGTGATGGGCTTCTGCGAGGGGCGCATCCCGCCGGACAAGCCGCCGATGATGCTCGCGGGGTGGCTCAAGGAGGAGGCGACACCTGCGGATCGGGCGGCGATGTGGCAGAGCGGGGTCGAGGTGCTCGCCCGCATCCACGCGATCGACCTCGAGCGCCACGACTTCTCACGCCTGCCGCGGGCGGCGGCGGGCGAGTCGATCCTGGCCCAGGAGATCCGGACCTTCGACAGGATGTGGAAGCCCGAGCTTCGGCCCGTGGGCGATCCCGCGATCGGCGCGGGCTGGTCGCATCTCCAGGCGACCGTGCCGAAGGACGGGGCGCCGGCGCTCTGCTGGGGTGACTCCCGGGTCGGCAACCTGATCTTCCGCGACAACCGGCCGGTCGCCGTGCTCGACTGGGAGATGGCGAACGTCTCCGATCCGCGGACCGATCTCGGCTGGTACATCTGGATCGACCGCTGCAACTCCGAGGGCCTCGGGGCCGAGCGGCTCGCCGGCAT
>JAWKSY010000042.1:0-2939 GCA_041402125.1 Planctomycetota bacterium
GACGATCACGTCGGCGAAGGAGAAGGCGATCGCGGCGACGTGAGCGGCGACCTCCCCGCCGCCGAACTCCCGGACGGCGGCGGCGAAGCTCTCGTGGTCGCGGACGAGGCGGACCGTGAGCGGCCGCGGGTAGGCGATCCCGAGCCGCTCCTCGATCCGGGCGAGGAGCGCCGGGTAGGCCGCCCGCAGTCGCTCCGCGGCGCCCTCCAGCCCGTCGTCACACCGCACCGTGAGGTGCGGCCCTGACGACGCCGGAGCGGTCTGCGCCGGAGCCGCGGTGGCGAGGAGGAACAGGAGGAGGACGAGCGCGCGTCTCAACGGAGGGTCCTCCGATCCGGCTCCCGGGTGGGGCGCCCCGGGACCCGAGGAGTCCCAAGTCCTCTGGTCAGCGTCACCTGCGCTCCTCCTCGGGGTCGTCCAACCGCCCGCGTCGTCATTCGGTTCGGGCCGGGCCTTCAGCGTGACATGATGGGACCTCTTCGCGGGAGATCGAGGAATACGCGGGAAGGCCCCCGGAAACGGACGGGCCGGGTCCGCGTGGGGTCGGCCGCGCTCCACTGGGGGGAACCTCCTTGGCTACACATGTCGCCGCACTGTCCGAGTCCCAGATGCAGGACCTCGAGGCGCGCCTCGCCGAGGGCGACTTCGAGCGCAAGGAGGTCCCGCACGCCCGGCTCGCGCTCAAGGGCGAGGGGGTGAGCTGCACCCTCTACCGTTCGGGGAAGTGCGTGGTCCAGGGCAAGGGTCTCGATCAGTTCCTCGAGCGCTACCTGCCCGGCGAGGGCGAGGCCCGGATCGCCCAGGAGCTGGATCCCGAGCGCGCCGTGCTCGCGGTCGGGTCCGACGAGGCCGGCAAGGGCGACTACTTCGGGCCCCTCGTCGTCGCGGCCGTCGCCTACGGACCCGAGTACCACGCCGCCTTCGAGGACGTGCGTCTCGGCGACAGCAAGAAGATCACGGCTCCGGTCGTCCGCCGCGGGGCGAAGATGATCCGAGACCTGCTGCCGCACGCGACGGTCGTGCTCCGACCCGAGCGCTACAACCAGCTCTACGCCGAGATCGGCAACCTCAACCGGCTCCTCGCCTGGGCGCACGGCGCGGCGATCGAGAAGGTCCTCGAGCAGTGCGACGCCTCGCTCGTCATCGTGGACAAGTTCTGCGAGGAGCCCGTGCTCCGGCGCGCCTTCAAGCCCCGGGCCCGCGCGGCCCGGCTCAGCCTCCGTCCGCGCGCGGAGTCGCACCCCGCGGTCGGCGCGGCGAGCATGCTCGCGTCCGACGTCTTCTGGCGCGAACTCGAGCGGCTCGGGCGCGAGTTCGATCTCACCCTCCCGAAGGGCGCCGGCGATCCCGTCGACGCCGCGGCCCGGCGCCTCGTGAAGGCGCGCGGCGAGGGCGTGCTCGCGAAGGTGGCCAAGCTGCACTTCAAGACGACCCAGAAGGTCCTCGGGTCGTGATCGAGGGCGTCGCCGGTCTCGCGGTCGCCCTCCTCGTCGCCGTCGGCGCCGCGGGTCAACCCGACGCGCTCGAGGGGTGGGGATGGGTGGTCGCGCTGGCCTGGACCGTCGCGTTCGCGCTCCTCGACCGCCGGGGACTCGGCCGGGCGATCGCGCACGCCGAGGCGCGCCGCCGCGGCGAGCTCGTCGGCGCCCCGGTCCGTCTCGCGCCCCTCGCCGTCCTGCGCGTCCTCACCTTTGTCGGCGTCACCGCCCTCGGCTGGTGGGAGCCGTGGCGCGCGGCCTGGTTCGGAGGCGCCTCGCCCTATCTCGGTCTGCCGCTCGCGATCGTCCCCTTCCTCGCGGGGTGGATCCTCTCGCTCCCGGCGCGGCGGGAGCTCGCCATCGCCCGGCACGGTCGCCCCTGGCCCAAGGGAGCCTTCCTGCGGCTCCACCTGCGCGTGCTGCTGGTCCCCGCGATCATGATCGGCGCGCTCCTGGCGGCGGGCGAGTTCGCCTCGATCGATCCCGTCTGGGCCGACTGGTTCCTCCTGCGGCCGGTCGCCGCCTTCATGGTGGTCGCCCTCGTCCTCGTCCCCCTGACGCTCGCGATCGTCGCCCCGCTGGCGCTGCGCTTCGCGCTGCCCGGACACTCCCTCCCGCCGGGGGCGCTGCGGACGCGCTTCGAGGAGGTCGCGCGGCGCGAGTCCTTCCGCCCGCTCGACATCCGCGTCGTCGACACCTCGGGCCACGTGATCAACGCGGCCTTCGTCGGCATCCTCGGCCGGCTCCGCTACGTGTTCATCTTCGACGGCCTGCTCGAGCGGCTGGACGAGGACGAGCTCGTCGGCGTCTTCGCCCACGAGATGGGACATTCCCGCCGCTCCCATCCCCTCGTCTACCTCGCGCTCGCGACCGCGTACTCCGCGACCGTCACCGTCGCGGACATGCTGCTCGGCGACACGGGGGGCGTGGCGCTCGACGTCCTCCTGCCCCTCGTGGCGCTCGTCGTCTTCCTGCGCTTCGTCTTCTCCCCGGTGAGCCGGACCTTCGAGACCGAAGCCGACGTCTTCGCCGCCCGGGCGCTCGACGGCCCGGGACCGATCGCGCGGGCCCTCGAGGCGCTCGGCGACCTCCATCCCTCGCGGCGACGCCAGGGGGGACTCCTTCACCCCGGGATCGAGGACCGCGTCCGCTTCCTGCGCGCCTGGTGGGACGACCCCGCCCTTCGCGAGGCCTTCTCGGGCCGGATCCTCGCCCTGCGGACGGTCGTCTTCGCCTACCTCGCCCTCGCCCTCATCGGACTCGTGGCGCTCTTGCCGGGCGAGATGGGGCGGGCGTCCGTCGTCACCGCCGTGCGCGCCGCGAGCGACGCCGACGACGAGGCGGAGGCGCTCGCCGCCCTCGATCGGCTCGACGAGGCGCTGCGCGCGGGCGACATCGAGGACCCCGGCGCCCACATGCGCCTGCGGCTCCTCCAGGTCGCCTCCACCGAGCGCCAGGACC
>JAWKSY010000043.1:0-2182 GCA_041402125.1 Planctomycetota bacterium
CGCTCCCCCGGTCGGCCGCTGGGAGCGCTGGCGACGACGCCTCTGGAACGAGAGGACGCGCCCCTACTTCTCCGCGGCCGCCCTGGTTCTCGCCGCGTACAACAAGCCGATCCTCGCGGCTCTCGGTCTCGGCCCCCTCTGGTACCTGTGGCGTACCGCGGGCCGCCGTCGAGGGCTCGAATGGATGCTCGGTGGAGCGCTCGCCACCCTGACCGTCTGCGGTCTCTCGCTCGCGCTGACGCCGACGCCGACCGCCTACCTCGGGGTGGAGCGCCAGGGCGTGCGGGTCGAATCGTTCGACCGCATGCCGGAGCTGCCGACGACCGAGCTCGGCGCGGCGACGCCCGACTCCGGCGCCGCCGCCCCCGCCCCTTCACTCGGCCCTCGGCTCTTCGGCAAGCTGATGAACTCCTGGTGGTGGATCTTCCGTCGACCCGACGTGGATGCCCACCTCCTGACGAACCTCGGCTACTTCTTCGTCGGACGTCACACGGGCCTCTTCCTCTATTCCCCATTCGTCCTGCTCTGCCTCGGACTCTTCGCCCTCGACCGTGGGCGATCGAGCGCGCGCTGGGTCGTCCTCGGCAGCCTGGCGATCGTCGCCCTCTTCTTCCTCACGCTGATCCCGTTCAACTGGCATGGCGGCGGCGGGTTCGTCGGCAATCGCTATTTCGTCAACGCCCTGCCCGGCTTCCTCTTCCTGGTTCGACGGATTCGCCCCGCCTGGCTCCCGGCGGTCGGCTTCGCCGTCGGCGGGCTCTTCGTCGGACCGCTCGTCTTCTCCCCCTACGGCGCCATCGTGCCGTCGCCGACCCTGCAGTCCCACACGCGCAACCGCTCGTTCCAGCTCTTTCCGCTCGAGCAGACGATCCGCGGGCAGATCCCCGGCTACCGCGGCTACGTCGGAGGCTCCGGGATCTTCTTCTTCGGCCGCACCGACCTCTTCCGCCCCGTCGGCGATGCCTTGTGGATCGCCGGCGGTCAGCCGGTGCGCCTCGACCTGCGCACGGAAGAGCCGTTGCGACGCCCCGTCTTCCAGGTCCGCACGATCACCGCACCGAACCAGATCGATCTCGCGCTCGGCGGTTCGCGACGAGGCACGCACTTCGCGACCACCGAGCCCGCCGGCGACACCACCCGTATCGTCCTCGAACCGCGGACTCCCCGCGTCCGCAAGACGCTCGAGGGCTTCCCTTACTACGACTACTCCCTGACCGTCGACGCCCAGCACCAGAGCTGGTATCTCGAGGTCATTCCCACGCGTAACCGCAAGGCCAACCGCGACGCCGCCGCGGCGGCCGGCACCCCACGCGCCGGCGGCATTCCGGTGACCGGCTGGGAGGAGCAGGACCTCGAGATGCTGGTCGGAGCGATCGTCACCTACCTCGGCGAGGAGGAGGAGCTCGACTGGGACCTCTTCGCGATCGACTGGCTCGACGTTCCGGAGCTCGGCACGCAGACCCCCGGCTCGACCGTCCAGTTCCGCGGCCGCGTGCGCAACGCGAGCGCGCACCCGTGGCGCGCCAAGGGGGCGACCCGCGTCGCCCTCGCGTACCACCTCTTCGACGAGCAGGGGGAGCGGGTCGAGTGGGACGGGCTCCGCGCACTCCTGCCGCGCGACGTGGCGCCCGGCGAAGCCGTGGACGTCACCTTCGAAATCGCCGTTCCGAAACGGACCGGTCGCTTTTTCGTCGACTTCGACGCCGTGCGCGAACAGGTCGCCTGGTTCTCCGATCGCCGTCCGGGCTCCTCGGTTCGGCGCACCCTCGACGTCGCTCGCCCGGAGCCCTGAGCCGCGATGTCGGCCGCCCGCGGACTCCTCCGCTCCGGGAGCGCCGCGACCGTCGCGCAGCTCGTGCGCATCGTCGGGCTGCAGGTCACGCACGCCATCGTCGGCCGCGTCGTGCCCCCCGACGAGTGGGGTGTCTGGAATTGGCTCGAGCCGCTCTTCCTCGTGCTCGCCACCGTGCGCGACCTGGGACTGCCGCAACACGTCATGCGCACACGGCCGATGCCCTTCGGCAACTACCTGCGCATCGAACTGGTCTGGGGAGGGATCCTCGCGGCCCTGGTCTTCGTCGGCGCGCCATGGATCGCGCTCGCCAACGCCGAGTCGAATCCGGTGCTCGTCCGCGCCATCCAGGCTCTCGCCCTCGCACTGCTCATCGACGCCGTGGGATCG
>JAWKSY010000044.1:0-1969 GCA_041402125.1 Planctomycetota bacterium
AACTGGCTGCGCTGGTCGAGCGGATCGAGAGCAGCCCGCGCGAGTTCGCCGTCAACGTCTCGAACGTCCCCGGGCCGCGGCACCGGGTCAGCGTCCTCGGAGCGCCGGTGGAGAGCCTGCACTCGATCGCCGAGATCGGCCTTCGGCACGGACTGCGGATCACCGCCGTCTCGCTGGCCGACCGGCTCTACTTCGGCTTCAACGCCGATCCGGCCCTCGTTCCCGAGGTCGAGTGGCTCGCGGAGGGCGTCGAGATCGAGGCCGGAGAGCTGATCGGGCTCGCGTCCTGAGCCTCAGACCGTGGAGACCGAGATCGTCGGTGCATCGCTCCGTGCCTTCTCGCTCGCGCCGTCGAGATCACCGAGCGGGGTGTAGGAGATCCGAAGCGGATCGATGCCGAGATCCGCCGCGGCAGCTTCGTCCAGGCGCTCGATCAACGGCTTCGAGGCGAGTCGCAAGCCCCCGCCGGCGCAGCTCTCGATCCGCGCGCCCTCGTTGACCTCGTCGCCGAGGGCCGTCACCTCGAGCCGCCCGCTCGTCAGCAGCCGCCCGACGTAGAGGCCGGCCCCCCAGTGGAGGCCGAAGCGGAAGGTCACGTCCTCCGCCCCGAGCCCGGTCCGCTCGGCGATTGCCGGCATGCGCTCCTGGATCGCGCGGGCGGCGTGGATGCAGGAGCGCGCGGCCGCCGAGTCGGAGCCGAGCTCCTCGCTGAGGAAGAACGCAGTGACGCCGTCGCCCACGTGCTTGCCGACGATCCCCCCGCCCTCGACGACGACCTCATCGACTGCGAGGCTGAGGCGCCGGATGAGCTTGAAGTAGACGCTGCTGGGAAGGCGGCGGGCAAGGGCCGTGGAGTCTTCGAGGTCGCCGAACATGATCGCCCCGGGTCGTTGGGCGGGAACGATCAGCGCCAGCATCCGCTGGAACAGCCGCTCGTCGCCGAGGGCGAGCATCGCGAGCGTCGCGGCACCGACCGGAGGCTTGACGACGATCGCGCACCCGGCATACGCGCCGTCGGTCCCCAGCAGCGGGATCATCAGGACGTCGTTCATGAGCGTCGAGTTCCCGAACCGGATCTCCATCTGGCTGGCGATGGCCGCCGGCATCGGCTCGGGGACCAGGCCCTCGACGATCTCCCTCACCGCCGGATCCGCCGCTTGGAGGAGCGCCTCCTTGCCGCCCGGGACGGCGCCCGCCATCGCGCCGCCGTTCTCCCGCAGCCAGTCGTCGAGGCTCTCCTGCACCGGTCCAGCCGGCCAGCTGTCCCGGACCTCGCGCATCTTCGTCTCGAGGAAGTGCAGCCCCCGGCCGACGTCGGGCAGATCGCGCCCGGCGGCGACCATCAGCCGGTACTGGTCGGTCACGCCGACGAGCCGCCAGTCACGGTCCCAGACCTCGCCCGCGAAGCCCGCCTCGTTGAGACGATCGAGGACGGTCCGTGTAGCCGCGTCGCCGTCCCCGCCCATCGGCTCAGGTGCCTTCGAGGACGCTCGCCATCCGGACCGGCTCGACCCCGAGCCCGCGAACGTCGGCCGATCCACGCTCGCTGATCATCGGCACCTCGAGCAGCTCCGCCTCCTCCCAGGTGGCGAATGCGGTCTCCCCGAGGATCCGGCGCAGCCAGATCAGCGCCGAGCGGACGAACGGGAGCGGGATGTGGATCGCGGGCCGCTCGCGCCCGGCGGCGCGGGCGATCAGCCGGGCCTGCTGCTCGTAGGTGAGTCGCTCCGGCCCGGCGAGCTCGAACCGCTCGGGTGGGCGGTCGAGCGCCGCGATGACCGCGCGGGCGGCGTCGTGTGCCCAGATCGGCTCGTAGGCGGCGCGCCCGCGCCCCGAGATCGGCAGGAGCGGCAGAAGCGCGAGCCGTCTGATCCACGTGACCCACGTGTCGTTGCGGTCGTAGATGATCGAGGGCGCGAAGATGGTCGTCTCGAGCTCGGAGGAGCGGACCCGTTCCTCGGCGAGCGCC